>NZ_JBIQXQ010000001.1:1150962-1277874 GCF_058231045.1 Sediminibacterium sp. FW305-C-269 | reverse complement strand
TTTTCCAGGTTGCCGGCATAGGTCAAAGCATCCAGGTTGATGATCCGGTAATCCGGGTATTTGTTCACCAGTAAACGCACCACATGGGAACCAATGAATCCCGCTCCGCCTGTGATCAATACATTTCTGCTCATACGCAAATAAATGATATAGGTAAGCCACAAAGTAACAATAATTACAGCTAGTAACCCGTGAAAGAAATCACAACTATCCAAACCCATTCAAAGGGAAAAGCCGGTAAACCATGCAGCTAACTTTCTTATCTTCATTCCATAAACGCCTGCCATGAACCAACGCTATTACTCGCTTGATGTTTTCCGGGGTGCCACTGTTGCCCTGATGATACTGGTCAATAACCCGGGTAGCTGGGGCCATATTTTTGGTCCGCTGAAACACGCACCCTGGCATGGAGCCACCCCCACGGATCTTGTGTTCCCTTTTTTCCTTTTCGCAGTGGGTAATGCCATGGCATTTGTGATGCCCCGTTTTGAACAGGCAGGCCAGGGGGTATTCTGGAAAAAAGTAATCAAAAGAACCTTACTCATTTTTGCAATCGGCCTGTTCCTGAACTGGAGCCCCTTCATCAAATGGGATGGGGAAACACTGGTAGGCAAACCTTGGGAAAATGTTAGAATACTGGGTGTACTGCAAAGAATCGCGCTCTGTTATTGCTTCGCTTCAGTGATCGTGTTTTATGCCAAAGCAAGGGGTTCTTTTGTAATCAGCGGAATTTTATTATTGGTATACTGGCTCATCTGCCTGCTGCTGGGAGCACCTGGTGACCCCTACAGTTTGCAGGGCTGGTTTGGCACACAGATCGACATCAATCTCCTGGGTGTAACCCATATTTACAAAGGCGAAGGCGTTCCCTTTGACCCCGAAGGACTACCAAGTACGCTTGCTGCCATTGTCCAGGTGATCTTTGGTTTCCTGGTTGGACAATACATCCAGCAGAAAGGAAAGAGTTTTGAAATGTTATCCAATCTATTTGTAGCGGGACTGGTACTTGTATTCACCGGTTATTGCTGGGACCTGGTATTTCCCATCAACAAAAAGATCTGGACCAGCAGTTATACGCTGTATACCTCCGGTCTTGCCATACTGGTACTCGGCACCCTCATTTTCCTGATCGAGTTCAAGGAAAAAAGAGGTACCTGGAGCCGGTTTTTTGATGTGTTTGGAAAGAATCCGCTGTTCATTTTTGTATTAAGCGGTTTTTTACCAAGGATGCTGGCCTTGTTCCGCTGGGAAGATCATATTTCTCCCGAAGGCAAACCCGTGTATACGTCCGCTTTTCCCTGGTTTTATGAGCATATCTGCAAGAACCTATCTACCGACCTCCGCGTTGGATCGCTGCTATATGCTTTATGCATGATTGCCATGTACTGGTCAATTGTGTACTTGTTGGATAAGAAGAAGATCTATATCAAAGTGTAGGGATCGTGAGTAGTGAGTCGTCAGTCGTGAGTAGGGAGTCTGTATCAACCGTCACTCATGACTGACGACTCACGATTCATTCACTCATCCACTCATTCACTCATCCACTCATTGAATCCTCCTCGCAGGGTTACCCGCATATACGCCGGGTTCCGTGATATCTTGGGTAACTACCGATCCGGCTCCCACCACTACCTGATCACAGATGGTAACAGGCAACAGAGTGGCATTACTTCCTATGGACACCTGGTTACCAATATGGGTTGCCTTCCATAAAGTAAGGTCACCCGCCGGGCCTCCTTGTTGAAAAGTATCGTTCACAAACATGACGCCGTGACCGATAAAACAATCAGATCCGATCGTCACTTTTTCGCAGATGAAAGTGTGTGATTGAATTTTACAACGATCCCCGATCACCACGTTTTTCTGGATCTCTACAAAGGGACCTACAAAACAATCACGACCGATCTGGCAGCCATATAAATTACAAGGCACAACTACCCGGACATTTTCCCCGAATTGCACATCACGAATGCCGATATGGGTTGGTTGATATTTCATTCTGACAGTCAACTAAGTTAGCGCAAATTGGCAGCATGATAGATCTTTTCTATGATCTCCACCGTTTTCAGTCCATCCCGACTGCTGGTGTAATAAGGTGTGCCGTACTCCAGCGTATTCACCAGGCTTTCATACACTTTATCGTGATTGCTCATGGAGCCCTGGTAAGTTGGATATTCATTGGCACCTGAACCTGCAGGCAGCTGTTCCAATACCACATCATGGAAAGACGCATACTCGATCGTATTCAGATACGATCCGCCGATCTTCACCATTCCTTTTTCGCCGGAAATGGTCAACGAGCCCTCCCTGTTCTGCTGAAAACTATTCACCGAATAATGAATGGTGCCGATCATGCCGTTCCCGAATTGCAGAATAACCGCTCCGCAATCATCTATTTCACTTACATCCCTGTGTGCCAGGTTTTCAGTCATGGCCAGTACCTCCTGCACTTCACCAAAAAACCAATATACGAGATCGATGAAATGACTGAACTGTGTAAACAGCACACCGCCATCCTGCCATTGGGTACCCCGCCAATCCGATGTTTGATAGTAATGCTGATCTCGGTTCCAGAAGCAGGTGAGTTGCATACCATACAGTTGTCCAAAACCTCCTGCATCCAGTATTTTCTTAACGGCCTGAACAGGAGGGTTGAAACGGTTCTGCATCACGGTGAACAATTGTTTTCCGGACCGCTCCGCAGCCTGCATCATCCGCTCGCAATCGGAAACCGTGAGAGCCATGGGTTTCTCCACCAGAACATGAATCCCTTTTTGCAGGACCTGAACAGACTGGTCGGCATGCAATCCATTGGGTGTGCAGATCACTACCACATCAATGACTGTTTCACCAGCAAGAAGATCATTTATCGTAAAGTAGCAGGGAACCCGGTATTTGCTTGCAAATAAAAGTGCCTTATCAGCGACCACATCACAAACAGCTACCAGCTGGCCATAGGTCTGTATCTGCACCACATGACGTGCTGCAATAGCCCCACAACCTACGATCGCAAAACGGATCCTGTTCATGTATCAATATTAGGGAAAGAGGGCTTCTGCCTTTTGAATATTTTCCGGCTTGCCCACATCGATCAGCACGGCTCCGGTATGGTCATAACATGAAATAATATGTTCTTTCGCCAAAGCCAGATATACATCAACCATCGAGAACTTACCGGTCTGTGTGATCAGTGACAGCAGGTCGGTATTGATCACATGAATGCCACTAAAAGCCTTGCGAAAAAGCGGGATCTGGTTACGTACGATCCTTTCCTCTCCTGTTTTTACATTCTGCCAGCCAGAAAGAATATTTTCTTCATCAAACAGGAAATAACGCGAAGTCTCCCTTTCACTTACGGCCAATGTAGCCAGCGCATTCCCGGATCGGTGCTGCTGTATCATGGCTCCCAGATCAAACCGGGTCAGTATATCAGCATTCATGACCACAAAGTCTTTCTCGCCCGCAAAATAAGCAGCGGCTTTCTTCAGCCCGCCTCCTGTTTCGAGCACTTCATCCGTTTCATCTGAAATACTTACCCGGCTACCCCATCCATGATGCTGTTCGATGGCTTGTACCACCTGATCGGCAAAATGATGCACATTCACGATCACATCACGGATACCGAACTGCTGCAGGTATTCAATATTCCTTTGCAACAACGACTTCCCATTTACCAGAGCCAGGGCTTTGGGATGAAAATCGGTCCAGGGTTTCAAGCGGGAACCAAGGCCTGCGGCGAAGATCATTGCTTTCATGCAGAATGGATTGGAAGATTGATGGATTACGGATTAGCTGGAAGCAGGCAAGTCCTTTACCCAGTTCGCCTGATTGGTGTGCTCCAGTTTTACTTTTACCTTGTATTTGTTCCGCAGGTGACGGGCTGTTTGTTCCGCAGCATACACACTGCGGTGCTGTCCGCCGGTGCAACCAAAGTTGATCATCAGATGACTGAACCCGCGGCGCAGGTATTCTGCCACAGTAATATCAATCAGGTCCCAAACACTGTTCAGGAATTCATTCATATGCGTACGCTGCTCCAGGAAATCCTGCACAGGTTTGTCTTTACCCGTCTGTGTTTTATACTCATCAAAACGACCCGGATTCAGGATGCCACGCATATCGAACACAAACCCACCACCATTTTCTGTCGGATCAGCAGGAATTCCTTTTTTGTAACTGAAACTGTTGATCTCGATCAGCAGCGGGGTGTTTTCGTTCGCCTGAATTGGCTCGAATCTTTTGATCATCTCTTCAGCAACCACCAACCGCAGCACACGATCGAACTCCGGGGTTACAATACCGATACGTTTGTGTTCGATGAAGAATTTCAGGTTACGCAATGCCAACGGTATGCTGGCCAGAAAATGCGCCTTCCGCTCAAACAATCCGCGGAAACCGTAGGCACCCATCACCTGCAGTAAACGGATCAATACATAACCGTTATACTGGCTCACAAAAGTGATGCGATCAACCGGTTTTTGCAGGAGTTTATCCACTTCGTCCATGTAATAGTCGAGCAGTGAATCTTTCCATTGTTCACTCAGTTCCGCTTTGGCCTGCCATAGCAGGGATGCCACATCGTATTGCAGCGCACCTTTCATGCCCCCCTGGTAGTCAATAAAGCTCACTCTATCTTCTTTCACAATTATGTTCCGGCTTTGAAAATCGCGGAACATAAAATATTTGTTCTCCGTACGTGTAAGATAGGTACTCAAGGCATCGAAATCATCAAGCATGGCCTGCTTGTCATAGGGCAGCTGTAATGTGTCCAGGAAATAATACTTGAAATACAACAGGTCACTCATGATGGCCTGTTTACCAAACTCTTTGGCAGTAAGGCACCACTCGTAGTTCAACCCCTGGTCTCCCAGGATCTGAACGCGCGCCAGCTCAGACAGGCTCTGCTGAAACAATCCATATACATAATCCCCATGTCCGTTCTGCTCCAGTTTATTCAACAGAGATTCTGTGCCCAGGTCCTCCTGTATGTAGATCGTATCATCTGCATTCACAGCCAGTATTTTGGGAACAGGCAAACAGGCTTGTATGAAATGACGGCTGAAATAGATGAATGTCTGGGTTTCCCGCTGGTTCAGGTTATAGGTGGCGATAAAAGTGGCTGTGCCGGAATAGATCCTGAAATAAACACGGTCGCTCCCGCTCTGCGGTAATTTCTCAATACGGTCGGGTTGGGGATGACCGGATGACACAAAAAGTTCGTCGATGGCTTTGATCACTGCCTCCATGTTGCTGCCTGGTTTACAGCGAAAATAAAGCTTCGTAGGGAAAGCTGCTGAACCTTTTGTTCTTTTTGACAGGATAAGCGACACTATAGGCTATTCCTGTGTGAAGGAAACATTACCAGGCTCTGGATATTTGTGAATCATTCCGGGTTTGTTTATTTTCAATACATGAATAAAGGGATCATCCTGTTGCTGTTGTTGAACCTGTCATGCCAGCTGGCAAAAGCACAAACAACAGAACGGTTTTACGATTACCAGGGCTATATCTGCGAACCGGCAGGGCCAGATTTTATGCAAGGATCAGCCATAGTGATTCCGGGTGGATCCAGTCAAGGTATTATCTTCCTTCGAAGCGACTGCAATCCAAAACAGGTTATTCAGACAGCAGCTGTACCATTAAGCAGGGAAGGTTTTACACTTTTTACCCCAACCAGCAACTGGAAACAACCGGCAAATACACCAACAACCTGAAAGACAGTATCTGGCTTTCTTTTTATGCCAACGGCGTCATGAAAGATTCCACCCGATATGATGAGGGAGAAGTTACCGGAACTTGCTTGCAATGGCATAACAATGGATATATGTCCGATTCAACCGTATACCGGCCCGATGGGATCCGGATATCCGTTAGCTGGTTCAACAATGGCAGTATTTCCGCCGCAGGGCGCCTGTCGGAGATCGGTCTGCCGCATGGGAAATGGCAGTTTTTTCACCAAAATGGCCAACTGAGCGCAGAAGAGGTATACAATCGGGGCAGGCTGCTTAGCAGAAAATATTTTTCCCTGTTGGGCGTGCCCGATACCGATACCAGTGTGGTGTTCCAACCCGCTTCTTTCCCAGGTGGAATAGGCAAATGGTCTGAATACATGCAGAAAAAACTTTACTGGCCCAAAGGTTATCAACTGGTCAATAGCGATAAAGTAGAAATCTCAATCCAATTTACCATCGATGAATATGGAAATGTGAAAGACCCACTGATCACTGTCCCTTTCGATGACGCTTTCAATGATATCGTGATGCGGATGATACAACATTCACCCCGATGGGAACCTGCCATCTCGCATAACCGGAAAGTATCATTCATTCATAAGCAAACAATCAGTTTCAACCAGATAAGGAATTGATACGGTCTGCTCCTATTGTTCACGTCAATACAAAATCAACCGCGGCTGTTGCGTGCAGTAAAGTGGTGTCAAACACAGGAACACTGCAATCTTCCTGTTTCAACAAAATGGGGATTTCCGTACAGCCGAAAATGACACCCGATGCTCCCTGTGTCACCAGGGTATCAATAATTTGCAGGAAATGCTGTTTGGCTTCGGCGGTAAAAACACCTTTGGCAAATTCCGTATAGATAGCGTTGTTGATATAATCAATGTCTTCCTGCGAAGGGATCAATACCCGCAAGCCCTGCTCTTCCAGTTTTTGCCGGTAAAAATCCTGCTGCATCACATATTTGGTACCTAACAACGCAACCGTAGTTATATTTTTCTGTTTGATGGCATTGGCGGTAACTACGGCCACATGTACCAGTGGGATGGCCACGGCTTCCTGTACCGCATCTGCTACCTTATGCATGGTATTAGCACCCAGCAGTATACAATCAGCCCCAGCCCTTTCCAGGCGGCGGGCCGCATCGCACATGATGTCGGCAATACGGTCCCAATCACCGGTTTCGGTAAGTGTTTTGATTTCCTGGAAATTGACAGAATAGATAATGATACGGGCGGAGCTCACGCCTCCTTCCCGGGCATTCACCATCTCATTCAGTATGCGATAATATTCAGCAGTAGATAACCAGGTAACCCCACCAATAAGGCCGATTGTTTTCATGCGTTGAAGGTAGACAAATCAGAATGATTACCGGATAATAGAATCTCAAAACAACTTTCCCTGCTCGCCCGGCCTTCTGAACTTACTGCAATCCAGCTCCCAGCGCTCTGCATTCAATCCGTAAATTTTATTGTACTTCTTAAATTGCTGCGCCACCAGGTCGGAGATCGGCCCTTCGCCACGCATGCGTACCCCATAACGGCTGTCGTTCACTTTACCGCCATGGCCATGCTGTATCAGGTTCCATACCTTATCGGCCCTGTCGGGAAAATTCTTGTACAGCCAGTCATGAAAGATCAGTTTGATGGCTCCATTTAACCGGATAAAGGTATACGCACTGAACACAGCCCCATTCTTACTGGCTGCTTCCATGATACGTTGCATTTCATGTTCGTTCAGCCCGGGTATCATCGGACCCAGCATCACGCCGGTTCGAACACCGGCGGCACTTAACTCCCTGATCACACGCAAACGCTGCTGTGCTGTCGTGGTACGGGGCTCCATCGCCCGCCGCAAGTCTTCGTTAAAGGACGTAATACTGACCAGCACGCTTACCAGCTTCTTTTCCGCCATCTGCTGTAACAGGACTTTATCGCGCAGGATACCGGCATTTTTGGTGATCATTCCTACGGGCTGGTTAAACGCATAGCACACTTCCAGCATGCGTTTGGTAAGTTCGAATTTTTTTTCTGCAGGCTGGTAACAATCGGTATTGCCACTGAGACTTATAGGAACGCATTCCCAATTCCTGTTCATCAAAAATTTACGCAGCAGTTCCGGCGCATTCTTCTTCACAATGATCTTCCGTTCAAAATCGAGGCCGGCACTATAACCCCAGTATTCATGTACATTACGGGCGTAACAATAGATACAGCCATGTTCACACCCCTGGTAGGGGTTCATGCTGTACCACATGCCCACATCCGGACTCTCTACCTTGTTCACAATACTTTTGGCATGGTCTTCCAGGTAAACCGTGGCCAGGTTAGGCTCGGTCCAGTCATCAATACTTTCCACCTGTTCCCGCACTTTCTCATTCTTCAAAAAGCGGTTCTTCGGATTGAACTGGGCGCCGCGGCCTTTCAAATAGGTATTTTCTTTAGGCAGTTCTTCTTCCATTGGACTCATTTTTACACCATACATCGATCCTTGTTACAAACGGGTATCAAAACAAGGCGCCTTGTACCGTATGCGTCTTCTCATTCTTCATCACAAACCTTTTCACCGTTTCATACTTTGTTTCACCCTCTCTTCTGCGCAGCAGTACCAGCTGTTCCGCCATGAAACGTCCGCTGAAATGCGTATGGCTCATTTCCAACCAGCCTTTCTCATATTGCCAGGGCAGCAACCTGGTGGCCAGCGTAACATATGGTTCGGTAATAAAATGCGGTTTCCGTTCCTTATCTATCTTCAACAGGTGTTGCACCGTTCGCAATGATTTGATCAACTGCCCTATCTGCGTCTGTGTACTGACCCGAAAGCAGATGGTATGTGTGGGAAAACTGCTAAAATCCTCCAGTTCTACCAGAAATGAAGCATGCATTTCCGTTAGTACCTGTAAACGGTGTATGATCCGTTTTTCAATCATTTCAAACTGCTGAAAACGCAGCAGGGTAATATGTGGCCTGCCCATGACCGCCGCCGCACAATCGTAGCTGTCTGCAAAATGTTTCTTTACAGCCTGCAGTTGGCCACGCAAGATTTCCGGTGGCTCTATCACCAGCATATATTCAGCAGTGGCGTAATTCATCAATATATCTGATCGCATAGCGCTGATGGGTATGATTATGTTTATGATGACTATGATCTGATCACTGAATGCGCAACAGTAAACCTTCTTTCCCTGGTTGCCTCTCTGCCGGGCAGAAAAAGAACCTGATGGGTCAGGGCCGAAGGCCGAACACGTTCACCTGTTTACAGGCATCGAACTGGTGTGTCCTCCGCAGCAGCACCAGCTCATTCACTTCAAATGATGCCTGGAAATCCTTTTGTGCATAATCGGCCTCCGCCTGCTGGTATACACTTGCGGGCAGCTTCCGTGCAATGGTCATATGCGGCCTTGTAATCAGGTGCATTTCAGGACAACCATATCCCCGCACATACTGGTCAACCACCTGCAGTTCCCTGGCCAGTTGCTGAAAAGGCAGGTGGTCCTGCACCCTTACATAAATGGTATGGGGTTTGAAACCGCAGTACCTGTCCAGCGTTACCCTGAACCGTTGCTGGTTGCTGATGATGCGGTGCATCCAGCGAATAATGGTAGACTCCATTTCTTCCTTTGCCAGAAAATTGGCCACTGTAATATGGGGTTTTGTTTTCTCGGCAATGGGCGCATGGTATTGCAGGGTAAACCGCTGTTTCTCCTGTACCAATTTATCATGTACTGCCGCATCCGGTTTGGCTACCAGCAGGTACTCAAAGAACTGCTGCACCGGCGCGTGGAACGGCCGGTTGCTTACTAACCCTGTTTCCATAAACATATTTTTACCTGGATAATGATTTTAGCATAAATTTACTAAATAATTTAGCATAACAAAATTTAATTTATATGGACGGGGAAACATGGTACGGAGCCGCCTACAAAGGCTCCAAGAAATTCAACCAGTGGAACATTCCCACTGCCAACGCCACCGGTTTTGGTGCAGCGGCCGATGATTATATGGAACGCGGCATTGACCTGAACGAACAGCTGATCCGCAACAAACCGGCCACTTTTTTCTTCCGCATGAACAGCGATGCCATGACAGATGCCGGCATCTTCAGCGGTGATGTGCTGATCGTTGACCGGAGCATCAAGGCAGTGAACGGGAAGATCATCGTGGCCATACTCAACGGCGAGTTATTGGTGCGGCGTTTACAGGTACAGATCAAAGGCGCCACACTGGCGGCCGAAAACAAAAAATACGGCAATATTCAGGTGGACGAGTTCAGCAGTTACGCGGTATGGGGCGTGGTTGTACATTCTATCAGAACCATTTGACAGGGCCCGGCTACAGTGCCGTGTGCAGCATCCGTTGCGTCGCACACGGCACCGTTCCGACCCTGTTTCGGCAGATCGGAAACTCATCCGGTCTGAAAAATATTTCGTCAATCATCAAGCAACTATTGCCATGAAAGCCATTGTTGACTGCAACAGTTTTTACTGCTCCTGCGAACGCCTGTTCCGGCCGGACCTGCAGCACCGGCCCGTAGTGGTGCTCAGCAACAACGACGGCTGCATCATCTCCCGAAGTGATGAAGCCAAAGCGTTGGGTGTTGAAATGGCCGGCCCTTATTTCAAGGCCAGACCGCTGATAGAAAAATATGGTGTGGCCACTTTTTCTTCCAATTACAATCTTTACGGCGACCTCAGCTGGCGCGTAATGGAAACCCTGCGCATGCTACTGCCCCGGAATGCTGTGGAAGTATATTCGGTCGACGAATGTTTTCTCGATCTCTCGCATATACCGAATGAAGAACTACCAGCATTTGCACTGCACCTGCGCAGTACCGTGGAACAATGGACGGGCATACAGGTATCCATCGGTGTGGCGCCCACCAAAGTGCTGAGCAAAGTGGCTAACCGCCTGGCCAAAAAACACAAACAGGTCACCAACTGCGTACTCGTACTCGACACCCCCCGGAAAACCGAGCAGGCACTGCAACGAACGCCCATTGAAGATGTATGGGGCATTGGACACCAGTACTCGGTAAAACTCCGCAACAGCCATATCAATAACGCATATGACCTCAGCATCAAAGACACAGCCTGGGCCACCAAACACCTGGGTGGGGTAACCGGCGCCAGACTGGTACGCGAACTCAAGGGCATTGAGAGCATACAGATGCTGGATGAACTGGTGAACAAAAAGATGATCGCCACCACACGCATGTTCGGCAGCCCGGTGAACAACCTGAACGACATCAAGGAAGCGATCGCCACTTACACATCCCGTGCTGCAGAAAAATTACGCAGGCAGCACAGTGCGGCCAGTACCATCAGTGTATTCGTGGTGCCGCGCGAGCAGACACACAGCACTCATTTCAGGCATGGGCCCACCATCAGCAGCCATATTATCCTGCCACTGGCCACTTCCTGTACGCATGAACTCATCAAACCAGCCGTATCGCTGGCAGAGCGGTTATACGATCACACAAAAGTGTACAAGAAAGCAGGGGTCATGTTAAGCGGCATCGTGCCCGACAGTTCCATACAGGGTAACCTTTTTAATGAGCCCTCCGGTAACAGGAACCGCATGCTGATGAGCATGATCGACAATGTGAACTTCGCCATGCGCGATGACGTACTCAAGTTTGCTGCTTCAGGTACCACCCGAAACTGGAAGATGCGCCAGGAGCTGCGCAGCCCGCGCTATACCACACGTTGGGAAGAATTGTATGAGATCAGGTGAAACAGGGACCTTTATTGTTTCTTCGGAACAGGGAACTTATCAAACAGTATACTGATGCCTTTCTGCACTTCGGCCTGTACATTCTTCTGGTTCTCCGGAACAATGCCGCGTACAATACCTCTCCACACCATTTTGTTCTCAGCGGCATCCACTACGTGAATGGCTACTGTGCCTTCATGGTAACGACCCACTTCTATCACTTCGCTTTTCCAGCTGTAATTACGCTGGCCGATATAACGGGGGGCACCATCGGTACGCCAGTCGGTCTCCCTTGTCTGCACTTCTTCCTTGATACGGATGCCGATATTGACCAGCAACTGGGGATGGTTGGTCGTGTAATGATACCCCCGGCGCTCCATTTCCACCGTAATGGCTTCTTTTAATACATTGATCCGCTCAGTGAACAAGGCACTTACTGTATCGCCGGATGCTTTTACCTGGAAAAAATCAAAGCTCTGGTACCTGGTCAGGTCTGCATTATCACCTGTTTCGGTATGCAGCACACGGGTGCCGGAACAACCGGCCAGCAACAGTAGAGGTATGATCAGATATTTTTTCATAAACATTTTTTATATGATCAGAATAAAGTGGTTGGTGGTAAAAAAGCCGGTTTGATCAGGTTCAGTCCGCAAGCCGCATTCAGCTTATCCCCCATATATACCGTCAGTTCGGGTGAATAAGCTTCATCGTGCATATGCATGAAAAAGTACAGCTCCTCCATCCCGTTGTTGAGCCAGTACTGCATGCGGTTAATCCAGTCGTCCACCCTTGTATAATCCGTCGGATGCAGGCTGTTGCCCACATACCGGATAAATGCCTTGGGCACCGTCAGGTGCATATGCGCACAGTCCCTCCTGCCACTGGTATCGGTGATCACAATCCCCATCCGGATGGAGCGGAGAAAATCAAACAGTTCCGTCCGGACCTGTTCATCCGAAAACCAATCGGGATGCCTGACTTCCAGGAAGAACTGCATATCCGTGGGCAGCGATTGAAGAAAACGGAACAGCTCCTCTTTACGCCGGGTACTGAAAGCATCACTTACCTGAACGAACACAGGACCCAGGTGTTTTTCAAAAGCCACAATACCACGAAGGAACTCGGAAGTAATAAAATCCTTATTCAGCAGGCTGCCCCTGTGTGTAACACCCTGGTACATTTTGGGGCAGAACACAAAATCCCTGTCGCCCGCCTTCTCTGCCCATTTGGCAATGCCTTCAGCACCATATACCTTATAATGCGTGGCATTCAGTTCAATACTGTTATAATGTTTTACGTAATGCGACAGGAAATCTTTTTCCTTTGTTTTGGGTGGGTAGATCTTTCCCACCCATTCGGTCCTACCCCATTTGGCACAACCTAAGTACACTTTGGGATCAGCAACCGGTTTACCCGGCAGCACCGCCTGGTTAAAAACGGGTTCGGCCGCTAACCGAAAATCAATATTTCCCAATTCAGATTCGGGCACACGGCCAAATTCCATAAGTCTGTTTTTTCAGATCCTAAAGTTACGCCGTTATCATAAAAGCAGTAATTTGTTTCGCGTGAGTCGTGAATCGTGAGTAGGGAGTGGTTAGTAGGTAATGGGCAATGGTGAATTGTGAATGACCCGCTATTATACATCAATCTATATCCCTTACTCCCTACTCACTACTCACGATTCACCATTGCCCATTGACAACTCACGAACACCCCTATCATGAAACAACTCTTTACCCTGCTCGGTCTGGTTCCGATACTGGCGCTTGGTCAGCAAAGACCAAACATCCTCTATATCATGAGCGATGACCACGACGCCAACGCCATCAGTGCCTATAGCAAAACACTGATCCAGACACCCAATATCGACAGGCTGGCAAAAGAAGGTATCCTCTTTACCCGATCATTTGTGGGTAATTCCATCTGCGGACCCGCAAGGGCTACTCTGCTCACAGGCCTTCATTCGCATAAGAACGGTTTTATCGACAACCGTTCCCGTTTCGACGGTTCACAGCAGACCATGCCCAAACTGATGCAGCAAGCCGGTTACCAGACGGCCGTGATCGGCAAATGGCATCTCAGCACTTACCCTACCGGATTTGATTACTGGAAGATACTGCCGGGGCAGGGCCAATACTATGAACCGCGCATCATCCACATGAACGGCGATACCAGCACCTATCATGGCTATGCCACCGATGTGATCACGGATGAGTCCTTACAATGGCTGCAGGAAAAAAGAGACAGTACCAAACCCTTCCTGCTGATGTTACATCACAAAGCGCCGCATCGATATTTCTTCCCTTCCTTACGCTACCTGGAGTTATACCATACCAAGACCTTCCCCGAACCGGCAAGCCTGTACACCGACACTACGGGACGGGGTGCTGCCTGGCGTTTGCAGACTATGAGCATCCTGCCCGACATGAAACTATCCAGCGACCTGAAAGTGGATCCCGCTTACCTGATGGATATCCCCTGGTTAAAACCCGATTCTGCAGAGATCAATTATTACAGTTCCATCATCAATCGCGTACCGGTTGCAGAAAGAAAACGTTTCATAGAGATCTACAAGGAACGTGGTGAAACCATCCGCAAACTGCGTCCGCAGGGAAAAGAGCTGCTGCAACTGAAATACCAGTGGTACATGCAGGACTACCTGGCCTGCGTGGCATCGGTAGACGAGAATATCGGCAGGGTACTGGATTACCTGGACAAAAGCGGGCTGGCCGGCAATACCCTGGTGATCTACACATCGGACCAGGGTTTTTATCTTGGCCAGAACGGCTGGTTCGATAAGCGATGGATGTATGATATTTCCATGCGGTCTCCCTTGCTGGCAAGATGGCCCGGCCATATCAAACCCGGAACCAGGACCAATACCATGGTGCAGAACATCGACTATGCACCCACTATCCTGGATGTTGCGGGAGCCTCCATACCTGACAATATGCAGGGGTTGAGCCTGCGGCCTGTTCTCGAAAATCCCACCAAAACATTGCCCAGGAACAGTCTCTACTACCATTTTTATGAATACAAGGCAGACCATACCGTATTGCAACACGTAGGGGTTAGAACCGACCGTTACAAACTGCTCTATTTCTACACCGTTAACGAATGGCAGCTGTTTGACCTGCAGAAAGACCCGGCCGAACTCACCAACCTGGTGAATGACCAAAAGTACCAGGGTATCCTGGCCGATATGAAAAAGGAACTGCTCCGCCTGCGCAACCAATACGACGACCATGAAGCCGCAGGAGAACTCAGGTGAGGAATATGGAATGTTGAACAGATGAGCAAGGAATGATGAATGTTGACCGGGAGCCACTTCAACATTCATCATTCCTTGTTCAATATTCGATATTCACCTCCCTTACGGCAGTTAAAAATATTTCCGGGGCTAAAATATTACCTTGCCTTACCCGTCTACCGTTCTTATAGATGAATAAGGCGTTGACGATACCTGCCCAAATGGCCGAAACCCGAAGGAATACGATCACCGACGTCATCAACACGTACAGCAAACGGTTGATGGGGTTTATCCGTAAAAGGGTAACCAATGAAGCGGATGCCGAAGATATCCTGCAGGATGTATTCTACCAGTTCATCGGCAATACACAACCCATTGAACAACTGACGGCCTGGTTATTCACCGTTACCCGTAACAAGATCACTGACCGGCAGCGCAAACGGAAACCCGATCTGCTCGAAGATGTGTATACGGAAGCTGATGACGAAGCCGGTTTTGACTGGACCAACCTCTTCTTCGACGAATCGAACAATCCCGAGACCGATTATCTGCGTAACCTTTTCTGGGAAGCACTTCACGACGCGCTGAACGAGCTGCCCCAGGCACAACGGGACGTATTCATATTAAACGAAATAGAGGGCATCCCGTTCAAGACCCTTTCGGAACAGACGGGAGACAGCATCAATACCTTACTCAGCCGGAAACGATATGCCGTACTTCATTTGAGGGAAAGGCTTAGCAGTTTGCGGAACGAATTATTATTTACCTAAAAAGATTACTATGAATCAGAAATTCTGGATAAAAAAGATCGCCGGTTTCATTGTACTGGCCTTAGTATTCGGTAGCCTACTGGGTTATGTGGTGATGGCATTGTGGAACCAGGTACTGGCACCGGCCGTCAGTGGCGTTTCGGAGATCAGCTTCTGGCAAGCATTGGGGTTACTGCTGCTGAGCAAGATCCTGTTCGGAGGCGTTGGCGGATGGGGCTGCCGTCCGAAGAATGGCCACTGGAAACAGGAGATCAAGGAGAAATGGCAGGGAATGACGCCCGAAGAAAAAGAGCGGATCAAACAGGAATGGCGCAACCGTTGCCGCATGTGGGGTAAAACGAACCAGGATGCCGATGCGGGTATCCATTAGCACAAAAGCTGCCCTGACCGAACAGAAAATATCAGCTAAAACATAATCCATACCATGAATATCCTCGTTTTCAAGACCAACCTGCACAATTCCGAACTGGTTGACCAGGCCAGAACGGTTTTACAAACCATTCCGGGTATACAACGCTGGAATGTGGACATGCACGACTGCGATAATGTACTCCGCATAGAAGCAGGCACATTATCGGCCCGGTCGGTTGAAACCTTACTACAACAAGCGGGTTACTACTGCGAAGAACTGCAGGATTAAGCCTCCCCAACTCACTTACGGGATATGTGACATATGTTACAGTACAGGCTTTTTTGGGCTGGTACTTTTGCTTCCACAAAAAGAAGCATATGACATATAAAAGCCGTATTTCTTATTTTCTGCGTAGCTGGACGCTCTCCCTGACAACGGTATTTTCTGCCGTAGCCGCTACAGCCCAGAGCAATCCCAAACCCCTGCTGCTCAGCGATGCCATCAAACTGGCACAGGAGCAGAACAGCCAGGTGACCATTGCCAAAACCGCTGAAAAGATCTCCCTTTCCCAGTTCAAACAAACAGAAGCCATCTGGTTGCCACAGGTAAACCTTTCTTATACAGGTTTTACTACCAACCAGCCCCTGAATGCCTTTGGTTTCAAACTACAGCAGGCACAGGTACAGGCTAGCGATTTTAACCCTGCCGTACTGAACAGCCCGGGCGCCACATCCAACGTGATGACACAGTTGAGTGTGCAGCAGCCCCTCTTTAACCCAGACATGACCTTGTTGCGCAAAGCGGCCTTGAAAGAATCAGAAGTATACGCTTTCAAAACCCAACGCACCCAAGAAGCCATTACCATGCAGGTGACCAACACTTACCTGCAACTCGAATTTGCTTATGAAGCCTTAAAGGTCCTGCAGGATGCCCTGGCCACCGTAAAAGAGATCTACCGGTTCACCAACGACCGCTACCAGCAGGGATTACTGCAGAAATCAGACCTATTGCAGGTGGAAGTACAGGTAAAAACAGTAGAGACACAGCTTGCCGAGGCCCGATCACAGATCAGCAACATCTCGGACCAGTTGAGCCAGTTAATGAATACGGAAGCCGGACAGGTTTACAGCACAGAGCCCGTTGTATTATCCGTGGCTGATTATTCCGACAGCGTTTCAACCGCACGTTCAGATATCAGGGCCATGAATACAGCCTTATCGGCCTACGACCTGGCCATCAAAAGCACCCGAAGTTCCATGTTGCCCAAACTGAATGCTTTTGGTAACTACCAGTTGAACGATAAAAAGGTCTTCGGATTCGGTGCCAATGCCTATTTCGCAGGTATCCAGTTGTCATGGGATATCTTCAAGGGCAACCAGGCAAAGAACAAAGCCGCCACCCAAACACTCGAAAAAACAAAACTGCAGGAGCAATTACAGGAACAGCTGCAACAGGGTACGGTAGATATCCGTAAAACCAAACGCCAGCTGGACGACACCCGTTACCGGATCAGCCAGCAGACCACTGCTGCCGAACAGGCAGAAGAAGCTTTACGCATCATCCGCAACCGCTATAACCAGGGCCTGGTGAACACCACCGATGTACTGATGGCACAAAACCAGCTGGCACAGCAGAAAATGTTGCTGGCACAGGCACAGTTCATGCAGAAAAGCACGCTTACCTATTTACAATTCTTAACCACCACCAAATAATTAACCCGCAAATACATTGCTATGATAGTTAATAGACTCAATCTTTCCCTGCTCGCCGCTGCGGCAGTGATCTCCCTGGCAGCCTGCTCCGGCAACACAACAGAGACAGCCGCCAAAAGCGAAGCACCCATAACGGTACAAACAGCCACTGCAGGCGGTTCATCTGTGCAGGCAGGGGTTATTGATGCCAGCGGACAGGTAGAAGCCAGCCAATCCGTTAACATCAGTACCCGCGTAATGGGTTATATCACCCAGATGAAAGTGAAAGTGGGCGATCGTGTTTCTGCAGGACAGTTGCTTTTTTCTGTTAACAGCACAGACATTACCGCCAAAAGGGCACAGACCGATGCCATGATCGCACAGGCAGAAGCCGCTCTGCGTTCTGCGCAAAAGGATTTTGACAGGTACACAGCCCTGTACAAACAACAAAGTGCCAGCGCCAAAGAACTGGACCAGATAACCTTACAATACCAATCGGCCAAAGCCAGTGTGGATGCCGCCAGACAAATGCGCAACGAAGTGAATGCGCAGATGACCTACGCACATGTGACCGCACCTTTCTCCGGCACCATTACCCAGAAACTGGCCGATGCGGGCAGCATGGCCAACCCGGGCATGCCTGTGCTGACACTGGAGCAATCCGGTAACCTGCAGGTAAGCGCCTCCATTCCGGAGAACCAGATTGCTTCTGTACAACTGGGAGATGAGGTGAAAATGAGTATCGAATCCGTGAACAAACTCATTACCGGAAAAGTAAGCCAGATCAATCCTTCTTCACAATTCACGGGTGGACAGTATATCGTAAAGATCGCTGTCCCTGCTGCCGAAGCCAAACAATTATATGCAGGTATGTATGTTCACCTGAGCATACCGGTAAAAGGAAATATTACCCATACAACAAAAGAGGCAGGCAAGATCCTGATCCCTACCAAAGCCATTGTAACCCGCGATCAGTTATCAGGTGTGTACACCGTAAGCTCACAAAATACAGCGCTGCTGCGCTGGTTACGACTGGGCAATACCACCGGCGACCAGGTAGAAGTATTATCCGGACTGGCCGCTAACGAAACCTTTATTCTGTCAGCAGAAGGCAACTTATACAACGGTGCGCCTGTAACCATCAAAAAATAATCTATGGAAAAAGGACTATCAGGTAATATAGCCAAAGCATTTTTACAGTCAAAGCTGACCATCCTGTTGATGTTCGCTTTCCTCCTCATCGGTGCCTACAGTACTTTCCTGATGCCCCGTGAAGAAGAACCGCAGATACAGGTTCCCATGGCCGATATCTTTATTGGCTACCCCGGCGCTTCACCCAAAGAAGTAGAGACCAAAGTGGCTGCACCCCTGGAGAAATTCATCTCCAATATCAAGGGTGTGGAATATGTGTACTCCACTTCCATGAAGGGACAAGCCATGTTGATCGTGCAGTTCTATGTGGGTGAAGATGTGGAGCGTTCATTGGTGAAACTGTACAGTGAACTCATGAAACACATGGATGCGATGCCGCAGGGCACCACATTGCCCCTGATCAAAACAAGGGCTATTGATGATGTACCGGTGATGGCGCTCACCTTGTGGGGCGAACAATACGACGACTACCGTTTAAAACTGATCGGTCAGGAGCTATCCAATGAATTAAAGAAAGTTCCGGATGTTGCTGATATCAGCCTCTCAGGCGGCAGGAACCGTGAAGTGAAAGTGGTACTGAACAAGTCATTGATGGCAGTGAACGGGGTTGATTTCCTCACCATCAGCAAAGCCATACAGGCAGGCAACACACAAACTGATGCAGGTACCCTGGTGCAGACCGACTCTGCTTTTTCTGTACAGACAGGCGACTTCCTGAACAGCGCAGAAGATGTGGCAAAACTGGTGGTGGGCATGAAAGCGGGCCAGCCAGTGTACCTGAAGCAGGTGGCCAAAGTAGAGGAAGCCCCTTCTACCGCATCACAATATGTATTTTATGGATATGGCAAGGCAGATACTGCCGGCTACAAAAAATACAAAGCTTCTTACCCCGCTGTAACCCTGGCTATCGGCAAGAAAAAAGGCGCCGATGCCATGAAACTGGCCACCCAGGTGAAAGCGAAAGTAGAACACCTGAAAAAAGGCCTGCTTCCTTCCGATGTACAGGTAAGTGAAACCCGCAACTATGGCGATACCGCATCGCATAAAGTATCGGAACTGCTGTTCCACCTGTTTATTTCCATCGTGGTGGTGACCCTGTTCGTAATGCTGGCCATGGGATGGCGCGGTGGACTGGTGGTATTCCTCTCAGTACCTGTAACATTCGCCCTTACCCTGTTCAGTTATTATATGATGGATTACACGCTGAACCGGATCACCCTGTTCGCACTGGTATTCATTACAGGTATCGTGGTGGATGACTCCATCATTATTGCCGAGAACATGCACCGGCATTTCAAGATGCGCAAACTGCCGCCATTACAGGCAGCTATCTATGCCATCAATGAAGTGGGTAACCCCACCATTCTGGCAACCTTCACGGTAGTTGCCGCGGTTTTACCGATGGCATTTGTGTCCGGACTGATGGGACCCTATATGAGTCCTATGCCGATCGGCGCATCCATTGCCATGCTGTTATCACTGATCGTGGCACTGACGCTCACACCCTACCTGGGTTACCTCTTCCTCCGCGAGAAAGAGAAAAAAGGTGCCGCCCACGAAGACCACCATGGTGAAAAACTGGAAGAGAGTAAGATCTACAAGATCTATACCTCCTTCCTGCTGCCCATGCTGGAAACACGCTGGAAAAGATGGGCCTTCATCATGGGTACCGTTGTGATACTGCTGGGATCGATGGTATTGTTCTATACCAAATCTGTAGCCGTAAAAATGCTGCCATTCGATAATAAGAATGAGTTCCAGGTGGTGATCGATATGCCCGAAGGAAGCACACTCGAAAAAACACAGGCGGTAGCAGCCGATATCGCCAGTTATGTGGCGGCGCAACCGCTGGTAAAGAACTATGAAGGATATGTGGGTACTTCAGCTCCGATCAGCTTTAACGGACTGGTACGTCACTACGACCTGAGAAGAGGGGATAACGTGGCGGACATACAGGTGAACCTGGTAGACAAGACGGAGCGCAGCAAACAGAGTCACGATATCGCGAAAGAAATGCGTGGACCTATTCAGCAGATCGCGGCAAAATACAATGCCAACGTAAAAGTGGTGGAAGTGCCTCCGGGCCCTCCCGTTCTTTCTACACTGGTGGCAGAAGTATACGGACCGGATTATGACCAGCAGATCGCCATTGCCCGTCAGATCAAACAAATGATGACCTCAACGGCAGATGTGGTAGATATCGACTGGATGGTGGAAGACGACCAGAACGAATACCAGGTAACGGTTGACAAAGAAAAAGCCATGCGCCATGGCGTAGCCACTGCGCAGGTAACCGCTACCGTTCAGGCTGCCTTATCGGGTATGCCATCCGGTAACCTGAACCTGCCCCATGCTTTTAACCAGGTGCCGATCCGTTTGCAGCTGAAAGATGCCGATAAAAGCAATATCAGCCAGGTGCTTGACCTGCAGGTGACCGGTATGCAGGGCAACCAGGTGGCGCTGCGCGATGTGGTGACCGTGCATACAACAAAAAAAGACAAGAGTATTTACCGTAAGAACCAGAAAGAAGTAGTGTATGTACTGGCAGACATGGCCGGTCAGCTGGAGAGTCCCTTCTATGCCATCTCTAAAATATCCGACAGCCTGAAGAACATCAAACTGCCGGCAGGATATACGGCGCTGGCGGAAGAATATACCCACCAGCCTGAAAATGAAGATGTGTATACCCTGAAATGGGATGGTGAGTGGCAGATCACTTACGAAGTGTTCCGCGACCTGGGTATTGCCTTTGCAGCCGTGATCATCATCATCTATATGCTCATTGTGGGCTGGTTCCAGAATTTCACCGTTCCGGTGGTCATGCTGGCGGCCATACCGCTATCTCTGATCGGTATCCTGCTGGGTCACTGGGTGATGGGCGCCTATTTCACCGCCACATCTATGATCGGTTTCATTGCCCTGGCAGGTGTGATGGTGCGAAACTCGATACTGCTGATCGATTTCATCAATATCCGTTTACGCGAGAACATTCCACTGAAGCAGGCAATCATTGAAGCTGGTGCTGTAAGGACCACGCCTATCCTGCTGACCGCAGGTGCGGTAGTACTGGGTGCTGTGATCATCCTCTTTGATCCGATATTCCAGGGACTGGCCATCTCGCTGATGGGAGGAACCATCACCTCGACCTTCCTGACGCTGCTGGTGGTACCCCTGCTCTATTTTAAAATGATGCGCAATAAAACCAAATAAAACAGACACCATGAAACTACTTATCATCACCGCACTGAAAGAATACAGCGACCAGGCTGCTGCTCTCCTGAAAAAAGCAGAGATCCATGTATTCAGTGCTACAGACATCAGCGGGTTCAAGGACGGGAGCAGTCATAACCTCCTGGACGACTGGTTCACCGCAGGTGAAGCCCGTTTTGATTCGGTGCTTTTGTTCTCCTTCACCACGGAAGAGAAAGCAGCTGCTGCCCTGAAACTGATCGAAGAATACAACCATAGCCTGGCAGAGGATTTCCCGTTGCGGGCCTTTATCGTACCCGTAGATAATTTTTCAAAATAAAAAAACACAGATACATTATGAAAGAAAGAATCGTTCGCGCCGTTGCCGGCACTTTTGTACTTACCAGTGTGATCCTGGCATTTAACGTCAACATCCAGTGGTTATGGCTTGCCGCATTTGTAGGGGCCAACCTGCTGCAATCATCTTTTACCCGCTTCTGCCCGCTGGAGCTCATACTCAAAGCTGCCGGGGTAAAAGACCAGGATGGTTCCGGCAAAAACAAAACGAACTGTTGTTAGTACCGGCAGATTAACTGTATCTGTCAGATTCCTGCCATCGGAGGTCCGGGCAAAACGCTCCGGGCCCCGATGGCATTGAATTTCCGGGACCTTTCAAAAAAAAATCGCCTAAAATTCGCCTGTAACCCTAATTTTGCGCAATTCCTCGCAGAAATGAACCCTACATTGAACTCCAACGAATCAATCCCTTCGCAAAAGAAAAAAGTCATCGTTTTGGGCAGTGGCCCTAACCGTATTGGCCAGGGAATTGAATTTGACTACTGTTGTGTACATGGCTTACTGGCCATAAAAGAGTGTGGTTATGAAGCCATTATGGTGAACTGTAACCCTGAAACCGTGTCTACCGATTTCGATATGGCCGACAAGCTCTATTTCGAACCGGTATACTGGGAACACCTTTGGGAGATCATTGAACTGGAAAAACCCGAAGGAGTGATCGTACAGTTAGGCGGACAAACCGCCTTAAAACTGGCCAAACGTTTACACGAGAATGGGGTAAAGATCATTGGTACCCATTTTGATGATATGGATATCGCCGAAGATCGGGGCCGTTTCAGTGACCTGCTGAAAGAACTGAATATCCCTTATCCCGAATATGGTACCGCTATGGACGCTGATGAAGCCATTGCCGTAGCAAACCGTGTAGGGTACCCTGTACTGGTAAGACCCAGTTATGTAATTGGCGGACAGCGTATGCGTATCGTGATCAATGATGAAGAAGTGGAGAAAGCCGTGATCAGCCTGCTGAAACACCTGCCAGGAAACAAGATCCTGATCGACCACTTCCTTGACCGTTGCCAGGAAGCAGAGGTAGATGCCATTTTTGACGGTGAGAATTTCCACATCATGGGCGTGATGGAACATATTGAACCGGCAGGTATCCACAGTGGCGACAGCAACGCGGTACTGCCTGCATTCAACCTGACCCCGCTGGTGGTGGAGACCATGGAATATTATTCCGAGAAACTTGCCAGGGCCCTGAATATCAAAGGCCTGATCAATATCCAGTTCGCCATCAAAGACGGTAAGGTATACGTGATCGAAGCTAACCCAAGGGCATCGCGCACCACACCTTTCATTGCAAAGGCCTACCAGATCCCTTACCTGAATATCGCTACCAAAGTGATGCTCGGTGCAGCCAAACTCACCGACTTCACCATGGAGAAAAAACTGGATGGTTACGCGATCAAAGAACCCGTATTCAGCTTTGAAAAATTCCCGGGTGTGAACAAGGAACTGGGTCCCGAAATGAAGAGCACCGGCGAAGCCATCCGCTTCATCAAAGACCTGAGAGACCCTTACTTCCGTACCCTGTACAAGGAAAGAAGTATGAACCTGAGCAGATAAATTTTTGGACTGAATCAGTCATTACTTAAACAATAAAAGAGGTCCGACGGGCCTCTTTTATTGTTTACTTACTAAGAACCAACCCCACGCTACTGTTTCGTAACTGTATACGTATAGGTTGCAAAATTCACTACAAACTTATAATTACCCGTAACATCGGGTCCGGGGAAATTGGCGGGTGCATCATATTTGAAAGTTCCGCCGGTTTTCAGGGAGGCAATGGAATTATCTTCTACTGAAAACTTATGGCTCCAGTCGCCATTCACAGGTAAGAGCAAATACTGTTTTCCACCTGTGATCGCCGTGGTTAATTCAAACTGTGAAGAATTCACGCGTGTGAACTGCTGGGTGGGTACCGGAACGGGATTGCTCCATCCACCGGCGGTGGCATCGCCTACCATGAACAGGTTGACTGGCAATACGCCGGTAAACGGTGTTACGGTAAACTTACCAGTCTGAAAATCAAGCCTGATGAGGTACTTGCCACTGGTGCCGGGTCCCGGAATATTATCGCTGAGGTCATACCCGAAACTGCCTCCTGCATTTAAGCCTGTAACAGATTTATCACCCACGGAATATTTATGGCTCCAGTCACCATTCACAGGCAATATCAGGAATTCATTGCCTCCTGTCAGGTCAAATACCCCTGCGTAGGTAACAGAATCGATTTTTGAAAATTCCTGTGTGGGTGTGGGAACGGGGTTAGCCCATCCACCAGCAGTGGCACTGCCTACCAGGAACAGTTTTCCTGAAGCCGGTGGTGCTACTTTGGGAGGAACCTTATAGGGTGTCATTTTAACTTTTACCGTAGCCGACTTCAACTGTTCATTGTTATTGGCATAAGAAGAAGTGACTCGTATGTCCATATCGTATGCAACCCCAAAAGAGAACCCATATCCCAGCAGAATATTATTCAGTTCTTTCGCCGTATACGAAGCACTGAGCAAACCGGTAACGGTTTTGGACACCGCTTTGCTGAAATTCCGGCCGGATGAGTCAATTTCAACAATGTATTTTACCGTAGACGAATCCACGGAATATCTGGGACTGCTCCAGCTTACCGTAAACACTGTTTTCAGTGAATCTGCGGGTGTTGCTGCAACCGCACTGGTGCTGGTGCTGATGCTCGCCGTGGTTCCCGGGGCATACACAACAAGATCGCCTTCTTTTTTACAGGCAACCAGTGCGAGTACCGGGATACAGGCAAGAACGAAGCGTTTGATTATTTTTTCCATAACCTTATTTTTTTAATGACTTGTTTTCCTTGAAGCGTTATTGTTTGGTAACCGTGAATTTGCCACGCTGAAAATCTACAGAGATCTTGTACGTGCCGCTGGTGGCCGGGCCGGGAAAATTGTCGTTTTTATCATACCCGAAATCTCCCCCGTCTGCAAGGCCCGCAAGGGTTTTATCTTTTACCGCATACTTATGACTCCAGTCGCCATTCACCGGCAGGAACAGGTATTCCTGGCCACCCGTTAAGGGTATCGTGATCTCATATAAAGTGGCACTTATTTTGGTGAACTTCTGGCTGGGCACCGGAACAGGATTGTTCCATCCTCCGGCTGTAGCGCTTCCTACCAGGAACAGGTCACCGGAAGAAGGCAATGCCACTTTGGGCGGAATGGCATAAGGCGTGACCGTGAACTTCAATACATTCGATACCACTTTTGTTGCAGCAGCGGCAAGAGATGCCGTTACACGAATATCCAGATTATGTGCCATACCAGCTTTCAGCTGCAGCTGGTTCAACAGGTAATCATTCAGTTGTGCCTGAGTAAAAGAAACAGACAGGTCTTTGCTTAAGGAAACCGTTTGCCTGGAAGGATTGGTAAAATTGGCGCCGGTAGTATCTATCTCTATCAGATAAGAAACATCCTGTGAACTTACGCCTGAAGCAAACTGGTAGTTCGGGTTTGTCCACGACAGCTTCACTGCTTCCTGGTCTGCTGTTGCATACGCCAGAGGTATGGTGGAGGAGACAGATGCCGTTAAGGCCGGTGCAGTGGACCCCACAAAAGTATCTCTTGCCTCATCTTTTGTGCAGGCGTTCACCAAACAAACAGCCGCTCCGATGAGTAAGAATTTTAAAAATTTTGTTTTCATAACATCTATGTTTTAATGATAACATTGATCCGGATTAATAGCCGGGATTTTGTTTCAGGTTAACGTTGGAAGAAACATCCGATGAAGGAATGGGGTACAGCTTGCGGAAATCACCTACTGATGCACCATCTTTTACACCCCCTTTCCAGGGCCAGAGATAAGTACCTTCCACAAATTTTCCGTAACGGATCAGGTCTGTGCGACGTGCCCCCTCCCAATATAATTCGCGGGCCCTCTCATCCAGGATGAAATCGGCAGTAAGCTCTGTGGGTATGATGTTTCCGCTGGTATTACCATACGCACGCTGGCGCAGTTTGTTAATATAGCCAAGCGCGGTCACCAGGTCGCCACCGGTACCACCGCGAACAACCGCTTCCGCATAGATCAGGTACATTTCTGCCAGTCGGAATATTGGGAAATCAATATCGGCAAAAGTCTGGTTCGATCCCGCACTGCCAGATGTGAGCATATTGGCTGTGGTGGGCCTTGTTTTGTTTACATATTTATTTACGCCGTAGCCGTCTGTGAATACCGTAAGGTCATTGATCTCCTTGTTTTGTCCATTGGTATAAAACTCGGCCCTGTTATCCTGGGCCCCCGTCAGATCGGGGAACAGGTTGGTCAGGTTCTTGGTGGCACGGATACCGGCCCATGCATAATCCAGCCCGTAATCGCCGGCATTCATTGATCCGCCAAGCGAAGCATGTGCCAGGAAAGTGGTGCCGCCATAACCCTGCGTTTTCTGTCCGTCGTAATTAATGGTAAAAATAAATTCATTGGTATTCTGCTGGTTATCGGCGCGCATCAGCCAGCGATAATCGGCAACAAGTGTGTACCCCGCACCAATCACTTTCTGCGCATAGGTGATCGCTTCTGTATATTTTGCCGTACCGGTATATACCTGTGCATTCAGATACATCCTCGCAAGCAATGCCCAGGCCGCGGCCTTGTCTGCACGCCCATATTCATTTGCCTTGGCAGCAGGCAGCAAAGGTTCGATGGCTTTTAATTCAGACTCTATGTACGTAAACAGGTCTGCACGACTGATCTGCTTTGGCAGGAAAGTACCAATAGCATCCGTTTCTGTTGCAAAAGGAGGATTGCCAAACAGGTCCATGAGCACCCAGTATTGGTAGGCACGCAGAAAACGGGCTTCAGCTTTGTAAGCGCGTATATTATCTGCCTCTGTACCGGTAATACCCCTGGCAGCAAGTGTAGCATCGGATGCCTGGTTCACAAAATCATTGCAAAGCGTGATCTGGTAAAAAGAACGGTAATACAACCCTTTCAGCATAGGGTTATCCGATGTCCAGTTCATGCGGTGAAAATCCTGGATACCAGGATCTCCCCAGGCCACTACTGCTTCATCTGTACTCAGCTCCTGTGCTTTCCAGTACAAACGGAAAAAATCGGAAGTTCCTTCATCAATACCCTGGATATCGCCATTACCGGCAGGTCCCTGGTTCCCGGTCAGGGCAAAACTACCATACAACTTGGCAAATGCCTGTTTATAACCTGCCGTAGTGCTGTACACATTGGCAGCCGTAATTCCATTCGTAGGTATAAGGTCCAGCTTCTTGGTGCAGGACACCCAGGCACCTGCCATGAAAGCTGCGACGAGGAATGGTTTTAAGAATGTATTTTTCATATATCTGTTATTATGAATGATGGATTGAATTAGAAATCAAGATTGAGGCTGAGTGCATACACACGCGGCCTCGGATAAAAATTATTGTCTATCCCACCATTGATCTCCGGGTCAGACCCCTTGTACTTGGTGATCACAAATACATTCTGCACAATGGCACCTGCACGCAGGTTGGCTTTGTTATGCAGCACTTTCCCGAAATTGTAGGCAACGCTGATATTATCCATCCGCAGGAAAGAGGCATTCTGCACATAATAGTCCGAGAGATAGTATTGTGAACCGTTACCACTAAATCCTGTTTTAAGAATATCGGCAGAACCATTGCTCAGGAAGTTGAGGGGGTTCAGGATATTTCGCAACGTACCTGTACTGGAAGCTACATTGTTGTAGAGATAATTGTTCACGCTTCCGTGCATGACAAAACCAGCCGACCATTTTTTATAGTTCACACTGGAACTGAAACCGAGTAATACATTCGGATCTACACTCTTATAACGGTACAGGTCCTTATCACTGATGATACCATCCCGGTTCCTGTCGGAAAACAGGTTATCAATCGGGCTTCCGTTTTTATCATACACCTGTTTGTATACATAAAAAGATCCGCGGCTGTACCCCACTGAATTGATCAGGATGGTGTTACCCGTACCGCCGGAAATCCCCCCATACAGGTTACCGGGATAATTGGGATCATCTGATATGGTGAGTTTGGTGATATTGTTTTTATTATACGTAAAGTTGAATCCTATATTCCATTCCAGTTCTTTTTTACGCACCGGAACCAGGTTCACAGAAAATTCAACACCCTTGTTCTCCATATCACCCACATTGGCTACAATCTGGTTAGAGAAATTGGTTCCCGCCGGCTGTGTAATCAGGTTCAGCAGGTCTTTGGTCTTCCTGTAATAGAATTCCAGTGAACCGGTAATCCGGTTATTCAGGAAACCATAATCAATGGCAATATTGGATGTGGCTGTCTGCTCCCATTTACGGTTGGCGTAATATCCTCCGGGGCGGTACATCTGGTAAAAGGTATTTCCCAACTGGTACTGCGCCGTAGAGCTGCTCAGGTTATAATAAGATATATAATCGTAGTCACCGATACCATCCTGTTGTCCTGTAACACCATATCCCACGCGTAGTTTCAGGTCGCTCACCGCACGTGAGCCCTTCAGGAAGGGCTCTTCGATGATCTTCCATGCCAGTGCCGCAGAGGGGAAATTACCCCAGCGGTTGGAAGGACTGAACCTGGAAGATCCGTCTCTCCGGAAAGTGGCTGTTAACAGGTAGCGGTTCATGAACGCATAATTCAATCTTCCGTAAAAAGAAACAATGGTGTTTTGAGGTTTGTCCACTACATAGGTAGGATCTGAATTCGGGCGTTTGGTGCCATCTGCCGAATAATCTGCATACGAATAATTGGTAGTGCGGTAGTCATTGTATTCATAACCGGCCGTTACATCTACACGGCTTTTGATGGATGCGATCTCTTTCACATAATTCAGGTAAAACTGAATAAACCCGTTTGATTTCTCCTGCCTGTAATAATTGTTCTGTCCGCTTTTCCATTTACCTGCTGCATCCTGGAACCGGTTATAGGTGGCAGCAGCGCTATCGGGAATAAACACGGTTCCCTCTCCTTTTGAAATATCATAGCTAAGGTTCAGTTTCACACGCAGGTCGGGCAGAAAATGTACTTTATAATCAAACTGCGCACTACCAACGCTTCTCTGAACGGTACTCCGGTCATCACGCATCAGCAGCAATCCAAGAGGATTCCTGGGAGAAAGTCCTTTTAATCCACTGATAGAAGTGGGATCCAGCCATTCCCAGTATCCGCCAAAACGGCTGCTTCCCGATGTTACAGGCTGTGTGGGATCAAAATTAACGGCCGACCCAATGGCACCCTGGTTGGCAAATTTGTTTTTGCTCTGGCTACCCAATACATTCAGCGCAACAGACAGGTGGTCTTTGAAAAATTTGGGAGTGAGGCTGATGTTCACCGAAGTGCGTTGAAGTTTATCTTTTTTCAGCACACCCTCCTGGTTCAGGTAGCCGGCTGAAATCCGGTAAGGCATTTTACCAAGTGAACCGGAAACGCTCAGGTTATTGTCGCTGGTAAAAGCAGTCTGGTAGATCTGTTTCTGCCAGTTGGTATTGACATTACCCAGCAGCGCTTTCTGTGCAGCGGTTCCGTTGGCATTTACGATACTGCGGAACTGGTCGGCAGATAATACATCGGCTTCTTTGGTGATTGCCGACAGGGATGCCTGCGTGCCGAAATTGAACACCGGTTTTCCACTTTTACCTTTTTTAGTGGTGATGATAATAACACCATTGGAACCTCGTGCACCATAAATGGCCGTGGCGGACGCATCTTTCAGGATATTGAACGATTCCACATCATTTGGGTTGATCAGGGAAAGTGCATTGGCTGATCCGCTGATACCGCCATTGTCGAGCGGCACACCGTCGATCACAATCAAAGGATCATTACTCGCATTCAGTGAAGCACCTCCCCGTATACGGATGGTACTACCTGAACCGGGGGCACCGCTGTTTGAAGTAACCTGAACACCGGCCACTTTACCCACGATCAGTTGTTCGGGGGTGGTGATGGGCCCTTTGTTAAAATCTTTGGCGGCCACTACCGAAACAGATCCCGTAAGATCTTTTTTCCTTACCGTACCATAACCGATCACTATCACATCACTTAGTTGTACGGTGGTAGCACTCAGCTGAACATCAACCGTATTCCCGCTGATATTCACTTCCTGGTCACCGTATCCAACTGAAGTGACCAGCAGTTTGGTCGCTGAAGCCGGAACCACAATTTTATAATGTCCGCTGGCATCGGTCTGGGTTGCTGTTTTAGTGCCTTTTACCTGCACGGTTGCATTTGCCATCACGCTTCCGTCTTTAGCATCTGTTACCTTACCGGTAACCACTCTGTCCTGGGCCAGGGCCTGCAAACTGCAAACCAGGAGCGCCAGAAACAAAGCGACAAGCATTCGTTTGGATTTCATAATCGTTGTTTTTTCTGTTTATATGTGCATTATTATTTTATCGGATCAGCATAAATTTTTCTACCCTCGTTTTCCGGTTATATTGTATACGCAACAGGTATATTCCGTTCGCCTGTATTTTCTCTGTCAGGAAAGCCCCCTGCAGGGTAAGTATCTGTTTTCCCGCAGGTCTGAACCCTTTGAAAACAGTTCCCAGATTCTTACCTGACATATCCAGTATGCCAACGGTAACATCGGCCGCTTCCGGTAACCGGTAAAATACCTGTGCGGAACCGATAACCGGATTGGGCATGATGGAAACCGGAAAAACTACCGGATCGTTTACCACCGTGTTAACGGCTGTAACCACTGCATGATTCAGGTTTCGGCTGGTATATACATAGTATTCACCGGGCTGCAGACTGATGGTTTGCGGACCTGCATCCACAGTTTTGATGCCGCTACCCAGGTAACTGTACCAGGTACCGGCTGAGGGAAAACTGACGGCAGCCGTCTGTGGATTCACGTCAAAATTTCCAATGACGATGAGCTGCAGTGAATCGCCCTTTAGCTGCAGCCATTTTACATAACCCGAAAGATCCCAGCTAACGGCATTGCCTGTGAAAGTGCCGGCAAAACCAAGTGTCAGTTTCAGCCTGATGAGTTTGGCATATACATCGAACAACGCCTTACGGGCAGGCTGGTTCAGATACTCCCAGTGAATGGGCTTGGCTTCTGTGCGACAGCCGCCACCGGGATCTACCGTACCCGTGCCACAGGTATTGATGGAATAAGGATAGCCCAGCTCTTCAAACTGCCATAACATTTTTGGACCCGGTATCATGGCCCAGAAAGCAGCCGCCATCTCATTCCGCTTCAGGGCAGTAGCGCTGTCTTTCACCGTATAGTTTCCGGCATTGTTACCATAGCTGAGGTTTTTGTACATCAGCCTTTCCTCATCGTGGCTTTCCTGATAGGTAATGAGTGCGGGGTTGGACCACCCCCTACTTTTGGATATCCCGCTGCTAAAATCAGTGCCGCTGTTATAACCCATGGTTGCCTGGTTAAATGCATAATTCTGGTTGCCCCATAGCAGCATCCCATAATCAGCAAGTTCTTTTTCCTCGGTATTGGCAGCAAAATGTTCCAGTATACAATAGGCATTGGGCGATACCTGTTGCATCGTATCATATATTCTTTTCCAGGTGGCAATACGACTGGCATCGTAACTGCTCCATGCATTCACATCAGCTGGGTTATTCACCTGGGTAAACCCTTTGGAAAGATCCCATCGAAACCCGTCCAGTTGATATTTTGTAAGCCAATGCCGCACCACATCAGCCACCAGTTTTTTGGTTGCCTCGCTTTCATGGTTGAAATCATTGCCTACATTATAAGGATGTGTGGCCACCGGGTTCAGCCAGGGATTGTCCGCTGCAGGCCTGTTATTGGCTGCATCCCAGTACAGTTGTGCCATGGGCGATGAACTCATGCAATGGTTCATCACCAGGTCCATGATCACGGCAATACCTTTCTGGTGGCAGGCATCCACAAACTGACGGATACTGTTTTCATTGCCATAATATTTATCAGGTGCAAAAAAGAAATTAGGATTATACCCCCAGCTCAGGTTGCCTTCGAATTCGCTGAAGGGCATCAGTTCAATGGCATTCACTCCCAGGTTTACCAGGTAATTCAGGGTGTCTTTCAGTGTCTTGAAATCGTGTGTTCCAATAAAATCACGCAGAAGCAATTCATAGATCACCAGGTTTTTTTTGTCGGGTCGTTTAAAATTATTTACCGCCCAGTTATAGGCAGGCTTTGCCGTTTGCAAAACGCTTACGATACCTGTTGTTTTCCCGGAGGGATACGCTTTAAGACCGGGATACGTACTGGCAGGGATATATGGATCGTTGGATGGGTCCAGTATTTTTTCAGCATAATAATCCGCTATGCGTACAGTTCCATCCACCAGGTATTGATAAGCATACTCTGTGCCCGGCAAAAGACCACCGATACGCAGCCAGAAACGACTGCTATCGGGTGTCATATTCATTTGCGAGGAAAGCGACTCGGTCCAGTTAGTAAAATCACCCAATACCGCCACTCTTTTTTTACGAGGTGCAAAAAGCACCAATATAACCGAACTGTCGCCCGGTTCATAATTGATACCCTCTTTTACACCCGCCGGCAAAGCTGCAATTTTCACATGCTCATTTACCAGGAAACGGAGCGTATCCCTTGCAATACTGACACCATCATCCGCTTCCGCAATAACCGTTTGCGAACCCGTAGTATTGATCACAAGATCAGCGCTCACTGAACCGGCAGCCGTCGCAACACTCACCACATTTCCATTGAATACAATCCGGCAGTCAGCCGGTTTACTGGATACGGCTTTTACCGGAAGATGATCCCCAACTGCGGCTGCAAACGTTTGCGGGACGGGACGAAACAAAGGTTGCTGCAGCGGAGAATCGATACGTGTATACAATCCATCATCATACACCGGCACATACATATCAGAACCATCCGTATTCCTTTGCACTTTGCTGCCATTTCCGTTCCGGAAAAGTATGGCGATCTTCAGTATCCGTTCCGAAGTATTGGTAATAGCAAAAAACGACCGCAAGCCGCCATTGATCGTAAACGACCACCTGTCATTTCCCAGAGAACTGGCCTGAACCGATGCTGCAGGCACATTGAAATTTGTATTCACCACATATTTCCAGTCGGAAGAACTGGTACTGAGACTGGTGATAACACCAAGATGAACATACACATCTGAAACGGGGGTGTACCCCAATAATCCTTTATTACCGGCAGAAGCATCGCAGGTGATGGTTACGGGCAGGGAAGATTCTTTTGGAAATGCGGGGGACCACCGTAATAATTGCGCATAGGATGGACTGATCAGAAATAGCAGCAAGCAGGCTATTCCTATTCCTCTCATGTAGCAGATTTTCTGCATGACTCAAATCGTAATGTGTAATTTATACACATATCGAATTCGAAGCTACAATTGTTTTTGGTTTTTTTAAAAAAGAAAAGAGGTTTTCCAAATTAATTTTTACCGGAAAATCGGCGCGGGCTTAATCACTGCCAGACATTTGCCAGCCAACCCTACTACACCGGTTTATACCCCGTATTTATACCCGATTCCGTTCCGGTTTTGGAAAAGGCAGCTGGTTTTGAGTAGGTTTAGGTTATGCGGCAATTTGGCGTCCCTTTCTGGCGTATTTCGTCTATGCTCCGGTTACTGGTTCCGTTCCTAACCGGCACCGTACTGGCAGAATATACAGAACTATCTGCCCGTTTCACCGGCATTGCCGGCATTGTTGCCCTGCTGCTGGTCTTTGTAATGCAGCGGCTCCCGGTTTTCAGAAAATACCAATGGAGATGGGTCACAGGTCTATGGTTGAACCTGCTGCTGCTAAGTGTCGGTGTAATACGGATGCAGCTACAGCAAAGCAGTTCCCGCACAGACTGGGTAGGCCATCACCTGGCAGATACGTCAAAACTCATTGTTACACTGCAGGAACCCCTTGTCAACAAAAGCAACTCCTACAAATCGGTGGCGAGTATCGACTGGCTTTACCGCGAACAGCGATGGAAACGCGTCAGGGGGCATGTTCTGTTATATTTTGCAAAAGACAGCACTTTGCCTGCGATTCAGTATGGATCTGCACTGATCCTGCGCCAACCATTACAGCGGATCACCGGCAGCGGCAACCCGGGATCATTTGATTATGCTACTTACTGCGCACGACAGGATATCCATTACCAGACATTTTTGAAAAAGGGCTCCTTTTCTGCACTGAATGGATCCAACGAAAATGCAGTAACGGCCTTACTTATCCGCGCCCGAAATGCGGTTCTTGGCATTATCCGTAAAGCGATACCTGCAGAAAATAACTATAGCCTTGCCGAAGCTTTACTGATCGGTTACCGGGATGATCTTGACAAAAACATGGTGCTTGCTTACAGCAATACCGGTGTAGTTCATATCATCGCCATCAGTGGTCTGCATCTTGGAATGCTCTATGGGCTGCTGATATTATTGCTAAAGCCTTTCCGCAAACAGCGCTGGTTGCAATGGGGCAAACCACTGATCATTTTATCCGTGCTCTGGGGATTCAGTTTACTGGCAGGCGCTGGTGCTTCCATCCTGCGGTCAGTTGTCATGTTCTCATTTATCGTCATCGGCGAAGGTCTGAGACGTAAGAACCATATCTACAATACATTGGCCGCATCCGCCTTCTGCCTGTTGGTTTATAATCCCTATTTTCTCTGGGATGTGGGTTTCCAGCTTTCCTATACCGCCGTACTCAGTATTGTCATTTTCATGAAACCTCTTTATCGCTGCCTGTATTTCGCCAACCAACTGCTTAAAACAGCCTGGCAACTGAGCGCCATTACTCTTTCTGCCCAGGTTTTCACCTTGCCCCTGGTACTGTACTATTTTCACCAGTTTCCCAACCTATTCCTCTTTACCAACTTTATCGCCGTGCCATTATCGGGTATCATTTTGTATGGCGAGATGCTTTTGCTGTTGGTCTATCCTGTTGATCTACTGAACCGGTTTACAGGCGCCCTGCTCAGTTTCTTCATCAACCTGCTTAACCGGCTGATTGAGCAGACCAGCCGGCTGCCCTTTGCTGTAACCAGCAATATTCCATTCAGCCTGTTACAACTCTGGTTACTGTATGGGGTATTGATCAGCATAGCTGTCTGGTTGTTTTACCGAAGACCGGCCTGGCTCATGGGCGGTCTCTGCTGTGCTGCCGGGTTGTTTCTGGCGGGTAGTTTTACCCGGATCCGGCAAAAACAGCAACAAAAGCTCATCGTGTACAATATCCCCCGTTACCGGGCCATCGATATACTGGATGGCTTTGACTGTCTGTTTCTGGGTGATGTACGCCTGCATAATACCACCCTGGCCAGCTACCACCTGCGCCCTTCGCGCATGCTGCATGGTGTCTCCGAACGAAAATCCCTTTCCCGAATAAAAATATCAGGACCACTGGTGGCAGGACCGCATAAAAAGATTCTGGTGATTCACCAACCTCTTACCATTCCAGTACCTGCCAGGAAAATCAGCGTGGATCTCATCATCCTGAGCGGTAACCCCGACATCAAACTTGCACAATTGGCCAGCCGGTTCGCCTGTTCAGCATATATATTTGACAGCAGTAATCCATTGTGGAAAATACGGTACTGGAAAAAAGCCGCCGACAGCCTACATTTGCGGCACCAAACCATTTCTGAGCAGGGAGCTTATGAAATGGATCTCTGAGAACGATTGCCATTCTTATTTCATCCAACCCCACCGGGTTAAACACAGCAACATGCAAAAGAAAATTCAATCTGCCCTTATCTCCGTTTTTTATAAAGACGGACTGGAACCCATTGCCAAAAAATTACAGGAGCTCGGAATCACGATCTATTCTACCGGCGGAACACAGAAATTCCTGGAAGACCTGGGCGTTACCTGTGTACCCGTAGAAAGCCTGACCACTTACCCATCCATACTTGGTGGCAGGGTCAAAACCTTACACCCGGCAATTTTCGGCGGTATCCTGGGCAGAAGGTATGAAGCACAGGACCTGGCAGAGATGAAAGAATACAAGATCCCCGAGATCGACCTCGTGATCGTTGACCTGTACCCCTTTGAGGAGACCCTGCGTACCACCAGCGAAGAAAAACTGATCATTGAGAAGATCGATATCGGCGGGCCGTCCATGATTCGCGCTGCCGCCAAAAACTTCCGCGACCTGGTAGTGATCGCCGCTAAAGACGATTATGCTTCTCTCGAGAAATTACTGACCGAACAAAAAGGGGAGACCAGCCTCGAACAGCGCAAAGCCTATGCGGCCAAAGCTTTTGAAGTGGTCATGCATTACGATATCGCCATCAGCAACTATTTCAATCCCGGCATGCAACAGGTATTGCGTTATGGCGAGAACCCCCACCAATCTGCTACTTTCCATGGTAACCTTTCTGAATTGTTCACACAACTGAACGGAAAGGAACTCTCTTACAATAACCTGGTCGATGTGGATGCGGCAGTTCAGCTGATACAGGAGTTCTCCGGATCAAAACAGTCCGTATTCGGCATCATCAAACATACCAATGTTTGCGGTATCGCTGAAAGGACTACCGTAAAACAAAGCTGGGATGCAGCCCTTGCCGGTGATCCTGAAAGTGCTTTCGGGGGTGTACTGGTTTGCAACAACACCATCGACAAAAGCACAGCAGACGCCATTAACGAAATATTCTTCGAAGTACTGATCGCCCCCGCATTTGATGCAGATGCACTGGAAGTACTAAAGAGCAAAAAGAACCGCATACTACTGCAACTGAAAACATTGGATGCACAACTGAAAGCACCCTCCAAATCACTCCTGAATGGTGTGCTGGAACAGGGCGCCGATGTAGGCAACTACAGCAAATGGGAAGAAGTGGGCGGCCGACCTTCAACCGACGCAGAAAAAGAAGACCTGGTATTCGGCAACCTGGTATGTAAACACCTGAAAAGTAATGCTATTGCACTGATCAAGAACAAACAGCTGGTGGGTAAGGGTTGCGGACAGACCAGCCGCATCGATTCACTGCGCCAGGCTATCGATAAATCCAAACAGTTCAACTTTGACCTGAAAGGTGCTGTACTGGCTTCCGACGCATTTTTCCCTTTCAATGACTGTGTACAGATCGCCCATGCCGCAGGTATCGAAGCTTTTATACAGCCCGGTGGTTCAGTAAGAGATAAAGACAGCGTTGATTATTGCGTTACCAACGGTCTGGCTATGGTAATGACAGGCATGCGCCATTTCAAACACTAATCCAAAACAAGAAACACCTCCCCTGTCTGGGGAGGTGGCGGCAAGTCTGCATAATGACCACCAAACAGAAAGCTTATATCGGTTTAACACTTACCAGTATCGTCTGGGGAACCAGCTGGATCGCCAGTAAGATCGGTGTACAGAAAGTACCCGGCCTGGAAGTGGCATCTATCAGGCAGTTCATTGCAGGCATCATACTGGTTGCGTTTTTCCTGATAAAAGGGGAGAAAATGCCTACCTGGAAAGAATTCCGGTGGCTTACCATGATGGCCGTTCTCCTTTTTCTATCGGCCAATGGCATTGCTACGGTTGCCCTGAAATATGTACCCAGTGGTATGGGCGCCCTGATCTCCGCGTTATATCCGCTTTCGGTGGTGATCATTGAAAGGATCTTCTTTAAAAACACGAAGATCACAACAGGCACTTTTATCGGACTGTTCCTGGGCATTGGCGGTATTGCTGTTGTGTTCTACGACAATGCCTTCCACAACCATACAGAAGGATATGTATGGGGTATCATACTGTCGGCGCTGGCCATGTTAAGCTGGAGCGTGGGAACCATTGTACTGTCGCGCACCAGGATGAAGATGAACGCCTATAACGCCACAGGCTGGCAGATGCTGATCAGCGCTGTGATCCTATACCTTATGTTACTGATTTCGGGCGATCATATACCGGTGGCGGATATCCCTGCGGAAACCTGGGGAGCCATCGCCTACCTGGTTATCGCCAGTAACCTCATCACTTTCGCTGCATTCATCTATACCATGAAACACCTGGAGCCTGCCGTGGCGGCACTGTATGCCTATATCAATCCCATCGTTGCCATTTTTGTAGGGTCGCTGGTGATGAATGAAAAGATCACGATCAGCATCATCATCGGTTCACTGATCACGCTGCTGGGCGTATACCTGGTGAACCAGAGCCTGCGTAAACAGAAAGAGATACTGACACAAACAACAGACGCTGACGCAATGTGAGCCTCATCCACTGAATCTTAAACTCATTTTACCCGAAATTCTTTTCCAAAAAATCCCTGTACATATCTCTCCATGGTATCCATTGCGGTTGTTCCGTCAGGAAATGATTGTGAAAAACCGTGATAAACTCACCTCCCAGTTCCTTTACCGTATCGTGATAGTATTGCAGTTCTTCCGTCGCTTCTGCGGCACCATATCCCTGACTGAAAAAAGATGTGGCATCCATAAAACAAAAAGGATGTACCCGAAGATTGGTTACCTGTTCATTTTCCAGATCGTACCAATAAAAAGGCTGACAGTAAGAAGCCCTGAAACCATTTGCACTTCCGTAAGCCATAGAATATTCTTCAGAGATGCCAGCCATAAGCAGTCGTCTATACGTATCGGGTAAGCGGAACCGCAGATAATGATTGCGTGAACCAAATACCGGTTTCTGAATGATCTTTTGTAAGGCCCGCAGTTCTTTTGCCAGCAGGTCTTTTTCAGTACCACTCTGCCAGGAAGGATGTAACCCTACCGCATGTTTCAGTGAAAGTTGCCTGTACAATTCCTGCAGATACCTGGAACTTGCCGGTAAATTTTTGTCATACCTGCCCCTTTTCAGGATCGTCAGAAAAAAATAGACAGACTCAATTCCCAGTCGCCTGTGTTGTGCTTCTATCCAGTCAAATATGTCATACGGGTCTTTTTTTCTGCCACTGTATACGTTACCTCTTTCCATCACCTGCTCAAACCTGCCCTGCAGCAGATCACGGTAAAAACCCAATACATTTTTCCAGACGGGTTTGTGCAGGTAACTGCATGCCTCATCAACATCGTAGGTAGGAATAAAACGGAATGCGGATGGATACAGCCTGAGTACTGACCGATGCGCCCGTTCGCACAAAATATATTGCAGTTTTTGCAGCCACTGGTTGATCAATGGTTGTTGCAGGAAACCTTCTTTGTATGCCATACTGTTTGTATGCGGATACCGGTCATACAGGTCCGGCTCATAAGGCAGGTATTCCTCATACCTTGATAGCAGATAAAAAGAAGCAGAGAACATATCGAAAGGCAGATCGCCCGGTGTCTGAAAAAATATGGGAAGGCCTTCCCAGTGAGCAGCTTCAATGGACTGCTCATAAATATCTTCTTCTGTTAACAGTCCAGCGGGTACAACGTGGAAGTAACCATCTATGGGTTTGTGCGAATAATTGATGTAAATCGCTGACTTATCAGGAAAGACTTCAATGGAATCTGTCAGCAGAACATTGGCAAACAGGGTCTGGAAAATATATTTCACCCGCGTTGTTATTCGCGTTGTATACACCACTACCGTATCAACACTATCGCTTTCCAATGAATCAGGATTATGGGATGGTTATCGGTATTTCTCTCTCCACATCTCATTAAAGGTCTTCGCACTGAAATCAAGGTCGCTCCTGTGGGTCGTCCAGCCTTTGAATACTTTATTCACCACCCAGTTCTTCATCTTGCCTGTACCCATATTCATCATACCGCGATTCATGCTGGCCGTTTTCCACATTTTCCAGGCCAGGCGCTCAGCCAAGGAACTGGATCCCCTCATCACGGCTTCGTGGCGGTTATCCAGCAGCAATTCGTGCAGGTTGATGCGCACCGGGCAGACCTCCGTACAATTGCCACATAGGGAAGAGGCATAACTCAGGTGTTTGTAATCATCCATCCCACTCAGATGCGGTGTGATCACTTTTCCAATCGGGCCGCTATACGTGGTTTCATATGAGTGTCCCCCGATATTTTTATATACCGGACAGGCATTTAAACAGGCGCCGCACCGGATGCAATACAATGCCTCGCGCGATACAGGGCTTTTCAGCAGGTTGGTCCGGCCATTATCCAGCAGTATCACATACATTTCTTCCGGTCCATCGGTTTCTCCTTCCTGGCGGGGACCAGACACCAGCGTATTATAGGAAGTCACCCTTTGTCCGGTACCATATGTAGCCAGCAGGGGCCAGAATAAGGCGAGGTCATTGAGGGAAGGTATCACTTTTTCAATACCCACCACCACAATATGCGTTTTGGGCATACCACAGCTTAAACGCGCATTGCCCTCATTTTCGGTTACGGCAATACCGCCCACATCGGCCACAATAAAATTGGCACCGGTAACACCCACTTCCGCTTCCACATATTTTTCCCGAAGTATCCTGCGGGCAACAAGCGTAAGTTCTTCGGGTGAGAGCCCTGCAGGCACACCAAGCTTATCGGCAAACAATCGGGCTACATCTTCCTTACTTTTGTGCATGGCTGGTGTTACAATATGATACGGAGGTTCTCCATCCAGCTGTTGAATATATTCACCGAGATCCGTTTCCACACTTTCAATACCCATCGATTCCAGGTAATGGTTCAGGTGTATCTCTTCGGTAACCATACTCTTACTCTTCACCAGCGTTTTGCACTGTTTCTCTTTACAAATTTTACCAATGGCGTCGGTGGCTTCAGACGCATTCTCAGCCCAGATCACTTTGGCTCCGCGGGCAGTGATCTTTTTTTCAAATTCCAGGAGGTATTGGTCAAGATGTTCAATGGCATCCCACTTCCGGTTCTTGGCAAGTTCACGCGCATCCATCACATGACCGCCAAACTGCTGTTTGCCCTGAGGCACCACTGCGTTGTATTTACTGATATTGAAATTGATCTTCCGCCTGTGCTCCAGATCGGCCGCTTTGATCGTACTCTTGGCAATGAAGGATGCTGCAGTATCTTTCATGTGAGATGGTATTAGGTTATCAGCTGGGCTTCTTAGTGTTATTTGCTTTTATTCAGGTGTGCGGCTGTGGCTTCCAGTGTTGCATAGAACTCTTCGCCGTATTTTCTGATCAGGGAATCTTTCAGGAAGACATACACGGGCACTTTGAGTTTCTTGCCCAGTGCGCAGGCCGCAGCACAGAGGTCTTCCCTCGGTTCATAATTCACATATTCCATATCCGGATCGCGTTTGCTTTTCTGGATCTTGATGGGAAACAAGTGGCAGCTGATCGGTTTCTTCCAATCCAGCTTGCCATCATTATACGCCTGCTCAATCCCGCACTTGATCACACCCTGCTGATCCCGGTATCCATATACACAGATAGCGCCATTGATGGTGGGAGTTACCCAGCCAAATTCTTTATCGTAAATATACTTACCCTGCCTTTCCACTTCACGTATCCCTTCTTCGGTCATATAGGGTTTGATCACTTCGTAGTATTCTTTGAGTTTCTCCAGTTCCCATTTTTCCATGGGAGCACCGGCATCCCCATCTTCGCAGCAGCCACCCTTACACCTGGTAAGGTCACAAACAAACTGTTCTTCCAGCACTTCATCACTGATGAGTTTATTGTCAATTGCTATCATTTATCTGTCAGGTATTGTTCGCCATCAAAGATACTCCCATTCAGGCAGCATTCACCGTCCCGGGCCCTGAAAGAATTAACATTTCAAACGTAACCCCGCCGGCCACAGGCCGTTACACAGGAACAGGTCACCAGCAGGGTGTACCGTTTGCCTTACAGCCGCCTTTTTCAGGGCGGCTTTTACCAGTGAGGAATGTTCAGGGGATCCGGAACTCATTTCTTCCAGCGGAAAGTATTGACCAGGTGTTTCATATCGTCCAGCAGAAAACGATTCACGATACCCAGTGAGTCGGCATTGGGTGTAGCATCAAAATAAAGCGCTCCTCGTAAAAAATGACGGGTGGAATCGGTCACAAAAAACTGGTTAGCCGTAGCCACATCTCCCCCCACTGTAAAAAAGATCCCATGAATCCCGTTAGGGGTAGCGATCAGGGTGTCATCTATCGAATAGGCTTTGGCCGTATGTTTGCCTGTTAAGGCAAACGAGTGTTTCACCAGTGTGTCAAAATTATTCTTTCCGATCTCTTTATAGCTTACATAAATGCGCCCATTGAATTGCGGAAAATCAACATTGATCCACCAGGGATTCTCCGTGGCCTCACCAAAAAAAGTGCTGTCCTTCACCACCCGTCCGTATACCGGGTATTCAAAAGAATAAGGATATCCCGGCACATCAAATACCTGGTATTTTTTTTCGGGGAAATCGATCCTGTAATAGCCTGTAGGTTTCGGCGTGAAGGTACTGTTGCAGGAAGCAAGGATCACAGAAAAAACAAAAAGACAACTAACCATGACCGTAACTGCGCATACCCGCCGGGGCACAATAGGGCAGTTGGACCATACACTATTCGCTGATTTCATCATAATGGTAACTGTGGCTTGATCGATACTTTCACTTTCTGTATACGGTTCTTCTCCACTTCCAGCACGGTGAATTCAAAGTCGCCCGATTGCAGCACTTTTGCTGGCTGCGGAATTTCTCCCGCCAGTTCCAGTACCAATCCGGCCAGCGAATCGCTTTCTCCTTTGATCACATCGAAAGTATCGGTAGGTATATCCATGATTTTACATACATCATTGATCATGGTTCTGCCTTCAAAAATATAATTGTATTCGTCCAGTTTTTTATACCCTGTTTCCTCCTCGTCAAACTCATCCTTGATCTCACCGATCACTTCTTCAAGGATGTCTTCCAGCGTAACAATACCACTGGTACCGCCGAATTCGTCAACCACAACTGCAAAATGGATCCGTTTAGACTGGAACTCTTTCAGCAGGTCTTCTATGAATTTCTGTTCATGCACAAAATAAGGCTGGCGCATCAGCGGGTGCCAGTTATAATCGTCCGGTTCGTTCAGATAGGCAATCAGATCCTTGGTATGAATCATACCCACTACATTATCCAGGTCTTCCTTGTACACGGGCAAACGGCTGTAATTGAGTTCTCTGGCCGTGGCTATCAGTTCCCCGAAACGGATACTATGGTCCACCCCATGTACATCCACCCTTGTTTTCATGATCTGTTTCACAGTAATGTTCCCGAACTTAACGATTCCTTTCAGGATGTTCTTTTCATTTTCCGATGCGGTATTCTGTGTGGTCAGGTCAATGGCATGATCCAACTCTTCCAGGCTATAGGATCCGCCCGGACGGTTGGCCAGTTTTCTTTCAATGATATCCGAATACTTCACCAGCTTTTTACTCAGTCCGGCACAGGTATAAGAAACGGCCTGCACAATACCTCCAAAGTCTTTAGCGAACCTGACATTATTCTGCGTGGCCAGCACTTTGGGCATCACTTCACCAAACAAAACCAGCAGGAATGAAACAACGATCACTTTGATCAGGAACTCGACCCATACTGCGTCGAACTGCTCAAAGTTGAACATATTATCGATCAACAGGTTGGAGATGATGATGATGGATATATTGATGAAACTGTTAGCAATAAGCAGGGAGGCCAATAATACTTTAGGCTCTTCCAGCAGGTCTACAATCCTTTTGTAAGCAGGCTGCTGCTTCGATTTCAGGTTGTTGATGTCTTTATAGGTAAGTGAAAAGAACGCCACTTCCGAGCCCGACAAGACAAACGACAGGAACAATAGCAGGAATAAGATCATTACCAGAATGGTTGTACCCTGTGCCTGTATGGCTGCCAGTAAAGTAGGATGTGAGACTATCTGAAGAACCGGGTGATGATCCAAAGCCAGCATTTTTAATGAACGATCAGCTTATCAGGGGTATTACAACCTGATTCTGTTTACCAAAAGTATAGTTTTTACAGGTTTGATCAGAATGGCAGACTTTCGCCGGGATCGGTGATAGGCGGTATCTCATCACCAGGGTATCCTTCCAGCGGATCATGTGTCCCATGAGCGCCATGCCCCTCTCCTCTTTTATCCAGCATGATCAGGTTATCGCCTACCACTTCCGTAGCAAATTTTTTGTTACCCTCCTTGTCTTCCCAACTGCGGGTGCGCAGTCTGCCTTCTACATAAATCAGGCTTCCTTTGTGCAGGTATTTCTGCGCCAGTTCTGCCAGTCCGCGCCATAATACCACCGTGTGCCACTCTGTTTGAGATACCAGTTTGCCCGACCTGTCTTTATAGGTTTCCGTAGTTGCCAATGGAAATTTGGCCACCGCGATATTTCCTTCCAGGTGTTGCACATCCGGATCTTTACCCAGGTTACCGATCAACATTACTCTGTTAACGCCTCTCATACGATAGGTTTTAAGTTCGTCGAAAGTTGAATCTCTCTTAAAAATAACTTTTTTTAAGAAAGAAAAGAAGCAGGTCATAAAATTTCACGAACACTAAACAAAGCTGGTGCAGAAGGTGGTATTGGTTTTTTATATCCCGTCCTGTTCCAGGTAACCGGTAATAAATTTGGGGAATGCCAGTTTTTGCAGGCTTTTGGATGTTTCCCAACAGTATTTCTCCAGGAAACGGGGAAGGCTTTCCAGTTCTACACAAATAAACTGCCCCCTGATCTGCTGGTGCGTAAGTTGTTGTTTATGCAAAGTAGATATTTTGCTCACTACTACTTTACTGACACCTATCTGTTCACGCAACCATTGCTTCACTTTTATTTCGTCCCAAATGACCTGCTCCTCCGTTTCTAACAGGTAAAACTCAAACAGGTTTTGCCAGATATCATTGGCCCTCCGCTGGTTCAGCAGATATTTCCCTTTATGACTGAAAAGAAAATAGTAAAACCACCTGTTCTTCCGTAACAGTGTTTTTTCTTTGATGGGCAACCGGTTCACCATACCTTCTGCAAAAGCTTTGCAGTGGTTTTTCAGCGGGCAATGAATGCAGACAGGGGCAAAGGGTTTACAGACGGTTGCGCCAAAGTCCATGATGGCCTGGTTATACAAACCTGCTTCTTTCCTGGCAAGCACCCGGGTAGCCAGTTCTGTAAAAACCTGTTTACCCTTGGCAGAGTCTATGGTCTCTTCTATTCCGAAAAACCGGGATAATACCCTGAATACATTCCCATCCACTACGGCATAAGGCAGATTGTAAGCAAAAGATGCGATGGCGGCGGCCGTATAGGGACCAACACCCTTTAAGGCAAGAATGTCTTCGTATTGATCGGGAAAAACACCTTTCCGCTCTTTCACGATCTGTCGGGCCGTAAAAAGCAGGTTTTTGCAACGATTATAATAACCCAGCCCCTCCCATAATTTAAATACTTCCAGATCGGGCGCTTTGGCCAGGTTTTGGATAGTAGGATACTTACGGACGAAATTATTGTAATACTGCCAACCCTGGGCCACACGGGTCTGTTGCAGGATGACTTCGCTGAGCCATATTTTGTAGGGGTCTTTCTCCCCCTTCCAGGGCATTTCGCGGTCATTATGCTGTTTATGCCAGCGCAATAATGTATTCGTAAACGTTTTCTCCATAAGCTGAGGCACAAATATGACTTAAAAGAACAGCTAAGGAGATGAATGGTTAAAAATTTAAATCATATAATAATATTATCGAATATCAAATGAGCCTTGGTCATGATTATTGAACCTTTTATTTATCAATTAGTAACGCCTATAATATTTACGCCATCTTTCTTGCATTATTCGATTTTTTTATCTTATTTTAAGGTCTTGTACCTACTTTAAAACCATTAACAATGCGAAAATCAGATCTCATCAACCAGATCTCAGACAAAACCGGTATTCCGAAAGTGGATGTATTGGTGACGCTGGAAACCATGTTCAAAGAAGTAAAAGAAAGCCTCTCGAATGGCCAAAACATCTATATACGTGGGTTTGGCAGCTTTATTACCAAGAAGCGTGCTGCCAAGATCGGGCGTAACATTAAAAAGAATGTGGCGGTTGAAATACCCGAACATTATATCCCTGCTTTTAAGCCGGCGAAAGAATTTGTAAGCGAAGTGAAAAGCAAACGCAAGCCTGACTAACTTTGCGCAAAGCAACCTGGAGTGAAAAAAAAGCAATTTGTATTGGTCGGAGCGGGTCTCCTTTTATTTGTTCTTCTGTATTCTTGGGGCAAAACCGTCCCACCCAAAAAACCTGTTGCAGAAGCAAAACAAGAGCAACACACTGAGCATCAATCAATTAAATTTGAAGAAATCCTGGCAAAAGCCAAGGAAAGAATCAGTCCTGCCCAGAATGACCGCCTGCTGAAACTGGAGAATTCCGTCGTACGCGGCGATGTAAAAGAGCAACAATTGCATGTTTACCACCAGTTAGCCCGCTTCTGGAAAGACTCGGCCCGCATGTTCGAGCCCTATGCTTATTATACTGCGGAGGCCGCCAAGTTGGAAAATTCTGAAAAAAGCCTCACCTTTGCCGCCCATCTGTTTTTAGACAACCTGATGACAGAAGGGCAACCGGCCATGCAAAACTGGCTGGCCAGCAATGCAAAAGTTCTTTTAGAGAAAGCTTTGGTACTGAATCCCGCCAATGATTCGAGCCGGATCGGCATCGGGGCCTGTTATTTGTTCGGTAATATTTCAGACAATCCGATGGAAGGTATCTTACCTGTTCGGGAGATTGCCCAGAAAGATCCGGGTAATATATACGCCCAGATGGTATTAGGCATGGGAGGGAAAAGAAGCGGACAGTTCGACAAAGCCATTGAACGGTTCTCCATCGTTGTTCAGAAACAACCCAACAACCTGGAAGCCATTTTCAACCTTGCCGAATGTTACGAAGCAAAGGGCGATAAGACCAATGCTGTGAAATGGTATGAAAAAGTGAAAACACTGGTAAAAATACCGGAAGCACAGAAAGAGCTTGATAAAAGGATTACCGAATTGAAAAAATAAATCTATTCATTAACAAACAAAATTACTAAGTGTATGCCTTGTGGTAAGAAGAGAAAGCGTCATAAAATTGCGACTCACAAACGTAAAAAACGTTTAAGAAAGAATCGTCATAAGAAGAAGAACAAGTAATCCTGTTCTTTCATCTGACCTTTATAAAAAGCAGTCACACCCTATGGCGTGACTGCTTTTGACACTTTCCAGGATATCGTCACTACCTTTCTACGCTGCAACTTTCCCTTTTCCTTCCTGATCTGGTGACGAGCGATACGGATCTAAGTGTGTGTTGGTCTGCCGCATACCCGGCTGTTATTTTGTATGTAAAAGTTGCTTTTTTGTGAACAAAGAATTAATCATTAATGCCAGCCCAACAGGTGTGGAAATCGCATTCCTGGAGGACAAAAAACTGGTTGAACTGCATAACGAGAAAACGGATGCCAGTTTTGCCGTGGGCGACCTCTATCTCGGGAAGGTGAAAAAACTGATCCCGGGACTGAATGCTGCATTTGTGGATGTGGGGTTTGAAAAAGATGCATTCCTTCACTACACCGACCTCAGTCCTTATGTACGTTCTATCCTGAAATTCACCCAGCTGGCCATGAACGACAAAGAGCCAAATGGATTCGATTTTTCCAAATTCCATTCAGAACCGGAGATTGTTAAAACCGGCAAGATCAACGAAGTACTGAACGGCAAGCCGCATGTATTGGTTCAGATATTGAAAGAACCGATCGCAGCCAAAGGCCCACGCCTGAGCTGCGAATTATCGCTTCCCGGCAGATTTGTGGTACTGACCCCTTTCAACGAGATCGTTGCTGTTTCTAAAAAGATCCATTCTTCAGAAGAAAGAAAACGGTTGCATAAGATCGTAGAAGCCATCCGCCCAAAGAATTTTGGGGTGATCGTAAGAACCGCAGCCGAAGGCAAAAGCACCGCCGAACTGCACCAGGATCTGCTGGCACTGCAGGAAACCTGGAAAACCATCAAGTCTAACCTCAAAGGTGCTGTAGCGCCCGTAAGGATCCTCAGCGAAGAAAACAAAACCACCAGCATCCTGCGCGACCTGCTCAGTGCTGATTTCAATAAAGTGGTAGTAAACGATAAGAGCCTGTTTGGGGTAACACAAAGTTATATACAGCGTATTGCGCCGGATAAAACAGATATTGTTAGCCTGTACCAGAATAACGGGTTGCCCATCTTCGACCAGTTTGGGGTTACCAAACAGGTAAAATCCTCTTTTGGCAAAACGGTAAACCTGCCCAGCGGTGCTTACCTGATCATTGAACATACAGAAGCCCTGCATGTGATCGATGTGAACAGCGGTTACAAAAGTGTGAGCAATAACCAGGAAGATAATGCCCTTGAAACCAACTTAGAAGCTGCAGAGGAAATTGCACGCCAGCTTCGTTTGAGAGATATCGGCGGCATCATCGTGGTAGACTTTATTGACATGAAGCTGCCCGACAACAAAAGAAAAGTACAGGAAGCGATGGAAGGTTATATGAAAACCGACCGGGCCAAACATTCCGTACTGCCGATCTCCAAATTCGGTCTGCTGCAGATCACCCGACAGCGTATGCGTCCGGAAGTAAACATCAATACTTCCGAGAACTGCCCGGCCTGTAATGGTACCGGCAAGATCACTTCAACCTTATTATTGGAAGATGAGATCGAAAAACGCCTGCACTACCTGATCACCCATGCACATAAAAACCTGACATTGGTGGTACACCCGATCGTATATTCTTACCTCACCAAAGGCTTTTTCACTTCCATTATCAAAAAATGGAAACGTAAATACAAGACCAACCTGAAAGCGCAGGCCAATACCAATTATCACCTGATTGAGTTCAAGTTCTTTAACGAACACGAAGAAGAGATCAAATTCTAATGGACAGATCAGGCATAAAAAAACTCAGGTAGTTCAACCTGAGTTTTTTTATGCCTGATATATGGGATCAAAGTGAATTATAGTAATTCAGCAAAAGAGCCACCTGATCAAGGTTTTTAAAATTGGTTTTGTGTTCCGTCACGTACTGGTTAAGTTCTGCCTGTTTATCCGCCAGTAACGACAGTACCGCCTCCTTATCTCTTTTGAACCTTTTCATTTCTCCGTTTATATACAGGTATACATTTTCAGTCGATTCGAATTCCTTGACCACTTCGCCCGACAATTCATTGCGGCGCTCTATCACTTTCTTTACGATCGATCGGACGAGGCTGCAGCGCCCCTCAGCCAATACCTGGTAAAAATGTTTATCATTCTGTCTGTCCACAGAAGGGAACCCCGTTTGAAACCTGTACAGGAAAATACCGCCAGCTGTAGTATCCGCATAACTGATCTCTTTCACCATACCCGCCTCCATATAACCTTCAATACCGTTCGCCGATACAAAAACAGTTTCCTGCGTAACCAGGTTGATCTTCATTTTAACCTGGGTAAATTTTCTACCCTGTTTCAGTGTGATGTCTCCGTACTTATAGGCCGCATTAAAATAAGGTGTACCGCTTACATCATCAAAACGACTTTCAAAAGGACGTCCGTTTACATCGCTGATAAATACCTGGCTCGGCCACTTGCCTTTTACCACCAGGCCATTACCCTGAGCCGCAATACCGTTGCTGATGAAAAGCAGCAGGAAAATCTGGACTAAACAGGTACGCATAGATCGGATTTATACAGGTAAGTTACAACCTTCCCTAAAACAATCAAGGCCCAATTAAGGGCCCTGATCAATCCTGTTACCAGGAAAACATATTCAAGTTATTACTGCTTCGGGTTCTTAACCGCTGCAGAACCAGCCGCAGGAGGGTTGTAAGCCAGTTCATTATCCGGAACATCCCAGTAATCCAGGAATCCGTATACAATGGTAGCATTGGTATTCAATACACCCGCTGCAGAAATCACATTACAGCCGGTACGTGATTTGTCCGGCGCAATGATCTCCCAGCGACGTGCATCGTAGAAAGACAGTCCTTTGAAAGCCAGGGCGATCCTTCTTTCACTGCGCAGCTCCTCATAAGCAGCTGCCTGTGTCATACCTGCCGGAAGTGCGGCAAGGCCGGCACCCTGGTAAGCCCTTACGTTATCGATGGATTTAACACCCAGATCGATCTGGTTGGTCTGGATCAATGCTTCCGCTTTCATCAGCTCATTCTCCTCGTAGGTTCCGCAAAGGCTGATCTCATTGGCACCTGCCACCAGGTTGGCATACACGATCACACCCGGGAGGCCGGAACCGCCATTAGTCAGGCTGAACCGGGTATTGAAAGAGTTACCTCGGTCGGTATTGAAAATACCTACGTTAGGCAGCGTACGAACGTTATTGTCCTTCCGTTTGTCACCAGCCCTGAACTCCTGAACCCAACGCTCACTGAGTTTGTAGGTATTGGTGGCGTTACCCTGAGACTGGATCTTGTCTGCAATAGTAGTTCCCAGGAAATCACCGTTAGGATCAGTACGTCCGGTAAAGATGTAATCAGTAGCCGTAATACCATTGTTTACCAAAGTAAGGATAGACTGCCACTGGGTAGCGGTCATCGCTGATTTTGGGGTATTCACCAGGATATTACGGGCCTTCATGGTATTGATGTTACGCTGCCACATAGCAGTGGTCAGTACACCGCCCTTCCCTTTTTGTACGAATGATGGCAGCAGTTGTGCCAACACAGTTGAATAATCAGTAGCTGAAGTGGCAGCAGTCAGTGCAGCAGCACACTTGTCGAAATTCGCATTTGACTCGGTGATAATCGCTTCTTTGGTTACATAGTTACCATTGGTGGTTGCTTCTGTAGTACCGGCATTCTGAATGAGACCAGCGTAATAGATTGAACCGATCCTCGCATACGCGTATCCTTTCCACCAGTAAGCCCAGGCTTGAACCGTTGCTTTTTTGGTGGCAGCGCCTGCACCGGTGAATGTGGTGCTTTCGGCGATCTTCAGGATCGAATTGGCTGCAGTGATCATGTTGTACATGTAAGCCCACTCATAATAAGTGGCATTACTACCCTGCTGCTGGTTGTTATTGATGTTACGCAGCAAAGCATACTGTGTATTGATGGCACTCGGATTCAATACAACGGTACCGTTATCGAGGGTCACTTTGTTGGGGCATCCGATCTGGTTCATGAAAGCATTTGCAGCTTCTGCTCCGATAATATCACCCATCATTTCCTGGAATCCGGTAGCACCAGCCCAGAAGCGACCATATACGCCATCGGAGTATTTGAGGTCGTAAAAACCATTTCGATAAATAGAACCCTGAGCCAGCGATATCACACCGGCTTCGTTCTGCGCGCTCTCTGGCGTAGGTTGATTGGTATTAGAGATATCCAGGTCTTTCTTACAAGCAGTCATGCTCAAAGCCATACCCAGTATCCCAACCAGAATTTTATTATTCTTCATGTCTTCTAAATTTTATGATTAAGATTAAAATCCAACATTCAAACCAATGGTATAGGCTTTGGTGTTAGGAAGCGTGTTATGATCAACTCCACGGTCGAATGAAGAGTTGGATGCACCTGAACTTACTTCCGGATCCATACCTGTGTACTTGGTGATGGTTACCAGGTTACGACCTGACAGCACCAATTGTAAACGCTGGAATGTTTTGATCTTAAGCAATTTTGAGAAATCGATACCTACTGACAGGTTCCTTAAACGGGCAAAAGAAGCATCTTCATAAAAGTAGTCTTTGGTACCGTTATTCTGTCCCACCTGGTAAATACCACGATAGAAAGCAGTATATGCCTGTGTAACACCGTCAATGGTCAGCGGTTTTGCATAATCAGAGTGAATACCATCACGGTACATCCATTCCTTGGTCTGGTTGTACAGGTGGCTTCCGTTTACCCAATCCCACTGCATGCTAAGTGACAGGAATCCTTTGTAGTTGAAATTATTGATAAAGCTCATATTGAACTTAGGATTAGGATCACCAAAGCTGTATTGACCAGGAGAACTGATCGGCTGTTTAGTGGTCTTGTTCACTACCCAGCCATTGCTGGCCACTTCATAGTTAGCCTGGTTGGCTTTCGGGATGAAAGGCTGACCGGTTTTAGGATCTGCCTGGTCAACTGACCTTAGTACCAGGAAGCCGAAGATCTGACCGATCTTCAAACCTGGTTTCAGGGTCAAACCGGTACTTCCTGCGGCAGAAAGAACCACCACATCGGCACCTGTTACACTGGTGATCTCTGAAGTCTGTTTGGAGAAGTTAGTGGTGAAATCCCAGCTAAAATCTTTCTTGGACAATACATTCAGGTTCAATGAAGCCTGGATACCATTTGATCCCAGACCGAATGCATTGTTCAGGATGCTACCCACACCTGTAGAAGGAGCAGCATCTACACGATAGATCGCATTATCCGTATTTCTTTTCCAGTAAGTGAAAGAGAAGTTGGCATTTTTCAACCAGTCGCCCTTCAGCAGATTGAAACCGAGGTCGAAACCTAATTCAGTCTCTTTGGACAATTCCACTGCCAGGTTTGGATTAGGACTGGTAGTTGGGAACCTGAACACGCTGTTGGAGCCCAGGTTAGAAGCACCCAGTACAGGGAAACGCTGGAAAGCGCCCGGCTGGATACCTGCTTCACCATAAGCAGCTCTGATCTTGAAATCAGAGATCACATTGGAGATCTTTGAACTCTCCCAGAACTTAAAGCGTGAAATGTTCACGAATGCATCACCTCTTGGGAAGGTCTGTGCGGTAGCACCACTTCCGAAAGCAGAGGAATAATCGCTTCTTACACCTACAGCCACACCAGCCAGATCGCTCCATTCAAAGCGTTGGTTGGCCAGGAAACCGTAAGTAATGAAAGGTTCTACATAATCAGAAATCACTTTATATACCGCAGCCTGCGAAGCATTCCAAGGGTTGTAACCAGGAGCATCGTATCCATAAGCAGCAAACTGCCTGTAGTTGTTTTTACGATAGTCAAAGGCAACAGTGGTAATTGTTTTCACGGGAACCTTCAGTCCAAAATCCTTGTCAAAGTCTGTCCGAACGGTAGCCGTACCTACAAAGTTCTGGAAAGTAGTACGATCCACATAGTTGTCGATCTCACCAGTGCTGGTGGGAGAAGAGTTGGGGTTATAGTTACTGTAGAAATAATCGTTGTACACAGCGTTCTTGTTCAGCGACTGGTCTTCGTAACGGTAAGTGGTATTGCTGTTCGATACATTCAGGCTGTACTTGGCATCCAGTTCCAGGTAACGGGCAAAGCGGTAGTTCAGGTTGAAGTTCTGAACAATATCCACTTTGTTGATCAGCGTACTGGTATACTGGTTTACAAAGTTGGGGTTGGCACCGTTCACACCCACAGCATCACCAAAGTATACGCCATAGTTACCATCCTGATCTCTGTAGTCGTAGTTGGCAAAAGGACGTGAATTGTTGATGCTATAGAAGATACTACGACCAGACTGGTCGTTCAGCGTATTCTTTGTATACACCAACTGGGTCAAACTGGTCAGTTTCAGGTTCTTAGCCAGTTCTACGCTCAGTTTGCTTGTTAAATTGGAACGTGCATAGTCGCCGTTATCTTTAAAGTTGGAGTTCTGCTTATTGTAAGAAGCAGACAACAGGAAATCTACTTTCTCCCTGCTGCCAGAAATGGTTACAGAGTTATTCAGTACATATCCTTTCTTCAGGAACATTTTATAGTGATCGTAGTACTGCAGGTTTTTGTCGTAGGCTTTGTTGGCAAAACTGGCAACGTTTAACGCACTGTACTGAACGTTCGCATCATATACACTCAAAGCGGGATCGAACACCAGGGGCTGACCGTTTGCTTTGATGACATTGTTACTGGCATCGGTGGCAAAAGCGTGGAATCTGGATTTGGACAGGCCACCCACGTTCAGCAGTTCGTTGGTGGTAGCACTGCTGCTGACATCAATATTCAGTCGGCCGGCTTTCGCTTTCTTGGTAAATAACTGGATAACACCATTCGCACCCTGAGCACCATATAAGGAGGCTGCAGCGGCACCTTGTACCACTTCCACTCTTTCGATGATGTTTACATCTATAGAACCCAGGTCAGTGGCGCGCACTTCCAGACCATCCACCAGGATCATCGGGAAAGTTCCCCCCTGGATGGTATTGATACCACGCAGCAGGATATTCAGCGGCTGACCGGGGTTACCATTGGTAGAAGAAATCTGCGCTCCGGCTACCTGACCAACCAACTGTTGGCCAACATCGCCAGACGGAACCTTTACCTGGTTGCCTACATTCACTGCTTCAACAGCGATACCCAGTTTTTTCTTACTGGTAGCAGCGCCCACACCCGTTACCACCACTTCACTCAGGGAGCGGATATCGGTAACCAGCTGAACCATCAGGTTGGAGGAAGATGCGACAACAGATTTGGTTTCAAAACCCAATGCAGAAACCACCAGCGTTGCGCCATTCTTTACTTTAATAGAAAAAGCACCATCGTTACCGGCACTGACACCGTTCTTGGTACCTTTTTCTAACACAGTGGCTCCCGCTACAGGAGACCCTTTGTCGTCCATAACCTTACCGGTTATAGTTGTCTGTGCAAAGCCGACCAGAATGGCCATGGCATATGCACAAACTGTCATTAGCAGTTTTTTTCTCATGTTGTGATTTTTTTGAAAGTGGCCGTTTATCAGCCTTTCTGACCTCCTAAGTAAATAAAAAGCTGCTCTTCGACCTTTTTAATACGATATTTTAATTTATTTTTAATCTTAAATGTATGTTAAAACAACACATTATTTAGGGGTAAAACAGCTTTTTTTACCGGTGAAATGAAAGTTGGTATACTGTAAGTACCCCTTATTAGCGAAAGATCATACCGGTGGATGTCCCCCCATGAGCTATGTATTTTACAGTAATTGGGAAAAATAGCTATCCCTGAAAAGAAGGAAATTTTGCACTTACTTTTTAAAAAACAGGGCCTAAAATCATATTTTAATACATATTTATTTATTTCATATTTATTGCATCTTCCCGATCTTAAAAATCCATCACAAGGGCTTCCGGGTGGGTGGTCAAATAGCTTATCACTTCATTAACATATTAAATATATTTTTATATAATTCCGGTCAATATTTAAGCAATTCATAATCACTTTATTACTGAACAGATAGGAAAAGAAAAAAAGAGGAGTCGACAAGAGATTCTTTCTAATATATTGATAAACAGCAAATTAAAAATTATTTACTTTAATAAATTAATTAGGCTGTCAGGTTTTCGGAGAAGGGAATTTTGCAGGATGGGGCAAAAAATAATTTTGGATTCTGCCCCATTATTGTAATTTAGTGGAAGAATTTAATGGGTTAGTAAGTAACGGGGTCAACAGCAATGTTGGCCCTTTTACATTCCTGAAATACTGCTTTAAAAAATTCAGTTTTACTGACCATCAACGTTTGTTTTTACGATTTAGTATCTGTTACCGATCCGTTTCTTTCACTGTTTTGTCTCCCAAGTATTAACACATTCGCAACTCAGTTTATCTTTATCACATGAGTAAAATAAAAACAGCATTTTTCTGTAGCAACTGCGGATACGAAAGTGCGAAATGGATTGGTAAGTGCCCGGGTTGCTCACAATGGAACACATTCACGGAAGAAATTCTAGATAAAGGAACCAACAAGGAAGAGAACTGGAACAACTACAGCAGTGAAAAAAGGAATAGCAAAACAGTTGCTTTACAGGATGTCATAAGTACTACTGAAAAAAGGATCGCTACAAAAGATACGGAACTGAACCGCGTACTGGGTGGAGGCATCGTTCCTGGAAGTATCATATTGGTAGCAGGTGAACCCGGTATCGGAAAAAGCACGCTGTTCCTGCAGAACGGTCTGCTGATTGATCAATTGCGTGTTCTCTATATCAGCGGGGAAGAGAGTGAACAGCAGATCAAAATGCGTGCAGACCGTTTGAAAATTCACAATGATCATTTTTATTTACTTACGGAAACCAGCACCCAGACTATCTTTCAGGAGATCAGAAAACTGAAACCCCAGCTGGTGATCGTAGATTCGATACAAACCTTACAATCTAACCTGATCGATTCATCGGCAGGCAGTGTTTCACAGATCAGGGAATGCGCAGCGGAATTTCAGCGGTTTGCCAAAGAGACCAATACACCTGTTTTCCTGATTGGCCATATCACCAAGGACGGAGCAATAGCCGGACCAAAAATACTGGAGCATATGGTAGATACCGTTCTGCAGTTTGAAGGTGACCGGCATTATGCTTACCGCATCCTGCGCACGCTGAAGAACCGGTTCGGAAGCACCGCGGAATTAGGCATCTATGAAATGACGGGAGACGGCATGCGCATCGTTGCCAATCCTTCCGAAATACTCATCGCTCAAAGAGAAGAACAGTTAAGCGGCAGTGCCATTGCAGCAACACTGGAGGGCATGCGCCCATTATTGATTGAAGTGCAGGCCCTGGTAACACAAAGCGTATACGGAACCCCGCAAAGAACTGTTAGCGGTTTTGACCTGCGCCGTTTACAATTATTGTTGGCTGTACTGGAGAAAAGAGGAGGCTTCCAGTTTGGCATGAAAGACGTCTTTGTGAACATAGCCGGTGGCATAAAAGTAGAAGATCCTTCCATCGACCTGGCAGTGATCTGTGCCCTGCTTTCCTCATACGAAGACATATCCCTGCCCGCACATATCTGTTTTGCCGGTGAAGTGGGCCTCAACGGCGAGATACGTGCCGTAAACCGCATTGAACAAAGAATCGCCGAAGCGGAAAAACTGGGTTTTGAAAAGATCATCGTATCCAAATACAACAAAAAAAGCTTCGACCCCAAAGCCTATAAAATACAGGTAATAGCCCTCAGCAGGGTGGATGAAGTATACCAGCAACTCTTCTAACATATACTCCCATCCCCCCATTAGCCTGCAACCGATTACTTAGAACTTATTACTTACCACTCAATTGCGGTAAATACCTGATTTCCGTATACAATGCCAAAGGAAATTTGCATCATGACCAGTTTTCGCAGCAAATACCTGTCTTCCCTGTTGCACCTTTTTTATCCGCATAACTGTGAGGGTTGCGGCTCGACCCTGATATCTGATAACCAGTTCCTCTGTACCCGCTGCATACACCATTTACCGGCGACCGGTTTCTTTAACAAACCAGGCAATCCGGTAGAAAAAACCTTCTATGGAAGATTACCGGTGAATCATGCCGCAGCGGTTTACCATTTCACCAAAGCTTCATTACTGCAACACCTGCTGGTTCAGTTAAAATATAAGAATAACCGGGAAGCAGGCTATTTTTTAGGCAGGATGCTGGGATATGCGCTGGCCAATACCGAACGGTTTGCAGGAATTGAGGTACTGATACCAATTCCATTGAATCCCAAAAAAGAATTCATCCGTGGTTATAACCAATCAGCCCTATTATGCGAAGGCATCAGGGAGATATGGAACAAACCGGTTCTTGCCAATGCCGTGACCCGGGTTCGCTTTACCGAAACACAGACCCACCGTAACCGGCTCAGTCGCTGGCAGAATATGGAAAATGTATTCGCCGTTACGCAGCCGGAATCACTGACCAACAGACATATCCTTCTTGTGGATGACGTGATCACCACCGGGGCAACCCTGGAAGCCTGCGGATCGTCTATACTGGAAATCCCCGGAACACAGTTGAGCGTGGCGGCAGTAGGGTATACTGGTTAGTTAAAAGTTAATACTAGCAATGGATTATGGTAAATCAATCATGCGCTTGCAACTGTTACCTTTTAATTTTTAACTTCTCCATAATGCAGAACCTTTTTTATATTTATCTGTTCTTTACAAAAAACAACCAACCATGAAATACTATCTGACCATTACCATTGCAGTTATGCTGAGTGCTTTTACCTTTCCGGGCAGCCCATCCATACACAGTTTTAAAGTGAAATCCATTGAAGGCGGAACCATTGATTTTTCCAGGTTCAAGGGTAAAAAGATACTGGTGGTGAACACAGCTTCGAAATGCGGGTATACCCCCCAGTACGAAGCTTTGGAAAAAGTGTATGAACAATACAAAGACAAACTCGTGATCGTAGGTTTCCCGGCCAATAATTTTGGCGGACAGGAACCCGGCAGTGATGGGGAGATCCAGGAATTCTGCAAAGCCCGTTTTGGCGTAACTTTCCCGCTGGCCAGCAAAATAAGCGTGAAAGGAGACGATACCGCCCCCATCTACCAGTGGCTTACCCACAAAAACCAGAACGGTGTGCTGGATGCAGAAATCAAATGGAACTTTAACAAATTCCTGCTGGATGAGAACGGAAAAATGATCGCCTATTTTGAAAGCAAAGTAAAACCCGACAGCGAAGAAATTCTGAAATACCTGAAATGATCCATTCATGGATCTGCGGATCAAATGTTGTTGAAAAAGGAGAATGTTTGTTAACAAACATTCTCCTTTTTCTTTTCAGGAACCTTTACTTTTGACGCCTGAGAATCCCGAATCTGCAATGTTATTCAAAGATGTGATAGGTCAGCAGGCGGTCAAACAACACCTGGCCGAAATGGTAGAACAGAACCGTTTGAGCCATGCTTTGCTGTTCCTGGGAAAGGAAGGAAGCGGCACTCTGCCGCTGGCATTGGCATTTGCACAATACATCGTATCACTTCCCCAACCTGCGCCGGTAGTGGAAGACCTGTTCGGTGGCATGACGGCACTGGAACCTACCCCCTCCTTTATTCATCCGGATGCCATTGCCGACCAGCCGGCTTTTCAACGTGCAGAACAGCTGATACATCCGGACCTTCATTTTACCTACCCGGTAATCCCCAAAAAATCGGGCGACAAACCCGTTAGTTCAGATTATATAGCTGAGTGGAGGGAGTTCCTGAAAAATTACCCGTACGGCAATGTGTACGACTGGTTGCAATTCATTGGCGCCGAGAACAAACAGGGCAATATCACCGCAGAAGAGTGCAACGAGATCAACCGGCAACTGAGCCTGAAGAGTTTTGAAAGCGAATACAAAGTGCTGGTACTTTGGATGCCGGAATACCTCGGTAAGGAAGGCAATAAATTACTGAAACTGATAGAAGAGCCCCCACCCAATACCTTATTCATCCTGGTGGCTGAGAACGATGAGCAGATCCTGCCGACCATATTGAGTCGCTGCCAGCTGGTGAAGATACCCATGCCCGACAACAGCGAGATAGAGCAGGCACTCATAGAAAGGGCCAAACTGGCCCCGGATGCTGCCCGCCAAATAGCCGGGATCTGTGAGGGTAACTACCGGGAAGCCCTGCAGCTGATACAACATGCCGACCAGGACTGGCAGAGCCTGCTGCGCGAATGGCTGAATGCTACTTTGAAAGGCGGTCCCATGGCACAGGTAAAATTTACCGAAGAAGCTGCCAAACTGGGCCGGGAGAAGCAGAAACAGTTCCTCCGCTACTTTAACCACCTGCTCGAACAGAGTATCCGGATCAAGATATTGGGGCCAGATGGGGTGTTTTTGGGTGATCATGAGAAGGATTTTGCCCAAAGACTGAACAAAATAGCTTCTGTAAGCCAGCAACAGGCCATTATTGAGGAACTTGACCGGGCCGCCTACTACATAGAGCGGAATGCCAATGCCAAAATGCTGTTCCAGGCCCTCAGTATTAAACTGTACCATATCATTCAGAACAAAACCCTAATTTTGATGAACTAGCTTCGGAAGGCCGGTATTGGAGGGCGGATGCCCGACCGTACTTGCCCCCCAGGCAGTGAGAAGGATTTTGTGTGGGTTTGTGTAAGGTTTGGCTACCCTGAAACCGGTTACCGATCGTACACGTTGCACTGTTTTACGCTTATCAATATATTTTGAAGGCAGATGCGAACATCACGTTTGTACCAGCCGTGGCCGATGAACGCCCCGGACCCTGACGTGAGTGACACAACTGAAGCATCATAGCAGTACTGTTGCCCGCCCAATCAGTCCCTCTCCTTTTTTAACTAACAACTTATCTGTTCAATATGGGCTGTGGATCATGTAGTTCCTCCAAAAACGGGGGAAAACCGGGGGGATGCAAAAGCAACGGAGGTTGCAGCACGGGTGGCTGTAACCGGATGAATGTGCATGACTGGTTGTTAAACCTTCCCTTCAGCGACCCCGAAAGCAATTGTAAAGTCATTGAAGTCACTTTTAAACAGGGAAGCCGCAAAGAATTCTACCGCAACACCACATTACAATATTTTGAGAAAGGCGATTATGTAACCGTAGAAGGGGTGAGCGGTTTCGACGTAGGCGAAGTGAGCCTGACCGGTGAACTGGTACGCCTCCAGATGAAGAAAAAAGGGGTTGACGAGTTCAGTCCCGACATGAAAAAGATCCTGCGCCGGAGTTCAGAAAGGGATATTGAGACCTTCCACATCAGTAAAAGCCGGGAAAAAGAGATCCTGGCACGAAGCCGCGCCATTGCCCGCCAGTTGAATGTACAAATGAAACTGAGCGAAGTGGAGATACAGGCCGATGGCAAGAAGGGCACTTTCTTTTATACCGCCGACGACCGCGTGGATTTTCGTGAGCTGATCAAAGTATACGCCAGTGATTTTAAGGTAAAAGTGGAAATGCGCCAGATCGGTATCCGCCAGGAAGCCGCCAAAGTGGGTGGTATCGGAAGCTGTGGCCGCGAATTGTGCTGCAGTACCTGGCTGAACGAGTTCAAGAGTGTAAATACCACCGCAGCCCGTTACCAGAACCTCTCTATCAATCAGACCAAACTGAGTGGCCAGTGCGGCAGGCTGAAATGCTGCCTGAACTATGAACTGGATACTTACCTGGATGCGCTGCAGCAGTTCCCTGATTATGCAGAAACCCTGGATACCGCCATGGGTACTGCACATCTGATCAAAAAAGATATTTTCAAGAACCTGATGTGGTATGTGTTACCTAATAACACCAAACACTACCCACTGACCATACAACGCGTAAAAGAGATCAAACGACTGAACCGTGAGGGTCAGAAAGTGGATGAATTACAGGCCATTGAAATTGTGAGCAGCAAACAGAGGGAAGAAAATGAACCTGCAGCCTTTGTTGACCTGGTAGGACAGATCAGTTTAAAAACACTGGAAAGAAACGACCGCCGCAGAAGAGACCAGGAGCGTGGCAACCGTGGTAACCAGCAGGGACAAAGGCAACAGGGCGGAAGGAACCAGGGAGGCAGACAACAAGGACAAAAAGATGCCGGCGGACAGGGCCAGAAACAAGGGGGCAGACCACAGCAACAAAACCGTGGAGGGCAACAGCCAAGTGGTGGACAGGCACCCAAACAACCCAACCAAAAAGAACAAAGGCCACAGGGACAGAGAGCACCGCAACAAAACCGCGGAGGCCAGCAGGGAGGACAAAGGAACCAGGGGCCAAGGCCACAGGGCCCCAGACCACAGCAAGGGACTCCTAAACAGGAACCACCGAAAGAAAAAGAATAGTAAGTAAAACGCCACCCAACAGGTGGCGTTTTTTTATGTGTGTATTGCGATAAGAGAGAAACGAAGAAAAAGAGGGAAAGAGGTCTTTATCTATAGGCTTCGTTGCTTACAGCTTGTCCATTTCGGTTGCGGTGAATTCCATCAGTGTTTTGATATGAGCGGGGGACAGGTCGAATTTCAGACCGGCTGCCTTGTATAATTCCGGTAAGGTTTTGGTACCACCCAGGCTCAGGGCGTTGATGTAGTTCTGCAAAGCCTGTTGCGGGTTTTGCTGGTACTGCATCCACATACCAATGGCGCCTAACTGGGCAATGCCGTATTCGATGTAATAGAAAGGCACTTCGAACAGGTGTAACTGACGCTGCCAGCCTATTTCGCGGAACATATCCAGGCCGGTGTAATCGATGCTGTTGGTAGAGAATTCATTCAGGATCTTCATCCACTCCGTTGTTCTCTCTTCGATGGTATGATTGGGATTTTCGTATACCCAATGCTGGAACTTATCAATGATCGCGATCCAGGGGAAAATAGTGATGGTCCTTTCAAGCTGGTGTTCTTTGGCGCGCTTCAGGTCTTCGGCGTTATCAAAGAACGCTTCCCAGTGATTCATGCTGAACAGTTCCATGCTCATGCTGGCCACTTCGGCAATTTCCATTGGATATTCTTTGAACGCACTCAGTTCCAGTTCGTGTGCCAGGAAAGAATGTATGGCGTGTCCTCCTTCGTGTACCATGGTGGTAACATCGCTCATTTGTCCGGCAGCATTCATGAAGATGAAAGGTGCACCACTTTCAGACAAAGGACAGTTATATCCACCCGGAGCTTTGCCCTTGCGGCTTTCGAGGTCAAAATGTTTCAGTTCATTCATCTTACGCAGACAATCGGCAAAAAACGGGTTCATCTGCTCAAAACAGTTCACTGATTTCTCGTAGAGATCATTGCCATTGGTGAAGGGTTTCAGCGGCTCCACCCCTTCCGGTTCCGCTTCTGTATCCCATGGGCGCAGGGTATTGAGCTGCAGTTTCTGCTTTTTCTTCTGGTAGATCTTCTCGATCAGTGGCAGTACGTGCAGTTTTACTGCTTCATGGAATTGGAAACAGTCCTCCTTGGTGTAGTCGAAACGGCCCAGTTCTACAAATTTATAATCGCGGTAATTGGCGAAACCTGCGTTTTTGGCCACTTCGTTCCTTTTGTGAACAAGCTGCGTATACAGGTCGTGCATGGCCTGCTTATCCTGCAGCCTTCTCTCCTGTATCTTACGGTATACTTCCTCACGTAAATTCCGGTCATGGCTTTCCAGGAATTTAGCTGCCTGTTGCAGAGTATATTCCTGTCCGCCCACTTCCACCGTCATTTTACCGGCAATGGCGCCATATTGCTGCTGCATTACACTCAGTTCTGCCTGCAGTGGTATATTGGCTTCGCGGAACAGATCGATATTCTTTTTAACACTGCGCAGGTAGGTGAAATATTTCTGCTGGTCCAGTTCCTGGGTGAATGGACAGTTTACCAGTTTCCGGTTCAGCAGGTCGGCATAGGGTTGCAGTTTGGGCTGTATCTCCATGCAGAAATAGGTGAACGCCTCTTCCAGCGATTTATCGGTGGTATCGCAGGTCATTTTGATCTGGCGCCAGCAGGCGTCTTCGCTCACTACAGCCTCTATCTCACTCATGTCTTTCAGCCATTTTTCCAGGTCGGACCGGGAATCCAGTTTCCTTTCGGACAGGTCTTTGAAAAAAGGCTCCAGGGAGGCCCAATCGGTCACTACAAAATCTTGAGGAACAAAATGGCGTTCCAGTTTCTTGATATCCGCACTCAATGTCATATTCAGGCTGTTTAGAACGGCAAATTTACGCCAAGGGACCAACTTTGAGAAAGTTTTAAAACTTTCCAAAAGTTAAAGGAGAGTGGTATTTTTGCTCCCTTTATCAAACCAGGATTTGTAGTGGCGGATATCATACAGTTATTACCGGACAATATTGCAAACCAGATAGCGGCGGGAGAAGTGATCCAGCGGCCGGCCAGTGCCGTTAAGGAATTACTGGAAAACGCTGCCGATGCCGGGGCAACCGAGATTCGCCTTTTCGTGACCGATGCAGGCAAAGCGCTGATACAAGTGATCGATAATGGCCGGGGCATGAGCGAGACTGATGCCCGTATGGCATTTGAGCGTCATGCCACCAGCAAGATCCGGAATATTGAGGACCTGTTCCGTATCAAGACCATGGGTTTCAGGGGCGAGGCGCTGGCATCTGTGGCGGCAGTGGCACAGGTAGAATTGAAAACACGGCGTGCCGAAGATGAACTGGGCACTTATCTTGAGATAGAGAACAGCCAGGTGGTGAAACAGGAACCCTGTGCCTGTGCAGCGGGCACCAGCATCAGCATGAAGAACCTCTTCTTCAATGTACCCGCCCGCAGGAACTTTTTGAAAAGCAATGCAGCAGAAATGCGGCATATCGTGGACGAGTTCACCCGCGTGGCCATGGCATTCCCGGGCATCTTTTTTTCGCTCACCAGCAATGGCCAGGAAGTATTTCACCTGGAAGCCGGTAGTTTAAAACAACGCATCGTACAGATACTCGGTTCTTCCTACAACGCCAAACTGGTGAGTGTGAACGAAGAGACCGACTACATGAATATCTATGGTTTTGTGGGCAAACCGGAAACTGCCCGCAAAACAAGGGGCGACCAGTATTTCTTTGTGAACAACCGTTTCATCAAAAGCGCTTACCTGAATCATTCGGTGAACAGTGCTTTTGAGGAGATGATCGCCAAAGACAGTTTTCCGAGTTATGTGCTGTATATAGATCTGGACCCGTCGCAGGTAGATATCAATGTACATCCCACCAAACAGGAGATCAAATTCGAGGATGAAAAGATCATCTATGCATTTGTGCAGGCTGCAGTGAAACATGCGTTGGCCCAGTTCAGTATTGCACCTTCGCTGGACTTTACACTGAACCCGGAAATACAGGGACTTGACGCGGTAAGCAAGCCCTTCACAACCGACAAAAAAGATGCCGCATCCTCCTCCAACCTGTTCAAGACCTTCACCCAGAAGAACCAGGCGCATTTTATTGAACGGAACGATCAGCGGGAGAAGAGCGAATTGAAGCACTGGAAAGAGTTTTACAACCCTGCCAATTCCGAAAACACTACACAGAACACAGAACGGGCTTTACCGCAGCAGTTGCAGACCTCTGCTCCAAAACCGCAAACCGGGTTACGTGTATTGCCCGACACCCCTTTGTTACAATTGCATAACACCTATATCATTGCTTCTACCAACAGCGGTTTTTTACTGGTACACCAGCAACTGGCGCATGAACGGATACTCTACGAGCGTTACGGGCTGGCTGCACACGGACAACAGATGGCCACACAGCAAAGTCTGTTCCCTGTGACCCTGGAAGTGGCCGGTTCAGATGCTGCTTTGCTCACTGATCTCCTGCCCGACCTGCTGGCCATCGGTTACCAGGTAGAACCTTTTGGCAACAACAGTTTTGTGATACAGGGTATCCCTGCCGATGTATTGCCTGGCAATGAAAAACACGCCATTGAACTGCTGATAGAACAGTTCAAACATTTCAGCAGCGATATCAAGTTCAGCAAACGCGAGAAACTGGTGCGTTGTATGGCCAGGCAACAGGCCATCAAAGCAGGGCAGGCTTTAACGCAGAAGGAAATGCTGGTACTGGTTGAAGAACTTTTCACCTGCAACAGCCCGAACGTAACTCCTACCGGAAGTCCTACTTACCTGGAATTCAAAGAAGATTACCTCGACAGGATGTTCGGCAGATAGGCTTTCAGAATAATCCTGCGCGCTAATATTTATCGATCAGCGTGGTCAGGAACTTCTCGATCCCCTTACGCACATTGGCAGCAGAGGTCTGGTGTGCATTTACCAGTACCGAGAATACCAGTTGTTTGCCTTTTTTAGTCAGGAGATAACCGCTCAGCGCCACATGGTTACTGAGTGTTCCTGTTTTGGCAAAAATCCGACCTTCATAATTTTTATAAAGCCCGCCCAGGGTTCCGGTTCCACCCGTTGGCAAAATGGTCTTGATCCGCTCCCAGTTAAATTCGTTCTTCATTTGAGTAAGTAGCCATACAAAATCCTGGGGCGTAAAAAGATTATAACGGCTAAGCCCGCTGCCATCTACCCATTTGGGTTTCTGGGGCAGGTCTTTCAGGTCTGTTTTGAGCAGGGTATCGATGATCTTTGCCGTATTCATCATGGCCAGCTTTTCGTTACCTACCATCAACAGGGTTTGTTCGGCAAAAAAGTTATCGCTGCGATGCATCATGATCTTCAGCAACGAATCAGTGGGTTGTGAATACAGTTTCACTACATCAGGTAAACGATCGATGGTAACATGCACCGGTTCTACCACTGTTTTCAGGGTATCGGCCAGCAAGCGCGGCAGCAATGACCTGTCTGAGGTATAAAAGGGGATATCCGTTGCCGAGAATTTGCCCGTTGCGGGCCTTGTAAAAAACTGGTTATTGCCAAAAGACCTGCTTACCGTAAAAGTTCCTTTACCGGTGGCAGCCGTTTCCTGTAACTGCTGTTGAAAATACGGTACCGATGCCTTGAGTGAACCTGCATTCGTGAAGCGTACCACATTGCCATAGATGGGCATCATACTTCTCTCCGCCATATAATCGCTGTTATAATCATCCCAGGCCCAACCGGCGCCAAGGGCATTGTCTCTCCAGTTATCATCCGTCAGCAATATCTTTTTTTGCTTTTTGAGAAAATCGAATACCGGCTGGTTCTTAAAATCAGGATGCAGGAAACTGGCGTCCCCATTCGCTTCTACTTCTATTATGCCGTCACCTTTGTCTACATAACGGATACCCACCAGGCTATCACCCAGGTATTTCAAAGCGGCATAACAGGAAAACAGTTTGGTGTTACTGGCCGGTACAAAATATTTGTCAGACTGGTAATTATACAGGTACTGCTGTGCAGCAGGGTCATAAATACTGATACCCATATGTGCCGGGGTGAAATCAGGCTGTGCCAGCATATCTTTCTTCGCTTCCCTGGCGATCTGCTTTTGCAGACTGCAGGAAGAGGCCAATGCCAATAATGCCAATAGCGGAAGGAATGGGTTCAGTTGTCTTTTCATAAACCGTTCATTAGGGAGCTGTAATTTACAGGATTGTTGCTTGCACCGGATCATTCAGCACAAGAAATACCAAAGCCCGATCGTCTCGGGCTTTACTGTATATATCAACGGTAGTTTTCTAACTTCTTTCCACCGCACGCATCCATCTTTCAGGGATATCATTACGGCTGGCAACCAGGTAATCCTGGTAACTGCAGGCTGCATATTTGCCATCGTGCAGTTTCATCCACCACCTGCCTGTTCTTTTGCTGCGCAGGAAATCCATCTCCACTTCTGCAAATGCGATGGTGAACTCATCAAAACTGCTGCGGTTATCCAGAGATGCTTCATTTTTACCTTTCTGGATCCCGTCCATTACATACCACAACATATGTGATACCTGTTTGGCGGTAAGCTGGTGCTGGTCCTTCCCCGGTATATACCCGTAAATACCGATGCTGCTGCAGCTCTTACTCATACCCGCGTATTGCAGCAAGGTGCAGGCTTCTTCACCGTTAAACCCATTGGGGGTGATGTGATTGGCAGGTGCATGGGCATATTGTATCGCTGCAATATCAAAACTGAACAGGTCGCTGTTGCGGATGGCAGGCTCCATTTCTTCAATAGCCTCTTTTACCTTGCCCACCCGATAGCAATCAAACCCCAGTTTATCAATCGTCTCCAGCATCTGCGGGTGCATAAAATAACTCTGAAAACCGATATGGGTATAATGCCTCAGGTGATTGGGCACACCCGTGAACATATCTACCAGGAAGTTATCTGCCGGCAACACACTGTCCATGTCCAGGTCAATTCGCGAGTCTACACAAACGGCATCTATAATTCTGTTCATCGAACCATATGCCTGGTATTGTGCCAGCGTATTATCATGTGATCCACCGATAATGATCACTTTTTTCCCCTGCTCCGCCAGTTCCTGCACCACGGTTCGGAGTGCAGCGTAGCTGTCTTGCAGGGTAGCGCCACATTTTACATTACCCAGATCGGCCACGGACACATCGGTATGCCAGTGAAACAGTTTATAGAATTCTGCACGGATAGCATCAGGAGAACCCGTGTTCGTATACTGCATGCCTGCACCGCGCATTTCACCACAACCTACGAGTACCATATCCGCGCCTGAAATATCCGGGAACACTTCATCGTATACCGTGATGTGTTTTCCTAACTGTGTGTCTTTGAAACCTTCGTCGTTGGAAATCTGTGCGATATTGACCGGCTCGAGAAAATCGATTAATGTTTGTAGCGACATGTAAGCAGAGTTTGCAAACATTTAACGCTGATAAAGGTCAAATATTGTTGGAAAAATGGATTTCTTGGTCACTGGTTAACCGGTATACTTATACCCCACACCACGGACAGAATGAAAGAACCGGGGATTACGGCTGTCCTCTTCAAAATATTTCCGGAAGCTGAGAATGAAATTATCGATGGTACGGGTGGTGGGATATACATTGTATCCCCAAACCACCTGCAATATCTTTTCGCGGGTAACCACATCACCCTTGTTCTCTATCAGCAGCTTCAGCAGCATAGCTTCTTTTTTACTGAGTTCGATCTGCTGGCCGTTCCAGGTGATCGCATCCTGGGCTTTAAAATCGATCCGGTTATTACCAAATTCATACACATCACCCACCGACTCCTTTACCTGGATCTTTTTATTCTTATCGATGAGTTTGTCTACCCGCAACAATAGCTCTTCCAGGTTGAACGGTTTGGTCAGGTAATCGTCTGCTCCTTTTTTCAGTCCCAGTACCCTGTCTGCACCACTGTTTTTGGCGCTCAGCATCAGGATGGGCACTTCATTATTGTTGATACGGACCGATTCGGTAATACTGATACCATCCACTTCAGGCAGCATGATATCCATGATGATAAGATCGAAATATTCGTTACCGATCTTTGCCAATGCTTCGTTACCAGTAAAAGCCGACACCACTTCATAACCCTCCATCTCAAGATTGAGCTTGAGTGCTTCATGAAGATTCTCTTCATCTTCTACCAACAATATGATTGCCTTAGACTCTTTCATACTAAAGGGAATGTGACCGTAAAACTACTGCCCGAAGGAGAATTATCTGTCACAGAAATGTAGCCTTTGTGGTTGTCTGCGATCTTACGGCAAAGATACAACCCCAGACCGGTTCCTTTGGCTTTCCGGGTGTTCTCGTCACCTGCCCGGTAAAATTTCTCGAATATCCGCTTCTTTTCGCCGGCGGGTATGCCTTGTCCTTCATCGCTGACCGTAAGAACGATCTTATCGTTTGCTTCCGCCAAACTAATGGTTACGGGTTTTTCCTTGGGTGAATATTTTAAAGCATTCTCCAACAAGTTGTTCACCAGCATCTGCAATAACAGCGGTTCTCCGTTCAGGTACAGGGAGGGTGCTATCTGTTCCTCGATCTGCCTATGCGGGAAACGGGTCCGGAAATCATCCACACAACCTTCGGCCAGGTCAGACAGGTTTACTTCTTCCTCGCCCCGCAAATAGTTTCCGGCATCCAGTTGCGAAGCCAGGAGTATGTTATTGCAGAGGCTGTTCAACCGGTTAGCCTCCTGCAGGGTATTGTTGATGAGTTTCTGTTGTTTTTCCTCGTCCAGTTTCCTTTTCTGCAGGGTCTCCAGGTTCAGCTGCGTTACCGCAATAGGTGTTTTCAGTTCATGGGTAATGGCCATCATGAAATTCTGCTGCTGCTGCGACAGTTTCAGCTGGCGCCTGGTGGCCCGGTAAACAAATACGGCACCGAGCAGGATCAGGGCAAGAAAAGTAGACCCTTCGCCTATATATTGAGCGGTTTTTCGTTTTTGGGCCCTTACAATAGTCTCGTATTTTGTTTCGAAAGCGGGATCATCTTTCATCAGTTCCGTTATGCGGATCTGGGTAATATCGCGGTTCTGTTTTTCGAGAGCAATGAACCACCAGAGCAGGGCTGCCACCATATACGTAAGCAATACCCAGTAAACCAGGGAAACCACCACCAGTTTCTGCGGCATCAGCTTTGTTTTCATGGCTTCACTTTTTCAACACGGATACCGGCATTCAGTACGTACTGCAGGGGTTCTTCGCGCATGTGCTGCTGCAGGATGAAAGTATAATTTCCTTTTTTCAGTTTCACCGGCATACGGGTTATGCGGGCCCGGTGATCGAACACATCTCCCATACCCGTTCCCAGCCAGCCTTTTTTATTATTTGCCAGGGTAACATTTACCAGTTGTGTTTTGGCGGTATCACCGGGAGCCTGCGTGGTAACATTTAGCCAGATATTGTTGAAATGATAGGCATCTTCATGGCGAAATACCACTGAAATATGGTAAGCGGCGGAAGTATCTTCGATCGAAAAAGTAAAAGAAGGCTTATGATTGCCTGCCCACTCATGATCGGGAAAAAAAGCCGTCTTTTCAAATACATCCAGTGTCTGGCAGGAGGCGAAAGCCAGTGTCAACAGGAAAAACGAAAGAATTTGTTTCACACAGGTGATTTTTACAAAGATAGGAAAGCCGGTTGTTACAGCACATTCAGTATCTGCTCTTTTGCCTTCTCCAGTTCATCCTTCATCAGGATCACGCATTTCTGGATAGTGGCATCATAGGCTTTGGAGCCGGTGGTATTGATCTCCCGTCCAAATTCCTGCAGGATGAATGATAGTTTTTTTCCTTTGCTGGTTTCTTTCTCAGCCAGTATCGCCCTGAAATAATCGCAGTGATTCTTTAAACGGACCTGCTCTTCACTGATATCAATCTTCTCAATATAATAGATCAGCTCCTGCTCCAGCCGGTTGGCATCGTAGCTCTCTTTACCTACATTCTCTTCCAGCACTTTTACCAGTCCCTCTTTGATCTTGGTCCTGCGCAACGGTTCCAGTTTTTCGATCTCTTTCTGTTGGGTTTCAATATTACTGATACGCAGTAACAAATCGTTTTCTATTGATCTGCCCTCATCCATCCTGTGGTTATTCAGGTGTTGAATGGCTTCTTTCAGGATCTTTTCAAAAAACTTCCACTCCTCATCTGTCAGCATTTCCGTTGAGGGGGTGATCACATCCGGCAGTTTCAGGATAGTGCTGAGGATATCACCCGTCTCCAGCTTCAATTCGTTGGCCAGCTGCGCCACAGGCTCAAAATAGGCTTTGGCCAGGTCGGTATTGATAGATACGGGTTTACTGGCGCCATTTTGTTTAATACTGATATTACATTCTACACTGCCCCGCTGTAACCCTTCGTTCAGGAGGTTCCTTACTTCAAATTCAAAAGGTTTCAGCAATGTGGGTATGTTCAAACGGAGATCGAACTGTTTGCCATTGAGTGAGCGAACTTCCACCAGATAGGTCTTATCGGCCAATGTTTGCTCTGCCCTTCCATAACCTGTCATTGAATGTAACATACCGGGATGTTTATTTGGTAAAAGTAACCCAACAAGGGGATACCAGCTAAAAAGATGTAAGGGATAAAGGGGGTAAGCCGGGCTAACCTGTTATCAGAAATCGATACCTACCCATTTCCGTTTATTCTTTTCGTATTTCTCAAAATTAAATTTATATAGTTTGCCGGGCCTGTGCGGTACATCCTGCTCCATTTCATCAATATCGATGAGCAGGTCCATAGAAGCAAATTTTTTACGGAAATTCCGCCTGTCGAGCGAAATACCCAGTATGGCTTCATACAGGTTCTGCAGTTCGCGCAGAGAAAATTTATCCGGCAGCAGGTTAAAGCCTAACGGATGTTCCTGTATTCTTTTCTGCAACCACGCATAACAGGCATCCACGATTTCTTTATGATCGAATGCCATTTCTTTCAGACTTGCTACAGAATGCCAGTGCAGGTCATTATCCAGGATTTTTAATTCATGGTGATTGATATTCAGCAAAGAGCAATAGGCCACGGTGATGACCCGGCCGCCGGGGTGGCGTTTGGGACTGCCGAATGTACGAACCTGGTCAAGAAACACATCATTCATTCCGGTCCTTTCTTTCAGTACCCGGTATGCAGCATCATCCAGTTCCTCGTTGCTCTGGACAATATCGCCCAGCAAAGAAAGACGTCCATTAAACAGTTCCAGGTCGCTCTTGATCAATAATACTTTCAGTTTATTCTCTTCAAAACCAAAGATCACACAATCGACCGTTACCGGTACTTTAGGATAAGATTGCACCAGGGCAGTGGCTTCCCGCATCTGTTGTTGTTCCTGTGTGGCAGGTACGGTATTCTTTTTCATCATGGCTGTTCATTAAAAAACAACAGGGCCTGATCCCTGTTTTTCAATGCCGACAAGATACAAAGTTTCATAATGAGAGCCGCATTTTTAACAGCGGTTTCTCTTTCATGTCACAGCGACTTACCTTTATCCGGTAATCAAGGTCTATGTACAACAAAGAACAGATACAGCTACTACAGAAACTATCATTGGATTTCCTGTCGCAAACGGCAGAAACCGTTCCATTGGCGGCAATAGACGGGTTAAGGGATGTATTACGATTTCATGAATACCGGTACTATGTATTGAACGAACCGCTGTTATCTGATTACGAATATGACCGTCTGTACCAGTTACTGCAAAGAACGGAGAAAGCCCATCCCGGGTCTGTTACTTCCGACTCTCCCACCCAGCGTGTGGGCAGCAGCCTGAACCAGAATTTTGTTACTGTACAGCACCTGGTGCCCATGCTGAGCCTTGATAACAGCTATAATGCAGAAGATCTGACTGATTTTGACCGGAAAGCCCGCGAGCTGAGCGAACTGGACAGGATCGAATATTGCATCGAACCCAAGTTTGATGGTGCCAGCATATCGCTGATCTATGAGAACGACCAGCTGGTGCGTGCCGCTACCCGTGGCGACGGGGTGGAAGGAGAAGATATTACTACCAATATCAAACAGATCCGCTCCATCCCTTTATCGGCTGCTTTTTCAAAATACGGCATCCGCCAGGCAGAAATCCGCGGCGAGATCATCATGAGCAAACAATCCTTTGCTAAATACAATGAGTTACTCGCCGCACAGAACCTGGCCCCGCTGGCCAACCCGCGCAATGCAGCGTCAGGAAGCTTGCGAATGAAAGATCCCAGGGAAGTGGCAGAGCGAAACCTGGATGCTTTTTTATACCATATCAGCTTTTTTGTAAGAGATAGCAACTGGACCGCCGCAGGTAACGACGACCCGCTGGCAAGTCATTCAGGATCCCTGAAACTATTGTGGGACCTTGGATTCCGATCGCCCGAAAAAGAGAAACGCGTAGTAAAAGGTATCCAACCCGTGATCGATTATTGCCTGGATTTTGAAGCCGGTCGCGACAATCTTCCCTATGAAATCGATGGCATGGTGGTGAAAGTGGATGATACCGTATTACAGGAAAAACTGGGCATGACCTCCCACCATCCCCGCTGGGCCATTGCCTTCAAGTTCAAAGCCCGGCAGGCCACTACCCGACTGAGGGCCATAGAATTCCAGGTAGGAAGAACCGGCGCCGTAACACCGGTTGCCAAACTCGATCCTGTGTATCTCGGTGGGGTCACTGTTTCGAGTATTTCAGTGCATAACGAAGAATACATCAGGGAAAAGGACCTCAAGATCGGTGATGCCGTTCTGATCGAACGGGCAGGCGATGTGATACCACAAATCGTAAAATCCTTACCTGAATTAAGAGATGGCAGCGAGGAAAGCATCCTCTTTCCCAAAAAATGCCCTGTCTGCAAAAGCGAGCTCTATAAAGAAGAGACCGAAGCCGTATGGCGTTGTATCAATATTGAATGTGAAGCCCAGGTGGTGGAGAAGATGATCCATTTTGTGAGCAAAGACGCCATGGACATTAAAAATTTCGGCGAAGCCAATGTGCGCAAGTTTTATGAGCTGCGACTGTTACAGGATATCCCCGGCATTTATCGACTGGATTATGAGCAGATTGGCAGACTGGAAGGTTTCGGCAAAAAAAGTCTCGACAACCTGAAAACCGCTATCGAAGCATCTAAAAAACAGCCACTGCACCGGCTGATCTATGCATTGGGCATCCGTTTTGTGGGGGAGACCACGGCCAAAACGCTGGCTAATTCCGTCGAGAATCTCTTTGATTTCACTGATAAAACAGAAGAAGACCTGCTGCTCCTCGAAGATGTAGGCGTAAAAGTGGCCAGAAGTATTTCCCAGTTCTTTCAGAACGAACAGAATATTGATATGCTGCACCAGTTGGAGAAACTGGGTCTGCAGATGAACAATGAGAAAAAAGCAGCAGTGGTTGCAGGTGCGCTGACCGGTCAGACTTTCCTGTTCACCGGAACCCTATCCAAACTAAAACGCAGCGAAGCAGAAACGCTGGCTGAAGCGCAGGGAGCTGTGATAGCGAGTGGTGTAAGTGCCAAACTCAATTACCTGGTTGTGGGTGAAGATGCCGGAAGCAAACTGGAAAAAGCCAAAAAGATCAATACCATCAAGATATTGTCGGAAGATGAATTCTTACAATTAATATCCAACTAAACGTGCCTTGGTGTGAAACATCAGCTACACGAATGTGCGATCTAAATACATGAATTATTATGTTACAAGCGTCTACCATTAAGTTCCTGAAAGACCTGAAGAAAAACAACAACCGCGAATGGTTTGAGAAGAACCGGAAAGTATACGAAGCTGCTAAAGCAGATATGGCGGCACTGGTAAATGCAGTGATCGCTGAATTTGCTAAAAAAGATGAAACGATAGCACATCTTACGGCCAAAGACTGCACTTTCCGTATCAACCGCGACGTTCGTTTCAGTAAAAATAAAGCCCCGTACAAGAGCAATATGGGCGCTTATATTGTTGCGGGTGGTAAGAAATCTTCCCTGGCAGGTTATTATTTCCATATTGAGCCAGGCGCCTGTTTCATGGGCGGTGGTTGTTATATGCCAGAGCCGGATCAGATAAAAAAGATCCGGCAGGAGATCGATTATAACTGGGATGCATTCAAGGCCATCATCCAGCATAAAAAATTCAGATCCTGTTACGGAGACCTCGACAAAAGTGAGGGCATGAGCCTCGTACGTGAACCGAAAGGATACGAAAAAGACAATCCCGCTATCGATTATATCAAACTGAAAAGCTGGGTAGCCAAAACCCCGCTTGCCGACGGTGACCTTACGGAAAAGGGGCTGGTCAAAAAGATCACGGCTGCATTCGAAGCCTTGCAACCTATGATCCAATTCCTGAACCAGGCATTGTATGAGTGAGTGGTGAGTAGGTAGTACATCATACTTACTACTTACTACTTACTACTTACGAAAGGTGCCGACGTTCTGCAACGCCGGCACCTGGTACTACTCACTCACAAATTTTTACAGCTGCCCTTTACCCATCAGGTACTCAGCAATCTGCACTGCGTTGGTGGCGGCACCTTTGCGCAGGTTATCGCTGACGATCCACATATTCAGTGTATTGGCCTGTGTTTCATCGCGGCGCAAACGGCCAACGAATACTTCGTCTTTTTCGTGCGCCCATAATGGCATGGGATACAATGCCTGAGCAGGGTCATCCTGAACGATCACTCCGGGCGCTTTGCTTAGCAGGTCTTTTACTTCGGCCAGGTCAAAATCATTGGCAAACTCCACGTTCACGCTTTCGCTGTGTCCGCCCACTACGGGAATACGCACTGTAGTAGCGGTAACACGGATTGAATCATCGCCCATGATTTTGTTGGTTTCTTTCACCATTTTCATTTCTTCCTTGGTGTAGCCGTTATCCAGGAACACATCGATCTGTGGGATCACATTCAGGTCAATCTGGTATTTGTACGCCATATCACCTTCCACTCCTTTTCTTTCGTTGAACAGCTGATCCACCGCTTTTTTACCGGTACCGGTCACACTCTGGTAGGTGCTTACCACGACACGTTTGATCTGGTATTTCTTGTGCAGCGGCTGTAAGGCAACCACCATCTGTATGGTAGAACAGTTAGGGTTAGCGATGATCATGTCCTCTTTGGTAAGCACATCAGCATTCACTTCCGGCACCACTAATTTTTTGGTGGGGTCCATGCGCCAGGCTGATGAGTTATCAATGACCCGGATACCGGCTTCAGCAAATTTCGGGGCCCATTCCAGTGAAGTGCCGCCCCCGGCGGAAAAGATAGCCACAGCAGGTTTGGCGGCAATGCCATCGCTCATGCTCACCACTTTGTATTTTTTCCCCTTGAATTCCACTTCCTTGCCCACAGATCTTTCTGAAGCTACGGGAACCAGTTCCGTTACGGGAAAATTACGTTCTGCTAATACCTGCAACATTTTAGTGCCCACCAGTCCTGTGGCACCTACTACGGCTACTTTCATTTTGTTTGTTTTTGTTTATGGTTACTTGTTATGGTTATCCGGTAAATAAAAAAGCCTCCCCGGTTCGGGAAGGCTTCAAGTATATGCGTATACACAAACGTAAAGCACTTCCCGTTAGAGAGGTTTCTTAATACGTTTTGTATGTTTCAAATGCATCATTGCAGTGCGAAAATATTATGAAGCTTCAGTTTTACCAAAACTATTTTCCAGCAAACACTAACACCGGTTAGTGTTTCAGCAGATTGAGCTATCCTACCAGGTCAATATCAAAGTTCACCAGCTGTACAAATTCCGCCAGTCGATTATCAATATCCGCCTTGGTAATTTCGCGTAAACGCTCCGTACCAAAACGCTCAACGCAGTAAGATGCCATAGCACTTCCCACGATGATCGCCGTCTTCATATTCTCAAAAGAGATATCGCCGGTTTTGGCCAGGTGACCCATAAAACCTCCGGCAAATGTATCGCCGGCGCCTGTGGGGTCAAACACGTCTTCCAGGGGTAAAGCAGGCGCAAAAAACACCTGGTTATCGTGGAACAGCAGGGCACCATGTTCCCCTTTTTTGATGATCAGGTATTTAGGTCCCATTTTCATAATGGTAGCGGCGGCTCGCACCAGTGAATAATCACCGCTCAACTGGCGGGCTTCACTGTCGTTCACCATCAGTACATCCACCATCGAAATGGTCTTGCGCAGATCGTCCATAGCAATCTCCATCCAGAAATTCATGGTATCCATTACGATCAGCTTGGGACGTTTCTTGAGTTGCTTGATCACACTGGCCTGTACGGCAGGTACCAGGTTACCCAGCATCAGGAATTCACAATCCTGGTAACTTTCCGGAACTACAGGCTCAAAATTGGCCAGTACGTTCAGTTGGGTATCCAGTGTATCGCGGGTGTTCATGTCCATGTGGTAACGTCCACTCCAGAAAAAAGTCTTTTCGTCTTTTTTGATCTGAACTCCTTCCAGGTTTACTTTACGATTGGTCAATGCATCCAGTTCCGCCTGTGGAAAATCGCCCCCCACAACGGAAATCTGTTTTACCGGGGTAAAATTGGAAGCACACCAGGCAATATAGGTACCGGCCCCGCCCACAATTTTATCACTTTTACCAAAGGGCGTTTCAATAGCATCAAAAGCCATGGAGCCTACTACAACTAAAGACATAAAATAAGTTTTGTTATCGGTTTGCGAAATTAGTTCATAACCACCTAAAAGCCCGTAATACAGCGATTTATTTTACTACCAGCTGCATCACCACAGGCATCGCCTGTTGCGTCGCAAGCACTTCAGGGTTCCGTCCCCTGATCCGTGGATTGGCGAATCATCAGATCATGGATTCATGCATGATGGGTGCTGCTTCCAGAACCTTATATTCTCTCTACAATTCGAAATCCTTTATCCACATACCCTAAAAACTAACATAATAAGATTTTATCTCTAAAAAGGTTGCTAACATTCGTTAGTTGTTTTATCTTCGCTTTATGGCCAGAATAAAAACCGACAAAAACATCTCGCGCAAAGATGTGATCGTAACCAAAGCCGCGGCTTTGTTCCGCGAAAAAGGATTCAAAGCTGCCAGCATGCGCGACCTGGCAGAAGCCGTGGGCGTAGAAGCTGCCAGCCTGTATAACCACATCAAATCCAAAACAGAGCTGCTGCACGAACTCTGTTTCAGTGTAGCCAACCGTTTCACCCAAAAGATCGACGAGATCGAAGCCGAACCGATCAGTTCTATTCAGAAAGTGGAGAAACTACTCCGTTTTCACATCCACGAAATGATCAACCATTATGAGGAAGTGTATGTGAGCGACCGTGAGTGGAAACACCTGGCCGATCCCTACCTATCTAATTTCCAGAACCAGCGCCGCATTTACCGCAAACGTTTTGCCGCCATCATTGAATTGGGTATCCGCAACAAGGAAATCAAAAAAATTGACGCACCTACCGCGGTACTCATCATGCTGCATGCCATCAGTGGTATTGAAAGCTGGCACCGCTCCACCCGGAAGATCAGTGCAGAAGAATTGGAAGAGAACATGATCACCATCCTGGTAGGGGGATTGGTGAATCACTAAGAGAATCGTGAATCGTCAGTGGTGAGTAGGGAGTAGGGCGTGAAGCATCATTGATCGTGAGCAATGATATAACCGTTGCCCCATTCACCATTCACAACTGACCATCCACAACTGACCATCCACAACTGACGACTCACCACTTACCACTCACCATGTCATTACATTTTCATCCGCTAACAGTAGCTGAAGTAAGAAGAGAGACCAGCGATTGTGTGTCCATTGCGTTCAGTATTCCTGCAGCGCTGGCAGAAACCTTTCAATACAAACAGGGTCAATACATTACCCTCCGCACCCATATTAACGGACTGGAAATCCGGCGGTCCTATTCGGTTTGCAGCAGCCCGCTGGATCAGGAACTCCGTGTAGCGGTAAAACAGGTAAGCGGTGGACTGTTTTCCACCTATGCCAACCACACGCTGAAAAAAGGAGATACACTTGATGTACTGCCACCCCTGGGTAAGTTTTTTACAGAACTGGATCCGGCACAGGCAAAGGAATATGTGGGTTTTGCGGCCGGCAGTGGTATCACACCTGTGTTATCCATCATCAAAACCACTTTACGAACAGAACCCAAAAGCAGTTTTACCCTGGTATACGGCAACCGGAACCGACATGCCATCATCTTTAAGGAAGAGCTGGAAGCCCTGAAGAACCTGTACATGGACCGCTTCCGAGTGATCTATATCCTCTCCAGGGAAAAAACGGACGCTCCCATCAACTTCGGTAGAATTGACGGGGAAAAATGTGCCACGCTTTGCGAAAAAACCATAGATGCTCAAAATACAGATGCGTTTTTCTTATGTGGTCCGGAAGAGATGATCTTCTCTGTAAAAGAACAACTGGAAAGCCTTGGGGTAGATAAGCAAAAAATCCATCTCGAACTTTTCACCACACCAGGTGCAAAAAAAAGTGCAGAACAAAAAATACAAAACAGTCATCCGAAGGATATCAAAAGTAAGGTCACCATTAAACTCGACGGAATATCCTTTGATTTTGACCTGGGCTTTGAAGAGAAGTCCATCCTGGATGCAGCACTGCAACATGGGGCCGACCTGCCTTATGCCTGTAAAGGCGGAGTTTGTTGTACCTGCCGCGCCAAACTGATAGAAGGTGAAGTAGACATGGACGTTAACTATGGCTTAGAAGCGGATGAAATAGAACAGGGTTTCATACTCACCTGCCAATCGCACCCACGGACCGAAAAAGTAGTGGTGGATTTTGATAGTAAGTAAGCCTGAATACCAGCGTAAACTGTCCGGTTATGTTAAGGGCTGACACCGGTTTTCAAATCTTACGTTCAACAAGCTAACGTGCTGCAAAATTTTACATATAACTGAAGCTAACATGTGTTAGCATTATATATCTTTCCTATTTTTGAATACTAATCAATACCCGATGGAAAAAGACTTCGAGAAGATATTCCAGGACAAGATCGACCAGGAGATCAAGATCGAACCCAGGGACTGGATGCCGGAGAAATACCGGCAAACATTGATCCGGCAGATCAGTCAGCATGCGCACAGCGAGATCGTAGGTATGTTACCGGAAGGTAACTGGATCACCCGTGCCCCCAACCTCCGGCGCAAAGCTATTTTGCTGGCCAAGGTACAGGACGAAGCCGGCCATGGTCTTTACCTGTATTCCGCAGCAGAAACACTCGGCATCTCACGCGATGAGATGTATGACCAGTTGCATAGTGGCAAAGCCAAATATTCTTCCATCTTTAATTACCCCACTTTATCCTGGGCCGATATTGGTGCCATTGGCTGGCTGGTAGATGGGGCCGCCATCATGAACCAGGTGCCTCTCTGTAGAACCAGTTTTGGCCCCTATGCCAGGGCGATGGTGCGCATCTGTAAAGAAGAAAGTTTCCACCAGCGACAAGGATTTGAAATACTGCTTACACTCAGCAAAGGAACCGAAGCACAGAAAAGAATGGCACAGGACGCTATTGACCGTTGGTGGTGGTCCAGTATCATGATGTTTGGTCCCACAGACGATGAAAGCCCGAATACCCTGCAAAGCATGAAATGGAAGATCAAACGTTTTACCAACGACGAACTTCGCCAGAAATTCATTGATGTATGTGCCGAACAGATCAAAGTGCTTGGCCTGGTCATTCCCGACAAAGACCTGAAATGGAACGAATCAACCGGGCATTACGATTTTGGCAAGATCAACTGGGATGAGTTCTGGCAGGTGGTACAGGGCAACGGCCCCTGCAACAAACAAAGGCTGGAAACCCGAAAAAAAGCATGGGAAGAAGGTGCCTGGGTAAGGGAAGCCGCTACGGCCTATGCAGAAAAAAGAAAACAGAGACAGGCGGTAACAGCTGCTTAGTGTTTGTTGATGAGATGGCAGGTAATACACAATGAGCGAACCCTGCCAATGAATGAACGAGTAACACCATAAACGAATACAACCATGTCAAATACCGAATGGCCTCTCTGGGAAGTGTTTATCCGCAGTAAACAGGGGCTTGATCATAAACATGTAGGCAGTTTACATGCAGCCGATGCGCAGATGGCCATTGAAAATGCCAGGGATGTGTATACCCGCAGGATGGAAGGCGTAAGCATCTGGGTAGTGGAAAGCAAACATATCCATGCCAGTAATCCTACTGAAGCTGGTGCTTTATATGATCCTGCCAACGACAAGGCCTACCGTCATCCGACTTTCTACCATTTACCTGACGAACTGAAACATATGTAACCCAACAAAAGGGGAACACGATTATGGACAAACAAGCATTGATCGATTACACACTTCAGCTTGCCGATAATGCACTGATCATCGGACACCGCAACAGCGAATGGTGCGGGCATGGACCGATCCTGGAGCAGGATATAGCGATCTCGAATATTGCACTGGATTATATAGGACAGGCCAGGAATTTTTACCAATACGCAGCAGAACTTACCGGAAACGGTGCCACAGAAGATTCACTGGCCTACCTGCGCGATGCGATCGATTATAAAAATTGCCTGATAACGGAGCTCCCCAACGGCGATTGGGCACAAAGCACTTTGCGACAGTTCTTTTTCAGCGCTTACCAGTACTTCCTTTACCAGCAACTGCAGCAAAGCACTGATCAGCAACTGGCGGCTATTGCGGAAAAAGCTTTCAAGGAAGTGACCTACCATCTCCGCTGGAGCAGCGAATGGGTGATCCGCCTGGGCGATGGCACAGAAGAAAGCAGGGGACGCATGTTACACGCTATAGATGAACTTTGGATTTTTACCGGAGAACTGTTTGAGCCAACCCCTTATGAGCAGCAAGCTGTGAATGATGGATATGGCGTAACGCTTCAGGACATCCGCAACAGCTGGATGAAAAAAGTGGCTACGGTTTTTGAGGAAGCCACACTGCCCATACCTGCAGGCAACATATGGATGCAGTCGGGCGGCAAAAAAGGCATTCACTCAGAACACCTGGGATTCATACTGGCCGAAATGCAATTTTTACAGAGAGCCTATCCCGGAGCTGAGTGGTGATAGTCACAACGCCGAAAGGAAAATACCTATGGAAATATCCGATCAACATAACAACAGTCAAAAAACTTCTGCGCAGGTAGAAAAAGAAGTATGGGCCATACTGGAAAACGTGGCAGACCCCGAAGTGCCGGTGTTATCAGTGGTAGACCTGGGTGTTGTAAGGAATGTAAAAGCCCTGGCTACGCAGTCAGAAGAGAACTGGAGAATTGTTATGTCCTATACCCCAACCTACACAGGCTGTCCCGCCATGGATACCATGAAGATAAACATGCGGCTGGCGCTCATACAGGCTGGTTACAAGGATATTGATCTTATACAGGTACTGTCACCCGCCTGGACAACCGACTGGATGTCAGAAGCCGGTAAAGACAAGCTCAAGGCCTATGGCATAGCACCACCACAACACAAGCAAATGGTCTGTACACCGGATAGTTTTCAGCAGGAGGAGGCAATTCCTTGTCCACGCTGCAATTCCTACCACACCCGGTTGGTATCACAGTTTGGAAGTACTGCCTGTAAAGCATTGTATCAGTGTAATGATTGTAAGGAGCCATTTGATTATTTTAAGTGCCATTGATTATGATTAACGAATTGGCTAGGCCGATTGCAACTGTTTATTTGGTTGTTCGTTAATCCAATATCCGCCAATCCCCGAATCAGTATATTCGTTAAAACAATATATCTATGTCCCCAATCCTCTTCACCATAGAAAATTCCATCGCCACAATCACCTTTAACCGACCCGACAAACTAAACTCCTTTAATCGGGAAATGGCTTTGCTGTTGCAGAACCGGTTGGACGAATGTGCTTCGCTGCCCGAAATCCGTTGTGTTTATATTACCGGTGCGGGTAAAGGATTTTGTGCAGGACAAGACCTTGCCGAAGTAGTAGACCCGGATGGTCCCGGTATGCAGAAAATATTAAGTGAACACTACAATCCCATCATCACCCGTTTAAGAAACATGCCTAAACCCTTGGTAGCGGCTGTGAATGGTGTAGCCGCAGGTGCAGGGGCCAATATCGCTTTGGCCTGCGATGTGGTGGTGGCCACGCAATCAGCTTCATTCATTCAGGCATTTTCAAAGATCGGTTTGATACCCGACAGCGGAGGCACTTTCCATCTGCCCAGGCTCATCGGTTTTCAGCGGGCGAGCGCATTGATGATGCTGGGCGATAAAGTATCGGCCCCAGATGCTTTACAGATGGGCATGTTGTATAAAGTATTCAGTGATGAGACCTTTGCCGAAGAAAGCAAAAAGATAGCGGCCACGCTCGCCCAGATGCCAACCAGGGCATTGGCCTATATCAAACACGCATTGAACCATTCCTTATCCTATAACCTGGAAGAGCAGCTGTTGCTGGAAGACCGCTACCAGCAGAAAGCAGCTGCCACAGCAGATTTTGCAGAAGGGGTACAGGCTTTCCTGGATAAACGTTCACCCAATTTCAAAGGAGAATAATATGAAACAGGAAGATATATTGGCCCAACAGGTGGTTGAACACATGATGCAACACGACAGATTCTCACAGTGGCTGGGCATACAGGTGCTGGAGATCAGAGAAGGGTACAGCAAAATCCAGATGATCATCCGCGAGGAGATGGTGAATGGTTTCGGCATCGTACATGGCGGAATCAGTTTCGCACTGGCTGATAGCGCTTTTGCTTTTGCCTGCAACAACCGGAACAACCTTTCCGTTGCACTCGACACTTCCATCAACTTCACCAAAGCCGTTCAGATAGGTGATACACTTATGGCAGAAGCTACGGAGGTACATAACGGCAAAAGCACTGGTTTATATCATATCACCATCACTAACCAGAAGCAGGAGGTCGTGGCGATTTTCAAGGGAACTTGTTTCAGGAAGGGGAAGAAGTTGATGGACATATAGAGTATATGATGTAAATAGAGTAAATACAGTATATAGAGTAAATAAGTTCGGATATGAAAAATGAGCAGCTGTTTGGATTTGAGGAATTGGAGATATGGAAAAAATCAAGGTTTTTTAAGCAACAGGTTGCCGAGATGGTAAAAGGATTCCCTGCCGATGAAAGATATAAGTTATCGGACCAACTGATACGAAGCTCTCGATCCATCAATAGTTTACTGGCAGAAGGACATGGCAGATACACATTTGCCGATCAGACACATTATTGTATTCAGGCAAGGGGCTCATTGTCAGAATCATTCAATCACCTGATTGATGCATTTGATAATGGTTATATCACAGAAGAATCGCTCACCCAACTCAGAACACAATTAAAAGAAATAGAACGCATGCTCAACGGATACATCAACCACCTCCGCAAACAAAAAGAAAACTCCTGACACCACCTCTTATACCCATTTACTTTATATACTATATATACTTATCTACTTTATATACTTTACCCATGATCTATCAATTCAAAGAATATATCCCCGTTATTCACGAATCCTCCTTCATCCATCCCCAGGCTGCCGTTACCGGCAATGTGATCATTGGCAGGGATGTATACATTGGGCCCGGAGCAGCCATCCGCGGCGACTGGGGAGCCATCATCATCGAAGACGGTTGTAATGTACAGGAGAACTGCACCATACACATGTTTCCCGGTATTACCGTTGTTCTGAAAGAAGGAGCGCATATCGGTCATGGCGCTGTAATACATGGTGCCATCATTGGCAGGAATTGCCTGGTGGGTATGAACAGCGTGATCATGGACAATGTAGAACTGGGTGATGAATGTATCGTTGGCGCACTGAGCATGGTGAAGGCCGATGAGAAATTCGGGAGCCGCAGCCTGATCGTTGGCAATCCCGCCAAAAAGATCAAAGATGTGAGCGATGAAATGATCCGCTGGAAAACCGAGGGAACCCGGCTTTACCAGTCATTACCCAAAGAAATGCAGGCTTACGGGCAACCTGTGGAACCCCTGAGAGAAATACCCAAAAACCTGCCCGGACAACAGAATAGCTACCGAACCTGGAATGAACTAAGAGAATCGCCCAACAAATAACATTGGCGTACATTTGCAGTTAATCGTTAACAAGTGTCAGAAAGAAACAACTTCATTGATTATATCCGGATTTTTGCGCGCAGCGGGCATGGCGGTGCTGGCTCCACGCATTTCATGCGCAACAAACTGACCGCCATGGGTGGTCCCGATGGTGGCGACGGCGGTCGCGGGGGCCATATCATCCTGCGTGGCAACAGCAACCTGTGGACCCTCTTACACCTGCGTTATTTCAAGAACGTACTGGCCGAGAACGGGGAAAATGGCAGCAAGAATAATTGCACCGGCCGTGATGGAAAAGATATCATCATCGAAGTACCCTTGGGCACCGTAGCCCGTAATGAAGAAACCGGAGAAAAAGAAGCGGAGATACTGGAAGACGGACAGGAAGTGATCTGGATGAGAGGCGGCCGTGGTGGACTCGGCAACAGTAATTTTGCCACACCCACCAACCAGGCTCCCGAACATTCACAACCCGGCGAACCCGGTGTGGAAGGATGGAAAAACATAGAACTGAAAGTACTGGCCGATGTAGGACTGGTAGGGTTTCCCAACGCAGGTAAATCCACCCTGTTGTCTGTGATCACCGCAGCCAAACCCAAAATAGCTAATTATGCATTCACCACACTAGTGCCACAGCTGGGTATGGTTGCCTATCGTGATAATCGCTCTTTTTGCATCGCCGACCTTCCGGGTATTATTGAAGGGGCTGCAGAAGGCAAGGGACTGGGGCACCGTTTTCTCCGGCATATCGAAAGGAACTCGGTACTGCTGTTCCTGATCCCGGCAGACAGCGATGATCATAAAAAAGAATTTGAGATCCTGCGGCATGAACTCGAAGTATATAATCCGGAAATGCTGCAGAAAGATTTTATTATCGCCATCAGTAAAAGCGATATGCTGGATGGTGAACTGAAAGAAGCCATCAGCAAAGAATTACCTGCCCATATTCCACATCTCTTCATCTCTTCAGTTACCAATAAAGGATTAACAGAACTGAAAGACCTTCTCTGGCAAACACTGAACAAACCGGCAGTATAACAAGAATGTATGCAGCAGCATTGCTGCGCAATAAGATTATCTATATCGATAGTATCATGCAGCAGGAGCAAGTACATAGATGTATGGCAGCACCCTGCTATAAACAAACGTTAGTTTATCAAATCGGTAACATTGTGTTAACAATACACTAAGGGTTACCTTTTCCCTCATCCGGGTATTAACTGGTATACACTCGGGTTTTGATGTACATCTATAGTTGAATTTGCCAATTCACTTCACCGTTACGGTAGCCCCTGTATTCTTCTGATTGCTTATTTCCCATGTAAACTTCTTTTGTGAGCCATGCGGCATTATTGTGCCCATCACACAAACAGACATACAATTATTTCAAACTAAAAATGTAAGTACACCATGAAAAAACAGTCAATCCAAACCATCGCAAAAAGATTTTTCTTAGGCAACCTGTTAGCCGCTACACTTTTTCTTTCTGCCAATGCTGCTACTGTTGCACCTGCCAGTCCGGCCGCTGATAAAGTAGAGATCAAGTATACCGGAGTTGATAAATACAACCTGTTATCTTTCAACGTTAAATACAGCAACCCTGCCGGTAACACTTTTAACCTGTCTGTCCTGGACGAGAACGGTGAAATTATTTACAAAGGTTTTTATGGCGACAAACAATTTGACAAAACTTTCAAGTTGCCAAAATCTGAAGTGAGCAAACTGACCTTCGTGATCGAAGACGGTAAAGATTCTTTCAAACAGAAGTTTGATGTGAACATCAAGACCCAGGTTATTGAAGACGTGGTAGTCAGCAAGAACTAATTCAGCTATTCACTACAACCATCCAGCCACAGTTATTGAGCATTCATTGACTGTGGCTTTTTTTTGCCCAACCGGCTGTTGAAAACTTATTGTGGGCCATTTCTGCCGAATCTGATAATTTCATGAGATGCAACCCCAGCAATGTTTGTTCTGTGGCCACCTGGTGCAACTGGTGCACGTACACGGGCATTACCAATGCCCCGTATGTTTTACCAATGCACTTCCCTGTTGCGATGGTGACAATTGTAGCACCAACCACTTACTCCAGGATTCTCCCCAACAAAAAAGCCACCCTGTTATTATACAGGATGGCTCTGATATGGTATAAGAAAGCAGTGGTTAATTAACCACCTACTGCCTCACTCTGCATGCTCTTACTGCTCTTTTTCCTATCTTCTTCATTCAGGATCACTTTACGCATACGGATGTTCTTAGGAGTAACCTCGATACACTCGTCCTGCTGTATGTATTCCATACACTCTTCCAGTGTGAACTGCAGTTTGGGTGTGATGCGAACCGCATCGTCACTTCCGCTGGCACGGTGGTTAGTCAGTTTTTTCATTTCCACCGCGTTCACGTTCAGGTCACCGGGTTTGATGTGTTCGGCGATGACCTGTCCTACATATACTTCTTCTCCCGGATCAACAAAGAAACTTCCGCGGTCCTGCAGCTTATCAATGGAATAGGCAGTTGTGGTTCCGCCGAATTTGGCGATCAGCACACCATTGTTTCTGCCGGGGATTGGCCCTTTCCATGGTTTGTAATCTATGAAACGGTGCGCCATCACAGCTTCACCCGCAGTGTTTGTCAGCATCTGGGAACGCAGACCGATCAATCCCCTGGAAGGGATCTCGAATTCCAGGTGCTGCATTTCGCCCTTGCTTTCCATGATCTGCATTTCACCCTTACGCTGTGTAACCAGGTCGATCACTTTACCGCTGAATTCAGCAGGCACATCTACCACCAGATTCTCGTAAGGTTCATGTTTTTTACCATCGATGGTCTTTACCAGTACCTGCGGATTGCCCACGGTCAACTCATAACCTTCGCGACGCATGGTTTCGATCAGGATACCCAGGTGCAGGATACCACGGCCAAATACCAGGAAACTATCCGCACTATCGGTATCTTCTACACGTAAGGCCAGGTTCTTTTCGGTCTCCTTCATCAAACGGTCACGCAGGTGGCGTGAGGTAACAAACTTACCATCCTTACCAAAGAATGGTGAGTTGTTGATGCTGAAGGTCATACTCATAGTCGGCTCATCCACGCTGATCACCGGCAAACCCTCGGGGTTGTCGATATCCGCAATGGTATCTCCGATATTGAAATCTTCCAGTCCTACCACCGCACACAGGTCACCGGCAATTACTTCCGTTACCCGGCGTTTACCCATTCCTTCAAACACATACAGTTCTTTTACACGGCTTTTCTTGATAGAACCATCGGCCTGTACCAGCGCAATCGGCTGGTTTTCCTTGATAGTACCGCGGGTCACTTTCCCGATGGCGATACGTCCCAGGAAAGAAGAGTAATCCAGTGAAGTGATCTGCATCTGCAGGAAACCTTCGTTCACTTTTGGTGGCGGTACATGTTTGATGATACCATCCATCAGTGCCAGGATATTATCAGTTGGGGTCAAGCTGTCGTTGAACCAGCCATTCTTACCACTACCATAATAGGTAGGGAAGTCGAGCTGTTCTTCGGTAGCATCCAGGTTAAAGAAGAGTTCAAATACGGCATCATGCACTTCATCCGGGCGACAGTTGGGCTTATCTACCTTGTTGATCACCACAATAGGATGCAGGTTCAGCTGTAAAGCTTTCTGTAATACAAAACGGGTCTGGGGCATCGGACCTTCAAAAGCATCCACCAGCAGGATCACACCGTCGGCCATTTTCAAAACACGCTCTACCTCACCACCAAAATCACTGTGGCCGGGTGTATCAATCACATTAATCTTAACGTCGTTATAAGTTACGGCCGCATTTTTGCTGAAAATGGTGATACCACGCTCCCTCTCCAGGTCGTTGCTATCCATGATCAGTTCTCCGGTCTCCTGGTTGTCCCTGAATACCTTGGTAGTTTGCAGGATCCTGTCTACCAGCGTTGTTTTGCCATGGTCTACGTGTGCGATAATGGCAATGTTTCTTATTTCCATGTAAAATTTTAAGGCTGCAAAGGTACAGCTTTACCACGGGAGGGCAAAGTAAGCCTCTAAACTTAACAGAAAAAGAATATAACTATTTGATTATCATTAGAATGTCGCCACCCCATATCCAGTATCTACCATCCAGTATCCGGCATCCAGAATCCAGCATCCAGTAACCAGCTCCCCCTCACACCCGCACATACCATTTCCGCTTATCCATCCAATATCCCACGGACCAGCATAATAACATATAAGCCACGGCGAATAAGAGGGAGCCCCAGTAATCGCCTGCATGACTGAACACAGCCAGATAGATCGCCCTGAACAACGACTCATCCCCTACCTGGAAAGTATACAGCAGGATCACCAGCAGCTCAGACAAGAGGTAAATGGCCAGCGGATTCTTGCCCACCACTTCAAAAAACCAGGCCGCCCGGATCTTATGCTGCATATCCATCAGGTAGATCACTCCGCCGAGGATCATACAGTCCAGCCCCACCGTATGCAACACAAATGAACTGGTCCATAATTTTTTGTTGATGGGGAAGATATAGTTCCAGAAATGGGCGATCACCAGTAACACAAAACCGGCCAATAGCAACTTGGTCAGTCCCTCATAGGTTTTCCCGCTTTGCTGCACATGTTTACCCACCAGGTAACCGGCCACCACATTAACAATGGCCGGCAATGTACTCAACAGCCCTTCGGGATCAAATGCCACGCCCTCACCATGGTACAGGTGGTTCTCACCCAATAACCACAGATCCAGTTTCAGGCCGGCATTACCCTGCAAGCTGAGCGGGTCGGCAGGATCGCCAAACCAGAAGCAGAGTCCCCAATACAATAATAGAAACCCGACACTCAGTACCACCACAGTCCTGGTTTTCAGGAAATAGACCATCAGCGAAGCAAAACCATAACAAAGCGCAATGCGTTGCAACACCCCCAGAATACGGGTATGCGAGATAGGCGACAGTGACCAATGGCCCTCTTCCAGCCGCACAAAGGGGAACCAGTACATGAGGTAACCCAGTACAAAGATCAGTAAGGTTCGCTTGAAGATCTTTCCCAGTACTTCCGCTGTAGCCATTTGTTCCCACTTACGCATCACAAAACTCATGGCATTACCCACAGCAAATAAAAAAGAGGGGAATACTAGATCGGTAGGTGTAAACCCATGCCAGTGTGCATGCAACAGCGGTGCAAAAGTGACCGAGCCGTCGCCGGGGGTATTGACAATGATCATTAAACAGATGGTAAGCCCGCGGAATACATCCAGCGCGGGAAATCGTTGTGTGTTGGTAGTCATGGCAGTTGTTTGGAGTTTCTAATATAGGATTTTGTACGCGGATTCCAGCACTTATAAATACTGGCAACAAATTTGTAGTTTTAAGGAAACGATCTTTTATGCGCTTCCTAAAAATATTACTTGCGATCCTGATGGTACTGGCTGCGGTGTATTTTCTTGGTCCCAATCCGGCTACTCCGGTATACAGCACCGTATTGCCTGAAGTACCTTCCGGCGATTCAGCCCTGGAGACCTTTATATTGAAGCAGGAAGCCACACACAAGATCAAGCCCGACAATGAAGCCCGCATTGTATGGTTCGATGATACACTGAAACAGAAAACCGAATATGCCATTGTTTACCTGCACGGCTTCAGCGCCAGCCAGGAAGAAGGCAATCCGGTACACAGGAAAATTGCACGGCAGTTTGGCTGCAATCTTTACCTGGCAAGACTTTCAGAACATGGTATCGATACCACAGATGCGCTGATCAACATGACTGCCGAAAATCTCTGGGAATCTGCCAAGCAGGCCTATGCCATCGGCAAACAGTTGGGCAATAAAGTGATCCTGATGGGCACTTCTACCGGAGGCACACTGGCGCTGCAACTGGCAGCTGCTTATCCAGATATTGCTGCACTGATTTTGTATTCTCCCAATATTGAGATCAACGATCCCAATGCCTGGCTGCTGAACAATCCCTGGGGCCTGCAGATAGCACGTAAGGTAAAAGGTTCCTATTATAACGTGATCCCCAAGAAAACTCCCGAATACAAACAATACTGGAACCAGGAATACCGCCTGGAAGCCCTGGTACAACTGGAGGAATTACTGGAGACCACCATGACGAAAAAGACCTTTGAAAAGGTGAAACAGCCGGTCCTTTCGCTATACTATTATAAAGACGAACAAAACCAGGACCCCGTAGTGAAAGTAAGTGCCATCAAAAAAATGATGGCCGCATTGGGTACACCGGTAGAAAAAGAAGAAATGGTGGCCATACCCAATGCCGGCAGTCATGTACTGGCATCACCCATCCAATCGAAAGATATCCTGAGCGTGGAGAAAGAAACCGCAGAGTTCCTGAAAAATATGCTGCAGCTGAAACCAGTGCAGTAAGCTGCCGCAGCATTATTGCCAGGCAGTCGCTCGGCTCTGCCGAGTGACTGCTATCCACAGGCTTCCAGCCTGAAAGTCTAAAAGCTGCCATACCCTCACCCCATGGCAAACTTCTCCCATCCACGGCAGGAGCCACAACTTTCCTTATCTTCATCCTGCTCAAACAAAAACGATTACTATGCCCCGCAGTAGAATAGCCGGTATCGGTAAATACGTGCCCAGCAACGTTGTCACCAACCAGGACCTGATGCAGTATATGGACACCACAGACGAGTGGATACAGGAGAGGACCGGCATCAAAGAACGACGTTACGCACACCGCACAGAAGAAACCACCACCACCATGGCAGTAGAAGCCGCCAAAATAGCCATCGAGCGGGCAGGAACCACTGCTGAGGCTATTGATTTCATCGTATTTGCCACACTGTCTCCCGACTATTATTTTCCGGGTTGCGGGGTCATGTTACAGCGCGCTATGAAGATGAAAGAAATAGGGGCACTTGATGTACGTAACCAGTGCAGCGGATTTCTGTATGCCTTGAGTGTGGCCGATCAGTTCATCAAGACCGGTATGTACAAGAATATCCTGGTAGTGGGAAGCGAAAAACATTCATTCGGACTTGATTTCAGCACCAGGGGCAGGAATATTTCTGTGATCTTTGGCGATGGTGCCGGTGCCGTAGTATTGCAACCCACCGAAAAAGAAGACCAGGGTATCCTGAGCACACACCTGCACAGTGATGGTGAGTCGGCAGAGATACTGGCCATGTATAATCCCGGCACTCATGCCAACCACTGGGGCACGCACAACTACGCCGATTTCGACGATGCACCCATTGCCAATATGTTCATGAGCCATGCCATGATCGATAATGCGCAGAACTTTCCCTATATGGACGGACAGGCAGTCTTCAAAAAAGCGATCGTGAAATTCCCGGAAGTGATCATGGAATCACTTACGGCAAACGGATACCAGCCTTCTGATATCAATATGCTCATACCTCACCAGGCTAACCTTCGGATAGCCCAGTTCGTACAACAGAAACTGCATCTCAGCGATGATCAGGTGTACAACAATATTCAACATTTCGGTAACACTACGGCAGCTTCTGTTCCCCTAGCTTTGTGCGAAGCCTGGGAAAAAGGAAAGATCAAAGAGGGTGACCTGGTATGTCTGGCTGCTTTTGGCAGCGGTTTTACCTGGGCCAGCGCTCTGATGAAGTGGTAAGCTCATCTTGTAACCTTATTTTTCGGCAATTACCCAATATAGCAGGTGGCCATTGCCACCCTGCTTACTATTAAAAGCCATTGAGTATTGTGATGACCGATAGAAAAATTATTTACCTGATCAATCCCATATCCGGCACCTCCAAAAAGGAAGGTATCCGAAAACTGATCGAGAGGGAAACAACAGCACAGGGTATCCCTTTCATTATAGAGAAAACCAATGCCAGCGGCAATTACGAGCACATCAAAGACTGGGTACTTCGCCAACAGTATACAGATATTGTGATGGTAGGCGGGGATGGCACCGTGAACCAGGTAACCCAGGCGCTGCACGACCTACCGGTTCGGTTCGGTATCATCCCGGTTGGCTCCGGCAATGGATTGGCAAGGGCTGCTGGTATTCCCATGAAACCGAAACAATCACTCGCCCTGATATTCACAGGCACACCACGGAAAGTGGATGCATTCCTGATCAATGATCATTTTTCCTGTATGCTCAGCGGTATCGGTTTTGATGCACAGGTGGCGCATGATTTTGCCAGCAAAGCCAGCCGGGGATTGATGACCTACACACAGCAAAGTATCATCAACTATTTTAAGGCGCATCCTTACCAGTTTCAGATCGTACTGGACAATTTCTCATTTTTTACAGATGCGTTTTTCATCAGCATTGCTAACAGTAACCAGTTTGGCAATAATGTCACCATTGCCCCGCAGGCAAGTCTGAATGATGGTTTGCTCGATATTGTGATCGTTCAGAAAATGAATAAGGCCAGACTGCCTTTCGCCATCCTGCAACAAATACGCGGCAACAATAAGCTGCAACAGCTGGTAGAAGACATGACGGAAAAGAATATCCTTTATTTCCAAACACCCTCCATTACCATCCGCAACCTGAAACACGCGCCACTGCACATTGATGGAGAGCCCAGGGAAACCACAGAGGAATTCAGCATCCAGATACTGAAAGATTGTTTTGAATTGATACAGGTCTAATGAAATATTTACCTCTTTTATCGATAAAGAGGAATAACCGGTTCTATGGTTTTACCAAACGCCTGAGCCGCTGGAATTCCTTTTCATTCACCTGGTTATACAAGGCCCTCGAAATATCTTTTTTCTCCGCTGCTGTTAAATGAAAACTCAAACTGGCAGGTGCATCCTGTTTGGAAGGAACGTACTGGAATGTGATACTGTGAAATCCTGCTCCATAAGCATCCGCCAGAAAATGAAGCTGGTCGTGCTGGTAATAGTCCTGCATCTTATACCAGTTGTTCTGCAATATCAGAAACGGTTTCGTCATCAGGCTGACCAGTGAATTGCCTTCAAAAGGTTTATCCCAGTCAGCCAGGCTCCTGTCGCGCAGCTGCAGCAGAATCACTTTGCTGGTATTGGCTTTGAGCCAGTCTTTGAATGTATAGATAAACCTCAGACAGGCTTCCTGGCCAAAATTATCCCGCAAACCGGCATCCATCACATCTATGATCGGGTGGGTGGGTAACCATACATTGGGTAATACATATGGGAATGTGGCATTCATCCGAAGGGCAGAAAGGACACGGAGGTTCATCGCATCCTGTTTGGCAAAGAAGGAATTAAAATCAACTGCATCCGGGTCTGCAACGGTCAGGTCTGTGCTATCGGCCATTGGCTTCATCAGAAAACGGGCAGGATGTGTACTGATGATCATCTTCCGCCCGTCGCGGGTAATCACTGAATTGAAGAACATGGTTGGTATCTCCGCATTGGCCTCGGCCTGTACGTAATCCTTCAGAGTCTTTGACAGTATACCGCCGGTATTCTCGTTCAGTGTCTGTTCAAAAGCATATCCCCTGTCTTTGGCGTATTCATAGCCATTCACACTGAATTTCTGTACCGGTCCGATCATATCCCTGGTTACAAAAGAGGAAAACAGGGGATTCAGCAGGTCCTGCGTGATATTCTCCACATACTGTTTGTTCTGAAGGTCAATATCAGCACCCATGATCTTCTCATAATACAATTCCCTGAAATACGCTGCTCCCAGCATTCCGCCGGATGCCCCGTTAATGAGCATGGTCTGGCGCATCAACCGGCCATTCAGCAAACTATCCAGCCGTTGTAAGGTATTCATGGTGAACGCCGCACTCCGGGCGCCACCACCACTGGTGCTGATCAGGTACATCACGGGTTTATCTGTATGCTGTCTGGCTTTCCATCTATCCAAAACCCCGATGAAATGTTTACGGTCCGCATCTATATTGATCTCACTGGCCAGTGCCTGTACGGAATCACGGTTATACACCGGCCGCTCCTCTTTATTCAGGTAATTCAGTCCATACGCTTTGTTCCGCGGGTCAATGATTTCTTTTTGGTACAGCAGGTTCATCACAACGTACACAACCACCACCAAGGGGATACTCCAGGTATGCAGGAACAGGGAAACCGCACCAGACAGCGCAATCAGTATCGCAAAAAAGATGGTGATGCTGGCCGCAGCCGGTAATTGAAACAGCCGGCTGTCGGAAGTATATCCTACCAGTATCAGGAAAACAAAAGCGATCAGAATCGCGATCACTGCGGCCACATGGTGCCTTTTGAATACTGTATCCAGGAAGTCCTGGCTGTAATGCCTTACATCACGGGGCTTCCGCAGACTAAACCTTGCACTCAGGAACCAGTCAACCCGCATTTCAGAACGCTCACTGGGCAATACTTTCCTGCCTGAGATCCTTTTGTAACGGGTATTGGCCGACTTGATCACGTCACCCATCGTAAAATAAATGGTCTTATCTGCACCGAAAAAATACAGGAAGGCGACCAGAATAGACAGGAATATACCACCGGTAAAACCCGCCACCAGCCATAACACTTCCACAGCCGGGAACAATTCCTGGTAACGTGCATAGTGTATGGTCTTCACCAGGTAAAACACCAGGAAGGCAGTGGGAAGAAGCGAATTGTTGATGCAGTATTTCAGGAAGGGCTGTGCGGTAGTGGCCAGGAAACGGATGTTCTTGCTATGCAGGATGAACGTAGTAATATTCCAGCTCATGATGAATATACCTATCGCAACACCCAGTATGGCCATGCTCAACGTAGTAATGCTTCCGAAATATTCAGGAGCCAGAAACAGGGTATTGGCACCAAAAGTGAACATGAATTCACCTGCCACGGTGGCAAACAATATGTACCAGAACAAAAGAAATACCTGGTACCTGCGGAAATGCAGCAGGAACAGCTGCACCGGCAACGAATAAAAGATACCCGCCAGGTATTTTTTCATAATAGCATGACTTTGGAATACGTCAATCCCTTACAAGATACAATATCCAGACCAGTGATAACAACAACAACATACCGGTTAACTGGTGTAACTGGGCCATCCATTCAAAAGCGCCCCAGTGGCCGGGTATGATATGCATGCTGGTTAATACAGAAGCAATCCCCAACAATACCTGCACCAATACAATATACAGCGGCCATCGTTTGGTTTGTTCGAACAAGGCAGAACCCTTCGTACGTATCATTTTCACCGACCAAAGAACGATCAGCAGCAGCAGCAGGTAAGCAAGGCCGCGGTGTATAAAGTGTATCAGTATCTTATTATCGATAAAATTCAGCAGGAAGGGCTGGTCGACGAATAAATTGCCTGGCACCCAGTCGCCATTGATCGTTGGCCAGGTTGGCGCTATGGTAGCGGCCTTGTGCCCCGCCATTAATGCCCCATACAGCAACTGTACAACCAGGATGAGCAAAATAACCAGGTTCCATTTTCTGAGTGATGCATGACGGACAATGGCTTCCTTTTTCACCAATAACTGAAGGGCAAACCAGAAGCAATAACAAAGCAGTCCCAATGCAAAGATGAAATGTAATGCCAGTCGGGTAGGTTTTACATATACCGCATCGCCGGTGAGTCCGCTGGCCACCATGATCCAGCCGATAGCTCCCTGTAAAGCCCCTAAAAAGAACAGCACCACCAACGGTGTGATCATTTCTTTTTTGAAATGTTTCTTCACCAGAAACCAGATAAATCCAAAGGCGAATACCAGGCCAATGGTGCGGGCCCATAAACGGTGGAACCATTCCCAGAAAAAAATGAATTTAAAATCGGACAGGTTGAATTCAAAATTGAGCAGCTGAAACTGCGGAGTCTGCCGGTATTTGTCAAATTCAGCCATCCACTGCTGTTCGTTCAGCGGCGGCAAAGTACCCGTGATCACATCCCATTGGGTGATGGATAACCCACTGCCGGTCAGGCGAGTAATACCACCCAGGGCTACCTGGATGACCGTCATCCCCACCCCTATCAGTAACCAGGTCGCTACCAGCCTGGAAGAACGCGCTGCTGTGTCCATAATGATATTGTTTCTATATGGTGACAAAGGTAACAGTATAACAAACCCTGCCCTTGTTTTGTAAAATGAATTTGGAAACTATGCCGGAGATGCATGAATTTTACCGCTATGTTATCCCCCTTCTACCAAACAGAGCAGCCCGAAGCGGGTGTAGATGAAGCAGGCCGGGGCTGTTATGCCGGTCCCGTATTTGCCGCAGCTGTGATCTTACCCGAAGGTTTTTATCATCCCTTGCTGAACGACAGCAAACAGGTACCTGCCAGGCAGCGAGATGCCCTTCGCGAAGTGATCGAAGCAGAAGCGGTCAGTTGGGCAGTGGCCAGTGTAGACAATGAAGAGATCGACCGGATTAATATCTTACAGGCTTCTTTTAAAGCCATGCATCTTGCCATCAGCCGTTTAACACTACCTCCCGGCCTGCTGCTGATCGATGGCAACCGCTTTGCCCCATATCCGCAGACACCACATCACTGTATCATCAAAGGCGATGGAAAATTCGCCTCCATTGCCGCGGCCAGTATCCTGGCTAAAACGCACCGGGATGCCTACCTGCTGCAGTTACACGAAGAATTTCCACAATACGGCTGGGATAAGAACAAAGGTTACGGAACAGCTGAGCACAGAAAGGCCATTGAAACATTCGGGCTGTGTAAATACCACCGGAAAAGTTATAAAATCTGAGCACCTGCACAAGATCGTCTATTCATTCCAGGCGCCGGCGCCCTCTCTCACAACCGTATAAGTATCGTTGGTACAATCCACAATGGTGGAAGGTATCATACCCCCAATGCCGCCATCGACCACAATATCAACCAGTTTCGAAAAATTGGCATACATGATTTCCGGATCGGTGTATTCTTCCACCATTTCTCCCGGTAAGGAAGTAGAGAGGATCGGGTGGGTCAGTTCATGTACAATGGTCCTGGCAATATTGTTATCGGGCACACGTAAACCGATGGTGCTTTTTTTACTGTGCAGGATCTTGGGCACTTCCTTACTGGCTGGCAGGATAAAAGTATAGGGGCCCGGCAGATATGTTTTTAGTAACCGGTACAGCGGCGTGGAAATACTTTTCGTGTACTTGCTCAGGTCGCTCAGGTCATAACATACAAAACTCATCTGAGAACGAGAAGGATCCACCTGTTTGATGCGTGCAATCCGCTCAACCGCTTTATGCTGAAAAATATCGCAACCCAAACCATAAATGGTATCAGTGGGGTAAATGATCACCCCGCCATCCAACAGGCACTCGATCACGGTCTTAATATGTCGCGGATTGGGATTATCCGGATGTATATGCAAAAGCATACTGCAAGTTACATCATCCGTAAATATTTCCTCCGAAACACTTTAACGATTCTATGTCCGCCAAATACACCGTTACCAGTATTTTTGCAAAAACCAATAGCATTCCTATGCAATTACAACCTGTTGATGTTGTAGATGAGATCAGTGTGCAGGATTTCAGGCAACATTACTACCAACCCATGCGGCCATTAGTGATCAGAAACCTTTCGAAAACCTGGCCCGCCTACGAAAAATGGAACTGGGATTATTTTAAAGCATTGGTAGGCAACCAGCGTGTGGCACTTTACAACAACACCAAAAGCGACGCATATACCCCCATCAATACCGCCGACGATTACAAGACCTTTGGAGAATATATCGATATGATCAAACAGGGGCCTGCCGCCTGGCGCATCTTCCTGTTCAATATATTCGATCATGCCCCACAGCTTACACAGGATTTTACCTGGCCCGATCACCTGATGAAGGGCTTCGTGAAAAAATATCCCATGCTTTTTACGGGTGGCGCTACTTCCATTACACACATGCATTTCGATATTGACCTGAGCCATATTCTGCATACCCAGTTCGCCGGCAGAAAACGCATCCTGCTTTTTCCGCACAGCGAATCAGATAAGTTATACCGGAAACCTTTTGAAGTATTGAGCCTGGCAGATTTCAGCAATTATTATGACCCCGAAAAAAGCAAACTGGATTACCAGAAATTTCCCGCACTGACAAAAGCCAAAGGTTTCGATCTTATACTGAACCATGGCGAAACACTGTTCATGCCCGCCGGTTACTGGCACCATATGGAATACCTTGATAGTGGTTTCGCCATGAGCCTTCGCGCCCTGCAGCCCTCCATCACCGGTAAACTTACCGGCGTATGGAACCTGTTTGGCATGCGCACCATTGATACGGTCATGAAAAAGACCCTGCCCCAGCCCTGGTACAACTGGAAAAAGAAACGCATTTTCGACAATGCCGATAAGACATTGTGAAATAGACTGCTCTATACACAAACCAAAAGGCGGCCTTGTGCCGCCTTCGGTTTGTCTGTAACCCCGTGAAAACTGAATAGTGAAAAAGTCGTCGTCACTTTTTCTACCGGTAAAACTAATTGCCTGAGACAGTCTTGTCAAGGTAAGTTCTACGCAAAAAAATGGGTGTTTTAACGGTTGTTTTGCTCACCAAAAACCCGCAATTTGTTGATCCCAATTACTGGTAACCGCAGTTATACCTTTTAAACAGCCTTATCATGCCTAAAATAGCGCTGGTTGACGACCACTCCCTACTGCGTAATGCATTAGCCAATGTGATCAAGACCTTCCCCGGTTACGAAGTATTGTTCCAGGCCAATAACGGCAGGCATTTCATACAAGTACTTGACCCTGATAACCTGCCCGATATTGTCCTGATGGATGTGAGCATGCCCTATATGAACGGGTTCGAAACCACCCGTTGGCTGAACCAGAATTACCCCGACGTACGCGTGATCGCGCTGAGCATGCAACGGGAAGAATGGACGGTGATCCGTATGTTACGGAACGGTGCCAAGGGCTTTATGCTGAAAGAGACAGACCTGGAAGACCTGCGAAGGGGTCTCAACGAAGTAGCTAACAAAGGACTGTATATCAACGAGATCCTTTATAAAAGGATCGTACACACCATCAATAAGGATCCTGAAACGGTTCAGGCCCATGAATGGGAAACTGCTATGAACCTGAGCGAACGGGAAAAAGAATTCCTGCGCCTGATCTGTACGGAAAAATCATATAGAGAGATCGCCACGGAAATGTGCCTCAGTCCCAGAACAGTTGATGGTTACCGCGATCTCCTGTTCGAAAAAACGCAGGTCATCTCCCGTATCGGTCTTGTATTATTTGCTTTCCGGAATGGTATCGCAAGGATCTGAACTGTTTTTCTTCATGCCCCAAAAAGCAAAATCCCCGCATGGGCGGGGATTGCATATACCATGAGAAAAACTAATTAGATGATTTCCCACACTTCTTTTCCGCGGATCAGTTTGTCAAGATTGCCCTTACCCTTGGTGGCAATGGTTTCTTCCAACTGCAGGGCCATCATTTCTTCGTAACAAGGACGGTCTGTTTCATAGAACACACCGAACGGCCTTGGGAAATGGATTCCTGATTGTGCAGGATCGTCGAACATACGGACCAGGGTCTGTCCTTTGTAGAAATCATGCTCATCATGGATCCACAGGTCATCGGCACTTACGCCGTTACCCAGTTCCACTACTACCGGTTTCATACCGTCCAGCTTGATCCCCTTATCCTGGTTGGCACCGAAGATCAGCGGTTTACCCTGCTCAAGGAACAGCGCTTCTTCGGGTTTGGTGGATTTTTCGGTGAATATCTCAAACGCACCATCGTTGAAAATGATACAGTTCTGATAGATCTCAAGGAAAGAAGATCCCTTATGCTGGTAAGAACGGGTAAGCATGTTCTGCATATGTTTGGGATCACGATCCATGGTCCTGGCAACAAATGTGGCATCAGCACCCATCGCCAGTGCCAACGGGTTAAAAGGATGATCGATGCTGCCAAAAGGCGTACTCTTGGTTACTTTGTTGGTTTCAGAAGTAGGTGAATATTGACCCTTGGTCAGACCGTAGATCTGGTTATTGAACAACAATACATTCACATCAAGATTCCTGCGCAACAGGTGAATGGTATGGTTACCACCAATGCTCAATCCGTCACCGTCACCGGTAACAATCCACACACTCAGCTCGGGCCTGCTGGCTTTTAGTCCGCTGGCAATAGCCGTAGCACGACCGTGGATGCTGTGCATACCATAAGTATTCATATAGTACGGGAAACGGCTGCTACAGCCGATACCGCTGATGATCACAATATTTTCTTTAGGGATACCAATGTTTGGCATTACTTTTTGCACCTGGGCAAGAATGGAATAATCACCGCAACCAGGGCACCAGCGAACTTCCTGGTCTGTTGCAAAATCTTTAGCGGTTAACTGTGGGACTGCTGTAGCTGTTTCTGACATGATTCTTAGTAATTATCGATCCCTGACCAAAACAGGGATCTTCTATTTGAAATTGGGGTATAAATATCCTGAATAATTGCCAATTATAAACGTCCGATCAGGAATTATTCTGCAATTCTTCCCAATACTCGGCTGCGCGGCGGGTATGGGGTATCACGATCGTGCCTCCCACGATATTCGCCACAGCGAAAATTTCATACATTTCTTCTGTATTCACCCCCAGCTCATGGCTTTTGCCCAGGTGGTATTTGATGCAGTCATCGCAGCGCAAAACCATACTGGCCACCAGTCCCAGCATTTCCTTGGTCTTTTTGTCAAGGGCACCGTCCTCGTAGGTGTTCGTATCCAGGTTCCAGAGGCGTTTCATCACCAGGTTGTTCTTACTGAGGATCACTTCGTTCATCTTTTCACGGTAACTGTTGAACTCTTGTACTAATGGGCTCATATCACGGTTTTTAGGGTGCAAAAATACGGCAGCGCCCCCTGAGAGCTTGTCATTTCTTTGTATTTTAACCGCTCAAACCAACTGTTATGAAGAAAATCCTCCTTTTACTCGTTCTTTTCGGCGCCCGGTTTGCAGGGGCACAGAATGGAACCGAGCTGGTGAAAGTGACCGACATGCTCAAGATCAAACAGATCAGCAGCGTAACCCTTAGTCCCGACGGCAGCAAAGTAGCTTTTGTGGTGAACCAGATCGAACCTGAAGGCGACAGCAAATGGGAATACAAATACCAGAATCAGCTGTATGTGGCCCCTACCGATGGTTCAGCCGCTCCCCGGGCCCTGACTGCCAAAGAATCGGCTTCCCAGCCAGCCTGGAGTCCCGATGGCAGACAATTGGCATTTGTGCGGCCGGCAGACGGTAAACCCCAGGTATTCGTACTGTCTTTCGATGGAGGGGAACCTGTTCAGTATACCCGTCATAAATACGGTGCAAGTGCTCCCAAATGGAGCCCCGACGGCAAAAAGATACTGTTTGCGGCCAGCGTTTCCCTGAAAGACCTGCTGAAAGACGCGGAACTCAATCCCGGCAAAGAAGTGCCAAAATGGCCTTATGAAAAGCCCGGATTCGACAAGAACACGCAATTACTCCCCAATAATGCCAAGGCCGACCCCGATGGCAACTGGGATGAGATCAGGGCCTACCTGGAGAATAATGCCAACGACAAAAAAGCCAAAGTGATCAACAAGCTCAATTTCCAGGAAGAGGCCACCACCAGTTCCGAAATGAGTTTCAGCCATTTTTATGTGATGAATGCGGAACCCGGTGCCCAACCGGTTGCCGTTACCCATGGTTTTTACCGCTTCAGCAGTGCTGATTTTACACCCGATGGCAAACAACTGATCATCACCGGCGATAGGGATGATACAGAACATCCCGACCGATCCCTCGAATCGCAGATCTTCCTGGCCGATGCCGATGGCCAGAACCTGAAAACACTGCTGGGCACCGCAGGCAAAACCTATAATAGCGCCAGGCTATCCCCTTCAGGTAAATGGCTGGCTTTCCAGTATGGCAACACTTCTTTTGTGGATGTTCCCATGCTGGCCATCATGCCTATCAATGGCACGGCGAAAGACATGGTGAATATCCCCTTCGACAGGAACAAAGGCAATCTTACCTGGAGTGCTGATGAGAAATATATCTACTTCGCGGCCCAGAGCAATGGCGGTGCGCCGGTGTATCGGGCAGATGTAAAGACCAAACAGGTAGAAGCCCTTTCGGATGTGAACGCAGGCATCAGTTCATTCGACCTGCGCAACAGCAAACTGGTTTTTGTGAAAACAGAAGTGGCCAACCCCTTCGAACTGTATGCGGCCGATGCATCCATGAAGAATTCGATCCGCATCAGCAGTTTCAATTACGACTGGATCAAGAACAAGAAACTGAGTTTCCCTGAGAAAAAAAGTTTCGTGAATGAAAAGGGTCTAACGGTGGAATACTGGGTAATGAAACCTACCCATTTTGAATCCGGCAAAAAATATCCAACCATCCTGAACATACACGGTGGACCCACCGCCATGTGGGGACCTGGCGAAAGCTCCATGTGGCACGAGTTCCAGTATTATGCAGCCAAAGGATATGTAGTGGTATACGGCAATCCCCGGGGTTCCGGTGGTTATGGTTCCGCGTTTCTCCGTGCCAACATCAACGACTGGGGCACTGGTCCAACCAGTGACGTACTCACCTATCTGGACAAAGCCAGTGAATCCGGTTTCATCGATACTGCAAAACTGGCCGTCACCGGTGGCTCTTATGCCGGTTACCTGGTGGCCTGGATCATCAGCCACGACCAACGCTTCAAAGCCGCCTGCTCGCAAAGAGGCGTATATGACCTGGGCACATTCTTCGGAGAAGGAAATGCCTGGCGCCTGGTTCCGAATTATTTTGGCGGTTACCCATGGGAACCCTCCGTCAAACCCATACTGGAAAGAGAATCACCCATTACTTACGTGCAGAATATTCATACACCCTATATCATTTTCCATGGAGAGAACGATTTGCGCACAGGCGTGATCCAGGGAGAGATGTTATACAGAAGCCTGAAAGTATTGGGCAGAACGGTGGAATATGTTCGTCACCCCGGTGGCACACACGAATTGACCCGCAGCGGCAACAACCGTCAACGGATCGATCAGATGTTACGCACCATCGAATTCTTTGAGCGGTTCATCAAACACTAACCCCTTTCTGGCGCCACTGGCTCAGCGCCATCTCTGACAACTCTGCGGTGAATGTGTACAGTCCTTCACCGCAGAGTCGCAGAGAACACAAAGTATCGCAGAGCAGGCTAATCAAAATACTTCCTCCTTCCTCCTCCTCCTTTCTTCTTCCTTCCCTTCATCTGTTCCTTGCTCATCTGTTCTTCTGTTCTTCTGTTCTTCTGTTCCTCTGTTCACTCATCATTCATCATTCCTTGCTCAATATTCAATATTCCCCTCTCCGCTGGGCCCCAAAGAGTAGTCGATTTGTATGTAACAGCCCAGTCTATTTCAGTCCTTTCACCCAATCCTGCATCCCTGTATATACTTTCTTGGCAACATCGTCGTGGAACTGGCTGCGGATGATCCTTTTTTCGTCGGCCTCATTGCTCAGGAAGGCAATCTCCAGCAGACAGTTCGGGAAATCTGTTGGACTGTTCAATACAAAATTGAAACTCCCCACATTGCCGAATTCATTCAGTTTCAATTCCAGCATCCGGTTCAGGATATGTTGCGTGAGAGGCCGGTAACCGATATGTTTATAATAAGTGCTCACCCCATTCACTTCCGGGTTACTGCTTGAGTTCAGGTGCAGGCTGATGAGAAAATCAGGATCCTGCTGCTGCAGAAAAAGGATACGATCCTTGTTATCGAATGTTGTGTCGGTTGTGCGGGTCATGATGATCTTTTTCACCCCTTTTTTCCGCAATTGTTTTTCCAGAGCTTTTGCAAACAAGAGCGTGTAATACTTCTCTTCGTATTTGGCCTTGACGCCACCGGTACCGGTATTCGTTCCGCCATGACCGGCATCGATGGCAATGGTCAGGTAACGCAGGTCCAGTTTCTGGGGCTGTCTTTTCACTTTGATCACCAGGTATTTTCCCTTGTACCCGATGCTGTATCCCCAATGTTGCCTGTGCTGCAGTTCAATGAATACGCGGAGCACATCATCTTCCACCTGGTTGTAATACACATTTTTAATCTCTTTCAACGATTTCAGCTGGTTGATCCAGTTGGTATTGCTCTGCACCCCGTAAATATCCACAACGATACGTGAAGGATTAATCTCCATATAACTCCGGTAAGGAAGTTTCTCTTCCATATTGATGCCCACATAGTCGTACAGCGAATCACCCTTTACGCTGAAGGAATTGGTGAGGTAAAATGGTTTTCCCTTCTGCGCGCTATCCGGCTTCAGATACGATCTTTCGATATACGCTTTGTGCAACTTCGACAACTGTACGGTGTACATATCCTTGGTAGAATCCACCACCCGCATCAGCACATTGGAATCCACGTATCCGATTTTGGCACCGCCCAGCCTGTCTTCACCCAGGCCATACGACAATGCGGGTAGTTTACCGGTGGTGCGGGTAAGCAGATAGGGTTGTACCGGATTTTGTGCTGTTGTTTGATAAACCATCAAAACAAAACAGGCGATCAGGGGCATCTTCATCTGTTGAAGATAAAAAGAATAAATCTGATTCGGACCATTCCAGGAGCGTACACAAAATAAAAAAACCTCATCACCAATAACAGTAATGAGGCTTTGTTGTAAGCAAGCAACCGAAAAACAATAATCAAATATTAAAAAACTTTACGAATTCTAATAATTTTTTTTCGGCGGCTATAAATGATATCCGTCATCTGCCACCAGCCTGTCGGAAATACGCCTGCGGGCATCTTTGGTGTTGAAGGGTTCTACCTTGGTAAAACGCTTCAGGCCAATATGCATCATCCGCAGTTCATCGCCTTCTGAAAAACTGTTCAGGGCATCTTTACCTGCTTTGTTGATACGGTCGGCAGCATCATAGAGGTAGGTTCGCATGATGTCTGACTGCAGACTAACCGCAGCTTCTCCCTGGGTTTCGGCCAGTTTCATCACACGTAACAGGGCACTTTCGGCGTTGAAGGTCTCAATGGCCATGTCGGCAATGTTCATCAGTATCTCCTGTTCCTTATCCAGCTGCATCATCAGTTTCTGCACGGCAGCACCCGCTACCATCAGTATGGCTTTTTTAAAGTTGGCGATGTATTTGCGCTCTTTGGCAAACGCGCCCTCTTCCTCGGCACCAAAATCAGGGATGCTCATCAGTTCTTTCTGCACGGCCATGGCAGGTGTCATCAGGTCAAGTTTGCCTTTCATGGCACGTTTCAGCACCATATCTACGGTGAGCAAACGATTGATCTCATTGGTTCCTTCGTAAATGCGGTTGATGCGGCTGTCACGATACCCTTTCGAGATTACGTATTCATCGCTGAAGCCGTTACCACCATGGATCTGTACGCCCTCGTCCACAACAAAATCAAGCACTTCACTACCGTACACTTTCAGCATCGAACACTCGATGGCATATTCTTCTGCGCCGCCCAGCAAGGCTTCGGCAAAGGATTTACCTTCGGTGGATAAAGTATGTTCCTGGTTATCGATCCATTTGGCGGTACGGTATAAAGCCGTTTCACAAACCCACATGCGGATAGCCATTTCTGCCATCTTATGACGGATCGCACCAAATTTTGCAATTGGCAGTTTGAACTGCTCACGGGTTTTGGCATACTGAATCGAAATGGTGGCCGCTCTTTTAGAACCACCCAATGCAGCCGCACATAATTTTAAACGGCCGATATTCAGGATATTAAAAGCGATCAGGTGGCCCTTGCCAACCTCACCCAGCAGGTTCTCTACCGGCACTTTACAATCCTGGAAATACAACTGAACGGTAGAAGATCCTTTGATACCCATTTTATGTTCTTCCGGTCCCTGTGTAAAGCCTTCAAAACCGCGCTCCACAATAAAGCCGGTGAACTTGTCGCCATCGATCTTGGCAAACACCGTATACACATCAGCAAAACCACCATTAGTGATCCAGCATTTCTGTCCGTTCAGGATATAGTATTTCCCATCATCGCTCAGCTTGGCCGTTGTTTTGGCACCCAGGGCATCACTGCCGCTGTTCGGTTCTGTTAAACCGTAAGCTCCTTTCCACTCACCGGTAGCCAGTTTGGGAATATATTTCTGTTTCTGTGCTTCTGTTCCAAAATACAGGATCGGTAAAGAACCGATACCGGTATGGGCCGCTACCGCCACGGAAAAAGAATAACCGCCACCCAGTCCTTCATTCACCAGGGTCGACGTCACAAAATCTTTTCCCAATCCGCCATACTGCTCCGGCATAGAGGTAGACAATAATCCCTGCTCACCCGCTTTCTCCAGTAAGGAGGGCATCAGGCCGGGCTCCAGTTTGTCGATCCTGTCCAGTATCGGAAGGATCTCCGCATCCAAGAACTGCGAACACATGTCCATCACCATCTTCTGTTCTTCGTTCATGTCTTCCGGAATGAACGTATCTAATGGGTTGCTTTCTTTGATCAACCATTCGCCGCCCTTAAGCGCATTGGTCTGTTTAGTGGATTCCATGGTAGGAAAGTTTATTGGTTTATTCGTTTATTGGTTTATTCGTCTCTCTTGCATTCACTCATTCTATCATCCTATCATTCTATCATTGTTTTACGTCAAATTATCATACACCCGCTGAAACACCTGCTTCACCGTTTCGATCTCATCCTTGGTAACCCCCACCAGCGCTTCACTCATGGTCAGATTGGCCAGATCGATGGTCTGGTTCTGCAACTCCTTGGCCGCATCCGTCAGACAAACCAGGTTGATGCGACGGTCCGTCTGCGATGCCGTGCGTTTCACCAGTTTCTGTTTTTCCAGGTTATCGATCAAACGGGTGATGCTGGGTTTATCGCGAAAAGTCCGGTTGCACAATTCCTGCTGACTCAAACAATCCTCTTTCCACAAATGGTATAAAACGCTCCACTGCTCTATCGTAATCTCCAGTCCGGCCTGCCTGAAATTCTTCTGCAATCTCCGGGCCACAGCTGTGGATGCCATGCCATTGATGACACTGTACAGCTCTCCCCGTTTAAATTGGTTGTTTGACATATAGTTAGTTATGCAACTAATTTCAAAATAAGTTCGTTTCTTTGATACTACCAAGAATAAAACGCTAAATTTTCCACCTTGACACCAGCATCTCAACAGCTCAGGTTCCGCAACTCCCTCATCCACTATACCCGTTGGGGAAGGGGTGCGGAATGGCTATTCTGTTTCCATGGTTATGGGGAGGAAAGCGGTTCTTTTCAATTCCTGGAAAAAACATTGGAGGAACAGTATACCGTCATCGCCATTGACCTTCCCTTTCATGGCCGCACCCAATGGCAGGAGGGACTTTCCTTTGAGCCAGCCGAGCTGCTGAGCATCATCCACCAGATCAGGCCGCAGGGAAAGGGATTTCACCTGCTGGGATACAGCATGGGAGGAAGGGTGTCTTTACAGTTGCTGCAACTGGCTCCTGCCGAAATCAGGTCTCTTCTGCTGGTAGCGCCTGACGGACTGCACCGGAAGATCTGGCAACGGCTGGCTACGGGCACATGGATGGGTAAACAGGTTTTTACTCAGGTCATGAACCGGCCAAGATGGTTATTGGCGGCGCTTGACGCAGCCGCTAAACTGCGACTGTATAACCGCAACCTGCTCAAATTTATGCATTACTACCTCGACGAAGCCCCTCAGCGCGAGTTGCTGTATAAACGCTGGCTTACCCTGCGCAAGTTCAAACCCAACAGGAAACTGTCGAAAAAGACCATCCTGCAGAACAGGATACCGGTACAGCTGGTATTCGGCCGATACGATCCTGTGATCCTGACCCGTTATGGCACTGCTTTCAGCAAAAAATCGGATGGTCTCATAGCACTCACAGAACTGGAAGCCGGCCACCAGTTACTGCGCGAAAAATATGCAGCCGCCATTACCCGTTTCCTGGTTAAATAATATTGGCTTTCTTTGTTGCCCATGTACCAGGTTTTTTTCGTGATCACGCTCATTCTGCTGCTGGCTTATTGCCTGCTGATCTGGCTTTACCGGCGCTGGTTGCTGCGTTTACCCGAATTCAGCAGCCATGAGAAACAGGCCCGTACCCGTTTCTCTGTCATCATTCCGGCAAGGAACGAAGAAACCTATATTGGCAACTGTTTAGACGCACTGTTTGCACAATCATATCCTGAAGAACTGTTTGAAGTGATCGTGATCAACGACCATTCCACCGACGGCACCGAAACGGTGGTTCATGCTTATCAGCAACAGCATCGCAACCTCCGCCTGCTGAACCTGCACGATCTGCTGAACGGCAAACAGCTGAATGCCTACAAGAAAAAAGCCATTGAACTGGCCATTGAACAAAGCAGCGGCAACTGGATCGTAACCACTGATGCGGATTGTACAGTACAAGCTGACTGGCTGTTGCTGTACGATCACTATATACAGGAAAAAGACCCTGTTTTTGTGGCGGCACCTGTTATGTTCAGGCATACAGGAAGTTTTCTCTCCGCATTCCAGCAGCTGGACTTTATCAGTCTGCAAGGCATTACCGCAGCAGCCGTATCAGCCGGATACCACAGCATGTGCAACGGGGCCAATATCGCTTACCGGAAAGATGTGTTTTATGAAGTGGGGCAGTTCAGGGGCATCGACCAGATCGCCAGTGGCGATGACATGCTGTTAATGCATAAGATCAAACAGGCATACCCCAACCGGCTGGGTTATCTGTTTAGCAAAAAAGCCATTGTTACCACGGAGCCGATGCATGATTGGAGGAGTTTTCTCAACCAACGCATCCGCTGGGCCAGTAAAGCGGATAAGTACCAGGACAAGTCAATTTTCCCGGTGCTGGCACTGGTGCTGGCTGTAAATGCCTTGCTGTTACTATTGTTGATCTGGGGGAGCTTTGTTGAGGGGGGATGGACGAACTGGCTGTTACTGGTTGCCCTAAAAACCCTGGTGGAACTGAGCCTGATGATACCTGCTGCAGCTTTTTTTCAAAAAAGGGCAATTTTGGTCTGGTTCCCGTTTATGCAGCCTTTTCATATTCTGTATACGGTTATAGCAGGCTGGCTGGGTAAATTCGGCAGCTACCAGTGGAAAGGCCGAACTGTGAACTGATTATTTCAGGTCTTCCGCCTCCGGCCACCAGGCATATACCAACAATGGAATCAGGGCTACCAGGGAAAATAAAAATTTAAATACACGTGTCATACTATCGAATTTGGTTTATATAAGGACTCGAAAAATCATCATATGTATATCAGCACTCCACTTATTTCGGTAAAAAAAGCCAAATATTCGGTGAAGCTGTTTATTTCTTAATTTTCGCAAGTGCAACCTATTTTCACTTCTTCTGCTTTTACCCGCCGTTTATTCAAGAACAAAGGCGCTTACTTTGGATTGATACTGATTGTATTGAGTTTGCTGCTTGCGCTGTTCTGTTATTTTTTGGCGCCTGACCCATCTCCCAACGCCAACCGCATGATCCCGGAGATCGGAAGCAAGAAACCTGGTTTCACCTGCTCCTTACTGCGGATCAGGAGAGATAAGAACATACATCGTGCCGGATTTTTTAACCGGATGCTGAACGGTACCGAAGAAAGTTACCAGTATATCGCCATTACCGGCTATGAGGTTGTCCGGGACAGCCTCATTTACCAGAAATATGTAGATGAGAACGTAACCGAAAGAAATGCAATACTCCGGTCACAAACAGGCGACCCGGCCGTGATTAAAGCCAGATATTACCTGGGAACCGACAAATTCGGCAGGGATATCCTGAGCCGTTTACTGATTGGTGTAAGGGTGAGCCTGAGCGTGGGACTGGTGGCCGTACTCATCTCCCTCACCATTGGCATCCTGCTGGGGGCCCTGGCGGGTTATTTCAAGGGCTGGATTGATGATGTGATCATGTGGCTCATCAACGTTATCTGGAGCATTCCCACCCTCCTGCTCGTATTCGCCATCACACTGGCACTGGGCAAAGGTTTCTGGCAGGTATTCATTGCAGTAGGACTGACCATGTGGGTAAACGTGGCAAGACTGGTAAGGGGCCAGGTGCTTGCCGTTAGAGAACTGGAATATGTAGAAGCCACCAAAGCACTGGGCTATTCGCACACAAGGACGATTTTCCGGCACATACTGCCCAATATTCTCGGGCCGGTGATGGTGATCGCCGCCAGCAATTTCGCTTCCGCAATCGTGATGGAAGCAGGACTGAGTTTTCTCGGCGTAGGCGTACAGCCACCCCAACCCAGCTGGGGACTCATGATCAAAGAGAACTACAATTTCATCATCACCCATAACCCCATGCTGGCCCTGGCACCCGGTATCGCCATCATGTTACTCGTACTCGCCTTTAATTTATTAGGGAACGGCTTAAGGGATGCACTCAACGTAAGAAGTAAACTCTAGGAATATTGAATGATGAGCAAGGAATATTGAATATCGAAGTATGATGGTCAATAGGGATTTGCCCGATCTGCGTCCCTGCCTGACATTCATCATTCATCATTCCTTGCTCATCATTCAATATTCCCTCGTCTGTTCTTTGCTCATCTGTTCATCTGTTCTGTTATTCATTCATCATTCACGATTCATTGTTCTTCATTCGATATTCCCCCCGGTCCGCCAGCAACTCACGTTCTTCGCGGTTTTTCATCTCCAGCCAGATCACCATACCCAGACATAACCAGAACAGGCTGCCGATCTTATCAGTTTCGATCATATCGCTCATACTGTTGATCACACCGATCATCACCAGCATCACGGCAACCGTGAGGGCGATGGTACGGTAAAACGGATCTTGTAAACGGTGATACAGGTTCTGCAAACGGAACAGCATGCCAAAATATAGGATGCAAAACAGCACCAGTCCGATCAGGCCCTGTTCCAGTGCCAGCAGGATGAAATAATTGTGTACGGTGGAATGTTCCGGGTTATCACTTACCCAGGTCTCAAAGTTGCTGACGGTGTAAGGACGGTAATGCAGGTAAAAACTATTGGGACCAAAACCGGTCACCGGTTTTTCGGCCAGCATTCGGAAGCCGGCGATCCAGCGGTAAAAACGTTCTGCGGTGGAAACATCTTTCAGCTCTACCGTGGCCCGCATATGATCGCTGAAATCCGTATGGAAAATGGTCCGGTCATGGTCGGGTGCAAACTGCAGGTAACGGTCATCCGTGATCAGCCAGGCGCTGGATGCCACCACGGCGGTCACAGCAACCGCCACCACGAACCTCATTCGTTTCCTGCGGATAACAGGCACTACAGCAAGACCGGCCAGCAAAGCCACCCAGGCGCCGCGGCTATAGGCAAAGAACAGACCCACCAGTCCCAGCAGCAATCCATATAACAACCATTTGCGACGGCTGTCAGCAGCTTCGGTCAATTTCCATACGCACCACACTACCGGTAGCAGGCACACCAGCATGGCCGAATAATTGACGTGGTTACGGAAAAAAGGAGCCAGTGTTTTCTGTACCGATGCAAATGAAAAACCATACATCGCATGCCTGCCAAGACTTTGCAACACCACCGCTGCCATAGGAATGAGCAAACAGATGGCCAATCTGCGCACATCTTTTTTTTCTGTCAGCAACAACTGCGGCAATACCACGAAAGGAAGGATATACCAGATCTTGGCCAGCAGGTATTTGGCAGACAGCACTATTTCCGTTGAGTACAACACCGTAACCAGCAACCAGGTAATATAAATCACCAGCACCAGGAACAGGGGATGTTTCACCAGGTCATAAGGAACCCATTTGGGTTGATGTATCCACCGGAGAGCGACGAGACCGGTGAGGATGATCAGCAAGGGTTCATCCGGAAAATCGAGTCCCAGTTGCGGTGTGATATTGAGTTCGGTAGAGAGCGGCAAACAGACCAGCAATAACCAGAACAGTTTAGCCGGCCGGTACAGCAGCAAATCGATCACCGGCGGTAACAATATCCAGACAAAGGGAATACAGAGCCACAGTGGTTGTGCGTAATTGATGGCATATACACCACATAAAAGGAATAAAAGGGAGGGAAATACAAGGTCTAACAGATATGGCCGGGTGATCCGAAACATATCAGGCGTTTTTTTTCCTGTCATTCACCAATACCAGCAAACAGATAAAAACAAAAGAAAGCAGGCAGGTTGCCAGCAATATGGCTGGAGTATCCGGCCTTTCCGCTTTGGCAGCAGGTACAGCTTTTTCCATCACATATAAAACGGCGGGAGATATCTGTGCGGCCAGCCTGAACTCATCGCGTGTTTTTTGGTATTGTTGCAGCTGATCCAGCAAAGATGCCTGCCGGGCAGTTAATAATGTTTTACGTGCGAGGTCGGCCCGGGAAATACTATCACTCAGTTGCACGTAGTGCGTCTCCATGCCACTGATCGAAACTTCCAGTTGCTCCATGGACCGGTGATACTGGTCTTGCCATACAGCATTCTCTGTTGCTTCAACAATGGCCACCATACGGTTTACAATATTGGCGGACAGTTGCCTGTCGCGTGTCCATACCCGGATCAATAACTGGTTCTTGTCCGTCTTTTGCAGGTCCAGGTCTTTGCGCAGGCGCAATACGGCCTTTCGCCGAAGCTGGGGAAAGCTATCCCCCGTTAAACGATAATAATCCACCAGCGAAAACTCATCCACCAATTGTTTGTACGTGGTATCCATATCCGCCACTCCATAGATCCTGTCGAGATCATCACCTGAACCAAAATAGGAATAGAGTCCCTGGATATTCGTATTGAACAGCCGGGCTTTATCTGCCAGGGCCGGATTGGCCGAAACCACCGTTGCGGTTGACCGGTAATAAGCCGGCACCACGTATACCGTGATGGCGGCCACCGCTACGCTGGCTACCACAAAAAACACGATCAGGGTCCAGCGTTTGCGTAAAGCAGCAACAATCGTCAGCAGGTTAAAAGAGGGATCAGACATAGACATTGAAAATACAATTTATTCCCGTCACGACTGCGGTGCCACCACCACATTGCGGTCGAAACTTTCTTCTAATGAAATAAAGGTTTCTGTACGTTCGATGCCCTTGATCTTCTGCAGTTCATCGTGCAGTACAAAACGGAGTTCCTGGATATCCTTGCACACGATCTCGGCAAACATGCTGTAATTGCCCGTGGTGTAGTTCAACCGTACGATCTGCGGGATCTTCTTCAGTTCTTTGGCCACACTGTCGTACAGGGAGCTTTTTTCCAGGTATACCCCGATAAAAGCGATCACATCATAGCCCAATGATTTGAGATCTACCGATAATTTTTTACCTTTCACCACCCTTAGCTCTTCCAGTTTCTTGATGCGGACATGTATGGTACCGCCCGAAACAAAGAGTTTCTTACCCAGGTCGGCATAGGATATCTCCGCATCTTCCATCATTTCCTGGATGATCTGGAAATCCAATTTGTCAAGATTTAATTTTACTCCCATATTATTCCGGTTTTTTAAATTTATTCAATAATAAACCAAATTTATTATACATTTTCTATATTATCAAAATATTCATTGAAATATTTATAAAGAATGGAGGATTTGTCTTAATATTGTGTTGTCAATGTAACACTGACGAGTTCTTCTACACTGTGGGGTGATGAAATTTTTGGCAGACATGCCCTCTTGTCTCGGGGGTGAGGATCACAGGATAAATATAGCATAGAGCCGTCGCGTTTCGGCGTGACGACCAGGGTCGACCACTGAACTTTGTGCTACAACTAACTGCCTCGTGGAGGTTCGACCCCTCCCCCTACAGCAGCAAAAGCCGCAACGGAATCAGTTGCGGCTTTTTTATTTTCCGGATTGCGGCTTTTGAATAGCGAATGGTGAACACTGAATAATGAACGACAACAACTTCATCATTCAGTGTTCATTATTCAATATTCATCAGGTGCTACCGGAAATAATATTACTGGTTCCTGCATATCAAACCTCACATTTTAATTCATTACAACCTGTTCAAATAAACCTTGCTCCCGGTCTTCGAATCGGTAGAGGGTTCATATCGTAAATAGCCAAATGCCTGCAGATCAGCCATACACTTATTATAGGTACGTCTGCTAATCCGGGCATGGCCCAATACTTCTCTAAAAAAACTATGTATCCCTTAAAAAGGAAACCGCCTCAATCTTGTACTGAGGCGGCCGCTATTTATTATTCATCAAAACCATCTTTACATTAATCTCAAACTATTGGCTCCCACCCAGGCTCATAAGTTCTACTCCATAATGCCGTTGCAGCCTTATTGTCTATTACATGGCCATTTTTCTGGTTGATATATAAGGTAGTTCCAACACGCTGTGAAATATTTCCTAATTGCACCCACAATGTACTCTTACGTCCAGTTTCTACATCAGCATTGGGAACTCCGCCTTCTCTGACACATTTCAGAAAGTTATCGATATGAACCCCATCCAGGCTAGCACTTGGGCTGGAAGGATCGCGACCATCAATTTTGATATCGGACTTGATATCTTTAACGATTATATTTTTATTATCTCTGATCACATAACTATTGCCGCCAGTAATCATCGATCCATTCTCTCCATAGAAGATTACGCCACGATCCTCCCCTTCTACCAATGCACTACTACAACTACGACCCTCCCAAATAACTGATGCTCCTTCACATTCGAACGTAATCAACTGTGTATCGGGCGTTTCCCAATCATCGCTAAATCGATATCGTCCACCCACAGAACAAACTTTTGTAGGATAGTCAACGCCTAATCCCCATCTGGCTACATCTATTTCGTGAGTACCGTTATTCAAAGCTTCACCGGTACCCCAATGCCAACGCCAATGCCAATTGTAATGAACCAGATTATCAAGGTATGGGCGACGCGGAGCAGGCCCCTGCCATAATTCGAAATCCAGATTTGAAGGAACTGCTATTTGTTTACCAATACCAATTGAAGCTCTGTTATTAGTATACCAGGTTTTAGCCATGTGTACTTTTCCTATTACACCATTATGTAACTCATTAATTCCCTGAGTTAATATTGGCCAGGAACGACGCTGACTACCCATCTGAACCACCCGTTTAAATTTTCGTGCTGCAGCTACTGCCAACTCTCCCTCATGAGGATTATGACATAATGGTTTTTCAACATAAACATGTTTGCCGGCAGCACAGCTTAATATGGCAGCGGGGGCATGCCAGTGATCCGGCGGGGCCAGATACATAGCATCTACATCCTTATCTTGTAAAACTTTCCGAATATCCTTTTCAGTTTTAGGCACTTTATTTACAGCCTTTTTAACTGCATTAACCCCTTTAGCTAATGCAGTTTCCTCAACATCACAGATATATAGTATCTCTGTGTTTTTTTGGATGGAGAAATTAGCCGCCATGCCTGCACCTCGGCCATTTGTGCCCATGATTCCCATGTTAATTCTATCATTTGCTCCTATGATACGTGCATAGCTCTTAGCTGAAAAGCCAATGCCACCTAAAGCAAATACAGTTCCTGTATTTCTGATAAAATCTCTTCTTGTCTTATCCATAAAGATGATTTTTATAATTTTAGATTTTTAATTTTAATATTACGAAAATGAATTACATCTCCATGTTCTTGTAAAAGAATAGGCGAGCTTGGTACTTCAGCAAAATTTGCTTGCGCTTTAAATTTGCTTTCCGCAAGGTGCATCATAAACTCTTCGCTACCTCTGTCATATTCTAAAACTTTGGTACCATTGAGCCAGTGTTCAACATGCTTACCTTTTTTTATAATATTCATATTGTTCCATTCCCCCACATCCATTGCTTTTTTATCACCGGAAGCTGGCATTATATCATATAGTGACGCCAAAGACCGATTCCCATTAATACCTAACTTTGCATCTGGGTGATTAGCATCATCAATCAATTGGTATTCACACCCCAAACTGGTGTTTTTAAATAAAGAATACTTAACACCACTATTAGCACCTTTCTCCAATTTAAAATCAATGGACAATTCAAAATCAGAAAATTCTTGAGTAGTTACAATATCACCTCCATGACCATCTTTCGGATTCGTACTTAAGATTCCATCAGCTATCTTCCAGCCTTCCCCCGTAAATTTCTGGCCATTAGACTTCTGCCAGCCATTGAATGATCTTCCATCAAACAACAAGATCCATCCTTGATTTTTTTCGCGTTTACTTAAACCAGGAGACTGTGCTAATAAGACAGTTAAAGAGGTAAAAAGAAATGTTAATGAGAGAACAGATATTTTCTTCATACTATTAAAGCTAATATAATTTGAGTAATGGGTTTAGAATTGCGTATACCCCTTATTCTGTGTAATTTTTCCGGGATTAGATTGCATAGCTGTCATCGGTATAGGATAACACAACATATCATCACTCCAAATAAAAGGAGAATAGCCATCTGCAATCTGTTCAGCTATCATAACATCTTTTGCTCGTTTTGTTCTCACTAAATCAAACCACCGATGATTCTCAAATGCAAGTTCAACTCTCCTTTCCTTTTCAATAGCCAGCAACAATGCATCATCATTAGAAAAATCTGCCAAAGTGTAATCTGCCAAAAGATTAGTCGGTTTGATAACAGCAGGATCTCCAGGAGTATTTCTCGCTCTTTGCCTTATTCTGTTTACATAAAATATCGCCTTAGCCCTATCACTTCCTATACGGACGAGAGCCTCTGCATTTAACAATAGAATATCAGCTAATCGTAGCTCAATCCAGTTATTCCCATTATCACTGCCACTGGTTGCAATGTCATAGTACTTACTTACATATCTTTCATTTTGAACAGCTCCACTTTTAGCATTAATCCAATTATCTTTCATGCTACTATATTTTCTTGGATCAGCTTTTTCATAAGCAGATGATATATCACCCGTAGGGGCATTTGATCCCCCTTTATCACCAACTAAAACAACTTCTTTATCGGAAAATCTAGGGGCAAAATCATTATTCCAGGGACTCCCAGTTACACCATTGGGGCTTCCTTTTTTATATTGTATTTCAAATAATGATTCTGATGTATTCTTATTATTTACATCAAAAAGAGATTTGTAACTGGGCACCAATGCTGCTCCGGAAGTATTGATAACTTCCTCGCCTTTTTGAATAGCAAGATTATAATACTCAATACCTTTATTAAGAGGATACCCTGCCATTGTCATATACACTTTACAAAGCATCCCCTTAGCACCCCATTTGGTTACTCGTCCTTTATCTGATGCGGCATATTTATCCGGAAGATTCTGTTCTGCAAATTGTAAATCAGAGACTATAAGATCATATATTTCCTGCAAAGTAGCTCGTCTAATATCATAAGCTTCAGCAGATGTAATCTCTTTGTCCACTTTCAATACACCTAATAGTTCTCCATTTTTGGAATAACCGCCAAAAACTCTGTTGAGCCAGAAATACATCAACGCTCTAATAAACTTAGCTTCAGCGATATATTGACTTTTTAATTTCGGATCCTTAAAAGACACATTTTCGATACGCCCTATCACGATATTACTTCGTAGTATTATATTATAACAATTGTTCCAGCAACTCGTCGGATAGCCATTATCAGCCAAAAGCGGTGAAGCAAACTCATCAACTCCTTTCTCATCAGCTGGATTTCCACTAAGCCATGAAAATGTTGTATTATCCGACCTGATTTCACCTAGTTTAATAAATGTACTGTTGTATACAGAACGGAGATTACCATAAGCAGAAAGTACCGCCTGATTCATATCACTCTCCGTTTTATAAAATGACTCGGAGTTTAAGTTGGATGGTGGATTCAAGTCTATGAATTCCTTTTTACAAGAGCAAAACATCATTAAATAAAACAATATAAATAGTTTATTTTTCATGTCAATTAGTTGAATTATTAAAAAGATAGGTTAAGTCCAACAATAATGCTTTTTGCTGCAGGATAACCCAAATAATCACCTCCTTTGGAAAGCCCATCACCTTCACTACTTGTTTCAGGATCGAAGCCTGTGTATTTTGTCCATGTAAATAAATTTTGTCCGGTGGCGTATACACGTAAGCTTTTGATTTTAGCCAGCTTAAGTTTACTTATATTAAAATCATAAGCTAATGTAATATTCCTAAGCCGCAGGTAAGAGCCATCTGTTACCCATGCAGAAGATGGATCACGCTGCCAACCAGTAGGATTACGTGTAGCCCTAAAATGTATCCCGTCTCCCGGTTGATCCACAGAACGCCAACGGTTTAATTGAAAATCAAGTGCATTTCTATCGCCATGATAGATACCTACCATGCGATTAAAGAAGCTAAAAAGACTTGCACCATAAGAATAGGTTAACTGAGCTGATAATGTGAAATTTTTATAAGAAAAATTATTACCGAAGCCTCCCGTAAACTTAGGTTGGTTATTACCTATTATTGCTTTGTCTGTCTGATCAAGTTTACCATCTCCGTTAACATCTAAATAGCGACCATCTCCAACTTTATCCGCAGGAAGATGTGGATAAGCATCCAATTCTTTTTGATTCATAAATACCCCTTGATAGATATAACCATAAAAACTTGCAATCGGATAGCCCGGCAAAGTAATAAATGAGTTATTTGCGTTGGGGGCACTTCCATAAATCGGTTGTCCTCCTGGTCCAACTTCAAGAACCTTGTTTTTATTGAATGTTATATTAAAATCACTTGACCACTTAAACTTGCCTATCGTATTTTTTGTAGTTACCAGCAATTCAAATCCCTGGTTCAACACTTTCCCTATATTCTGTATTTGCGAGGTATAACCTGAAATCGCTGGTACTGGAACATTCAGTAAGAGATCAATTGATTTACTACTATAGAAATCTGCTTCTACCCGAATTCGGTTCTTAAACAGTCCGAGTTCTAAACCAAAGTTAGATTGCAATACTTTTTCCCATCCTAAATCATTGTTTGGAATTGTGCTGGGGTTAACCGTATTCTGCAAAGCATCATTTGTGGGATAAAAGCCTGTACTCAAAAGTCCTATAGATGAATAATTCCCGATTCGATTATTACCTACAACTCCATAACTAACCCTAAATTTTAAGTCACTGATAGTTTTTGACACGCCGGCCATGAATTTCTCCTGGCCTATTCTCCAAGCTGCTGAAACAGAAGGGAAAACACCCCATTTCTTATTTGCCCCAAATCTAGAAGATCCATCACTACGCACTGTGGCCGTAAAAAGATAACGATTATCAAAGCTATAGTTAACCCTGCCAAAATATGAAACCATTGAATATTCAGACTTGGTACTGGCCAGCTGATACATGGTTCCTGCATTTAAAGTTTGTATAAGATCGTTCGGAAAACCACGAGCTTCTCCATATATATAATCGGTATTATGTTTCTGACTGGTAAAACCTCCCAATAACACTACATCATGTTTATTTGCAATCTTTTTTGCATAAGTAAGTGTTTGTTCAATCACCCAGTCATAATCCGTAAATTTTTCATTAACCCCTCTTGCCGGTCTGGGAGCTTTTGAACCATCAAAATCAACATTGGATGGTTCAAAAATTGCCAAATCGTTATTTTGTATTCCACCATTGATATTAATACGATATTTCAGATTATTCATCATCTCCCACTCCGCATATAGTGTACCCAACCATCCATACCGCTTACGGTTACGGCGAACCAAAGTAGCAATTCCAATTGGGTTAGCAGGATCTCCCGCTAATACTTCGGGGTTCCTTACCATTGAACCATATGATCCATCAGCATTATAAAGATCATATATAGGTGGCAGCAATAAAGAATATAGTATAGGGGCATCTTTCCCATTTGCCTGCTCATTACCTAAAGCATAATAAGAGTTCAGGTTGATACCTACTTTGAAAGTATTGGTCAATTTTGATTCTACGTTAGTTCTAAAATTGAATCTTTGATAATCTGTATTTAAAGAAATCCCCTCTTGTTTCATATAGCTTCCTGAGAATGCATAACTGGTATTATCATTACCACCCAGGACTGAGAGTTCATACTGTTGCATTTTTGCAGGACGAAATAAGAGATTCTGCCAGTTATTATCCGGCATAGTAGCAACAGAAGCAGGATCGAAGAAATTATACTTATACCCGTTCTTTCCATCTGGAATCATATATAATGAGTTCGCACTAGGATAAAGCCGTCTGCGTTCATTTGGATCTCCAATTTTATGTGGTGATTTATCAGGATCAGCATTTACAATAGGCTGATCTAACCATGCCTGATTTCTTCCATCCATTAACCATTCCACATATTGATTACGGTTCATAACAGGCATCGACTTAGTTCTTTCCTGATAACCACTAAATGCGTCAAAACTAAAGATTGCACTTCCGGCCTTTCCTCTTTTTGTACTTATAATTACAACTCCATTTGCTCCACGAGACCCATAAATAGCTGTAGAAGATGCATCTTTTAAGACTTGAATAGTTTCTATATCATTTGGGTTAATCAGCCTGAAAGCACCATCTTCCATAGGATAGCCATCAACAACATACAAAGGTGAATTTGATTGAGTGATGGAACCCGTTCCTCGAATACGAATCGAAAGTCCTTCCCCACCAGGCGCACCATTAATTGATTGCACCTGAACACCCGCCATTTGTCCAGCCATTGCCTCACCAAAATTAACAACAGCTCTTTCCTTCAGATTACTTGCATTTATGGAAGCTACCGAGCCAGTCAAATCTGATTTTTTTCTTGTACCATATCCAACTACAACAATGGGATCCAATGCGATTACCGTTGATTTCATTTTTACAATTAAAGACAACGTTGCACCTTCTTTGATGGAATAACCTGAAAGTAACTGACCTTCATACCCTACCGTTGAAAAAGTAAAAGTATATGGGCCACCTGAAGGCACACGCGCAAATGAAAAATTACCGGAGCTGTCTGAACTTGTACCTGATGTAAAGTTAGTCTTGGTATTTCTGATAATTACAGAAACACCAGGTAAGGGTTCATTGGCGATATTTTGAACCATTCCTTTTACTAAACTTACAGTAGAAGTTTGGGATTGTGATTGAGAAGAAAAAAGCATTAAGCTAAGGAGAATAAGGGCAAAAGAATAACCCATCGATTTTAATCGATTAATTTTCATATGGCGGCAATTTAAATTTTGGTCTTTAAAAAAGTGTTACCCCATTTATAAAAAAAGGCACACGCTATCGTTAATATTACTGTATTCCCTTTGTCTTAGTTACTGCTTAGCGATCAATATCTTTTTGCCTTTTTTAGTTATTTTAAGGTTATTGACATCGCCTATTTGTTTCAAAATCGCATCTAAGGAATCCGTTACATTGAATGTTCCGATAAAATAAATTCCACTGACCTCTTTCTTTGAATAAGCAATATCAATTTGATACATTTCCTTTAACTGGTCGAACACTTGTCCTAATGGCTGATTATTGAACATATACCACCTTTCCTTACCTAACGCTGGAACAGACGGATCTTCATGTATTACAGATTCTTTCTCTGTTTGATCTATTTTGGCAACTACTTTCTTGAAAAACCTCACCTTTGCAGTGGCACTTTTTGTATTATAGACAAGCTCTTCCCCTGGCAACAGGTAAAAATCTTTATCAAGTTTCTTTAAAGCCGTCTGCGCAGACATGACCACAACCTTTCCTTCAAATAACCGAACTGTTATATCGGAATCATTTTCATATGCTGAAACTACAAACTGTGTTCCAAGAGCTTTAGTTGAAATATCTCCACTAAAAACAGTAAAAGGTTTAGACTTGTCTTTGAACACTTTAAATCCTGCTCTACCTATCAACTTAATATCACGACGATTTCCCGTAAATGGCTTATGATAACTTATCTGGCTATTGCGATACAAACTCACTACAGAACCATCTGGTAAAATGATATTTTCTACCATACCAGAAGTATTACGACGTACCTCTACTGTAAAATATTCAGGCTGTAGCTCTTTTTTTGATTCTGCCATCGATTTTTTATTTACAGAATCATTATCATTCATGAACCTCCAGCTAAATACAACAGCAAATAATATGGATGCTGCGACAGCGAAATATACAAAGAACTTATACACTACTAAACGTTTGTCCGAACCCGGCACTACTGGCATTTCACTTGCTATATCTCCCGAAAATTCATTCCGGCTCTGAGTATCCCTACCCTCTATTTCCTGCTTCATCCTCTCCCACTCGACATCTATATTCATCGAATTTTCGGAATTATATATCGCCGATAGAGCCCAGATCCTTTTCAGCTCTTCAAACCGTTGCCTGTTTACTTCACTTGAATTAATCCAATCTAAAACACATGCTTTTTCCTCCGTATTTAGTTCATCAGACAAATACGAAACCATCAGATTGTCAAAATATCGATAATTACCCATCTGACTATATATACGTTTAAAGAATGTTTTACCCCTACTCCACATTAAAAAATAATTTTGCGGCAACTGTGGTAAATAACAGGATGACCCAAAAAGGGAGATAAGACTCCAGTTTTTCCCGCAGCTTCACCAATGCTCTTCCCATCTGGGTTTCAACCGTTTTTACTGAAATTGACAGTTTATCCGCTATTTCTGAGTACTTCAGCCCTTCATAGCGACTCATCACAAATATTTTCCGCATTTGTTCCGGCAGTTCTGCAACAGCTTTTGCTATATCGGATTTCAATTGTTTCAATTCGCAAACATTGATATCTTCCATTGTTTCATTAGCCAATCTGTTTTGCAGAAAATATCTTTCGTGCTGATTTTTGATTTTTTCGTGTCTTAATAAATCATAGCAGGTATTGACAATAATCCTATACAAGTAAGCTTTAACAGATTGATCGGAGTAAATTGACTCTCGTTTCTCCCATAGTTTAATAAACCCAATATGCACCGCTTCCTTTGCCTGATCAAGATCAAAACCATACTTAAACTGACAATACAAGCAGATTGAAGTGAAATTTTCTTTGAATAATTTTTCAAAAGCAACATGATCGAAATTGACATGAGTTGACTGTGATATATGGGTCTTCCTTATCAATTTAAGAAGCAGTTTGAGTGAATTTATTTTCTTACCATTAGGTGCATCGTAGCCAAATATATGTAACTGAGGTCAAATTATACAGTTCTAATATAGTTGATTTCTAGTCTTCAAAACCTCGAAAATCAAGTAAATGTCCTTTCTTTTATCCTGCGATTTGAGTCGTCTTGAACAACCCTTACATGAGGCTATATAAGGGTTTTATTGTATTGACCTTCGTTATGATCAGCAATTACAAAGTGTCAACTCGCAGGGTTTGTTGGGTGCTTCAATCCACTAGTTGATCATTTTATTATCAGTAGCATCGACGAGAGAATAGTGCTACGAAATAAGGGAGAAGCTCTCTGCGAAGAGTCTCCCTGGGGACTCTTCGTTTAAAAGCACCACCTAACACTGCTTCACTCATTATAGCACAGGAAACCAAGTAAGATCAATATCCTGCAACTCCCTATATGTGATAACCGGATATACGTCTTGTTCACCTGTATCATAATAGCGGTTCGAACTGTTCAGTAATAGTCTTCCGGCAGTCCCCCTGCAGCGGTTAATTAGGGTTTGTACTCAGAGGAATTCACGTTTCTAAAAAACAGAAACCTATATTGAGTGTTTTGTAATTCTAAGCGGAGGGTCCCCCGCTGGGGAGACCCTCCGAAGAAGGAAGCGGCTTTTGAATATCGAACGCTGAATGTTGAACAATCAACAACTTCATCATTCAACATTCCTTGCTCAATATTCAATTTTCATCCCGGGCTGCACGAAAAGTCAGTCTGCCTGCGCTCTCTTCTGTTAAGCAATTCACAGTCATTTCCTGCTATCAACGAGCAAGGATAAAAATCTCCGACGCTGTTTCAAATAGCACTGTAAATCAACATATTACACCATTAATGACTTTTAAAGGGATGATGAATGTCATAAAACAACCTATTGATTCATTTTACCTTTATGCAGCATTAATACCCAGACTTGTTAATAAGACAATCGAAAAGCAAAGTTTGCAATACCAGCTATACCCCAAGGAAACGGTCAACAGAATCTGATATCCACCCGAATTAAAAAGCTGCTCCCGCTTTTTACAACAAGTATTCTATCACGGTATCCCCCATACACCGCGATCGGCAAAAAATATGACATGCTTTTCAGTGGATCATATGAACGACTTCTACCACTTCTGGTAAGTTTGCTGCTGCAGTTGTCAGTAACAGCTCAACAGAAAGAGCCAAGAGTGATCAACGCAGCTGGTGGTTATTTTACCGGGCAAGACCTGTTATTGGACTGGAGTTTTGGAGAACTGATCTCGGTGCAAACCCTCAGTTCCGGATCAGATTTCATTATCACCACAGGTTTCCTGCAATCCAAGCTGGATGCATTAACACCATTCAATCCCATCGGCCCGGCAGACTCCAATAGAATTTTTGCCGGACCAAATCCCACAAGGTCTTTGCTGACGATCCGTTCAACCCTGATCGAGCCAGGCAGGATCCGGATCTTACTCACTTCCATGACAGGGATAGCGCTGCTACAGGTAGAAGAGGCATATGAAGGCATTAATTACCAGAAACAATTGAACCTGCAACGTTTCCCCAGTGGTTTCTACAACCTGGTCATCACTTATCTCATCAATGGGCAAGCCATTAAGACAAGCTCTTATAAGATCATTAAACAGTAATCCATGAAAAAGGCTGTCCTGATATTTTGTATGTTCTGTTGCTTCAGCGCTGTTGTTGATGCCCAATTGGTGAATGGCATCAATTTTCAGGCGGTGGCAAGGAATGCTGCCGGAACAGTGATCGCCAACCGGAAAATTACGGTCAGGATGTCTGTAAGGGAAGGATCTCCCACCGGTTTTCTGGAATACAGTGAGATCAAAGCAACCGTGACCAATGCTGTTGGTTTATTTGTACTGGTGTTGGGTGATCCGGGTCCCCCTTCCACCATCATTACGGGTTCCTATGCGGGTATCAATTGGAGTACCGGCAATAAATACCTGCAGATAGACATTGATCCTACAGGCGGGATCGATTTTATCTCACTGGGTACCCAGAAGATCAATTTTGTACCCTTTGCGCTCCATGCCAATGGTGTGGCTGCGAGAAATATCTCGGGCGTATTATCCATAGAGCAGGGTGGCACCGGCAACAACAACCTGCTCGACCTGAAAGTGAATCTGCAACTCGATAAAGTTGATAATACCAGCGATATCGACAAACCGGTCAGCATTCCCGTTCAATCGGTACTTGATACAAAAGAATTCCTCTCCAACAAAAGCAATAATATCACGAATGATGCTGCTTCAGATGTCAAGTATCCAAGTGTGAAAGCCGTAAAATCCTATGCAGATGCTATCGATGCCCGGATCCCGGCACCACAGGTAAATGTAGACTGGAATGCCACCAGCGGCATTGTGCAGATCCTGAATAAGCCCTCACTGGCAACCGTAGCCATCAGTGGTGATTACAATGACCTGCGCAACAAACCATCTGTGTTCCATCTGCCAACCGCTTCGGCCACGGTATTGGGTGGCGTAAAGATCGGCAACAATATCTTCATAGATGCCAATGGCGCAATCAGTGCATCAGGAAGCGGTTTGGGAAGTGTAACCAGTATCACAACGGATAGAACACTGACCGGCGGTCCGATCACCACTTTTGGCACACTGAAAGTCGACACGACGCTGATCTCTACCAAAGCGAACCTGACTGCCGCCTTGCTGGGTAAATTATCGCTGACCGATCTGCCGCTCTCTGTTGCCAACGGAGGAACCGGTGCCAGTTCCGCTGCCGCAGGATTAAATGCGCTGCTGCCATCTCAAACGGGTAATGCAGGCAGGTTCCTGCAAACCGACGGGACCAATGTTAGCTGGGTAACTTCTACAGGCAGTATAGCCGTGCCGGTTTCCGGAGAAAATGGAGGGACCGGTGTGTCCAATGCCGGCAAAACCATCACACTGGGAGGTAACCTCGTTACGAAAGGGGCATTCGTAACCACTTTGACTGTCAATGGAACAACCGATCTCAGTTTGCCGGTCAGTGGTACATTGGCCACCTTACAGGGAACTGAAACCTTCACCAATAAAACTCTTACCGCACCAGTACTCTCCTCACCAACCATAAGCGGCACACTGTCATTGCCTTCGGGGGCTACAGGCGTGACTGCCACAGCGGGTGATAATTCCACAAAACTGGCCACTACTGCCTTCGTATCAAATGCTGTGACCAGCGCTTTACCTGATGCCAGCACCGGTGCAAAAGGAATCGTACAATTAGCGGGTGATCTTTCAGGAACCGCCGCCGCTCCTTCCGTCAGAACAGTTGGCGGAGCAACAGCTGCCAATATAGCCACGGCTGCAGACCTAGCCAATTCCGCTACAAAAAACAATACAGCCAATACAATCGTTAAAAGAGATGGTTCCGGCGATTTTGCAGCCGGAACCATTACGGCTACGGTTTTTTCGGGCACTTTATCAGGTAATGCCAGTACTGCAACAGCTGCCAACACAGCCGCAACAGTTACTGAGGCAGCGCAGCCTCTGATCACCAGCGTGGGTACCCTAAGCTCTCTGAATGTAAATGGAACCGTTACCGCTCAAACACTTAGCGCTACCACCATCAACGGTACACTCAGTACGCCCACTCAAA
>NZ_JBIQXQ010000001.1:566639-1150865 GCF_058231045.1 Sediminibacterium sp. FW305-C-269 | reverse complement strand
TAAACAGTATCACCAGCGTGGGTAATCTCAACTCACTCAATGTAGATGGAACCGTTACAGCTCAAACACTCAGCGCTACCTCCATCAACGGTACATTGAGTACGCCTACTCAAAACAGTATCACCAGCGTGGGTAATCTCAACTCACTCAATGTAGATGGAACCGTTACAGCTCAAACACTCAGCGCTACTTCCATCAACGGTACATTGAGTACGCCTACTCAAAACAGTATCACCAGCGTGGGCAATCTCACCTCACTCAATGTAGATGGAACCGTTACAGCTCAGACACTCAGCGCTACCACCATCAACGGTACACTCAGTACGCCCACTCAAAACAGCATCACCAGCGTGGGCAATCTCACTTCACTCAATGTAAATGGAACTGTTACAGCTCAGACACTCAGTGCTACCACCATCAACGGTACACTCAGTACACCCACTCAGAACAGTATCACCAGCGTGGGCAATCTCACTTCACTCAATGTAAATGGAACTGTTACAGCTCAGACACTAAGTGCTACCACCATCAATGGTACACTCAGTACACCCACTCAAAACAGCATCACCAGTGTAGGTGACCTCACTTCACTCAATGTAAATGGAACCGTTACAGCTCAAACACTCAGTGCTACCACCATCAACGGCACATTGAGTACACCTACTCAAAACAGTATCACCAGCGTAGGTAACCTCAACTCACTCAATGTAATCGGAACCGCTTCCGCAGGAACGCTCAGCACTGTCACCATTAACGGTACACTCAGCACACCCACTCAGAACAGTATCACCAGCGTAGGTACACTTACCGGATTAACGGTCAGTGGCACTGCTACCATCAGCAGTTTTACCACTACCGGGTTCGTTCAATCCACCAGTGCAGGCGTATTGCGTTCTTCAGCACTCAGTTCCTCCAATGTAGTCACGGCCCTTGGATTCACCCCTGTTGGCCCCTATTTTGGATGTTTCACAGACAACACCCCTCAAACCCCTGCCATAAATACCGCTACGGTAATGACGTTAAATACAACTGTTATTGGTGGGCACGGAGTGAGCCTGGTAGGTACTTCACAAATTAAAGTAGACTATGCCGGTATCTATAACCTGCAGTTTTCAGCACAGGTGTCAAAGTCAACCGCCGGCGCTTCAGATGTCACCATCTGGTTCAGGAAAAATGGCACTGATGTTGCTAATTCGGCAACAGATTTTAACTTATCCGGTAATACCGCACTGGAAGTGGCTGCCTGGAATTATTTCTTTGATCTGGCCGCAAATGATTATGTTGAGATCGTATGGAGCATCCCGGCTACAGGAATAGTTATCCAAAACTTAGATGCGCGAACAACACCTACCCGGCCTGCAGTTCCATCCCTCATTGTAACGATGCACCGGATCAACTGACACCAGCCACCGGAAATACACATATCTTTTTGCTGTACTTTTGCGGTCCATGGGACAGAAAAAACTCATCCGCTTCGAAGCCATCAAACATTTTTCCAACGTACTGGAATACCCCCAGGATATGCAGGGTAAATGGAAGGATTTTTTTAAGAACGATGGGCAGATCACCCTGGAACTGGCCTGTGGTAAAGGCGAATATGCCGTAGGATTAGGCCGGATGTTCCCCGAACGAAATTTTATCGGTATCGACCTGAAGGGCAACCGCATCTGGCGTGGCGCCAAAACAGCATTGGATGAAGGGCTGGGTAATGTGGCGTTTGTGCGTTCCCATATTGACAAGATCACCGACTATTTCCAGAACGGGGAGATTTCCGAGATCTGGATCACTTTCCCCGACCCTCAGTTACGGGGTTCCAGAGCCAAAAAAAGATTGACACATCCCCGATTCCTCCGCTTGTACCAAAAAATACTGGAGCCGGGCGGACGGGTTCACCTGAAAACAGATAGTCCCGACCTCTACCAGTTTACCCTGACCGTCATCAACTTATTTGAACTGGAATTGTTAGAAAAATCAGACAATGTGTATGCCCAGGCCAGCATCCAGCCCGAATTACTGATCAAAACACATTACGAAGGGTTGGATATTGCCGGAAGTAACCGCATACATTATCTCTGTTTCCGTATCAACCGGGAACTGCCTTTGGCAAAAGACGAAGTATTAAAACAGTTACTCAGTGAGTCAGAACCTGATTGAAGGCCTTCATTATTATCTTGACGGGAACGGGTATACCGTTTTCACCGAACAATACCACCTGGAAAAAGGGCATTGCTGTGGCCATGGCTGCCGGCACTGTCCTTACCGGTACGAATGCGTACCTGAACCCCGCCGTTCACAATTATTGGATCAAAAAGAAAACGATTCTGCCACGAAACAGTAAATTGTTGTTATTAAACCAGCTTCTGTGGCTACCCGAAAATCTTCTGAAAAACCCAACGCTATTCTACCCAGCGGCAAAAAAGACAGTTCCTTTTTTGCGCAGGTATACGATGTAGCCCGGCAAATACCCCGTGGCCGTGTAACTTCCTATGGCGCCATTGCCGCTTATCTCGGCACTAAGCTGAGCGCCCGCATGGTGGGCTGGGCTATGAACGGGGCTTCCGGCCAGCAAGATATTCCTGCACACCGCGTAGTGAACCGCAACGGCATGCTCTCCGGTAAAATGCATTTTGCCACTCCTACCCGCATGGAGGAGCTCCTCAAAAAAGAAAGGATCAGGGTTGTGGATGACAGGATCGTAGATTTTGAAAAGAAATTCTGGGATCCGGCGGTGGAATTGTCAATTTGAAAATGTAGCAATTTGAGAATTTGAAAATATTTTTCCTCCCATTTTCAAATCAGCACATTCTCAAATTTTCAAATTAATGATAATAAGGGCTGATCATGCAGTATACAACCGGTCCGGTAACGGCTACATATAACCATAAGGGCCAGGTGATCCTGGCCAGTTTTTTGTGTGCCGGAAATTCTGCTGTTAAGGCACGGTAGGCGGTAAACAGGATCAGCGGCAGTATCAAAGCGGCCAAAACAATATGAGTACCCAGAATAAAATAATAGACCATACGGATCGTGCCCGCCTGCAACTTTTCTTCGTCACTCACCAGGCCATCATGGTTACTGTCGCCAAACCTTGCCTCACCGGCCAGCAGGTGGTGGGCGATATAGGATACCAGGAAAAGGATGGATAATACCAATGCAATCATCATCAGTTTCCGGTGCAGCTGGTAATTTTTATTTTTCACGGCCCACAGTGCCGCCAGCAGTAATACAGCAATCGCTGAATTGATGAAGGCATTGATGGTGGCAAAAATATGCACATCGAAACCCAGGTTCAGCTCCAGTTTTACACGGCCCAGCAATACAACAGCCGTAAAAACAACAACAGAAAAGATACCGATGAGCCAGGAGGCTTTTTTATCGTTCTTAGTGAGTGAGGGTTGTAACATGGATTGTTTATTAAGTTAATGCTTGTTGTCCTATTTAAAATCATCCTGATAATCGAGATTCAGTGTCGCTCAAGGCCGCTGGACCCCGTTCCTGTTCCCGGGCTGCTTTTTCTTCTGTCAGAATATGCTACGCATCATTTTGACTGCCATCGCCTACGCTTGGCACCGAACAAAAATCCCGCCCGGGCGGGACGTCCACAGGAACTGATTAGAAAAATTTCATCAACACCCTCCAGATCATCATTTTTCGCTTCTTATAGCTGAAAATGTTGGCTTATAGTCGGGTTGATTTATTTTCCCGGTTCGCAGAAAAACGGTCACGGATATAGATAAACAAAATTCTACCCGTTTAGTTTTCTCCTGCTGCGCATATAGGTCACAAAAAAGATCACCAGCACAATAATGATGAACCAAAGCCAGCTCAGGTCAATGATCTGTGAGAAAACCGCACTTTTTTGTTTCTTATCCTTTTCCAGCATCAGCAGACCAATATCCCTGGCCAGTTTGCCGATGGAAGCAGAATCCAGGCCATTGTAATAACCACGCACCCGGTATTCCTTGTCGATCAGTACAAAACGACTGGTATGCACAAAATCGGGGCTCACCGGCTCGGTGCTGAACTTATCTACTTTCAGTTCTTCAAAAGCAAACCGGTAAATGGAATCGCGGTTCCCGGTCAGCATCCACCAGTTATCGTGGTTCACACCAAAACGGTCGGCATACGCTTTGAGTACCGGCACGCTGTCGCGCTCCGGATCTACCGTAAACGACACGAACTGCACAATGGAGGTATCTACCTTTTTGCGGAGATTACCGCCGCGGATGAACGATTGCTGCAAAGCGGCCATATTGGAAGTGAGCTTGGGGCAGATGCTTCCGCAGTGCGTGAAGAAGAAATCCACCACCAGGATCTTCCCTTGTTTATCATACAGGCTCACCGTATCGCCCAACTGGTTCTGCAAACGGATATTGGAGGTCTGGTGCCAGAGGGTGTCTGTGATCATCTTACCCTTCTCCACACGTTCCACCACGGTATCCAGCAGGTACCTTCGCGGCATATCCACTGCTGAACCACTCGCATATTTGAGGATGAGATAAGAGCAGATCGGCAGCAACAAAGCCAGCGACAGACCTAACAGCGCTTTTTTATTCATAAGGTATCAGTATAAAAAAACCATCGGATGACAACATACGATGGTTTAGATATGATTGAATGCAGTTGTAACCTATCCTTTATTCCACCGCTTTTTTCTCGGTTGCAGGTTTGGCTTCTTCGTGTTTGCTTTCGCCGTGTTTGTTTTCTGCTTTCTTCTCTACTTTGATGGTGCTCTGCTCCTTAAAGTGCGGATCGTATGTGTTACGCAGGTTACGGAACGAGTTACCATCGTACAGGAAAGCCGTGATGAACCATACAAACAGTGCCAAAGGAACCACGATGGTCATGATCATGTTCTTTAACTCGTGTTTCAGGTGCATGAAATAGGCTACGATATAGAAAGCCTTGGCCAGCATCAGGATAATGATGGCTCCTTTAACAGCCAGGCGCAGGCTGCTTTCCAGTGGCATACCGATCATCCAGAAACCAAGGGCCAGTTCAATAATGGTTAATACCGAAAGGATAATGGTTACCCTGACGATCTCTTTGGTTCCTCCACCGCTGTGTTCTTCGTGTGCTACTGTATGTTCCATAAGTATGTTGCTTAATGAATTGACGAATTAGATAAAACTTAGATCAGGTAAAAACAGGTGAATACGAATACCCATACCAGGTCTACAAAGTGCCAGTACAGACCGGCTTTCTCGATCATCAGGTAATGACCACGCTGCTCAAATTTGTCCATCAGGGTCATGATCAGCATTACGATATTGATCACTACACCCGAAAACACGTGGAAACCGTGGAAACCGGTGATGGTAAAGAAGTAATTGGTAAAGTTGGTAGAAGAAGCCGTTCCGTCATGGTTCAGGAAAGGGTTGCTTCCCCACCAGGCACCTTCGTGGTACAGGTGGTTCCACTCCCAGGCCTGGCAGCTCAGGAACGCGATACCGCCGATGATGGTCAGGATCAGGTTCTTCACCACACCTTTTTTATCCATGTTATGACCGGCATGTACCGCCAGTACCATGGTAACGGAGCTGATGATCAGGATAAAGGTCATGATACTCACAAACACCAGTGGCGCATGTACACCTTCCGGGGCAAAAGGGAAACTTTTGAATACTTCGTTCGGGTCAGGCCATCCATTGGTTGAAAAACGGATGGTTCCGTAAGAGATCAGGAAAGCGCCAAATGTGAAGGCGTCACTCATTAAGAAGTACCACATCATCAATTTGCCGTACTCTACATTAAATGGGCTTTTTCCGCCGCCCCACAGTTTGGTGGGTGTAACTGTTGCTGTTGACATGAGTTATCTAAAATTTCGTTACAAAAATATTGGCTAGTGTTCAAAAAAGGTGAATAAACCCCAACTTTTTCTTAGACTACCCGATCCAGTTGTAAAAGATGAATAAATAGATCCAAAGTATATCTACAAAGTGCCAGTAAGTGGCTGCCAGCTGTATGGGCAGGTTACTGTAACTCTTCACTTTTACGGAATAGGCGCGTGCAAAGATCACCAGCAGGGCAATGACCCCACCCAGTACGTGCAGCATATGCAGTCCGGTGATCACGAACAGGAACGATGCAGCTGAATTGCTTTTAGGACCAACCAGGGCGATATTTTGGGCATCCAGCTCAAAAAAGCCCCATGTCTGCATCAGCATAAACGCAGCACCCAGCACTGCTGTTACGGTGATCAGGGTGCGGTAACGGCCCATATCGCGTGCTTTGAAGGCTTTTGCGGCCAGGTGTATGGTGACACTGCTGAGCAGGATCACAAAACTCGAATACCAGAAAACCTGTGGCAGGTCGAACTCGAGCCAGCTGCTCTGGTTCTTTTTGACCACATAAGCACTGGTTAAACCTGCGAACATCATTACGATACTGCCCATTCCCACCCAAAGGGTGAATTGATACGGATGTATCCGCTGGCGTTCGTTTGTCTGCACTGTTGTCATCGTCACGTTCATTTTTTAGTTATTATCTTATTTTATCTGCCAAAAGGGCCAATAATACAATCGGAAGATAGATATAGCTGCTGAACATCACCCGTCTCGCGGCTTTTGCATTCATCTCGCGGTACAGGCGGATGCTCTGGAACACCATGAACAGGTTACAGGCCACCAGTATCCACATGCTTACCTGGCCGGTCATCCCAAAATAATAGGGCAGTATACCCACAGGGATCATCAGTACGGAATACATGATACCCTGTACGGCCGTAAAACGGGTTGGACCCTTATCGGCCGGCAACAGTTTAAAACCGGCTTTGCTATAATCGCCATGAGCCACCCAGGCAATGGCCCAGAAATGCGGAAACTGCCAGAGAAACTGGATCGCAAACAGGATCCATCCGCCTGCATTGGAGAACTGTTTTCCATTGGCGATGACGGTTCCCAGCGGATCGATCATATTGGTAGCTGCCACCCAACCAATCAGGCAGGGCAAAGCGCCGGGGAATGCACCCACCAGCACTGCTATTGAGTTGATCTTCTTTAACGGGGTATAGATAAAAGCGTACAGGAACAGGCTGAAAGCCGATAACAAAGCTGCATTCCAGTTAAACGCGTTCTCATCGTTTTTAAAGAACCAGCCCATCATGAATACACCCACGGTGCCGGCCAGTATGGCAAAAGTGTAGGCTTCCTGCTGGCTCATCCTGCCATCTGCCACCGGACGGGTAGCGGTTCGTTTCATCACCGCATCGGTATCTTTTTCCACCGCCTGGTTAATGGCGTTGGCACTGCCGGTGATCAGCATACCGGCTACAAACAGCAGAAAGATCATCCACCAGTCAAATTCCACCACATTGGGTGCCAGTAAATAACAGATGATACAGGAGAACACAACGGTGAAACTCAGCGTGAACTTGATCAGCTGAAAATAATCCTTCACTTTGGAGGCCAGTGAAAAAGAAGTGGATGTTTTTACCGTTCCTGTCATGTTGCTATTGATGAAAAGGGATGCAGCACAATATTCCGCCACACCCTTCCCGTTTTACTCGCAGTTAAAAACAATGCTCCCGGTAACCGGGAGCATTGCCGCTATTGTGAAACCGGTATGTATTGTTCCGGTTCTACAAGGTATTTTTTAGTGATGGCTTTCGTCTGCTCCAACCGGTGTGGTCTGCGGAATAAACTCTGTACCATCTTTACCGTAATCATATGCCCAACGGTGTACTTCAGGGATCTCGCCCACCCAGTTACCGTGACCGGGACGGATAGGTGTGGTCCACTCAAGTGTATTGGCATGCCATGGGTTCTGCGAAGTCACTTTTCTTCCTTTGAAGATTGAGTAGAAGAAATTGAACAGGAACAACAGTTGTACGGCGAATACGATCATCGCTACGGTACTGATGAAACGGTTCAGTTCTGCAAACTGCTTGAAGCTTTCCCAGATGCTGTAATCGTAGTAACGACGTGGCATACCGGCCAGACCTTCATAGTGCATAGGCCAGAAGATCAGGTAAGCGCCTGCAATGGTTACCCAGAAATGGATATATCCCAATGAGTTGTTCAGGTAACGGCCATACATTTTAGGGAACCAGTGATAGATACCGGCGAACATACCGAACATAGAAGCAACACCCATTACAATGTGGAAGTGCGCAATTACGAAATAGGTATCGTGCAGGTGAATATCCAGTGCTGAGTTACCCAACCAGATACCGGTAAGACCTCCTGAGATGAATAAACTTACAAATCCGATCGCGAACATCATACCCGGCGTGAAACGGATATTACCTCTCCACAAAGTGGTCAACCAGTTGAACACTTTGATGGCAGATGGAACCGCGATCAGCAGGGTCAGCAATACGAAGATGGAGCCGAGGAATGGGTTCAGTCCGGTAACAAACATGTGGTGCGCCCATACCAGGAACGCCAGTACCGCTATCGCAAACATAGAACCGATCATGGCCATATAACCGAATATCGGTTTACGTGAATTCACAGATAATATCTCTGAAACCATACCCATGGCTGGTAACAGGATGATGTATACTTCGGGGTGACCCAGGAACCAGAACAGGTGCTGGTACAGGATGGCACTTCCGCCCTCATTGGGCAGGGCACCTATGCCACTGATAAAGATATCAGACAGGTAGAAGCTGGTACCGAAATTTCTATCGAAAATCAACAGGATGAAGCCTGAGAACAATACAGGGAATGACAATACACCCAGAATAGCGGTAAAGAACAGGGCCCAAACGGTCAGAGGCAAGCGGGTCATGCTCATACCTTTGGTACGCATGTTCAGTACAGTGGAAATATAGTTCAGACCAGCCAGCAATTGAGATACCACGAACAAGGCCATGGAGATCATCCAGAGGTCCATACCCGTTTTAGAACCCGGCGACGCATCACCCAGGGCACTTAACGGAGGATACGCCGTCCAGCCACCGCTGAAGGGGCCTGTTTCCACAAAGATGGAGGAGATCATTACGATACTGGCTGCAAAGAAGAACCAGAAGCTCAGCATGTTCATGAAAGGAGAAGCCATATCCCTTGCTCCGATCTGCAGCGGAATCAGGAAGTTGGCGAAGGTTCCGCTCAAACCGGCGGTCAATACAAAGAATACCAGTACGGTACCGTGCGTGGTAACCAGCGCATAGTATGCTTCGGGGGTAATACGTCCGCCTTTTGCCCACTTACCCAGGATGTCTTCCAGCCAGGGGAAAGTAGCATCAGGATAACCCAGTTGCAAACGGAATAACACACTCATCAAACCTCCCAGCACCGCCCAGAACATACCGGTGATCAGGAATTGCTTCGCGATCATCTTGTGGTCCTGGCTGAACACGTATTTACTGATGAAGGTCTCATGATGATGGTGTTCGTGATGATGATCACCATGTGCATCATGTGCTGCAGCATCTGAATGTGCATGTAAAACAGCTTCGTTACTCATACTCTGTTTTCTTTAATATATTTTCTGTTCACTGAAGATCCCGCAAAAACGGAACCCATTATTAAATTACAATTTAGCAACTACTTTGGTTGCAGCTTTAGCGGTATCTGCTGCAGCTGGCTTGGCATTCTCAGGATCTTTGTCCGGATTGGCCACCAGGTATTGTGGTTTTTGTTTGGCCTGCCAGATATCGTATTCTTCCTGGTCCAGTACTTCAATGATACCTTTCATTGAGTAATGACCGTTACCGCACATCTGGTCGCAGCTGATCTCGTAAACAAAATCAGGGTTTTTGGTCAGTTCCTTCATTTCCTTGGTGGTGTACTTCGGCGTGAACCACAGGGTGGTCGGGATTCCCGGTACGGCATCCATCTTCATGCGGAAATGCGACAGACCCACGTCATGCACCACATCCCTTGCACCGATGATCAGTTTAACAGGGCGGCCTTTTACCAGGACCATTTTATCGGTAACGATATCATCGTGACTCAATTTATCATCCCACAGCACACCCAGCGCATTACCGGATGCATCATCAATGTTTTTGTAATATTTTTTTCCGAAAGCACCGTCTTTACCAGGGTAACGGAAGATCCAGTTGAACTGTTTTCCGGTCACTTCCACCACCATGGCTTCTTTGGGAGGTTCGCCGGTGAACAGGAACCAGTTACGCAGACCGATCACCACCAGGATGGTCAGAACGATCGCAGGAATGATAGTCCACAGCACTTCCAGGCGGTTATCATGCGGGAAGTAGAATACTTTGCGCTTATCGCTCTCCTGGTATTTGTATGCGAACCAGAAAAGCAGGATCTGGGTAGCAATGAATACGATACCGGTTACGGCAAGTGTGATCCATAACATGGAATCTACGCGGGCACCTTCCACACTGGCTGAATCTACCGCCAGCAGGGTCTTGCCGAAATAGAGTTTGTTGCAGTACCAAACACCGATCATACCCAGCACCAGGAAGACCACCATCAGGAAACCGTTGATCTTATTGTTCTGTTTACGGCTAACATCTTCGCCTTTCAGTACAGATACATATTCGCTGGCTTTGGCGATCTGGAAGATCACTACAAAAATCAGGACAATTACTGCTATGGTTAAAAACATTGTCATAATGCTATCAATATTATCTTAATCTAACAATTAAAGCTACAATACAATTATACCTGGTGTATAATACTTTCTTTCAGGAACGGATGGTACTTGGAAATCAATGGTTTGCTGGCAAGTGCGCGTCCCACAAACAGGATCATCAGTCCCACGAACAGACTCAGGATACCAAAATCGAGCCAGCCGAGGGTCACATGCTCTTTGGACAGGCTACCCATCACCATCTGGTAAAAATCGATCCAGTGGCCAAAGATGATCAAAACTGCCATAAAAGTGACCAGTGTATAATTTCTTTTGGAAGAACGCTTCATCAGGATCAACAGCGGGCAGATAAAGTTGATGATCAGGTTCAGGAAGAAGATGCCTTTATAAGGTCCCTGTACACGGTGTTTGAAATAAACGGTCTCTTCAGGGATGTTGGCATACCAGATCAGCATGTACTGGGAGAACCAGAGGTAGGTCCAGAAAATAGAGAATGCAAACATGAACTTACCGATATCCTGCAGGTGCTCCTGGTTGGTCAGTTCCAGGTAACCTTTGTTCTTCAGGTAGATCACCCACAGGGCAATCAATGACAAACCGGAAACGAAAGAACTGGCAAAAGTGTACCAGCTGTACATGGTAGAGTACCAGTGTGCATCGATACTCATCATCCATAACCAGGGAATAGTAGAACCTACGGTCAGGGCAAACCATACGGTGAAAAGTGCGGCACGTACCGTACTTCTCCAGATATAGGAAGCACCTGTCTGCTGGTCCATCGGAGCCTCATCCGCTTCGCTGCTGATCTGGCGCATTCTCCAGCCCAGTAAACTCCAGAGGCCAATGGCCAGGGTGGTCCAGATGATGAAGAATTTCGCATTCAGAAAACCGGCTTTACCAGACAGGATCGGGTCTTTGGACACCGCTTCTGTATCCAGCCAGTGGTAGATATGGTGTTTGTCGCTGACAACCACATAGATCAGTACCAGGAACGTGATGGAACCGAAAATGGGTACCATGGTAGAAATGGCTTCCGGGATGCGCTTGAACGACTGCTGCCAGCCACCCATGGCCAATGTGGTTACACAAATGAAGAACATACTGGCATTACAGATCAATGTCCAGAAGATCGTATTGTACATGAGGGTTCCCCAGAAATGTGCCTGTTCATGTTCATCGGAGCTGAAACCTTTGGTCACTGCGCCCAAAACCAATGCAACCAGACCAACACCGATCAATGCCATTGACCAGGTTTTCATCTTTCCGGGAATCTCAAATTGCTCTCTGATAGATGCCATCGTTATACTCTTTTATATCAGTTAGTACTTTTCCTGCGCCCAGTGGCGCAAGGTGAATTTATTTGGTTACTGCAACTGCAGCAGGTGCGGCAGTAGCAGTTGATTTTGCTTTTGCTTGTTGATCCTTGATATACCTGATCACCATCCAGCGCTGCTTACGGCTCATTTGTGAAGCGTAAGAACCCATCATATTTTTTCCGTAAGCCACAGAATAGAACATCTGTCCCTCAGGCATGGCTTCATACTTGGCATCGCCCACCAGGGTGGCAGGTTTGGCGGCATAAGGTCCGTTACCGTCTTTGTACAGCGGTCCGTTACCATTCAGCTTGGCGCCATGGCAGATTCCGCAGTTGATCAGGTACAGTCTTTCTGCTTCTGCCTCATCCTTGGCTGATAAGGAATCGATCGGATTCTTCACCAGTTTCGAAGCCACATAGTTGGTAGAATCACCCGGTGCATCTTTGGTCAGGTGGAAGGGCATTTCTTCTTCACGGGAAATGGTTCCAGCTACCGGCATGGCCGTGTAATGGATACCTTTCTCTGCCAGGTTGCTGTGGTCTGCATAGGTTTCATAAGCGCGGCTGTAAGCCATATCCGGCATGTAGATATTGCCCGGGGTACGTTTTACATCGCTGCAGCTCACCATCACTATGGCAGCAGACAAAACAGTTATGATTGATAATTTCTTCATCATATATCTATTCTAAAAAGTAAGATTAAGCTACTACGGTTTGTTTGTTCTGGAATGGATGTTCGTCCTTATCGTAACGACCTAACCACCAGCCTTCTTCTGCCACCTGGATATCCGTTTCTATAGCACCGTTACTGGCCAGGAACGCTTTCAGGTCGTCCGCATTGGTCTTCTCGGTACACTCGATCACCATTACAAACATATCGTCAGTGGCACGTGCATGGAAATGGTGTTTCTTCACGAACGGGGCCAGCTGGCACAGGTAACAGAAAGTAAGTACCATACCCACCGCAGAGAACAACACCGTTAACTCGAATGTGATCGGTATCCATGCCGGTAAGGCAAAATGCGGTTTACCACCAAAGTTCAGCGGCCAGTCTTTTGCCAGGATCCAACTGATCGAACCCAGTGCGGTGGCTGTACCGGTGATACCATAGATGAATCCGGCTGTATGCAGGCTGGTTTCCCGGAGGCCCAGCGCATGGTCCAGTCCGTGTACCGCAAACGGCGTGTACACATCATGGATCTTATATCCCGATGTACGAACTTTCTTCACCGCGGGAAATAAAACAGCTTCGTCATCAAAGCAGCCTACTACGAATTTCTTTTTTGCCATTGTTTTTAGCTTTTAGCTTTTAGCTGTGAGCTACCAGCTTTTTTTCAAACTTCTTTATCTGTATCACAGCCTCCTGTGAGGCCGGCATTCATTAATGTGCGTGATCGTGTGCAAACTGTTCAACACCTTTCTCTTCCAGTTGATCCATTTTATCTTTAAAGCTCTCACCGGATGTTTTCAGTACATACTTGATCTCGGCAACCGCGATCACCGGCATGTATTTGGCAAACAGGAAGAAGCAGGTAAAGAACAGACCGAAGGTACCGGCGTAAAAACCGATCTCCCAGATGGTGGGACTGTAGTAAACAGACCAGCTGGAAGGCAGGTAATCACGGTACAGGGAAGTAACGATGATCACAAAACGCTCGAACCACATACCGATGTTCACGATGATACTCATGAAGAAGGTCACAAACAGGTTCCTTCTCATCTTGCGGAACCAGAAGATCTGCGGACTCAATACGTTACAGGCCATCATACCCCAGTAGCTCCAGCCATAAGGACTGAACAGGTAAGCACGGCTGTACCAGAAAGTGTAACCCTCGTATTTGTTCTGGCTGTACCAGCCCATGAACAACTCGGTGAGGTAGGCAATACCTACGATAGAACCGGTGAGTACAATTACCTTATTCATCGCCTCAATATGACCGAGGGTGATATAATCTTCCATCTGGAACACTTTGCGGATGATCACCATCAGGGTCTGCACCATGGCAAAACCGGAGAAGATGGCACCGGCAACGAAGTAAGGAGGGAAGATGGTGGTATGCCAACCCGGAATCACGGATGTGGCGAAGTCGAAGGATACGATGGTGTGTACAGACAATACCAGTGGCGTACTTAAACCCGCCAGTACCAGCGACAGGCTCTCATGGCGCTGCCAGTGTTTGGTGGAACCCGTCCAGCCAAAAGAAGCGATACCGTATAAACGTTTGCGCAGTTTGGTGAAAGCGCGGTCACGCACGGTAGCCAGATCGGGGATCAGACCACTGTACCAGAACAGCAGCGATACGGTAAAGTAAGTAGAGATCGCAAATACGTCCCATAACAGGGGTGAGTTGAAGTTCACCCACAGAGGACCACGGGTATTCGGGTAAGGTAATACAAAGAAAGCCATCCACACACGGCCCATGTGCCAGATCGGAAACTGGCCCGCACACATTACCGCAAAGATGGTCATCGCTTCCGCTGCACGGTTAACACCGGTTCTCCATCCCTGGCGGAACAGCAGCAGGATCGCTGAGATCAGGGTACCGGCGTGACCGATACCAACCCACCACACGAAGTTGGTGATGTCCCAACCCCAACCAACGGTCTTATTCAGGTTCCACTGGCCGATACCGTAGGTAACATCCCGGTAAATGGAATATACACCAAACAGCAACAAGGCGACAGCGATGTAAAAACCGACATACCAAAGCCGGGAAGGCTTCGCTTCAATAGGGCGAATGATGTCTTCTGTAACCTGGTGATAGTTTTTGTCGCCATTCACCAATGGTTCCCTGAGCTGTGATTCGTACTTTAAATGCATCTGGTCTTGTTTATGGGTCCATTCCGCTTGCGGCGGAACAGTATTTTTATTGAATCAACTTTTCTTCTTTCTTCCGCTTCGTTGCGTCGCACACTTGTACCGTGGCTCGCTCCTCGGCTTTGTGAATCGTCATTCGTGAATTGTCAATGGTGAATTGTCAAACAAACATTCACAATTGCCCATTCACACTAGTGATGCGCCGCTGCTTCTTTTTTCTCGGCTCCTTCTGCCTTAGCACCGGCTGCATGGTGTTCCTCTTCCAGGTTACGCACTTTTGCCATATACGTTACATTAGGCAATACGTGCAGCTGCTCCAGAACATAGAACTGGCGGTTCGGATTCTCCACCCTTGCTTTGGCAATGGCGCTGTTGGCATCGTTCGCATTACCGAATGTGATGGCGTTGGTAGGACAAGCCTGCTGGCAAGCCACTTTGATATCGCTGTCAACCATCGGTCTGCTGTCGTTCTTGGCAGCCAGTTTGCTGGCCTGTAAACGCTGTACGCAGAAAGAACATTTTTCGATCACACCACGGGCACGCACCGTAACATCGGGGTTCAGCACCATACGGGTCAGGTCATCGTTCATATCCAGCACCACATCGTTCACAATGCCTTCCTGGTTATCAGGGAAGCTGTCGGAACCGGTGTAATCGGCCCAGTTGAAACGACGTACTTTATACGGACAGTTGTTGGCACAATACCTGGTACCGATACAACGGTTATAAGTCATCTGGTTCAGACCTTCGCTGCTGTGGTTGGTAGCGGCCACCGGACAAACGTTCTCACAAGGAGCGTTATCACAGTGCTGGCACATCATCGGCTGGAACACCACGTTCGGGTTGTCCATATCACCGCTGAAATAGCGGTCAATACGCAGCCACTGCATTTCATGTCCGCGCAGTACTTCCGGTTTACCTACCACAGAAACGTTGTTCTCTGCGGTACAGGCCACCACGCAGGCGCCACAACCGTTACAGGTGTTCAGGTCTACGCTCATGCCCCATTTGATACCTGGTCTGTCGTACACAGGATAAATGGTACCCTGGCTTTCGAATTTCTCCAGTCCACCCCATGGTTTCAGCTCGGCTTCGCGCTCTTCACGGATCTCGGTAGGATGTGCTTTGTATTCGGCCAGTGTCAGTTCTTTCATCACTTCCGTACGGTTACCCTGTGTGGTATCGTAGCGGCTATGTGTCTGGGTTAACGCTACCGGGTATTTATCGCCGGTGGCAGTAACGGTAACATTTGCATTGGTGAAGCTTACGGTTGCACCGTTCAGAGAAGCCATCGGGAACACGTTCTTACCGGTTCCAACTACAGACTTACCCAGTTTCTCGCTTCTTCCGTAACCAACCGCAATACCGATGGTATTCGGATGGGTTCCGGGTATGATCAGGGCAGGCAGCTCAACGCTCTTGCCATTCACGGTAACTTTTACCACTTTCTTCGGAGGATTCACTTCATAAGCATCCGCCTGACCGCCGTTGTTCAGGTCAATGTTCAACAGGGTTCTTGCCAGGGCTGGCGATACGATCACGTAGTTATCCCAGGTAGCACGGGTAACCGGATCGGGCAATTCCTGCAGCCATGGGTTGGCGGCACCTTGTCCGGCACCGATCGCTACTTTTTCGTAGAGCACCAGTTCCACTTCTCCGCCTTTTTTAGCGGTACCTACTGCAGCAACAGCACCGGCAACAGCACCACCATTAAAGGCGGCACCGGAAGCAACACCGGCAGTCGGGTTGATCACACCATCCTGCAGGGCTTTGTCCCAACCGGTTTCACCACCCACTTTAGCGCTCCAGAATGTTTTCAGGAAAGCCAGGTAATCGGTGGTAGCGCCACTCCATTTCAGGAGGCTGTCCTGCCACTGGCGGGTTTTGAATAAAGGATAGATCGTAGGCTGGATAAAGGAATAATGACCGGTAACAGGTTCGGCATCACCCCAGCTTTCCAGGTAATGATGATCCGGAACTACGTATTTACACAGTTCTGTGGTCTCATCCAGTTTGGTATTGAAAGAAACGGTTGTACGTACTTTTTTCAGGCCTGCTTTGAATTGCCCGGCATCAAACCAGGTATAAGCAGGATTAGCGCCGTGGATCAGCAGGGTACCTACGGAACCGGCATTCATATCTGCCACCAGTTGGGTAAAATCAGCATCCACACCCTGGCGGGTATTCATGGTAACGGACCAGTCGATGGTTTTACCACCGGCACCAATCGCTTCATTGATCGCGTTCACGATGATCTGTACATTCACATCATTGCTTCCGCAAACTACCAGGGCTGCACCTTTGTTCTCGTTCAGCGCTTTGGCTGCTTTTTCAACGCCTGCTTTCAGCCTGGCATCGGAAAGCGTTACTGCCTGGCCGTTAACGGCGCTTAATAAGGCAGCCACCACCGCTCCTGTTTCAGAAGGGCGATGTAAATATTTTTCATCAGCGTTGGAACCGGTGAGACTGGCCACAGTTTCAAAATGAATGTGTTTGCTCATCTCGGGGTTCTTCTCGTCTAATTTCTTACCGGTTGCATATTGTCTGGCAAATTCTACCGGGCTCAGCCAGGTACCCAGGAAATCGGCGCCGATGCTTACGATTGCTTTGGCGTTCTCGAAATGGTAAGAGGGAATGGCTTTTTTACCGTAAGTAGCTTCATTGGCCAGCAGCATACCGCTATAAGAGATCGCATCGTAGGTCACGTGGCGACTTCCCGGGTATTTGGCAACAAACTGGTCAATAGCGGCTTTGGTAGAAGGAGAGGTAATGGTGCTGGTCAACACAACCACCGGACCGGAAATGGCACCGGCAACTGCTTTGTCGATCGCTTCAAAAGTCACTTCCTTACCATCGATGGTAGGGAAACGCAGGCGGGCGGTATCGTACAGGTCGAGCACAGAAGCCTGCACACGGGCGGAAGTACCGCCTTTGGTGATCGGGCTCAGGTCATTACCTTCTATTTTGATGGGACGTCCGTCGCGGACCTTGGCAAGCACACTTACCACGTCACCGTCCTGAACATAGGTGGTAGCATAGTATTTGGAAACACCCGGCACAACATCTTCCGGCTTATTGGCAAAAGGAATGGCCTTTTTTACCGGCATTTCACAACTGGCTGCTGCAGCGGCAGCGGCGGTGCTGAAACCGAGATACTTTAAAAAGTCTCTTCTGGGCGCTTTTGCTTCTAAAAAGCTGGTGCTTTTGCTTTCATCGGCAACAAAAGGTAGTTCTTCCCTGAATTCATCTTTCACATCCTTGTTGTATGCGTCTGACTGATTCAGCTCTCCAAAACTTTGCCAGTGCTTTTTTTGCTCCATATGCTAATTTGAAAATTTGAGAATGTGAAAATTTGAAAATGCTGGATGAGCCTCTCAAAAATTCTCTCTTTCTTTAATACTATTATGATACTGCTTTTCTAAAAATTCTTTTGAAACAAAGGTTTGAAAACCCTATCAGACCTTCAAACCTTCGGTTGTCAGCTGATTAATAGTGACATTTCTGACACTCTGTACCACCGATCTTCTCTACGGTGATGCCTTTGGTGCTATCGATCTTTCCAGACTTCAGGTCCTGATGGTATTTCTCGTAAATACTGTAAAAACCGTTGTCCTTGAATTGCACTTTGGTTTCGCGGTGACAGTTTACGCACCAACCCATGCTCAGGTCAGAGAACTGTTTCACTTCGTCCATTTTCTGGATCTCGCCGTGGCAGGTCTGACAGGCAACCTGTCCTGCTTTTACGTGCTGTGAGTGATTGAAATATACGTGGTCGGGCAGGTTGTGGATACGGGCCCACTCGATCGGCTTGGCCTGTGTGGCATCCCAGGGTTTACCCTCTTCAAATCCTGCGTATTTGTATAATTTTTTGATCTCGGCGGTACCATCTACCTCTTTACCGTCCTCATTGTACAGTTTTTCTCCTTTGTACTCGTTGATGTTCATGTGACAGTTCATACAAACGTTCACAGAAGGGATGGTGGCCTGTTTGCCCTGGTAAACACCGGTATGGCAATACTGGCAGTTGATCTGGTTAACGCCTGCGTGTACTTTGTGAGAATAGTAGATCGGCTGAACGGGCTGATAGTCCTTGCTGCGACCCAGCGCCATAGCGCCTTTGGAAGTAAGGTAACCACCCACGATGAACAGGATCACGGTTACAAAAGCGATATACGCTTTGTTTCTCCAGAAAGGAACCGGCTCAACGGGCGCAAATCCTTCGCGCTCGTCAGATAATTTCTTCAGGTTGGCATTTACCTGCAACAGGATCAGGGCTACAACGGCCAGGATCAGGGTCAGGATACCGAATAATAAGGTATTGTCGCCCTCAGCAGCCGGCGCAGCTGCTGCTGCGGCCGCTCCGGGTGCAGCAGCACCAGGGGCAGGTACGGACTTGATATAAGCCAGGATCGCGTCAATATCAGCATCCGCCAGGCTCGAGAAAGCAGGCATCGCGGTTTTATTGTACTCCAGGTACAGGTCATTGGCGTACTTGTCGCCAGACTTTAACACGGCAGCACTGTTCTTGATCCAGGCATGCAGTTTGGCCTTGTCGGTCCAACGATCTTCCACACCAGCCAGGGCCGGTCCGGTGGACTTTTTATGTACTGCGTGGCAAGCCGCACAATTGGTCTGGAAAAGTGTTTTCCCATCCTGTGCATTTGCGGTGGTACCCAGAGAAAAACCCAGGAAAAGAATAGTTCCGGTGAGGCATGTTTTGGCGAAACGTCTAAAAGATATCATATTCACAAACTGTGGTTCTTGGTGTGGAAAAATATCCGTGAACGGCTGCAAAAATATGACAGGAAGCTGACAAAAACTCCAAGGCTAAAAAATTTTTTTATCCTTGCCAGGCTTGCATTTCAGCGGATTCGCTTCGGGTTCTTTCAAAACATGTCATGAAATTGGAACGATATTGATCGGGGCTGCTTATTTGCGAACCGGCAAAAGATTAGTCAGATTTTTATCCCATTTTTGACCCATGTTTAAACGCCTGCAGCAGAAATGGGGGGTAAACACCCGCCAGTTCTGGATACTTTTTATTGTTTTTGGTCTCACCGGAACCACCACCGCCATGCTTACCCGGTACATTACCAGTTGGTTAGGCATGGATGACAGCAGTTTCTGGCTCTGGAAACTGCTGTTACGGGTAGGTATGCTGTTATTTGGCTACCAGGTGATCCTGCTTACCTATGGTTTTTTGCTGGGGCAATGGTCTTTTTTCTGGAAATACGAGAAAAAACTGCTTGTCAGACTGGGCTTTACAAGCCTCGCCCCCAAAACTACCCACAAAAAGCCCCCTACCGCCATCGCCATTTTTGCCTCCGGCGCCGGTTCTAACGCCTTGAAAATAATAGAACACCTGAAAGAACATGTTTCCATACAGGTGGCACTGATCGTATGCAATAAACCCGATGCCGGGGTGCTTGCGATTGCCAGGACCCATGGGATCCCTACCCTGCTGATCGAAAAAGAGCGTTTTTTCAGGGGTGATGCCTACCTGGCCGAATTACAGAAACACCATATCCGCTTCATCGTACTGGCCGGTTTTCTCTGGAAAGTGCCCGATGCCTTGATAAAAGCTTACCCGGATAAGATCATCAATATACACCCGGCCCTCCTGCCCAAATATGGCGGCAAGGGCATGTATGGCATGCGGGTTCATGAAGCCGTCATTGCCGCCGGCGAAAAAGAAAGCGGGATCACCATACATTATGTTAATGAGCATTTTGATGAGGGAGCCCCTATTTTCCAGGCCCGCTGCCCCATAGCACCCGGCGATACGCCCGAACAGCTGGCCCAAAAGATCCATGCACTGGAACACCGGTATTTTCCGGAGACCGTAGAAAAAACAGTAGGAAAGTTGAACAGATGAGCAGGGAACAAAGAACAAGGAGCAAGGAATGATGAAGTAGTTTTTATGATTGACCGATGCGAAGCTGCGCTCGGAGCAGTCGCTCGGCTCTGCCGAGTGATGCCTATCCCCAGGCTTCCAGCCTGAAAATCTTACAACTGCCATACCCACCGCCTCCAGGGCAACCCTGTCTGATCTTGTCTCTTCTGTGAGCCCCATCCTTCATTCTTCCTTCATTATTGCTTCGTTATTCCTTCGCCCCCGCTATACCTGTTTACTACCCTTTGTTCGTCCTTTGTTCGCCCTTTGTTCGCCTTTTTCACTGATTTACTGGCCGCGGAGCGAAGAAAAGGCGAAGCGGAGACGAACAAACCCATGTTAAACTAAGAGAATAACAGGAACAAACCGGGGTGAACTATTGCTTATCTCAATAAAAAACGGTAGCTTTTACGAACCAACCCATCGGATATCTCCTTTTGCCCGGCTTTCCTGTTACCAAGGTTTTGTGTATCCATTTCCTAACCAAAAACCTGTCCCATGGAAAACAATTCAACGGCGTACCGTTATTCCATTGCTACCCGGGGAATCCTGGGTGGCCTGTTCGTGGGTATCGCCACCACCATTATCGGACTGATCTTCGACCTGGTTTACCGGAAGATCACCGGCTATGAGTTTGCCGAGTATATCAATATCAACTCCATCATCTTCTTCACCATCCCTACGCTGGTAGTGGGGGGTATTGTTTATTCGCTCATCATGCAATTTGTCCGAAAGGGCTTATGGGTGTACATATCGCTTTGCCTGGTATTGACCCTTGTGGTGGCCCTGATCCCGCTTGGTCCCAATATGCTACCCACCGGCGATCCCATGCCCCCCAGTGCCCGTGGCCTCACCCTGGGCCTCGAACTGCTCACCGGACTGATGGGCGCCTTCGCCATCCCCTATTTTGCCAGGCATGCGGAGATCTGGGGAGACTAGGGAGTTTGAACAGATGAACAAGGAACAGGTGAATGATGAGGTAGGGGGCAAACCTCTGTGAAAACTCCCGAGCCGCTGCAGTGAAGAACTATTGAATTTTGAAGAAGAAGTGATGATCGGAAGGACATCGTTCATCGGTTCGTCTGTTCCTTGCTCATCTGTTCAATATTCTCTTTGTTTTCTCTGAATTGTTTATGAACTTACCGGTTCAACCGAAACATATGAGAAAACAGGTTCCGCTCTTCTTTTGCTTTGCCTTGCTGGCAATTTTGCGTCTTACTGCACAAACAGGTGTCCCTCCCTTATTAACTGTGGGTGTGCCGGAGAAAAATCATTTTTCTGCGGAGCGTTTACAACGGATCGACAAACTGGTGCAGGAGTATATCGACAGTAACTGGATAGCCGGGGCTATTGCACTGGTGGCCAGGGATGGCCATATTGTGTACCATAAAGCTATCGGGTATGATGATAAGGAAAAGAACAAGCTTTTACAGAAAGATGCGATATGGCGCATCGCCTCACAAACCAAAGCCATCACCAGTGTTGGGGTGATGCTGTTATTCGAAGAAGGCAGGTTCCTGCTCGATGATCCCATCAGCAAATACATCCCTGAATTCAAAAAACCGGTGGTACTGAACACTTTCAATAAAGCTGATACCAGCTACACCACCCTCCCCGCCAAAAAAGAGATCAGCATACGCGAACTGCTGACGCACACATCGGGCATTGGTTATGCCCAGATCGGCAGTGAGACCATGAATGCCATCTACGCCAAAGCCGGCGTGGTGGGCGGTATTGGACTGAAGGGCGGAAAACTGGGTGATAATATCAAAAAACTCGGCAGCCTGCCACTGGTACACCAGCCCGGCGAAAAATGGACCTATGGATTGAATACAGATGTGCTGGGTTACCTGATAGAAGTGGTGAGCGGCATGAGTCTCGACGAATTCTTCCGCAAAAGAATATTTGAACCGCTGGGCATGAAAGACACTTATTTCTATCTCCCGAAAGAAAAACAGGGACGCCTGGCCATGCTGCATTCTGATGACCAGCAGAAAAAAGTAGCCAATACCGCTGAGACCATCCAGGTGAACGGAGCATTTTACCGCGATTACCCGATACTGGCTGATGGCAGTTTCTATTCGGGTGGCGGCGGACTGGTTTCTACCGCTTACGACTATGCGCTTTTCCTGCAGATGTTACTGAACAAGGGAAGTTATCATGGCAAACAATTACTGAGCAGGCATAGCATTGATATGATGACTATGAACCAGACCGGCGATCTGCGCCAGGCAAGATTTGGTTTGGGTTTTGAAATTGTAACAGAAAATACAGTGGCGAAGTCTGTCTTATCACCCGGCACTTTCAGCTGGGGCGGTATGTTCGCCTCTTCTTACTGGATCGATCCGAAAGAGAAGATCGTTGCGCAGTTTGTACTGCAGCAGTACCCTTTTTCGCACGGGGAGATCGCGGAAAAATTCAAAGTGGCCGTATACCAGGCCTTACAGTAAACTTTTGTGATGGACAAATGCAAGTGGGGCGCGGGGGGCCGCCCCCTCTTGCTGTTTGTACCTAATCAGGGTTTCTTCTCACAGGTATTCACACCGAACAGTGTATACAGCGGGCAAAAACTGATGAACGAGGTAGCCAGGAACACAGCACCGAGGATAACCAGTACCAGTCCAACAGTGCCTGTTACCGTTCCGGTAAAATACAAAGCCGAAAAAACAATAGCCGCTATCACACGGATGATGCGGTCGATATTACCCATGTTCTTTTTCATACTTGTTTATTTTTTGAGTAAAGAGCTTACAGGTTTGATTCCAGTACAAAACAGGTTGTAGCAACCAATTTTCTCAGGAACAGCTTGTTTTCTTCCCATGAAGCTAATCATCTTTGGAAAATTATTATATGATTTTGGTCAGTTTTTATGCAAAAGCCTGATAAGCAAGAAGGCTTACCTGTTATTAGCCAAGTAATAACAATGTGCTACCCACCGCCTAAGCCCTGGGAATCCCTAAAACACGCCGGGCAGTCAATCGCATAGATAATATTAATTATATTCGTTGCCGTATCCTTTTTGACCAGGCTGGAAACAATCTGGTCAAAAGATTTTATCCTATCGAAAAACTGTCTATGAGAAAATACCTGACTATTTGCTCAGCCTTGCTTTGCCTGGAAAGTATTGCACAACCAAGTATCAGTTCCATCACTCCGGGAAGCGGATCTATTGGGTCCAGTGTTGTGATAACAGGTAAGAATTTCCATCCCACTCCGGCGAATAATGCTGTTTATTTTGGTACGGTTGCTGCAAGGGTTAGTGCAGCCACCAGCACAAGTGTAACTGTTACGGTTCCCATCGCGGCCAGTTATCATCCCATCACCATCACTGCCAATGGCCTGACAGGCTCCAGTGATATCCCATTTTTACCTCTTTTCTCCGGCAACATCACGAATTTCTCCGGCAGCCGGTTATTTGTGAAACAAAAACCTGATTCTGCAGTAAACAATGCCGCCATATCAGACCTGTACAACTATGATCTGGATGGCGACGGGAAGCCTGATTTTGTGGCTATCATTTACGATAACGGAAGTTCCACCAATCCTCTGCCGGGAAGTAATCCGGGGGCTATCCTGGTTGGTATCAACACCAGTATTACCGGTACTCCCTCATTCGGCAGCAAACAAACCCTCAGTACAGGGCTCCACCCCAGTGAAGTTGCCTTTGGTGATATTGATGGCGATGGAAAACCGGATATCATTACCGCCAACCAGGGTGAGAACACCATTTCTGTCTTCAGAAACACGAGCACCCCAGGCAGTCTCTCCTTTGAGAGTAAAAAAAACTTTTCGGTTGGCGCTTCCTATAACACCGTTGTATCGGGTGTAAAGAATTCTGTAGCCATCGGCGATTTTAACAATGATGGAAAACCTGACATTGCTGCCTCTGTAGGTAATGCTAATATTTTCTCTGTTTTGACAAACACTTCAACCACTGGAACCATCTCATTCAGTAAACAGGATGTAGGGACTACCAACAACACGGGTCCTTCAGCACCAACCGACCTGCTCACCTGCGATCTTAACAAAGACGGCAAGTTGGATATTGTTGTTATGAATTATATCGTAGGCAATATTTCCATTTACAAGAACCTGAGCGCTGCTGACAGCATTGCATTTGCTCCCAGACAGGACATACCGGTTACCGGGTATGCCATATCTGCGGCAGACATTGATGGTGATCAAAAACCTGATCTGCTGATAGGAGAATCCTTACAGTCACAACTACATATTTTACTCAATAAAAGCACCCTTGATACCATCGGTTTTACCTCACCCATTACGAGCAATACCCTTGGGCCTTCTGCTAACTTCATAGTAGAGAATATTGACGGTGATGGCAAACCCGATATCGTGATCGGACAAACCAATGGGGACTCTATCCAGGTTCTGAAGAACACGAGCACTGCAGGAAGCAGCTCCTTTACCAGCCGTACATACCTGGGTGATAATGGCAGTAATTCCCTTACCAGAATCACCTGTGCCGATTTCGACGGTGATGGACTGAAAGACATTGCAGGCAGCAATGTTGTAAGTCTGACGGTTTTTCGCAATTCAATCACATCCAGTCCTTTCATCAAAGAATTCTCCCCCACATCGGCGGGAGCAGGCAGTACTGTTACCATTAAAGGAATAAGGTTTACCGGAACAGACCTGGTACGTTTTGGAACAGACACAGCCAAAACATTTACCATTCTATCGGATACGCTGCTAACGGCAACGGTTGGAACCGGGGGGTCGGGTACCATTACGGTGAAAAATGCCTATGGTGCGGATTCCCTTGCCGGTTTTGTTTTCCTTAATCCCCAGATTTCACTATTAGACAGTTCTGTGAATACCCTTCGTTTTAATACATTGAAAGGGGTGTATTCGGGGGTGCAAAATTTTACCTTCATGGGCAAATTCCTGCAATCCGGCGTTACTATTACAGCGCCACCATATTTCCAGGTTTCATCCAATAAGGATAGCGGGTTTTCATCCGTACTCTCTCTTTCTCCGGTAAATAACCAGCTGGACTCTGCCAAAATATATGTCCGGTTTAAAATGGACAGTATTGCCTCTATCAACGGCCCTCTCTCTATTGGAGCAACCAACGCAATAACCAGAACTGTAACCCTGACCGGCAGCGCCTGTGATTCAACAATACTATTCACTCCATTGATCAACAGTATTACCAAAGACTCTACCATCTGTTTCAGGGATTCGCTCGTGCTGTCAAGTACCAGTGGCAGTTTTGCTACCTATAAATGGAGTAATGGAGATAGCACCCAACGCACAACCCTGAAAGCCTCTGCCAATATCACCCTGCAAACAGCTTCCCAGGCAGGATGTTTGTCGAAAATATCATCCATCCTAAAAGCCATCAAAAATTCCAATCCTGTTCCCGTGCTCGCACTAACCGGCAGTAATACTTTGATAAGCAGCACAGCCCCCAATTATCGCTGGTACTTCAATAACATACCCATCAACAATCAAATTACCAATACCCTGACTGCTGATAAAGTGGGTTTTTATACCGTAGAGACCAGTAACGACAGGATATGTTGGGATGCTTCGAACGACTTCCCCATCATTACGGTTTCTTCACCACTGGTCAATGATACGCTTCAGGTGAAAGCCTACCCGAACCCCGCCACCGGAGGCAGTTTCAATGTAGTGGCCACTTTGCAGTATCCTACCAACGTAATTGCAAGGGTGACCGTTGCAGATGTAAATGGAGCTATACTGTTACAAACCAACAAATTCATCTTCTTTGGACGGGAAATCAAGATACCTGTCACACTCAGTGTCAAGGGGACTGTATTTGTCAAAGTGGAGATCAACAATGACATCAAAACACAAACTGTGATTTTACAATAAACAAGGACGTCGCATGCAAAACAGAAACATTTTTTATCCGCTGCTCCTGGTTGCCATAACCTGCCAGTTCGGTTGCAGCAAAGGTGGGCATACTACCGATACTTCTACCACACCCCCCGCTCCCCCTCCACCCCCGGTAGTAACACCCAAGACCTGCCTGATTTCGGGTATCTCACAACGTAACAGTGGCAACAAAGCAGAATTCGGACTCACCATTTCATATGATAACAGTTTACGCCCTACGGCTGTCTCTGTATATGACAGTATGCTGAACACTACCCTTTTCAGAGCTAACCTGACATACGCTTCCGCTGATTCGATCCGTTTAGATGCTTATCAGTACATGAAACTGGATGGAAATAATCGTGTGGTGCTTTTCGTAACCAGTTCTGACCCCTCCAATCCCCAGCAGGCTGATGCATATCGCTATGAATACACTTATAATGCAGAAGGATACCTGACAACCAAGAACCTGTTCATCAACGGTTCTAAAAAGGCTAATTACAGTACCGCCTATTCCTATACAGGCAACCTGCTCACCGGTTGTATCATGCTGTCAACCAGTTCCGGCAACCTGAAAATCCTGGAATCGACGCTCAGCTACGATCTTAGCATCACACCTAAAACCATGTTTTATTGTTTTCCTGACGGTTTTGAGAATTTCTATTATACTGCAGCACTCAATTTTGGCAATCGTCCCACCAATCCTTTGGCAAAAGTGACAACCAAACTATACAACCCGGCTAACAACACCCTGCTCGACACCTGGACCACTACTTATGGTGGTTATGGGCTGGATACGAATGGGTACCTGACAGGAGGTATTGCATCAGGCGACTTACAGCAGGGCATGGCCTCATTTTATGGCAAAACATTTTTCAGTTACCAATGCCAGTAAAACATTACCACGATATGTAGCGATGTTTTACTGGCTATTTGCCTGATAAAGGCCGTTTCATACGGTAAGCCGGATACCTGCCACCGCCTACAACTTTACATACATAGAAAGGTTCACAACCCTTCCATCAAGCGGTGCCCATATTTCGGGAAAAACCGGGTTGGTATATGGTGGGAACACGACGGTGGCATGTTTATTCTGCCTGTAATCCAGCAGGTTTTCACAGTTCAACACAAAAGCGACCTTCCCTACATTGTATCGCATCATGGCTGCCGCAAACAGGTAGGGCGATGTGGTGCTTCCGTCTTCCAGCCATTGTTTGCCGGTATGGGCCGCTTCAATGCCTGCCCTGAAATGTTCACTGAATTCGTAGGCGATCACTGTGGCGAACTTATTCCTCGCTATCAATGGCAGGTTACGCTGAGTTTCCGGTGCATAATTCCGGCGGGCATGTGTGTACACATACCCTATATACATTTCCAGTGCCTCATGCCGGGCCTGTATATAGGTCTCAAAACCTGCTGTCTGCAAGCGGTCGGCCTCATTGGCATAGAAATAGACCGGTGAAACCAGTCCTGCTTTTTGCCATACCAGCGGCGCTGTGATCTGGTTATAGAAAAAGGTCTGGTTCAGGGTAAGTTCCCATGCACCCAGTTTCTTTTTATAATTAATGTCGTAATTCACCCCCAATGAACGTTCTGCTTTTACCGATGTGGCATATCCCGCCAGGTAACGGTAATCGCGTTCATCTATTTCACTGTTGAAGAGGGTAGGCGTTTTGTAACCCAGTCCCCCTCCCAAACGCATGGTTATTTCGGGATTCATTTTATACATGAGTGATAATCGCGGCAGCACAAAAGTTCCATACCGGTTATGCAGGTCTATCCGCAGGCCGGATTGCAGGGTAAACCGGTCATGGAATTTCCAGTCATCCTGTGCAAAAAAGCCAAGGGTACTGCTTTTCTCATTGGGAACCAGGCTGCTATCGGGCAGGTGTTTGCGAAAATCATCACCGTTAAAATTCATGCCTGCCACCCAGTTATGCTGTTCCGTTTTACGGGTATAGGCAGCTTCTGTGTACCAGGTCAACTGTCCGGCCCGCATCCCGAACAGAGAGGTCTCCACATCTCGGTTAAAATGACTGGCGCTTGCTTTCAGGGTGAACTGTGCGTTTGCGGGCAGTTTTTTCTCCCAGGTTATATCGCCCGTATTGCGCATGCTTTTGTTCCGGATAAAAAATTGATGCTGCGCGGAACTTCCTTTATCCAATACCTGCATATCGCCCCCATTGCGATTCTCGTAACTGAGAGTATATCCCAGTATAACGGTAGATGTGGGTCCGCCATAGAGGAACAGACGTGGGTGAACCAATACAGATTTTACAGAGGGCACATCAGAAAATCCATCTTTATTCACATCCACTGCCTCCTGCCGGGTTCCACCGGTAAAAAAGGTATACCCTGTTTTCTGATTCCTTCCCGACAAGAAAAGGTTCAGGTTGTTTTCCTGCAAATTGGACCGATTAATGGTGAAGTTTTTTTCCGGTTTGCCCAGTTTCGGTTTTTTGGATACCAGGTTCACCATACCGGCAATGGCACCACCGCCATAAAGGGTGGAACTGGCCCCTTTTACCAGTTCTATCTGTTGCAGGTCCAACGGGGGTATCTGTAAAATGCTAAAACTTCCGGAATAACCGCCGAACAGCGGGATACCATCCCGTAATATCTGTGTATACTTTCCCTGTAAACCCTGTATGCGCATGTCGGCATTACCGGTGGCTGCATTGGTCTGCTGGATCTGGATACCTGCGATATCTCCCAGCAAACTGGCGATATTACCGGGTTTAATGCCATTCTCCTCCTGCACTTCTTCGGCACCCAGTACTTCCACTTTTGTGGGCAGGTCCTCAATGCGCGAGTTGGTGCGTGAGGAGGAAACGATCACCACTTCATCCAGTTCTTCCTTTTGTGCGTAAAGTGCAATATTCAGTGTAACCAACTGCTCTGCGATAATCGTTACCAGTGTGTCTTTGTCTGCATATCCTGTATGTGAAAACCGGATAAGACTGCTGCCGATTGGCAGTTTCAGCAGGAAATGCCCCGAGCTATCCGTTGCGGTTCCTTTCTGAGAGCCCACCAGATGTATGCTTACCCCCAACAGGGGTTTTCTTTCAGCCCTATCTGTAACCGTTCCGCCAATTGCCTGGGCAAACAGGGTTGCCGATGGAAAAAACAGGCAGGCAAGAACGTACAGGACAGGCTTATTAATAATTTTTTTCATGCTGATATATAAATAGGGATGCGGGCTGTGTTGCCACCCGCATCCATGATGATTAAATAATGGTACCCGCTGTTGAGAGTTTTGCCTCTTTTTTCTTTCCCTTCAACGTGTATTCGATTTCATAATAGATTTTCCCGTCAGGAGAAGAGATCTCATACACCCTATCTACTTTTCCACCAGGAAATTGTTTAACAAAAGCCTCCATCACTGCTTTAGGGACAACAGACAGAGGAATGGCCTTCTCTGTTTCGAGCCAACGGCCGGTAGCCGAAAAATTAGCGGATACCTTTTCTCCGTTCAATATGAATGAAGCCTCGTATTCGTCTTTATTTTCCCGGTTCCAGGTTACCTTTTTCGCTTCAGGGAATTTTAGCCGGAAGGCTTTTTCTGCTGCAGTGGGCATCTGGGTTTTCTGAGCTGCAGCCATAACCATAGTTGCCATGCATAACATGGCTATAACGATAATTTTTTTCATGACAGTATCTGTTTGCGGCAACAGCATGACCATCGCTGTTGCCAATAATCAATAAAATAGTTCCTGTAAATGACTCAGACAAAAAGGGGCGGATGAAAAATACCAGGACGGAAATCGCAGTTGCGGATCACGGTATTGCTGAGGGGGATAGTATTGATGGGGAGTTCAGGTTGTTCCAGGTTGATCTCCTGCTGGATAGGTTGGTACAGGTAACCAGACTGTATCTGTACCAGCACTGCACCATGAATGGGTTCTTGCGGACAGGAATTACGCTGTTCGTCCTCTTCATCGGGATCAAATCCGGCTACCAGTAATTTTTCACCGATGAATTCAATGAAATCCATATCTGCATCCTGTTTCAAACAGTTATTGTATACGGCCTGCAGCGATGTTACGTCATCAAAATTGGCATAGGGCATTACCAGGGTTGATAATGAGAACAATACCAATATGAGTATGATCAGTATTTTTTTCAAGCCAGGGGATCAATTGAATACCGAAGATCGAACAAGAAATGTTGATTCTGGCAGTTTTTTCCGGAATAACGAAATTATAACAGGCCAGCAGGAACATAGTCCTGCAAGAATGGATATTGCTCTTTCCCGTTATCCCGGCATCCGGGAAATGTATTTCTCGATCTCTTTTACCTGCTCCAGTACCTGCTGGGTCTTGGGTTTGCAGGCTTTGGCTTTGCGGAAAAAGTCTTTGGCGGCGCGGAATTCCCTTTTGTTCATGAAGATCTGGCACATGCTCAGGTAAGCCACTGCTTCACTTTCCTTATCAGGAATACCGGCACGGATAGCGGCACGGATATAACTTTCGCCCTGTTTCAGGTCGCCCCGCTGCATAGCCATCATACCCAGCTGCAGTTTGTTGGAGCCTTCTGCTTCCGGCATGGGTGATCCCAGTTCGGAGCTTTTTTTCAGGTGTGCTTCGGCCGAGGTAAAGTCCTGTTTCATCATGGCCAGGTTACCCTTGATGGTATAGTAGGTAGAACGTACCGGTTTGTACAGCAGGTTGGGGTACCAGATAGTGGCCAGGATCCTTTCCACTTCTTCAATATTACCGGCTTCCATGGGTTCCTGTATCAGTCGCAGGGGACCAATGAAGAAATGGCTCGCTATGGCGATCACCCCGATAAAATACAATATAAAGGAAGGCCAGAAACCGCTGAGCACATTCACAGTGATTGCCAGGGCAATAGACAGCAGTCCTAACCAGAAACGATATTTGATCAACAGATTGTAAAACTTCATAACCCTCTTTTGAAAGCGGCAAAGATAGGGTGAATTGGCATTGGGGCAATGGGGCCGGAAGGCGTGAATCGTCAGTCGTGAGTGGTCAGTGGGGAGTGGGGAGACAAATTCCTCCCAGCCCCTGTCACTCACTACTCACTACTGACCACTCACGATTGACGACTGACGATTCACCAAAACTAATTCTTCGCGTCGTTCACTTCTATCCAGTAGCCGTCGGGGTCGTTCACCCAGATCTGTTTTACCCCGTCTATGCGGTTGGTGATCTCTCCTTTTACACCTCTGGAGTTATAATAAGCTATGTTACGGGCTTTCAGCAGTTCTACGAATGCTTCGGTCTTGGGTACGCTGAAGCAGATATGGTTATTCAGGAAGTATTCTTTGGCTTTTTCGGCCCCCTGTATCACATGCAGCGCCACGCCGGGGGCGATGGAATACCAGATATGGCGGTTATCATGAAAAGGCTCGGGGATGGTATCCAGCTGGAATACCCCACTGTAAAAAGAGCGGGTCTTTTCCAGGTCTACCACATAAATGGCCACATGGTTCAACACAGCTTTGGGTTTGGGGGCAGCTGCTTGGGCCAGCAGCGACTGGGTGCTGCCAAAAATGCCTATCAGCAGCAGTAAAGAACGAAATACCTTCATATGGTTGTTTTATTTCTCTGAAAATACTGAAGAAATCGCTGATTTGGCAGCATTTATTTGTCCTGGAATGCGTAAAAGCCCTTCGGGAACCCTTAAATCTGTTGAACGGGGAATACCAGAATCTATTATTTTTGCAACCCATTAGAGATTTGTAGTTTGTGGTTTGTGGTCTGTTGTTGAAATAACCATAGACTACAAACCACAGACTATCCAAATCTCTCCCGGTCCCGTAGTTCAATGGATAGAATAGAAGTTTCCTAAACTTTAGATACAAGTTCGATTCTTGTCGGGACTACTTTCAACTAAGAACCCTTGATAATCAAGGGTTTTTCTATTTTAGGACGTTTATTTTATATAATTGAAATGTCCTATTTGTGTAGCAAACTGTGCAGCAAAGTATTGAAAACAACCTAAAATCAGGAGATTCCCCTATTGCCAGTTTAACATAAACTTTGGGCTCTAATTTTAAACTGTCTGCTGTTTAGGTACACTTACAAAATCCAATTTTTTTGCGGCTTCAACTCCTCGAATAAATCCAACAATGGATGATGATTAAGTAGCACAACAACTCAACTTTGTCACATCTTTTCCGAATGTGATGGCCGCCAATTTAATACCTTCCCCTAATGTCAAATAAGGATAAAAGTTTTCAGCTAATTCTTTTATGGTTATCCCGTATTTAATAGCCATACTTAATTGTTGAATCAGCTCTCCGCCTTCCGGTGCTACTATTCTTGCTCCAATTAATTTATCTGTTTTGGTGTTGCGGATAAGTTTGATAAATCCTCTTGTATCGTATGCAGCAATGGCACGGGGCACTTCTTTTAATGCTACTGTAGAAACCTCATAAGGTATGTTTTGTGCTGCTGCCTGTACTTCATCTAAACCGGCTCCACTCACTTGTGGGTCAGTAAATACAACCCATGGCAAAGATGAATAGTCCGCTTTATTTTCACTATCGGTAAATGCATTTTCAACAGCTATCTTTCCTTCGTAAGCGGCGGTATAAACAAATGAGGGCGTGTTAACAACATCACCCGCAGCATAAATATTTGGCAGGTTTGTTTGCATTAATTCGTTCACCTGTATATGACCGGTTTTGGTTAGTTGCAGGCCTGTTTTATCCAGTCCAAGTTTTTGTGTGTTTGGTTTTGTTCCGGAAGCCACTACTACTTTTCCCGGCTCTTTAATTTCAGTAAAAGAACCATCAGGACATTTACAGTGAATTACAATATTGCCTTCCGACCTTTCAAATTTAACTGCACGGAAATTCGGCAGAATTTCAATTCCTTCAATCCTCATGTGCTTTTCCAGTTCTTCACTGATATCAGGTGTTTGGGTTCGCAGTACACGGTCGGTAAATTCTATTATACGGACTTTTGTTCCAAGACGGTTATAAGCCATTGCAATTTCTAACCCGATATAGCCAGCGCCCATAATGGTTATGCTGGCCGGTTGTTCTTCCAAATCAAATAGAGATACATTGGTGAGATAACCGATATCTTTCAACCCCTCAATATCAGGTATATGGGTGGTTGCACCAGTTGCTATAATGAATTTTAGGGCAGTGTATGTATCTTTACCATTTACCAAAATAGTTCTATCATCCACAAATTCCGCCCAACCTTCAATTAATTGTAGATTTTTAAAATCACTCACCACATCCAGGTACTTTTTTTGCTGAAGGGTTTTCACCAATTGCTTTTTGTCTTTAATCACCTGTGCAAAATCAATATCAACACCCTTGGGTTTTATACCGGCAAAGTTGGAATGGGAAGAATGATGAGCAGTTTCCGCTGCACGGATAAGGGTTTTGGAGGGCACACATCCCACATTTACACAAGTACCTCCAAAATCTAAGCCCCCATTTACCATAAGAGTAGTTACACCAAGTTCATTGGCTTTAATAGCAGCTGAAAAAGCTGCCGAACCGCCACCGATAATAATTAAATCAACCTGCTTTACCTTAGTTTCCGCCAACACATTAACATTGGCTTCTTTTGCCCGATAAGCCGGTGTAAGATTGATGGAATGTATAATCTCCTCTTTTGAAATATGGTCTGGGTTAAATACAATTTCCCCCTTCCCTGATGCATAACTTATTTTCTTTGAAAGGATCCCCTTCTTCTTTTCCAGCAAACGTTCAATACTCACTGCACAATGGTCACAAGTCATACCGGAAATTTCGATCAACATTTTTTCTTCCCCTGTGTTGTCTCCGTTATTGTATCCGGCATCCAGACTTTGTATTTTTTTTAAATATTTCATTATCGTTTTACTATTTTTAATTACAGAACACTCAAGAGGCCTATCCAAAAACTGTAACAGGAAAAATACTAATAGTACTATATTCCTTATCACTCCGATTCCTTATCCGGTTTTTTCAACAACTGTAATTATTCATTTTCTGAAATTGCAGTATGAATATGGTTGCTCCTCCGGTACTACCGCTTCTGTAATTGTAAAATTGTTAGTTATTTAATCGGATTTGTCATGGTTATTTTATACCCGGTTTCATTTACAGCATCTGTAATGATTTGTTCTTTGGTTTTTGAATTATCAAATTTTACGGTGCTGCTGCCTGCTTTAAAATCAGTTTTATATGCTAGTACACCAGGTATCTTTGATAAGGCAAGATTTATATGTTCCGTACAGGCTTCGCAGGTCATTCCTTTAATTTTAAACTCTATCTGTTGAATGCTGCTTTTGTCAACTACAATTATTGCATTCTTTGCCGATTCAGGAAAAAAAATATGGGAATATTTTGGGAATGCCATCAGTGCAAAAGCTAATAAAGTAACTATTCCCAGAAATGTTTTGCCTTGCCAGAATAAGGGCTTGTCTTCTTCGCAAGCACAATCTATATCTGCTTTTTTAGGCTTTAATTTTTGATACCAGGCTAACCCCAATACTGCAAACGTGAGGCCCAAAAGATAAGGTCGATAGGGTTCTATCCATGAAAACGTTGAAGCTATTCCACTGGTGCCACTGATTAAAGCGAGTACCGGGGTAATACAGCATAAGGAGGCAGCAGCAGCAGTAAATAACCCGGCTATCCAGGTCTTGCTATTTGATTTATCTGTACTCATACTAATTCAAATTTTGTATTTAACTCGTTAATGTATTTAAATAAAGACCGAAGCATTTTTAAATGTTCCGGTTTTAAGGAATAAAAAATTGTTTGCCCTTCTTTACGAGCCTTTATGATTCCGCCATCTTTCATTTTGCGCAGATGTTGTGAAATGGCAGGAATGCTCATGTCAAGTATATCACTCAGATCACAGGGACAGAGTTCCTTTTCTTCTTCCAGCAGATACAGGATCTTAAGACGCACTTCATTGCCGGCCAATGACAACACTGATGACATGGCGGAAAAGGCATTACATGTGTTTTCAATCTTCTCCTTGCAGGTTTGTATTTGAGTGGGGTCGGCATATAAACGAATACAGGTATTCATGTTCTTTTCGATTTAGTACGAATTTAATAAATAGTTTATTATTTAAGCAAATGCTTAAATATATATTTTTAAAATTAATCGCTAATCTGTTCAGTATATGTCAAATGAAAGTTTGGGATGGTGCTTATTTGTTTAGTTGCTCGTGCCTGGTTCTTCGGGTGGTGTAAATATGCCTATATATGTGGCTGCGAAATAGCTGTAATTAAGATGATGTGTTATTACATAAAATAACCCGCTAGTCGCGATTTCGTATCGTGCAGGCGCCATTGTGGCGGGAGGCTATTATTGTACAGAAAATCTTCATCAATCAATACAAATTTGCATTTTTCTGTTTCATACAAGAGAAAAATTGATATACCTGATAGCACAATACTGACCAGCTCATCCACCTCGCTTGGAAAAGCCAGCTACCGGAATGAATATTGTATTACAGGTGGTTTTAACACTAAAGGCCGGTTACCAGAACCGACCTTTAGATTGGGGGAATTCAGACATATTAGGCACCTGACTCTTTTTCTTTAAGCAGGAAAATGAAGGGGATAACATATACCCAATGTCGCAAAATTGAGCCGATTGGGGTCATAGCTCCCATCTTATTTCCAGCCACTCCTGCTCCCAATAAAGGGAACATAAATAGCCATACAAGTGCAATGGTTTGCACTGTAATAAACAGGAAAGGCCTGATCCATTGCGGCCCCCATAATGAGGACTTAATGCCGGCGTACAATATGGCGAGCAACATACCATTACCAAAATGAGCCGCTACACCGTAGGCAAATCCAAGTTCTGTTTTTTCGCCGAGCAGGGCAGGAATATCCCACCATTTTCCCGTCATAACAAATCCAAAAACATCAAATAGTAGGGTGCCGGCAATACCTGCTATAATTGCATTTTTCCAATTTATTGTATGATTCATGATTGCTATTTTAAGAGTAATTGACTAATTGAGTGGCGCTGCTTCCGGAAAATCAATCGGTATATTCGTTACTTTGTGCAGAAAATTGGTAATTGTTTTCTCGCCCACTGAAACAATTGTGTCTATCAGATTTTCATTCGTATATCCCGCATCGTAAAAGGCATTCAGAACATTATCCGAAACTACTCCCCTGTTTTCAATAATGGACTTTGCCAGTTTCACAAGGGCATCTAATTTACTGTCGAATGTAGCGACCCCTTTTCTCAATTCAATAATCTGTTCATCGGTAAATCCATTCATCTTGCCAACTGCTGTATGTGCTGCCTGGCAATACAAACAATTATTAACCTGGCTTACAACAAGAAAAACAGCTTCTTTTTCTTTGTTGGATAGTGATGTATTACCTGATGAAAAACTAAGATACCGGCCTAATGCATTATCAGAATATGCATAAGTGGCATAAATATTAGGTACAAAACCTAATTTACTTTTCAGGTCATCAAAAATTGACTGGTTAACCGGAGAAACCTCCTCTCTTGTGGGAACTTCAAATTGTTTCATGATTATAATTTTTATGATGAAACAAAGTTCCTTTACTCGAAAGCGGTTTACAATGGCAAAACAACACGCTCACTTGTCAATTTTACCCGGAAACCGGCTGCAGGTGCTTTCTCTTGAAGTCAGCTGCATTTTGGCCTTCTATATTCTTAAAGAGTTTGCTGAATTGGGCCGGATCTTGGAATCCCAACTCACGACTAATTTGTTTCAGCGACTTATCAGTATAAAGAAGTTGCCTTTTTGCTTCCAGAACGATTCTTTCATGTATGACCTGCAACGGTGTCTTATCCGAAAAAAGGCTGAATGTATTTGTGATTGTCTTGGGCGACTTATGCATGACAGCAGCATAATCGCTTACCTTACGAAGTGTTTTGTAATATTCTTCCACATACACCATAAACTGTCTGACGGTATCAACATCGGTTAAGGATGCCGTACTTCGAAACCATTGTCTTCTTGCCACCCTTGTACAGCGTATAATCAGCCGCTTCAGTAAGATCCGCAACATTTCTTCCTGGTTATTATCTTCGATATCAAATTCTTCTTTCAATGCGGTAAACAAATAGCCAAGCGTCATACTTTCACTTTCATCCAGGTATATTACGGGAGTCACATCTGATCCAAAAAACAGAAGCCCATTGCAGGACACTTCCTTATCGTTTGTATGAATACAATAAAACTCGCGGTTGAATAATACCGCAGAGTAATATGCGTCTGTATCGGCTATATGAATATATTGTAAGTATGTAAGACAGATCAAATGGCTTGGCAGTAATATGACAGGTTTTTCATCAACCCAAAATTCGATAGGGCGCAGCGATCTGTTCCAGATAATCCGTAGATATTTTTTACTCTTATCAAAGGGGGGCGTACGCAATTCATTTTCACACAAAATGAACCTGGCTTCAACTTTTGAATTATAGAAACTCTTTAGCATGATATTGGGAATTCTGGTGTTAGAGATCCCTGTTTAAAACAAATGTCTATTTCGACATCAGCTGGCTTCTGTATTTGATAGTAGAGGATGCAACGCCATAATTATCGGGCAATCCGATATTCGAAATTTCCCGAATGCCGATTTTTATCAATGCCATATGATGAATGGCATGTTCAAGGTTATACGCTATTTCCCGAAAATAATTAGTTGGTATCCGGTTTAGTTCAAAGTTGTTTTCATCAAATCCGGCCTCAAGTATCAATGGCTTATTCTTCTCATGCAATGATACATTTATGTGGTGCATTACATTAATAGCTATCTCAGGGGATGTTTCAATGACAATATCTCTTTTTCTTTTCTCGTAATTTACAATTCCGGATTTATAACCTTCCTGTAAGCATACAAACATCTCCACTACATGTCGCACATGCTGTCCGATACTGGCACCAGAAAGCGTATCTATTTTTTGACAATATTGCTGATCCGTAAGTTGCAATAATGAATCTTCGAGTTGATTGAGAATAACATGAACAGATTGCTGTATTGTCATTTTTTAAATTTTAATATTTATACCCTTCGCCTGCTTTTTCTTCTAACGCAACACCCAATGCCAATACTATCCGGTTTACAAAATTGAAATAAGATACTACTAATGTGGCATCAAGTATCGCCCGGTCATCTAAGCCTGCCCGCTTTAATTCCTTTGTTTTATTTTCATCATCAAAGTCATCTGGGTACAGGGTAAGATCAATAGCATACCTGCATAGCAAAGTATCCGTTTCGTCCAATCCTGCTGTTTCATAATTCCTGCGAAGCCTTAGTACCTTCCATTCATCCTTCCAATAATTATGTAAAGCCGTACCATGATGTTGTTGACAATATTCACAACCATTGGCCGCTGATACCACCACCGCTATCATTTCTCTCTGCGCCCTTGATAAGGGACTTTGACTGAACATAATCGTCATATACAATTCCATGTGGGCAATAATACTATCAGGATTCAGGCTTTGTATGGTATGCACAGCCGCCAGTTTACCCCTTTTTTTAATCAGGTCATCATAAATATTTTTGAGCTTTCCGGTAGCTTCCTCAAATGGGATCACTGTAATATTTGCCATAAAGCTGTCTTTTAAGACGAGAAACCGTTGTTTTTCTTACAATGCATGAACTGATCAGCAATTATAAATGCGATAGAATCTCCCGAACAGTCACTCTTTTTCTATAGTCGGGGTCAAAATGCTTGAAAGTAATCACTCCCTGTTTATTAATTATATAAACCGTAGGTACAGGCAGCGTCGCACCATTAGCTCCGTTTGCCTCATGAAAATCTATACCATATGTTTTGTATTTGTTTACCGTACCGCTATCTACGGCATACGCCACTTGGTAATCTTTCATTATTTTCAACCCGTTATCGAAAAGTACCGGATAAGAAGCTTTTGTTTTTTCAACAGTTTTAGAAATATTCTCCGGCTTTTCAGGAGAAACAGCAATCAGGCCAGCTCCTTTTTCTTTTATAAAATTTAATGAATCCTGGAGTCCTTTCAATTGCCTGTTACAATAAGGGCACCATTGCCCCCTGTAAAACACCATCACAACAGCCCCTTTTTTTAATTCTGCTGAAAGCGTAATTAATTTACCCTGCTGGTCTTTTGCGGAAAATTCCGGGGCCTTATCATTTAATTGAAGACCGCTGAGCGATAGCTGTGAAAAAGAAAATAATGGTAAGATCGCTAATAAAAAGATGGTTAAATAAAGTTTCATGTTATTACTATTTTATTTACATTAATTAGTATTAAACACATTATGCTATTGAAGATTATTAGTCTCCTATTTCGAAATGCATATCACCCGGCAGACCCCAATGGCGGGAGCTTCTTCTTTGTTATTCCCCCCTCTTCAGGATATTCAGAAGAATTGATTGAAAGTAAATTATCTGACATGCTGAGGTGCCGATTTTATTATTAAAAAACAATCCTAAAATATATTTAATAATCTAAACATTAGATGTAAGTAATAAAGAGCTGCCTATTATAGCAGGCAACTCTTTAGCGGCAAGAAGATCAGACCGCCCAGTGTCTTTATTCCTCTCCTTTATCGTATGCAGCGATGTAGTTAACTTCGATATCATCAGCCACATTATTCTTCTTTTTTCCCATTGGTTTACCAACTCCATAAGCAGTAATATCTTTCACGATAAATTTACAATGCACTGACACTTTCCCTTCTTTCACTGTAATATGCGCTTTCTCTGCAAGGGGTTTTGTAACACCTTTAATTGTCAGATCGCCGGTTATAGCAGCTTCATAAGTACCATCTTTTTCGAAATTAACTGCTGTGAGATTAGAGATTTTCCCTTTCAGGCTAATTTTCGGAAACTGTTTTGAATCCATGAAATTGGTATTGTTAAAATGCTCCTGCATCAGTGATTTTTCAAAAGAAAAGCTTTGTACCGGTACCGAAATGGCAATATCGCCGGTAGAAGTATTGATGACACCGGTAACCGTATTATTAGTGGCTGAGATGTCTTCGGCAACCGTATGCGAATAAATAGTAGCCTGGCCTGTTCTGGTTACATACTTGGCCTGGGCATTAACACCTATTGCTAAAATGGTTGCGAATACTGCAGAAAGGATACTCTTTTTCATGTTTTTTTATTTTATTATTATTGACTTTTCACTGGATAAAACCTTACACCTGAGCCTATCTTATACATTTTGTTTTTTCTTCAACATATGTAACTGAACTAAAGCATTAGTTAAACAATGAACTTATCAGCCACCAGATCACAAACATTATTATAACTATAGATTTGATATTGCAAAATGTCCAGAAAGATTTGGGCCTTCTGTTGTCACACCCATTACCACAATCACAATTGACACCATTACTCATTTTACTATCTGTTTTGTCAATGGAATAACAGGTTTAACTAACATAGCAATGCCTATCCCAAAAAGCACATGCCCAAAAACACTCCCTATGATCATCAATAGCATTGAACCTTCGGGTTGAACTGTGGCTGGGTCTCCGGAAAAAACAGTCATTAGCGGGAATCCGATCTGAGCTATGATAAATACAACGATACCATAAACAGCTCCCCTGGCTATTTTGCCTGCTATTTTCTTTAACCAGTCATTGAAAAAGAAAATATAGCCGGCTGCAAATACGATGCCTATTAAAAAATGAATAGCCCATCCCAATAAAACCGGAATACCCATCATTCCAGCCAATATTGCAGGTGGATTCATTTTAGGCATCCCCACAGCACTACCCAACATCATGAAAAGAGTCATGGCGATAGTAGCAACTATTCCAATGAAAACCGATTGTTGAATTTTGTTCTGCATATCTCTTTCTGGTTATGACGGGATATTGTCAAATACCTGACACTTTTGCTATCTATTAGTTTCTGCCTGCTATTCCAACTGTTTACATATTTCAAGAAATTCGGCTTGTAAAGTAACAGATCTGTCCTTTGTATACCATCCGTGCAGTTCTCTTTCAAAATCATTCCGGCTTTTACCGTTAGGTTTCATTTTCCATTCGTTAAATATTTGCTGTGCCGGCAATGGCCTGGGCCCCCATAGAAATGCCTCTTTACTCAGCGTTTCATTTACCGCTATCAATTTGGGTATTGCCCGGGTGCCATTGGTAAGATAATGATCCATTAATTCAGAATTTTCGTCCCGAAGCAGGATAAACAGCTTTATTTTATCGGTATTTAGTTTCGCCAACTCAGCAATAACAGGCAAATTTTGTGCACTATCCCCACACCATGCTTCAGTAAGCAAAATCTAGGTATAATAATGCTTGATTTTTTCAACTGCCGTTTTTAACGCCGGGTTTATTAAAATAGTTTTATGAATGCGCCGGGTTCTTATCCAATTTAACTTTGTGTATTCCACTAAAGCCTCTGAATGAAGTACAGAACTTGTTATTTCCCCCTTAACCCATTCTTCAAATTTTCCCAGATAAGCTTCATAAGTGTAAAGACCGAGCTCTGTTAATAATGTTGACATGCCTTATTATTTCTTATGTTTTATCCCATATTCGCCAAATTCAATCAATTGTTTGGGCGTAATATATCCTCTTGTATAAGTAACAATATTACCGTCAGCATCGGCTATAATCAGGGTCGGGTATGCACTAACTTCAAATTTTTCACTTAAGAAAGGCCCGTCGCCTTTTTCCATATCAATGGCTACGTTAACGTAGTTTGCATTAAAAAAATCTCCGACAGACTTATCAGGAAAAGTTTTTTTCTTCAATAATTTACAAGGACCACACCAGGAGGCATAGGCATCGAGAAAAATCAATTTATGCTGTTTTTTTGCCTCAGCTAAAGCTTTACTCCAGTCAGCTGGCATAAACTGGATACCAGACTTATTAACAGGCTCATTAATGGCTTCATTTTTTTCATTATCATCCTGTTGAATGAAGGCAAAAAACAGAATGGTTATGGATACCACCAGACCGGACAGTAGGATCTTATTACGCATACTTTTTATTGTAAAGACTATGAATAGTAATAATCCTTACAGATAAAAATGCAAAACAGGTAACGGAACCAGCGTAATTACTCTTTTCAGATCGGAAATGATGTAAAATAACTTGAAATAATGTTGCGCGTCTGACACAACCGATGTTTCAACTTAGTTGCTGCGCACCTAAGGCATTTAATTATATTCGGAAGATGTGCGATAGGAATAGTAAAATGTATACCAGGCCCATAACTTTATTGAGTATAAAAATGTTCATTTTAAAGTAATCCAATAGCTTTTTACCTAAAAACACATAGGTCAGCATTACCAATAAAGTTCCCACTGCATTGAAAAAGACAAATGCAAAGATGGTCCAGTTATTGGGAATCAGGTTCAGTAAGCCGGTTAATACACTACCTGCAATTAGCCAATAAGGAATTTGTTGGGGGTGGATTATTACAGCAAGGAGACCTCTAACGATGGTGTTTTTATGAGGTTGATTATTATTACCTTTTCTTTCCAATAACATCCATAAACCCATAACAAGAAGTACCATATAGGATACAGATTCAATACATAAAAAGAGCCTATTGTTGTTTTTAAGGTTGACAATAAACAGAAGCGATCCAAGACAATAAATGCTTTCAAATACTATCACCAGCGCCAGCATGCATATGAAAAAACCATGTCTTTTTGAAGTATATAATTCCAAAATCATCAGGTTAATATTTCCCGGAAAAATATAGCCATAGAAACCAATAAAAATTCCACTTAACACTATCATCATTTTATGTCAACGCTTATTATAGGGGGTCATAACATTATGACCGTTTTGTAGAAAAGATAAAAAAACCACTCAGTTTTTATACAATACAGGTTTGTTGCTGAACAATAGCCGCTTCAATTTCCTTTACAATATCGTTGGCAACTTCGGTTTTATATTTAACAGGGAATCGATGTACAGAACCCTCTTTTTTCAGGATTGTTATTTTGTTGGTATCATGCTCAAAAGTTGCTCCTGCATCATTCATGGAATTTAGTACAATTAAATCAAATGATTTTTTTAGCAATTTATCCTTAGCGTGTTCCATTTCATTGTCTGTTTCTAACGCAAACCCAACAGAAATCTGCTTATTCCCTTTTACTTTACCAAACTCGAAAGCTATATCAGGATTTTTGATCAATTTAATAAAAAGTTCTTTTCCTGTTTTCTTGATTTTATTTTCAGGAACCAGTTCCGGCTTATAATCTGCCACCGCTGCAGCAAACACCGCAATATCAATATCATTAAAATAAAGGCTGCTGGCAGCATACATTTCTGCAGCGGAAACAACTGATACAATTGTTAAATTGGGATGTTGCAAGTGGATGTTTACCGGTCCGCTAACCAATACCACTTTTGCCGCTTTATATAAAAATGATTCGGCTAAAGCGTAGCCCATTTTACCAGATGAATGATTACTGATATAACGAACAGGGTCAATAGCTTCTCTGGTTGGGCCAGCAGTAATCAATACATTTTTGTTCTTTAAAGAAGATATAGCCATAAAGTGTTTTTCACATATTAAGACGTAACAATACGTTGTTCCTTTCTATTTGGATAAAGAAGTCCGTAAAAGTTATCGCTGATAAAGGGTCCTTCTCAATAGTCTGTTCGAATATTCCTGACCCTATCCTGCGAAAAGAAATATGTAATGTCTTTGCAGTTTTCTATTTTAGCTCTTCATTTGTAAGGTAACTGACAACTTTCCGTCTTCATTATAGCATTCAACAAACAGCAAAAGAATCGGATCATTCATGTGTACGGTAACTTACATTCCTACTAAAACCGGGATAATTCTCACTTCAAACCGAGACGAACATATTAGTCGCGGCATTGCCTTCTATCCGGAATTTTATCAGGTAAATAATAGAAAGTTGGCTTTTCCCAAAGACAGTAAAGCTGGTGGCACCTGGTTTATCAGTAATGAATATGGCGATGTCGGCGTATTGTTAAATGGTGCGGCAGAGAAACACAAACCGATGCCTTCCTATCGAAAAAGCAGAGGTCGCGTATTACCTGACATATTTCAACACCATTCACCCTTAGATGCATTAAAAAACTATCAGCTTATTGGTATTGAACATTTTACCCTGATTCTATGGGAACAATCTGTGTTAAGGGAGATACAGTGGAATGGCGAACGACTGATAATCAAACTACTTGATAAACAAAAAGCTCATATCTGGTCATCCGTAACCCTATATGACAAAATCATGATCACAGAAAGACATAGCTGGTTTAACAATTGGCTTCAGCAACACGCTGCTATTACTCAAAAAAATATATTGAATTTTCATGGAAATACTCATACAAGTAACAAAGAATATGGATTATTAATATCAAGAGAAAACAGCATCTCAACAACCAGTATTACTTCACTTTGCATAGAACAAAAAAAGGTTCAGCTATACCACAAAGACTTAATACAAAATATTGAATCGATACTTCAGTATGATTTAATGAATATGCCGCATATTAACCCCCGGTCAATCAATGAAAGTAACATTGCTTAAAAAAATTAAATTTTCACCCTTCTTTATCAGATTAATGAACTGGGAATTCTGGCCCTTCCATGTGGTGTATTTCCCGATCTATCCTGTATGGTTATGGTATTGTATTAGAGCGAGATCGGTTTTCTTTTTTAGTACATCCAACCCAAGCATCAAAAATGCCGGTTTTCTGATGGAATCCAAAAGTGATATTGACCAACTGATTCCGGAAAAGTACAAACCAGTTACCTTATTTTTTTCAGCCGGCCATCCGTTTGACAAAATAAAAGAGGCGGTAAAGAATAATGGTCTACAATATCCACTTGTTATTAAGCCCAATATCGGGATGCAGGGCAAGGCTGTGCTAAAAGTGCATAACAACTATGAATTCATTAATGCGATTAAAGCATTTACCGTTGATTTTATTGTGCAGCCTTTTATACCTTATCCAAAAGAAATAGGCATCTTTTATGTAAGATTACCAAATGAAAAAAAAGGTAAAATAACGGGAATAGTTGAAAAGGAGTTTTTAAAAATAACTGGCGATGGCGTAAGTACCATCAGGGAGTTATTGAGCAGTAATCCCCGTTATATTCTCCAATTACCGGTACTCAAACGAAATTTAGAAGATGGTATAGATAGCATTCCGGGAAAAGGTGTAGAAAAAATCCTGGTACCATATGGAAACCATGTAAGAGGCTCTCTGTTTCTCGACAGCTCTTATAAAAAGAACAAACAAATCGAATCGGTCATTGATAACGCCTGTCAACAAATTAATGGTTTTTATTTCGGGCGACTTGATATAAGATTTAACAATTTTGAGGAATTGGCCGAAGATAAAAACTGGAGCATTATAGAACTGAATGGCGCTGGCAGTGAGCCAACACATATGTACGATCCTGCACATTCCCTATTCTTTGCATGGAAAGAAATTATCCGACATTGGGAATTGCTTTTCCAGGTATCCATTCAGAACAGAAAAAGAGGGTTTTCTAATTTATCTTTCAGGCAAGGTATGAATATGTTCAGAGAAAATTCACAGTACGTTAAAAAGCTGGATCATATTCAATTTCATTTGCATTCACAGGAATATCAAAAGCAACCACTTTTGTTAAACCTTACTACGGCAAGATAGCTAGTGCGATAAATTCATAGTTTATTTCAATCGGCATAAACCAGCAAAGTGGCTATTTTCAATTGCCATTACCAATGTAAAACAAAACGCGTTTACAACAGCACTTATCGTTTTGATGAATGATTCCCCCTAAAAGAGAGAATGGTTCTTAACCATTATACCCTGCCAACTTCACAAGCATAATTTACGAAATGTTGTAAGAAATGATAATGTGCAGGTTTAAATATTATCCACTCCATCAACCATGGACTCAGTATCCTCTTTTACGACCAATGTATTATTACACTCTTTTCTGATCAATTAATTATTTATAACGATTGAGGCAAAAATAATTCCTTCAGGCAGGAGCTGATCCTATGTCACTGAATATTTTGATTTCAGCAGATTTAATTAAATACTTTCGTTTAAGAGATCCTGCATGCCAACGTAACTGTTCACGAATGGAATTTTATTCCAATTCAATGCAAATTTTCATCTAATATTCTCTCCATTCTTTCTTTTGTAAATACCGGTAATTTGTCTTCGGCCTGAACTTGCTTGCTCTCTGATCTTATCCACATGGTCTGTTTTTCAAATTTCCTGCAAAAGGAACACACAGAAGTATGCATAGACAGCTTCATTTTTTCTGTCAAACTGAGTTTACCCTCTTCCTTTTTTGCCATAAGGAATGTAGCTTCCTTACAAGTAGCCATAAAATACTTCATCATGAACTTTTTCATACTCCTCATTTTTTTAACCAATTTTTTTCTACGCAGTCACGCATTTGCAGCCGGGCTCTGTGTATTAACACCCAATAGTTAGACGAACTTATATTTAATAACTTACAGATTTCATCAGAGTCAAGATCTTCCATATATTTCAATGTAAAGACATGTTGTTGTAATGCTTTAAGATGGTCCTTACACCAATTAATGACTTTCTGGAATTCTTTTTTTTCTACAGGATCATCAGCAGCCTGCCAGTCTTTCGGCTTGCTGTTTTCTGCCCAGGCTCCTTCTTCATTAAACCATTCATCCACTATTTGCAAATCAGGCATCGTCACTACAGGCTGTTCAGTAGCTTTCTTTCTATAGTGATCAATTATTTTGTTTTTCAGAATGGTAAACAACCAATTTTTTTCAGATGCCTCGCCTTTATATCCATCCAATCCTTTTAATGCAGATAAAAAAGTCTCCTGAACCAGATCTTCTGCCAATACACTGTCATTTATCCTCGGTAATGCGTGCTGATAAAGCATATCTCCGTAAAGCTCCGGCCATTTGTGTGGATCAGCTTTATATTCTTTTTTGGGGACTGTTGGCGGCATTGTTTTTTTATAAAATTAGTAAAAGCTATCCTTAATTGATTCGCTAAATTTTAAACCCTGTCTGTAAGGATTGGCGTAGCCGGCCGTCTCTACATAGGTATACATTTACCGAAAGCTGCACTCGTTGAATCTTCCATATGTCATGTATTAAATAAAAGCAAAGCAGCTACTATGAAAAAGAAAACAACTAAGTTAATCGGATTAGTCATTCTGGCAGGATTGGTAATAGCCGGCAGTATAGGCACTTATATGTGGTTTAAACCGCATCGGAATGTACAGGCCACAAAAGCATTTTCGGAACTAAAAGCCAGAGATCTTATACAAGAATTTTCAGCAGATGCCAATGCGGCTAATGCAAAATACCTGTCACAGGATGGCAATTCTAAAATACTGATCATTGAAGGCCAGGTAAATAAAATATCCAAAAATCAAATTGGAGAAACGGTAATTATTTTAAAAGAGGAAGGTGCTAAAGCCGGTGTCAGTTGCACATTTACATTAAAAACAAGCCCGGAAATAGCGGGAATAAAAGAAGGTGATATCATACACATCAAAGGCGCCATTACAGCCGGCAACAGCTATGATGCAGACCTTGATTTATATGAACATGCTGTCATGATTCAATGTGCTATTGTCAAGTAAGAGTCCCTGAATTTTATAAAATTGATGATTTCACGCATATCGATTAGATTCCTGTATTGAAATTTGACTGGCATACATCAGAGGTTGGCTATATACTATCAAACCGGATAAGAATGCCCTTATACAGTCACTGAAGATGAGTTTACTCTCAATTAAATTACGACCTAATCCAATTGCAAAAAATGAAAAAAAACTTAATTGGCTTTATCATACTATTATTCAGCAGCCAATTGTTACCGGCTCAGGAAAGTGGTAAATTATTTTTTACAACTGCCGTCGGGTCGATAAATCCGCAGGGAAAGTTCAGGGATGCTGTTCAGTCAACACTTGCCTTCAACTCGGGTGTTGAAATGGCTTTGAAGAAAAACTGGTATACGCAGGCTGTTTTTGATTTTAATGCCCTCAAATATGACCAACAAATTAGAGACGGGAATTCTCCTTTTCTGTTTCAGAATACCAACAGTTCACTCCTCCTGCTTGGACTAAACGGCGGAAAGAATATTTTCCTTAAAAATCATAAATGGTTCATTTCATTCTATGGCGGCGGAGGTTATTTAAATATAGGTGAGCCCAGAGTAACGGTTGATTTAGTATCAAGCATCGCTAAACAGGATGTAGCGAGAGAAAGTAATGTATTTGCAAGAGGCGGGAGCAGGCTGGCATATAAAACCAGGTCAAATTTTTTCCAGACGGTTTATTTTGACGTGTCCTATTGGGCCTCACCCGCTACCATCCAGGGGGGCCGCGTAAATGGAATCTCTTTTTACATAGGCACAAGGTTTGGCACCATTCAATAGAACAGTTCTTAAAAAATAGAGAATAGAAGTTTCCTGAAATTTAGATACAAGTTCGATTCTGTAGCGTTGAGGTAAACCCATTAGGGCCAGACTATACATAAGCTCTCCCCGACTGCAGAGAAATTGGTTGTTATTATCAGCGTTAACCTTAGCACAAGAGGCAATCCCGAAATAGGTTCGGATATACCAACATAAAAAAAGTTCATAACCTTTCGGCTATGAACTTTTTACAAAATCTGCAGCTATTATTTGGGGGAAGTGAAATTCTCGCTTGAAAAGCGGGGGGTCTTATCATTCGATTTGTTCAGGTCTTCCCAGGTGCTATTGGGCTTATCGGTCACAAAGATCTCTGAACGTCTATTCACCAGCTGCAATAGACTGTCGTAATTTGCATCAGAACAGTCCTGAACGAGGTATTTTTTACCATAATGGTTTTCTACTATCTGTGAGGCGGGCACGCGGTTATTGAGCAGATACCTTTTTACTGCAACAGAACGTTTGTTTGATAAACCGATATTGTATTTCTCATCGGCAGCACAATCTGTAAAAGAACCGATCACCGCCTGCATGGCTGGATGGCTCTTCAAATAGCTGACCAGGGAATCCAGTACCAGTCTGTCTTTTGCACGTATATCTGATTTATCCAGATCATAATAAACGATATAATGCAGGGCATCAGCGGGTTTTACCACTTCCTCTTTGGGTGCTGCAGCAATAACAGGTACTGTCACATCCAGTATTCCCTGTTCAAGAGCATACCTGTTTTTACCCAGGCTGCGATAGTTTGCCGCAGTAACAGGCTGTATGTTCTCATGGCCTTTCCTGTCGTCAACAACGATCTTATATGCCTGGTTTGGTCTTACGGACAACTGGTAATTTCCATTCTGGTCTGTCACCGTGCTATCCAGGAGCTGTCCGGTAACGCCATCATACAAACGAACGCGTATATCTTTTCCCGCATTTTTATTGATCGTGGCCTTTCCGAAAAGTTGCACAAAGGCTTTTTGGTAAGCGTATTCAAAAATATCGTCACTTCCATACCGGTTAGAATTGAAGAATCCGGTATTTTCTTTTTTCGAGAATCCGAAATCATCACTGCTGCTATTAACGGGGTATCCCAGGTTCTCTGGCTTTCCGGCTGCATTGACGCGGTAGATATCCAATCCACCCAGGCCTGCATGCCCATTCGAGCTGAAATACAAGATCCCTTCATAATAAGTGGGGAACAGTTCATTTGCTGCGGTATTGATGGCAGCACCGGCATTGATGGGGTCACTCCACTTACCATCTTCTGTTTTTTCAACATAATAGATATCTGTGCCGCCTAATCCTCCGGGCTGGTCAGTGGAGAAGTACAGTCTTTTATCATCAGGCGTTGCTGCCGGATGGAAATAAGAATGGGCTTTCTGATTAAACGGCATCGGGGTGATATTTGTCCAGGCACCTGATTCCGTTCTTTCTGCCCTGCATATTTCCAGCTCACTCACGCCGTTGCCAACAGACCGGTTCCTGGTGAAATAGGCTACTTTTCCTTCGTTAGCAAAACTGATCGCTCCCACATTCACGCCTTTGTTCAATTCTTTGCTAAACAAGGGCACATCAACAGCCGTATAGGTAAACTGTTTGAAATCAAACTTGGGGTTGAGTATGCTATTATCGTTGGGTATCGCAGACGTATAATCCGTGATACTTCTCCTTAATTTTTTCTCTGCCCAGGCCGATTGCCGGATACTGTCTGTACGGATATCAGTCAATGTTCGCTGGTAATACAGTTTGCTGAAAGGAGTCCCGTCCCATCCGAACTCGCTACGACCGGTAACTTTGGAGCCCCTGTTAGATTCGAATACGAAACCGCTCTCATACAAAGCAGCATTGAATTCGTTGAGCGGGGTATTGACACTCAGATAATACAAGGTATAATCGAGAGAATCCTTCATGAAAACTTTCGGATTGGTAAAACCCGCAAGCCTCTCTTTCGCTACCCTGGCATCCACTCCGCTATTAGCATCGGCTAAACGGCCCTGATAAGCTGATATTGCTTTTGTATAGTTGCCGGTGCTGGCATACAATTCCGGAAGGAGATTACCCTTTACCGAACCGAGCTGGCTGGCTCTTTCATAATAATAGATGGCACTATCGTACTGGTTATTGATTTTGAAACAATAAGCCAGCTTGGTTAATGCTGCCGTATCTTCCGGATGGTTCTTCAGATGACCCTTAAAAAAGGGGATAGCATAGGCGAACCGCAGACTGTGGAACTCCCGGTTTGCAACGGAAAGGGCTGCTTCTGTCTTTTTTTGCGCCTCTACACAAACGGGAAGCAAGAGCGCAGCAAGGATGAGTTTGTACATATCTTAAAAATATCTTGTGGATTTAATGGTTTTATTCCTGCCGAATTCAAATCGGAACATCAGTTCATGAGAACCCCTGTTAAAAGCGTTCAGCTGCGAAGTGGTAACATCATATGCATAACCCAGACGCAGTTGCGGATTGATCTGTAACTCGGCCATACCTACAAAAGCATCGCCTGTTCTGTAGGAGGCGCCCAGACCAATGACATCCCGTAACCATACATTACAGTTCAGATCAGCCTGAAGGGGTGCACCAGATACCGCTTTGAACAGGACCGATGGTTTGAGTTTCACTTCATCTGACATATCCAACACAACACCTGAGGTAATGAAAATATGGAAGTCATTTGCCTTTTGAATGCCCGATGTGATCATGTCAAGCGTGGCGATCCTTGTCCGCAGGATATTCGGTACAGAAACACCTGCATAAAAGCGGTCGGTATTATAGTACAGACCTGCCCCGATAGTGGCCATCCATTTGCTATAGTTCTGAGAAAAAGCAGGGTCGCCGGGTGTAAAACGGTTAGGCACCTGGGTCAGGTCGGTCCTGTAATTCATCATACCAAAGGATAAACCTCCGGACAACACACCTTTCTCCGACACATGCACCCTTGTGGAAACCATGGCATTGAAGCCGGTAGCTTTTTCCACACCCAGGCGGTCATCGTATAACTGTATACCCAGACCCACTTTGTTATCATTGATGGCTCCATCAACACTTACGGAAGTGGTTTGTGGTGCACCGGGCAGTGAAACCCATTGTTTACGGTAAAATGCGTTCAGACTGATGGCTTCTCTGCTTCCGGCATACGCAGGATTTATCCCAAGCATATTATACATGTACTGCGAATACATAGGATCAGTCTGTGCCTGGAGTTTACCTGTAATACAGAGGCTTACAAGCAACCCGATTCCTATCTGTTTGAATATTTTTTGGCTCATTTTTCAGTTTTTATCTTACAATAGTTAAGGGTCCGGCAAATTTTTGTACGATTCCCGTTGCATCGGTGGCAACCACCACATAGTAATAAGTGCCTTCGGGAACATATTGTCCTAAGAAATTCCCTGAACCACGTGCATCCCAATCATTCTTATAGTCATTGTTCTGGTACACCTGGTTACCCCAACGGTTGAATACCTGCAAGGCGATCCTGGTTCCAAAGGGGCGGGTGATGATGAACTTGTCATCCACCCCATCCTGGTTCGGAGAGAATCCTCCCGGGATGATGATATCCAGCTTAGGTACCTGGAATTTGGTAGCTAAACGGTTATTCGGATCACTGCCATTGGCTACCGGATCATTAGAAGCCAGTTGCGCACGTCCATAAGGCGTATTTGCCTGCATGATCGCAACGTTGTTATAATTACCCGGTGTAGCACTTGCATTGATCTTTATAGACAAGGTGATAGAATCGGACTTGTTGGCTGCCAGTGAAGACTGCAACGTTACCAGGTCAATGACACCTGATCCGTTGTACAGGACATTGGCCGCCAGTGTACCCGTTGCCTGTACATTGATTACTGAATAATCACTGGCATTGGTAAACACTTTTGACAGATCATCTTTTACCTGCACGCTATCCATTTTCACATTCATCAGGTTGGTAGTCTTGATCTTGAATACGGCGAGGAAACTTCCGTCCGGTTGTAGTTTGATTGACTCAAACCGTTTGGTGACTTCCATGATCGTTTGGGGGGCAATGATCGTTACCGTATCAAATTTACAAGGCGTGCTAACCAGTCCACTGGCAGTATCTACCGCTTTCACACACCATACATACACACCCAGTTTATTGGGCAAAGCAGGTGCGGTGGTGGTGCAGTTCTGACCATTCACATCACACCACTGAGGTTTGCTGCCAGCTGTGATGGTTTTGATCAGTCCGCTGATATTGGCGGGCAAACCGATACCGCCCAGCACATAGGTTGCATTTACAGGGGTAACTGTAGGCAATATGCGGATGGTGTCGAACACACAAGGTGTGCTGCTGATATTACTTATTGTATCGATATTCTTTACACACCATATGTAGATACCCGGTTTGGTAGGTAACAACGGAACCGTAGTGCTGCAATTATTGCCATTTACATCGCAATAGATCGTTTTGGAACCAGCCGGCGGCGCGCTTACTGTTTTACCGATATTCACCGGATTGGAAGGATCTCCTGCATTATAAGTGCCACCAGTTGCTTTAGGAGGATCAACATTAGGATACTCGATCAGCAGGTATAATGTAGCTTTTGCACAGGTGGAAGGAGTTCCGCCACAAACTGTGTAAGCCACTTCTATCGGTCCCGAAAATCCAGGGGCCGGGGTGAATGTATACGTTCCATCTGTATTGATCACCAAAACTCCTTTGGAAGCCGGTACGGTTCCGATCGCAGTTACGGTGAGACTGGCCTTAGCTGTGTTCCTGTCATTGGCTATCAGGCTACCCTTGATTTCCGCACCAACAGTGGTAGAAGCATAGTCATCTGCTGCTATTGTAATTGGATCCGTGTCAACAGGTACCGTGTAATATACCCAGGCTGTGGCACAGTTGGCAGGGCTGGCATTGTCACATACCCTGTAGCGAAGGCTGTCCGTACCTGAAAAACCTGCTTTAGGTGTATAATTAATGGTACCATCTGCATTCACTGTAGCTGTTCCATTCAAAGGATCCGTTACAATCGTTACACTGGCAGTATTCAGGCTGCACCCTATGTTACTGCACTTGTCATTCGCCAGCACATTTGTAGTAGTGGTTTCACCTGGCAAAGCTGTTACAATATCCAGATTGACCACGGGTGGATTATCTGTACGAACCGGATCTTTCACCGTAATCACCAATGAAGTAGTGGCACAGTTGGATGTCTGACCAGGCACACACAATGGAACCTGGTAGGTATAGATGCCCGGCTGAGTTGCTTTGAAGACATAGGTACCATCCGTATTCATTGTGATCGTAGCACCTGAAGGATTACCGGATGCCGGTATGGGTGTACCATAGCTTGATCCCACAGGTATCACATCATTCGTTGACACATTACCACTTACGGGAACATTCACATTCGTGGCGTTCACATCCGGATTCAACTGTGCAGGTGGGTTTACCAGCAGGTGCAAGGTTGCCTGGGCACAGGTAGAAGGAGTACCTCCACACACTGTATACACCACATCGATTGCGCCACTAAAGCCTGCCGCAGATGTGAATGTGAAAGAACCATCGGTGTTGATCACCAACACTCCTTTGCTGGCAGGTACGGTTCCACTTGCAGTTACAGATAAGGCAGCACCGCCTGTATTCTTATCATTCGTTAATATATTACCGCTTGTTGCAACACCTGCATAGGTATTGGCATAATCATCTGTTGCCACTGTAAGAGGAGCTGCGTCGGCAGCCGGTACTGTATAATATACCCAGGCTGTAGCACAGTTGGCAGGACTGGCATTGTCACACACATTGTAACGCAGACTGTCTGTACCGAAGAATCCGGCTTTAGGTGTGTAATTCATCGTGCCATCCGCATTCACTGTAGCTGTTCCGTTCAACGGAGCAGTTACGATCGTTACGCTGGAAGCATTCAGGCTGCAACCTGCATTACTGCATTTATCGTTGGCCAGTATATCCGAAATCGTGGTTACTCCTGGTAAAGCTGTTACGATATCCAGGTTCGCAACGGGGGGATTGTCTGAACGGGCCGGATCTTTTACAGTGATCACCAATGATGTGGTAGGGCAATTCGATGTCTGACCAGGTGCACACAAAGGAACCTGGTAAGTATAGGTACCGGGCTGGATCGCTTTGAACACATAGGTACCATCCGTATTCATTGTAATTGTAGCGCCTGAAGGATTACCGGATGCCGGTATGGGTGTACCATAGCTTGAACCGGCAGGTACCACATCGTTCGTTGACACATTACCATTTACGGGAACATTCACATTCGTGGCGTTCACATCCGGATTTGTCTGTGCTGACACGGTAACCGTTACAGTGGCCGTATTGGTGCAACCTGAACTGGCAGAAGTTCCGGTAACTGTATAGGTAGTGGTTACGGCAGGATTGGCTGTTACACTGGCCGTATTAGATGCAGACAATCCTGTAAGCGGCACCCAGCTGTAGCTATTGGCGCCATCTGCGGTAAGAATAGCAGCATTCCCCAGCTTAATAGTAACAGTAGCCGGATACACAGACACTGCAGGTTTATTATTAACGGCAACCGTTACCTGGGTACGCGATGCAGATACACATCCGCCAGAACTGGTTACATCTACATAATAACTGGTGGTAGTGGTTAATGCCGCTGTTGTATAGGCTGCACCCGTATATAAGGAAGTGCCGCCTGTCGCTGCAGTGTACCAATTGTAGGCAGGTGAGCTGGTGGCAGAAGCTGCCGTTAAAGTAGTTGTCAACCCAGAACATACAGCCAAAACGCCCGTTACACCACTGATCGTTGGCAACGCATTTACCGTAACGGTAACTGCAGTTCTGGATACAGATGTACATCCTCCCGCATTGGTTACATCCACATAAAAACTGGTGGTAGTGGTCAATGCTGCTGTTGTATAAGCTGCACCCGTATATAAAGAAGTACCGCCAGTTGCTGCAGCGTACCAATTATAAGTAGGTGAACTGGTGGCCGATGCTGCCGTTAAGGTAGTAGTTGAACCGGAACAGATAGATAAAGTACCCGTTACACCACTGATCGTTGGCAAGGCATTAACCGTAACAGTAACTGCAGTTCTGGATACAGATGTACATCCTCCCGCATTGGTTACATCCACATAAAAACTGGTGGTAGTGGTCAATGCTGCTGTTGTATAAGCTGCACCTGTATATAAAGAAGTACCGCCAGTTGCTGCAGCATACCAATTATAAGTAGGCGAACTGGTGGCTGAAGCTGCCGTTAAGGTAGTAGTTGAACCGGAACAGATAGCTAAAGTGCCCGTTACACCACTGATCGTTGGATAGTCATTTACGGTAACGGTAACCGCAGTTCTGGAGGCAGATACACATCCCGCAGAACTGGTTACCTCTACATAAAAACTGGTGGTAGTGGTCAATGCCGCGGTTGTATACGCTGCACCCGTATATAAAGAAGTACCGCCAGTTGCTGCAGCATACCAATTATAAGTAGGTGAACTGGTGGCCGATGCTGCCGTTAAGGTAGTAGTTGAACCGGAACAGATAGATAAAGTACCCGTTACACCGCTGATCGTTGGCAAGGCATTAACTGTAATGGCAGTAACGGTTCTCGGAGTAGACGTACATCCACCTGAATTTGACACTTCAACATAAAAATTCGTATTGGCGTTTAAAGCCGGTGTTGTATAAACTGCGCCGGTATGTAACGGTGTGCCCCCGGCTGCATTATCATACCAATAAAAGGTAGGAGAAGTGGTTGATGAGGCAGCTGTTAATGTGGTAGTCAAACCGGCACAGAGGGTTGTTGTACCCGTCACACTGCTAATGGTTGGTGCTGATCCGCCAACTACTGTAACAGTAGTTGAGGTTCTTGATGCAGAAGTACATCCGGCACCACTGGTCACATCCACATAAAAACTCGTGGTGGTGGTCAATGCTGCTGTTGTATAAGCCGCACCTGTATATAACAAATTGCCGCCGGTTGCTGCATCATACCACTTATAGGTTGGCGACTGGGCCGCGGAGGAAGCAACCAGTGTTGTCGTCTGGTTGGTGCAAATAGATAAAGTACCTGTCACATTACTGATGGTCGGTAACGCATTTACTGTAACAGTCGTGGCGGTCCTTGATGCAGAAACACAGCCGGCTGCATTTGTTACATCCACATAAAAACTGGTGGTAGTGGTCAATGCTGCTGTTGTATAAGATGCCCCCCCCGTTTGCAATAAGGTACCCCCTGTTGCTGCCGTATACCACTTATAGGTAGGCGTACTGGCTGCTGATGCTGCCGTTAAAGTAGTGGTCAAACCGGAACATATGGATAAAGTACCTGTTACACCACTGATTGTAGGTAGATCAAGAACGGTAATTTTCCCGGAAACATCACTGGTGGCTTTGAGTCCGGAACTACCTGTAATGATCGCGTAATAATAAGAATCACCCGCAGAGGTACTGGTTGGTGTATAAGAAATCGTTTGACTGGTACCCGTTAAGCTAACAGTTCTGATCAATGTACCACCCGCATTAGAATTCGTTGTATTCTTATACCAACTAACCTGGCTTAGGGTACCACTGCTGATGGTAGCTGTAAGTTGCAATGGGGTAACTGCCGCATTTAAACAAACGGTTTGGGTAGCGGTAGACATCTGAGCAGTAATATTGGGCTGTAAAGCCAACATGTCGTTCAATGCCGAAGCGATAGGATCTGAAGAAGTAGCAACATTACTATTATCTGATATATTCGCTGGACCATTTACGGGGTGTATCAGCAGATATGCTTCACCTGAATAGACCGGACTGACAAAATTATTATTGGAGATTACCACCATATAAAAACAGGTGGTATTATCTCCCGAACCTCCAGTCTTTGCTCTCCGGTTAATTTCTCCATAAATAGTCTGCACCTGACCGGATGCATCGGTATATGTTAAAATACCTCTAACATAGTTTCCGACAAAGGAGCTGGGCTGATTGGGATCTTCAAACTTAAAATTAGTTCCCGCTATAGAAGTCGTAATGGCTGCAGTATTTGTCTGGGCGCCATATGAACTTCCCACCGCTTTGTACACTTTATTAAAATTCACTGACACTCCGGCATAGGCATTTACCGACAGAAAAAGGGCTGCCAGCCAGGTCAGCAGAGTCTTCAACCGGATGGAACCGGCAATACTGCTTTTCAAGATCTCAGGGTTTGAAGTGGTTGAATAATTAAGCATGAATCCTTTTTTCAATTATTATTAAAATCAGATGTAAGACCGTACATATCAGAAAACCGGGGGGGATGGCTCGGGAGATTGGATCGTCTACAAGTGCGCAAAAGAACACCACTTGCCATTATAATTTCGTACTACGTTGTCCAGTTTCGACAATTCTGAACAGAGAAGTCGTTCAATTTTATATACAGACACATGATTGAACCCATCGAAGCATAAACAGAGCGTTCATACTTGTCCCAACAACAGAGTGGTTGCCAGAAGAGCGTTAGCAGAATAAGATATTTTTCATGCGGATCCGGCGAAAATCAGCTATTTCACAGGATTTCAATGCATTATTTTTAACATTTTTTGCCGAATAAGTTTGATTTTGGAAAATAGACCGGTCGTTTTAAGCTATGCGGGAAAAACTCGATTTAAATTTGTCAGCTTATCTATTCAGAACACCCCTTATACAAGGGGCTTGAGCGCAAAATCGCATCGTAACAATGGGCATTACACAGGACTCGATTTTATTCGTCGTCTGCCTCCTGACCGGCAGCCTGGGACTATTTGTTTCACTGATCCTTTTTTTTGTGAACAAGGAAAAAAGCCTGGCACCCAACCTGGTTGCCATGATCATTGCCATCCTGTCATATGTAATGCTTACCAATGCAGCGTATGTAACCAACTATTTTATCATTTTCCCGCTTTTCTACAGGTTAATGGCCTGGACGATCTTCTGTATAGGACCACTGTCTTATTTATATGTACGTTCTGTTTTAGAACAAACCTTCCGATTAAAACGTACTGACTGGCTATATTTTATTCCGGTACCTATCTACCTCATTCACCGTATCCCATTTTACCTGTTAAGCCGTGAAGAAAAAGTGGCTGTTATCAAAAGCAACCTGACCAACCTCAAACTGATCCTGGTAGAGCCCGAGGGGCTGTTCCCACAGGGCTGGATGGCAGTGGCCAGAATATTGCTGGGCGTTATTTTCCTTGCTGCGCAGTGCAGGCTGATCTGGAAGTGGAAAGCTAAGGTCAATAACCAACAACAGTTCAACCTTCACAACAAGACCGTATTTACCTGGCTTCAATCGTTCACCTATATCATGTCGATCAGTTACCTGCTCGTATTTATTGAAATGACTTTGCATGTAAGCAATGTATTTCGTCTGGACTACCTGATCCTTACCAATGTCGGGCTCACCATACTTTTTATCTGTGCCTATTTAGTAGTGAAACCGGAGATACTTTATGGCATGAAGGGATGGCTTCAGGAATCACCCGTTACAACTGAAGAGAAAGCGGTGAAGCCGATGGAAGAAGCCATACCAAGCGTTACAAATACAGATCATCTGAGCAAGAAAAAAAGCATACCGCATGCTGATGCCGTTTTGTATGAGTCTATGATAGAAGAACATTTTTCCAAAAACCATCCGTTCATCAAAACAGGCTATTCCATCAAAGACCTAAGCAAAGAGATACAGTTGCCTACCTATATTTTGTCGGCATTCATCAACCAGTACCTGGGAAAGAATTTCAATGAATTCATCAATGACCTGAGAATAGACCACCTCTGCAACCTGGTGCAAAAAGACGATTCCTTACTTTCCTATACCATTGAAGCCTTAGGCAATAAAGTAGGCTTTAATTCAAGGACCAGTTTTATCAATGCCTTCAAAAAAAGAAAAGGGATGACGCCTTCGGAGTATTTCAACCTCTCCAAGAAACAACACACAGAGCCAAACAATGACTTCAGCTATTTCCAAGACAATACCAATACACTTGGTCTCCCATTAAAAAATACGCTACCCAGCGATATAAGCGTTTCCTAATCCATCCACTCATTCATTCATTCATTGTTACCTGTCCTTCAAAAACAACCCTCCCTTCACCAGCCAGGAGACCCCGAATGCCAGCAAAGCGCCGGATTCGAGCCAGAAAACAGGTTTATAGGCTTTTAACCATGTCATTGTATCACGCAGATTCGTATAGAGTGCCAGTAATACAATACATACCAGCATTAACACCCCACAAATATGGTACACCCGGTTACGCTGTTTTTTCTGGCGGGTAATGACCACACCCCTGCTTTTGGTGAACTGGAACAGCGAAATGGCCGCCAGTATGAGGAATAGTGCGGCAGAAAACACATTATGCAGGTTATTACGCAGTTCATTCAGCGGCAGATGAACAATGGCGCAACTGTCTGTGCTGGTTTCATTGGTGGGAAAAAACGCCACCCCTAATGCCAGTATACCCGCCGAGGTCGATAAAAACCCGTCTAACCGGTCGCCGGGATATCCTTTGTAGGAGATCAGGAACAGCGCCACCGCACATAACATACCCACCAGCAGGTCGCCGGTAATGGTATAATAATAATCGCTCACCGAATCCTGTATAGTATAACAGTGCCCAAACAGGTAGTTACCTACCAGCATGGCAGCAGGCAACAAAACACTCATCCAGCCTATGGATTGTACCAGTGTTTTAAAGGAAATCAGTCGCGGGTCTGACTTGGGAGTTCCCATCACACGCTATTTTAGCCTGAAAAATAGGTATCTTTTCTTATACGTTTTTTATCCCACTGAATAAAAAAGGTCCGGCAGTTACATCTGCCCGGACCTTTTGCATTATTGCACACTCTTCTCATTTACGAAATTCAACACCTGCCAGCACGGGGTAATGATCAGAAGGGAACTTACCATGATAAGTATCTGTGAGTATACCATACCGTATTGCTGTAAAATGAGCAGAAAGAAAAATATGGTCGATAATATCTTTCGATGGATTATCTGTTTTAAAGCTGTTAAAGCTACCATTGTTCTGGTAAGGATGTGGCACTTGTTGCAAAACATCTTTTAAAAGATTGCTGTTCTGGATAAATTGGTACCACTCGCTTTGGTGGTTTCCGTTAAAGTCGCCTGTAAGTATTACTGGCTGATCACCGGCAATTTCAACGATCTTTTTCATAATCAGTTTACTGCTCTCCACACGGGCAACCACACCGCGATGATCAAAATGTACATTAAATACATAAAAACTTTTTTTGCTTTCCCTATCTCGGAGTTTAATCCACGAACAGATCCGGTTGATCCTTGCATCCCAGCCAAAACCTGGTTTTTCAGGCGTTTCGGATAACCAGAAATCACCTTTATCCAGCAGGTCGTATTTTTCTTTCTTGTAGAAAATAGCAGAGTGTTCCCCTTTGAACCGGCCATCATCTCTTCCTTTTCCATAGAAAGTATATTCAGGAAGCTCTTTCTGCAGGTCGTCGAGCTGATTTCTCAGCCCCTCCTGGGTTCCCAAAATATCGAAATCGTGAAAACGTATCAGCGCTGAAGCTATGGGCGCCCTGTTTTTCCAGAGATTCCCCGAATCCCCCGGATTATCGTAACGTAAATTAAAGGTACCTATAGTAATTTTTTGGGCTCTTAGCGCAAGCATGCCTGTCAAGAACCAACACAAAATGAGAACGATTTTTTTCATACAGTCATTTATAAATTTAGACAGTGGCCATGTAACAAATACCGGACCATCATTTGCGGCAATGCAAAAGGGAACAGCACGTAGCGGCATATTCCCTCTTAGCATCCCTGATGATTACTGCTTAGCTAACACTGTTACCATCCCGGGTTCTGCCCCAGCTTTGGATTGATAAGCAGGTCCGCTGTTGGAATGGGGTACAAGTATTTTTTATCTTCCCATTTTCTCACAGAATTATTCAGCCAAGTAATTTCACCTGAAGTAGCGCCACTTAATCTCTGTGGATTTACTGATCCGTTAGGAAGTGTTGGTGACACATTAATGAATGTTACTCCTGCAATGGCCGCAGGTGCAGTACCGCTGTAAAACAACACATCATTTTTACCATCCTCATTCAGATCCATAGGTGTATTGAGAGCGGGAACATAAAATCCATTCCAGGTTTGCGTGAGCAGGTCTCCTCTTTTCCAGCGAAGCAGGTCAGAGAAACGTAGCCCTTCCCATGCCAGCTCAATACCCCGCTCACGTCTGATCTCCAGAATAGACGGGTCGGTAATCCCCGGAAAATAATTGGTTTGCAGGTATGGATCAGCCGTTACGGGCTTATTGGTCAGTCCTCCGGTGATACCAGCTCTGGAACGTAATGACCCAATAGTTTTTGCCCAATCGGCATCTGTAAGAGTCCCCAGTTCTGCTTTGGCTTCTGCATAGTTCAGCAGTACTTCTGCATACCTGATAAGTGAAATTGAGTTATCGTTACGGGTACCTCCGTCAAAATATACATCATCCAGACACCATTTGATAGGCTGGTAACCTGTATAGGTATAAGAGAATACCGGAGGAGCCGCTTCCTGGGCTCCGCCATTAATTCTTTTATAAGTTCCCAGGCGGATGGTTTGCTGCAGGCGTTTGTCTCGGTTCTTCACCTCATCGGCAAATACTTTTGTCTGATAGCCGGCGGTTCCGGTAAACGGTGTGCCGTCTATATTGAGATAGGTATTTACAAAGGTCCTTGTAAAGCTAAGACGTGATCCATACGTGGCCGAGGTCCAGTACCAGTTCGCATCGTTCAATACGTTCAGGGTGGCATCTGACACATTGCTCAGGATAACTTCGGAGGTTACTGGTTGTTTACTGATAAAGAGTTGACGATAAGAGAGGTCTGTTCCACTGGCCGTATTCAGTTTAAAGCCGCCTTCAGTAATGACTTTATCCGCCGCCGCTGCTGCCTGCTGTAACCACTGGTCAGCAGTGGATGCAATGGCGTTAGTAAGTCCACCTGTTCCGCCATGGTATTTACGGAATGTTCCCTCAAACAGACAAATCCTTGATTTGTATGCTAAGGCAACATATTTGGTGATCATACTACGAGTCGCATCGGTTGCCGTAATATTGTTGCTGGCAAAATCCAGATCGGCCAGTACAGAATCCATCACCAGTTTACGCGGGTCTCTTGCCCTGTAAAGGTTTACAGAATCGGCGATGTCAATAGTTTTACCATACCAGGGTACATCGCCAAAACGCTGCACCTTATCAAAGTAAAACAAAGCACGGAAGAACCGCGCGATAGCGATATAGTTCTGACGAACCGCAACCGGCACAGCAGGATCTGTACAGTTTTCAATAAAATAGTTGATGTTCCTGAGTGGCGACCAGCTCCAGCCTGAACTTTGCAGAGCTGTAAAACCACTGGCTGTAAGGAAAGTCGGCACATCTGTTCGTGCACCATAATCGCTCATAGCATCTGCTCTTACCACATCGTTTCCGGAAGGAAGGTTATTGTAAAATGATGCCACATACAACTGTAGCCCTTTTTCATTGCCAAATACAGCGCTTTTAGAAGCCGTAGCCTGCGGTTCCTGATCCAGTTTCTTACAACCTGACAGGATCAATGTTAATATGCTTATGGAGAAAAGTATCTTTTTCATAGCTGAATTAATGAATTGTGATCAATTATAAACCAATGGTGATACCCACTGTCCAACCTTTCAGGATTGGGTAGTTCTGTCCGTTTCCGCTGGTGCCACTGGTCAACACCCTGTCTGAACCCTGGATATTTTCCACGTCAAGATTATGGGTGATCTTGTACATAGGTGAATAGGTCCACACGTTATCTGCTGAAACATATACTTTGGCTTGTGTGAGTTTTAGACGGCTAATCAGTGACTGAGGCAGATTGTATCCCAACTGTACATTCTTCAACCGGATATAGGCAACGTTCTGCAGGTACTGAGTTTGTGTTACGTTCAGTGCACGTCCGGTACCCTGGGCGATATAACCTCTCAAACGCGGAAAATAAGTATTGGGATTAGCTTCGGACCAGATTTTATCAACCATTTCAGATGGCACGCGGTTATAAGGTCTGTTATAAGGACCCCAGAAAGCGTCTGCTTCTGCACCTGGCCACCAGCTCTGTTTACCTACCCCCTGGAAGAAAGCACTGAAGAAGAAATTGTTCCAGTCAAAATCAAACAAAGCGCCAAATGAATACCTGGGTTGCGCGTTACCAATGATACGGCGGTCGCCGGGATTAGAAACGGTATTAGCTCCGGTATTGATCACTCCGTCACCATTCAGGTCAAGGAATTTCACATCACCGATCATAGTAGTTCCGGAATTGGAACTCTTGATCAGAGACTGCTTGGAAGCTTCACCAATATTAGCGGCTGTAAAGAATCCATCAGTAACATATCCCCAGATCTCACCCAGTTTCTGTCCCACATAATAATCACTCAGCAGCTGGGTCGGGTTATTGTATTTGGTGATCTCTGACTGGTAATCAGACAATGATAACCTGATACCATAATTAAAAGGTTTGTGCGCTACGGTAATATTGTCTCTCCAGGAAGCAACGACCTCCCAGCCTTTGGTTTTCAGATCGGCATAGTTGCCTTTGGGCACACTGGTACCAAATACAGCAGGCAGGGTTGGTCCATTGGTGAACATGTCTTTTGTGTTCCGTACGTACCAGTCGAAACTCAGTGTCAGTTTATTTCTCAGGAAAGAAGCGTCTACGCCGATGTCGGTGGTGGTGGCTTTTTCCCAGGTAAGGTTATCGGGTAATACAGAAGGCTGACCGGTTGTTTGCGGGCGGATGCCACCCAATACACGTCCAGACTGGCTGATACCAAACTGCTCCATAAAAGCATAGGAAGCAATATTACCATTACCCAATGAACCATAAGAAGCCCTGATCTTGAAGTCGGAAATAATATTTTTTGACAATTTCCAGTAAGGTTCTTTGGATACCCTCCAGCCACCCGATACAGATGGGAAGAAAGCATAACGCTTATCGCTAGGAAACTTGGAAGAACCATCATAACGGCCATTTACTTCCAGCAGGTACCTGTCGTCAAACCCATAGTTCATACGGAAGAACCCTCCTCGTACACCCCACTGCTCATAAGGTCCGGCAGTGGTGATCGCAGTACCTAATGCCAGGTTAATGCTCTGCACATTATCATAGATCAATCCGTTACGTGTGGTAGAAAGACCTTTGTATGTAGACTGTTCATTGTTGAAACCGGCAAGTACCTTGAAATAGTGCTTTTCTTTGAACTTGTTCTCATATTCTGCATAAATATTGGCAGCGAGATACTGGGTTTCCGTATAGCTGTCTGTAATATCATTGGTAGTGGTACCGATATATTCAATAACATTCGGCTTACGGCTGTATGGTATAGGAACCCGGATAGTTTTGGAATTATCATCTACATTCTGGATAGTGAAATCTCCTTTTACGCGGAAAGTATTCCCGAAGAATTCAGAAACAAAACCAACCCTGTTGCGCAGGGTGCGTTTGTTGAAATCGATCCCGTTTTTCCCATACACAAAATCACCTACAGTATATGCAGCCGAGTATGACAGATTACCATCGGGATTAAATAGTGGCGACATTTCATGACCTTCATCTGAAATATTTCTCCAGATACCTCCACCCTCACCCACATTCAGCGGGTTATGGTACAGCATATTGGCATAATCGGCATTATTCTCAAAACGCAACCAGGGTAGTACCTGGATGGTTCCTTTTGCCCGGAAATTATACATTTTGTAATTATCAGAATTGTAGCGAAACAGTCCATCCTGACCATAATAACGGCCAGTGATCATAAAGCTGGCTTTTTCATTACTTCCACTGATAGAAATATTATGATCCGCTGCCAGGGTATTTTTCTTATACAGGATATCATACCAATCAGTATTTCCGTAATAAACATATTCTCCATCGGCATTCACATCCACTTTAGATAAAGATGGATTATCGTTACGGTTCTTATACTCAGCCAGATAGGCCTGTGAAAATTTCACGGTTTTGTTCACATTTTGCGGAAACTGCGAATAATCGTTCCAGGCACTCCATGCGTCGTTGAAGATTTTTGCAAATGTGTAACCGTTGGTTACATAACTCGGTCTTACGATCGGAGATTTACTTGAATAGTTGGTTGAATAGGTGATACTCGTTTTCCCTTTCGTTGGATTTTTGGTAGTGATCAATACCACACCAAAAGCGCCCCTTGCTCCATAGATGGCTGCAGATGCAGCATCTTTCAGTACCGTTACATTGGCCACATCATTGGGGTTCAGCAAAGCCGGGTCTCCCACAACACCGTCAATCAGAATCAACGCGCTACCACCCTGGCCGATAGAAGTATTACCCCTGATATTATAAGAAGGCGACTGGGTAGGTTTACCATCGCCCATCACCAGGTTCAGGTTAGGAATAAAACCCTGGATACCCTGTGAGAAGTTAGACATCGAGCGATTCTCCAATACTTTGCCCGATACCTGATCTACGGCGCCGGTAAGATTTACTTTTTTCTGGGTGGAATACGCCACCACTACAATATCATCCAGCTCTGATTTGGAAGGCGCCAGGCTAACCGAGATCATCTTATCATCACCACCAACCACATTCTCTATCACTTTGGTGCCATAGCCAACATAAGAAAAAGTAAGCTTGTAGGCGCCGGACTTTGCAAGATTAGCAATGGCAAACACACCATCAGCACCTGTAACGGTCGTCTTCTTCAGTTTCAATGCTGCATTTTCCAGCAGCACGGATACACCGCCAAGCGGTTCGGATTTTTCGTTTTTAATTTCACCTTTTATCACAGTTTGCGCAGAAGACATTGCACATCCAAAAAATGAAATTAAAATCAAAAACGCTATTCCTTTTTTCATTTTAATCTTTTTTGCAAAGAAACTCGTTTTGATTTGTTTAACATTTGTGTGAACATTAAGATAAGGTTACGAAACGGTATCCAACAGGATTGTTATCACAATTCCAGTGAATTCGTTTACATGCAGTCTGGACTAAAATGATATTAGATTATGTCTGATATTATTCATGTATACCGCTCTAAAAGAAAGGTTCTGACTTAATAAGCTTTCAGCGCAAAGATTTTCACACACTATTCAATCATGTGGAATAAAAAGAAGGGAACGATACTGCTTCATTTATTTATCAATTTCAGAAACACAGGAAGGTCTTTTTCTTCATTACTATAAAGAACAAGTTGCTGATTTGTAGAATACAGGAACAGAGATGGAAATTTCTTAGGCTGAAAAAGAGTGATGAACTGCTGCCGGGTATCTCGCAGCAATAAAACATTGGGTTGCTTTGCCAATTGCGGTGCTACGCTGGCGAGGAAAGCTTCTGCACTGGGACCAGGATCCATAGTTACCAGATATAGTGCCACCTTATTCAGTTCACGGTAATGACCATTCAGGTATTGCAGACTCATCCGGCAATGCTCACAGGTAATATCGAAAAAGACAAAAAAAACCGGTTTGCCGGTTGCCAGGTCCTGGCGGGTAAATGCAGCACCGCTCTTCCTGATAAAACGGAAATCAGGGATCTTTTGGGCAGGCGTTTGTGCCATAGAAGTGCTCAATAACACAGAGAACAATAGTACCAGGCTCATTTTCCGTTTCATAAGAATGAAGATAATAAAGATCCCTGTTACATACTGATAGGGATCTTTCTGAAAACAGTGTCTATAAAAAGTATGTATCCTACATGGTCAATACCAGTACAACTATACACAAGTTAACAGTATGTCAATAGATGGGACTTAGCTGGTATTCATTACCATAAACCTGAACAGTATACCCAATTACTGAAATTATCCGGCAAAAAATATACAGGTATCCATCAACAGACACTAATCAGATCCCCATCCGCATTTCGATCATCAGTTGACTGAAACCCGCTTTTTCGTAGGAACGGATAGCGGATTGGTTATGATGATATACATCCAGGCGCAATTCCGTAATCCCCCTTTCCCGGGCCCATTGTTTCAGCGCATCCAGTACCAGCCTGTTCAAACCTTTGCCCCGGTGCGTGGGATGGGTGTACATAAAACCCAGGTAAGCATGCTGCGGATGCTGCAGGTACGGTTTGGCAGTTTCCACACGGGCATATCCCGAAGCTACCAGCTCACCATTCAGCTCAACCACCATGAGTACAGAAGCGGGTGAGTTAATCAGCAGTTCCAGGTCGTAATAATGGATGGTACCGTTTTTAAGTGTAGGATCATAAGGCCTTTCGGCTTCGATCACGCCTTGTTCAAATAAACGGAGCGTGTTTATATCGGCTGCCGTAGCAGGCCGGGTGATCAGTGTTTGCATAGCGGAACAGGTATGATGGGATGGTTGATGGTTTTGCAGACAAAGATACCAGATTCATTTACCATACATGAATACGATCTGCCAATACCTGTTGTCCGGCTCTTTGATGCCAGGCCTATTATCGTGATCGCTGACGGGTTCCTGAAAAATTTTCCCGAAACAACTGCCTGGTAGCGGTTCCTGCAAATTCGTATCTTACCGGTATGAGAAAAATGCTTTGCCTGTTACTGACAAGTTACTGCCTGCAACTCTCTGCGCAGGAGCATACGGCCAGCTACCGTTACCTACCTCCTTCTGATACACTGGTACAACAGAAACTGAACGAATGGAAAAAGATCAAATTCGGTTTGCTGATGCACTGGGGTACATATAGCCAGTGGGGTGTTGTGGAGAGTTGGAGCATCTGCCCGGAAGATGAGGGCTGGACACAACGGCGCGGTCCCTATGCCGGCAACTGGTATACTTACCTGAAAGCCTACGAAAATCTTCAAACCACATTCAATCCAACCCGCTTCAATCCCGAACGCTGGGCATCAGCAGCTAAAGAAGCCGGTATGAAATACCTGGTGTTCACCACCAAACACCATGATGGTTTCTGTATGTTCGACACACACCAGACCGATTATAAGATCACCAGCAGCAAAACCCCGTTTTCTTCCAACCCAAGGGCCAATGTGGCCAAAGAAGTATTCAATGCTTTCCGTAAACAGGATTTTATGATCGGGGCCTATTTTTCCAAACCCGACTGGAACACTGATCACTACTGGTGGAAATATTTTCCACCCAAAAGCCGGAATGTATCGTATGACCCTGCAAAATATCCTGAACGCTGGCAGGGTTTTAAAGATTTCACCTATCACCAGATCAAAGAACTGATGAGTGAATATGGCAAAATGGATATTCTCTGGCTGGATGGCGGCTGGGTAAGACCCTACAGCAGTATCGATACTGCTGTAGAATGGCAGCGCACCATTCCATACAACCAGGATATTGACATGGCCCGGATCGCCGCCATGAGCCGCAGTTACCAGCCCGGCTTACTGGTGGTTGACCGCACCGTACACGGAGAGTATGAGAACTATGTCACACCCGAACAGGCTGTGCCTGCTGCCTATCTTCCCTACCCCTGGGAAAGCTGCATCACCATGGGCAATTCCTGGTCCTACGTACCCAACGACACCTACAAATCATCTCGCAGGATCATTCACCTGTTAACGGATATCATCAGTAAAAACGGGAACCTGCTGCTCAATGTAGGCCCTGGTCCCGACGGGGAATGGGACCCGGTTGCCTATGAACGCTTACAACAGGTAGGCGCCTGGGTGAAGATCAACCAGGAAGCCATTTATGATACAGAAGCCGATCCTGATCTTCCCCGGCAGGGCAATTTTGTGTTTACCCGCAAGGGCAAGACCATTTATGCCATTTACCAGTTGGCAGAGAAAGAGATCCAGACGGGAGAACTGACATTACGAGGAAGCATTTTTACCGATGCCAAAAAAGTACAGCTACTGGGCAGTAAACAAAAGATCAGGACAGCGGCAACCGCTGATGGCCTGACCCTCAGGTATAACCCAATAGCCGATACAGAAGCACTGGTCTTTGCAATAGAACGATAAAACAAACTGGTGTCACCGTTTGGTTTATAGTTGGTACACCACTGCCTCGTAAGGACGCAGATCACCATTGGTAGCCGGTGTTGCGTAATTATTCAACAACAGTTGGGCCTTACGCATATCAACCCCTGTTTGCACCGTTGCCGGTTTTGCGGTGAAATTCAGCATCACTAAAAAAGTTTTGCCCTGCCACTCGCGTGTGTAGGCATAGACCGCGGGATTGTCTTTATCCAGGATCGTGTATTTGCCATATACAAGCACCGGATTGTTTTTGCGCAACGCCACAGTTTTACGGAAGTAATGGAGTACGCTATTCGGATCTTTTTCCTGGGCAGCCTGGTTGATGAGCGTATAGTTCTTATTCACCTGCAGCCAGGGTGTACCGCTACTGAACCCGGCATTCAGGCTGCCATCCCACTGAAAGGGTGTGCGACCGTTATCGCGGCATTCGAACTGCATACGTTTGAGGAAAGCAGGAATATCCCCCTTATGGGCCAACTGGTTCCTGTACTCGTTCAGTGTAGGCATATCCCGGTAATCTTCGATCTTGGTAAAACCTGCATTGGTCATGGCCAGCTCATCACCATTGTAATAATAGGGGGTGCCGCGCATCGTCATGATGAAAGTGGTGAGCATTTTGGAAGACAGGTCGCGGAACTCCGGGCTGTCATTACCAAAGCGGCTGACCATCCTTGCCTGGTCGTGGTTGGCCAGGAAAATGGACAACCAGCCATCTTTGGCGAAAGCACTGTCCCATTTGCTGTACACCTGTTTAAAATGCTGCAGGCTGTATCCGCCGGCTTTGGCAATATCCACGCCTTCAAAAGCATATGCCATATGCAGCTCTTTGCGGGAAGCATCTACCAGGTTATGCGCATCTTCAAAACTGTTACCGGCACCTTCTGCCACACTCATCACATCGTATTTGCTGAATACCTCCCTGTGCATCTCTTTCAGGTAATCGTGTATGCCGGGCACCATGGAATAATATTTCATGAAGTCCTTCTCATACGCTTTGGGGAATGCAGGAAAACTGGTGTCTTTGGCCGCAAAACCAAAAGCATCCAGCCGAAAACCATCGACCCCCTTATCGGCCCAGAACTTCATGATAGCATACACTTCCCTGCGCAGTTCGGGGTTCTCCCAATTCAGGTCGGGTTGTTTGCGTGAGAAATAATGCAGGTAGTAACTGTTGATGAGCGAGTCGTATTTCCAGGCATCGTGGTTCACATCAAACAGGCTGTAGCGGTAGTTGGGTTTGCCCCTTTCCGCATCCCACCAGTGGTAGTAGTTCCGGTATTTGCTGGTACGTGAGCTACGGCTTTGCTTGAACCATTCATGCTCATCGCTGCTGTGGTTCACTACCAGGTCCATCACCAGTTTGATGTTGCGGTCATGCAGCCCTTTCAGCAAGGCATCAAAATCCGCCATGGTACCGAATTCACGCATGATGTTACGATAGTCGCTGATATCATACCCGTTATCATCATTCGGTGAGCTGTAGATTGGATTTAACCATACCGCCGTAACACCCAGACTCTTGATATAATCCAGTTTGGAGAGGATGCCTTTCAGGTCACCGATACCATCGCCATCACTGTCTTTGAAACTGCGTGGGTAGATCTGGTATACGATGGCTTCTTTCCACCATTTTTGTTCGCTGCTGTCTAATGCAGGATCTTTTTTGGCAGGGCCGTTCTGGCAGGAGTACAAAATAAGTAACATAGCGGATACAGCAGCCAGCGATCGGGTAAAGAACATAACGGGATATTTTAAGGTTGACAGCAATAAATCTACGACAATGACCGGACCAAGCATAACAGGAATCCTGCATTTTGTTATGTTTCCCGGGTATGGTCTTTGCAACAAAGGGCTTACTGTGCAGGGGTGTGCTGTTTTTTTGTCTGGGTGGTCATCAACCCGAACATCATCACCAATGCTGAGAGAATGATCACCTGTATGATCAGCGACTTGTTCACCAACGGGATACTGCTGGCAGGTGTTATGGATAGGAATAAAAGTATCGTGATCAAACCCCGTGGTGCAATGAACAGGAGTGGTTTCAATGGCAGGCCCGACAGTCTGAGCTGTATGGCACGCAGCAGGAAAATAGCGACTACGATACCTGCTGCCCACGCCAATGTTTCCGTATTCAGCAGCTCAGCGGTCTCGATCAGGTACCCGAACAACAGGAAAAACAGGGAACGTATCAGGAATGCGGCTTCTGTAGTGATCTCCCTGAATTTATGCACTTCCTTGTTCAAGGCTACCGGATTCAGTTTATGGATCCATTTTATATGCTGCAATTCATCAAGGTTACCCAGGAACAACCCGAATAGCAGGATAAAGATCAGGCCCGGCAAATGGTATACTTTTGATACCTCATAGATCAGTATCACCAGCAGGATGATGGGTGCAAATTTTATGGAATGGTCAATGCGGCTCAGTAGCAAGGACAAACCAATGGTTGCCACAAACGAGACTGCAGCAATCACCAGCAATTGCATGAAGAAGCCACCTATCGTATACAGATTAATGAATTCGTTCAGTGCCACAAAATTAAACAGTAGCACACCCAGGATATCAGACAGGCTGCTTTCATAGATCACAAATTCCTTGTTGTGTTGTCCAAGTGATTTTACACTGGGTATAGCAATCGCGCTGCTGATCACACAGAGCGGGATGGCATTGGTCAGACTGTCTTTAAAATCATAAGCACCCACCTGTTGCAATACCCAGGCGAGGCCAAAAGCCAATGCCAGCATGGGCAACAAAGCTACGGCAACAGAGCGTTTGATCAGGGGCGTTTTGGAAGCATTGAACTCCAGTTCAAGCGCCCCTTCCAGTACGATCAATATCAACCCAATAGTACCCAGCACCGGCAATACAGGGGTAAGATCGGGCAGGGAAAGATCCAGAATACCTGCCAACTCACGCACTAAAAAACCCAGCAATAACAAAAGGATCACCGAAGGGATTTTTGTTTTGGATGAGGTAAGGTCAAATACATAAGCGATCAGCAATAAAACACAAAGAGTGATAATGATAGCATTGGTCATGCGCCGTATTTTGAATAATGATATTCTTCAAAATACAAAACATATGGCAGTATGAATCATGGCAACCGGTCAGATTAACATAGTTTTTGTACCCAGTTACAGGAAGTTAATCATATCATGAACCCTTAGGAATAGGACTACTGTTGTAAACACATGCCTGTTTACAGGTGTTTTTTTCTGCGCATGATCATTTTTTCCAGTTCCACACCTATGAACACAATAGTGGAAGCAGCGCCCACAATGATGAACTCACGAAGATCCAGGGCTTGTGTTGCAAAAACTGTTTGCAGCAGCGGCAGATAGGTGACCGCCCACTGCAGCAGCAGGGTAAGCAGTACCGAACCCATCAACAGCGGATTAGAGAACAGGCCGATGCGGAAAACAGACTGGTGTTGCGAACGTATGGCCACTACATGCGCCATCTGTGACAAACACAATACATTAAACACCATGGTCTGCCAATGCAACCCTTCTGCAATGGCCCATGCCTGCATACTCAGTGCCACTGTGCCCATCAACATTCCAACCCAGATCATGTGCGCACCCTGTCCATTGGCAAATACCGTTTGCTGTGGCGGCCTCGGTGGCCGGTGCATGATATTCTTTTCAGCTTTCTCAAACGATAAGGCAATGGCCGGCAACCCATCTGATACCAGGTTGATCCATAAGATATGAATGGGCAATAAGGCAATGGGCATGCCCAGTACAGGCCCCATGAGCAGGGTCCACAACTCGCCTGAATTGGTGGTCATGAGGTACTTGATGAACTTTAAGATATTATCGTAGATCCTGCGGCCTTCCTTGATGGCTTTAACGATGGTAGAGAAATTATCATCCAGCAGGATCATATGTGCTGCTTCCTTTGATACATCCGTGCCGGTGATGCCCATAGCGATACCGATATTGGCCCGTTTGAGCGAGGGGGCATCGTTCACCCCATCCCCTGTCATGGCCACGTAATGCCCTTTTTCCTGCAGCATTTTTACGATCTGTAATTTCTGTTCCGGCGATACACGTGCATACACTTTGATCTGTTCCACTTTTTCAGCAAATGCGGCATGGTCCAGCGCCGACAATTGCCGACCACTGATCACCAGGTCCTGTTCGCTGCTGACAATGCCGATACGCCTGGCAATGGTCTGGGCAGTAAGCGGATGATCGCCGGTGATCATTACCGGAACAATACCGGCGGTCTTGCATTGCGCCACGGCACCGTACACTTCTTCCCGCGGTGGATCGATCATACCGGCCAGGCCCAGGAAATGCATTTCCTTTTCATGCTGATCACTATTGGGATTAGCGGGCACTTCATCCCAATAGCGGTAAGCAAAACCCAGTACCCGCAAACCTCGGGCAGCCATGCTGTTCACCTGGTGGTGTATGGCGTCTGCCTCCACCTTTTCGCAGCGGGTGAGCAGCATATCGGGGGCTCCCTTGGTAAAAGCAATGATCCTGCCATTGTGTTCATGGAAAGTAGTCATCAGTTTGCGGTCGGCATCAAATGCGATCTCCGACAAACGGGGCCAAACGGCAGGACGTATATAATGTTCATTCGAAACTTCCATCAGGGCGATCTCGGTACTATCGCCCACCATACTGTTGCCATCGAACAGTGTATCGTTATTCAGGGCAAATGCGTGCAGCAGCAGCGAAACCTCTTTCTGGTGTTTCACTTCAGCCAGTTCGTTGCGGTCGTACAGGTGGCCATTCACATACACCTGCTCAACATGCATTTTATTCTTGGTAAGAGTGCCTGTTTTATCCGTGCAGATATAAGTGACCGAACCCAGGGTCTCTACAGCAGGCAATTTCCTGATCAGGCTATTGAACTGTACCAGCCGTTTGGCTGCCAATGCCAGCGAAATGGTGATCACCGCAGGCAAGGCTTCGGGTATGGCTGCTACCGCCAATGAAATACTGGTCATGATCATTTTGAGCAGACCCTCCCCGCGCAGCCAGCCCACCAGTAAGAACAACAAGCACAGGATCAGCACGATCACCGATAGTTTTTTTCCAAAGGATGCCATGCGCTGTTGCAGTGGCGTCTGCACTTCTTCTTCCTGCAGCATTTTGGCAATACGGCCCAGTTCGGTCTGCATACCGGTAGCGATCACAATACCGCTGCCGCGGCCATAGGTCACATAGGTACCTTTGAATGCCATATTGAGCCTGTCGCCCAGCGGCAGCTCTTCCGTTTCCAGGGTGGCGGCAATTTTATCCACGGCCATCGACTCTCCGGTGAGTGCCGCTTCTTCTATTTTGAGGCTGATGGAATCGATGATGCGGATATCGGCGGGAACAGCATTACCGGCTTCCAGTAACACAATATCGCCCGGCACCAGTTCGGTGGCGGGCAACCAGGTCACTACCCCGTTGCGCATGGTCTTTGCCTGCGTGGTGCTCATCTGTTTGAGTGCCTGCATGGCTTTTTCGGCCCGGTATTCCTGGAAGAAACCGATGAGCGCATTCAGGAACACGATGATGATGATGACAAGCGTATCAGTAGCTTCGCCAATAACCGCCGAAATAACCGCAGCAGCCAGCAGGATCAGGATCATCACATCTTTGAACTGCGCGAGCAATATACCAATGGCTGTTTTTTGCTTACCTTCTTCCAGTTGGTTCGGACCCTGTTCCAGCAGTTTCTCCTCTGCCTGCAGCGAACTCAGTCCCTGTGGGGCTGATCCCATCAGTTCAAAAACGGTTTCGATGCTCAGGCGATGCCAGTTCATAGTTTGGCTTTGCCTAAAGTTACGCAAGAATACGGGTAGGTGATCCTTAAGACCTGCTGAGGCATCCGTTCAACAAATAATCGAAGAAAACGACTATCTCCTTCAACCAAATACAACTTTCTTTGTTAACAGTAAAACTCAAATAGGATTCCAGAACTTAAACAATACCCCATGTTTCCTGCAGCAAGATTATGGAGAATGTTTCTGATCGTGATCGGCAGTATGACTGCTCTTGTTACCTATGCACAGGACAATGGCCGTATCTCCGGCACTGTATTGGATAAACGTTCACAAAAACCCATTGCCGGCGCAGCTATCAGCATTAAGGGCAGTACCAAAGCAGCACTCACCGATACCAATGGCCTGTTCCGCATCACCGGCATAGCTTTAAAGACATATACTATTGAGATAAGGGCCACCGGCTACCAATCGCTCAGTTTATACAATATCATCCTGAGCGCGGGTAATGAATACACGGTGAACATAGAACTGGAACTCCAGGTAACCGAACTGGCAGCCGTTGTGGTAAGCAATAACCGGCGCACGGCCAAAGCTGCCACACTGGAAAGCCCTTTAAGCGTACAGCGTTTAACACTGGAAGAGATCCGGAGTAACCCCGGCGGCAATTTCGACATCAGCAAAGCCATTCAGGCATTACCCGGAGTGGGCGGCGGCGCGGAAGGCGGCAGTTTCCGCAACGATATCATCATCCGCGGCGGCGCACCCAATGAGAATGTGTATTACCTGGACGGGATCGAGATCCTGGTGCTAAACCACTTCCAGACACAGGGAAGTTCGGGCGGTCCGCAGGGTATGCTCAACATCTCTTTTATCGAAGACGTGAAACTCAACTCTTCCGCTTTTGATGCACGGTACGATAACGCTTTGAGTTCCGTATTCCAGTTCAAACAGCGCAACGGTAATACCAATAAGTTCCAGGGCAATGCCCGTATCAGCGCCACGGACGTATCGGCTACACTGGAAGGACCTATGTCGAAAGACAGGAAAACCAGTTTCCTGGCATCGGCGCGCCGCTCTTATTTGCAATTACTGTTCTCTGCCATCGATCTGCCCATACGTCCCAACTACTGGGATTTCCAGACCAAGATCACCCGGCAGATCGACCCCAAGACCAGTTTATCCTTCATGGCATTGGGAGCGATCGACCAATTCAGCCTGGCGCCGGTAAAAAAAGCCACTCCGGAAAAATTATACATCATCAACGCCAACCCCTCCATCAACCAATGGAACTACACGTTCGGACTGAGCCTGAAGAAACTCATCCGGAACGGGTATGTGAACTGGGCCCTCAGCCGCAATGCTTTTGACAATGCCATTGAATCGTTTGAGGACAACACCCTGAAACTACCCTCACAACGCACACTCGATTACACTTCAAGAGAAACAGAGAACAAACTGCGGGTAGATGTGAACAAGAACATAGCAGGCTGGAAGATCAGTTACGGCGCTTCCCTGCAATACGTACAGTACCAGAACCGCTCGTTCAGCGTGATCCGGAAAGAACTGAAAGACAGTGCCGGCAACCTGATCCAGCCAGCGGTCACAGTGAACTTCAACAGTCCCCTGTCCGGCTTCTGGCGGTATGGCGCTTTTGTACAGGCGGGCAAACGTTTCCTGGATAACCGTTTGGGCATCAGTGGCGGTTTACGTACCGACATGAACAGTTTTACATCCGAAGGTAATCAGCCCCTGCAAACCTTATCGCCCCGGATCTCGTTCAGTTATGTGCTGGCAGATAAATGGACGGCCAATATTTCTGCCGGTCGCTACTACAAACTGCCACCCTATACCATTCTGGGTTTTGCCGATAACAACGGTTTACTGGTAAACAAGAACAGTCGCTACCAGCGAAGCGACCACTATGTGGCCGGTGTCGAATACCTGCCCAATGATGGACTGCGTTTTACCGCAGAAACCTTCTATAAATTGTATGATAACGTGCCGGTATCGGTCCGCAACGGCATTTCACTGGCCAACCTGGGTGGCAATTTCGATGTGCTGGGTAATGAGGCAGTGATCACCAATGGAAAGGGAAAAGCCTGGGGCGTTGAATTGTTTGCCCAGAAAAAACTGACCGAACGGTTCTTTGGGATTTTCTCATATACTTTCTACCGGAGCCAATACAGCGGTAACAATGGGAATTACCTGCCCAGCAGTTGGGACAATAAACACCTTTTAAGTCTTACCTGGGGGTATAAGTTCAAACGCAACTGGGAGTTGGGCATGAAATTCCGCTACCAGGGCGGGGCACCCTATACTCCGTATGACATGACCGCCTCACGCCTGAATTATCTTTCGCTGGGAAGGGGGGTGTTCGATTATGCGCAACTGAACAGTTTACGCTTACGGGGTTTTCATTCGGCTGATATCCGCATCGATAAAAAATGGAATTTCAGGAAGACCACCATCGACCTGTTCCTGGACATCACCAATTTCCTGCGGGCACGTAACCAACCCATACCCGATTTCACTTTCACGAGGAATGCCAACAACACGGCTTTCATTACAACAGACGGAAGGGCGTTGAAAGCTGATGGCAGCAATGCCATCCCCATCCTGTTGCAGGATGATTCGGCCAGTTTCATTCCTTCTATTGGACTGATCGTTGAATTCTGATGGCTGAATAAAGAACAGAAGATCCCTAACAGATGCGCGGCAGTTGCTCACCGGTAAGATACCCCACTACCCGGTGTCCACCGATACGGCTCTTCAGCATCACTTTGCCGGCATGTTCCTGGGTCACTTCACCAATGATACGGGCATTCACCCCATTGGGATCGGCGTGTAACAAAGAAACCGCGAGGTCTGCCTGTTGTGGCGATACGATGGCCACAAAAGACCCCTCATTGGCCACATACAGCGGGTCAAGACCCAGCATTTCGCATGCGCCTTCCACCTGTTCGTCGATGGGCAACTTATCCTGCTCGATCACAAAACCCAGTTTGCGGATCTCGGCCAGTTCATTCAGTACCGAAGCCAGTCCTCCGCGGGTAGGATCGCGCATGAATTTGATATCCGGGCCGATCACATCCAGTAATCCGCGTACGGTATGGTTCAGGTTGGCGGTATCGCTCACGATATCTGTCTCAAACTCCAGTCCCTGGCGTTTGCTCATGATGGCAATGCCATGCTGCGCCAGGTTACCGCTGATGATGATCTTATCGCCCACTTCAATATGGTCATGGTGGATCTGTGCTTTGGGGTGTATCACGCCCACACCCGATGTATTGATGAACAACTGGTCGCCCTTTCCTTTCTCCACCACTTTGGTATCGCCTGTAACGATCTTGACGCCGGTTTTCTGCACGGCATATTTTACACCGGTCAGTACGTTCCAGAAAGCTTCCATCGATAAGCCTTCTTCTATGATGAATGCCAGTGAAAGATATTTAGCATCGGCACCGCACATGGCCAGGTCATTCACGGTTCCATTCACCGCCAGTTCGCCGATATTGCCGCCCGGGAAAAAGATGGGAGAGATCACATAACTGTCGGTACTGAATGCCGTCCGTCCCTCCAGTTCAAAACTGGCGCCATCATGCTGCTGGTCGAGCAGCTCATTCTTCAGGACATCAAACACCCCGCTTTGCAGCAACCGGTGGGTAAGCAACCCCCCGCTGCCGTGACCCATCGTGATCACATCAAAATCGAATTTGGGCATGGGGCATTGTAACTGGAAATGTTTTTTATCTGACACGTTGCTCTTTTTTAGGATGATACTACTTCTGTGGTTCCTGTTCCGGATAAACTATATTGATAATACGCGGCACAAGCGCCCTCACTGCTGACCATGGGTGCCCCCAATGGATGCTCCGGTTTGCACTTGGTGCCGAAGTTCGGGCATTGGCGGGGTTTCTTCAAACCTTTCATGATATCGCCACTGATACACTCTTTGTTCTCTTCGGCCAGCGGTATATCAATGGCGAATTTGATCCGCGAATTGTACTGGCGGTAACGTTCATTCACTTCATAACCGCTCTGCGGGATGGAGCCAATGCCTCGCCAGGTGCGGTCGCTCACTTCAAATACTTTCTGTATGGTATCCTGTGCCATGCGGTTGCCCTCGCGCTGCACGCTGCGGGCATACTGGTTCTCTACTTTGTATTCACCTTTCTCCAGTTGCCTTACGGCCATCAGGATCCCCTGCAACAGGTCAACCGGTTCAAAACCTGTTACCACAATGGGTATCTGGTATTTTTCTGCCACCGGGTAGTATTCTTCCATGCCCATAATGGTGCACACATGCCCTGCTGCCAGGAAAGAATCGATCTGGTTCTCCTCATCGCTCAGAATAGCTTCCATGGCCGGAGGCACCAGTACATGTGATGCCAGTATGCTGTAATTGTTAATACCCTGGTTATCGGCATGCACCACACTCAGCGCATTGGCCGGCGCCGTAGTTTCAAAACCCACCGCAAAGAACACCACTTCCTTATCGGGGTTCTTCTTGGCCAGCTCCACCGCTTCCAGCGGCGAATACAGAATGCGTACATCGGCACCTTCAGCCTTTGCTTCCAGCAAACTTTTCCGGCTGCCAGGCACTCGTAACATATCACCAAACGAACAAAGGATCACATTGGGCTGACCAGCCAGGTAAATGGCTTCATCGATCACGCTGACACTGGTCACACAAACCGGGCATCCCGGACCATGCACCATAGTGATCTGTTCCGGCAGCATATCCAGTATGCCATTCTTCACCAGGCTATGCGTTTGCCCGCCACAGATCTCCATCAATGTCCAGGGTCGGGTGGTGATGTTATGTAATTCTTCCACATAATCTTTTACAAGCTGTGGATCTCGGTATTCGGAGAGGTATTTCATATAATGATAGAATGATAGGATGATAGAATGATAGAATGTTTGGTTTGGTGGTTAGTTTGAGAGTGTTTTCCTCGCTTTGGAAACTACTCTCAGGATTTCGGTCACTTCAGTTTGTAAGGTTTTTAATTCGGGTTTTGTATAGATCAGCGATTCCTCTATTAATTCAAGCCAGAATAATGTTTCGTCACACTCTTCTATTACGATACTCATTTTAGCAAAGAACTCCTGTTGAGACCTTGCCCTGCAGGCAGCCCTGTAATTAGACGCCGTTGAAGAAGAACTTCATATCAACTGTTTACCTATCACACCAGCCTCTTCCGTTTTAGGCAGCATCTGAACCAACCTGATACTGCTTATGGCCATTTGTTTCGTCCGCCTCTTGAATGTCTCGATAAACAATGACTTCTCTGTCATAAAAAATATTTTCCCACTAAACTACCAAAACCAACTCCTCCTAGTTAGTAGAAATATTTCTATCACCCCATTCTATCATCCTATCATTCTATCATTCACTCATTATTCTCTATCTCCTCCACCTCCCCCATCTGCTTCAGATAGCTGAAGGTTTTTTGGGCTTCTTCTTCGTCTACCAGGTTGATGGCCACACCTACGTGGACCAGCACATAATCTCCGATCCTGGCTTCGGGGACCATGAAGAGATTGATCTCTTTGAGTATACCGCCGAAAGAAACTTTTCCTTTACGGAAAGTGGTATCCAGTTCTTCGGTGATGGCGATGATCTTTCCGGGTATGGCTAAACACATGGTGTTTGTTTTTAGGGTTATTTATTGCACCTGCATCAGCGGTGCGATGATATTCTCAAATCTTTTTTTTTGCGCTTCCATGGATGTGTGGGGCCGGTCGCCAAAATGTGCATACCAGGCCAGCTGGCCCAGGCTGATACATTCATCGTTCGGACTCACCTGCCTGTGAAAATAGAGTTTGCGTTTGTGTTGCAACAGGTCCATGATCATGTCTACCAGCAACGCGTTCTGAAATACCCCGCCACTGAAAGCCAGTTTGTCGATATCGTAATAAGAACTCAGGTATGCGATGGCTTTGGCCAGTGAATAAAAGAATTTCCAGGCGATCATTTCATTGGGTTCCTTGTGTTGCCAGTCATCAAGCAGTTCATGTATCAGCTGCTGCCAGTTCCATACCCCTTCGGTCAGTGGCATACTGTAATAATCGTATGAATGATAGGTACAGCTCTGTGCCAGTGCTTCCAGTTTCATGGCTGCTTCACCTTCATAACTGGTTTTGGATGCTACGCCCAGCAGACAGGCCACTGCATCTATCAAACGACCCATGCTACTGGTCTGCATACGTGTGGGTTGTTGCAGGAGCTGCTGGTAATACACCCATTCTTTTTCGGTGAAGAGGTGTTTCAGCCTGTGTTCGGCCACGGCAGAACGACCCAATATGCTCAGGGCGCTCAGCCGGGGCTCATGGCTCATCTTATCGGCCAGCAGCTGGGGAAAATAATCCAGGTGTACCACGCGGTTGATCTCACCCTGGTCATACAGGAACACTTCACCACCCCATATCTGTCCGTCATTGCCATAACCCGTACCATCCCAGGTAATACCCAGCACGGGTTGTTTCTGTGCAAACAGGTCGTGTTCGGCCATGACCGCAGCAAAATGCGCTTCATGGTGTTGCACTTCGGTAAAAGAGCAGGCATCCATGGCGGCCAGATCTCTGCCACGTTGCGATACCTGGTAACGTGGATGTTTATCGGCCACAATATGTTTCGGCGTGAAGTTGAGCAGCTTGCTTACCTGCTGCAACGACTTCTCATAACTTTCCTGCGACTCCACCGATTGCTGGTCGCCCAGGAACTGGCTGATGAAGAGCCGGCCGGCATGTGCTACCGCAAAAGCGCTTTTCAGTTCACCCCCCATGGCCAACGTATCGGCAGGCAGGTCACTGAATGGAAGCGGATAATAGTTCGGTGCCAGTCCACGGCTGCGGCGGAGGAGGATCCTTTGCCCGCGGCTGCTGAACTGCAGTACGCTGTCGTCCTGCGGCGCTACAATTTCCCTGTCGTATGTGAGGATAAAATCTGCAATGGCCGGCAGCCAGTGCAGGGCTTCAGCATCATCATAGATCATCGGTGAACCGCTCAGGTTGGCGCTGGTGGCGATCAGGGGTTTACCAAAGGCTTTCGCGATCAGTTCCAGCAGGGGCGACGAGGGTAACATGGCGCCCACCCGTTGTAAACCCGGTGCTATCTGATCCGCCACGATCCTGTTCTCGGGGTGAGGTTTCAGCCTGCATAGGACAATGGGGGCAGCTTTATCTTTCAATGCGGTGATCTCTGTGCCGCGCAGGGTCACATCTGCATTGAGCATTTCCAGGTCGGCGTATAACAGGGCAAACGGTTTTGCCGGCCGGCGTTTTCGTTCGCGCAGCAGTAAGATGGTTCCTGCATTCGTGGCATCACATAACAAGAGGTAACCACCGGTATTTTTTACGGCAATGATCTTACCCTGTTGCAGCCAACGGTTCACCTGTTGCAGTTGCTCCTGTTCGGTAGCGGGTATCTCTTTGCGATAGGCATCGTACAGGTGCATGGTGATACGGCAATCAGAGCAGCTATTGGTCTGGCTGTGATGCCTGTGATCCTGCACCGCTTCATATTCATTTTGGCAACTGTTGCAAAGTGGCAGTTGCGCCATGGTGGTATGCCTGCGGTCGTAAGGCAATGCTGTTGTGATGGAGTACCGGGGACCACAATTGACACAGGTAGTGAAGGGATAACGGTACCGCCTGTTCTCCGGATCGTTCAGTTCGCGGCGGCAATCATCGCAGAGGGCGATGTCGGGGGTGATGAGCATGTCAACGGTCTCGGAACCGGTGCTCATATCAATGAAGAACCCGGGAGCCACTTCACCTGTATAGAGTTCTATGTGGTAACCGGTGATGATGGCCAGCGGAGGTGGCTGCTGCAGCAGGGTTTCGTACAAAGCACTCACCTGTTCCTGGCTGCCGCTGCAGTAGATATGTACACCGTTGGAGCCATTATGCACCCTTCCGTTCAGCTGCTGCTGTACGGCCAGTTTGTGTACATAGGGCCTGAAACCCACGCCCTGTACCATTCCTGTAATATGTATATGATACGCAGGCATCGGTAGTGCGGGGTTATACAGGTTGTAATACTTTAGTTTTCAGCCATTCATACCACTGGTCCATTCCCTCGCCGCTGGTACAGCTCAGTTCAATGATCTCCAGTTTGGGATTCACTTTACGGGCGTATTCCTTGGCTTTCTCCACATTGAACTTGACATAAGGCAGCAGGTCCGTTTTATTGATCACACACAAAGTGGATGAATGGAACATGTCGGGGTATTTGATGGGTTTGTCCTCCCCTTCGGTCACACTGATCACCACCACCCTTTCCTGTTCGCCCAGGTCGAACATGGCGGGACATACCAGGTTACCTACATTCTCGATGAACAGTACAGAGTCGGCCTGCAGTTTCATACCCTGTACGGCGTGTAACACCATATGGGCATCCAGGTGGCAGCCTTTGCCGGTATTGATCTGCGTGACTTTGGTTCCGGTGGCGTGAATACGGTCCGCATCATTGGCCGTTTGCTGGTCACCCTCGATCACGGCAAAACTGAGTTCGCCTTTCAGATCGGTAAGGGTTCGTTCCAGCAGGCTGGTTTTGCCCGAGCCGGGTGAGCTGACAAGGTTGATGGCGAGGATATTCCTTCCTTCAAAGAAACCACGGTTGCGCTGGGCAAGCAGGTTGTTCTCCAGCAGAATATCCTGCTCAACATCCACTACTTTTTTGCCGGGAGAGGTCTCGTGGGTATGATCATGCGAATGATCATGGTGATGTGAATTGGGGCCGCAGCCACAGGTAGCACACATAACTAAGGTTTTTGTGAGATTAATCGGGTAGTACAAGTGAGCGGAGTTTCAGTTCCTTTCCGCTCTTGATCTGGCTGAGATGACTGCCGCAATTCGGACAGCCATCGTACAAATGCTCCATCGTAAAGTCCGTATTACAGTCAAGGCACAGGGCCCTGCCTTCTATCCGGTTCACTGTACGACGGGCATTCTCCAGCAGGGTTCTTTTGACAGCCTGTTTCCATGCAAAATCGAACGAGTCCATTTCAATTCCACTCAAACAGCCGATATCCAGCTCTATCTCTTCTATCACAGCAGCATCGTGGCGGGATGCCTGTTCAGAAGCCAGTTCTACGATACTCATTACTATGGATAACTCGTGCATGGGTCAGTAATGGTTTATTAAAGACTCTTTTTGTTTTTCCTTTTTTCAACGGCAATAAAAACACCCGTCAGTACTACTACACCCAGTGATACCAGTAAGTGCTGGGGCTCGGTGAAATAGTGGATGATGGTATACCCTTCTGTTTCACCATGACCGGGATGGGCCAGCGCAAATAAGGGGGTCAGGGCCGCCAGGGAAGCAATTACTTTTTTCATATGATCTTTTTTTTACGTGTTGGTATTTCCTGCAAAATAGCAAATGCCTCTCCGGAGAAATATGACAATAATCATTTCAGCCGATGATAAACGTCATTCCGAAAAGTTGGGTAGAAAAGTACTTTGTATCCTCTTAAATCTATTCAACATGTCTAACGAGATCATTCCCACACAACAACCCACCTACTACGAAGAGGTACAGCGAAAAGGCTACAGCCGTCGCGATTTTCTGCAGTTCGTGAGCATGATGACGGCCTTTATTGGCCTGGAGAATACAGCTATCGGACAGGTAGCCAAAGCTTTAGAAACCAAACCCCGGGTACCGGTCATCTGGCTGCACTTTCAGGAATGTACCTGTTGCAGTGAGAGCTTTATCCGCTCATCGCACCCCATTGTGGCGGATATCCTGCTGGACAAAATATCGCTCGACTATACCGAGACCCTGATGGCCGCTTCCGGTTTCCAGGCTGAGGAAGCGATGCAGAATACCATGAAGAAATACAAAGGCGAATATATTCTATGTGTAGAGGGAAGTGTACCAACCGGTGCTGACGGCGTTTACTGTATGATCGGGGGTAAGACTTCGCTGCAGATCCTGGAGGAAGCCGCCGAGAACGCCAAAGCCATCATTGCCTGGGGCAGCTGCGCCAGCAATGGCTGCGTACAGAGCGCCAAACCCAATCCTACCAACGCCACACCAATCCATAAACTGGTGAAAGGCAAACCCGTGATCAAAGTGCCAGGCTGTCCTCCTATCGGCGAAGTGATGGCCGGGGTGATCGTTCACCTGGTGACTTTCGACCGCATTCCTGAGCTGGACCGCCTGGGTCGGCCCAAAGCCTTCTACAGCAAAAGGGTACACGATACCTGCTACCGCCGTCCATTCTACGATGCCGGTCTGTACGTAGAAAGCTTCGACGACGAGAACGCCAAAAAAGGTTACTGCCTCTACAAAGTGGGCTGTAAAGGACCTTCTACCTACAATGCCTGCGGTGTGATGAAATGGAACAACGGAACCAGCTTCCCTATTCAGTCCGGACACGGCTGTATCGGCTGTTCGGAAGAGAACTTCTGGGACAATGGCCGGCTCTATGAACGCGGCTCTGCCTTTGCCGGTTTCGGTATTGAAGCCAATGCCGACACGTTCGGTAAAGTGGCCCTGGGCGTAACCGCCGCCGCACTGGCCGGACATGCTGTAATGACCAACGTGCGCAAGAAAAAACTGATCCGCGAAGTAGAAGAAGAAGGCAAACAGAATGAACAAGCACTCAAATCCTGATTACTAACAATACAATTTGTTATATGAGCAAAAGAATTGTTGTTGACCCCATCACCAGAATTGAAGGTCACCTGCGTATAGAAGCAGATATTGAAAACGGCAAGATCAAGGATGCCTACAGCAGTGGTACCATGGTACGTTTGCTGGAAGAGATCCTGCAGGGCCGTGACCCGCGCGACGCCTGGGCCTTTGTAGGCCGGGTATGCGGCGTATGCACTTCTGTTCACTCCCTTACCTCGGTAAGGTGTGTAGAAGATGCCCTGGGCATTACCATCCCGCCCAATGCGGAACTGGTGCGTAACATCATGTTCTGTGCACAGTACATGCATGATCACGTGGTTCACTTTTATCACCTGCACGCGATGGACTGGGTTGACGTGGTGAATGCACTGAAAGCCGATCCGAAAAAAACATCCGAGCTGGCTCAGAGCATCTCCAAATGGCCCAAAAGCTCTGTAGGGTATTTCAGTGACATACAGGAGCGCATCAAAAAATTCGTGGCCAGTGGCCAGCTGGGCATTTTTGCCAATGGTTACTGGGGACACCCCGCGTACAAACTGCCTGCCGAAGTGAACCTGATCGGTCTGGCTCACTACCTGGAAGCGCTGGAATGGCAGAAGGAGATCGTAAAAGTGCACGCCATATTCGGCGGTAAGAACCCGCACCCCAACTACCTGGTGGGCGGTATGGCCTGCGCCATCGGTATTGACGATGTGAGCGGCATCAACGCAGAAAGGCTGGCCTATGTGGAACAGCTGATGAAAGATGGTAAAGAATTCATTGAGCAGGTATACATCCCCGACCTGATGGCCATCGCTTCTTTCTATAAAGACTGGGGCGCCATCGGTGGCGGACTGGGTAACTTCCTTGCCTATGGAGACCTGCCCACCAACGGTTACCGCGATACGGCTTCTTTCAAATTCCCTTCCGGCGCCATCCTGAACAAGGATATCAGCAAAGTGATGGACGTGGACCTGCGCAAAGACGACGAGGTACAGGAATTTGTAAAACACTCCTGGTACGAATACAAAGGTGGCGATGATATGGGCCTGCATCCCTGGAAGGGCGAAAGCAAAGTGAAATATACCGGACCCAAACCACCGTTCGAACACCTGGATACCACCCAGAAATACAGTTACCTGAAAACACCCCGCTGGAAAGGCCATGCGATGGAAGTGGGCCCACTAGCCCGTGTGCTGATCGGTTATGCAAGGGGACGCGAAGATTACAAAGCTGTGGTGGACAAAGCGCTGACAGACCTGAACGTACCGGTCACCGCCCTGTTCTCCACCTTGGGCAGAACAGCTGCCCGCGGACTGGAAAGTGTGCTGGTAGCGCAGTGGGGACTGGAATTCTTCGATAAACTGATCGCCAACATCAAGAACGGCGATACGCGTATGGCAGATACCACGCTGTTTGAACCTTCTACCTGGCCCAAACAGGCCGTGGGTGTGGGACATGCCGAAGCGCCTCGTGGTGCCCTGGCACACTGGATCAATATTGAGGACCAGAAGATCGCCAACTACCAGCTGGTGGTGCCCACCACCTGGAATGCATCGCCAAGGGATAACAAAGGCGGATTATCAGCCTATGAATCATCCCTGATCGATACGCCGGTACACGATGAGAAACAACCGCTGGAGATCCTGCGCACCATACACAGTTTCGACCCCTGTATGGCCTGCAGTGTTCACCTGTACGATGAGGAAGGCACTACCATCAGCCGCGTAAGCGTGGTGGGAGAATAACTCTGCGAAAACTCCCTGTTCTCTTGTTCTCTGCGGTTGGATGGAGCTTACACCAACCGCAGAGAGCGAGAGAGGCAGAGGTTACTCAGAGGGAACCGATACACATTGGCTTCTAACAATTAAGTAATTCAATATGAAAACAAAATACCTGCATGTTCACCGGCTCCGCCGCGTATATGTATGGGAGTTGCCCGTACGGTATTATCACTGGCTGAACGCATTGGCCATCCTGGCCCTCATTGTCACCGGTTTCTTCATTGCCGATCCGCTGGCTTTGCAAAGTAAGGATGAAGCTGCCATGCGTTTTACCATGGGCTGGGTGCGTTTGATCCATTTTATCGCGTCCTATATCTTCTTTTTCAATTTCCTGTTCCGGTTGTACTGGGGTTTTGTGGGGAACAAATACGCCAACTGGCGCCAGTTCATCCCCACATCCCGGAAATTCATCAAGGAAATGTGGACCGTATTCAAGATCGATATCCTGATGTTGCGTGGTAAAGAGCATATCAGCATCGGACATAATGCAATGGCTGGATTTATTTATTTCCTGACTTTCTGGGCTTTCCTCATCCAGTGTTTAACAGGGTTTGGCCTCTATGCTTCCATGGGAACCTGGTGGCTGCCCAAGTTATTCAGCTGGGTACCGGCTCTATTCGGCGGCGATATCATGACCCGGCAGATACATCACTGGGCCATGTGGTTCTTCATTCTTTTTGCGGTGATCCATGTATACCTGGTATTTTACCATGACTATGTGGAAGGACGGGGAGAAATGAGCAGTATGGGCGGTGGCTGGAAATTCATTGAAGAAGACGTGTTCCAGAACGAGGAACACCATACACCAAACAAGGTTAAACAATGACAGCACCCAATCCAAACCTGTTGATCCTGGGCATCGGTAATTACCTCATGGGGGATGAGGGTGTAGGTGTACACACCGCACTCAGGCTGCAGGAGAGGCAGCTGCCGGAAAGTATCGAGATCGTAGATGGAGGTACCGGTGGCTTTTATCTCCTGCAGTATTTTGAAGACCATGATACCGTGATACTGATCGATGCCACCCTGGATGGTAACCCTCCCGGTACCATCCGTTTGATAGAACCCCGTTTTGCCAAAGATTTTCCCCGTGCCATGAGCACCCACGATATCGGCTTACGCGATATGGTGAGCGCCCTGCAATGGATGGAGAAAATGCCGCATATCTACCTCTTCGTCGTAAGCATCGAAACCATTCAGCAACAAGGCATTGAACTGACACCTGCCGTGGAAGACATCATGCCCCAACTGTTGCAGCTGGTGGCCGACAAGGCAATGGAAGTACTGGAAGCCAAACTGCAACTCCCTACTGCCCTGGCAGTCTAGTGCCAAACCCCTCTGCGCAAACTCAGCGCTCTCTTGTTCTCCCGTTCTCTGCGGTTGGATAGAACTTTCCCCAACCGCAGAGAACGGGAGAACAGGGAGGTTTCGCAGAGGATGGCTCCGGCATTTTACCTGGATCACACATCCGCTTCTTAGTTTCTGTACTTTTGCAGTTCAGCAATACACCCTTATCCCTTGCAAGTATTAGATAACCCCGTGTGGCAGGCACTGAACAGTGTCGACAGCCGCTTTAACCTGGGCGATGAAGTGGCCGGGTATTTCCCCGCAGATGTATCACCGTTTGCCGCTTTGCCCAATTGGACCGCTGCATTACAGCAAACCCTGTTCGAACGTTTACCCGCCGACCGTTCCTGGTCGGTCATGATCAAAGACCCCGTTGAACTGATCGCTGCCTGGGAACTCAAGTTCTCCACCACGCTACACCAGATGACCTGTACGGATTTCACACCCTATCACAATGGCGCCATTGAAACGATGCCGCTTAGCATTTCACATGTACCGGCCATGCTGGAGCTGACCGCGCTCACCAAACCCGGTCCCTTCCTGGAACATACCATTGACTTTGGTAACTATCATGGTGTTTTCGACGGTGAACAGCTGGTGGCCATGGCAGGCGAACGACTGCACCTGAACGGGTACACAGAGATCAGTGCCGTATGCACCCATCCGGATTATGAAGGCAAGGGGTATGGCGCACTATTGGTATCGCTGATCGCCCAACAGATCATCAACAAAGGCAATATCCCTTTCCTCCATGTAAAATGGGATAACCAGCGCGCCATCAAGATGTATGAACGACTGGGTTTTGCGCACCGGTCTGATATGTATTTTGGCGTGTTCAAAAGAAGATAACCTTTACCGGAAAAATTCCTCCGCGTAATTCCGCGCGCTCTGCGGCTCCGCGGTGAAAAAAGTTCACAATTCAATTCACCGCAGAGGCGGGGAGAAGTAGAGGTTTCGCAGAGAGTTACAGATCAGGGGGAGTTGTACACCCGGTTAAAGAGGTTCCTATTTAACATGCGTGATAAGTGCTCTCTTCTCCGTAGGGTCCTCTTCGAGTGACCCTGCGGAGAACAAAACAGTAGTTGTCAGGCGACCAACATCGGCGTCAGGTTTTGTAGATCAGTAGCAGTTGCACATCCGGTTAAAGAGGTTCCTGTTTAACATCTGTGCAGCGTGCTCCGTAGACCGCAGGGTCCTCTTCGAGAGACCCTGCGGAGAAGGTTATCTGCCAACTCACCACTCCCAACTCACGATTCACGACTCACCACTCACCACTCACCGCCCGGAGGCTCTTTGCAGAATAAAGATAAATGCAGTATTTGGTCCATCGGCTGTTGTATTTCTGACCAGGCTTCTGTAATTTGGCTTTAGCTAATCGAGGTCACGCTATGGCGTGATGGCCAACCTGCCTGCCCGTAGGCAAGGCCAGCAGAAGGAACATCTCCCCGTCTTTCGCAAAACCCAAACATTAGCAGCAAGTGTAAAGACAAACCGAGTGACGCATTCAAACAAGTTGTAAACATCAGGGTGGCTCACAAATTGCACGCAAAAAGTCCTTATGCAAACAATGAACGAAAATAGGTTTTGGCAATTTGACACGAGGCATTGGTTTCAACAATTGAACAGTGCTGAGAAAGGACTGTCCCAGGCAGCTGCAGACAAGATCTTACTTGAGCAGGGGCTTCATCCTAAAAACAGATCCGTTGTAAAAAAAGAGTTTTTACTTTTCATCGGCCAATTTAAAAGCCCGCTCATGCTGCTCCTGATCGGGGCAGTTATCATTTCGGGATTCCTGGGGGATGTGTCAGACGTATTGATCATCCTTTTCATCGTTTTATCAACAGGTCTGCTCAGTTTTTTCCAGGAAAGGAATGCAGGGAAAGTGGTAGAGAAACTTCAATCCATGATCTCTTTAAGATCAACCGTTCTGCGTGATGCGCAACAACAGGAGATCGCATCATCTCAAATTGTAAAAGGCGACGTGATCATTTTGAATGCGGGTGCTATGTTGCCTGCAGACTGCCTTTTAATTGAATCTGATGAACTGTACGTCAATGAGGCCAGTTTAACAGGAGAATCTTTCCCGGTCAGAAAAGAAGTCGGCATATTGGATGAGCAAACGGAACTTGCCAGTCGGACAAATTGCCTCTGGGAGGGAACGAATATTGTAAGTGGAAATGCCAAAGCGCTGGTCATTGAAACAGGTGAAGCAACCATATTCGGCAGTATCTCAAAAAGTGCTTCACAGACCATTGAGACCAGTTTTGAGAAGGGCATCAGGAATTTTGGTTTTTTCCTGATGAAGATCACATTGGTTCTGGCGATATTCATTCTTGTAGTAAACCTCCTGAATCACAAAGGCATCATTGAATCCGCATTATTTGCATTGGCCTTAGCCGTAGGGATGGCACCTGAACTGTTACCTGCCATTACAACCATTGCCATGAGTGCCGGGGCAAAGAGGTTATTGGAGAAAAAAGTGATCGTAAAGAAACTGAATTCCATTCAGAATCTTGGAGAAGTGAACCTGCTGTGCACAGACAAAACAGGCACGATCACAGAAGGAAGTATCATAGTAACAAGCATTGTAGACGGCTCTGGACAGGAAAGTGAATTTGTACAACAACTGGCTTTCTGGAACGCTTCTCTTGAGTCAGGATATTCAAACCCTATCGATGACGCTTTAAGACAATTAAAGCTTGACACCAATATATCTGCAGAAAAGATCGGTGAAGTACCCTATGATTTTATCAGAAAAAGACTGAGCATTGCAGTAGGCACTGAAAAAGAAACCCTGTTCATCAGCAAAGGCGCATTTCCCCAGATCATCAGCATCTGCTCTAAATGGAGAACAGGCAACGGGACTGTGGAAGATATAGCCACTCACAAACAAGTACTTGAAAATATGTTTGTGAACTATGGAACCGATGGTTTACGGGCCGTTGCCATTTGTTACAAACCCATTGTTGCCCATACTATTTCTAAAGACCTTGAAACAGACATGATCTTTGCGGGATTTATCCTAATGAACGACCCCATAAAATCAGACATCATTGCAACCATTGACGAATTGAGTAAACTGAAGGTTGGTTTAAAGATCATCACCGGGGATAATGTCAATGTGGCCAGATCCATCGCCTTGAACATTGGCATAAAAAATCCTGTGATCATGACGGGAAAACAACTTTTTTCCACCAGTCCTGAAGCATTGAAGCAGCTTGTTAAAAAGATCCATCTCTTTGCAGAGGTAGAGCCACAACAGAAAGAAAGCATCATACTGGCCCTTAAAAAGACGTATAGCGTTGCCTATATAGGAGATGGAATTAACGACGTATCAGCCATAAATGCAGCCGATGTAGGCATATCCGTTGAGAATGCGGTAGATGTAGCCAGGGAAGCCGCCGATTTTGTACTCATAGAAAAGGATCTGATGGTAATAGTAGATGGCATTAAAGAAGGAAGGAAAACCTTTGCGAATACCTTAAAATATATTTTTATCAATACAGGTTCAACATTTGGGAATATGTTCAGCGTGGCCATTGCCTCATTGCTTCTTCCATTTTTACCCATGTTACCCAAACAAATATTATTGACAAATTTCATAACCGACTTCCCATATCTCACAGTTGCCTCTGACAATGTTGATAAAGAGCAATTAGCCAGGCCGGGGAAATGGAACCTGACATTCATCCGCAATTACATGGTAATATTTGGGATACATAGTTCTTTGTTTGATATAATAACCTTCGTGATACTTTTATACGTTTTGAAAGTAAAAGAATCTGCATTTCAAACAGGCTGGTTCATTGAATCAATCCTGACAGAGTTATTTATCCTGTTTATCATTCGAACACACAAGAACTTCTTCAAAAGCAAACCCGGAAAATATCTTTTCATTTTGAGTGTTGCAGGTTTAGCGATCACACTGGGGCTTCCATATTTGCCTTTTGCGGGTAACATCGGTTTAATACCCTTGCCAATACTGAATCTCGGTGTGATGTTACTAATCGTTGCTGCTTATGTCATAACAGCAGACCTATTGAAAGTCTGGTTCTTTAAAAAATATCGCAACGCCTGAATACAAGGCCCTCAACCGTTGGCTGAAATGCAGGATATCACTTACCCGTTTCAGAAAATCGGGTATTTCGTCAGCAGAGACCCTTCGGACATGGTTCACCGCCCAACTTCCCGCTCTCTTCAGCGCAGCGGTGAACAGATCAGGCATTGCCGACAGGCTTCTCCCTGAATAGCAGTAGAATAGGGACTGGATAGCAGCCGGATCACCTCCCGGTCAGAACCGGAGTACTACCGAAGTATCCCCGGATAGGGACTGGATATACTTAACTATAACTTAGCTATAAGTTAGCTATAAGTTCGCTATAAGTTAACTATAACAGGCGCTCCCTTGTTGGCGCCTGACCACTGTAGGGAGATAAAACTTCTATAGAATTGCTTTGCCACACCCGAAAGGGCGCGACAAAAGAGACCTTAGCTTTCCGAACGGCTATGGATCCTATACCAGGATTAGTCAGTAGGGCCCTGATTATCAAACGTACTGTGTACTCTGTAAACCGTAGGGTCCTCTTCGAGAGACCCTACGGGGAAGGTAGGTTCCTGATTACAAGCGTACTCCGTAACCCGTAACCCGCAGGGCCCTCTTCGAGAGACCCTGCGGGAAGGTTTTCTGCCTTACTCACTACTTACCACTCACGATTCCCGATTTGCTGCATTATTTAGCCAATCCGATCTGTTTCATGAACGACTGGTTATCCCAGAACAGGTACTCCTCGATCATTTTACCATCTTTCCAATGGCCGATGGTAGACATGGCAAGTTTGAATTTCTTATTAGTGGGCGGAATCGTTTTGCCGTTACCTATTGGCATAGGCCGTGAAAAGGTTCCTTCCATTTCACCAATGACACAGGTCCAGTCACCATTACCAAAACGAACGGGGTGATTTTTAATTTTTGTGTCGGGCGCAAAAACAAACATGGGTGTCAACATATCAATGTGTTGCGGCGCCAATCCTACGGTTGTTGATCCATCCGGGTAAATTACTTTGATATTGTCGGCGTGACTGATATTGAAATTTTTCCAGTCCTGGTTGCTGTAAAATACATAGTCCAGTGAATCGAACCGGGTAAGTCTCATCTCGGTCATCGCTTTTTCATCCCTGAATTTTTTCAGTTCATTCTGCAGAGAGTCAACCTTTGCCTGCAGGTTGGAAGCGTTCCCGCAACTGCTTACCGCTACAATGGCTGCCATTATCAATAGCAGCGCTGCCGTTTTTACGGTGGTAATTGATTTTTTCATTTTGGATTTTTTATTATGATTAATTAAGAAAAACCAGGAATGTATTATAGTGCGGCCGTCCTTTCACTTTTCATCTCAATTGGCTTTTCAGCAGTTGCGCATTAATGGCCACTACGATCGTGCTCATACTCATTAACACAGCGCCGATAGCCGGACTAAGCATAATATGCCATTTGTATAAAACACCTGCAGCCAGCGGTATTGCTATGATATTATAGCCTGCTGCCCACCAAAGGTTCTGGATCATTTTTTGATAGGTCGCTCTTCCGAACAGTAATAAACTGGCTATGTCTTTCGGGTTTGAATTGACAAGTATGATATCTGCAGTTTCTGCAGCCACATCCGTTCCCGATCCTACAGCGATGCCTACATCGGCCTGTGCCAATGCCGGGGCATCATTTACGCCATCACCGGTCATAGCTACAAATTCTCCTTTGTTCTGCAGCTCTTTTACTTTTTTCAGTTTATCATGTGGCAGTACGTTGGCCAGGTAACCATCCATTTTTAATTCCTCGCTTACTTTTCTGGCTACCCTTTCATTATCACCGGTAAGCAATAGATTTTTTATTCCTGCTTCTTTCAGGATGGCAATTGCCTCAAATGATTCTTCCCGGATACTATCTGCGAAAGAAAAATACCCGGCAACCGCGTTATCGATCAACACATACACAACCGTGCTATCCGATATGGTCGCTTCTTCAATAACTGCGAGATTCTTTTCTTGTAAGTAGTTGGGCCCTACTACTTTTATCTCCTTTCCCTCCACAACTCCCTCTATACCTTTTCCCGGGAGATAGTTGAACTTTTCCGGTTTCGGGATATTGATGCCCGCTTCTTTCACTTTCCTGATCAAGCCATTAGCAATGTAGTGCTCTGAATACTGTTCAACACCTGCTGCCAGGCGCATTAGTTCTTTTTCCGTAAACTGTTTATTTACGACCACTGTTTCCTGCAACTCATGTGATCCGCGTGTAAGGGTTCCCGTTTTATCGAAGATGATGGTAGTAATCAGGCGGGCATTTTCAAAAGCGGTCCTGTTGCGCAACAACAACCCTTTCTGTGCCGCTACGGTAGTAGAAATAGCTACCACCAGGGGAACGGCAAGTCCCAATGCATGTGGACATGATATGACCATTACCGAAACCATTCGTTCTAATGCGAACACAAATGGAAAACCTAACAGTAACCATACCAGCAGGGTAATGATACCACCTCCCAGCGCGACAAATGTGAGGACTTTTGCTGCCCGGTCGGCAAAATTCTGTGTAGTGGATTTTACTTTTTGAGCGTCTTCTACCAGTTTAACGATCTTATTGAGATAGCCGTCTTTGCCGGTACTTGTCACCTGAACGGTCAATGAACCGCTGCCATTCACGGAACCGCCGATCACTTTACTGTCTTTTTCTTTTTTTACAGGTTTACTTTCACCGGTAAGCATGCTTTCATCCAGGTAACTTTCTCCTTCCAGCACAACACCATCTACCGGGATCTTTTCTCCCGGCTTTACCAATACCTGATCGCCGATCCTGATATCTGCCACAGGCATATCGTGTATATGACCATCCTTCAGATGATGTGCTGTTGCCGGCATCATTTTCACCAGCAATTCAAGCGAACGGGAAGCGCCCATCACCGATCGCATCTCAAAATAGTGCCCTATCAGCATGATATCAATCAGGGTGGCCATTTCCCAATAAAAATCCATACCAGGCAGTCCTAATGTAATGGCTACACTATATCCCCATGCTACTGTAATGGCAACTCCGATCAGGGTCATCATGCCTATGTTGCCGTCTTTCACCTCATCATACAAACCTTTCAGGAATGGATATCCTCCATAGAAGAAAATGAAAGCAGACAGGAGGGCCAGCACATATTTGTCGCCGGGAAAGACTAGCTCAAATCCCAGCCATGTCTGAATCATGTGCGATAGGAGCAATACAGGAACCGAGATGATCAAACACACCCAAAAACGCTTCCAGAAATCAACTGCGTGATGACCCGCATGTTTGTCGTGCCCGCCCGGGTGATGACCTGTATGATCATGACTGGTTGCGGCATGTTGCTGTTCATGATGATGGTGTTCCATATATTATTTTTATAGGAATGGCACAGGTTCAGATCGGTGTACTATCACAAACCAAAATTTATGCAACCAAATTCACCACAACACTTTCAGCTGCATCGGAAACAACCATATATATGTTATCCCCGATGCCTGCTTTTAACTAATCTTTCCTACGCTTTTACTAAACACCCTATACCTGGTATCATCAAACATTTCCATAGCTATTGGACTGGCCACCATCAATGGCGATCGTTTGTCCATTTACATAAGAAGCATCCTCACTCAGTAAAAAGGCTACCACTTTGGCTACTTCTTCGGGCAGTCCCAATCGTTTGGTTGGATTGGCTTTTGCGTACTCGGCTTCTGCAGCTTTGGGATCTGCCGGGTTCACCTGGCGAAAAGCTTCTGCCACCATGGGCGTTAATATGGCTCCGGGAGCAATGGCATTTGTGTTGATCCCATCTCTTCCGTATTCCAGTGCGGCATTTTTCGTCATACCAGAGACCGCATGTTTACTGGCTACATAGGGAACCTGGTTCAATACGCCCCTGATACCACCCACAGAAGCCACATTTACAATACGGCCATATTTTTGCTTCTGCATCACCGGAATAACATAACGCATACCATAATACACCCCCATCAGGTTGATATCGATCACTTTTTTGAAGATGGCCACATCATACGCTGTCATTCCCGCCTGTTTACCCTCAATACCAGCATTATTATATAGTCCGTCAATACGACCAAATGTTTTCAGGGTTTCGTCTACATAATTCTTTACTGCTTCTTCTTTAGAAACATCTGCTGTAACTGTAATTATTTTTCCCGCAGGCGATAGTTTGCCAATTTCTTTGCTTGCTTCATTCAGCGCCGTTTCATTAAAATCCACCAGTGTCAGGTTTGCTCCTTTTGAAGCAAGTTCTTTCGCTGCTGCAAGACCAAGTCCCATAGCTGCGCCGGTAACAATGAAGGTTCTGTTTTCAAAATTTTTCATTTCCGTTTATTTTAAGTAGTTAACAATCACTAAAGCACAAATAAACCATCTGGCCGTTTATTTCAACCAGTTATTAAGATCATCGAGCACGAGGCTACTGATTTCATGTCCTGTCGGGTATTCGTGATAGGCTAGGGGAATGGCTAATTTTTCCAGGTACTCTTTTGCGGCCCTTGCGTAATAAACTGGCAGTACAGTGTCTTGCACACCATGTGCGATAAACACTTTAAGACCTTTAAGGTAACTCTTTTCCCCCGCAAATACAATAGGTTTGATCTCGTCCAGCAAGCGGCCGCTTAAAGCTATGAGGCCCTGCACTACATCCGGATGCGTGAGTGCAATACCATAACTCATGATGGCGCCCTGGCTAAACCCGCCTATATACACTTCATTTACCTTGTATTGTTGCTTTATCTGCCTGATAAAAGTCAGGATCCGTTCTCTGCTGGATATTTCCTGCGCCTCATTGATCATCGGCTTCCCGGTTGAAAAGTCAACCTGGTACCAGGCATAGCGTCCGGGGCCCAGTATGAACTGGCCCCTGGGCGAAATAACATAACTATCCGCCGGTAACCGGTTGGCCAGGCCAAAGAGATCCTGCTCATTACTGCCCACCCCATGCAATAAAATAATGGCCCGTTTTCTTGTTGAGACAAGTTTTGGCTCCCGTACAAGATAGGGCAGGGAAAGCTCCTTGCCGGTATCCGTAACTATTTGACTTATTTCTGAAACAATCATCTTTATACTGTTTTAATGATAAACCAAGCGCGATCCTTCTGCAAACAAATGACAGGCGGCCCTGTTATCCGAGTCGTACCGATGTCATCGTAAGTGAACCGCCTACTGCTTTATCGTTAAAAAATGAGACCTTGTCCTTATCGGTCTTGATCCCCAGGGTATACATCAATGGCAGGTAATGCTCGGGCGTTGGAATAGCCAGCATCGCTTCCCTGCCCAATGCGGTATAATCAATGAGGGATCTATGATCACCGGCCTGTATCAATTCCTTAAACTTATCATTCATTTGCAAGGCCCAGTCATAAGCATAGTTTGCATCGTTCAACTTATCCCATGCTACCATCCGCAGATTATGGACCATATTGCCGCTTCCCATTATTAAAACTCCTTTTTTCCGAAGCGCATACAGTTCCTTTGCCAGATCGTAATGGTATTGGGGGCCTTTGGTATAATCGATGCTTAATTGCAGTACGGGTATATTTGCTTCGGGGTACATATGTCTCACTACTGTCCATGCACCATGATCCAATCCCCAGTCGTGGTCTAATGTCACCTTCGCCGAATGCAGCAATTCCGCCGCTTTTTTGGCCAGAGCCGGATTTCCGGGGGCATTGTACTGAACATCGAAAAGCGCTTGGGGGAAGCCGCCAAAATCATGTATGGTCTTCGGAAAATCCATAGCCGTTATCCGTGTTCCTTTTGTAAACCAGTGTGCCGAGATGACCAATACTGCTTTTGGTACCGGTATCTCCTTTGCCATCTGTGTCCATCTGCGGCTGAATTCCGTATCCTCAATACCATTCATTGGCGAACCATGACCTACAAAAAGAACAGGCATACTGTTTTCCTGCTCGGCTAATCCGCCTGTAAAACTTTTGAATGCTGCCAATGTTGTCATACCCACTACTCCTTTTACGATTGTTTTTACAAATTGTATCCTTTTCATTCCAACCGGCATTTGGGATTAATAAGCTGCTGTAAAACGCTGCCGTATATGTCTGGGTGTTTCCAGTTCATCTACTATCGCCACTGCCGTATCTTCTACAGACAGAATACTTCTGCCGTTATCATCAAAGACCGGGTTCTCCAACCCTGTTCGATAGGTTCCTTTCCGCACACCTGATGTTCCGGGGTGCATTTCTATTGCCGGGCTTAAAAAAGTCCAGTCCAATTCGGTCTCTTCTGTAAGCAGGGTCAGGTAATCCCTGGCTGCTAATGCGCCTGGTTTTATATCTGCGGGAAACTCTTTGGTGTCTACAACCTGCAGATCCGGGGCAATAAATAAACTACCTGCTCCACCTACAACAATGAATCGTTTGACTCCCGCATTTTTAACGGCTGCCTGGATGCGCTGTGATCCTTTTAAAAATTCCTGATACAAGTCTGGATTTGTCCATCCCGGATTATACGCACTGATAACGGCTTCGTGACCAGTGATGGCAGTTTGCAGGGCGGCTTCATCCAATACATTTACAGAAATGACCTTCAGATTTTCCGCGGGTGTTATTTTCCCAACATTCCTGGCAATTGCTGTAACCTGATGGGCTCTCTGCAACAGCTCTCTTAAGATCGCCCTGCCTACAAATCCCGATGCTCCTATTAAAGCTACTTTCATTTTTACTATTTGAGTTGATAATGGTTATTACTGATAAGATTGATCGCCTGTTCGGGTATTGCTAAAACCCAGTAACCTGTTTTTGTGACTGAGTAAATAGTCTACAGAGAATTTACCACTACCCGCCAAAAGCAGTACTATGTATACCAACAGATAATACAAAGCCGGCTCTTTTACCTTGAAAGGATCTGTTTCATGAATAACAAAAACTGCTACCAGCATGGTGATGATCAGCGGCAGGGTAGCCAGCCTCGTTGCGAAACCGGCTAAGATCAGTACAGAACAGATCACTTCTGCAAAAACAGCAAGACCCAGTGAAGTTTTTGCTCCCAAACCCATCACTGGCGGAAATTGCACCGGGTCACCGGAAAAGAGCATACTCATTTTTGGCAATCCGTGTGTGAGCATCAGGATAGCTATACCGATCCTGGCGATTAACAATGCTAGGTCTGTGGTAGCGGATTCAATATTTCTGCTCATTGTGTTTTTCATTCCTGTAAGTATTTCGTTATGCTACTATGGTTTTTGTGTAAATTCTCCATCTGCGTATATACGTACTTCATCGCTGATCATCGGAGGCGGAAACCCATTGCCTAAAGCAAAATCAGATCTCTTGATCGCTCCTTCCAAATGAAAACCTGCTGTATTGGCTTTCGACATGGGGTTGACAACCAGGCCTCTATACTTCAGGTCCATAGTAACCGTTTTGGTAATACCGTGCAGGGTAAGGTTACCGGTAAGCTTGTATTGGTTATTTCCGGTTTTCTTCAGTGAAGTACTTTTAAATGTGAGTTCAGGATATTTGGCCACATCAAAAAAATCAGCGCTTTTCAGGTGGTTGTTTCTTGCTTCTACCCGGGTATCGATAGAAGCCGATTTAGCGGTCAGCTCAAACGAAGCATCACTGAAATCGGGTTTGGATGTGTTGATCTTTGCATCAAAATCATTGAAAGTGCCGGAAACATTGGAAATACCCAGGTGTGTTACGGTAAAACCGAGCTGCGAATGCGGGTCATCATTTTCCCATGTTACGGTTGCGGCTGTAAATGCGGTCAATGCAATAAATGCTGCGAGGATGAGTGTTACTTTTTTCATTAGTTGTTTTTTGTTTATGTAAGAAGATTAATTGTGTAATATTTTCCAGCCGGCCAACCAGTTGTAATGGTATTTCATACCCAACTGAATTAGCAACAGTTGCATGTTTTCCAGGGTTCTGCTAACGGCTAAATCACCAGCCACGATCGGATGAAACCCTGCAGTTGCGACTATTTCAGATACGGTCTGTAAAGCCTCTTCATCATTTCCGGCAATAAACGCGTCTACCTGCTTTCCATCAATAATCGGAGTAGAAAAGTCTGCCGCGAATGTGGTATTGAATGCCTTGATCACTTTTGAGCCGGGCAGCAGTTTCTGTAATTCCTCTGCCGCGCTGGTATCTGGCGGGGTCACCAAACCATTGTAATTTCCATTCAAAGGGTTGGCAATACTGATCACGATTTTCTGGTTGGCCACTTCCTTTATCTGTGGCGCTATTGTCTTCTCAGCTTCAAACGGAACAGCGAGGATAATGATATCCGCTTCCCAGCTGGCTTCTGTGGTACAAACAGCCGCTTCCACATCAGCAGATGCATTCAGGGATTTGATTCCCTGGACCAATGCATCCAGTGCGGACTGGTCATTTCCTTTTAAAAGCAACCTGTACGGTCCTTTTGCGATTGCTTTGGCAATGGCCGATCCCATATTACCATTGGCACCTATGATCGCTATGGTTTGTTTGGTTTGCATAATTTTTATTTATTACACAAAACTACTTTCCAGCGATGCCTGGTTCCATTGCGTTTGGGCAAGAAATGGCATTGACAAAAATCAATGAAAGTTGCAAATCATTGATTACAAATTACTTGCGAATCATTTTTTGACGAACCCGACTCAGGGTTTCCGGGGTGAGGCCCATATAGGAAGCTATCATGTGTTGGGGTACACGTTGTACGATATTGGGGTAGAGATTGATAAAGCCCGTGTATCGTTCTTCCAGTGTTGAACTAATGATAGAGGTTAATCTTTTCTGCATGGCAAGGTATGCACCGGTAATATTCAGCCTGGTAAAGGTTTCATATTTGGGCAGTTTCCTTAATAGTTCTTCGTGAGCCGACTTGCTTATGAGTACCAGTTCGGCATCTTCAATAGCATCAATATTGTAAGTGGCAGGTTCATTGGAAAGAAAGCTATAGAGGTCTGAGATCAGCCATCCTTCCAGGCCAAACTGGATGATGTGTTCATTGCCTTTTTCATCCACCGAGTATGCCCTTAATGCTCCCTTTTCTACAAATGCTATGGACTTACAGATGTCTCCTTCCTGCAGCAGGTATTGCTTTTTGCGTAGTTTCTTCGGCGTCAGATACTGTTTTACCAGCGTCTCTTCTTCCTCTGTAAGAGAAATCTTTTCATTGAACTTACGGAAGAATAATTCGTACATCTGAATGAATTGTCTGTAAAGATCCCAAAAAATCTGATTCACCTCCCTAATCCGGATACACTAATTTATCCGGAGCCAATGCCAGCTGCAATATCCCGTATTGCTTCATGATGCAGTTTGCCATCATCCATCAGGGAATCTAAAATTGGGGGGTGCACTTGGTTCTCACACTCATTGACCATTCACTATTGCCAACTTCCTACTCACGGCTCACGATTGACCACTCACCGCAGAGCCGCAGAGAGCAGGGAGGTTCGCAGAGGTTTACTCGACCTTGGTGATTGCGGTTCTCTTGCCTACGCCATTCTCATTAAAAGGCTCTATCTGGAAATAATAAGGCTGGTCCTTTTCCATGGCGGAGAAATAGTATTCATTCTTGCCGTATACCATGATGCTGGTATACAGTTTATCCGGTGCGGTGCCCGTGTAAATGGTATAACCGGTGGCCGTTGGATTCACTTCCCATTTCAGCCAGCTGTTGCGCCGTTCGCTCTCGCCACGCAGTACCACAAAATGTTTCACTGCATCCGGTACATCTCCTCCACCTTTGCCAAATACCCGGAAGCCGCTGATGGCAAACTTGCCGGTGGGCATGTGTATGTTCTCCAGTTTCAGGTAACGGGTCTGTATGGGTTTGGGCAATTCTATGTATTCGTGGGGCACATCCGTCTTGTTCTGGCTTTTATCTACCAGCAGTTTCCAGTTGATCCCATCCACTGAACTGTACAGTTTGTATTGATGATAGGTGGTGGTGGATTTTCCCATCAGCGTCACGTCCTGGTCGGCATAGTTGATCTGTACGGAATTCACGGTGGACAGCGCTCCAAGGTCGGTCTGGATCCATTCGCCCTTATTGGCAGTGGCTGCGCTCCAGTAGGTCTTGATGTCTTCATCCACCGCCAGGTTGGCTGCAAAAGCACCCAGGGTAGAAGATACTTTTACCGGCTTCTGGTAGTTCAGCAGCATCCACCCGGTGAACTGCGAATGGGTATGATCCGCGGTTGCGGAGGGAAGGTAATGCGGGTAATCGCCAAAGGCGGTGTTGGCAGACAGGATCCCATCCTGATCGAACTGTGCGGGCCAGATACCGATGCGTCTTTCAAAATTATTCTTTGATCCGATCACGATCGTGGATACATGCCACCACTGGTTGTATACATCCTGGTAGGTAGCACCATGCCCTGCACCACGGGCAAAACCACCGGGCTTGTACGAGAAGGGATTATGCGATTGATAGGTGAAGGGGCCCATGGGTCTATCAGACACATATACCCCATCGCCATAACCACTGAATTCAGTTCCGGGAGCACCATATTGCAGGTAGTATTTACCGTTGTGTTTGTTCACCCAGGCACCTTCCATAAAAGGTTTGAGGAAAGTGTTATCGTTATGCTCGCCAAAACGCTCCCATCCGTGCACAGTATCGTGCAGGCGGATCAGTTCTTTTTTCTCACCGATGGGTTGCAGGGTCTTGCGGTCTATTTCCTGTCCGTAGATCGGGTAGAAATTACTGGACCCCCAATACAGGTATACGCGCTTGTCATCATCTACAAAAAATCCGGGATCCCAGGCACCGGCCTGGAAGGAGTCCACCGCTTCTTTCCACTCGTCTTTCTGCGGGTTGGTGCTCATCCACAATGGGAAATTCTTTTCATGGGTGGAGCCGATCACCAGTAAAGTGTCGCCCAGCACCAGTGTGGCCGGCGCGCACAATTCGTCATATACTTTGTGCCAGGGTTTGAGGAACTTACGCGATACGAAATGCCAGTTCAGCATATCAGGGCTCCACCAGTAACCCCATTGGTTGGTGGAGAACAGGTAATAGTTGCCCTTGAACAGGGTGATCACCGGATCGGCTGTTGCCCGGTGTTTCCCCTGCTCCACAAAATTGGGAATAGGACAATATCCATAATCCACATTGATCGGATTACAGTAGGTCTTCTGTTGTGCGTTCACTGCATGGACCATCGCCACCAGTACAACCAGGCAAAAAGCAAAACGTAGTTTCATATAATAAATGTACTATTATTCTCTGCACCTCCTCCCCGCTCTCCCCGCCTCCGCGGTGAAAAAAATCACGCACGGAAGATTGTCTTCAAGCTCTCAGCCTATCCGTTCAGCAACCATTCCTTCAACTCAGCAAAAGAGGCTTTCATGGTGATGCTCTTCTTCTCCAACCCGAACAGGTATTGCGCTGATGCCGGCACTTCTATTTTTTTCCCGATCATGGCTTCTACCGTATCAGGAAACTTGACCGGGTGTGCAGTCTCCAGAATGAATCCTGCCTCGCCGGGATGCCCGGATAGGTATTCCTGCAAAGCATGGTACGCAACAGCACCGTGCGGATCAAGGATATATCCATACTGATGGTACACATCGGCAATAGTCTCACGAGTGGTTTCATCCGTAACCGTATAACCGGAGATCTTTTCCCGGATCGTTTCGTATTTATTGTCAAACAGTTCCATGATGCGGATGAAATTACTGGGACTTCCCACATCCATGGCATTGGAGATAGTGGGTACGGCTGTTTTAGCTGCATAATTACCGGTACGCAGGTACTCGGGCACTGCATCGTTCACGTTGCAGGCGGCTATAAAATGTTTCACCGGCAAACCACTGATATGTGCCAGCAAACCTGCACAGATATTGCCAAAATTTCCACTCGGGACAGCGATCACAGGGGCTTGTTCCTTATCCTGCCATTGCTGGTAGGCAAAGAAATAATATAACTGCTGCGGCAGCCAACGCGCCACATTGATGGAATTGGCGGATGTAAGCTGTAATGCCTTATTCAAATCAGTATCCATGAATGCATCTTTCACCATGGCCTGGCAATCATCAAAACTACCTGAGACTTCCAGCGCTTTGATATTTTGTCCACAGGTGGTCAACTGTAATTCCTGCACGGGACTCACTTTACCCGAAGGATAGAGGATCACGACTTCCACACCTTCCACACCCAAAAATCCATTGGCGACGGCGCCGCCGGTATCACCCGAAGTGGCTACCAGTACGGTGACCTTGTCTTTTGCCTGTTGTGAAAAATAACCCAGGCAGCGGCTCATGAAACGTGCCCCTACATCCTTGAAAGCCAGCGTAGGTCCATAAAACAGTTCCAGCGAAGAGATCCGTTCATTCACTTTCACCAGCGGAAAATCGAACCCGATGGTTTCAGAAACGATACGGAACAGGTTTTTTTCATCGATGGTATCTCCCACATAAGGTTGCATCACCAGCATGGCCAGTTCTTCCCGGGTATAATCGTTACAATTTTTGATGATTAGCGGGTCTACCGTTGGAATGGTTTCGGGGAAATACAATCCTTTATCCGGAGCCTGTCCCTGTATGGTGGCTTCACGGAAACTGACATTGGGTGCTTTTTTATTGAGACTGTAGTAATGCATAGTAAATGGGCAATGGTGAATGGTGAATATTACTGATCAATGAAACGTACACCGGTGCAATTGATCGTTGTGACATAGGTATGGTGATCGAGTGATAGCTTCTCATATACGGCATGCATTTGTGCCTGTACTTCTCTGGCAGTGGTTTCGTCTTTGCTCAGCATGAAAATGGAAGGGCCACTGCCTGAGATGCCGCCTCCCAGTGCGCCGGCTTCGCGACTTTTCTTTTTTATATTGTCAAAACCGGGGATCAGGATACTTCTGACCGGTTCGATCAAAACGTCTTCCAGCGAACGTCCAATGAGGTCATAATCTTTTTGCAACAAGCCTGCTACCAGCCCTGCGATATTACCCCACTGGCGTATAGCGTCTTTGAGTAATACCTGCTGTTTTAAGATACCTCGTGCATCTGCCGTTCTTACTTCTATCTGTGGGTGTACAATAGTCACATACAGTTCCGGTACGGTGAGTGGAACAATATCCAACGGAAAGATGGATCTGATCAGTGTTACGCCCCCATAGATACAGGGTGCAATATTATCGGCGTGTTTTACGCCCGATGCCAGTTTTTCTCCATTCATCGCAAAACGGACTAGGTCCTGTTTGCTGAAGCGATCGTTCAGTAACCGATTGGCGGCAACCACTGCTCCTGCAGAGCTTGCCGCGCTGGAACCCACACCGCTTCCGGGTTTGATATGTTTACAGATAGCCAGCTCAAAGCCTATCGGTTCCGGTATCTCTTCCAGCATAGCCAGTAACGCGGCACCTGCCACATTCAATTCGGGTTGGGTGGGCAGGTTATACGCATCCAGGTTGACGATGGTCACTCCGGGTTTATCGGAAAAGCGGATATGCATTTCATCATACGGTTCATTCACCGCAAAACCGAGTACATCAAAACCGCAGACCATATTGGCAACCGTTGCCGGTGCGTGTACCGTTATGATCCCGCCTCCTTCGCTACCAAAAGGGGAATAAAAGAAAGTATTGTTGCAAAACATTCTCATATGAATCTTTTTTGTTTCACCGGTCAACTCCAAAAGCTAATCTGTGAAACAGGTTCCTCATCTCGCTACCCGGATGATATCTGCAAACACACCACTCGCCGTTACATCGGCGCCGGCGCCGGCACCCTTAATGACCAATGGCTGTTCGGGATACCGCTCTGTGTAGAACAAGACCAGGTTGTCTTTACCGTACAGGTGATAGAAATCAGAATCCGCAGGTATGTGCTGCAATCCTACCGATGCTTTACCGTTCTCATATTGTGCCACGAATTTGAGCTTGCAATTCTTATCGGCGGCGGCCTGGTAAAGGGCCTGGAAATGCGCTTCCTGTTTTTCCATTTCTGCATAGAAATCTTCCACACTTCCTTCAAAGCAGGAAGCCGGTAAGAAATATTCGTTGCTGATATCTTCCATTTCCAGTTGCTGACCGGCTTCCCTGGCCAGGATCATGATCTTACGCATCACATCGGTACCACCCAGGTCAAGCCTCGGATCCGGCTCTGTATACCCTTCTTCCTGTGCCTGGCGTACCACCTGCGCAAACGGGCGGGTGGCATCGTAGTGGTTGAATACAAAGTTGAGCGTGCCGGACAGCACCGCCTGTATCCGGTTCACCTGGTCGCCGCTGCGTAAGAGATCGTTCAAAGTTCCGATCACCGGCAGACCAGCGCCCACATTCGTTTCGAACAGGAAAGAAGTATTGTACTCGCGTGACAGTGATTTCAATTTCTTATACGATGCATAGGAAGAAGAAGCGGCTATTTTATTACAAGCCACCACAGAAACACTTTTCTCCAGCAATGAGCCATACACAGATGCCACTTCCGCATTGGCGGTAACATCCACGAATACACTGTTGCGTAAATTCTTTTGGATGATCTGTTGCACAAAGTCATGGATATTGCCCTGTTGCGCCTGCTGCAGGTCCTGTTTCCAGTCAGCCAGATTCACCCCTTCTTCGTTGATCAGGATACGCTTACTGTTGGCCAGTCCCGTGATCTGGATCTGGAGACGAAGATGATCCTGCAGGTATTTGAATTGTTTCTGAATCTGCCCGATGAGTTTACCTCCCACATTACCAGTTCCGGCTATGAATACGTTCAATTGTTTATAAGTGGTTTCGAAAAACTCTTCGTGTAATACATTGATCGCTTTTTTAACATCAGCGGAAGATAATACCGCCGATATGTTCTTTTCGGATGAACCCTGTGCAATAGCCCTTACATTAATGCCGTTCCTGCCCAGCACACCGAACATTTTACCGCTGATACCCGGATGACTCTTCATCTGTTCACCTACCAGTGCCACAATAGATTGGCCTGTTTCCACTTTCAGCGGATCTACTTTTCCGGAACGGATCTCATGGTCAAAAGCATGATCGATAGAACGTTTTGCCTTATCGGTATCAATTTCATTAATAGCTACACAGATCGAATGCTCTGAAGAGCTTTGGGTGATCAGGATCACATTCACTTTTTCCTGTGCCAATGCTTCGAACAAACGTTTGGAGAAACCGGGAATACCTACCATGCCGCTTCCTTCCAGACTTAACAGGCTGATGCGGTTAATGCTGGAAATACCACGGATAAAACTATCCGGCGTAACAGCCGATTCATGTTCCACCAATGTTCCAAAGTCGTCCGGCGCAAATGTGTTCTTCACCCAAACGGAGATCTGTTTTTTCATCACTGGCTGTATGGTAGGCGGGTAAATGATCTTGGCACCAAAATGCGACAATTCCATGGCTTCCTGGTAAGAGATGCGTTGTATGGGTCTGGCATTCTGCACCAGCCTGGGATCGGCGGTCATCATACCGCTCACATCTGTCCAGATCTCCAATGCGCTGGCCTGCACCGCAGCTGCATAGATAGCACCGGTATAATCGGAGCCGCCACGACCCAGCGTAGTGGTATTGCCATGTGCGTCACTGGAAATGAAACCCGGAGCAACATATAGTTGGTGTGGATTAGCCTTGAGATAATCCTGGATATTTTTCTCTGTCTGTGTAAAATCCACCACCGCATTGCCGTGGCTGGAATTGGTGACGATCAGTTTACGTGAATCGAGCCAATGCTGGTTCACTCCGAGCGACTGGAACTTTGCCGAGATCATCATGGAAGACAAGAGTTCTCCATAACTCACGATACGGTCTTTGGTGCGGGCAGACAACTCACCGAGCAGGAATACACCATCACAGATCCCTTCCAGTTCATTAAACTGTTGCTTTACCAGGCTCAGTGTGGCACTCTGCTGCTGTATAGGCAGAAGCTCACGTACGGTATCGAGGTGGCGGCTTTCCATCTCTTTCAACAACTGTTTATAGGCTTCATCTGCGTGCGAAGCCAGTTCACCGGCATGTAGCAGGTTATCCGTGATACCACCCAATGCAGACACTACGAGAATCGTGGTTTCTTTCTGCACAGAAGACTGTACAATACTAACTACCCGGTTGATGTTTACTGAATTGGCTACGGAACTACCGCCGAATTTTAATACCTGCATATCTGGATACTTGTTGCTTGAATAAATGTTTTGAAAATAGGATACTGGTTTCCCTGAGGGAGAACAGCTGTAACAGCCCGAAGATGATATGATATTGTATAACCCCTTACAGGGTTGTAATGGTAATAATAGCAGTTGCGAACAGCGGGGCTGTTGCTATGGTGGATGTGATATGTAACTGCTGTAATGGCATCTTTTGCTAAGCGTGATCTAAGATAATTAAAAAATGTTTTCATCATACGAGATAACCGAACAAATTATCGTTCTGCTTCAACTCTGTATAGTTGATATGATAACGGTTCAGGTTTTCCAACAGTGTTTCATAATCATGTTTCGACTTCAGCTCTATACCTACCAAAGCAGGCCCGGTTTCTTTATTATGCTTCTGCATATATTCAAAACGGGTAATATCATCACCAGGGCCGAGTACATGGTTTACAAACTCTTTTAAAGCACCCGGCCGCTGGGCAAAGCGGATCAGGAAATAATGCTTCAGTCCTTCGTACTGCAGTGAACGTTCCTTGATCTCCTGCATACGGTCAATATCATTGTTACTGCCGCTCACTACACAAACGATGGTCTTCCCTTTGATCGCATCAGCATAATCGTCCAATGCGGCTATAGATAATGCCCCGGCTGGTTCTACTACGATCGCGTCTTCATTGTATAACTGCAGGATCGTAGTGCAGACTTTGCCTTCTGGTACCAGGTGCATATCGTCCAGCACATCTTTACAGATATTATATGTTACATCACCGACCCTTTTCACTGCCGCACCGTCAACAAAACGTTCAATGTTCTCAATTGTAACAGGATGTCCGGCTTTTAAGGCTTCAGACATAGATGGCGCACCTTCTGGTTCCAGACCGATGATTTTTGTTCTGGGAGAAAATGTTTTAAAATAAGCGCCAATACCCGCAGCCAATCCACCGCCGCCAACCGGAACAAAGACATAATCAATATCCGACCTGTCTTCCATGATCTCCATCGCCACTGTGGCCTGTCCTTCAATGATACGCAGGTCATCAAATGGCGGGATAAAAGTCATGCCATGTTCCTGCGTATATTCTTTGGCAGCAAAAGCACAATCATCGAAAGTGTCACCCGTAAGCACCACTTCTATAAAACCTTCCCCGAACATTTTGGTCTGATTCACTTTCTGGTTAGGTGTGATGATGGGCATGAATATCACCCCTTTCACATTCAGTTTTTTGCAGCTATAGGCAAAACCCTGTGCATGATTTCCTGCACTGGCACAGACCACCCCTTTCTGCAACTGCTCCTGCGGAAGGCTGCTCATCATATTATATGCGCCGCGCAGTTTATACGACCGCACCACCTGCAGGTCTTCCCTTTTCAGGAATACATCACACTGGTACTTTCGAGATAAATTGTGGTTATACGTAAGCGGGGTACGGTTGACTATCTTCTGCAAACGCTTTTTGGCGCTTTCAAAATCCAGTGTGGGGGTTGCGGTACTTGATCGGGTATCCATATTGGTCATTTTTCTCATCCCCGGCACTTTCTCTTATCATGGGAAAGCACCAGGGACGAGTCAGGTTATTTTGCCGGCTGGTTCTCTGGACGTAAACTTCTTACGGTCCTTCCTGCCTGCCATATTTCACTATCATGCAGTTCTTTCAATTCGGCATCCAGTTTTTCGCGGTAGTCGGGTTTGCTGTTACTTTCGATCGACTTGGCCGCTTCTTTGCCGGTAGCCACGCTCTCATACAATTCTGTAAATACAGGTAATGTGGCATCGCGGAACTTCTTCCACCAATCCAGGGCTCCACGTTGTGCGGTAGTGGAACAGTTGGCATACATCCAGTCCATACCGTTCTCAGCTACCAGCGGCATGAGGGATTGCGTCAACTCTTCTACGGTTTCATTGAAAGCCTCGGAAGGAGAATGTCCTTTAGAACGCAACACCTGGTACTGTGCTGCAAAAATTCCCTGAATGGCACCCATCAGTGTACCACGTTCTCCGGTAAGGTCACTGTATACTTCTTTCTTAAAATTGGTCTCGAACAGGTACCCGGAACCAATAGCGATACCCAGTGCCACCACCCTTTCAAAAGCACGACCGGTAGCATCCTGGAAAATGGCATAACTGCTGTTCAGTCCACGACCCTGTAAAAACATCCTGCGCAGTGAAGTACCTGAACCTTTGGGAGCCACCAGGAATACATCCACATCAGCCGGAGGTATGATACCTGTCTGGTCATTATACGTAATACCAAAACCATGAGAGAAATACAAGGCTTTTCCCGGGGTCAGGTGTTTTTTTACGGTTGGCCACATGGCTATCTGTGCTGCATCGCTCAACAGGTAACAGATAATGGTTCCTTTCTGAAGGGCTTCTTCAATTTCGAATAAGGTTTGTCCGGGTACAAATCCATCCTGTACTGCTTTGTCCCAGCTTTTAGAATTTTTGCGCTGACCCACGATCACATTAATACCGTTTTCTTTCTGGTTCAAAGCCTGTCCGGGACCCTGTACGCCATAACCGATCACGGCCACCACTTCATCCTTCAATACCTGCTGTGCTTTCGCCAACGGAAACTCTTCGCGTGTCACTACATTTTCTTCTACCCCACCAAAATTTAATTTTGCCATTTTGTAAAATTTAACTGTTAATTGGTTTAGTTGTTATTGGTTGATTTGTTTTTATGTTGATTTGCATTTCCTGATCGACACCTTTTTGTGAATAGGCAATTGTCAAAGGTGAGTTCTTACCAAGTCAAGCCCTATTGACCATTCACTATTGACCATTCACCATTGCCATTCACCCTCCTCACATCGAAAACACTTCATCCTGTTTATCCAGATATTCATTCTCTACCAGTTCTTCTCCCGGCTCTGCCTGTTCAAACTCTTTCAGTTTTTCATGGAAGCCTTTGCTCTGTTTGATGATGGCCACCCTGGCGCTGCGTACGAATTCGATCAGTCCATAAGGCGCCAGCACTTCTACCAGCTTGTCTGTTTCTTCCCGATGGCCACTGGTTTCGAAGATGGTATAGTCCTTACGGATCACTACCGCCCTTGCACCATATTCGCGCAGCAGTCTTTCCACTTTTACTTTTTCAGCGATCTCATCCGTAGGTACTTTATACAAGGCCAGTTCCTGCCAAACGATCTCTTCGTTGTTATTATAGTAAGCTTTCAGCACTTCCACCTGCTTTTCTATCTGGCGGGCCAGTTTGCGCACCACTTCTTCCGTTTCATGGATCACGATGGTAAAACGGTGTATTCCTTCCGCTTCGGAAGGAGATGTGTTCAGGCTCTCAATATTGATCTTCCTGCGCGAGAACATGGTTGCAATACGAACCAGCAACCCAATATGGTTCTCGGTATATACGGTTATGGTAAATTCCTGTTTTGTCATATTCACCCCCCTGCGCCCCCTGTTCGGGGATTTGGTTATATAATGCAATTCATATTGGTAGTACAGGCACTGCACTACTGCGGCTGGTTTATTTCAGCCTTACTTCGCTTACGCTGCAACCCTGCGGCACCATCGGGAACACATTGTTCTCCTTGCCCACCATCACTTCCAGCAGGTAAGAACCTTTGTGATCGAGCATTGCCTGTAAAGCTGCTTTCAGACCGGAACGGTCGGTGATCTTGTTACCGGCAATACCGTACCCCCTGGCTACCATCACAAAATCCGGACTGGCAATGTCTACAAAAGAATAACGCCTGTCGTTAAACAATTGCTGCCACTGGCGTACCATTCCGAGGAATTCATTATTCAGGATCAGTATCTTGACATCCACCCCTGTTTGCATGATGGTTCCCAGTTCCTGTATGGTCATTTGCATACCGCCGTCTCCGATGATGGCGATCACTGTTCTGTCCGGAGCGCCAAACTTGGCTCCGATGGCTGCGGGTAAACCAAAACCCATGGTACCCAATCCGCCGGAAGTGATATTGCTCTTGCTCTGGTTGAATTTGGCATAACGGCAGGCCACCATCTGGTGCTGGCCCACATCTGTAACAATAACGGCATCACCGCCGGTAAGCTCGTTCAGGTTCCTCATCACTTCACCCATCGTCATTTTTTCGGTAGAGGGATGCAGTTCTTCAAAAATGACTTCCTTGTTCTCCTCGGCGTCGCAGGCACGGAATTTCTCCACCCACTGCGGATACACTTTGGCTTCCACCAGTTTTGTCAGCATGGGCAGAGTTTCCTTACAATCACCCCAGACACCTACGGTTGCTTTCACATTCTTATCTATCTCCGAGGGATCTATATCCAGGTGAATCACTTTGGCCTGCTTGGCATATTTGTCCAGTCGTCCGGTAACACGGTCATCGAAGCGCATACCCACGGCTATCAGTACGTCGCACTCATTGGTCATCACATTCGGGCCATAATTTCCATGCATGCCCAACATGCCCACATTCAACGGATGATCGGTGGGTAAAGCGCTTAACCCTAAAATGGTCCAGGCGGCGGGGATGCCCGCTTTTTCAATAAAGGCCTTGAATTCTTTTTCTGCCTTACCCAATATCACACCCTGACCAAAAACCACAAATGGTTTTTCCGCTGCATTGATCAACCGGGCCGCTTCTTCAATATATTCTTTCCGGATAATGGGCTTTGGACGATAACTGCGCACATGGTTACAAGCTGTATACCCTTCGTAACGGAATTTCTGTATCTGTGCGTTCTTGGTGATATCTATCAATACAGGGCCCGGCCTGCCGCTGCGGGCAATGTAAAATGCCTTGGCCAGTACTGCAGGTATCTCTGTGGCATCTGTTACCTGGTAATTCCATTTGGTAACCGGAGTCGTAATATTCACCACATCGGTTTCCTGAAAAGCATCTGTTCCCAGCAGGTGTGCAAATACCTGTCCGGTGATGGCAACTACGGGTGTACTGTCGATCATCGCATCAGCCAAACCTGTAACTAAGTTGGTAGCACCAGGACCACTGGTAGCAAATACCACCCCCACATTCCCGGATGCACGTGCATAACCCTGTGCGGCATGTATACCACCCTGCTCATGACGTACCAGGATATGTTTCAGTTTATCGTTATAATCATACAAAGCATCATAGATGGGCATGATGGCACCACCAGGATAACCGAAAATGGTAGTTACCCCCTCTACAATGCAGGCTTCCAGTACCGCCTGGGAACCGGTCAGTTCATCACCTTTCGCGGAAGAGATTACCTGTGGTTGCGGGCTGGTCGTTGTTTTTATTTGCGCAGTTGTACTCATACAATCTGTTTTTTTCTTTTGGATTCAGTTGAAAATTCTGTTGTTAACTCTCATCGGTCACACAGCCTTCCGAAGCATCTTTTACCTGTTTGGCATACTTGTACAAGAGACCTTTGGTGGCTTTCAAGGCAGGCTGCTTCCAACTGACTCGGCGCCTGTTTATCTCTTCTTCGCTTACTTTCAGTGTCATTTTTTTAGTGGCTACATTCAGTTCAATGATATCATTGTCCTGCACCAATCCTATCAAACCGCCATTGTATGCTTCAGGTGTTACATGTCCTACCACGAAACCGTGTGTACCGCCGCTGAACCTTCCATCGGTGATCAATGCCACGCTCTTACCCAATCCCGCACCAATAATGGCTGATGTGGGTTTCAGCATCTCCGGCATACCCGGTGCACCTCTCGGACCCACATAACGGATCACCACCACATCACCATGTTTGATACGGCCGCTGTTGATGCCGTTGATGAGTTCATGCTCACCATCGAACACACGTGCGGGGCCTTCAAACAATTCACCTTCCTTTCCACTGATCTTAGCCACACTGCCACCCTCGGCGAGGTTGCCGTAAAGGATTTGTAAATGACCGGTCGCTTTCACAGGTGTTTCTACAGGCAGGATGATCTGTTGCTGTGCGAAATCCAGATCTGGTGCATCAGCTACATTCTCAGCGATCGTTTTACCGGTTACGGTCAGGCAATCGCCATGGAGCATCCCTTTGTTCAACAGGTATTTCATCACCGCAGGTACACCACCATATTGATGCAGGTCCTGCATCAGATATTTACCACTGGGTTTAAAATCTGCCAGAACAGGAACCCTATCGCTGATGCGCTGAAAATCATCCTGGGTCAGTTCCACATCAACACTCTTGGCCATGGCGATCAGGTGCAGCACCGCATTGGTACTGCCCCCCAGCACCATTATCAGGGTGATCGCATTCTCGAACGCTTTACGCGTCATGATATCCCTGGGTTTGATATCTTTTTCCATTAACAGCCTGATAGCTTTACCCGCTTCCTGGCATTCCTGTTGTTTCTCCTCACTCAACGCGGGGTTAGATGAGGAATAAGGCAGACTCATACCCAATGCTTCTATGGCCGATGCCATGGTATTGGCAGTGTACATACCACCGCAGGCACCTGCGCCCGGACAAGCATGTTTTACTATTCCCTTGAAGTCAGCTTCGTCAAGATTACCGGCGAGTTTTTGTCCCAGCGCTTCAAAAGCCGATACGATGTTCAGGTCCTGCCCTTTGTAATGGCCCGGCGCAATGGTGCCGCCATACACCATGATGGCTGGCCGGTTCAAACGGCCCATCGCAATAATGGAGCCCGGCATATTTTTATCACAACCCGGTAATGCGATCACAGCATCGTAATACTGTGCGCCGCAAACAGCTTCAATCGAATCTGCAATAATATCCCTGCTCACCAGGGAGTAACGCATGCCATCGGTACCATTGCTCATCCCATCACTCACGCCAATGGTGTTAAAGATCAATCCTACCAGATCGTTCTCCCATACACCTTTTTTCACCAGCTGTGCCAGGTCATTCAGGTGCATGTTACAGGTATTGCCGTCGTACCCCATGCTCACCACACCTACCTGTGCTTTTTTCAGGTCTTCATCCGTCAGACCAATTCCGTAATACATGGCCTGTGCGGCAGGCTGTGTTACATCCTGTGTTAATGTTTTACTGTACTGATTGATTTCTTTTGCCATTTTTTCAACGATATATCTTTATTCAACTTTACTTGTGTCACTCACTTGTACTTTCGGTAATGCTATTCAACACCGGTGATCTCGTTCACCACTACATTTTTCCGTTCCACTACCAGGTCCTTATAAGCCTGTTGTATGGTGCGGCTCACGGTCTTTTCCCAGGGCAATGCAAAGGTTTTGTCATCCAGCGATTCCATACCGATCACTTCCGCTGCTGTTCCGCAGAAGAAAGCGGCATCGGCGCCATACATGGCTTCTTTGGTGAACAGTTTCTCTTCCACCGGTATGTTCAGTTCGGCACATAATTCCAGCACAGTGGCTCTGGTGATACCCGGAAGAATATTGCCTAATGCCGTAGTGTACAGGCGACCGTCTTTTTCGTAAAACACATTTGCTCCTGGACCTTCCGCCACATTGCCGTTCATATCACTCAGCAGGGCTTCATCAAAACCATTGGCCTTGGCTTCCTGGCTGGCCAGGATGGAGTTCACATAATGCCCGGCCGCTTTAGCGTGTATCTTGAATCCTTTCGGATTGGGGCGCTGAAAGGAAGAACTCATTACGCGCAGCAGCTTATCGCCCAGGAAGGGCGCCATCTCCCATACTTCTATCACAATGAATGATTCCGTGTTCCGGTTAAAACTCATATTGGCCGGGGCATATACCACCGGGCGGATATAAGCGTCCTGCAGTTTGTTCTGCGATAGCAGTTCATAGGTAGCTTCTATCAGTTCAGCGGCCGACCAATGGTACGGCATATTCAATGACTCCGCAGAAACCTTCAAACGCTCATAATGTTCGTCTGCCTTGAATATGCGGGTCTCGCCGGTGAGGGTCCTGTAAGAACGGATACCTTCAAACACAGAATAGCCATAATGGAACGACTGGCTATAAAAATCCATTTTGGCCTCCGACGCATTTACAAAAGCCCCGTTGAGGTAAAGTACCGTATGCTCGTTATAATAGTTTGCCATATATTTTTTGTTCTTTGTTACAGTGCTGAAAAAGAAAGCCCCGCCTTTTGGGAGGCGGGGCTTATATGCTTAGTATCTTTTACCTAATATAAACTCATCCTCCATGCAGGGCAGGAATAATAATGACGATCACAATCGCAATGACTGTAATGACCGTGTTCACATTATGTATTCTGCTTCTTAACATGGATGAGCTGTTAGCACAAAAGTACTCCCACCACTGCAAAAAACAAAGAACTATTTTATGTATTCCAAAAACACACGCATATTATTTACGAACGTGTGTAAGTTATCAGATAATCGTTGACTGGTTCAAACTCGCGTTACTACTGCGTCTGCCGCCATCCCTATGCCGTTCGATATGATCTGCGATCAGGTCACCGATCGCTGTGGTTGCATAGTTGTTGATCGGATCCACATCTTTTGAAACAAAGCCATGCGATAGTGTCCAGCTCACCGCTTCCCTTACCGCATGTGCCTCATTGGTCAGACCAAAATGATCCAGCATCATGGCTGCAGAAAGGATGGAACCCAGCGGGTTAGCGATATCTTTTCCGGCCGCCTGCGGATAGGAGCCGTGAATGGGCTCGAACAATGCGGTCTTATTACCCACAGACGCAGAAGGCAGCAGGCCCAGCGAACCGCTGAGTACACTGGCTTCATCGCTGATGATATCACCGAACATATTCTCTGTGAGCACCACATCGAACTGGGCCGGATTCAGGATGATCTGCATGGCTGCGTTATCAACGAACATATAATCCACGGTCACATCCGCATACTGCGCTGCTATCTCCTGGATCACTTTGCGCCAGAGGCGGGAGGTTTCCAGTACATTGGCCTTATCTACCAACGTCAGCTTCTTTTTTCTTTTCTGCGCATACTGAAAAGCCAGGTGCGCCACCCTTTCTATCTCGGGTTTGGTATACACACAATCATCGGAAGCCCTTGTCTGGTCTTCGCTCAGCTCCTTCTTGCCAAAATAGATACCACCCGTCAACTCGCGGAAGATCACAAAATCGATCCCTTTCAACTGTTTTGCTTTCAGGGGAGATAAGTGATGCAGCGCATGATAGGTAGTAATAGGACGGATATTGGCGAACAATTGCAGTTCCTTGCGAAGCTTCAGCAAACCCTGTTCGGGCCTTACTTTGGCAGTGGGATCGTTATCATATTTGGGATGGCCGATAGCTCCGAATAAAATCGCATCGCTATCCAGACAGGTAGCAATGGTTTCGTCGGGCAAAGGATTACCCGTTTTATCAATCGCATCCGCTCCCATGATACCATAGTTGTAATGGAACACATGTTCGAAACGGTGCGCTATGGCATTCAACACCTTGATGGATTGCTGGGTCACTTCCGGACCTATGCCATCTCCGAATATTACTGCGATCTTCTTTTCCATATCAGATAGTATTTCTTAGTTTTTTTATGCTGCGATTCTTCCTTGCTTCAGCTCCAATGTGCGGTTGACACAGGATGGAATCTCTTCTTTATAATGACTCACATAGATCAGCGTTTTCTGCATCTCTACACAGATCGTATCCACCAAGGCAATAAAACGGGCAGACAAGTCACTGTCCAGTCCCTGGCAGGGCTCATCCAGTATCAGCAATGGCGGGTTCTTTACCAATGCCCTCGCCAGTAAAATCAGTCGCTGCTGCCCATTGGATAACTGTCTGAAAGATTTTTGTGCAAGGGCTGTGATATCGAGCAATGCCAGCCACTGGTAGACAATAGCGCGCTGTTGCTGTGATAATTGCCTGAACAAACCGATGGTATCAAACAAACCGGAAGCCACTACCTCGAATGCGGTGGCAGTGTCATCAAAATAATGGTGCAGTTCGGGTGATACATAACCGATCTTCTGTTTGATGTCCCAGATACTTTCCCCACTACCTTTTCTTTTATCGAACAGATAAATTTCATTGGCAAAAGCCTGCGGATTATCACCATTGACAAGGCTCAGCAAAGTAGATTTACCCGAACCATTGTGGCCGGATACACTCCAGCACTCACCCTTCCTCACTTCCCAGTTAATGGTATCCAGTATGGTACGGTCATGATACACCACCGAAGTATTCACCATGCGTATCGCTATAGAAAAATCAGGGTAAGTATAGACCGGCGGTATGGTTTTACAGGAAACAAGGAATGCATCATTGAGCAACAAAGGTTGTTTTGCCTCAGAACGGATAAGGACGTGATCCTGACGGGAAGATATGGTTCCCAGTTTACCATCCGACAATTCTGCCACATGCGTTACGGAAGCGGGAATATCCGTAGGGCCAGTTACCAGCAGGTACTGGATACCACGCTCAGAGAGATTATCCAGGATGGTATTCAGCATCTGCCTTGCCGTTATATCCAATCCGGTATACGGATTATCGAGCAACAGCCATTCGGCATTCTGCAACACGGCTTTGGCCAGCTGACATCTTTTGTGTTCACCATTTGATAACTGGATCAGGCGGGTATTACTGATATGGCTGATTCCGAGCTGAGCCAGCGTTTCAGCAACAGATACTTTATCTGCACCTGTTTCTTCCAAAGCTTCCGAAACAGTCTGTGCGTCTTCGGAATCGTTTGAATTGAATCGTTGCTGGTAATAAAAAGAATTCAGGTGGGACCGGTTTTTAAACTGGTGTTGTTGTGCAATGACGGCTATCCGCGTAGCAGTTCCGTTCTGAAAACAGATGGTTCCACTGCCGAAACATTGACCGGACAATGCCTTGATTAAAGTCGTCTTGCCAGATCCGGAAGCACCGATCACTGCCAGTTTTTCTCCGGGCTGTATGGTAAATGACAAGTCCTGCAACACAGGGCGGCCCGACAGTTGTACTGTAAGTCCGTTTACCTGTAAAAGAGGAGAAGCTGTCATAATAAAAAATTAGGATTGTAACTGTGCCTCAAAAGCTTCTATCTGCGCTTTATTACTGATGAGATAATCAATATCATCGTACCCGTTCAAAAGACATGTTTTCTTATACCTGTTGATATCAAACACTTCCTGCACACCGGTTGCATCAATCGTAATGGTCTGTGCGTCCACATCAATGGTCAAGGTTGCTTCATTTCCCAGTGCAAACAATTCTGCAAGGAAAGCATCGCTCACTTTTACCGGCAACACACCGTTGTTCAGGGCGTTGTTACGGAAGATATCTGCAAAAAAACTGGACACCACCGCCTTAAAACCATAATCCTGCAGGGCCCAGGCAGCATGTTCGCGGGATGAGCCACAGCCAAAATTCTTGCCTGCCACCAGTATCTCTCCGCTGTATTGCCGTTGGTTCAACACGAAATCCGGTTTGGGCTTGCTTTCATCATTATCAACATAACGCCAGTCGCGGAACAGGTTCTTACCAAAACCTTCACGGGTAGTGGCTTTTAAGAACCTTGCCGGAATGATCTGGTCCGTATCCACATTCTCTATCGGTAGCGGAACAAAACGGCTGTGTATTGATTTCAGTGGTTTCATATATATAACCCCTTCGGGGAAAATTTTACTTTGATGAGATAGTATCCTTCCATCTTACTTCAGAAAACAGCGGGCAACTCCCTTACATCCGTTACCACTCCGGTAATGGCTGCAGCAGCGGCTGTTAAGGGACTAGCCAGCAGTGTTCTGGCGCCGGCGCCCTGGCGGCCTTCAAAATTCCGGTTACTGGTACTGATACAGTATTCACCTGCCGGGATCTTGTCTTCATTCATCCCCAGACAGGCACTGCAACCTGCCTGACGTATTTCAAATCCCGCTTCGCGGAATACTTTATCCAATCCTTCGGCCTGTACTTGTCTTGCCACCTGTTGTGAACCTGGAACAATCATCACCTGCACATTAGGGTTTTTCTTTCTTCCCTTCACCAGTGATGCTACCTGGCGCAGATCCTCGATACGCGAATTGGTACAGCTGCCGATGAACACATGCTGCACCGGCATACCCAATAAGGCTTTGCCTGATTCGAGTCCCATATAGGTCAGTGCCTTGATAATATTATTTCGTTCACCTTCGTCAGTGATATGATCCGTTACCGGGATCTTTCCATTGATGGCAATACCCAGACCGGGATTGGTTCCATAAGTGATCATGGGTTGAATATCGGCCGCATTGATCTGTATCTCTTTATCGAATACCGCATCTGCATCACTATACAGTTCTTTCCATTCGGCCAGTTTTTTATCCCACTGGGCAAGTCCTGGTGCAAACTGACGCCCTTTGATATAATCGAAAGTGGTTTGGTCCGGAGCGATCATACCGCCACGGGCGCCCATTTCGATACTCATATTACAGATCGTCATCCTTGCTTCCATCGATAAGGCGCGGATGGCAGAACCGGCATACTCTACAAAATAACCGGTAGCGCCACTGGCCGTTATCTGTGCAATGATGTACAGGATAATGTCTTTCGATACCACACCCGGCTGCAATTCACCGTCAATGATGATGCGCATTAGTTTGGGTTTGGTTTGCAGCAGGCACTGCGATGCAAATACCATTTCTACTTCACTGGTACCAATACCAAAAGCGATGGAGCCGAAAGCGCCATGCGTGGATGTGTGGCTGTCGCCGCAAACGATCGTCATACCTGGTTGCGTAATGCCCAGCTCAGGTCCGATCACATGTACAATCCCCTGGAAAGGGTGCCCCAGGCCATACAATTCAATATGATGTTTCTTACAATTTTCAATGAGTTGCTGAACCTGCAAACGGGAGAGTTCATCTTTGATAGGTAAATGCTGGTTCAGCGTAGGCACATTATGATCGGCTGTGGCTACCACCTGCTGCGGACGAAATACGGTAAGGCCTCTTTTCTCAATACCGGCAAAAGCCTGCGGACTGGTCACCTCATGTATAAAGTGTTTGTCGATATACAGTACCGAAGGACCCTCTTCAACCTGTTGTACTACGTGTTTGTCCCAGATCTTATCAAATAATGTCTTTGCCATACGAAATTTAAATTAAGCGTGGTGTAGAAACACCACGCTACTCAAACTAAAACTATACTGATGAGAAAATCCTAAGCGATGGCTGGCTCTGCCTGATAAGCTTTTGCCAGCTGGTGCAGGTCCTCTTCCTCAACTTCCTTTTTTCTGTCTGCTACCTGCAAAAATGATTCATAGAGAACATCTATATCGTTACGTGTAAATGCATAACCGATCTTCTGGAAACGGTGCGCCAGTGCACTACGGCCGCTCCTGGCAGTAAGTACGATCTTACTGCCTTCTGCCCCAACTTCTTCGGGGTTAATGATCTCGTAAGTAAGTGAATCCTTCAAAAAGCCATCCTGGTGTATTCCGGATGAATGTGAGAACGCATTGGCGCCCACAATGGCTTTGTTCAATTGCACAGGTACCCGCATGGTATCAGCCACTTCGCGACTGAGCGGGTTCAGCATTCTGGTATTGACATGGGTATATAAACCCAGGTATTTGTGTTGTTTCAGCACCATCACTACTTCTTCCAGTGAAGTATTCCCGGCCCTTTCGCCCAGGCCGTTGATGGTACATTCTATCTGCCTGGCTCCGGCAACTACGCCTGCAATGGAATTGGCAGTAGCCAGTCCGAGGTCGTTATGACAATGGCAGGACAGGATCGCCTTATCCACATTGGGCACATGGTTCATCAGGTACGCGATCTTTTCGCCATACTGTTGTGGTAAACAGTAACCGGTTGTATCCGGTATGTTCACAACAGTGGCGCCGGCTTTGATCACCGCTTCCACCACCCGTGCCAGGTATTCGTTATCGGTCCGGCCGGCATCTTCGGCGTAGAACTCCACATCATCCACAAAATTCTTAGCCCATTTCACGGCCTGAACAGCACGTGCCAGGATCTCATCACGCGTAGCGTTGAATTTGGCCTTGATATGATAATCAGAAGTGCCGATTCCGGTATGAATCCGGGGACGTTTGGCGAATTTGAGCGCCTGGGCGGCCACTTCAATATCTTTCTGCACAGCACGGCTAAGACCACAGATAGTGGCATTTTTCACCGCTTTGGAGATCTCGGTTACCGATTCAAAGTCGCCGGGACTGGAAATAGGGAAACCAGCTTCGATAATATCCACTCCCAGGGCCTCCAGGTGCAGGGCAAGGGTCAGTTTCTCTTTGGTATTGAGCTTACAGCCAGGAACCTGTTCCCCATCGCGGAGTGTGGTGTCGAATATGAAGACCTGTTGATCCATTAATATTTTTTAGTCTAATTTTCAGATGAAAAGGCAGGCTATTTACATTTGTTATCGATTGCCGTTAATAACAAACCTAATAGCCTGCCATTATCGAATATAGTTCGGATAATACAGGAAAAAAGACCAAAATCGGGGGCTTTTTACACTCTATAAAGCCCCCAAAAAAAGACCAAACCCTTACTGGTATTGGATCTTAGTTAAAAAAAAATACGATGCCTAACCGTTCTACCGATACTTTATTTCAACTGATCCAATCGCTGGAAAGATCGGAGAAGCGGAATTTTAAGCTCTATATGACCCGGAATTCGGGATCGGGCGACCTGAAAGTGATCCAGTTATTCGATGCCCTGGACAAAATGAAGGAGTATGATGAAGAACAGTTGTTAGTTAAAAACCCCTCGATTCAGAAACAACAGCTTTCGAACCTGAAAGCCCACCTGTACCGCGAGATCCTGGTAAGCCTTCGTCTGCTGAACCAGGAAGAGAATATCGACCTGGAACTGCATGAACAGCTCGATTTTGCCCGGCTTTTATATAATAAGGGACTTTATCTGCAGAGCCTGAAGATCCTTGACAGGATCAAAGAGCTGGCACGCAGCAATCACCAGGTCACCTACCAGTTACAGGCACTGTTTCTGGAGAAAAAGATCGAATCGCTACATATTACGCGCAGTATGCAGGACAGGGCCGACAGACTCAGTGCCGAAGTGAATGAAGTGAACCAGCGACTGGAGCTGATCAGTACACTCTCTAATCTGTCATTGCAGTTGTATAGCTGGTATATCAAACACGGCATTGCCCGTAACGAAGAAGATACGGCCGCGGTAGATGCTTTCCTGAACCATCCGGCTATTGATCGCGCGAAAGATGTAAAGGAGTTTTATGAACGATTGTACCTGTACCAGTGTTACTGCTGGCATGCATTTATAACCCAGAATTTTCTGGGCTATTATCGTTATTGCCAAAAATGGGTAGACCTGTTCGAGTCTACACCCAGGATGATCGAAATAGAGACCGCACATTATATCAAGGGTATGCATAACCTGATGGGTGCCCATTTTGACCTGCGTAATTTTCAGAAATTCAATGAGACCATCCTGTTGTTTGAAAAGTTCATGCAGACACCGGTGATACAGCAGAACCGGAACAACCTGATACAGACTTTTATTTACCTGAACATATCCAAGCTGAACAAACATTTTATGGAAGGGACCTTCAGTGAAGGACTGGAACTGGTCCCTTTTATAGAGGAAAAGCTTGAAGAATTTGAGCTGTACCTCGACCGTCATCGGGTACTGGTGTTCTATTACAAGATCGCATCGCTGTATTTCGGCAGCGGCGATGCCGACAGGAGCATTGATTACCTGAATAAGATCATCAACTGGAAGGTAGACCTGCGTACAGATCTGCAATGTTATGCCAGGTTGCTGCACCTTATCGCACATTATGAATTAGGTAATTTCACCTTGCTTGAATACCTGCTTAAATCTGTATACCGGTTCATGTACAAGATGCAGAACCTGAGTACGGTGGAGGAAGAGATCTTCAGTTTCCTGCGCAAATCGTTCCGTTTATCGCCGCAGCAACTGCAACCTCAATTCGAGACCTTACTGGCTACATTGAAACCGCTGGAAAAAAGTCGCCTGGAAAGCCGGGCTTTCATGTACCTCGACATCATTTCCTGGCTGGAAAGTAAGATCAGCCGTGTACCAGTACAGAGTATTATCCGTAAAAAATACCTGGATGCACTGCATAGCAAACAGCCCTAATATGCATACATTTACTTACAAAAATATCTCTGCATTCAAAGGGAACGTGATGTACAGGGCACATCCTTTACCAGGCTCTGTTTCTATATCAACGATACCATTGTACACTTCCGCACGACTAATGATGTTGTAAAGACCGATGCCTTTCCGATGCTGGCTACTGTTAAAACCTACACCATTATCAGCAATCTTCAGGTAAATCATATGGTTGTTGCGCATCAGTTCAATATTGACCTGTGTTGCCTGCGCATGTTTGATGATATTATTCATCTGTTCCTGTACCATCCGGAACACACTTAGTTTAAAATCATACTTGATATCTTCCTCAAAAAAAGTATCTGCTGTAAGATCGATCTGCAAAGTATTCACCGCACCAATATCATCCAGCAGGCCCTCTATGGCTTTACTCAGACCAAAATGTTTGATTAATGGTGTCACCAGCGTCTGGGAGAGTTTGCGGATCTCTTCAATGGCATGCAGGATAAATCCGGAAGATTGTTTCAGAAAACCTGATTCATCTTTACACTTCTGTTCGGCCGATGCTATGTACATCATGGCAACGGTCAGTTGCTGGTTCACGTTATCGTGCAACTCGGTGCTGATCTCGTATCGCTCCCGTTCCTGCACACGAATCATGGCTTCATTGATCTCTTTCTGTTTCAGCAGGCGTTCTTCTTCCAGCTTTTCCTCTAATCTCACTTTTTCGGTGATATTATTATGAATGGAAAGAATTGCCGGTCCGCCCTTGTATTCGATGCGATGAGAAGAGATATCAAGGATCATTTCTTCCCCGTTTTTTTTAATATGCTTCCATATACCGGAACTTTTCAGGGTTTCATCCTGCTGGAACTCCCTGGCAAAAGCACGGATACTTTGGTGAAACTCTGGTTTCCTGAGATCCAGTACCGACATGTTTAATAGCTCTTCATACGTATAACCGTATTCCTGCTGGGCAATATCATTTGCTTCCAGAATGGCGAGGGTCTCCATGTCCCAGATAAAAATAGGTAACGGATTATTGAAAAAGAGATTGCGGTAACTCTCGTTGCTTTCAATCAGACTCAGGCGGATCCTGTTACGTTCTATACTGTACTGGATGGATTTAGCCAGCAAACGTTCGTCATATTCTCCCTTCACCAGGTAATCCTGCGCGCCTTGGGCCATCGTTTCCAACGCCAGCTCCATATCGGCCAAACCGGTAAGCACAATAATGGGCACACTGTCTGCCACACTATTTACCTGGGCATAGGAATTGAATCCTGAGCTATCCGGCAAAGAGAGGTCGAGCAATACCACACTTACTTCCTGTTGCTTCAACACATCAATGGCCGAAGCCGCGCTGGTTGCTTTAATGACTTCTGTGAAAGGAAGGTTGGTTAAACGCAGGGTCTCTTCCAGCAGGAACATATCTCCCGGGTTATCTTCCACGATCAGCACTGAAAAAGCTGGATTTGTTTCGGTAATAGCCATTATTCTGAATTCTTCTTCCGGAATATCCTTTTGCTGGCAATCCGGTATGATAAACAATTGATTCTTTCCTTAGCGATAGTCAGCCGCCGATTTACTGATGGTAAAATAAAAACAACTTCCCTTACCAGGTTCGGATTCTACCCAGATCCTGCCCCCATGCCGTTCCACGATCTTCTTACAAATAGACAATCCGATACCGGTTCCGCTGTATTCATTTTTATGATGGAGACGCTGGAACAATACAAAGATCTTTTCAAAGAAAATTGGTTTGATACCGATCCCATTGTCTTTCACACTGAACAGGTAATGTGCAGCTTCCTCCTGTCCGTTGATCTCTATCAGGGGCGATTCGCCACTATGGTATTTCAGTGCATTCCCCAACAGATTCTGGAATAACTGAAATATCTGTATACGATTGGCCGTTACAGACGGGAGATCTCCCACCACCACAGTTGCTTTCATCTCATCGATCCTGCCCATGAACATATTCACCACTTCCTTCAATAACAGATTGGTATCTATTTCTGAAAAATTATCCTTATTTGATCCCACCCTTGAATATTCCAACAGGTCCATGATCAGTTTTTTCATCCTGTCTGCCCCATCCATGGCAAAATGTATGTATTGCTCCGCAGTTTCATCAATCTGGTCTTCATATTTTTTCTTGAACAACTGCAGAAAACTGGTGATCATCCTCAGGGGTTCCTGCATGTCATGCGAAGCAATGTATGCAAAACGCTCCAGTTCCACATTCGATGCGGCCAGTTCATCGGCCCGTTGTTTCAAGCGGGTATTCAGCTCCAGTAATAAAGCTTCATTTTTCTTTCTTTCCGTAATATCCCGCGTAGCACCCAATACGCGTGTGGCTTTCCCATTATCGTTGCGGATAATATAGCCTCTGTCGAACACATGGGCATATTGTCCATCTTTTTTCATGAAACGATATTCATCCTCCCAATACAACTGTACCGGATCAGCCAATACTTCTGCCCGATGATCCAGCAGCGAGGGCAGGTCGTCGGGATGCACCCGTTTGTTCCAGAAGTCATCTTCCGCAGCAGCTTCTTTCAGGTCGTATCCGAAAAAAATCTGAAGACCCTGACCTGACCTCACCACATCACCTGTTTCCACGTTCCAGTCCCAAATAGCGTCGTTGGTTGCCTTTGCCACCATATCATAATTACGGTTACTGGATTTTACAGCTTCTACCGAAAGATGGTTCTCGATGATAACCGTCAGGAGATTCTTTACCCGATTCAGTGTATATTCTTCTTCCTTAGTGGGTGATTTTATCCTTCTGTAATAGATCGCAAAAGTGCCCATTACCTGGTTATGCGAATCAATAATGGGAAACGACCAACAGGATTTGACACCTCCTATGTCTGCCAGTTCCCGATAGTTCGCCCAGCGGAGATCGGTAGCAATATCTGTAACCACCACTTTCTCCCTCAAGTAGGCTGCTGTGCCGCAAGATCCGGTATTCTCACCAATCTGGCTTCCATCAATTGCCTTGCAATAAACTTCCGGCAAACTGGGCGATGCCCAGTTATACAAACGATTCCCCACTAACCGGAGCACGGAACAGATCATACCGGTATGCAGTTCCTCTATCTGCTTCAGGTAAAAACACAAAGTATCTTCCAAAACACTCTCAGGACGCGCATTCATCTCCAGTACTTCTCTTTCCAGTTTCTCCAGTATACGCAGGGTTCTTACTTCCGTTACATCTTTGATATAAACAAAAAAGTTTTTTTCTGAAGGATACACACCTACATCAGCCCATATCTTATACTGGGGAAAGAACTCCCTGAAACGGATGGCTTTATTCTTCTTTACCAGGGTATCATAATCAATACCGTTTTTCAATACTGCCAGGTCAGGAAATGTAGACCAGAAATTTTTACCAATAATATCGCGCTCATATCGCTGCAGAATTTGTTCTGCCGCTTTATTGAAAAATACAATCTTCCAGTCCTTGTTGGTAATAAAGAATCCGTCGGTCACACTGTTTACTGCACTTTCCAGCAGGCGGCGACTGTCTTCCTCTTTCTGGTGAAGCTGTTTGGTATCTTCGAGCAACTCTTTCAGCTTCTGTTCCTGGCTTTGCCGGTCAGGCACCGGGGCAAACATCAGACAGGTCAGTTCCCTACCATCTTCCGTTCTGCTCGTTGACGATATGATCTTTATCGGAAAATGTTCCCCATCCCTGCGGATACCGATAGCTTCCATTTCTACAAGCCTGCCTGGGGCACCTCCTTTCATCAATTGCTGGATAGACAAATCATCCAATACCAGCATATATTTACTACCAAGATTCTGCAACTCCGCTTCGGTATAGCCAAACAGATTGCAGGCAGCCTGGTTTGCCTGCAAAATGCCACCCTCCGGTGTTGCGATGATCAATGCCTGGAGTGATGTATGAAAAAAAGATTCGTAAACAGAGCTTGGCATCATAGATCCGCATGGATATTTTTATTCAGAAAACCCAAAATACCGGTATGTACAGGTCATAATAACCGGCATTATGCTGGCTTACAAGTTCGGTAAGATTTGTTTTCCTGCCAAGATTTGTTTTGTGCGAATACTATTCTTCTTTTGCTGTAAACTTTTCTACGGTATTGTCAATCGGCTTTACGGTTCTCAGGTATGCATAGATAGCCGACAGATCTTCTGGCTTCATGCCCGCATACATGGTCCATGGCATAGGCGAATTAAAATCCGTTGGTTTTAATTTGGGAGAACGGTAGCTGCTGTCTTTATACGCAGCAAACCGCTGTATAAATTGTTCCCGTGTCATATTAGCCAGGCCAGTGCTGTGTATGGTAAGGTTAGCAGAACGCACAATGCCACCTGGCATACGGAACTCACGACCACCGCCGAATTCTGTTCCTGCAATCACCTGTCCCTTACTTTCTTTTGAATGACATTCCACACAGGCTGCCATATTGGTCAGGTATGCCCCATATTGTACAGAATCAGACTGCGGAGGCCTGGTTACAAATGCTGGTTTAACCGGTACCAGGTTCATCATCAGGTTTGCCGGAAAATCAGGTCGCGAAACAGTTACGTCATGTGTAACAGCAGGCAATGTGCGGATATAGGCAATGATACTGTAAACATCTTCCTTATCTGTCTTTCCATAATGACCGTATGGCATGATCGGGAACAGGGCATTACCATTCCTGGTAACCCCGGTGGTAATCGTACGGAAAATCTCACCATCTGTCCATTTCGATAAAGCATACGGCGTAATATTCCTGGCATAAAATGTTCCCGGAAATCCAAACTCCCTGGCAAACACTTCTCCTCCTTTCCCATCGGTACCTGCAATGGGAGGACCAGCGAACTGAGACCAATCGCGGGTGGAATGGCAGTCAATGCATACGGCCACACTGGTAGCCAGGTACTTGCCACGTTCCACCCTTTCAGGTGTAATCTCAACTTTTAGTTCGGGGGCATTACCAACATCGGGCAGAAAATAATAAACATACCCTGCAGCAAGTGATACAAGTAGCAGCAACAAGGCTGCCAATACCAATAATGGTTTGAGTAGCTTTTTCATAGAATGTGGTTTGGTTGTAGTGTATGTTTGACAAAGTAGAAACTATTTTGAATATTTTATAGTGTTTCGGGGTAAATAAAAAAGGTCCCGCAGAACTGCGGGACCTTTTTTACAATATTGGCATTCAGCTTATAGATAGATTCTTTCGATCACATCCTTAAATTTCTCCATCACCACTTTTCTTTTCAGGCTCATTTTAGGTGTCATTTCGCCGGTATCGATGGTCCATTCACGGGGCAGTAATTCAAATTTCTTGATCTGCTCCACATGATTGAAGTATCCATTGAAGCTTTCTACCAGCCCTTTGAACAGCTCCTGCACCTGCGGCTGACGGATCACTTCTTCATTGCTGGTATAGGTTAACCCCCTTTCTTTCATCCACTCACGGAGTACGGCAAAAGAGGGAACAATGAGTGCTCCCACAAATTTGCGTTCCGCACCCACTACCATGATCTGCTCAATAAACGGACTTTCCTTGAATTTATTCTCGATCGGCTGTGGTGCCACATATTTACCGCCACTGGTTTTAAAGAGCTCCTTTTTCCGATCGGTGATCTTGAGGAATTGACCATCTTCAAAAACGCCGATATCCCCCGTATGCAGCCATCCGTTTATCACTGTTTCGGCAGTGAGGTCCGGACGTTTGTAATAACCTTCCATCACACAGGGACCCGTTACGCAGATCTCTCCGTCCTCCGCCAGTTTCACCTCTATGCCATTGATAACAGGTCCTACGGTTCCGAATTTCATGCCTCCTTTACTCTTACGGTTAACGCTGATCACGGGACTGTTCTCTGTGGGACCATATCCTTCGTACACCGGTATTCCTGCTGCATTAAAAATACGGAGCAGTTTTACCTGGCAGGCTGCACCGCCGGTAACCACATACGACACCCTGCCTCCCAGTGCCTCTCTCCATTTGCTGAAGATGAGTTTATCGGCCAGCGCCAGTTGCGTGCGATACCAAAGGCTGCCGCTAATGCGGTTATCATATTTTTCTGCCAGCTCAACCGCCCAGAAAAACAGGCTGCGTTTGATGCCGGTTAACTCGTTACCCTTTGTCATAATACGCTCAAATACTTTCTCCAGCAAACGGGGAACAGTGGTAAAACCATCTGGTTTCACTTCGCGCAGATTGTCGCCAATCGTTTCCAGGCTTTCAGCATAATAAATACTGATACCGCTGTAGAGATAGATATAGGTGCAGGTCTTCTCAAAAATATGGTTCAGTGGCAGAAAACTCAACACACGGGTTTCCGGCGCGTCTTCAAACGGAAAGCTCTCTTTAGAAAACTGTACATTACTGTAAATATTCTTGTGGCTCAGCATGACACCTTTGGGTGTCCCTGTTGTACCTGAAGTATAGATAATGGTAGCCAGATGTGAAGCAGGAACGTTTTGTTTTACAGCAGCTACCTGCTGTAGAGAAGCTTCATCGGCCAGGTCAGTTACTTCCGACCAATGTGCAGCTCCTGCTATTTTATCGAATGTATACGCTTTCTTAAGTGTTGGGACTTTAGAAATGAGGCTATTGACTTTTGCCAGCAATTCTTCATTGCTCACGAAAATGTATTTTACTGCCGCATCGTTTAAAATGAATTCTAGCTCCAGTGGATTGGTGGTGGGATATACCGGAACCAATATGGCGCCCAGTTGCTGAACGGCCATATCAGTGAACACCCACTCGGGACGGTTATTACTGATGATGGCGATTTTATCGCTGCCCTCGGGTGTCATATCATTTCCGCTGACGCCCAGTTTCATCAATCCGGCACTCAGGCGGTTTACCGTATCGGCAACCTGCTGTGTACTGTACTTTACCCATTGTCCCTTTTCCTTGGCGGCCAGCATATCGCTCTTGGGGAAATGCTGTAGCTGGTGTTCTAAACAGTCAAAGAGTCTTTTAATGGTCATGTGCAATCGTTATTCGTTCAAACAAATCAATACTTCGATCCGGATTCTCTGTAAGGACCGGATACTGTCTAACGGCTTTATATAGCAGTCGTTTCAGGAAGTCAAATTAGGCAATTAAGCACAAATAAAAAAGCCGATGTTCTTTACACCGGCCTTTGCAGAAAAAGATATTAGCGTGAAAAATAATATTGACCAGGAGGTGTTTTAAACACCCTGCTTTGCTGGTAAGCACTGAATCCGGCTGTTTCCTTTGGATGTGCTTTCTGCCATGCCTGGCACGCATCAGCCCCCAGCGATGGTGCGAAGAGCCAGTAAGTGTAGGCTTCGAACAGGCCCTGGCTGATCAGGTATTGCTGATGGGTAAACAATTGAAAAGGATAGTTTTTTTGCTGTGTAGCAGCCCACTCAACCACAAATCTTGTACGGATAGCCGTTAATGCATCTGCGGTTACGGCCAATTGTGTGGCACCGGCTGCTTTGGCCACGATGTCGAGTACGGTCTTCTCAAATGCAGAACTCATTTTCAGGTCTTTCTGTTGCTGAATGGCGCCTGGTATCAATAAACTTCTCCAACTGTTATACAGTTGTGTTTTGATCTCCTCGGTGCGGGCCGAATAACTTTCCAGGTTCAGGAAGATTTCGCCATATAGAACGGAACGTATCCAGTTTCCCTTTCGGGTATGATACATCGTGGCATTGTAATAATTGCTGCTGAAGTTGGGATCCGCTTCTATCCCTTTCTCCCATTGTACAATGGCTTCTTCCAGGTCATTCTCCAGTGCAAACAATTCGGCATATTCATTATAGATAACGCCGCTATTGGGAAATTTACGCAGCGCCGAACGGTACAGCTTGGCACATTCCTTATACGATGCAATGGCTTTATACGAAAGTCCCAGCACCTGGAAACTCTGCTGGTCGGCATTGGGCTTTTCTACCAGATCTTTCCCTGTTTCGATGGCTTTACTGAAATCCCTTTTGAGATAATAAGCAAAACAGAGGTCCCGCAGGATCTCGGTATTATCAGGTTCCTGCTGTTTGGCGCGTTCCAGCACTACGGCGGCATTGTCGTAATCGCCTTTCTGTACCAGGGTACGGGCAGTTTCCTGTAATAACCTTGCCGTTTGTTCCTGTGCTTTCGCTGAACCTGCCAGGACAATTACGAGCAGTGAAAGAAATGCATATTTCATGAGCTTGTATTTAACCACAGTTGTGTTGCAAAACACATGCCGCGGTTATTCGTAGATGAGATGCGTTAACAGGCCGTCTCTGAGTTTAGGCTCAAACCAGGTACTTTTAGGCGGCATTACATTACCACTGTCTGCAATATCGAATAACTGCTCGATTGTAACTGGGTACAGGCTGAAAGCTGCTGCCATTTCACCGCTGTTCACTCTTTTTTCCAATTCTGCCAGTCCACGTATACCTCCCACAAAATCGATACGCTTGTCGGTACGCTGGTCTTTGACACCCAGGATCGGGTCAAGTATATTATTTGACAGGATAGTCACATCCAGCACACCTATGGGATCAGTGGTATAGGTTCCCGTTTTGGCGGTAAGCTTGTACCAGTTCTTATCCAGGTATAAGCCAAAGGAGTGCAGGGTTTCCGGACGATATTCACCACCTTTGAATGGTTCTACCGTAAAATCTTTTTCCAATGCTTTCAGGAACGAAGCCGGTGTTAAGCCATGCAGATCTTTCACTACCCGGTTATAATCCATGATATACAGTTGATTGGAAGGGAACAGGGTGGTCAGGAAATAATCAGCGCCCTCTGTAGCGGCATCTCCCAGGGCTTTCCGCACTTTAGCTGCCGAAGCTGCCCGGTGATGACCATCCGCGATGTAAGTGCAAGGGATCTCTTTCTCAAAAACAGATGTAATTTGTTCTGTAACATCGTCACTGCTTACAATCCAGATGGTGTGTTGTATGCCATCGTCGGCTGTAAAATCATATACCGGCGATTTGGTTTCCTTCCACTGACCGATCAATGCATCGATGGTGTCGTGATTACGATATGCCAGGAAAACATTACCGGTTTGCGCACCGGATATTTTGATATGATTAATACGATCCTGCTCTTTTTCCGGACGGGTAAATTCATGTTTCTTGATAATGCCATTCTCATAATCATCCACACTGCTCACACATACCAGGCCCGTTTGTGCGCGGCCATTCATCACGAGCTGGTAGATATAATAACAGGCTTTCGACTCGCGGAAAAGGATCTCTCGCTTGATAAAAGCGGCCAGGTTCTCTTTTGCCTGCTCATATACAGCTGCATCGTGTACATCCATCGTATCCGGAAGATCGATCTCACTTTTCGTGATATGTAAAAAAGAACTGTGGTTGCCCTGCGCCTCCTGTTTCGCTTCTACTGAACTCAATACATCGTAGGGACGGCTGGCAACCTGTTTAGCCAATTGTGGTTGCGGGCGTAATGCTTTGAACGGTCTGATTCTTGCCATTGGACAAATATCTGTAAATAATTACAAATGAAAAGTTATGTATCGCCAATGAAAGGACTACTCAATAGCCCTAACAAACATTTGTATGAATTTTTGTGCCAGTTCACTACGCTGAATGATCCACTGAAACAGGTAGATACCGGTGATAGCGCAAACAATGCCCGCCAGTACATCCAATACATAATGATGGCTGTTATACACGGCAGCAAACCAGATACCGGCCATCACAATGCCAAAGAAAAGATTGATCCAGCCAAGGCGGTATTTGATTCCATAGAACAGAACGATCAATGGGTAAGATGAATGCAGCGATGGCATGGCCGCAAATACATTGGAGCTTTTGCTATAGAGAGAATGGAAGATAGTAACCCCGAAAAAAGCGTCAAACCGTTCCAGTCCGCCTGTATTACCCGGCGTGGATGCCAGGAAGTCGAACCCATGCAGCTGCACATACCAGGGTGGTGCGGCCGGATACAGGTAATAGATCACAAAACCCATCAGGTTCACAAACAGGAAAGTGAGTGAGAAATAGAGAAAAGCCAGCCGGTTCTTAAAAAACAGGTAACCGGCAAAAGCCAGGGGTACCGGAACCCAGCAGAGATAAAAAACACCGGTAAGCACATCCAGGAATGCCGTCTTGTGTGTGATCCAGAATTCATTCGGTGTAATGATGCGGCCCTCGTGGGGTATGCCAAACAGGGCTTTTTCCGTGTTGTACAGGCTTTCGATACGGACATCCTGGTACAGGTAGTTCGGAAAGGCTTTCATGAAATCAAAGATGATCCAGAAAATGATGAAGATGGAAAAACCAGTAATGAACTTCCGGGTGATGCGGGAGGTAAAATACATGGCATTAAAGAGCAGCATCAGATAGACCTGATCTGTTTTAAAACCGATCAGTATGTAAGAAAGCAACAGGTACAGCAATGAGATAGCCGCAACGATCACAAACTGGCGGGTTGAAAAAAACGAAGTGTCCTCCTTCTCTGCAACATTCATATTCATCAGGGTTTGAACCTTTCAACCACTTCTTTTCCGGTGGCCACATCGATCCCCTTCATTTCCATGTATACCACATTGGGCGACCAGAAAGTGCCACCATCCACTTTTACAAATAAACGGGTAAGCTGCGCATGTTTCTGGTTGATGGTTGCATACACACGGTACTTATTGTCTTTGGGTGAAGGCATGAGCGTAAAAGTCTGTTTCCGGTAAGAAACAAAGTTCAGCTTATACGCCCCATTGCCAATGGACTGCGACTTGATGCCATAGGCGAATACACGCTGGATATAATTCAGCTCCTTACGCATGCCACCCTCCGGATATCGTATCCAGAAAACATGTACGGGCGATTCTTCGTTCAGTTTCCCCGATTTGTCGTAATTCAGTTCACAAACGATGGTATTGGTATTGGCAGTACGTTGCAGGTAGAACAACTGCAGGGGATTACCTGTTGGAACCGGGAAGGTATCCTGGGGTTCTATCAACATATTAGCAGATGCCGGATGCACAGCTGCCACCGGGCTCTTGCCCTGATCGGGCACTGTTGTAAATGCCACACCGCTCATCACCAGCACAGCCAGGCCGGCCAGCAGTTTATTGCCAGGTGTTTCATTGGCAGCATTTTGTTTGGCTGCATCCCTGCTGTCAAGGGTTTTTTGCGCACCTGTCAACCGTTTCAATGCGGTGATATTGGTAAGTACTGCCATCAGCGCAATGGGAATGGTGAAAATAGACATGGTTTCCAACACATGAAAAGAGATCCCCGGTACATACCATTTATGATCGCCGCCAATATAAGTGGCCGTTACGCCGCAGGCAATGGCAGAGATGCCGATCAGGATCACCCGCTCCGGCCTTTGCATCAACCCATCCTTGCATTCAATACCCAGTCCTTCGGCGCGGGCCCGGGTATAACTCACCATCATAGAGCCGATCATGGCAATGAACGCAAAAATGGAACTGAGAAAATAATGATGTCCCACCAGGTAATAACAGATGCCAAAGAACATGACCAGTTCACTGTATCGATCCAGTACAGAATCGTAGAGAGCGCCAAAAGTAGAACTCATATTGCCCAGTCTGGCCACCTGGCCGTCCAGCATATCGAACAGGCCTGCAAAAAGGATCAGTGCACCTGCCCAGCCAACATAAGAAAGGTCTCCGCGGTGTCCTTCTTCTGCTCCCGAAATAAAAATCACGGTCACCCCGATATTTAAAATAAAGCCAATAGTAGTTACTGCATTGGGTGTAAGCCCCGCCTTAATCAGCAATTTCACAAAGGGGTCTATAACAACATAAATCCCTTTTTGCGCCCGAACTCTGAATGGAACTCTTTCCATGAACCGTTTGTTCTATTGAATTAAAAATCAAATTTAAACCTTGCCCGCACACCCAATGACGCCACATATGGATTTTCAAGATAATTAAACCTTTTTACCAGGTCAACCCTGATCAGCTTGAATATATTGGCCACACCTACACTTCCCTCGATATAAGGTTTCTTATCCAGCGAGAAGGTAGTGGGAACCCCTTCAAACAGCGGATACTTGATCAGCGACGGGTCTTTGGCCGGATTATTTTCATCCCGCACACCTCCATACAGCATCTTGAAGGAAACCACTTCACGCAGTTTCAACTTTTTGAGCAGGGGCACACGGTTAAAGAAGAGCCCGTTAAAGTGATGATCGATATTGATCGCAAAAAAGCGGTCGCTCACAAATTCCTGGAAATTCATCAGGTTATACGAGTTCAGCTGGTAAGCATAGGTCTGGTTGGCCCTGTGCACCGTCATCAAGGGATAAGGGATTTTACCAAAGATATAACCTCCTTCGAATACCAGGTCACTATATCCCAGTTGCGACATATACGCCCTCTTCTCGAATCGGGCGCTGATGTTCTGGTAATTGTATTCGCTGTTCATCAACCCCTTTACACCTGCAATAAAACGGAGGGTAAAAATGGGGTATTTGTTGATGATGGGAATACGGTACACTTTACCCTGGTAAAACTGTTCATTCGGTGCCCAGCGGATCTCACCGGAAAATTCCGAAGTGATCAGCTTATTTACATTCACAGTGCTGCCGTTCACCTCCTTATTATAGATAATGGCTCCTGCCGGCTCCTGTTTCCAATTCTTGAAACCGAGGGTGAATGACAGGTGATTATCCAACTCGTGTACATAATCCAGTTTAAAATTGCTATTGTATAACCACTTATCGTTCTTTCCTCTCTTGAAAGACAGCAGGAAGTTGTCTTCTGCCACAAACTGCAGTTCCTGTCCCGGTATCTTGGTATCATGCTGGTAACTTACCCGTACAAAATTGAGCGGGAAGGAATAGATGGATTTGTTATTGAGCGAATAGGTGGCACTCAGGAAACCCTTCCATCTTTCATCCTTAAAACCATATGCACCATAGGTTTCAAAATAAATGCGTTTACTGAATTTCGGTGTTGTCCTTCCGCCAAAACGGAGTTTGAAACCTTCTACCGGGTTAAAGCTGTAAAAAGCTGCTGCCGGACCGAATTCAAAAGGCCCCACGGAAGTATAACCCGCCACCAGGAAAGTAGCGATGGCCAGTGTTCTACGGAAGGAAGGCATTTTTTCCAGGCTGTCGATATTGCTGTACACCTTCGCTTCGGTGCGGGTAAGCGTATCGTGACGGCTTTTGTTCCAGAAATCATCCGGAAGCTGGTCTATCTTATCCAGTTTCACGGTAGCAGGTCCGTCATATACACTATCCGGCAATGCCTGGTTGATCTTGAAGTTCTTGTAGGATACGGTGCGTTCTCCAAAAAATCCGGTACCTGAGTTTTTGGTCACACTGGCATCCGCCATGATGTTACTACGACTCAGGTGGTAGCGACTATCCTCGCTTTTTTCAAAATCCAGGTCAATATGCAGCTCACGAACAAAATTCAGGTTGGCATTCTTGCTCAGGAACATGTTGATCTTCTGAACAGAATAATTGCCATCCAGCGTGATCCACATATTACCACGGAACAGCAGATCATTGGTATTCCTTGGCGTGAAATACACTTTGATCAGCTTATGCCCGCTGGCATCCACCGTGGTATCCCTGATATAATACATATAAAAAGTGGGCGCCAAATCTGCAATCGGACTCAGGAACTGGTAGGTGAACAAAGGGATATCATTATCGTAAATATTGATATCCATATACAACCTGTTTAGGTAACTGCTAACCCCGTTATTATCGATGTATTCACCAAAATTCACACGTTTTTCGCCGGTGATGATGGTCTTTGTTTTTTCAGGTTTCTTACGGAAATATTTTTTGGACAGGGTCTCCTCCAGGTAAACAGGCAGCAGGGCCTTACCCTCCAGTTTGGTCGTATCCCGGTTCTCAAAAAGGAACTTGTAGTTCTTAAGTAATTTGGAATTGGTGAGCTTATCAGAAATATTACTGATGGATACCTGTAGTTTCTCGTACTGGTCGTATTGTACAAAATTGTAACTCTCCGGCCGGTTCAGTGGTTTATTGGCAACCACCCGCCTGATCAGCTCTACTGCGGGATTGCCTTTGTTACGGTAAGGCGCCCTTTTACGGGTGGTGACCGTTACGTTGTTGATGGCTTTGGGATCGGTTTCCAGCTCAAAGTTCAATGTCTGGCTAACGCCTGGTGTGATCGCCTTCAATACCGTTTTATACCCCACATAGGTAACCTGCAGTGTGGCAATGGTACCGGAGGAGCGTAAGGTATAACGTCCCAGGCTGTCGGTAACCGTACCACGGCCCCCTTTCAGCACCACGCTTACGTATTGTAAAGGTTGTTTGCTTACCGCATCGGTAACTACCCCCTGCACCACTGTTTGCGCAGAAGCCTGTGCCAATCCTGTAAGCAACAGCAACAAAAAAAATATCGATCTTCTCATCTTAATACTTGTCATTATTATTATTTAAACACGAATCTCTTTTGCAGCACATAATTGTAAAAAACACCCACAACCAAAGAAACGGTGACTTTAGAAACCACGTAACTGAAACCGGCATAATTGGTCAACAGGAACACGCCTGCCGAAACCAGTAACAGGTTACCCATCCAGACCATGATATATTTTACGGCCTGCAGTTGTACTTTTTTACTTCTTGCCCTGAACACCCATCGGCGGTTCATGGTAAAATTGATCACTCCCCCACTGATCGTACCCAACACACTTGCCAGCAGGTACCAGCATTGAAATGCTTCTTTCAGCACAATGGTCATCGTAAAATCAACCAATGTTGCTGTTAAAGACGCCATCTGTGCTTTTACGAATGTTGCCATGCAATCAGTACTGCTGTGATTTGTAACAGACCATTGGTATACACACCCGCCAACAGGTCATCCATCATCACACCCCAGCCAGTCGGCAGGGATTCTGCTTTGCGGATATACCATGGTTTTACGATATCAAAAAAACGGAACAACACCAGTGCTGCTGTTATCCATGCCCAGCCTGCGGGAAGCAGTAACAGGCTTACACACATACCCGCCACTTCATCGATCACTACTCTGCTGCTGTCTTTGCCCCAATCTTTTTCTACGATATGAGACGTTACGATTCCAATAACGATGATCGCCACCGTAGCAGCAATCATCGTTTCTTGAGATACTCCTTCTGCCGCTGCCCGCCACCAGATCAATGCCGTCACCAGCGCAGCAATGGTTCCGCCGCCCCTGACGTATCCGATACCGAAACAACCGGCTGTTATTTTAGCGATCTGCATCATAAAGCTTCCACCAGGTCCTGGTAATAATCCAGTCCCAGGTGTGTGATCAGGTCTTCGCCCATGATATGACGCAAGGTATTCTGCAGCTTGATCAGCTGTTTGAAGATATCATGCTCCGGACGCAGGCCTGGTGCGGTTTGTGGTGATTTGAAATAGAACGACAGCCACTCCTGTATACCTGACATATTTGCACGTTTGGCCAGGTCCATGAACAGGGCCAGGTCAAGTACGATCGGTGCAGCCAGGATGGAATCGCGGCAGAGGAAGTTGATCTTGATCTGCATGCCGTAACCCAGCCATCCGAAAATGTCGATATTATCCCAGCTCTCTTTGTTATCGCCATGCGGAGGATAATAGTTGATCCGTACTTTATGGTACAGGTCGCCATACAGGTCCGGGTTGATCTCCGGCTGCAGGATATCTTCCAGCACGCTCAGTTTGGAAACCTCTTTGGTTTTGAAATTATCCGGATCGTCCAGTACCAGACCATCGCGGTTACCCAGGATATTGGTCGAGAACCAGCCACGCACACCCAGTGCACGGGCATGTAATCCAGGCGCTACAATTGTCTTCATCAGGGTCTGACCGGTTTTAAAATCCTTACCGCCGATCGGGGTGCCGGTCTCTTTGGCCAGGTCCATCAGGGCAGGGATATCGCAGGTAAGGTTGGGGGCTCCGTTGGCAAAAGGCACACCCAGTTTCAATGCGGCATACGCATAGATCATACTGGGAGAGATCGCAGGATCGTTGTTGCGCAAACCTTCCTCAAAAGATTCAATGGTAGCATGTACTTCCGTCTCCTCAATGAATTTTTCAGTAGATCCGCACCAAACGATCACTATGCGGCTACAACCATTGGCATCGCGGAAATTCTCAATATCGTCCATCACCGCTTTGGCGAGGTCAAATTTGGTGGCAGCCTGTTTAATATTCTTGCCATCCAGGTTCTTTACATAGGATTTGTCGAATACCGCTTTCATCGGAACAATGGCTTCCAGTTCCGGTTTGATGGCATTGAGCAGGCCGGCATCGAGCACTTTGGCGTTCATGGCAGATTCGTATACGTTATCAGAATATACGTCCCAGCCACCAAAAGCAATATTGTTCAGTTCGGCCAAAGGCACAAAATCCTTGATCAGCGGGTAACGGTTCTCGGTACGCTTACCCAGGCGGATATTACCCATCTGCGTAAGGGCACCGATCGGCTGTGCCAAACCTTTGTTCACAGCAATTACACCTGCGATCATGGTAGTAGCCACAGCTCCAAGACCGGGTAACAGGATGCCAAGTTTTCCATCGGCGGGTTGAATGTTCTCTTTCATATAAGTCGTGTTAGTTTTTTTCATTGATACAGATCGCTATGGCATGGTTGCCTAAGGCCGCAAACCTTTGATCAGTATATTCATGATCGACTCCATCCTGGTTTCCAGTTTGGCATAACGGCCTTCGATGAATATTTCCCTCTCCAGTCCACGCAATGAGGTCACCATTACGGAAGACAGGACGTCCAGTTCTTTACTGATGGTCCCGTCAAACTCACCATTAGTAATACCGAAAGTCAGGATCTCTTTCACCAGGTTCACTTCCTGCGTATCGTATTCCGTATGCAGGTGTTTCATGCAACGGAAGTTATCCTGCATCTCGCCTTTTACAATCTTGCAGAGATTGGCATATTTCTCAACAGATTTGATCTTGATCAGTGTAAAAGCCCGCAGTTTGTCTTCGGCTGTTACCGCTTTCTCCACCCCCTGTTTCACCTGGCTGAATACCTCAGCCATTTCCTTAAGGATGACGGCATCGAAGATCTCTTCCTTACTGCAGTAATAGTAATAGAGGGTACTCTTGCCCTTGCCCATGGCTTTGGCAATGTCTTCCATGGTCGTCTTTTTAACGCCAAACTGCCGGAATAATTGTTGGGCCTGTTTCAGGATCTCATCACGGATACTATCGTCTTTTGCCACTATCATATTTTCGACCAAAATCGTTTTACGGTCCAAAATTAGCGCAAAATCCGTACCAAATGCAACCGCTTATCAAAATTATCCGTTGCGGGAGGCAAAAACCTTCATTAGGTCGCAGAAGAACTGTACGCTTTCAAGGGGGAGTGCGTTGTACATACTTACCCGTATGCCGCCCACTGTCCGGTATCCCTTTACCCCTACCATACCTTCTTTTTTACAGAGGTCGAGGAAAGGGGCTTCCAGTTCGGGCTTGCTCAGGAAGAAAACGGCATTCATATGGCTGCGGTCTTCCCTGGCAACCAATGCTTTGAACAGCGGGAGGCTATCGATGGTATGATACAAAAGGTTCGATTTTTCCAGCATGCGGCGCTCCATTTCGGCCAGGCCGCCCTGCTCCAGTATCCAGCGCAGGGTAAGCATGCTCACATATACGGCAAAAACCGGCGGGGTATTCATCAGCGATCCTGCCTCAATATGTTTCTGGTAATCCATAATGGTTGGGATCCGGTGCTGGATCCGGCCCAGGATCTCTTTTTTGACCACGACCAGGTTTACCCCGGCTGCGCCCATATTCTTTTGGGCACCGGCATAGATCAGCGAGAACTTACGGAAGTCGACAGGCCGGCTGAAGATATCACTGCTCATATCCGCCACCAGCGGCACCGCCGTTTCGGGAAACTGGTGCCATTGTGTCCCCTCCACGGTATTGTTGGAGGTGATGTGCAGGTATTTGGCATTATCGGGGATGGCGAATGCCTTTTGTATATAGGTATGGTTCTTGTCTGAACTGTCGGCCACCACTTCCACCTTTCCAAACAGGGAAGCTTCGCCGATGGCTTTTTTGCCCCAGATCCCGTTGTTGCAGTAAGCAGCCGTTTCACCGTCATCCAGCAGGTTCATGGGCACCTGCATGAACTGGGTGGTAGCACCTCCATGAAGAAAAAGCACTTCATAACTGTCATCCAGCTGCATCAGTTTCTTCACCGAGCTCACCGCCTCCTGCAATACCTCGCCGAACAGGGGTGTGCGGTGCCCGATCTCCAGGATGGACAATCCGGTATCATTGAAATTGAGGATCGCGCGGGAGGCTTCTTCCAGCACTGACTGTGGCAGAATAGAAGGGCCTGAATTGAAATTATGGAGTTTCATAAAGATTGCTTGAGGCGCAAAGGTAACCGGATTTATGGAACTTGAGGGGTGAGACGTGAATCGTGAGTGGTCAGTGGTGAGTAGGAAGTTATAGAACAGCACTAATTGTCAATGGCAATAGGCAATGGTGAATGGTCAATAGTGGCCTTTCACCATTACCCCCCCCACTCACCACTGACCACTCACAACTGACGACTAAGGCCACACTATTCATGCACATCCGTCACCCCGCCCGAAACCGCGTATTTCATGGCATCGGCGGCGCTTATATTGTGCAGTAATTTTACCCTTTCGCGGGGTACTATATAGGTGATGCCTGAAATGGCGTAGGAATGCGGTACATACACGGTCACATGTTCGGGCAGTCCAAACTCATGTGCATTCTGCTGTGTGATAAAACCCACGCGCCATACATCAGGCGCATCAATATTCACCAACACGGCCTTATCAAACTTTTTCTTGTTACCGGCAAAAGCTTCCAGGAAATCTTTGACTGATGAATAAATGAATTTGATTCCGGGGGTTTTCTCCAATACCGTATCCAGCACAGCCACCAGTCGGCCCACTACAAATAACGAAGACACCCATCCCACAAACAATACCAGCGAAATCACTACCAAAAAACCCAGACCGGGTATCTTTTTGGGAATTCCACCTTCATCCTGCGGAAGCAATCCGGGCGCCACCGATTGGATAATGTTGGGAAGGATATTATCAACAAAATTGAACAGACCCAGCACTACCCAAATCGTAATGCCGATAGGTGCCAGTACAATCAATCCCTGGAAAAAGAACTGTAACAGTTTCCGCAGGTAAGCACGGATAGTAATACGAGGTTGAGCCGGGTTCATTCAGTTAGTTATTATACTGTAAAGTAAGTAAGAAATCAGGATACCACAGTCTGCGGGAAAACAAGGCAAAAACCTCTCTGAAAACTAACAACAGTAAGTATTCTTGTTTTCATTCATCCCTCTCCCCGACCGCTTAACACAAAAATAACCCCAAAAAAGTGTTGGAAACTTTTGTAACGAATTAAGTTTCCATAGTTTTGGCCCCCAACTGAAAATTATCATGGAAGTAAGAGACAGAATTGTGAAAAAGGCACATGAATTGTTCATGCGTTACGGTATCCGAAGCGTGAGTATGGACGAAGTGGCCAGTCAGCTCGGGATGAGCAAAAAGACCATTTACCAGTTTTATGCCGACAAAGACAGCCTGGTAGAAGACGTGATTGATATCGAACTGCACGAAAGTGAGTGTACCTGTATCAACCACAAAGCACATAGCAGCAACGCCATAGATGAAATTTTTATGGCTATGGATATGATGCAGGAATTGCTGTCCCGCATGAATCCCAGCGTGATTTTTGATATGGAGAAATATCATCCCAATGCGTTTAAAAAGTATAATGAGTTCAAAAACAAGTTCCTGTATGCCATGATCAAACAAAACCTGGACAAGGGAAAAGAAGAGGGCTTATACCGTCCGGAAGTAAATACTGAGATCATGACCCGGTTCAGACTGGCTTCCACCTTCCTGGTATTCAATCCTGAACTGTTCCCGCTGGGCAAACACAGCCTGGCCGCCGTGATCATTGAGACTACTGATAATTTTTTATGCGGACTGGCCACCGCCAAAGGCCAGAAACTGATACAGAAATACAAGCAACAAAGACTAAAAACCGACATCTTATGACCAAAAGAGGATTAGCAAGAATTGTGTACCTGGGTTTTATCCTGTGTGCGGGAAGATCGTTTGCCATTGCGCAACCACCTACCAAACACGAATTCACCATCCGCCAGGCAGTTGAGTATGCTGCGCGAAACAATGTACAGGTGAAGAATGCATTGCTGAATATACAAAGCCAGCAACAGACCAACCGCGAGATTACCGCTGCGGCACTTCCCAACATTAACGGCAGCTTTGGCATCACCGATTACCTCAAACTGCCCACTTCCCTGTTGCCGGGAGAGATCTTCGGACAACCCGCCGGAACCTATATACCGGTGCAGTTCGGTACCAAGTACAACTCTACCGCCAATATCCAGGTGCAGCAGCTGCTGTTCGATGGGCAGGTATTCATCGCCCTGCAGGCAAGAGCTACTTCCATTGCCTTCCAGACAAAGAACAAGGAAGTGACGGAAGAAATGATCAAGACTAACATTCACAAGATCTATTACCAGCTGGTACTCAGCAAAACGCAGATAGAACTGCTGGATGCGAATATTGCCCGTTTGCAGAAACTGAGCCATGATGCCACCGAACTGTACAAAAACGGTTTTGCCGAAAAACTTGATCTCGATAAGATCTCCGTACAGCTGGCTAACCTGCAGACAGAAAAAACCAAAGCGTTGAATGGCATCAGTATCGGTTATCTGGGCCTGAAAACACTCATGGGTATGCCGGTACAGGACACGCTGATTCTTACCGACAAACTTACCGATGAGCAGGTACAGGAGGATTTTTCCAATGATACGGCTTACCAGCATGCCGACAGAAAGGAATTCCAATACCTGTCGCTGGCCAAAAAGCTGAACGAGTTCAATATCAAACGTTACCAGTTGAGTTATGTACCTACCCTGTCGGTAGTAGGCGCTTACAGCAAAAATGCGCAGCGCAACAAATTCGACATGTTCAAGACGGGCGAATGGTACACCACATCCTATCTGGGATTTAACCTGTCGGTTCCCATCTTTGACGGTTTTGCCAGAAGTGCCCGTATCAAAAGGGCAAGGATCGATCTCAAGCAGACCGAGAACCAGCTGGAAAACCTGAAACTGACCATCGACAGTGAAGTGGAGCAGGCCAAGATCAATTTCAGATCTGCGTTGAGCACCATGAGTTTCCAGAAGAAAAATATGCAGCTGGCCGAAGAAGTATACAACCAGACCAAGAAAAAATTTGAAGTAGGTACCGGTTCCAATACCGAGATCACTGCAGCGCAAACGGACCTGGTGACTGCACAGACCAATTACATCAATTCACTGTACAGCGCCATCATTGCCAAAGTAGATTACCTGAAAGCAACCGGAAAATTATAAACCAAACACACTATCTAAACCTTACTATATGCAAAAGTTCATACAAATCATTTTCATCAGCGGTTCCCTTGTCCTGGCTGCCTGCAGCGATAAAACGGAAGGCAATGGATCATTGGCCGCTAAAAAAGCGGAACTGGACAAACTGAAAAAAGAACATGGTATCATCACCGATAAGATGAAATCGCTTGAAAAAGAGATCTCCCTGCTGGATACATCCTTTTCAAGAGAAGATGTGGCCAAGCTGGTGGGTGTTGCCGACATCACTACACAGGATTTCTCGCACTACATCGACCTGCAGGGCAGAGTGGATGCTGATGATATTTCCTATATCTCGCCCCGTTTGGGTGGCGGACAGGTGAAAGCCATTTATGTAAAAAGAGGTGATTTCGTAAAAAAAGGGCAGCTGCTCTTAAAACTGGACGACGCGATTGTGAAACAACAGATCGCTGCATCGCGCCAGAATGCCGAAGCGGTAAAAACACAACTGGGTTTTGCCAGGGATGTATATAACAGGAGGAACAACCTCTGGAAACAGGGCATCGGTACAGAGATAGAACTGATCAGCGCCAAAACCAATGTGGAAGCACTGGAAAGACAGGTGAAAGCAGCGGAGGAGTCCATCAAGGTGCAACAGGAACAACAAAGCGGCACCAATATCTACAGCGATGTGGAAGGTATTGCGGATGATGTGAACGTGCGTGTGGGAGAACTGTTCACCGGTTTTGCCGGAACCATGCCACAGATCAAGATTGTCAATACCAATAGCCTCAAGATCGTGACCGATGTACCTGAGAACTACAGCGGCCGTATCAAACAAGGCTCAAACATGGAAATTCTGCTGCCTGATATCAATAAGACCTTCAGCACCAGCATTTCTGTATCCGGTAAAGTGATCGACCCCAATAATCGTTCTTTCCGCGCCGAAGCCAAACTGCCACGCGATCCTGCTATCCGCCCCAACCAGATAGCACAGGTACGCATCCTGGACTACAGTGCCAAAAATGCCATCGCCATCCCGGTGAACACCGTAGGTACCGATGAAAAAGGGAAATATGTGTACATAGCTGTTACCGAGAACGGCAAACTGGTTGCCAGGAAAAAAACAATTGTAGTGGGCGAATTATACAAGGCCCTGATCGAGGTCAAAAGCGGGTTAACCGCCGGTGAAAAACTGATCACCGAAGGTTTCCAGAACATATACGACGGACAGATCTTACGGGTGAAATAAACGTGAATCCTGCTTAGTGGGTGATCACTGATCACAGCACTGATAGTTCACAAAAACCAAGCTACTACTAAAAATAATAATATGCATCCATTCATAGAAGGTGTCGCCAAAAAATTCAAACAGTTCAAACCCACCAGTTGGTCTGTTGACAACCGTACGGCGATCTACATCATTACCATACTGATCTCCCTGTATGGCCTGAATAAATTCAACACGCTGCCCAAGGAGCAGTTTCCTGACATCGTGGTGCCCACCATCAGCGTTAGCACCGTGTATTTCGGAACCTCACCCAAGGACATGGAAAACCTGGTGACCCGCCCCATCGAGAAACAATTGAAGGGTATCAGTGGCGCCAAAGTGAAAAAGATCCAGTCCACCTCGCAGCAGGATTTCTCACTTATCATCATCGAGTTCGACACAGATGTAAAAACGGAAGTGGCGAAGCAGAAAGTGAAAGACGCGATAGACAAGGCACAGACCGACCTGCCTACCGACCTTACGCAATTGCCCAACGTACAGGAATTCGATTTCAGTGAAATGCCCATCATGTACGTGAACGTAAGCGGCGATTATGACGGGATGACGCTGAAGAAGTACGCTGATAACATGCAGGACCATTTTGAGGAACTGACCGAGATCAGCCGTGCAGATATCGTGGGCGCACCGGAAAGAGAGATCCAGATCAATGTGGACCCCTTTAAGATGCAGGCGGCCAAACTATCTTTCAACGATATCTCCAACGCCATCAGTTACGAGAACCGTGACATCAGCGGTGGACTGATTGAAGTGGGTGAGATGAAAAGGACCATCCGTGTAAAAGGACAGTTCAACTCAGCCCTGGATATGCGCAACATCGTGGTCAAGAACCTGCAGGCTGCACCGATCTACCTCAGGGATGTGGCCGAGATCATTGATACCGTGAAAGAGACCGAGAGTTATGCCCGTCTGGATGGTAAGAATGTGGTGACCCTGAACATCATCAAAAGAAGTGGCGAGAACCTGATCAATGCTGCGGATAAGATCAAAGCGATCGTGGATGAGATGAAAGAGAAAAAAGAACTGCCGCCGAACCTGAAAATCGTGATCACCGGTGACCAGAGCATCAAAACCAAGATATCGTTCAACGATCTGGTAAACACCATCATCATCGGATTTATACTGGTACTGGTGGTGCTCATGTTCTTCATGGGTGTCACCAATGCCTTCTTCGTGGCGTTAAGTGTTCCGTTGAGCGTATTCGTAGCCTTCCTGTTCCTTCCGCTGGCCGATTCGATCGTAGGTACGCATGTGACACTGAACTTCATCGTACTGTTTGCCTTATTATTCGGGCTGGGTATCATCGTAGACGATGCCATTGTGGTGATCGAGAACACTCACCGTATCTACAATAACGGTAAGGTAAGGATTGAAAGGGCCGCCAAAGAAGCAGCCGGCGAAGTATTCATTCCCGTACTGGCCGGTACACTTACCACACTGGCACCTTTCTTCCCTCTGCTGTTATGGAAGGGTATCATTGGTAAGTTCATGATCTACCTGCCTACCATGCTGATCCTGACATTGGCGGCATCACTGATCGTAGCCTTTATCATCAACCCCGTTTTTGCGGTCAGCTTCATGCACCCGGATGGAAGGGAGTTTGACAAACCCAAAAAACAGATCTTCCGGCAGCCGCTGTTCTGGGTGCTCATTGCATTCGGTATCCTGTGCAACCTGGCAGGATGGCATGGCTTTGGCAACTTCCTGCTGGTGGTTGCGGGTCTGATGCTGCTGAACCGTTTTGTACTGCGCGACATGATCCACAATTTCCAGGAAAAAGTATTGCCCGGTCTGATGAACAGCTACGAAAAAATGCTGCACTGGGTATTGAAGGGAGCCCGTCCTGCAAGACTGATGCTGTGGTTATTCCTGCTCTTCCCGATCGCGTTGGGATTATTGATCGTGCGTAACAACCCCAAACCTTTCTTCCCCAGTGGAGATCCCAACTTCGTGTATGTATACCTGAAAATGCCGATCGGTACCAAAACATCGGCAACCGATTCGGTAACACGCATACTTGAACAGCGGGTGCAGAAAGTATTGGGTAAAGAACTTCCGGGTAACGAGGGTGGTATTGTAGAAAGTGTCATCACCAACGTAGCGGTAAGCGCCAATAACCCAAGAGATAATAACCGGAGCACACAAAGCAACCTGGGACGTATACAGATCTCTTTCGTGGAATATGAAAAACGTGATGGCAAATCAACGGCTCCGCTGATGGCAGCCATACGTGAGCAGATGACCGGCATACCCGGCGCCACCATCGAAGTAAAACAGGAAGATGCCGGACCTCCCACTGATCCTCCTGTGAACATTGAAGTGAGTGGTGATAATTTCGACGAGATCGCCAAAGTGGCCTACGACCTGCAGAACCACCTGGATACCAACCGCATCCATGGAATAGAGGGTTTACGGATGGATGTGGACCTGCAAAATCCGGAAGTGACCATCAATATCGATCGTGAAAGGGCGCTGCGCGAAGGTATCAGCACTGCCCAGATCGGTATGGAGATCCGCTCGGCTGTATTCGGAAAAGAAGCCAGCAAACTGAAGGATGGAGAAGATGAATACAAGATCCAGATCCGTTACAACCAGTTGCAGCGTAACAATATCAGCGACCTGATGAATATGCGACTGACCTTCCGTGACATGAGCACCATGGGCATCAAACAAGTGCCATTGAACGCTGTGGCAACCGTTGAATATACCAACACTTCCGGTGGTGTAAAACGTAAGAATGTAAAACGCACCATACAGATCCAATCCAACATCACCGATCCTTCCCTGACCGGCCCCATCAATGTGGAGCTGGCCAAGAAGATCGAAGAGTTCAAGGATAAAACACGTATTCCTTCCGATGTAACCATCAAACAGACCGGAGAGGGAGAACAACAGGCTGAGACCATGAGCTTCCTGGGAACCTCGCTATTATCGGCCCTGTTACTGATCTTCCTGATCCTGGTACTGCAGTTCAACAGCTTGAGCAAACCGTTCATCGTGTTGACCGAGATCTTCTTCTCCATTATCGGTGTATTGATCGGCTATGCGGTGACAGGCATGTCCATGGCCACCATCATGGTGGGTGTAGGTATCATCGGCCTGGCAGGTATCGTGATCAAAAACGGTATCCTGTTGATCGAATTCACTGACGAACTTCGCGGCAGGGGTTATAAAACAAGGGCTGCTGCCATTGAAGCGGGTAAGATCCGTATCATCCCGGTATTGCTTACCGCACTGGCAACTATGCTGGGTCTGTTACCGCTGGCAGTAGGTTTCAATATCGACTTTGTATCACTGTTCACCCATTTCAACCCGCATATCTTCTTCGGTGGCGATAGCGTGGTGTTCTGGGGACCTTTGAGCTGGACCATCATCTTTGGATTGATTTTTGCCTTCTTCCTCACGCTGGTAATGGTTCCCAGCATGTACCTGATCAGTGAGCGACTGAGAAGACCGATGGAGAAATTCTATGGCACCAAGTATGTGGCACTGTTAGGTTTCACCGGTCCGTTCTTCTTCATCACCGTAGGTATCATGTTCCTGGCGAGAAGGATACAGGGTAAAAAAGTATGGCTGGGTAAAATGAAAGATTCACCGGCCGTATAAACGGACAGTTGAATTTTGGTTGAATAATCAGACCGCCTCCGAGAACGGGGGCGGTCTTGTTTGGGAGATTAACGGATTCACAACCACTCATCCTGAAAATATTTTTACACTAACCAAGCCTTTCTTATTTTCATAAAAACAAAAACAATGATCGAAAATCACGAAATAGACTACCGCATTTATGGCGAGGAAATGCAGTATGTAGAAGTAGAACTGGATCCCAATGAGACCGCCATTGCAGAGCCTGGTGCCTTTATGATGATGGATGATAATATCCAGATGGAAACACTTTTTGGTGATGGCAGTCAGCAACAGAAAGGCGGCCTGTTCGGAAAATTATTAAACGCCGGAAAACGGGTACTGGTAGGAGAAAACCTGTTTATGACCGCATTTACCAATGTTGGCAATGGCAAAAGAACAGTAAGTTTTGCCTCACCTTATCCGGGTAAAATCATCCCATTGGACCTGGCAAGGCATGGTAACCGCGTGGTATGTCAGAAAGATGCTTTTTTATGCGCCGCCAAAGGCGTGAGCATCGGCATCGAATTCCAGCGCAAACTGGGCACAGGTTTGTTTGGCGGAGAAGGTTTTATTATGGAGAAACTGGAAGGAGATGGTATGGCATTCCTGCACGCCTGCGGACACGTGGTTGAGCGTCGCGTAATTCCTGGAGAAACCTTACGCATTGACACCGGATGTATCGTAGGTTTTACCAATGGTATTGATTACGATATCCAGTTTGTAGGCGGTATCAAGAACACGATTTTTGGCGGAGAAGGGCTTTTCTTTGCCACACTACGTGGCTCGGGTACCGTTTGGATACAAACATTACCTATCAGCAGGCTTGCCGGAAGGATCCTTCGTTATGGAACCACCAGCCGCAAAGAAGAAGGAAGTATCCTTGGCGGCATCGGTAATATGCTGGATGGCGACGGCTGGTAGCCGATTTTACTGATACTTTTTTAGCCGGAGATTTGCAGATTTTGAATATTCTGCCTATCTCCGGTTTTCTTTTTGGGGATTTACCGGTTTTCAACTACCTCGCAACTGAAACATCATTTATATTACGGTATCATACCCCAAGGAAAATTACTGCATTGAAAAACTTTTGTCTTGCCATTGGCCTGCTGTTATCAGTAAGCGTTGTCGCCCAGAAAAAAAATGCCGCTTTCCGGCTCAACATCCATCGTACTTTCACACCCGTACAGGTGGACGGATCTGTGAATGATCCTGCCTGGGAAAAAGCAGAGCGGGCTGATAAATTTTATATGGTACTTCCCATGGATACCAGTATGGCCCAGGTGCCCACTGATGTACGGATGTGTTATGATGACCAGAACCTGTATATTATCGCTATCTGTTACAAAAAGATAACAGGTGCGAACATGGTGGAATCGCTGAGGCGGGATTTCAATTTTGTCAAAAACGACAATTTTATTTTTTTCATTGACCCCTTCGAAGACCAGACCAATGGTTTCACCTTCGGTGCCAATGCTGCTGGCGCACAATGGGATGCCACTTTATACGAAGGCGGTAAAGCCGACCTGAACTGGGACAATAAATGGACTTCGGTAGTCACCGACCATACCGACCGCTGGATATTTGAAGCTGCCATTCCTTTCAAAACCATCCGTTATAAAAAAGGTATCAAAGAATGGGGTATCAATTTCAGCAGGAACGACCTGAAGACCACTGAAAAATCCAGCTGGGCACCGGTGCCCAGGCAGTTTCCTACCGCATCACTGGCCTATACTGGTGTATTGGTATGGGATGAAGCACCACCGGTACAGGGTCCCAATGTTTCTGTGATTCCCTATGTGCTTACAGGTGTATCAAAAGATTATGTCAACAAAACGCCTTCGCAATACAAATCAGATATCGGTTTGGATGCCAAGATCTCAGTAACTTCTTCACTGAACCTCGACCTTACTTTTCATCCGGATTTTTCGCAGGTAGAAGTGGATAAACAGGTAACCAACCTGGATCGTTTTGAATTGTTCTTCCCAGAAAGAAGACAGTTCTTCCTGGAGAACAACGATATCTTCGGCAACTTTGGCAATACCAATATCCGCCCCTTTTTCTCAAGAAGGATCGGACTGGGTGTGCCCATCAACTTTGGTGCCCGCCTCAGCGGCAAGCTGGATAAGAACTGGCGGATAGGTGCCATGAATATCCAGACTGAAAAAATGGAAGAACGTGGCCTGCCCGCACAGAATTTTGCCGTGGTTTCGCTGCAGCGTAAAATCTTTAAACGTTCTTCTGTAGGTTTTCTCTATATAGACAAGACCTCCCTGAATTATACCCCGGGTGCCGATCTTACCAAACCCCAGTACAGCAAATACAACCGGAACCTGGGTTTGGAATATAACCTGGCATCTTCCAATAATATCTGGACAGGAAAAGGTATGTTCCTCAAATCATTCACCCCGGGTAAAAATGGAAGTGATTGGGTGCATAGCGGAAGTATCACTTACAATAGCCGCATCTGGAATATCAGCTGGCAGCATGAATATGTTGGTAAAAACTATACGGCAGAAGCGGGCTATGTACCCAGGCAGGGATATATTAAATTCAATCCTGCCATCACCCGGAATTTTTTTCCAAAAAAAGGTAACATACTGAGTCATGGACCACAGTTCAGCGCCGCAATGTATTTTGATGAGAAGATGCGCAGAACAGATGACTGGTTCAATGTTTCTTACCTGGTAACCATGCGAAACCGCATTACATTCACGGGTTCTTACCAGCGTGATTTTATTGAGTTGCTAAATCCCTTTGATCCTACCAATACCGGGAAAGACTCCCTGGCAAAGGGTTCACGCCATTCTGCCAACACCTATGGTATCGATGTTGTATCGCAGCCGCAGAAATTGTTTACTTATTCGGCTACGGTGCGTTATGGAGGGTATTACGCAGATGGAACGAGATTCTACTGGCTGTCTGATATAGGCTATCGTTTTCAGCCTTACCTGAGCCTGGCACTCAGCACCAGTTATAACCAGTTGAAACTGCCGAAACCCTGGGGTAATGTCTCTTTTTTCCTGATCGGCCCCAAAATAGACCTGACCATGACGAACAAACTTTTCATTACCACGTATGTACAATACAACGAGCAGCAGAAAAACATTAACGTGAATGCCCGGTTACAGTGGCGGTACAAACCCGCATCAGATCTGTTCATCGTTTATACAGACAACTACTTCCCCACCCCGTTCTCAGTAAAGAACCGGGCGCTGGTACTGAAGTTCAATTACTGGTGGAGCCTCTGATAACTGTGCCTTCGCGTCTTTGCGAAAAAACAAGTTGCAAAGACGCGAAGGCACAGTTGTAGGATGCTATTGTAATCCCGATAGTGTCTCTACTGCTTTTTTCAGCGTTTCTTCTTTTTTGGCAAAACAGAACCGCAGCACTTTATTATCTTCTCCGTGTTTGTAGAAAGCCGACATCGGAATGGTAGCGATACCGTATTCCCTGGTCAGGCGAACCGCAAGATCCTTATCAGCTTCCTGGCTGAAATGACCGTAACTGTAGCACTCAAAATAACTGCCGTGCGAAGGGATACACCGGAAGGGTGTGGCTTTCATCAGCTCACGAAAAAAATCACGTTTCTTTTGCAGAAATGCAGGCAGGCCCAGGTAAGCCTCTTTGTTAGTTATGTATTCGGCAATAGCTACCTGTTTCGGTGTATCGCATGAGAAACAATTGAACTGGTGTACTTTCCTGAATTCCTTCATCAGTAAGGGGGAACTGATACAGTACCCCAGCTTCCATCCTGTACAATGGTAGGTTTTCCCAAACGAATAGCAAACGAAACTCCGCTCCAGCAGGTCTGGGTAACGTAACATGCTCTGGTGAGCAATACCATCGAAAATCAGGTGCTCATATACTTCATCACTGAGAATGAGTATACCGGTATCTTGTACAATGCTTCTCAACTCAGCGATGTCTTGCTCTGACAATACACTTCCTGTGGGATTATGGGGCGTATTGATCATGATCATGCGCGTACGGGCGGTTATCCGGGCACGCACTTCATCCCACGGAATAGAGTAGTCAGGAAATTGAAGCGGGATCAATACAGGCACAGCGCCATTGATCTCAATATTGGGTATGTAACTATCATAGGCGGGTTCAAAAACGATCACTTCATCACCCGGCCGCAGCACGGTGGTCAGGGCAGTATAAATGGCATAAGTGCCACCTGGCGTTACGGTGATCTGCGTTTCAGGATCGACCGCCGCTCCATACAGACCCCCGGCTTTTTCTGCCAGTCGCTGACGCAGCAACGGCAGGCCATTCATATGCGTATATTGGTTCAAGCCATTCTTCATGGCAGCATCTACCAGCGAAGTCAGTTCCTCACTCATCGGAAAATCGGGAAAACCCTGGCCCAGGTTTACGGCTCCCAGTTCGGTAGCCAGCTGGCTCATCACAGTAAAAATGGTAGTACCTACCGTTGGCAGTTTGGATTGAATCATCGGGGTCATGAACACAGAATTATTGCAGCAATTTACTGAGATAAATCAATTTACCTTCCTGCGTGATGCCCTGCACCACTATTTGCAGGTTCTTACTGATGTCGTTATTATAGAATGAGAATGTCAGCGGTTTCCCTTTCCCGTCATACAACAGGTTGGGGATCCAGTGCAGGGTCCTGCGCAGATCGGTCTGGGTGAAATTAATCTGCTTTTCTGCGTAGTTGAGGGTATAAAATTCCTTAAGGGGTGAGCATTTTCGGTTCATGGCAAAGCCAACTGGCTGGCCAATCGCTTCAGTTCAATTTCAGCTACTTTAGCGGCATAATTCAGATTTACCAAACGGTAGCCTTCGTTTTCAAAACTTTGTTGTGCCTGTTTTACATCAATGATCGTTGCCTGGCCCAGCTGGAACTTCTGCAGAATCAGGTCAAGCAGCTGCGTAGATAAGGCATAGTTTTGTAAAGCTGTTTCCAGCTGCGTCAGCGAATTGGTGTAAGCCTGATAAGTGCGTATCATGCCGGTTTCATTGTCCAGCAGGATATTGTCGCGCTGGATCGTAGCATTACGGGTATTGATCGCCGCTACCTGCTGTTGCTTTTTGCTGATGCTGCCGTTATAAATGGGGATAGCCACGTTGATACCAATGAACGGACCATAACTCTGGTTCAGCAAACTAAAACCTGCTGCACTTTTACTGCTGGTAAGGTTATATCCTGCATTGGCCCGGATGGTGGGGTAACGTAACGCAGCGGTCTCTTTTTCCAGCAGCTCGTTAATACGTATCTGCCTGTCGGCAGCAGCAAGTAATGGATTTTTGGCCAGGCTGCTCCTTACGCTGTCAATATTCACTTTCCTGTCAACAACAATGGTATCACTGACCAGGATTTGGGTATCCGGTTTGAGGAAAATAAGGTTCAGCAGATCTGTTTTGGCCTGCGCGATCACCAGTTCCTGTGCCTGCTGTGACTGTACCAACGCATTCAGGTCCAGTTGTGCCTGAAAGATGTCGGCATTGTTCGACATACCCACTTCTTTACGCACCTGCAAGATCTCCAGTCGCTTTTTAGATACTTCGATAGACTGTGCGATGGTTTTCAGGTAACTCTGTTGCCGAACCACATCAAAATATTTCGTGGTTACCGCTGCAATGGTATTCTGTATCTGTACGCTTAGTAATTGCTGGTTCTGTTGCTGCAGTTCTTCCAGACGCTTTTTGGTAGACACCACACGGTAACCATTGAATAACAGAAAACTGCCTGTCAATCCAACCGTAAGGTTATTAGAGCTTACATTATTACGCTTGGTATCGCGGGCGGGATCTGCAAATTTCTGGTTAATGCTGGTCACCTGCTCATTGTCGTTACCGGTGGCATTTACTACCGGCAATCCGCCAGCCACACCGATATGGTTATTGATACTGCTGATCTCAGCGCTGTTTTTAGCCAGCTGTATATCATAACTGTTTTGCAATGCAGTATTGATGGCATCGGTAAGGCTTAATTTCTGCTGGGCAAAACCCTTGATACCGATTGACAGAAAGAGGATAACCGCAATTTTTTTCATGTGTAGTGAAATTATCAACACTGTTATATCCCGTCTAAAAATTTATATGAACGGATGAATCAGCTTACCAGGGTGCCCACATTGGCACCTTCCACCACCTGTAACAGGTTGCCGGGCTTGTTCATATCGAACACAATGATGGGAAGTTTGTTTTCCATACAAAGCGTGAAAGCCGTCATATCCATTACTTTCAGGTTATTACTGATACAATCCTGGAAGCTGATCTTCTCATATTTTACTGCAGCAGGGTCTTTTTCAGGATCCGCAGTGTATACACCATCCACGCGGGTGCCTTTGAGGATCACATCGGCTTTCATTTCAATGGCCCGAAGGGATCCGGCAGTATCGGTAGTAAAATAAGGGTTACCCGTACCAGCACCAAAGATTACTACCCTCCCTTTTTCAAGGTGACGAAGGGCTTTTCGGCGAATATAGGGTTCGGCCACCTGCTCCATATTGATTGCACTCTGCAAGCGCGTGTACACACCGATCTTCTCCAGCATGGCCTGCATGGCCATGGCATTGATAACAGTGGCCAGCATACCCATATAATCGCCATGGGCACGTTCAATACCGCTATCGGCCTCGTTCATTCCCCGGTAAATATTACCTCCACCGATCACAATGGCCACCTGCACACCCAGTTCTGTCACCAGTTTGATATCATGTGCGTACTGCTCTATGATCTTGGGGTTAAAGGGATCGCCGTTACGCTGATCGCCCAGTAAAGCTTCACCGGATAATTTGAGGAGGATGCGTTTGAACTTAGGCAGCATGGGGTAGTTGATTTGTATGCAAATAACCTGATTTTTCGATGAGTTGCCAAAAGGAAAAAACAGGGACTTCTCACCAAGTATCAGAAATCACGAATCGGTTCGTAATTACGCCAGTAAAGTGGGTATGCTGTGAATAGCCCAAACAAAAAGGGAGTGCCAGGCACTCCCTTTTCTCTATTCAGTTAACCGGGGATTATCCCAGCGCTACACGCTTGAATTCAGATACTTTCACATCACCTGCAGATTTCAGGTAAGCTTCTACGGAAATACCTGCATCTTTCACAAAAGGTTGTGCCAGCAGGGTGTTCTCTTTGAAGAAAGCGTTCAGTTTACCTTCAGCGATCTTAGCGATCATATCTTCAGGTTTACCGGCCATTTTCGGATCAGCTTTCATGGTTTCCACCACGATGGACCTTTCTCTTTCCACCACTTCAGCAGGGATGCTGTTGGCATCTACTGCCAGCGGGTTCATGGCTGCGATCTGCATGGCCACGTCTTTACCGGCTTCAACAGCTTCTGCGGACAGACCAACCAGTACACCCATACGGTATGCACCGTGAATATAAGAAGCCACATAAGGAGCTTCAATTCTTTCAAACTTGGCAATACCGATTTTCTCACCGATGGCAGCCAGTTTGTCGTTGATCATATCAACCACTTTGGATCCATTGATCACCACTTCATTCAGTTCTTCGACAGATTTTACGTTATTGGCAACAGCCGCATCCGCAATGCTCTGTGCAAACGCAACGAAATCAGCATTTTTAGAAACGAAATCCGTTTCACAACTGATACATACCACAAAACCCACTTTATTGTCAGCTGAGGTTTTAGCAATGATGACACCCTCTTTCGCTTCACGGTCGCTACGCTTGGCAGCCACTTTCTGTCCCTGCTTACGTAACCAGTCAATAGCTGCTTCAAAATCGCCATTGGTCTCGGTCAGTGCTTTTCGGCAATCCATCATACCTGCTCCGGTTGTCTGGCGCAGTTTATTAATATCCTGGGCGGTTATAGTTACTGTAGACATTATATTGGTAATTAAAGATTAAGAATTCGCAATTAACAATTAGTAATCAAGAATCATACTGTTTTCATGATGAATTCTTGATTACTAATTATTAATTCAATAGTAGTTGCAGCAGCGGCTTATTTACCTGCACCACCACCTGCAGGGCGGCGGTTACCGGGAACACGACGCTTAGGTGCTCCACCAGGACCGCCGGCTGCACCGGTAGCACCACGTGAGCGACCACCACGGGCAGCTTCAGCTTGTGCTTCAGCTTCCAGGCGACGGGCTTTTGCTTCGTTCTCATTGTTGCTATCTTCAGACTCTTCTTCATCTTTAGAAGCCTGACGTTCAGCCAGACCTTCAGCGATAGCAGCTACGATATAGTTGGTGATGATAGCAATAGATTTGGTTGCATCATCATTTGCAGGAATAGCAAAATCAACTTTATTAGGATCACAATTGGTATCAACCATACCAAAAGTGGTGATGCCCAGACGCTTGGCTTCGGACAAAGCAATATGCTCATGACCGATATCCACCAGGAACAGAGCGGCCGGCAGGCGACCCAGCTGAGCGATACCACCCAGCACTTTCTCCATTTTATCCTTATCGCGGCTCAGGGTAAGACGTTCTTTTTTGGTCAGGCTCTCTGCACTGCCATCGCTCAGCATTTTCTCTATGCTCTGCATCTTCTTCACGCTCTTACGAACAGTGTTGAAGTTGGTGAGCATACCACCTAACCAACGCTCAGTGGCGAAAGGCATGTTTACACGCTTGGCACATTCGCTAACGATTTCTTTTGCCTGCTTTTTGGTAGCCACAAACATGATCTTCTTACCGCTTTTCGCGATCTGCTTGATAGCAGCTGCAGATTCCTGCAGGTGATCAACAGTTTTGTTCAGGTCGATGATGTGGATACCTTTTTTCTCAGCAAAGATGTAAGGCAACATCTTTGGATTCCACTTCTTTTTCAGGTGACCAAAGTGTACACCGGCCTCCAGCAGTTGTTGTTGTAATGAAGTGTTATTTTCCATTTGTATAAATTGTTATAATGATTTGATTTGGTTAAGCTGCGAGCCATGAGCTGTGGGCCTTGAGCAAAAACAGCTCATAGCGCATGGCTCGCAGCTCATAGCTGGTATTAACGCTTGCTGAACTGGTAGCTTCTACGAGCTTTCTTATGACCGAATTTCTTACGTTCAACACCACGTGGGTCACGCTTCAGCTGGCCGGCAGCTTTCAGTGCTGGACGGAATTCAGCGTTCACTTCGAGCAGTGCGCGGGCAATACCCAGCTTGGCTGCTTCGGCCTGACCTTTCAGACCACCACCCTGTGCATTGATCACGATGTCCACTTTACCCAGCATATCAGCTGTTTTCAGCGGAGCCTCTACCTGGTTCTGCAAATAAACCAGTGGAAAATAAGCTTTGTAATCTTTGTCGTTTACAGTGATCTTACCATCGCCCTTGCTGATGAAAACGCGGGTAACGGCTTCTTTACGGCGACCAACTGCATTTTTTTGTTTTTCCATTTATGTTGGAATTAGTTGTTAGTGTAAGTTGATTAGAATTTCAGTTCTTTAGGCTGTTGGGCAGTGTGCGGATGCGCAGAACCTGCATACACAAAGAACTTCTTGACCATTTTACGGCCCAGACGGTTTTTAGGAAGCATGCCTTTTACAGCTCTTTCCATGACCACTTCCGGACGGCGTTTCAGCAGATCTTCAGCAGCTTCTTCTTTTTTACCTCCTGGGTAACCTGAGAAGTTGATGTATTGTTTCTGCTCAGCTTTGTTGCCGGTAAAAACAACTTTCTCTGCATTGATCAGGATCACATAATCACCGCAATCTACGTGCGGGGTGTAATAAGCCTTGTTCTTACCACGAAGAACAGAAGCGATTTTCGATGCAATACGTCCTACGGTTTGATTAGTACCGTCAACCACATACCAGTTGTGCTGTACGGTAGCCGCGTTCGCATGCTTGGTGGTGAAATGAAGTTTACTCATATTTTTTCGTTTTAATGAAACCAGCGCTATCCCGCCGATTTTAAATGGACGGCGAAGGTAGACCCAACCCGGCCAACTTTCCAAGGATTTTCAAAAGTATTTCAGATCGATATCTCACAACTAATTGATTTACAATAATAATTTTGATCGATTAATTTCAAAGGATGCTGAAACCTACGAACTTACAGCATTATAGGCCCGCCCGCCTGCCTAATTCAACCCTACCAACCCTTTTAGCGGGTGAAAAAACAACCATCCCTGCGTACAAATACGCTTCATGACAAGCGGTGAGATGAATATTTTTGCGAAAGTTGGTCTTTTACCAACTTTTTTATACTTTTCCGGTCTTTCTGTCACCTAGATGGTGCGATTGAGTTTTACTGACCGGAATCGTGCAATGCAACGATAACCCGGTAATATGAAGATCATCAATCCAATGCTTGTTGAAAACTTCGCGAAGCGACATGCTCATGCCAGGAAAAGCCTTTCTGCCTGGCGAAAAGCAACAGAAGAAGCCAGGTGGAAGAAAAACCAGGATGTGTAAAGGATTTCCCTAATGCCAAAATGCTACCCAATAAAAGAGCAAGATTTGAGATCTTACACAATACCTATCGCCTGGTGGTTGAGCTTGATTATGAAGATGGGATTATAAATGTGAGATTTCTCGGTTCTCATAATGAATATGATAAAATTGATGCAACAACAATCTAGTTTTATGAAAATTGCATGGTACCTGCTAGAGGATGAATTGGATTATCGAAAAGCATGCGAACGATTCGAGGAAGTCAAATATGCCACAAGAGAATCTCCTGATCACAAAGAAAAAATGCTACTTGCCTTTTTGATTGATGATTATGGAAAAAGAAATTCTATGCTTCCCGAATTGGACCCCATCGAATTCATCAAGATCCGGATGGAAGATTTTGGCTACAAACCCGCCGACCTGGCAAAAGCCTATGGTGATAAAGGAACTGTGAGCAAGGTTTTAAATTACAAGCAGGCATTATCCCTGACCATGATCCGTAAATTCAGTAAATTACTCCGCATACCCGCAGAGGCTTTGATCAAAGAATACAAACTCCAGTAAATTTTGTCCTACCAGAAATTCCAGGCCACCCAGCTTTTCACCGGAACCGAGATGCTCGGCCCTGAGAAAGTATTGATCACCGATGAACAGGGAACCATTGAAGCCATTGTTGACCAGCACGAAGCCGGAGAAAATGTTCAACGATTTTCCGGGCTGCTCAGTCCCGGTTTCATCAACTGCCATTGTCACCTTGAACTGAGTCATCTACGCGGTCGCATACCCGAAAAAACCGGACTGGTTGATTTTGTGTTCCGGATCGTGAACGAACGCCATTTCCCTGAAGCAGAAATACTGGATGCGATAGCAACAGCCGAAGACGAAATGCTGGGCAATGGTATTGTGGCTGTAGGTGATATCTGTAACAATTCCCTCACACTCGCCCAAAAAGCAAAACAGCGGTTGGCTTACTACAATTTTATTGAACTGACCGGCTGGTTACCCCAGGCGGCAGAGGCCCGTTTCAACAGATCATTAGAGGTTTACCAGGCATTTCAGCAACTACAACCCGCAGACAGCCGGTTCCGGAACACGCTGGCCCCCCATGCACCCTATTCTGTTTCCAATGAATTGTGGGATCTGATGATACCTCATTTCCATAACCAGACCGTAACCATACACAACCAGGAAACCAGCTTTGAAGACAGCTTATTTGAATCCAAAAAGGGTGATTTTATGCGGATGTATGGTCTGATGAATATTGATACAGCTTTCTTTGCACCTACCGGCAAAAGCAGCCTGCAATCCTATTTTGAAAAAATGATGCCGGCCCGAAAGCAGTTACTGGTACACAATACATTCACCAAAGAGTCCGATCTCAGGTTTGCGACCGACAGATCAACAGATGTAAACTGGTGCATCTGCATCAATGCCAACCGATATATTGAACAGGCTTTGCCTCCTGTTGAGTTGTTTCGCAGCCAACAGGCCAATCTGGTCATTGGCACTGACAGCCTGGCCAGCAACCATAGCCTTAGCATTCTTGATGAGTTAAAAACCATTACCCGCTTTTTCCCCAAGATTCCGCTGGCCGAGCTATTGCAATGGGCCACTTATAACGGCGCTAAAGCTCTGCAAATGGAAGATCATTTGGGAAGTTTTGAAAAAGGCAAACAACCTGGCATCATACTGATCCAGCAGTTAGCAAACCAACAAATCAACTCCCACTCCACCCTGCAAAGACTCCTTTGATTCATTCACTCATTCACTCACCCACTCATTCACTCATTATCACGCAAGTATCTCCTGCAAAATCGCATAACTCCGCATTTCTCCAAAGTCATAAATATGCAGTGATAAAAACGTCTGGTATGCCTGCAACAATTCCCTGCGGATATTCCGATTAAGGGTAAGCCCTTCAAGGTCATTATAGAACTGCAGCCTGGCAAGATCTGATGTGGTCCTGGCCATAACTCCTTCCAGGTAATACGGGTGCGTGGGTATCTCCGCTGTGAACAATCCTTCCTGCAGATCAAACACCGGTGTTTGTTGGCTGTAGGTACCCTGCAATTGAAAACCCAATTCACCGGCCAGGTGCAGCGTAAAATAAAGAGGAAGATTACCGGTCAGGGTGTCGTTACCCTTGTCCAGCTGTTTCAGTGTATCCTCGATCAGGTAAAACAATTCAGGGTTAGCCTCAGGTTGTTTAAGACTATGCTGCAGTAATTCGATGACATACATGGCCACTGCATTCCGGACCACATCGAACAGCACTTTTTCGTACAGGTACGCCCATTGGTATTCCTTGATAAATTGCAGCTGCTTCTGTTCATTGTGGTACACTTCCATGTCAAGTATGGCAGAGGGCTGGAAAAAAACGGCTTTCCCCGAAGATGTCTTACTGCTTTGACGTACCCCTTTTACAATATAGCTCTGTATCCCGAACAGCTCTGTATAGACGCTAGTGATGATACTGGTATCACCATATTTAACCGTTCGTAACACAATACCTTTGGTGGCGTGGATCATGCGATGATTGATGGGTGAAGATAACGAGTATTTGCTATCTGGTATTCCGTTGCCAGAGGGCTTACCAAAGCAGTTCCTGTCAACTCATCTTATATACGCGTTCTGCTCTATATTTGTGATCACCTTCTGATCCCATTATCCATGCGTATTGTTTTATTCCTGCTATTCTTTTTTGCTTTGCAAGGGAGCAGGCTATTGGCACAAAACAGCACTCCGCAATTTTACCTGTACGAAGACAGTTCCTCCCATTCCAATCCGCAGCATATATTAGAACTGTTCAGGGAGCATACGATAAAACAAGCTCCTGAAAAAGGAAAGAACCTAAGTTTTACACGTTCAATCTACTGGCTTATTTATGAGAACCCTTCTGCAAAACCGGCAGATTCAATGTTGCTATACATTGGCCATCACCATATCAATCGCATTCGTTTTTATTTTGTTGCGGACAGCAATATTCAGACACAATGGATCACGGGTGATTATTATCCTTTCCGTCAAAGACCCATTGAAACCACCGGTTTTTACTTTCCAATCAGCCAAAAAGGAATTTATCTGGTCGAAATAGATAAACGGAATGAATCTCTGCAGTTATCCTATCACCTTACAGATATCAAACAGGCATTACAGGAAGAATCGCGTACCAAAACAATTCTCTTCCTTTTTACCGGAATGCTGCTATTGCTCATCATCTTCGGTCTTTATCTTTTTATCATTGAAAAAGACAGACTATACCTATATTATATTCTATACATAGCTACAGGATGGTTATGGGTTTTATCTAATGCAGGTTATGGCTTTGAATACCTCTGGCCCAACATGCCATGGTTTGCAAGTAAAGCCAGGCCCGTGTTCGTAATCCTTCCGCTTATTTTCGCTTCCATATTCCTGGTGAGATATATTGGTGGCGTTACAAACCGGATTCACCTGAACATTCTAAAGTGGATGAACTCCTTATTGACAGGATGTATTATCCTCATCCTTTGTCTCAACGATCAGAATCAGCTGAATGACTGGTGGCTATACCTCCAATATATCATTCCCATCATACCCCTGCTGTATATTATTGTTTTTTTTATCATTCTGATCATTGCCAGTTTCCGCGGAAACAAACTGGCAGCCTTTTACCTGGTGGCCCAATTGATCCTGTTGATTTCTGCCGTTTTACAAATATCCTTTTCCCTTGGTAGTCTTAACCGTTTCGATTATTTCTTTAGTCATTACGGGCTTGCTTTCGGTTATGTGGTAGAAACCATTATTCTGACCATCGGATTGGTATACCGGTTCAATCGCTATCGCCTGGACAAAGAAGCGTTGTTGACCACACTAAACCAGCAGCAAAAGGAAAACACAAAAGTATTGATGCAGGTTCAACAGGAAGAGCGGGGTCGTATTGCCAGCCAGTTGCACGATGTGGTTGGCTCTCTCTTATCAGGCATCAAATTCAACCTTGCTTCGATCAGGGAAAAACAGGTATTCCTGCAGCACGATGTTTCCACTCAGTTTGATAAAACAGAAGAAGCCATAGGGATCGTATCGGGTATGGTGAGAAGCCTGAGTCACGCCTTAAGTCCTGTTATGCTGACCCAGGTCGGATTCAGGAGCGCACTTGACAAACTGGTCAGTATATTCAATGCCTCCGGCAGGATAAACATACAGGTGGAAGTGATAGGTTTTGATACATACGAAGCCAGACTGGAACAATATTACCTGACCCTATATGGTATCGTATATGAACTGTTGAATAACATAGCCAAACATTCCGGAGCTACGCATGCATTATTACAGATATCTGAATATGAGGATGTATTCGCTATAGTGGCAGAAGACAATGGTATAGGGCTTACAGATACACACACAACAGGTGAAGGACTTGGCATGGCAGGTATCCGGTCGAAAGTGTCCTATTACGGAGGCACGATGGCAATTGATAGCGACAAAAATCAAGGACTAATTATAACCATAGAAATTCCGATTGTGTATGACAAAGAACAGGCTCATATTGGCTGACGACCATCAATTCATGCTGGAAGGGGTACAGTCAATTTTGAAAGAGGATACATTATTGGATATTGTGGCAACCGCACAGAATGGTCATCAATTGATCGATGCGGTAATACGTGAAAAACCGGATCTCGTATTACTGGATCTGAATATGCCCGGGTATGACGGACTACAATGCCTTGAAAAAATCAAACAGGAGTTTCCAGGGATCAAAGTGCTTATTTTATCCAATTATTCGCAACCCGACCTGATTAACAAGGTCAAAAAAATGCAGGCAGACGGTTATTTAGCAAAAAATTCTTCTGCCAATGAATTGCGGGATGCCATCCGTACGGTGTTATCCGGCGGATATTATTTTCAGCAAATGGAAGAGTCTCCTGTCATAACCGAGAATTCTTATTACTTTGATGAGTTCCTGAAAAAATACCAGCTTACTAAGCGTGAAGTGGGGATTCTCCGGCTGGTATGCCAGGAAATGACCACCAAAGAAATCGCTTCTGCACTCTTTCTAAGCGAACTTACGGTGAACACACACCGCAGGAATATCCTGAAAAAACTAAGCGTTAAAAATGTAGCCGGCCTCGTAAATTTTGCTAAACAGCACAATATTTTATAAAGGTATCCCCTCCCCCGAAGGGATACCTGATAGGAATACATAAGGCTTATGACTATGTCATTTACTGACGTCTATTAACCTTCGCACCTATTTTACATTCAATTTTTGCATCAATCATGGTCAGACCGATCTCACTGCCCTGTATCAAACTGGTAACAGGCATCTCAATAACGTAGAGCCGGTCACAGGTAAACCCACGAACATGCTCATTTGGATACATTGAATTTTATGAAGGCAAAACTATCCTGGCAGAGGATCGGGGCAAATACCTAATAGTGGGTATTTATTGTGTTTTATCTCCTATAGGTTCTGCCTGCCGAGCACATACGATAGCTGGCAGCTGCCGTCATCTCCTATCGTGACCAATAAACCTTGTGTAAGTATTTATAAACGTTTAAACCACCCCGGTAAACTGCTTCAGAAAACGGATATCGTTTTGCGAGTAAAGACGGAGGTCATTTACCTGGTATTTCAGCTGCGTGATCCGCTCTACCCCCATACCGAAGGCAAATCCGGTGTATTTATTCGGATCAATCCCGAAGTTCTCCAGTACATTGGGGTGCACCATACCGCTTCCGAGGATCTCTACCCAACCGGTATGTTTACAAATATTACAGCCATCGCCTTTACAGATGAGGCAGCTGATATCCATCTCGGCACTGGGCTCCGTGAACGGGAAATAACTGGGCCGGAAACGCACTTTTACATCGTTACCAAACATTTCCTGCACAAAAAAGTACAGGGTCTGTTTCAGATCGGCAAAACTTACGTTCTCATCCACATACAAACCCTCTACCTGGTGAAAGAAACAGTGTGCCCTTGCACTGATGGTCTCATTCCGGTACACTTTACCCGGGCAGATCACCCTGATCGGTGGTTTCTGCGTTTCCATTACCCTTGCCTGTACGCTGCTGGTATGTGTGCGCAACAGCCAGGATGGGTTTTGATTGATGTAAAACGTATCCTGCATATCGCGTGCCGGATGATCTTCGGGCAGGTTCATAGCACCGAAATTGTGCCAATCGTCCTCAATCTCCGGACCTTCTGCCACCGCAAAACCAAGTCGTTTGAATATAGACACGATCTGGTTACGCACAATATTCAACGGATGCCGGGCACCTACGGCAACAGGATCGCCGGGCAAACTCCCATCTATTTTCAGGGTATCGGCTACTGCCCCCCCGCTATTGCTTTCTTTCAGTAATGCATACCTTTCTTCTACAAACAGTTTGAAATCGTTCAATACCTGCCCGAACTCTTTTTTACGCTCGTTGGGCACATGACGCATTTCGCCCATGATGGTTTTTACCAATCCTTTGGTACCCAGGTATTTGATACGGAATTCTTCTACCGCTTCCGGGGTATTTGCCTCAGCGGCCGCGATCTCCTGCCGGTAGGCTTCGATCTGTTGTACTAACTGTTCCATATTGCGAAGATAAACGCAGATTGGATATGATTTGGGTATGATTCCTATGATTTGCAAGGGGAAACGCTTACCAAGTCCGGAATAGCCGTAAAATTATAGCTCCATACGCAGATTGGATATGATTTCGGTATGATTCCTATGGTTTATAAAAGAAAACTGCTGACCCCGCCCCGAACCCTGAAGTGAGTGACACAAGAACCGATGCCATTGATTCACCAGCTGGTAAAGAGAGGTGTCCGCCATTCCGGATCGTTAAAACAGGCCAAAATACTGTAAAATCCTATCCTTCCTGCCCCAAATCATAGCCAATCTGTGCTGATTACTTTACATTTGCTACTGTAGACGTACAAATTATGGAATATAATACCGAGAGAAATTACCTAGGCATGAAGGAATATGGCCGCCATGTACAAAAGATGGTGGAATACCTGCTGACCATTGAGGATCGTGAAAAAAGACAGCAGCAGGCCCAGTATGTAATTGAGCTGATGGGCTTTGTGAACCCCCATTTAAAGAATGTAGAAGACTTCAGGCATAAACTCTGGGACCACCTGTTTTTCATCAGTGATTTTAAACTGGATGTGGACAGTCCCTATCCCATTCCCCAGAAAGAAACCTATAAGCAAAAACCCGACCCGCTGCCTTACCCTAAGCGTCATCCCAAGTATGCGCACCTGGGTAAGAACCTGGAAGTAGTTATTGATAAGGCACTGAAGGAAGAGGATCCGGAGAAAAAAGCCGGTTTTGCCCATGCCATAGCTTATTATATGAAGCTGGCATACAGCAACTGGCACAAAGAGCTGGTGCACGATGATACCATCCGCACCGAACTGAACAGTATTACCGGCGGGCAGCTTGAATTCAGTAACACGCCTTATATTAAACACCGCAACCAGAATTTTGAGCGTGACGAATATCCCCGAAGTGGTGGTGGACGCTGGCAGCAGAATTTTGGTGGCCGCAGCGGCGGAAGAAGCCAGGGTGGTCAGCGCGATAACAACCGCGGCGGCAGATCACAGGGTGGCAACCGCGGCGGTGGCAATCAGGGTGGTAACCGAAGTAATAATGGTAACAGGCAGGAAGGCCGTGGCGGTCAGTTCAAGAAGCGTTACTAGTTTACTTTTTTATTCATACAATTGCTATTCGTTTAGCAGTAAAAAGATATTTTTAGGCATCGGAAATTCCCGGTGCTTTTTTATTGCGTTTATTCAACCGCGTGACCTTCACCGGAGAATAAACGGGAAACCCACAAACCTGCAACCAACATGAACGCATTCGAAGTGATCGGCGGTAAAAAACTAAAGGGAGAAATTGTTCCGCAAGGGGCAAAAAATGAGGCTTTACAGATCTTGTCGGCGGTATTGCTCACTTCAGAAGCTGTAACCGTATCCAACATCCCCGATATACTGGATGTGAACCTGTTAATAGAACTGCTCGCTGATATTGGTGTAAAAGTGACCCGTAGCAACCGGCATACCTGCACTTTCCAGGCAGATGATATAGATGCGGATTACCTGGCATCAGACAGTTTTCGCAAAAAGGGGGGGCGGCTCCGGGGTAGTGTAATGTTTGCGGGACCAATGCTGGCCAGGTTCAAAAGGGCGTATATACCCAAGCCCGGTGGCGACAAAATTGGCCGGCGCAGACTGGATACGCATATCATTGGTTTTGAAAAACTGGGTGCAAAATATGAATATGAAGAGCAACTGGGCTGTTTCAAATTATCTTCCCCGCAACTGAAGGGTTGTTATATGCTGCTGGATGAACCTTCTGTTACAGGGACCGCCAATATTGTAATGGCAGCAGTTCTGGCAGAAGGTATCACCACCATTTATAATGCTGCCTGTGAACCCTACATTCAGCAGTTGTGCAAAATGCTGACCCGCATGGGAGCCAAAATTCAGGGTATTGGCAGTAACCTGCTGATCATAGAAGGTGTGAGTAAACTGGGGGGTACCACGCACCGCATGTTACCCGATATGATCGAGATCGGCAGTTTCATTGGTCTCGCCGCCATGACACAAAGCGAGATCACCATCAAAGATGCTGGCGTGGAACACCTGGGAGTCATACCGGAAAAATTCAGGCAACTGGGCATCGGGTTCGACATCAAAGGAGATGATATTTATATTCCCGCACAGGATATTTATGAAATACAAACCTTCCTGGATGGTGGTATCCTTACCATCTATGATCATCCCTGGCCGGGTTTTACCCCGGATCTGTTAAGTATCGTACTGGTGGTGGCCACACAGGCAAGGGGCAGTGTACTGGTGCACCAGAAAATGTTTGAAAGTCGTTTATTTTTCACCGATAAACTGATCGATATGGGTGCACAGATCATACTCTGCGACCCCCACCGCGCCACCGTGATCGGACTGGGTAGAAAAAACAATTTACGTGGCATTACGATGAGCAGCCCGGATATACGGGCCGGACAGGCATTGCTGATAGCCGCCTTAAGCGCCGAAGGAAAAAGTGTGATCCAGAATATTGAACAGATAGACCGTGGTTACCAATATATTGATGAACGCCTGCGAAACCTCGGTGCAGATATCAAACGTATTCCCGCCTGACAGGCTACTTTCCGATAATCGACGGTACCACACCACCAAATCAGTACCAGCTTGGTGATTCTGAATTGGCAATCAGGTATTTATGCTTTTATGTTCTGCATATGTAGTGCTTATACAAACCTACTACACAGAAAAAAATCCCGCGAAAACGCTAATATTCATGAAGTCAACCGGAAAATACGGCATTGATACATCCCGGATACTGTCGACAGCCTCTCTCCCTAAATCGTAGTAGACCGACTACAAACTAAACTGCTTTTGAGCTATTACCAGAGCTGATGAATAGTTGGAGCTTTACAGTAGCCAATATCCGTAACCTGTACAATACAGGTTAATCTCCATTCACAGGTAAAACCAATACCATGAAACAGGCTCCCATATTCACGGATAGCGCTCAAAGGATAGAAGAAACAGAGAAGATCAAGTTCCCTGAAACGCAACAGACAGACGAATTCGGGCAGATTATCCAATTAGCAGGCATCATTTGCAATTCCTCTGTATCGTTGATTTCCCTGATCGACAGAACGCAGCTATGGTTCAGGTTCAAAGCGGGTATAGAAGAAACTGCTCCTCTGGCAGAGATCACATTTACCGGAACGGATATTTTGCTGGACCATGATTTTGCGGTGGTAGAAGAAGCCCTCAGGGGTACCCATTTTTTTGACAACCCCATTGACACTGTCCCTACGGAAAAAAGATACTATGCCGGCGTACAGCTTTTGTGCCGGCAGGGTTACCAGATAGGTATGCTTTGTGTAGCCAATCCCAATCCTTACCTGCTCAGCAAACAACAATTACAGGGACTGGAATTATTGGGTAATCACCTGGCCAAACTCATTGACCTGAAAATAACCCGTAAGCAGCTGGAAAGAAAATCGCAGAAAATCGAATTACAGAACCGCTTGCAGAAAAAAATGCACTCAGTGATCGTGCATGATATCCGCGGACCGATCGGTTCGATTTTATCAGCTTTTCAGATGCTGGAATCTGAACAGGTTTCTGAAGAGGAAAGAAAAATGCTGATTTCCATTTTTGCCAAACAGATCGGTACCACCTATAACCTGGTCAACAACCTGATCGATTGGGGCTCGATAGAAATGCAGGAAAAATCTGTGAAACAGGAAGTGAACCTGAGAGAAATCGTTAATCAGGAGTTTGAACAGATACGGAGCAGTGCCGAATCTAAAAACAACCAGCTGATCAACCGGGTCAATAAAACCGCTACCATTACCATCAACCCGAATATCTTACGGTTCATGATCCGGAACCTGGTCAGCAATGCCAACAAGTTCACACACAATGGACAGATCACGATATACAACGATGTGTCCGAAACCTATCACCAGGTAGCCATCAGCGATACCGGTGTGGGCATGTCGCAGGAGATCATCAATAAGATCGTCAGTACAGAAGACAGTGTTGTGAGTACATTCGGCACCAATGATGAAAAAGGCAGTGGTATGGGCATTACCCTGATCAAGGATTTCATGAAACAAATCGGCGGGCAGCTGCAGATACAAAGTACGATAGACAAGGGTACAACTGTCTTTCTCAAGATCCCCATGTAAAGCATGGTAAAACAAACCGCATTTCGTTATTGATTCCCTGCAGAAGATTCTACTTTTGCAGTATGAACACATTTGAAACCCTACAAAGCATCATCCAGCATAGAAGAAGCGTAAAACCTTCTGATATGAATGGAAAAAAGATAGACAATGCACTTATCCAGCGTTTGCTGATCCTTGCCGACTGGGCGCCTACACATGGCCGAACTGAGCCCTGGCGTTTTATTGTGTATGAACAGGAATCTATTGGGAAATTCTGCCGGGATCATGCCGAGCTGTACAGAAATGGTACCGATCCGGAGAAATTCACACATGCTAAATATGAAAAACTGCAACAGCAGGGTGACCGCCTCTCGCACATTATTGTTGTGTATATGAAACGGAGTGTTCACAACAGTATTCCTGTACTGGAAGAGATCGCTGCGGTAAGCGCCGCCATGCAGAACATCCTGCTCGGCGCCGCATCACTGGGTATTGCCGCTTTATGGAGTACCGGCGGCATGACCCATGACCCATCCATGAAAACATACCTGGGCCTTGGTGAAGAGGATATTGTCATGGGGCTGCTCTTCCTCGGTTATACCGATGAACCCGCCAAAGATGGTCAGCGCAGGATACCGCTGGAGGAAAAAGTGAGTTGGCATTCGTGAGTCGTCAGTTGTGAGTAGTGCATAGGCAATGGTGAATCCAGGGGTCAGCCTCCCCCAACAAAGTCCTTTCCCGCTCATGACTCATGAATACCAATTGCCCATTCACCATAATATTGTTTCTTTGCGCAAATCAATCGCATGTCTGCAACACATGGCAAACTGATCATACTCACCGCTCCCTCTGGTTCGGGCAAAACATCCATTACCCGATACCTGATCAGTAAATATCCCCGTTTGTCTTTTTCAATTTCTGCCACTACCCGTGCACCGCGCGGTACCGAAAAAGACGGAGTGGAATATCATTTCCTGAATGTAGCTGATTTTAAGTCTAAGATAGATGCCAATGAGTTTATTGAATGGGAAATGGTATACGAAGGAAAATACTATGGCACACTAAAGACCGAACTGGAGCGTATCTGGAACGAGGGCAAGGTACCCATGCTCGATATTGATGTAAAAGGCGCCATACATGTGCAACAACAATTTGCAGGCGATTGCCTGTCTATCTTCATACAGCCCCCATCAGTGGCCGAACTCAGGCGCAGGCTGGAAGCCCGGGGTACCGAAACCCCGGAAAGCCTGGAAACAAGGGTGAACAAAGCCAGCTATGAAATGTCTTTCAATCACCATTTTACCAAAACCATCCTGAATGAGGATCTTGACAAAGCCTGCGCCGAAACCGAACAGGTGATCAAAGATTTCTTAGGTTGGTAAGCCGGTTTTGCTGAAATTGGGTGTCTAACCAATTGCATATGTCATTCCAGAACAGAACCGTATTCATTACCGGCGCCAGTAGGGGTATCGGTAAAGCCATGGCTTTACGTTTGGCCAGGGAAGGCGCCAATATTGTGATCGCTGCCAAAAGCGTGGAAGAAGATCCCCGCCTGGGTGGCACCATCTTTTCTGCAGCAGCAGAAGTAGAAGCAGCGGGCGGAAAAGCACTGGCGGTACAACTCGATATCCGCCATGAAGACCAGGTACAGGCTGCTGTACAAAAAGCGGTAGACCATTTTGGTGGTATCGATGTGCTCATCAACAACGCTTCAGCCATTCAGCTGACCCCGACCGAACAGACAGAAACCAAACGTTTCGACCTGATGCAGAGCATCAATGTACGCGGCACTTTCTTAATGGGCAAATACTGCATCCCCCATTTGCGTAAAGGAAAGAACCCGCATATCATCACATTATCACCCCCTGTTAACCTTGATCCCAAATGGATGGGCGGCCATATTGCCTACACAATTACCAAATACAGCATGAGCATGCTGGCACTTGGCTGGGCGGCTGAATTAAAGGGCGCCGGTATCGCTTCCAACGCTTTATGGCCCAGGACCACCATCGATACGGCAGCCGTAAGAAACCTGCTGGGGGGTGAAGCGCTTGCCAAAATGAGCCGCACACCCGATATACTGGCCGATTGCGTATACCATATCCTCAGCAAACCTGCTGCCCAATGCACCGGCAACACCTTTATTGACGAAGAAGTGATGGCAGCCGAAGGCATCACAGACCTGAGTAAATATTCTGTGGTACCCGGCGCCGAACTCTACCGCGACCTGTTTGTTTAATTTTTTGAAATTACTTGCATGAAAAAGATCTTATCTACTGCTGTCATTTGCGCAGTCTCTCTGGTATTATATGCCCAGAAAGGAACCAATGCAACTGCATTGTTGAAACAGAACACCATTACGAACATAGACGCCAGGTACGACGATTATAAAAACATTGCGTTACAGATCTGGAACTATGCTGAGGTAGGTTATAAGGAACAGAAAAGTTCTGCCCTGCTGCAGCAAACCTTACAGGCCAATGGCTTTACTGTACAGGCGGGTGTTGCCGATATACCCACTTCTTTTGTGGCGAGTTATGGCAGTGGTCAGCCGGTGATCGCCATCCTGGCGGAATATGATGCTTTACCCGGCCTGTCGCAGGAAGCAGTTCCCGGCAAACAACCGATCAAAGGAGTGGATGCAGGCCATGGCTGTGGCCATAACCTGTTCGGCACAGCCTCTGTTGCTGCCGGTATCGAGATCAAGAAACTGATCGAAAGTAAACAACTGAAGGGCACCATCCGCGTGTATGGTTGTCCTGCAGAAGAAGGTGGCAGTGGCAAGGTATACATGGTCCGCGCCGGATTGTTCAAAGACGTGGATGTAGCTGTACACTGGCATCCTTCTGATGTGAATGCCGTTACCATGACAAGCGCCCTGGCCAATACATCGGCCAAATTCCGTTTCTATGGTTTATCCGCCCATGCATCCATGGCCCCAGAAAAAGGCCGTTCCGCACTGGATGGTGTGGAAGCCATGGATCATATGGTAAATATGATGCGTGAACATGTGCCCCAGGAAACCCGTATCCACTACGTGATCACACAGGGTGGCAAAGCGCCAAATGTGGTGCCCGATTTTGCAGAAGTGTTCTATTATGTGCGTCACCCGAAAAGAGAATGGGTGGTGAGTGTGTTCGACAGGCTCACCAAAGCTGCCAAAGGTGCAGCCCTGGGCACAGACACCAAAGTAGAATATGAGATCATTGGTGGCACACACGATCTGCTCATTAACCGTACTTTGGCAGAAGCCATGCAGCAGAACCTGCAGAAAGTTGGCGGGGTGAATTACACCGCTTCTGAGATCGAGTTCGGTAAGAAAATACAGTCTTCTTTCTCTTACCAGTCACCTGCCATTGAAAGAGCAGCAACCATTGCTCCCCTAAAACCAGTGATCGATGCCGGTGGCGGTTCTACCGATGTAGGGGATGTAAGTTATGCCGTACCCACCGTTGGCCTGGAAGCAGCCACCTGGATACCCGGCACCGCCGCACATAGCTGGCAGGCCGTAGCCTGTAACGGCACAGATATCGGCGCCAAAGGAATGATGGTAGCTGCCAAAACCATGGCACTAACTGCCATCGACCTGTTCACAGATGCGGCGTTGATCACCAAAGCCAAAGAAGAATTCAAACAATCCAGAGGAGATTACCAATACAAAGCCCTCCTGGGCGACAGAAAACCCGCATTGAATTACAGGGACTGAGTGGGGAGTGGTGAGTAGGGAGTTCAGAAAGTATTGATAGACTAAAAAAGGGGAAGCATCCAGCTCCCCCTTTTTCTTGCGTATATCCCAATTCACGAATCACGATTGCCCATTCACCATTGCCAAATTATTCCCCCACTCACCACTCACCACTCACGCTCCTCCCTTCCACCACCCGCTTATATTTAGCCATATCAATCGCTTTCTCACTTTTGGCGATGATGACTGTGGCAATGGTATTGCCGATCATATTGGTCAGGGCTCTTCCTTCACTCATAAAACGGTCCACCCCGATCAGGAGTGCCAGTCCTTCCAGCGGTATCACTTTTAAGATCGTAAGCGTGGAGGTAAGAACAATGAACCCACTGCCAGTTACGCCGGCTGCTCCTTTACTGGTGATTAACAGTACCCCGATAATGGTCAGCTGCTGTGCCAGGGTAAGATTGATATCGAATACCTGCGCCAGAAAAATAGTGGCCATACTCAGGTAGATGGTGGTTCCATCGAGGTTAAAACTGTAGCCCGTGGGAATGATCAAACCCACTACAGATCTTTCGCACCCTGCAGCTTCCAGTTTCTCCATCAGGTTGGGCAGAACCGCTTCGCTGCTGCTGGCACCCAGCACAATCAGAAGCTCTTCCTTGATGTACACCAGCAGTTTCCAAACATTGAAACCATAATAACGGCCAATCAGGTTCAGTACCACAAAAATGAACAGCAGTGATGTTATATAATAAGACAGCAGCAGGTTTCCTAATAATGCCAGGCTGCCAAAACCGAATTTGCCAATGGTATAGGCCATACCACCGAAAGCGCCGATAGGACTTAACTTCATCACAATATGGATCACATTGAAAAAAGCCCTGTTCAGGTTCTCAAATACAGATATCAGTTTGGCGCCACCACTCCCCATCTTGGTGATGGCCACACTGAACAATACGCCGAAGAACAACACCTGCAACAGATCACCCTTGGCAAATGAGTCAACAATATTGGTGGGGATGATATGCGAAAAAAACTCACCCCAGTTCATCTCCTTGGCGGCAGAAGTATACTTATCGAGGTTTTCTTTGGGTAGATGATTGGTAGCAATTCCCACCCCCGGCTTCAACATATTCGCCACCAACAGTCCGATGATCAGGGCAAAAGTGGTGACCACTTCAAAATAGATCAGACCCTTACCACCAACCCTGCCCACTTTTTTCAGGTTACCAGCTCCGGCAATACCGAGTACGATAGTCAAAAAGATCACCGGCGTGATCACCATCTTGATCATATTGATGAACGACTCGCTGATCAGTTTTGCGGTAGGTGCAAATGCAGGATACAACCAGCCGGTAAGAACCCCCAAAATAATTCCAATGATAACCTGTACGTAGAGAACCTTTAGATATTTCATCGGCAACGGGGAGTTTTGGTATGGCAATCTACAAAAAAAGTCCATAGAGGCTGACCCTTACATCAGGGAGCTTCTATGGACTTCTACTTTATTTGGTTATTACTAATCCAGCTTCTCAGGACGCATCTGCGGAAAGAGCAGTACATCCTGGATAGATACCTGGTTGGTCATCATCATACATAACCTGTCAATACCGATACCGATACCGGAAGTTGGCGGCATGCCATATTCCAGTGCACGCAGGAAATCATGGTCGATGAACATGGCTTCATCATCCCCCCTTTCCATCAGCCTGGCCTGTTCTTCAAAACGTTCACGCTGATCGATCGGATCGTTCAACTCGGTATAAGCGTTAGCAATCTCTTTCCCGTTCACCATCAGTTCAAAGCGCTCCACCAGCCCGGGTTTGCTGCGGTGTTTTTTGGTGAGCGGGCTCATCTCAACAGGATAGTCGATGATGAACGTTGGCTGTACATAGGTATGTTCGCTGGTAGCACCAAAGATCTCATCGATCAGTTTACCCTTGCCGATATTGCCGGGCACATCTATTTTGAGTTGCTTGCAAACCTCGCGCAGACCGGCTTCATCCATCCCGCTGACATCAATACCTGTATTCTCCTTAATCGCATCATGAATACTGATACGTTTGAATGGTGCTTTGAAATTGATGATCTTATCACCCAGCGGCACATCTGTAGTTCCATGCAGGGCAATGGCTATTTTCTCGAACAACTGTTCGGTAGTCTCCATCATCCAGAAATAATCCTTGTAGGCGGTATACCATTCCAGTACGGTAAATTCCGGGTTATGGGTTCGGTCCATACCTTCATTGCGGAAATTCCGGCTGAATTCATATACCCAGTCAAACCCGCCCACGATCAGTCGCTTCAGGTACAGCTCATTGGCAATACGCAGGTAAAAAGGAACATCCAATGCATTGTGGTGCGTAATGAACGGACGGGCAGCGGCACCACCGGGGATAGCCTGTAATACCGGTGTATCCACTTCCAGCGCACCCTGGCTATTCAAAAATTCGCGGATGGTGTTGATGAGTTTGGTCCGTTTTACAAAAGTGTCTTTTACATCAGGGTTGATGATCAGGTCAGCATAGCGCTGGCGATAGCGGAATTCGGGATCGGTCACCGCATCGAATACGTTCCCCTCCTCGTCTCTCTTCGTAACCGGTAATGGCTTCAATGATTTGGTAAGCAGGGTAAGTGTTTGCGCATGAATAGAGGTTTCGCCTGTTTTGGTAATGAATGCAAAACCGGTAACCCCGATGATATCTCCAAGATCAAGTCCGTGTTTTACCACGGTATCCCAAAAAGATTTGTCTTCACCAGGGCAGAGATCATCCCTTTTCACATACAACTGAATAATGCCCTTGCTATCCTGTATTTTGATAAAGAACACTTTACCCTTATCATTGATGCTCATGATACGGCCCGCCACGCAAACAGCAGCGAACTGCTCCTTGGTTTCCTCGGAATACTGATCCTTTATATCGGTTGAAAAATGACTTACAGGATATAAAGGGGCCGGAAATGGATCGATACCCGCTTCCTGCAGCTTAACCAGTTTCTCACGGCGGATCAACTCCTGTTCAGACAAATGTGCTTGACTCATACTTGCTTTTTGAAAGCAGCAAAGATACGGGCAGCAGGGGAATATAGAACAGGGAATGATGAACCGACGAACAAGGAACAAGTGAATGATGAATCATTGGCTAATTCGCTAATGAAACAGACGAACAGGGAACAGATGCGTAATGGGATTTGACAACCTGATCTTTATCCGATTTTGACCGCTGTTCGTCCGTTCCCCTCCCCGTAGATATCCGGGTTATGCAGTTGCATCATCCTGGGTATCATCTCCTCCGGTATGGGTGTCCAGCCAAACTGCGCGTACAAGCCATGGGCATCGCGCGTAAAAAGCACCCAGCGGCGAAGCTGTTGGAGATCGGGATGTTCGTGAATGGTCTGCATGAGTTGTTTGGACAAGCCTTTGCCCCTATGGCCGGGCAGAATGAATACATCGGCCAGGTAAGCAAATGTGGCCCTGTCAGTGACCACACGGGCAAAACCAACCTGTCCGTCCGGACCATAAACGCCAAAACATAATGAATGTTGCAGCGAACGTTCCACAACTGTAAGCGGAATATTTAGTGCCCAATAGGAATCCTGTGAAAGATACTGGTGAATCAGGCCAACCTGCAACCTGTTGTGATCGGTACTGATTTCGTAAGCGGAACTGTGGTGTTTATTATTTTCTGTCATGAAACAGTTGTTGGTAAACTTCTTCCCGGCTAAGTTCAAGCATATCACCCGGCTCTAAGGTACCCAGTGAAAGCCCCTCTATCCGGTAACGGATCAGGCGCAAAGTAGGGAATCCTATTTTTGCCGTCATCTTTCTCACCTGCCTGTTTTTACCTTCTGTCAAAATCATCCGGATCCAGGGTGCAGGGATCTCTTTACGGAAGCGGATGGGTGGATGACGGTCAGGCACTTGCGGGACCATGGAAAACAAAGTTGCTTTGCAGGAAGCCGTTCGATATAATTTACCATCGACATTGATCGTAAGCCCCTTCTCCATTTCCCTGATGGCTGCATCGGTGATGGCGCCATCTACCTGAACCCAATACTCTCTTTCGTGGGCAAACCTGGGATCAAGCAAACGATGATTCAGAGACTTGTCGTTGGTCAACAGCAACAAGCCTTCACTGTCATGATCAAGCCTCCCCACAGGATATACATCTTTAGGCACATCAAAAAAATCAGCGAGGGTTTTCTTTCCATCGTCCGCAGAAAATTGTGATAGTACCAGGTACGGTTTATAAATAATGAAGTAGCGGTTCATAGAAAAACAAAAGTCCCGCAGAAGCGAGACTTTGTATATGGATGGGTTAGTAAGTACCGGGAAATAAATTTCCCTACACAATATTAAAAAGACTTTTACCGAAAGCAAAAAATTTTTTAAACAATTTTATTAACATTTTGGCGGGGAATGTGGATTGCATCAGCAATTGATGTATGTTATGACTTAGCCGCTGAACTGTATTTCTGCACATACTTATCACCGATTAAAAAACATAATCCTCTGAAACATTGATGAACAAAGCATTTCAGAAGATAGTGAAATACGATTTGCAGATCGGGCTCATCTTTTTCCCGAAAAAAATATTGCCGGAAACACACCCTGAAACAGGGTTTTACCACGAAAAAAAATTTCTGCTGAACCAGGAATATTACCTTTGATTTCTATCAAAAAACATTGTTATGAAGTTTCCCGCACCCGTTTCCGTAGCATGGCTCGCCGACCTGATCGGTGCAGAAGCAGCAGGCAACCTTGCTGCACAGGCATTGGGCATCAATGAAATTCATAAAGTAGAAACGGGCGACCTGGTATTTGTTGATCATCCCAAATATTATGATACGTGTTTACAAAGTGCTGCAAGCTGCATCATCATCAATACCAAAGACGTACAGATACCGGAAGGCAAAACCATTTTTGTTGTCAAAGACCCGTTTGAAGCTTATCTCAAGATCGTTACTCATTTCCGCCCGTTTACTCCTGCACAACAATCCATCAGCGATGATGTGGTCATTGGAAAAGGAACCGTGATCATGCCTAATGTTTTTATCGGCCGCGAAGTGGTTATCGGCGAAAACTGCGTGATACACCCCAATGTTTCTCTGCTTGATTATACCATTATCGGGAACAATGTAGTGATACAGGCCGGCAGTGTTATCGGCAGCGATGCCTTCTATTACAATACCAAAAAAGACAGAGCCGTATGGTATAAAAGAATGCAGAGTTGCGGCAACGTAGTGATTGAAGACCAGGTAGAAATCGGTGCCGGCTGCACCATCGACCGGGGTGTGACCGCCGAAACCCGTATCGGTGCCGGAACCAAAATGGACAATATGGTTCATATCGGACATGACACCACCGTAGGTAAAAACTGCCTGTTTGCCGCACAGGTAGGTATTGCCGGAGGAACCATTATTGAAGACGGGGTAACCCTCTGGGGACAGGTTGGCGTAAGTAAGACCCTCACCATCGGTGCCAACGCCGTAGTGTTGGCGCAAAGTGGTGTTCCTTCTTCACTGGAAGGTGGTAAGACCTATTTCGGCTATCCGGCAGAAGACGCTTCTCTTAAAAGAAGGGAACTGGTATGGATCAAACGGATACCTGAGCTGTGGAAAAAAGTGATGGAAAAATAAAAGATCGTTAATCTGTATATGATACATTATAAACCATGTATCCGCTTCAACTCTCCACAGATGCGTTTAATGGAATCCGCAACAGGTGTATAGGCAAACTGTGGGAACTGCTGTAGTAATTTGCTGTTATTGAACTGTACTTTGGCAGCAGCCGTATGTGCCGTTTCCTTAGTAAGCAGTGGATCTTTACCGGTAAACCTTGCTTTGAGGGCTTCCAGCCGCCATACGATTGCTGCCAGGAGTGGGGTAACTTTCCGATACGGCGGACGTTTGCCAAAATTTTGGGCGATCTGCGTAAACACTTCCCGGTAAGGCAGATTATCCGCACAAAGAATAAAACGCTCCGCCTGTACATCACTCTGCATCAGCAGGATCATGGCTTTCACCACATCGGCCACATCCACAAAACCTCCGGTACCCTCTGTATACCAGGGAAACTCTTCATACGCCGATTTAAAGATCTCTGATGATCCCTTTTCCCAGTCGCCCGCACCCAGGATGATGACCGGGTTAACGATCACTGCATTCAGGCCTTCGCCAATACCCCGCCACACTTCCATTTCAGCCAGCCATTTGGTCTTACCGTATTCGCTGTTGCTGGTTTCTTCAGACCAGTTCATGCTCTCATCAATGGGTTTATCCTGCCGTATGCGCCCAAGTGCAGCCACAGAACTGACGAAGACCAGCTTACGTATGCCGGCATCCAGGCAGGCATTCACCACATTGGCTGTGCCGTCTATATTGTTTTTATGCAACAGGTGTTTTTTTGCGGGATTGAAGGAAACAACCGCGGCACAATGATACACTTCATCCACACCTTTCATGGCTTCTTCCAGAGAGACTACATCCAGTATATCACCCTGTACCCAATCAACTCCCTGCCCCCCTTCAATATGGGGGATGGAACTGCGGTATAACGCCCTTACTTTTTTACCCTCGTTCACTAACTGCTTTACCAGGTGAGAACCTACCAAACCACTAGCGCCGGTGATAAAAATCATAGAAAGGTGTTTATGCGAAGATAAGGAGTGAATGGGCAATGACAATGGCGCGTCGTGAGTCGTGAATCGTGAGTAGGGAGTAGGAGTATTTGTGAATGGTCAATTGTGAATGGTGAATATTCGGGCGTGCTTACCTTACAGTTTGTGGGCGCCGGTCTGTTACTTCTCACTGACCACTCACCACTGACCACTCACGATTCACGATTCACGAATGACATTTTCTGCATTTGCCGCTTACCACCACATCGGTTTGTGAAATGGTGAAGCCATCGGGCAGGCTGAGTTTGGGTACGCTGATATTATCCAGGCAATAGGTTGTACCACAATCATCGCACATGAAGTGTACATGGTCATCGTGGTGATGACCGCCGGCGCAGGCATCTTTGCACAAAGCATAACGCACCGAATTGTCAGCAGTAGGGATAGTATGAATGATCCCCTTTTCAACAAAGGTCTGCAGGGTTCTGTAAATGGTTACACGGTCGAATTCAGTACCGCTCTCATGTTCTATATCGGCATGCGCCAATGCAGTTTTTGATCGGACAAAAAGTTCCAGTATCTTTTTCCGGCTGTCGGTAATGCTCAGCTGGTTTTTCTTCAGGGTCTCAACAATACTGTACATCATACAAATTATTTAGGGTTGGTATTGAACAACCCATTCACGAAATTGGCAGTACCCGATTTCTCCTCCAGCAACGATCGTATGTCTTTGGCAAGCCGGTCAAGTTCGGGTTGCTTCAGTCCGTCATAGATCTGTCCACGAACCTTCCCGTCCCTGTCAACCAATGCAAAGAACTGTGTATGGATGAACTGGTCCTCTATTTTTTCTACGTTATTCTTCGGATCATCCAGCAGGTAAGAACTGCGGGCCTGCTGGTACAGGCTGTCTTTACGGCCGGTAAGCATCACCCATTTCCGGTTATCGATCTTCATTGAGTCGGCATATATTTTCAACCGCTGTGCAGAATCACGTTCCGGATCGCAGGTATGCGCAACGATCATGAAATCCGGCTCATTTTTGAACTGTTCAAATACTTTTTTCATATTGTTGTTCATCTTGGGACAAATGCCCTTGCAGGTGGTAAAGAAGTATTCCACCACGCTTACCTTACCCAGCATATCCCTGTCGGTGAACGGCAAACCGTCCTGGTTGGTAAAATGAAAGGGTTTTACATAGCTGATCACAGCCAGTTTGGTTTTCCATTTGTCGGTACCCTTGAACAGGAAATAATAAAAACCCAGTACCAATACCACAAAAAACAGGAGATAACCCAGGAACTTCTTATTCATAACAGGATAAATTGAGTGTAAAGTTACACCTCATTCCGCTTATGCCGGGGACTGTGGGAAGAGTCTAACAAATATTTTGCAACAATGTTGCATTGTCGTATCTTCGCAGTCATGCGATTAAAGATTGACTGGGATGCAATGGGGATCTTTACTTCACTGGCTTGCGCCATTCATTGTGCGCTGCTACCCCTATTCCTGACCAGCTTACCCCTGTTTGGGATCAACATCATTGAAAATGTGTGGTTTGAATACCTGATGATCGGGATCGCATTCCTGGTAGGGTCATACTCTTTATACCATGGGTTCAGAAAACACCACCATAGCTGGTTGCCTTTTATCCTTTTTTCGGTAGGAATTGCCTGTTTACTGGCTAAAATGACCTGGCACGAATGGCGTAACTGGTTTCTGGTTCCGGCTGTGATCTTTATTGTGACAGCCCATATTCAGAATCACCGGATGTGCCTGGTACATAACCATGCACATTCAGATGACTGCAATCACTGATTTGTTTGAACAAAGTATGGCTGCTCAGGCAATGGTATAACTTACGCCACCATCCTTTTCATCTTTCAATTGTACGCCGAGTGCGGCCAGTTCATTGCGGATCTTATCGCTGGTAACAAAATCTTTACGGCTCTTGGCATCTTTGCGGATATCGATCAGGAGCTGCAATACACCATCCAACTTACCATCATCGCCGGCAAGTTCCTGTTTCAGTCCAAAAATATCTTGCACGAACAATTGCAGTTGTTGCTTCAGCGTGCCTACCGTAGCAGCCGACAAGGCATTAGCAGCAATATGTTTGTCTTTGATGGAATTGATGACAGACACCAGTTCGAACATATTAGCCAGCACTTTAGCCGTATTCAGGTCATCATCCATGAACTGCGTGAACTCGCTCACCAGTTTCTGCACTTTCGCGTCCAGTAACTGATCGGCAGCCTGCTGGTTACCGGGAACTGACCAATGGCTGAGCCAGTCAAAAGATTCCATCAAACGTTTCAGCGCTTTTTCGGATGCCTGCAGGGCTTCATTACTGAAATCGAGTGTACCCCGGTAATGGCTTTGCAGGATAAAAAAGCGGATGGTCATGGGATGATAGGGCTGTTCCAGCAAGGGATGTCCGCCACTGAACAGCTCGCTCAGTTTGATGACATTGTTGTAGCTCTTACCCATCTTCCTGCCATTGATGGTGATCATATTATTGTGCATCCAGTAACGGGCAGGCATTTTATGATTGCATACGGTACTCTGCGCGATCTCGCATTCGTGGTGCGGGAACTGAAGGTCCATCCCACCTCCATGGATATCGAACTCTTCACCCAGGTATTTGGTGGCCATGGCCGAGCATTCGATATGCCAGCCCGGAAACCCTTCGCCCCAGGGGCTTTGCCAGCGCATGATATGTTCCGGGGGTGCTTTTTTCCAGAGGGCAAAATCGCTCTTGTTCCTTTTTTCATCCTGGTTATCCAGCTCACGGGTACTTTCGATCTGCTCTTCCAGCACACGCCCGCTGAGGATGCCATATGGCTGTCCTTTTTGGGAATAATCCGTATTGTATTTCTCCACATCAAAATAGACCGATCCGTTTACCTCATACGCATATCCGTCTGCGATCAGTTTCTTGATCATTTCTATCTGTTCGATGATGTGACCGGTAGCGGTAGGTTCAATACTGGGGGCTAGGTTATTCAGCCTGTCCATGGCCCAATGATACAGATTGGTGTATTTCTGCACCAGCTCCATCGGCTCCAGTTTCTCGAGTATCGCTTTTTTGCTGATCTTGTCTTCCGCTTCACGCCCCTCCTCTTCAAAATGTCCCGCATCAGTCAGGTTACGCACATAACGGACCTTAAACCCGTTGTGCATCAGGTAGCGATACAGAACATCGAATGTTACATAAGGTCTCGCATGCCCCAGGTGGCTCTCGCCGCTTACAGTAGGACCACAAACGTACATACCTACATAAGGTGCATTGATGGGAACAAACTCTTCTTTCTGTCGGGTAAGCGAATTATATACTTTAAGTGGCATCTTTTATGGGTGGTTACTTTTACATCAATCAGTTGAAACAAACCGGTATCTACCCGGCAAACAGGAAACACTGCATCAGCAGCAGCAGAAACAACAGCAATATCTGTGTGGGTGGTTCATTGTGTTGCGAAGATATTTCATTTTTTCAAAAGAAGGTCAGATACCAGCATAATATGGTCGCTGAGGTCTTCGTCCACCATATCAAACTGTTTTACTTCAAAATTCCGGTCGGGAAGGATATAATCGATACGAAGGGTAGGCGCCAGCGAAATGAAGGTACGGCCTACGGCAAACCCTTTTTTCAGGAATACATCCTGCCTTTCGCCCCTGATCCGGAAATAGGCGTATGAATTGGGGACATCATTGAAATCGCCGCAGATAACGGAAGGATACGGAGACTGGTCAATAGCTTCCCTGACAATATTGGCCTGTACGGCCCGGCGGTTGAATGCCAGTTTCATTTTCCGGATAATACTTTTAGACGCTGAAATACTCTCTGCATCCTGCTCACGTATCTTCTCTATATCAGAGTAATCTGCTTTTTTAAACTTGAACGATTGCAGGTGCGTAGTATATATACGTATGGTATCATCACCTTTTTTGATGTCGGCATAGATCAGGCTCTCCGCAACCGGGTAAGGGATCCTGCCCGAATCAACGATCGGATACCGGGAGAAGATGATGCAACCTGATTGGTAGCCGCTATTGTCACGCTGGTAATCTCTAGAAAAATAATAATACTGGTACTCTTTTGAAAACAGCGCAATATTATCCGCATTGGCCGCATTATTGAATTCCTGCAGGCAGATCACATCCGGGTTCTGTTTATGGATGCTTCCCGCCACTTCCGAAGGGACCAGTTTCCTGATTTCCTTATTGGCAGAAAGGCCATTGAAGCTTTGTATGTTCCAGTCAACAATACGCATGGTGTTGGCAGGCTTCCTTTTACTGAAACCGGAACCTGGATGCCAGGCAAATACCACACTGATCTGTTGCCAGCCTACAGCCAAGGTAATCAGTGGCAACCAAACCATCGCAGGTTTTGCCAGCAACCAGAAGATCACAAAAAATACCAATGCCAGTAACAGGTAGGGAACTATCAGGCCCGCGAAACCGCTGAGCCACCAGCGGGTCGGGTTGATGTAAGGCAACAGGCAGGCCACCGCATACAGTAATGAAATAATCACATTGATTGCGATAAACACTGTTTTGGTTGCACGGCGAAAAACATTTTTTGCCATGCCCGAATTTACTAAAAATCAATTGCGAAGTTGCATATCCCTGATAAGCAGAGGCAGGGTCGGGTTTTACTCATCGGAACTAGCCCGTTTCAGGAACTCTTTTTCCTCATCGGTGAGCAGCTGGTAGCCCTCCTGGTTGATCTTGTCGAGGATCTCATCCAGTCTTTGCTGGGTGATATTGGAAATTTTCTCATAGGGTTTTCTATCGGACCGGTAATACAGTTTTTCCCGGGTTGATTTGCTGTTATGCTTTTTGTCGGGACTGAACAGGTCGTCCAGCCAATTCACCAGCCGGATCATCCAGGCACCCCAATCCTGTCCGCGGCGAAGTTGACGTATATAGAAATATCCCATCACACCACCTGCCAGATGACCGGCACCGACAGCGGCATTTCCGGTAGCCAGGGTGGCAAAATCAATAACCACAAAGATCAGGGTAAGTACCCACAAAGGAATGCCTCCATTGATCAGGGGGAAAATGCGGTAATCAGGTGCCAAAGTGGTGGTTGCAACAGCAAGTGCCATGATAGGTGCCCCGGCCCCCATCATAGGTGCAGTTACAGCGAGGTTTCTTTCCAGCACCGGCACCAGGTTATTACCCAACAGGAATACCAGTCCACCCACAAAACCGCCATAAAGGTATACAGGTATCAGTTTGTTATTACCGGTAAGATCCTGCATGATATAGCCAAAACACCAGAGCCACAAACAGTTACTGATCAAATGCCAGACTCCCTGGTGTGTAAACATATGGGTGATCAGCGTCCAGGGCCTGGTTAGGAAAGTATCCGGCATGGCTGGCAAGGTGAACCAGTTCAGGATTTGTTTATAGAAGAACTCTTCCGGAATATCTGAAAGATAATAGACCGTTTTAATAAAAGTGATGATCACAAACAGGATCATATTCACCGCAAACAGGAACACAAGTGCATTGTTATCCTGTCCTAACAGGATGTTCCGGCCGGTTTTATAAGGTTGAGGCGACATACACACAATTTATCTCTGAAAAGTAACCTGTATCTTAATAGAACGTTTTTTTGTTGTTTTTGTTCCAGGTCATCACAATTAACAATCCCACAATGGCCCCGCCAATATGCGCCCAGCGGGCCACATTATCGCCGGCTGAGTTCTTTAAGGCAAAGAACACTTCATATCCAAAATACAATAACCCGATCCACTTGGCCTTAACGGGTACCAGGAAATAGATATATAAATAGGTATTGGGAAACAGATATACGAAAGCTGCCAGTACACCAAACACAGCTCCGCTGGCACCAATAGTACTGGTATTGATCCGACTCTGATAAAAAACGGTCAGCTGTTCAAACAGCTTGTTCATCAGCCCCGCATCATTCGGGTTCTCCCTGATCAGGCTGATCAGCTGGTCGCGGTAGCCTGGGTCACCCAGTTTGTTTTTGCTGATAAAGTTGATCATCGCATCTGCCTGATATGGCCCGCCATCAGCATGCTGCTGAAAAATAGCGGCATAATCTTTCATCAGCGGCATCAATTCATAACTTAGAAATAGCAGGTGTATCAGTGCTGCGCCCAATCCGCAGATCAGGTAAAAAGTGAGGAAACGTTTGGAGCCCCAGAGGTTTTCGAGCACAGAACCGAACATCCAGAGTGCGAACATGTTACCGAAAATATGACCCAGATCGCCATGCAGGAACATATGGGTTACCAGCTGCCAGGGTTTGAACAGGTTACTCTGCCAGGCATGTAATGCCAACACATCTTCAATAGAGAAGTTGACAGAGGGTCCTTTGAATGTGTTCTGCGCCAAAAAGAACAGGCCGTTAATGATCAACAGGTTTTTTACGATCGTAGGCAAGATCTCAAAACGCGAGGGTCGAAATTCTGTCATAGTTTATCTCCCTGCCCGCCGAAGAACGGGTGATTACAATAGTTACTAAAATGGATACCCATACAAATTGCGTTCATCTATATTTTTTTCAGTTTCAGCTGCACCACATTCTCAATATGCAGTGTGTGCGGGAACATATCTACCGGCTGGATTTTTTCTACCGCATATTTTTCGTCCAGTAAAGCAAGGTCTCGCGCTTGTGTGGCCGGGTTGCAACTTACATAAACCACGGTAGGCGCAGCGATATCCAGCAGCTTTTTAACCAATTTTTCGTGCATACCCGCTCTTGGTGGATCTGTGATCACCACATCGGGGCGGCCATGGGCGGCAAAAAAAGCATCGTCACAGATATGAATCACATCCCCAGCAAAAAAATCGGCATGCGCAATATGGTTCAATGCCGCATTTTTCTTTGCATCCGCTATGGCATCTTCGATCACTTCCACACCGATCACTTTTTTGGCCAGCTTACTCACAAAAATACCAATACTGCCCGTACCGCAATACAGATCATATACGATCTGGCTTCCATCCAGTTCAGCAAACTCGCGGGTTACCTGGTACAGTTTTTCCGCCTGACGGGTATTGGTCTGGAAAAATGATTTGGGACTGATCATGAAAGAATAGTCTTCCAGCTTTTCAATGATATACCCCTTTCCAAAATAGGTCTGCGGCTCCAGGTCAAACAGGCTGTCGTTCTTTTTGGTGTTGATGGTATACAACAAAGTGGTGATCTGTGGAAACTGTTGCAGCAGCTGGTCCAGCAGTTGTTTGCGCAAGTTTTCCTCCTCGTAACCCAGCACTATGTTGATCATGAGCTCGCCGGTAGTAGTATTGCGAACAAACATATTACGCAACCAGCCGGTATGCGAACGGTTATTGTAAAATGCCAGGCCATTGTCAATGGCAAATTGTGCCACTGCTTTCCTGATCTGGTTAGTGGGCTCTTCCTGCAGATGGCAGGTATCAATCTCAACCACTTTATCAAAAAAACCACGTGCATGAAAACCCGCGGCGCCGGAATGGTTATTCGGATCAATACCTTCGGCTTTCATCCGCCTGAATTCTTCGGTGGGTATGTATTTACCGGTAGCAAATGTGTATTCCAGTTTATTCCGGTACCGGGTGGTAACATCGGCCCCGATAATAGGCGCCATCGGCGGCAAAGCCACTTTGGCAATACGTCCCAGGTTATCGCTCACCTGTTTCTGTTTGTAGAAAAGCTGCTTCTCATAGGGAAGCATCTGCCACTGGCAGCCCCCGCATACACCGAAATGCTGGCAGAATGGGCTTACCCTGTCGGGGGAAAGTGTATGGATCTTTACGGTATGGCCTTCTGCCCAGTCAGCCTTGTTCTTCGACAACTGCACATCCACCACATCACCTGGCACCGCACCTTCAATGAATACCACTTTGCCATCGACCCTGGCCAACGACTTACCCTCAGCAGCATAATCCTGCACAAGGATATTTTCTAAAACAACTGGTTTTTTTTGTTTTCTCACGGCTGCAAATGTAACTAGGATTAGGGATGAATACATGACCAGTCAAATGAAAGAACCGCATCCTTACATTTTTGACAGTAGTTTAACCCCGGTTTAGCTATTTTTACCCATCATTCAACAGCTATGAGGCGATTATTACTTACTGCAGTCAGTTTTATACTGGTAATGGGGGTATTGGCCCAAAAAAAGACAACCCCGCAAAAACCTGCCATCACCAAAGCACCGGTAACCAAGGGACGGAATATCAACATTACCCTTACCCCACTGAAAAACTGTAAAGTGTACCTGGCCAGTTATTACGGGCAAGGCCGGGCCCTGGTAGATTCCGCTTATCTGAACGAAAAAAGCCAGGGGGTTTTTAAGGGTCCCAATAAATTAACCGGGGGTATCTATTTTGTGGTATCACCCCAATACACCATCCAGTTCGACCTGCTGATGGATGATCAACAGCAATTCACGATTACAGGCGATACCGCTTTAAAAGAAAACGCTGTGATCACCGGCTCAGCCGAAAATGATCTTTACAAAAAATACGCAGTATATACCAGTAGCAAGGGAGCCAGTCTGGCACAACTGGAAAATGCCTACAAAGCAGCAACCACCAGTGCCGATTCCGTACGCCTGCGCGATGAGATCATTAAAACAGACAAGGAACTACAAACCTATCGGGAAGATATCATCCGGAAAAATCCAAACAGCCTGCTGGCCATGCTGCTCACTGCCATGAAGCGGCCGACCGTACCTGCCATACCCGTTGTGAATGGAAAGGCGGACTCTACTTACCCTTACCGGTTCGTAAAAGAACATTTCTGGGATGATGTATTGTTCAACGATGATCGTTTACTGCGTACGCCTTTCTTTGAAATAAAACTGGATGATTATTTTAAGACCATGGTGTCGCCTGAACCAGATTCGGTGATCAAAGAAGTGAATTACATGTTACTTATGGCCAGAACCGGCAAAGAAATCTACCCATACCTGCTTACCAAATTCACCAACAAATACATGAATCCCGAATTCATGGGGCAGGACAAAGTGTTTGTATTCCTTTTCGAGAACTTTTATGCCAAGGGCGATACCATGTTGCTGAATCCAGCCTCGCGTAAAGTGATCACGGAAAGGGCTTATAGCCTGATGGCTAACCAGCTGGGGCAGCAGGCCCCTTTTCTCGACCTGACTGATACCACGGGCAAAACGGTTTCGCTCTATGGCATCAAAGCACCATTCACGGTGGTTGCTTTCTGGGATCCCAACTGTGGTCACTGCAAGGAAGAGATCCCAAAGATGGATTCTCTATACAGATCCAAATGGAAAAAATACGGAGTAGCCGTTTATTCCGTCAATATCTATGAGAATGAGATAGCTTCCTGGAAACATTTTATACAGGATAAGAAACTGTCTCCCGAGTGGACACATGCCTATGAAACCAAAGCGGCCAAACAGGCAGTGGAAAAAGCAGGCAAAGCCAATTTCAGGCAGTTATACGATATCTATAAAACACCTACCATTTATCTGTTGGACAAGGATAAACGCATCATTGCCAAACAGCTCAGCCTTGAGCAGTTCGACGATCTGATAGAAGCCAAACGGAAAACATTAAAAAATTAACCCTGCTAAAAATCGGGGGCTGCTGAAACAGAATCATTTCAATAGTCCCCGATCAAATAGTATACAGCCGTATATGTTAGCTTTCAGGCTGGAAGTCTGGGGATAGGCGTCACTCGGCGGAGCCGAGCGACTGCTTCAAAAATTTAGATGCGTTTGTCCTGTGTGATGCAGTCAGTCGTTTACTGGACCTCTTTCACTACATTCCAGATCACTTTAGGTTTGCCCAGGGTATAGTAGTGCAATACCGGCACACCGAATTGTTTCAGCTCCTTACTCTGCTGCACCAGCCATTCAGTACCTACCTGCTCACATTCCTGGTCGGTCTTACATTTCATGATGGCATTAGAAAGGTCGGTCGGAATATCCACATGGAAGATCCTGGGCAGAACCGATAATTGTTTTTTGCTGGTGATGGGTTTCAGTCCCGGAATGATCGGCACCTGTATACCCATATCACGACAGGTTTTTACGAAGTCGAAAAATTTCTGGTTATCGAAGAACATCTGCGTCATGATGTATTCTGCGCCCGCGTCTACTTTCTCTTTCAGTTTTGCCAGGTCTATCTCCAGGTTCGGTGCCTCAAAATGTTTTTCGGGATAACCCGCAACACCCATACAGAAACTGGTTTTGCCGCCATTCTTGATGTCTTCATCCAGGTAAATACCGTTATTCATGTTGTTCACCTGCTGCAGTAGTTCAATGGCATAATGGTTACCGTCTTTCTCGGGTTCAAAAGCCGCTTCGTTTTTGGCAGCATCACCTCTCAGCACCAGCACATTATCAATCCCTAAAAAGTCAAGATCGATTAATGCATCTTCCGTTTCGCGACGGGTGAATCCTCCGCAGATGATATGAGGTACCGCATCAACACGGTAATGGTTCATGATAGCCGCGCAGATTCCTACCGTACCGGGACGTTTCCGAACATCCACTTTCTCAAACGTACCATCCGCTTTTTTCTTGAACATGGTTTCACTGCGGTGATAGGTAACATTGATCCAGGACGGCTTGAAGTCCATCAGCGGGTCCAGGTGATCATACAGGCTATGAATGGTCTTACCTTTTAAGGGCGGTAATACTTCGAATGATACCAGTGTGTCCGCAGACTGTTTAATGTGTTCTGTTATTTTCATTGCTTTGCTGTCTTTGCCATATGGGTATCCCCATAAAATTGGTGCAATATACACCCTCCACCATAGAAAAACATCTGTTAAGATAGCCCATAGCCCCCCGATTACCCCTGATAACCGCTATTTTTGTCAAAACACAACGCATTGAGTCTTACCATACATACCCAAGACCTGTTTAAAAGTTATAAGGGCCGCACAGTAGTCAACAGCGTTTCTGTAACCGTAAAACAGGGAGAAATCGTAGGTTTACTGGGACCAAACGGTGCCGGTAAAACCACTACTTTTTATATGGTCGTGGGTCTGATCAAGCCAGATGAGGGTCAGGTATTCCTGAACGACATGGAGATCACCAAACTGCCTATGTACAAAAGGGCACAGATGGGCATTGGCTACCTGCCCCAGGAAGCCAGTGTTTTCCGGAAACTGAGTGTGGAAGACAATATCATGGCCGTTCTGGAAATGACCAAACTTACCACAGGTGAGCGCCAGCACAAACTGGAATCCCTGCTGGATGAGTTCAACCTGCACCATGTACGCAAAAACAATGGTGACAGCCTGAGTGGCGGAGAAAGAAGAAGGACCGAAATTGCCCGTGCCCTGGCTGTTGACCCAAAGTTCATCCTGCTGGATGAGCCTTTTGCCGGTGTGGATCCCATTGCGGTGGAAGATATCCAGAGCGTGGTTGCCAAACTCAAATACAAGAATATCGGCATCCTGATCACCGATCACAATGTAAACGAGACCTTGTCCATCTGCGATCGGGCCTATCTCCTGATCGAGGGTAAGATCTTCAAACACGGATCAGCCGAAGAGTTGGCTGATGACCCGCAGGTACGCAGGTTGTATTTAGGTACCAACTTTGAACTGAAACGAAAAGACTGGATCATTGAAATGGGTAAGGAAGGATCGGTGGGGGCTTAATCAGGCCGGTTTTCTTGTCACAGGCTTTCGCATTCTCATTCCCATTGCTTATTTTGCTACTGAACCAACATGAAACTGTTTAGCCCCGCTATATCACGTTTGGCCAGATTCCGGCACTGGCGTATTGAGCAATGGATCAATGACCCCATCGGCTCGCAGCGGGAAGTATTGCAGGACCTGGTTACCCACGGCCAATACTCAGATTTCGGACGTAAATATGGATTCAAGGAACTCTTCAATATCCGAACGTTCAAAGAAAGAGTACCCATACAGGAATACAACGACCTGAAACCCCTGATTGAACGGCTGATGGCGGGAGAAGAGAACATGCTTTGGAATACCCCCGTTAACTGGTTCGCCAAAAGCAGCGGTACTACCAGCGATAAAAGCAAATTCATCCCCATTACACAGGAGAGCCTGGAAGACAACCATTTCCAGGCATCCAAAGATGTATTGACGCTGTATTACAACTTCAATAATGAAAGCAACCTGCTCACCGGCAAAGGGCTGGTGATCGGCGGATCACACCAGATCAGCAAATTGAATGAAGATATACAATATGGCGACCTGAGTGCCGTATTGCTGCAGAACACACCCATGTGGGCCAACTGGATCCGCACACCGGAATTGTCCATAGCGCTGATGGATGAATGGGAAAGTAAGATCGAAAAGCTGGCCCAATCCACCATACAGGAAGATGTAACGTCTATTTCAGGGGTTCCCACCTGGACACTGATCCTCATCAAACGCATATTGGAGATCACCGGTAAAGCCACCCTGAAAGAAGTATGGCCCAACCTGGAACTGTATATACATGGCGGAGTTTCTTTTGTCCCCTACCGAGAGCAGTTTGAAAAAGTCATTGGCGAAGGCTGCACGTATCTTGAAATGTACAATGCCAGCGAAGGCTTTTTTGCCGGCCAGGACAATCCCAATGAAGATGGGATGCTGTTATTCCTGAATCATGGCATCTTTTACGAATTCATGCCGGTGGAAGAATACGGCAAACCTGAACCCAGGACCATCGGGTTGAGAGAGGTGGAGATCGGCAAAAATTATGCACTTGTCATCAGCACCAACGGAGGCCTTTGGCGCTACCTGGTAGGCGATACGGTTCAGTTTACTTCTACCTTCCCCTTCCGCATCAAAGTAAGCGGCAGGCTGAAACAATACATCAATGCATTTGGCGAAGAAGTGATCGCAGACAATACCGATAAAGCCATCGCTATGGCATCGCAGAAGACAGGATTGGTGGTGAATGACTATACTGCCGCACCCGTATATTTCGGCGACAACCAGAAAGGAGCCCATGAATGGCTGATAGAGTTTGAAGAAAAACCGGCCAGCACCGAACAGTTTGCCTTTGAACTGGACTGCGCCTTAAAATCACTCAACAGCGATTACGAAGCCAAGCGGTATAAGGATATTGCACTTACCCTGCCCATCGTGCATGCATTGAACAAAACGGTTTTCCGCGAATGGCTGAAAAGTAAAGGCAAACTGGGCGGCCAGCACAAAGTGCCCAGACTGAGCAACGACAGGCGTTTCGTAGACGATATCCTGTCATTCCTGTAAAAACAGCAATGGCAGATATCCCGATTGCTTATTGCCGCCCAAAACAATTCTTTTACATTTGTTCCTCATAACAAACTGTTTCTTATGAAATTATTGGAAGGAAAAGTATCGATCGTTACCGGGGCTGCCCGTGGCATTGGCGCAGCCATTGCGGTGACCCTTGCCGAACATGGCAGTGATGTGGCATTCACCTATGTAAGCGATAGCAGTGCAGAAAAAGCCTCCGCACTGGAAGCACAGCTGACCGCATTGGGTGTAAAAGCCAAAGCCTATAAAAGCAATGCCGGTGTTTACGAAGAATGTGAAACACTGGTGAACGAAGTACTGAAAGAATTTGGCAAAATAGATGTGTGCGTAAACAATGCAGGAATCTCCAAAGACAACCTGCTATTGCGTATGACAGCAGAACAATGGGATGAAGTGATGGACATTAACCTGAAAAGTGTTTTCAACATGACCAAACAGGTTATCAAACCCATGATGAAAGCCAAAAGCGGTAGCATCATCAACATGAGTTCCATAGTGGGTGTGCGGGGTAATGCCGGACAAAGCAGTTATGCAGCCAGTAAAGCGGGCATTATCGGCTTCTCCAAATCGGTGGCACTGGAACTGGGCAGTCGCAATATCCGCTGCAATGCCATTGCTCCAGGTTTCATTGAGACCGACATGACTCATTATTTAAAAGATGGGGACGGCGCTACGGAGTTCCTGAAAAAAATACCACTTGGCCGCTTTGGCAAAGCCGAAGAAATTGCCAATACTACATTGTTCCTGGCGAGTGACATGAGCTCCTATATCACCGGACAGGTATTAAGTGCCTGTGGCGGACTGAACATATAACAATCCGGATAATCACTATAACAAATTGTAACTGTGGCGGATAAATATATCCGCCACAGTTGGTAAATACCCTTCCGTTAAAAACTTTAACAACCAGCTTATTGATGTTTGTGGTTATTTTCGCGAGGCAATGAAGAAAAAATTCTGTACAATCTTTTTACTGATGGTGCTGGCGATCCAGATACTGCCTATCAGGCAGATGGGAGGTCTACTGTTCAGTAACCAGTTTACAGAAGAACTGCCACATTCGAGCAGTGTTGATAAGAGCTGCCTGCAGAAAGTTGACCTGAAAAGCGACTACCTCTCAGCTTCACCTGAAACAGCTGTTTCAGCCTATATGCACGCCACTTTACATCACCTGGCTTTTGCTGATGCCATTCCGCAGAACTTTACGGGTGATATACATGTTCCTCCTCCCAACTGCTGATCGTTACCTGTTACAGGCATTCCTGTGACCACCGCTTATTTGCATTGACTTTTCCCTGTTTTACGTTATCAGCTATTCTCAGTAACGATGAAGAAGAGATTCTGTACTGTATTCCTGTTGATGGTATTGGCCATACAGATACTGCCCATACGGCAGATGGGAGGCCTGTTGTTCCGTAACCAGTTCACTGAAGAACTCCCGCATTCCATACACATAGAGAAAAGTGGGTTTCAGAAAGCTTTCCTGCGAAACGACCATCTTTCCAATACCGTTTCTGCGCATTCACCCTCTCCGGAGAAAGAAGCTTCGCAGCATCACCGGTTTGCCGACGCCATCCCGCAGAACTTCACGGGTGATATCCATGTCCCCCCTCCCAATTGCTGAATGGTAACAGGCAGCAAACCTTTTTATTTACTATAGTTCTAATTGTATCATGAAAAAATATTTTCAGAGCGCCGGCAACGACCTGCCCGCCTCTATTGTAGTGTTATTGGTAGCCTTGCCATTGTGCCTTGGAATTGCACTCGGCTCAGGCGCACCTCTTTTTTCCGGCATTATTGCCGGTGTGGTGGGTGGTATAGTGATCGGCTTACTCAGCGGTTCACAACTAAGCGTTAGCGGTCCCGCCGCCGGATTAACCGTTATTGTGGCTACCGCCATCCTGAAACTGCAGGTGTACGAGGCTTTTTTGCTGGCCGTGGTCATTGCCGGTATCATACAGCTGATCTTCGGTTTTATCAAAGCCGGTGTGATCGGTGATTATGTACCCAATTCTGTGATCAAGGGTATGCTGGCGGCTATCGGCCTGATACTCATCTTAAAACAAGTTCCTCACCTGATGGGTTATGATACCGATTTTGTGGGTGATGAAACTTTCCGGCAGAATAATCAGGAAAATACATTTACCGGAATGTTCCAGGCAATCCGGTACATCACACCTGCCGCAGTGATCATCGGAGCCGTATCACTGGCCATACTGATGTTCTGGGAAAGAAAATTCGTCAAGAAAAACAAGGTACTCAACCTGGTGCCAGGCGCCTTGGTAGCAGTGATCGTGGGCGTGCTGCTCAATCAATATTTTGCACTTAGTCAACCGGAATATGTGCTCGGAACCAAACACCTGGTATCATTACCTGTTGCCAGTGACCTGAATCATTTTTTCTCATTCTTCACTTTTCCGGATATCAAACACCTGAATAACCCGGATGTGTGGACCTCTGCAATCACCCTTGCCATTGTGGCCAGCCTGGAAACCCTGCTGGGGATTGAGGCGGTAGACAAGCTTGATCCGCTGAAACGGGTTACCCCACCTAACCGTGAATTAAAAGCCCAGGGAGTTGGAAACATCATTTCCGGACTGATCGGCGGTCTGCCCCTTACTTCCGTAGTGGTTCGAAGTTCTGCCAACGTATCAGCAGGTGCCAAAACCAAGGTATCTTCTATCATGCACGGGGTACTGTTACTGGTATGCGTTATGCTGATACCCACCCTGCTGAATAAAATACCTTTAAGTGCTTTAGCTGCTGTACTTATCTTTACAGGGTATAAACTGGCGAAAGTTTCGCTGTTTAAAGAGTTCTTTCACAAAGGATGGGATCAGTTCATCCCGTTTGTGGTTACCATTTTGGCTATTCTGCTCACAGACCTGCTGATCGGTATCCTTATCGGCATCGCGGTTGGACTGTTCTTTATGATCCGGAATAATTTCCGCTCATCCGTAATGGTAGTGAACGACAAGAACCATTACCTGATCCGTTTACGAAAAGACGTCTCGTTTCTGAACAAGCCCATCATTAAAAAGAAACTGGAAGACGTACCCCAAAATGCTTTTGTACTGATCGACGCCACAAGGGCCGATTATATTGATAAGGACGTGATTGAAGAGATCAATAACTTCCTGCTGCACGCTCACCTGAAAAATATCAGGATCGATATCAGGAAAAGCGTACACAAACCCATGCACCTTTTACTTAATGAACCTAAATTAACCATCCAATGAAAGCATACGAAAAACTATTATTAGAAAACAAAGCCTGGGCAAAAGAAAAAGTAGAAGATGATCCCGGGTACTTCAACAGGTTATCAGAAATTCAAAAACCAGAGTTCCTGTGGATAGGTTGCAGCGACAGTCGCGTACCCGCCAACGAAATCACCAATACCCAGCCTGGCGAGATCTTTGTACATCGCAATGTGGCCAACCTGGTCATTCATACCGATGTGAACCTTCTAAGCGTGCTGGAATATGCCGTGGTACACCTGAAAGTAAAACACGTGATCGTCTGCGGCCACTATGGCTGCGGTGGTGTAAAAGCTGCCATGACCAATCACGATTTCAAACAGGTGCTGAATATGTGGCTCAGAAATATCAAAGATGTATACCGTCTGCACACAGATGAGTTGAACCAGATTGAAAATGAAGATCAACGGTTCGACAGACTGGTAGAACTGAATGTAATTGAACAGGTGCAGCACCTCGCTAAAACATCCATCATCCAGAAAGCCTGGCAGAACGAACAACGTCCAGACTTGCACGGATGGGTATATGGTTTAAAGAACGGGGTGATCAATCCCGTATTTGAGATGAAAGCACAAACCCCCATTGACAGGCTGTACCAATACGACGACCTGTAAATAAAAGCATAACCGAACAAAGGCACATAGTTATTATGTGCCTTTGTTTTAAATTCTGTTCCGGAATACCATATCCTGAGGTCAGGCAACAGCCTTAGCTGGCCTGTGCGGGTTTGGGCGCTTTGAATTTTTGGATGAATCGTTTGCTATGGTCGCTCAGGATCAACCTTCCGCTGATAGCAGCCCGCTCTTGCAGCAGTTCATCCCAGTGTTCTGTTCCTTTCCACAACACCTGCTTGATTTCCTGCATGGCAGCAGGAGAGGAATGCGACAACGTACCAGATAACCGGCCAACTGCATCATCTACAGCAGCAATATCTGTATGCAGTTCTGCAAACAGACCTTTACGACGGGCCCAGTCGGCCGAACGCCAGTTGGTGGCATCAATGGTAAGCTGTGAAAAAGCGGAAAGGCCCAGCTTACGTTCTACGGCAGGCCCCACCACGAAAGGACCGATACCCACTGCTAATTCGCTTAACTTGATATCCGCACCCTCCACTGCAATGGCATAATCGGCCGCAGCAGCCAAACCTACCCCGCCCCCGATGCATTTACCCTGGATACGTGCAATGATGAACTGTGGCACTTTACGCATAGCATTGATGACCTGTGCAAAACCTGAAAAAAAGTGATACCCTTCTTCTTCGTTGCTGATAGCCGCAAGCTCATCGAATGAAGCGCCGGCACAAAACACTTTTTCGCCTGCCGAACGCAGGATGATCACATGGGTCTCCGGGTTCAGTCCCTCACTATGGATATCTTTGGCCAGGGTTGCCAACAGTTTACCCGGCAGGGAATTGCTCTGCGGATGAAAGAACTCTATCGTGGCAATACCATGCTCACGCTCCACTTTCACATAACCGTCTGTTACTTGCTCTATCATGATACTAAATTATTAAATCGTCTGAAAAATCCTTCTTTTCTCCGTTTCTCTCTTATTGCCCCTTCCTTTCCACCATCGTCAATATCGTTGCCACACCCACTATCTCATTAGTATCATCCATAATCTCTACCAGCCACTTCACAATACCCCTGGGGATATCATCGGGTTCTTTCTGTTCCTGTGCTATTTTCTCTTTACAGGTAAACCGAACCTGGATCTCGGCGCCCGGATATACGGGTTTTGTGAACCTGAGTTCATCAATACCATAATTCAGCAATACCGGATTCTTTTCATAACTGTCCACAAACAGACCTGCAGCTGCGCTCATGATAAAATAACCATGGGCCACCTGCCTGTCGAACATGGTTCCCGCAAAATCGGTCTCTCTCAGGTGTGCATAAAAATGGTCGCCGCTCAGGTCTGCGAAGCGGTCGATATCTTCTGTAGTGATCTCTCTTTTGGCTGTCAGCAGCTGATCGCCGATGACCAGTTCCTCAAAATATTTTTTAAACGGATGTTTTCCTTCACATTTGCCCGTAGCTCCTGGCTGGTACACCTGGCTTATCGCAGTGATCATATCAGGAGAACCCTGTATGGCCACACGTTGCATATAATGTTTTACGCCGCGCATACCTCCCATTTCTTCACCACCGCCAGCCCGGCCAGGACCACCATGAACCAGCAAGGGCAATGGCGAACCATGTCCCGTACTTTCTTTGGCACAGGCTTCGTTCAGAACAAGGATGCGACCATGATACATGCCAGCACTCAGCACATACTTCCTGGCAATTTGTGTATTGGCCGTTACAATAGAACTTACCAGGGAGCCCTTACCCATTTTTGCAAGTGTAATGGCTTCTTCGGTTGTACGGTAAGGCATAAGGGTAGATACGGGACCGAAAGCTTCCACTTCATGTACTTCACGGCTGGTGAGCGGCTGGCTGTTCAACAACAGGATCGGGCTCATGAAAGCCCCTTTCTGCGCATCGGCATCTATTACTTCCACACTATCCAGTGAACCATAGATGATCTGAGAGGAAGCCAATAGTTTCTGCACCTGTTCTTTCACTTCTTTACGCTGTGTATCGCCGGCCAGCGAACCCATTCTCACTTTTTCGTTAAGGGGGTTTCCGATGGTGGTTTGCGACAGTGCTTTACGCAAAGCCAGTTGTACCTCTTCCAGTTTGTTCTCCGGAACAAATATGCGGCGGATAGCAGTGCATTTCTGTCCGCACTTCGTGGTCATCTCTTTTCTCACTTCTTTGAGGAAGATATCCCATTCAGGCATGCCCGGTATCACATCCTCGCCAAGCACGATACAGTTGAGCGAGTCAGCTTCCATGGTAAACGGAACATTCTCCTGCAGGATGCGTTTGCCCGATTTCAGCATCAGTCCGGTTGAAGCGGAACCGGTAAACGTTATCACGTCCTGCGAGGTCACATGCTCCAGCATATCGCCTGCACTTCCACAAATCAGTTGTAAGGCTCCATCCGGTAAGATACCTGATGCCACGATCCGTTTTACCACAGCTTCTGTCAGGTACGAAGTAACGGTTGCGGGTTTCACCACCGCGGGTACACCTGCCAGCAGGTTCACTGCAATCTTTTCCAGCATACCCCATACGGGGAAATTAAAGGCATTGATATGGACAGCCACCCCTTCTTTTGGCACCAACAGGTGATGGCCCATGAATGTATTCGCTTTACCGAGTGGGTGATTCTCTCCATCCAGGCAATACGGCGTATCTGGAAATTTTCTGCGCAGTGAGGCATAGGAGAAAAGGTTGCCGATGCCTCCTTCAATATCTACCCAACTATCGGCTTTGGTGGCACCAGTCTGGTAACTGATGCGATAAAACTCATCCAGGTGTTCGCGCAGGTGAAGTGCCAGTGCGCGCAATAACCTGCCCCGCTCATGAAAACTCAACTTGCGGAGAGATGGGTTGCCCTGGGTTCGGGCATAATCAAGGATAGCCGCAAAATCCAGGCCTTTGGTAGAAGCCCTTGCAAGCGGCTCACCGCTTACTGCATGATACAGCAATTGACCATCGCCATCTCCTTTGATCCAGTTTCCCAGAACATAATTTTCCAATGCAATCATAGCAATCATTTATAGAGCAACAAAGCTAACGATTGGTAGGTTTTGGCAATGCGAAGAATGAATATTAATCTACCAGCCCAAACTGCCGCAGGTGATGGTAAACATGTTTATAGAGATAACGGATCTGTTGTTCCTGATCTAACCAACCAAAAATAGGATGCATCAATTGCAGCGAAGGGTCTGCCGCGTATACTTCAAATACCAGGTCCAGTTCTTTTGCCAGTTTTTCAATGCCTTCCTGCAGTGTGACATATTTATGCGGCCGGGGTTCTTCCGGCATAACCGGAACCCGGGTATTTTCCTGAAAAGGCAATTCAGTAGCCAGAAAATCACGGGCAGCGGCCAAACCTCGGGGATCGGTATTGATCAGTTGCAGCGGTATTTTTCCATTGGCCACTTTACAAACATCCTCCAGGTGTTCCACCATCTGTTGCGCGTCCATTTTACCCCAGTTCCCTTTCTGCAGGGGACTTAGTTTCTGTAATAAAGGAACGACCTCCTCTTTCAGGAATACGATTTTTTTCTCCAGCATAACAATCGATTGACTTTAAAGATAGGAATGAAGATGATTGGCGACAGTAAAAAAGAATCCCGCCATTAAAATGACGGGATTGCAGTTGGTTGTTGGTTGTAAAACTTTTTACAAGATATATATTTAAGACATCCGTTTGTCAATTTCGCTGCAAAGAGCGGCAAAAATTTCTTCTACGGATCCTTCACCCTTCACATTGACCACTTTATCGAACTGGCTGTAATAATCTGCTACTACGGATGTTTTGTCCTGGTATTCCTTAATTCGGGCCCTGATCACCGATTCGTTGGTATCATCGCTACGACCACTGGTTAACCCCCTGTTCAGCAGGCGCTGTACCAGCTCTTCTTCAGTTACCTGCAATGCCAGTACCACACCAATGGAGGTGTTTTTCAGGTTCAGCAGTTTATCCAGGGCTTCACTCTGGGCCACCGTACGGGGGAATCCATCAAACAGGAAACCTTTGGCCTGCGGATTGGCTTCCAGCGCAGAACTGATCATACCCACCACCACTTCATCCGGCACCAGCTGGCCACGGTCCATGATACTTTTGGCTTCCAGTCCGAGAGGTGTCTGGCGCGCAATTTCACTGCGTAACAGATCCCCGGTTGATAAATGTTTTAACCCATATGCTGCAATCAGCTTCTCGCTTTGCGTACCTTTCCCGCTTCCGGGAGGTCCAAACAGGATAATATTAAACATGTAGTTGCTTACCTTACGTGAAGCACAAAGATAAGGCCTTGATTTTAAAAAACATTTAACAGTATTTGAAAACCTTTGGAAGCGATCGATCGTAAGGTTTTATGACGCATTTCCGTCAGACAAAAGCCAAGATCCCGACAGGTTACGTTATTTTTATCACATAAAATTTAATTGAATATGAAGCCGCTCATTCTGCTACTGCTCTCAACCATTGTATGGCAGGGCTGTCATAGTCAATCCAATCAAAAGAACCCGATCAAAATGGATACAGAAAACAAAAAGAATAACCCCGTGTATTCGCGGACCGATTCGTCCAAAGTGGTTTTACAGGAAGAAGAGTGGAAAAAATTCCTGAGTCCGGAAGTATATTATATCGCCCGCCAGAAAGGAACCGAACGGCCCTTTACCAGTCCGTTCGAAACTTCCAAAGAGATCGGCACTTATTACTGTGCCGTTTGTGGCAATGCCCTCTTTAAAAGTGACACCAAATTCGAGAGTGGTTGCGGATGGCCCAGCTTTTATGAACCCATCACCAAGGGTTCCATCATTTATCTGCCCGATAACAGTCACGGTATGCAACGGACCGAGGTACAGTGCGGCCGCTGTAAATCGCATTTGGGCCATGTATTTGACGATGGCCCGCCTCCAACCGGTCTGCGCTACTGCATCAACGGTGTGGTGCTCGATTTTGAAAAAGCGAAAGATGCAGAGAGAAAATTTGAGGAGAAGAAAAAGGGATGAGGCGGCAGTGGTGAGTAGTGAGTTGGCAATGGTGAATGGAGCAGCATAGAGGCCACCGTCACTCCCTGCTCCCTACTCACCACTCACGATTGACGATTCACCCTCACGCTTCTTCCCTGCAAAATAATACGCCGAGAAAACGGTGATCAGCACGCCCACCACAGAGAGGATCATGACACTGTTGGAAAAGAAATCCACCCAGTTCAGTTTTACTTTAAAGATCTCTTTACTCAGCAACACACCCACACTCCCCAGGTAACCGAAAGAATCTGCCAGGTAGATCAGGAAGCCCACATTACCTGTAAAACGGAATGTGGCGATCAACCGTTCGAAGAAAACAGAATTGAAGGGGATATAGACCATGTACAGGCCCAGACCCACGGCCGTCATCCACCAGACAGGATCCAGTTGTTTCTGCACGAAGAACAAAGTAGAGATCCCCGCCAGTACAAAACCGATACCGATGAACACATGGGCCAGCATCAGCGCTTTGTAACTGTTCCGGATCAGTACCATACTTCCAATCAGCACCAATACGATCAGGGTAATCGGTGTTTCCGTCTTGGAGAAGATGGCAGGCTGGTTCAGGTAACCCATCTCCTTCCACATATCGGCGCTGAAATTATCGCGGATATCGCGGAAGATGGTGGCAAAACCATAGATCACGATACAGGCCACCAGACCCGGCAGAAAGGTTTTGACGAATTGTTTACGGTCTTCAGCCGACATGGGCGTCCGGTTCATCCGAGCAGCTATATCGGCCTCCTCCGGTGGTGGTATTTTTTCGATGAGATAAATGAAAAGAAGCAATGGCAGAGCAAATACCAGTCCGGTAGCAAAAGGTACCCAGAATTCAGACAAATGAAACTCCAGCAGCAGCCATCCGCCCACCGTTTTTACAAAGCCCGATGAAAAGATAAAACTCACAGCCAGCGAAGCACCGATAAAATCGGTACTGCGTCTTCCCTCCACATAAGAGAACACCACACCCCATAACATCCCCAACGGAAAGCCATTGATAAACAAAAACACGGCATTATACGGTGCAGGAATCACGGCAAAAAACAACCAGGCAGCCCAGGCTATGCCCACCAGTAACAAGATGATCTTGTAACGGCCCAGCCGCTGTAACTCTGAAATGAACTTGATACCATAAAACTTAGCCATCAGGTAACCGATCATCTGGCTCAATACCAGGATCGTCTTATAATGGACCCCCGCAAAACGCATCCCATCGAACGTGCACACCGTGTAGGATTTTCGGAAACCAAAGATCATGGTATAGGTAAGAAAGGCAACAACGGCAGCATAGATACCGGTTCGCAGGGCGTTTCCCTGCAGGTAGGTTCGGATCAGGTTAGGCAAGTGATTCGTTTGAGAACTAAATATAATCCCTCCAGCTGCTACATCACACGACTGCCGGCTTTTTTTGTTGTTTTTTTAATCCACCGATTCATTCTGGCCGCTCAGCAGAAATACCTGAACCACAGATCAATATCATTTGGCAGTTGCGGGTTTATTTCAGAATTTCCGAGACTGAAACTTTCACGTATGAGAAAAATCTTCCTGGTCACATCGCTGATCATGGCTTCTGTTGGACTATTTGCCCAGCAGGCCGACCTGTCCAAACATTTCAAGAACCTGAAACCCCGCAATATCGGCCCGGCCGGTATGAGTGGCCGTGTTACATCTATTGATGCTGTCTGGACCAATCCCAATATTATTTTCCTCGGAACTGCCAGTGGTGGTGTATGGAAAACCGAGAACGGCGGCGGCAGCTGGACACCCGTATTTGACGAGCAGCCGATCCAGAATATCGGTTCTGTTGCCATTACCCAGTCTAACCCCAGCGTGGTATGGGCAGGTACCGGAGAAGGTAACCCGCGTAACTCCATCAGCCTGGGCGAGGGCATCTATAAAAGCCTGGATGGTGGTAAAACCTGGAAATGCATGGGCCTGCAGAAGACCCGTAATATCCACCGCATCATCATCGACCCCAATAACCCGGATGTGGTGTATGCCGGTGTGATGGGCAACCCTTTTGCCGAACACGCCGAACGAGGATTGTACAAAACAACCGATGGCGGCGAAACCTGGAAGCTGATCCTTCATACCAACGATACCAGCGGTGGGGGGGATATGGTGATGGACCCGTCAAACCCCAACAAATTACTGGTGAACATGTACCAGCATAAGCGCACTCCCTGGAGCCTGAAAGGCGGTGGCAGTGGCAGCGGCCTGTATGTGACCTATGATGCCGGTAAATCATTCAAAAAATTAGGCAAGGAAGAAGGTCTGCCTGCGGGCGAATATGGCCGCATCGGCATCACCATCAGCCGCAACGATCCCAACCGCATATACGCACTGGTGGAAGCCACCAAAAACGGTCTGTACCGTTCAGATGACGGTGGACAGAAATGGCAACTGGTGAACAGCGAGCCTTCTGTGGTGACCAACCGCGCTTTCTATTTCCAGGATATTGCAGTGGACCCGCAGAATGAGAACCGCCTGTTCAACATCAACCAGATGATCACCATGAGTGAAGATGGCGGTAAAACATTCCCCACTACCATCATCCCTTACGCCGGTATTCACCCGGATCACCATGCCTGGTGGATACATCCCACCAATTCTTCTTTCATCATCGACGGTAACGATGGCGGTATCGCCATTACCCGCGACAGGGGCAAGACCTGGCAGTTCGATGAGAAACTTCCGCTGGGACAGTTCTATCACATCAACGTAGACAACCGCATTCCTTACAATGTCATGGGAGGGTTACAGGATAATGGCAGCTGGCACGGCCCCGCCTATGTATGGGTGCGCAGCGGCATCCGCAATGCTTACTGGCAGGGAGTGAACGGCGGTGATGGATTTGACGTGATGCCCGATCCGGAAGATCCTAACTGGGTATACTCGATGAGCCAGGGAGGAAATGTGAACCGTTACAACATAGCTACCGGCGAAGAGTGGAATATACGCCCACCCAGACCCGATATGAAAACCAGGCAACGTTTTAACTGGAACGCAGCCATAGCACAGGATCCTTTTGATAAGGCCACGATCTACTACGGCAGCCAGTTTGTGAACAAAAGCACCAACCGTGGTGCTTCCTGGGAACTGATCTCCCCGGACCTGACCACGAATGACAGCGCTAAAATTGACCAAAGTAATAATGGAGGTATCTCTATCGATATCACCGGTGCCGAAAACTATTGCACCATCCTGGCCATTGAACCATCTGCCAAGCAGCAGGGTGTGATCTGGGTTGGAACCGATGACGGTAATGTGCAGCTCACTACCGATGGCGGCAAAAGCTGGACCAATTTCCGTGGTAAGATACCCGGCATGCCGCTGGGTGCGTGGGTACCGCAGATCCGCGCTTCACGCCACAATGCCGGTGAAGCATTCGTAGTGGCCAATGATTACCGCAGGGGCGATATGAAACCCTATATTTTCCACACCACCGATTTTGGTAAGACCTGGACACGCATCGTTGATGAAAAGAAAGTGACCGGTTATACTTTGTGCCTGATACAGGATCCCGTTGAGCCTAACCTGATCTTTGTGGGAACCGAACAGGGCTTATGGGTTAGCTTCGATAACGGCGTTACCTACCAGCAGTTCAAAAACGGGTACCCGTCTGTTTCAACCTACGACCTGGCTATCCAGGAAAGGGAAGCGGACCTGGTGATCGCTACTTTCGGAAGAGCACTGTGGATCCTGGATGATATCCGCCCGCTGAGAAAGATCGCAGCCAGTAAAGGCATCCTTCCTGTCAAAAAATTAATGGCTTTCGACGCTCCTCAGGGATACCAGGCTAATATTAAAAACGCATCGGGTATTGAATACAGCATCTGGGGAAGTTATGAAGGCGAGAACCGAAGAACCGGTGCTGCACTCAGTTTCTTTGTGAACAAATCTGCTGCTGATACCGGCAAGAACAAACTGGCCGATACAGCTACTATCCACATTTTCGATGCGGCTAATGTACAGGTACGCACCCTGCGCACCAAAGCCGACAGCGGTTTTAACCGCTTCTATTGGGGCATGGAAGGCAAGGGTGTTCGCCAGGCCGGTGGTGGCCGTGGTGGCCGCCGCGGCGGTGGTGGTGCCGGTGAAGCAGAACCAGGTGGTCTGCCCGTTGATCCCGGTACCTATAAAGTTGTGTTCAGCCTGGGTAAAGACCATACCGATAGCACGCTGGTAGTGGTGAATGATGATCCCAATGCACCGTTACACAAAGAGATCCGCGATGCCATCCGCAAAGCCAATGCGAGACTGGACAAACAGACCCTGAAACTGGCCACCCTGAACGATCGTCTGACAGAAGCAGATGAGATCATCAAAAAGATCGAGGCTAATCTGAAAGACATGGATGCCAAACAGGCCGACACTTTACGCAAAGTGGGCAAAGCAGTTCAGGAAGGTTTAAAAGCCATCCGTGAGCAGCTGAATGGCAAACCCCAGGAAAAACAAGGTTACGGCAATGTACCACAGGTGACCGTTAACAGCATTTTCGGCGAAGCCCGCATGTATGTACTCGGTAAACGCGTTGCACCCGACGCACAGGAAGAACGCCTGATGCAGGATGCCGAGAACATGATCTCCGCAGTCATCGCCAAAGCCAATGCATTCTTTGATGGCAAATGGAAAGAGTACAGATCACTGGCGGAGAACGCACCTGTGAAAATGTTCAAAGACTATAAACCTATCGAGTAGGATCAATGAGTGAATGAGAGGATGAGTGAATGTTTTTATTGGATTGTTGCAAAAGGCCCGGTGGGCCTTTTGCCTTTTATAGGGGCCTGTTTGCAGAAAATACCGATCCGTTGGAAGATATGTGTAAATGCAAATAAAACAAACAGTGGAACTTTACAGAATCAACGGATTCGAAAGAAAACTTTTTGGTAAAGAGCCGGAAGTAAGAAGCAATTAATGTCCCCTTCATAACCAGAATGGCGGTCCCCCCGCTGCTATTTCCTGGTTTACTTCAATAATGCTCCTATAACAGACTTGTAGGTTTTACCGATAGGGATGGGGGTATTATTCTCCTGCAGGTAAATGATATCGTCCTGTACCAGTTTGATGTGACGGATGCCTACCATATACGAACGGTGTACCTGCAAAAAACCAAAATTGGCCAGCCTGCGCGACAGTTCGGACAGGGAGAGATTCACCAGGTGCGTTTCCTGACCGCTAAGTACCAGTTTGATATAATCGCGCAGCGCCTCGGCATACAATAAACGATCGATCTCAATTTTGATGATTTTGACACCGGTTTTGATGAACAGGAAGGGTTTTTCCTTTTCCACGGTTGCCGGCACTGGTGCAACCGGTGCTTCACGCTCAAAGATCTTATCGATACTTTTCTTGAAACGGTTCGGCAGGATCGGTTTTTTCAGAAAATCTATGGCACCTATCTCAAATGCGGTGAATGCATAGTTCTCATTTCCTGTAATCACAACAATGGAAGGATCGCCCGAAATGAATGGGATAAGATCAAAACCATGCCCGTCTGAAAGTTCAATATCGAGCAGCACAATATCCACCACTTCTTTTTCAAAAAACTGTCTGGCTTCCTGGAACGACCTGCAGTTACCCACCAGCTCCAGCGCAGGATACAGGCTGATGAGTTTGGTGAGCATAGTGATGATCAGGATATCATCGTCGATGATCAGGATCTTTTTTTTCATCCGGTTAATTTCCTATTCCAAATTAAGGAAAAAACTTATACATACGTTCGGTCAGAATCATATGTTGTTGAGTACCAAATCGTAAAGGAGATGGTATTTGTCATACAAGTGACATAAATCCCGGCCGCGACCAATTATTTCATAGCTCCACCGGTCAATGGTGTAATTTTGCGCTCGATTTTCAATCAATCTTTTATGAGCCAACCCAAACTAAGCCACCTGGCCGGAACCCTGATCGGCAGTGAGATCGTAAAACTCGGAAACGCCATCAGCGAACGCATCCGCAACGGTGAGAAAATATACAATTTCACCATCGGTGATTTTGATCCGCAGGTGTTCCCAATCCCGGCAGAGCTGGAATCTTTGATCATCGAATCGTACCAGCAACGCAATACCAGTTATCCGGCAGCAGAAGGTGTGCTTGACCTGCGCAAAGCCGTCAGCAGTTTCATTAAAGAATGGGAAGGCATTGATTATTCGCCCAGCGAAATACAGATTGCATCCGGTGGCCGCCCGCTGATCTATACCATTTTCAAAGCCATTGTAGACAAAGGCGATAAAGTGATCTATGGTGTTCCTTCCTGGAATAATAACCACTATGTTCACATGACAGATGGTGAACATTGTGTGATCGAATGTTTACCCGAGAATGACTTCATGCCCACTCCCGATGATATCCGTAAACATATCAAGGGCGCTACCCTGATCTGCATCTGCACACCGCAAAACCCTACCGGTACCACCTTATCCAAACAGGCGCTGGCAGAGATCTGCGACCTGATACTGGAAGAAAACAGGCAACGCGGTGAAGATGAAAAGAAATTATACCTGATGTTTGACCAGATGTACTGGACACTCACCTACGGTGCTACAGAACATTACAACCCCATTTCACTCAGGCCTGATATGAAATCTTATACCATTTTTGTGGATGGTATTTCCAAGGTTTTTGCCTCTACCGGTGTGCGGGTAGGATGGGCATTGGGTCCGGAGACCGTGATCGCCAAAATGAAAGCGATCCTGAGTCACCTCGGTGCCTGGGCTCCCATGGCTGAACAGAAAGCGGTAGCAAAATACCTGTTACAGAAAGATAATATCGCCCGCTACCTGGTTCATTTCAAAGCTGAGATAGAAGAAAGGTTGCGCAGCATCCATAACGGACTGATCGCTTTACAAAAGAAAGGATATCCGGTTGATTCTGTTTCACCCCAGGCAGCCATTTATCTTACCATCAAATTAGACCTGGCAGGCAAGACCACTGCCGATGGCAAGCCACTGGTTTCACAGTCAGATGTTACTTCCTATATTCTTGGAGAAGCCAAACTGGCGGTGGTTCCCTTCTCTGCATTTGGAGCAGGAGCCAACAGTCCCTGGTACCGTTTAAGTGTAGGTACCAGCAAAAAAGAAGAGATCCCCGAAATGCTGGGTAAACTGGAAGCAGCGTTAGAGAAACTGAAGTAGTGCAGATGCATAAATTATAGTGAGGGTCTCCGAACAAGAGGCCCTCATTTTTTTCTTCCCCCCATTTTTCTTTTATTAAAACTGGCTCCACTTAATGCAGAAATTACAATAAAAGCCATAAAAGAAAAGAAGGGGATCTGCTACGGGCGCAAAATCTTCTCCATCTTTTTGCCTTTGGCCAGTTCGTCTACCAGTTTATCCAGATAGCGTACTTTTTGTGTTAAGGCATTTTCAATTTCCTCTACCCGGTACCCGCAGATCAGGCCGGTGATGAGGTGAGCATTGGGATGCAGCGTTGCTTTCCGGAAGAATTCTTCAAAAGTCACTTTCTTATCGATCAGACCCTGAAGCTGTTTATGATCATACCCGGTAAGCCATTCGATCACCTGGTGCAGTTCCTCCTGGGTCCTTCCTTTCTTCTCAACCTTGTTGAGATAATGCGGATAGACCGAAGCAAAGGTCATTTTGGCTATACGTTCATCGTGATGGGCGGTGTTGCTCATGCCAACAGATTAAATAATGGTAAGGTTGGTGATCGTTACTGATAACAGCTCAATATAGCTATATCCTTCCTTTTGCCAACAGGTTCTGAAAAGGGAACCTGGCAAGCCTTTTAATTCTTATTACAGGTAAACACAAAAGGTTTCTGTCTTCGTTCTGTTAATACCTGCTGGATCAGGTGTGTCTTGCGGATGATCCTCCTGCGGTTAATGTCGATGATCTCGTTGGCAATGGAAAATGCTGCCCAGTTCTCGGTATCGAACAACAGTTGGTGCAACTGTACGAGCTCATGCTCCATCAGCTGTGGATTGCGTTGCGCAGAAGATGATAAAACCAGCAAATCCCTGTTCATAGGCTAATCAAAAATTATCGGTGACTGGGCGGGCAACCGCAGAGTTTTGAGTTTTTATTCCTGTTCAAAAGACCACAGGAACCACAGACCAGTGATACCAACAACAACAAAACGATTATTTGGTTTATTTTCATCTTCATATTCGCGTTCTAAAATACTATTTTACGCCGTACACTTACCAAACAAATCGTTTTGCCTGATAATTTTAACATACACACGGTACTGGTGGCCCCACTCGATTGGGGACTGGGCCACGCAACACGCTGCATTCCCATTATCAGGGCACTGGTAACCAAGGGTTTCAATGTCATCATTGCTGCCGATGGTGCTCAGGCCCACCTGTTGAACCAGGAATTCCCCATGCTTACCATACTGCCCATACCCGGTTACCGGGTTCGGTATGCGGGTACCCGTATTGGCCTGGCACTGGCATTGATCAAACAGTTGCCGCGCCTGAAAAAACTGATCATCGAAGAACACCAATGGCTGCAGGATGTGATTGACCAACACCAGGTAGACCTGGTGATCTCCGATAACCGGTACGGTTTATATTCGGAAAAGGTTTCCTGCATTTTCATCACGCACCAGCTTGCCATCAAAGCACCGTTTGGCTGGTTACAAAAGATCCTGCAACGCATCAACTACCGGTATATTAACCGGTTCTCTGCCTGCTGGGTACCTGATGCAGCGGGGGAACTTAATCTTGCCGGCATTTTATCTCACCCCAAACAATTGCCCGCAATACCTGTCAGGTACATGGGTGTTCTTTCCCGGTTCCAGGAAAAGAAGCTGGAAAAAAAATACGATTACTGCATCCTGCTTTCCGGACCTGAGCCACAAAGAAGCATCCTTGAAGAAAAATTCATATTGGGATTACCAAAACTGAACAGTACCTGTTTATTGGTTCGGGGAAAACCGGGAGAAGTGGAAAATATTTTCATTGGCGATAAAGTCACTGTAAAGAACCACCTGGGGGGCAACGAACTGGAGGACGCCATTAACCAGAGTGACTATATTGTCTGTCGCAGCGGGTATACCAGCGTAATGGAAATACTGTCACTTCATAAAAAAGCAATACTCATTCCCACACCGGGCCAAACGGAACAGGAATACCTTGCCGATCGGTTACAGGAAAAAGGGTACTGTTTATCATTTTCGCAAGACCGGTTCGATTGCAGCAAACACCTGCCCATGGCCGGAACTTTTTCTTACCAACCAGTATCCTTAACTACGTTCAGGGAAACCGACCTGTCCAACTTACTCAACAACTCCCTTCATGAATAGGCCGAAACAAACGCCCTGCTCACCACTGCCCACTCACTCTCCTACATTATCCTACCTTTGCCCCCCATGACCCGCAACACCAAAGCACATGCCGCTGTACTGGGCGCCAATTTCATTTTTGGGGCCAATTATGCAATCGTAAAATATATCACACCTGCATACCTGCACCCTTTTGCCTTAAATGTGGTACGGATACTGGTAAGCCTGTTCCTGTTCTGGACACTTTTCCTCTTCAAACCCGGCAAGGTCAGGCTTGAACGCAAACATATTCCCCGTTTTCTTCTTTGTGCGTTAACAGGGGTAGTGATCAACCAGATCTTTTTTATCAAGGGGGTATCACTTACCACACCTATCCACAGTTCCTTACTGTCGTTGGCCACCCCCATTTTCATCACCCTGATCGCCGCATGGCTGTTGCGCGAAGGATTTACCTTATTGAAATTCACCGGACTGATACTCGGTATCGGCGGTGCCACTTTACTGATCTTATTGAAAGACCCCGGGCATAGTGGCAGCAACCTGTTACTCGGCGATATCATGGTACTGATCAATGCCGTTTCTTATGCATTCTATCTGGTGCTGGTACGTCCGCTCATGCAGACCTACAGCGGCATACAGGTTCTCAGATGGATCTTCACATTTGGCTCGCTTGTGATCCTGCCCTTTGGCATGCAGGAGTTCCTCGCCACCAACTGGGCAGGGTTTGGATTGGCACAATGGCTGGCGCTGGCCGCTGTGGCCGTAGGCGCCACTTTTCTGGCTTACCTGCTGAATGTATATGGCATTTCCATCATCGGTGCTTCTGCAACCGGAGCCTATATCTATACGCAGCCTGTATTTGCAGCAGTGATCGCCATCGTATTTGCCGGAGAGCATTTCAACCTGATCAAACTGACTGCCGCCATCCTCATCTTTACCGGGGTTTACCTCGCCAACTTTAAAAAACAGACAGAGACCATACAACCTTCCTGATGTATCGTTTATTCAGCGTTTGGGATAATCGAAAAACCAGAAAGATTTTTTAGCTGCTGCAAAATCTTTCCAGTGCAGAGCATCGGCTTTCACCGCAAACACCCCGCAGGTGGGCATATTATCGATCTGGGTACTCGTCAATTCATTGACAAAAGTAGTGATGCCGGGATTATGCGAAAAGACCGCCACAGTCCGGATGGAATCATCGATCTCACTGATCACTTCATAAAATATGGCAGGATACGCATGGTAGAGCTGTCTCACAGTAGCCAGCCGTTCTTTCCCCGTCTGGTATACTTCCACAAAATGTTTGGCGGTTGTCAGGGCTCTTTTGGCAGGACTGGTGATGAACAGATCGATAGACACCTGCCTGTCCAGCAGCCGTTGTGCCATCATGGGTGCATCGTGTTTCCCGCGGTCGTTCAGTGGCCGGTCAAAATCGTCCTGGCCAACTACGGCCCAGCTGCTTTTGGCGTGTCGTATGATCAATAACTGTTTCAGACCCAAAAGTTACAAAATTCTGCCCTTACATTTGCTGCATGGCTATTACCCGTATTCCGGTAGAAGAATTCCTGGCACTTGCTCAAAGGCATCCCGTGCTGGACGTACGCAGTCCGGGCGAGTTTGGTCATGCCCATATTCCCGGAGCCCATAGTTTGCCGCTATTCTCCGACGAAGAGCGGAAAGTGGTAGGAACCGCTTACAAACAGGAGAGTCAGCAAAAAGCCATTAAACTGGGACTCGATTTTTTTGGGGTAAAAATGGCGAAGATGGTTGAAGCAGTTGAAGAGATCCTTGATATCAAAAACAAACGGCAACACTTCAGAAGAGATCACCATATCATACTGGTTCATTGCTGGCGTGGCGGTATGCGCAGTGCAGGTGTTGCCTGGATGCTGGACCTCTATGGATTCAAGGTATACACACTGGCAGGAGGGTACAAGGCTTACCGAAAATGGGTGCTGGACCAGTTCAACATTGCTTACCCTATCAATATCATTGGTGGTTTTACGGGCAGCGGCAAAACAGAAGCCTTGCAGGCACTAACCAAAAAAAAACAGTCGGTGATTGACCTCGAAGGACTGTCCAACCATAAAGGATCTGCATTCGGAGCTCTTGGCCAACCGGCACAACCCTCCCAGGAAATGTTTGAGAACCTGCTGGCTGCCGCATTAAAGAAAACAGTTGACAGCTGGCACACAGGATCCGATGATCAGGCTGCAGGCAGACCGTATTTATCAAAAGTCATCTGGTTGGAAGACGAAAGCCAGCGCATTGGCGAAGTAAACCTTCCCGCTGCTTTTTTCAGACAGATGCGCGATAAACAAATCTATTTCCTGGATATACCTTTTGAGGAAAGATTACAATTCCTGGTAGAACATTACGGAAAATTTGAAAAGGAGAAACTGATCAATGCCATTCTTCGAATCAAAAAAAGGCTGGGCGGACTGGAAACCAAAAATGCGGTGAGTCTGTTGATAGAAGACAATATCAAAGACTGCTTCGCTATCCTGCTTGCCTATTATGACAAATTTTATCTCAAGAGCCTGCAGAACCGGGAAAATTTTTCGTCACTCTTCAACAAAGTGATCCTGAACAATGTTTCTGCAGAAGCTACCGCCGAAGCCGTACTTACACAGTATTCACAGAAGGCAACAGCTGGCATATCAGGCAACTGATCTGTCCGGTACAGCATGTTTTTTAAAACTGCAGAACAGAAAGTTCTGTTTGGTATTAAAAGGTGTTACATGGTCTTCCGTAACACAGCGGATCTTGTCGAACTTGTTTGCCATTTCTTTTTGTAATAATTCTTCCGTGTATTTACGTATAGGAAGTCCACTGCATTTATCGGGGCCATAATCTGAAAACGTTCCGATGGTCATATACCCTTTTACATGTTGATCAGCAATATTGATATACTTATTAATCTGTTCGGGCGTAGTCAAAAAATGAAAAGTGGCCCGATCGTGCCAAACATCGTATTGTGTATCCGGCTCAAACGCTGTTACATCAGACACCACCCATTTGATCTTTCCTGCTTTGTCGCCCAAACGTTTTTGGGCACGGGTAAGCGCTTCCTGCGATATATCAAGCACCGTGATGTTCTGGAAACCCTCATCCAGCAGGTAATCTGCCAGCCGGCTGTCGCCTCCGCCCACATCAATGATGGCAGCGTCTCTGGGTATGTGAAAACTATGTATAAAATCCAGCGAAGTGGCAGGTTTTTCCTGTGTCCAGCTTACTTCATTGGGTTGCTTGGTCCGGTAAATAGCGTCCCAGTAATGTTGTTTATCCTCCATGACGGTTTTTTATAAAGTTACAAAAAAGGATCTTTGATTACAATCCCAGCCAGCGGGTAATGGTCAGGTAACTCATCCAACTCATCACCACCACTACTATCCATCCGGCAATCTGCAAAATCAACGGATGGCGATAACTGCCTACCAGTCGGTTATTTCCTGCAGCCAGCAGCATTACTGCCAGTGTAATGGGCAAGATCAACCCATTCAAAGCTGCTACCGTAACAAGGATCTTAACCGGCTGGCCAACCCATGCAAAAACGATCGTTGAAAAAACAATGATACAACTGATCAGCCAACGGTCGTTGCGGTTGATCCATGGATGGAATGTTCTGAGAAAAGAAACCGAAGTATAAGAAGCACCCACCACCGAGGTAATGGAAGCTGCCCACATAACCACACCAAAAAATCGATATCCCAATTCGCCAGCAGCAAGCCGGAATACTGATGCCGGCGGATTGGCAGCATCCAGCAATCCTGCATGCGTAACTACACCCAGTGCAGCCAGGAACAGTACCACACGCATAGTAGCTGTTACGAGGATACCGGTTACGGAACTTCTGGTCACTTCCGGCAAAGCCGCCTGCCCCTTAATGCCCGCATCGAGCAGACGATGACCACCGGCAAAACAGATATAACCACCCACTGTGCCACCGACCAGTGTAACAATAGCCACTACGCTGATCTTTTCCGGAACAAATGTCCGGCATAGCGCATCGCTCAACGGGGGATGCGAACTGAATGCCACATACAGGGTCAGCAGGAATATCAGCACACCCAATACTTTCGCAAAAAGGTCCATGGCTTTACCGGCTTCTTTCATCCAAAAAAGGAACAAAGCCATTATACAGCTAATGATGGAGCCATATACGGTATCGATCCCGGTGAGTACGTTCAAGCCGAGACCACAGCCAGCCATATTGCCTACATTGAAAGCCAGTCCGCCTACCACGATCAGTGCAGCCACAAAATATCCCAGGCCCGGTAACAGTTCGTTGGCGATATCCTGCGCGTGTTTCTCCGTTACAGCCAGCACCCGCCAGATATTCATTTGGGCGCCGATATCAAGCAACACGGAGATCAGGATCACAAAACCAAAGCTGGCCAGAAGCTGCTGGGTAAACACAGTGGTCTGTGTCAAAAAACCCGGGCCAATGGCAGATGTGGCCATCAGGAAAGCTGCGCCGGAAACGGCAGACGAGCGTGCAACTTTTTTCAATGTTCGAGGGGTTGAATTTGAATATGGTGTTGTTGTAGCTTATAAAAAATAGCCCGGGCAAAATCCAGTGCATGCTCCCCATCACCATGCAGGCAAACCGTGTCTGCTACTATGGAAACCGCCTGTTTGTTGGTTGCGGTCACTGTTTTTTGCTCTATCATCTGTAATACCTGTTGCAGGCACTCCTCTTCCGAGCCAATAAGGGCATTGGCGGCTGAGCGGGGTGTGAGACTTCCATTAGGCTGGTAGGTTCGGTCGGCAAAAACCTCACTGGCGGTTCGTAACCCAATCTTTTCTGCTTCACTGATAGAATGACTGCCGCTAAGTCCAAACAGTACCAATTCACTATCTACCGTATAGACTGCTTTTGCAATAGTATTAGCAAGAAGTGCGTCTCTTGCAGACATATTGTACAATGCCCCATGCGGTTTTACATGATGCAGCCTGGAGCCCATCTGCAAAGCCATCTCCTGCAACAGCTGTACCTGTATCATCACCAGATCAAACACTTCGTTAAGGGGAAGCAGCATTTCGGTACGGCCAAAATTGGCTTTGTCGGCAAAACCGGGATGTGCCCCGATCGCCAGCTGGTGTTCAATGGCCAGTGCCAGTGTACGCTGCATGCTATCTGCGTCTCCGGCATGATAACCGCAGGCAATATTCACGCTGCTGATCCAGGGCATCAGTTGGGCATCGTGGGCAAAGCCCTCTCCCATATCGCAATTCAGATCGATGGTTTGCATGCACGGGCTCCCCGGCAATCGGGGGGAGTTATGATTTAGGTTTTGATGAACGATCAGCTTCCGAAATACTGATCTAAACGGAAGTTACAGGCATTTTGCAGTTGCTGCAAATTCATTTCCTGTTCCCGTAGAATTTTTTCTGCCTCGGTGACACTCACCAGTTGCAGCCCAAATTCCTCACCTGCCTGTTTTTGGGCCAAAACGGGCAGGTCGGCACTGGTCACATGCGCCAAACGAGGGTACCCTCCTGTTGTCTGGTGGTCTGCCATCAGAACAATCAGCTGTCCGCTGGGCAATAGCTGCATAGTACCCCTGGTTACGGCTGTTGATACCAGTTCGTTACTCAGGTTCGTTTGCAGTGGAGGGCCCTGCAAACGGTACCCCATCCGGTTACTCTCCCGGGATATCTGAAAAACGGAATCTGTCAGTAATTGTCGGGTATCGCCATCCAGCTCGTTTCCGGCAATACAGCGGATAGGTCCATCATGGTATAATCCACCAATATCTGCGCGCCAGGGCAGGGTTTCAAAATCCTGCGAAAGTTCGGGTAAAGGATACCGGTTCGCATGTTTTAGCAATAAGCTGTCCTGCTTCTGCAAGGCCCTTCCTGCAAAACCACCGGCTTTTACCTGCAGCTGCGTACTGGCACTATGCAACCATTGCTCTGCTACAAAACCACCGGCTACTGCCAGGTACATTCTGGCGCCTTTTCTTTGTTTTTTACATTGCAGAACTGCACCTTTTTTTACCAGCACCGGCTGATGCAGGGGAACTTCCCTGCCCTCCACTTCAGGAGAAAAATCCGCACCGCTCAATGCGATCAGGGTGGTGGTCTCAAAGAATAAGACGGCCGCAGGAAAATGCATTTCTAGTACAGCTGTTGCCGGGTCATTGCCCACCAGCATGTTGGCGATACGCATAGCCAGACGGTCCATTGCACCGCCGGGGTTGATACCGGATTGCTGGTAACCGTAACGGCCCCTGTCCTGCAGCGTATCCAGCAGTCCTGTTTTTTGTACCCGTATACTCATGGCCGTTTCAGTTTTTGAAATTCAGCAAGAGATATTGGATAGAAACGCACTTCATCGCCGGGTTGCAGCAAACAGGGGTTTACCTGTTGCACATCGAAAAGTTGCAATGGTGTCTGACCGATCAACTGCCAGCCGCCGGGCGAATCCAACGGATAGATCCCGGTCTGTTCCCCGGCAATGCCTACACTGCCTGCAGGCACACGGGTTCTGGGTGTCGTCTTCCGGGGTGTGATGAGTTGCTCAGGTACCGATCCCATATAAGCAAAGCCCGGGAGGAACCCGATCATATATACACGATAGGCAGTAGCCGTATGCAAGCGTATCACTTCTGCTGCAGACAATTCATGTAAGGCGGCAACTGCCTCTATATCCGGAGCGAGGGTCCTGTCGTAACAAACGGGAATCTCTATTTTTCGTGCTGGCTGCTCCTGTACATGATGCATCGCTGCAACCGATTGCTGCAGCCAGTTGTGCATCATCTCATAAGGTGAACGGCCGGGGTATTTCCTGAACAGCAACAGCGCATCGTACACGACCGTGAGCGAGTTATATGCGGGAATGATATCCAGCACCGCTTCGGTTTCCTGCGCAATCAGGCACCGGTATAAACGCATCACCTGCTCATTGATGGCAACAGAGATCCCATTGCCCAATGCAATGGTAACGGCATGATCGCCGCAGGCATAGTACTGGTATTCGGGAAGATTTGCCACCGGCTACAAATTACATCATCGGCCAGAAACCACCAGCAGGAACTATGCCCTGGTCAACATGGCTTCTTTGCGAAGCAACCACCATTGGCGCAGTGAAAAGATATGCAGGCCAAGTGCAATGGCCACCAGTACCGCCCCCAGGTATACAAAAGGGAATTCCCCGATCAGCGTATTGGGTGGTTCATTGGTGAAATAGCGGAAACGAGTAGGCATCGAGAGTACGGCTATCAGGAGGATATTCAACAACAACAGCAAGCCGGCAATATTAAAGAACAATACCAGCTGTGGTATCCATTTACGCATCAGGAGCATGGCTGCCGGAACAGCCAGCAGGCCACTTAGCCCGTCGAAATTACTGCCCTCAAAAGTCATCTGGATCGGCAGCAGGTTATCGAGAAAAGCCCGCCACAACAAGAGCTCCACCAGAATGCGGAACGATTGCATGCCCACCAGCCAATGCGGCGGTATGACTTTGATGATCTCAGTTCCTGTAGCAGAAAAGGCGATGGTAACAAAAACCAGCAGCGGAATAAGGATCATGAAAACAGGTCGCGGAGGGATCGTTGAAAAATCAGCAAAAAAACCTTTGATGGCGAGTGCACCGATCAAAACCAACCAGGCTGCAACGAAGATCCATGTGTTAACCCAGATCCTGTTCCTTCTAACAGTTGTAAAGCCCGTTCGGCGTAATGCCAGTTGCAGGCCACGCATCACGATCGCGATACAAAGCAGCGACAGGACTGAAAGCAAGATAGCAGGTATTAGTTTCGGATTCATCGGTTCAGTTCATCATAAGTAGGAAACCAAAACTATCTTACCTGTAAAAAGCGGACAACCTATTTTGGATAAATGGCATCAGTGCGCCTTACCTGCGGTCGTAATTTCATGTTGCCGCAACCAGCTGAACAGCTTGGCGGTCACAGATTCTGTAGTATAAGGTTCGAATCGGGTATGATCCAGCTCTCGTATCGGTATTACCCGTTTGGTGGAACTGCTGATGAATGCTTCACGCGCAGCACCGATCTCTTCCAGTGAGATATCTTTCTGTATGACCCGCAGTCCATTTGCAGCCGCAACCTGCAGTATCTGTTTCCGGGTAATCCCTGCCAGGATATTTTTCTCTGGGGTAACGATCGTATGGTCGTCGGTCACGAGAAAGAAATTAGACCTGGGAAACTCGGTGATGATCCCATTCTGATGGTACAACACATCATCTGCCCCCTGTTGTTTTACCCAGGGTTGTAACCAGATCGCCATCAGGTAATCGGTGGTCTTCACATGCGGCATCTGGCGCTGATGCGGATAACTGACCACTTTGTACCCAGGCAACATCACCTGATCCGGCGGAGGTGTTAACGGTGTTTGCACGATCACCAGGTTAGGCTCAGTGATCTGGTACCCATCGGGCGAACTTCCTCCCGACAGCATGATACGTATTCCCGAAAAAGGCAGGGCATTCTCTTTGATCAGTTGCAGGATGATCTGCTGTAACGCATCCCGCTGATATTTTACCGGCAAATGCATGGCCTGGGCCGAGAAGAAAAAACGGTCCAGGTGGTCCTCCCAGTACAAAGGTGTATTGCCGGTTACACGCAGAAAATCAAAAATACCATACCCACGCTGATAACCCAGGTCATTCACGGGTAAAGAAGCCTCGGTTAGCGGCATGAAACGGTCATTACAAAAACAGGTCAGGTTGCTCATTATCGAATACGGTTATATTTTTTCAGGATGTCCAATACTTTTTCTACCGGTAAAACTTCCGCCACATGGTTACCAATACCCCTGGTGGTAGTGGCTGCGAAAAGTGAATTGATGATCGCTTCTTCTGTTGCTTCGATGGCGGCCATGAACAGGGGTGAGACCGCGTCATTGGTCAACAGACTCACTGTTTGTGTTTTCCCTGAAGCATTATGATCGATCCGTAATAAGGGATCTGTTGAAAAAGCGATCACATAATCACCACTGCCATTATGCGCAATGCCACCGGTTTTGGCCAGTCCCATAAAAGCGCGTTTGGCCAGGCGGCTGAGGTTGCGACTGTCAAGCGGCGCATCGGTTGCCACTACGATCATACAGGAACCATCTTCTTTTTTATTCAGCTGATCGCTCAGATAATATTTGTTCAATTCTTCTCCTATCGGCACACCGTTAATCTGCAATACTCCTCCAAAATTGGTCTGCACCAGCACACCTACTGTATATCCGCCCATCGATGCCGGCAGTTTGCGTGAAGCCGTGCCGATTCCTCCTTTGAACTGGAAACAAACCGTGCCCGTACCGGCACCTACTGCTCCCTCTGCAACAGGACCGCTTGCTGCCTCCTGTATGGCTTTCAGCACATCTGTTTGTTGCACATGCTGGCCTCTGATATCGTTCAGGTAACTGTCGTTGGTCTCACCCACCACTGCATTCACGGAAAATACTTTCTCATTACCTGCCTGTTGTAACGTATGCCCGATCACCGCATTCATGGCAGTGGCCACACTCAGGGTATTGGTGAGGATCACGGGACTTTCCAGGTTGCCCAGCTCGGTCAGCTGTGTGCTGCCCGCCAATTTGCCAAAACCATTGCCCACAAACACACCTGCAGGGACCTTATGCTGAAAAATATTCCCGTCGAAAGGCAGGATGGCCGTTACACCTGTACGGACCGAATCGCCCTTGATCAAAGTGGCATGCCCTACTTTAACACCCGCTACATCCGTGATCGCATTATAGGTACCTGTTGGCAATACACCGATGCCGATTCCCAGGTCACGCGGTCTTTTGGACTGAGACAAGGCAAATAAAGCAACTGACATACCACAACAAAGAAGAAGAGATCTTTTCATAAAAGGAGATGGTGTTAAAATTACGGTTTCTTTGACATCGTTCTCAGGACTTTGCCGGTTATGGCTTTTCAACCAGATCATACCCTTACCTATGATTTTACAATAGTTCTTTCCTAACTTTCTGGCTCATTATACTGCTATGAAAAAAATCACCTGTTTACTGCTGGCAGCCTGCTGCAGCTTCAGCAGTTTTGCCCAGACCGATCCGGGATGGATCCGTTATGCGGCCATCTCACCCGACGGAAACACCATTGTATTCACCTACAAGGGGGATCTTTACCGCGTTGCCGCCAGCGGAGGTAATGCTACTGCGCTTACCGTACATGAGGCACACGATTTCATGCCCGTATGGAGCCACGACGGCAAACAGATCGCATTTGCCAGCGACCGCTACGGCAACTTCGACATTTTCGTGATACCGGCAGAAGGCGGAGAAGCCAGGAGAATCACCTGGCATTCAGCACAGGAATATCCCTATGAGTTCTCCGCAGACAACCGGTCAGTATTGTTTGGTGCCACACGTATGGACCTGGCCAGCAACCGGACTTACCCAACGGGTTCACAGCCGGAGTTATACAAAGTTCCTGTCAACGGTGGCAGGGCCGAACAGGTGTTGAGCACACCGGCAGAAGAAGTAAAACTGAGCCGGAATGGCCAATACCTGATCTACCAGGATAAAAAAGGCGGAGAAAACACCTGGCGCAAACACCATCATTCTGCTATTGCAAGGGATATCTGGGTGTACGACAGCAAAGCCGGCTCGCATAAAAAGATCACTTCCTTTGCCGGCGAAGACCGTAACCCGGTATTCACCGATAACGACCAGGCTTTTTATTACCTGAGCGAAGAAAGCGGGTCTTTCAATGTACAGAAGATGTCTATTACAGGTGGGAAGCCGCAGACCCTGACCTCTTTTACAAAACACCCGGTGCGCTTTTTAAGCGCTGCCAATGACGGTACGCTTTGTTATACTTACGATGGCTACCTGTATACCCAGAAAGCCAATGGCAAAAGCAATAAGGTTAATATCAGTATTGCTACAGATGTCAAGAGCAATAACGAGAAAGTAGTTCCGGTAACAGGCGGTGCAAGGGATATGGCCGTATCACCCAATGGTAAAGAAGTTGCCTTCATCTTCCGCGGCGAAGTTTTTGTGACCAGTGTGGAGGGTGGTGTCACCAAACGCATCACCAATACACCCGAGCAGGAGCGACTGGTGAGTTTCTCGGCTGATGGCAAAACACTGCTGTACGCTTCTGAGCGTGGCAATAGCTGGAAAATATTCGAAACCAGGAAAACACGCGATGAAGAACCTTATTTCTATGCGTCCACCGTATTAAAAGAAACCCCGGTGATCGTGAACGGGAACGAGAACTACCAGCCCGTATACTCTCCCGACGGTAAAGAGATTGCTTATATAGAGAACCGGATGACGCTGAAGGTATACAACATTGCCAGCAAACAATCCCGCACCCTGCTGACTGATAAGGAGCTGTTTTCGATGGGCGACAATGACCAGTATTTCCAATGGAGTCCTGACAGCAAATGGATCCTCTTTGATTATTCCGTTCCGGGAGTGGCTTCCGGCGAAGTGGGTATCATTGCTGCCGATGGCAAGGGAAAAGTGAGCAATCTCACCGAAAGCGGCTTCAATGATAGCCGCGCCAAATGGATCATGGGCGGAAAAGCCATGCTCTGGTTCAGTAACCGCGATGGATTGAAAAGCGTGGCGCAGAGCGGCGGCGCACAAACAGATGTGTATGCAATGTTCTTTACACAGGAGGCCTATGACAAGTTCAAACTCAGCAAAGAAGATGCCGCATTAGTGAAAGAAGCCGAAGAGAACAAAGCCAAAGCAGATACCACAAAGAAGAAGGAAAACAAAAAAGATAGTGTGGTGATCGACTGGGAAGGGCTCAGCATCCGCAAGGCTAAACTTACCATTCACTCTTCTTCGCTGAGTGATGCACTGGTCAGTAAAGACGGTGAAACGCTCTATTACCTGGCCCGTTTTGAAAAAGGAAGTAATCTCTGGAGCACCAACCTGCGCACCAAAGAAACCAAAATGCTCGTTCCGCTGAATGCGGGTGGGGGTAGCCTTGCCTGGGATAAAGACCAGAAGACCATCTTCCTCTCTGCGGATGGAAGTATTTCTAAAATTGACCCAAACACCGGTAAACGCGACATGGTGAGCATCAATGGTGAAATGGTATTGAATGTAGATGCTGAAAGGCATTTTATGTTTGAACATGTATGGCGCCGCACCAAAGAAACTTTTTATACCGCCAGTATGCATGGGGTGAACTGGGACAGCTACAAACCCGACTATGAGAAATACCTGCCGCATATCGGTAATAATTATGAGTTTGCAGAAATGCTGAGTGAGCTGCTGGGCGAGCTGAATGTGAGCCATAGCGGAGCCAGCTATAATAACGTTTCCGCCAATGGCGATGCAACCGCCTCGTTAGGTGTTTTCTATGACCCGCAATACAAAGGCAATGGTATCCGGATAGAAGAACTGATCAAAGACGGTCCATTAGACAAAGCCGGTCTCAACATCAAAGCGGGCATGATCATAGAATCGATCGATGGTGAACTCATCACACCCGATAAGGACCCTGCACAGTTCCTGAACCGCAAAGCCGGTAAAAATACCCTGCTAGTGGTGCTGGATGGTTCGGCCAGAAAAGAATTTATCGTAAAACCCATCAGTCTGGGCGAGGAGAACGGGCTTTTGTACAAACGCTGGGTAAGAAAGAACCAGGAAGAAGTAGGCCGCTTAAGCAATGGTCAACTGGGTTATGTACACATACCCGGCATGAACGATGGTGCCTACCGCACCACTTATGAAGAAGTGATGGGCAAATATGCCAGCCGCAAAGGAATTGTGGTAGATACCCGTTTTAATGGCGGCGGCGACCTCGTGGCCGACCTGGCCATGTTCCTCAGCGGAAAAAAATTCATGGATTACACCACCGACACGCGCAGTAATGGATATGAGCCTAATTTCCGCTGGACCAAACCCAGCATCTCCATCGCCAATGAAGCCAATTACAGCGATGGTCATTGTTATGCCTACACATACCAGGAATTGAAACTCGGCAAACTGGTGGGTATGCCTGTACCCGGCACCTGTACGTTTGCTGGCTGGGAAGCACTACAGGATAACAGTATCCGCTGGGGTGTGCCACCATTGGGTTGTAAAGACATGAAAGGACAATACCTCGAGAACGCACAGACTGAACCCGATATCAAACTCATGAACGACTATGAAACCGTGATCAAAGGCCGCGACCAGCAACTGGAAGCTGCAGTAAACACTTTACTGAAAGAAATCCGGTAATACTGTAATAACTATGGGAAAGTTACAGCACTTTCCCATAGTTATATACTTCGCAGTATATTAATTCCGATCATAAAGTCACACCTGTGCCTATAGGATTGTCTAATCTTATAACAACACAATAACAGGAAAATGAAATCTTTAAAAACCGGAATTACAATGGCATTATCAATTTTGAACATCCTGAGCAGTTCTGCTCAAAAACCCGAAACAGACGTATCGGCAGGTTTTCCGTTTAAGATACAATCACAGCTTGTTAATGACGTACCCATAAATTATTACGAACAGGGGCAGGGCGATCCCGTTTTATTTCTTCATGGAATTCCAACAAATGCATATATATGGAGAAATATTGTTCCGCAGGTTGCTACCCAGGCAAGGGCTATCGCTTTCGATTTGGCGGGTTACGGCACATCCGGCCTTCCGGCTAATCGAGATTACAGTCTTTCCTCCCAATACAGTTATGTAAAAGGATTTATTGACAGCCTCCGGCTCACCAATATTACACTTGTTGTGAATGATCTTGGCTCGCTGCTTGGGTTAAAATACGCAGTTGAAAATCCCACAAACATCAAGGGGATCATATTCATCGAATCTGCTTTTATGCCAACGGAGCAATGGTATCGGCAGCTGACATGGATGCAGAAAACAATGTTTTATCTGATGAAACATCCGAAACTTGCCTGGCATATGCTGGTCACGAAAAACAGGATCCCGGCAATGATGATGAAAATGGCTGTACTAAGAAAACTATCCCATGAAGAACTGAAATGGTATTTAGAGCCCTTCAACAGGGATATGGAAAGAAGAAAACTGATGCTTTACGGGCCCGGACCGGCAACTTTTCCCAAAAAAGGCATTTCGAGAAAACAAGGGGATTTTGCAGACGAAATCAACAAAATTGCGGCAGGACTAAAAGAAATGAGCAACACAAAACCCTATCTTTTAGTATATGCCACACCCGGAATGATCACCAGAAGGCCGGCTGTAGCATATGCGAAACAAAATTTCAAAAAATTAACTTTACTGAATGTTGGCAAGGGAAAACATTTTTTACAAGAAGACCATCCCCATGCCATTGCAACAGGAATAGTGAACTGGATGTTACAACAAAAAGCGGAATGACAAATACAATCATATATGAAACAGTTGCAAAAGCTGCCAATGGCGACAAAACCGCTCTGAACGAGGTTATCCGATCTATTGATAAACTTGTGTACAATCTCTCCATTAAAATGTTGTGGAATATTGATGATGCAGAAGATGCCAGTCAGGAAATTCTAATTAAAGTAATTACAAACCTGGGTAGTTTCGAAGGAAAAAGTTCATTTATAACCTGGGTATATCGTCTTGCCACAAACTATTTATTATCTCATTTATCAAGAAAGGCCCGCAGTCAAACCGTTCATTTTGACGAACTATCTCAAAGTTTAGCGGAAGGAGTAATAGCGGATACCGGCTTTACCGAAAATACCGGAGAACAAAACTTATTGGTTCAGGAAATAAAAATCGGCTGTACAAATGGAATGCTGCAATGCCTGGATAAAGACAGCAGGGTAACCTATATTCTTGGCGATATTCTTAATTTCAACAGCACGGAAGGATCTGCTATATTAAAAATAAGCCCCGCAACGTTTAGAAAAAGATTGTCCAGGGCAAGAGAACTGCTGTATGCATTCATGCAGGCAAACTGTGGCATAGCACAACCCAAAAACAGCTGCCGTTGCCAGAAACAAATTGATCACTGCATGGCAACAAAAAAAATCAATCCCCGAAAATTAAATTTCGCTACTCATGGCGAGGATATGCAGCTATTACAGAAAATAACCTTTGCAGAGGATACGATAAGTTTATTCCGGACAAACCCGGAATATGAAATGCCTGAAAACAGCATAAATGAATTAAAAACGATTTTGAATATTATAGAAAGATAACCCCGGGCACACAGCAACCAATGACTTGCTATCCATACATTACTAATCATTCACTCCCTTTCTGCTATTCCTCCCTACCGCATAGTGCGGCTTTAGCTCCCTGTAGATACTGGTTAACTGCTCATTACCTGATTCGGACGCATTTTTAGAATTCTGGAAATAAGCCCGGGTCTGCCTCATGATCTCGTTGCCGATCACCAGTTTGGCATCTTCCAGTTTGGTTTTAACAGCGTCCAGTTCTTCTATCAGTTCTGTATACTGGGCATAGAGATGAACATAATTGTTACATTCCATCACGTCTACAAAAGAAGGAACCGTGTTGGGGTTCTTGCGCATGAACTGAACGGCTTTTTCTACAAACACATGGCGTTTGGTATTTAGTTTGAACATACTCCGCCTTTCGCTGGGCTTTAGTTTGATGTTGTTGGGAACCATGTTACGTACAGCAGCAATATTCTGCTTGATAGACATCAACTCGCTGGCAACAAAGCTTCTGAAGGAGGCCATAGATTGGATATTTATGCTATAACGCTGTTTGTAATTAGAAAATTGCTTATTAATCCGGTTTTTTATGTGAAGTGTGAATCGTCAATCGTGAGTGGTGAGTTGTGAATGGTGAATGGGAGTAATCATATGCCCTGTATGCAATTGTAGACTTACTCACTACTGACCACTCACGACTCACGACTCACCACTCACGACAAACCCTTCCCCCCTATCTTTTTTCTTATTATCTTGTCAATCAGAACAATTGCTGCCACATGAGATTATTATGGAGCTTCTATCTCCGTGCCATGGGATGGACCCAGAAGGGCTCTTTTCCCTATCAGCTCAAAAAAGCCGTACTGATCGTGGGACCGCATACCAGCGCCTGGGATTTTGTGATGGGCCTGGCATTCCGTAGCAAACTTCGCCTGCATCATGTCAAATTCCTCGGCAAGGATTCCCTGTTCAAAGGACGGTTCGGTTTTTTCTTCCGCAAACTGGGCGGTTTCCCGGTAAACCGGTCGAGCAGCAACAAACTGGTAGACCAGGTAGTGGACCTGTTCAACAATCACGAAGAGTTCATCCTGGCCCTTTCTCCCGAAGGCACCCGAAAAAAAGTGGACCGGCTCCGTACCGGTTTTTACCATATCGCCAAAAAAGCCGGTGTACCGATTATCATGGTCGGACTGGACTTTGCCCATAAACAAGGTGTGTTTTCAGAACCGTTCTGGCCCACGGACGATGAGGTCGCCGATTTTACAAAGATTTACGAATTCTATGCGCCCCTGCAGGGAAAGATACCCGAACAGGGCATGGCGCATTTTTTACTATCTCCCCAAACCTAATACGATATTGCTGTATGCTTCGACCACTCCCCACCATGCTTGATAAGTTCTGCGAATTTGAGCAGACCCGTGCCAACAAACTTTTTCTGGCAGAACCTGTGAAAGGGGTTTACCAGACATTTACCTGGCAGGAAGCGGGAACCCAGGTTCGCAGAATGGCCGCCGCCTTGCGCGCCATGGGCCTGGGCAAGGACGATAAAGTGGCCATTCTCAGCAAGAACTGTGCACACTGGATCATGGCCGACCTGGCCATATCCATGGCAGGCTGCATTTCGGTGCCCCTATACCCCAATATCACCCCCGATGCCCTTCGCGAGATCATTGACCACAGTGAGAGCAAAGCCATTTTCATCGGCAAACTGGACAATCCCGAAGAACTGCGTACCGGTGTTCCGGATAAGCTGCTGCAGATCAGTTTCCCTTTCTATCCCAATGCCGGTTGTATCAACTGGAATGAACTCATCAAAGAACAGGAAGGCCTCACAGGCAAACCCGATATTGACCCACAGGCACTGGCCTGCATTGTATATACTTCCGGTACAACAGGCCAGCCCAAGGGCGTAATGCATACTTTTCATGCCGTTGCTTATGCCGTAGATGCCTTCCTGATAAGTTATCCCGAGATCAGAGAGGAGATCTTTTTCTCCTATCTGCCCCTCTGCCATGTAGCCGAACGTATGCTGGTAGAATGTGGCGCCATCTTCACAGGCAGTACGGTATATTTTGTTGAGTCGATGGACACGTTTGCCGCCAACCTGGCCCATACCAAACCCACCATCTTCCTGGCCGTGCCCCGTATCTGGGAAAAACTGCAGGAAGGCATCCTCAAAAAGATACCGCAACAGAAACTTAACCGGTTATTGTCCATTCCGCTCGTATCAACAGTTATCAAAAAAGCCATCAAGAAAAAACTGGGCCTGACCAATGCCCGGTTCCTGTTCACCGGGGCCTCACCCATCAACCCAGCCCTGCTCCGCTGGTTTGCCCGGCTGGATATTGTGATACAGGAAGCTTATGGCATGACGGAGAACCTGGCACTCTCCCACTCCAACCGCAGGGGTGCCGTTAAATTCGGCACGGTTGGACAATCCTATACAGGAGTAGAAGTACGCCTGGGCAAGGATAATGAAGTGCAGGTAAAGAGCCCGGCCAACATGCTGGGTTATTACAAAGAACCCGGTCTTACCGCCGAATGTTTTGAAGAGGGTTTTCTGCGTACAGGTGATGAGGGTTCTATAGACAGTGAAGGTTACCTGACCATTACGGGCCGCATCAAAGACCAGTTCAAGACCAGCAAGGGCAAATACATCATGCCGGCACCGGTAGAAAGCAAACTGCTGCAAACACCCGAACTGGCACAGGTTTGCGTGGTAGGGTCTGGCATGCCCAATGCCATGGCACTTTGCACCCTCTCAGAATCGGCCCGCAAACACGCCCTGGAACAGCTACAGGAGATCCTGCACCATGCCCTGGCAGCAGTCAACAAAAGCCTGGAACACCACGAACAGTTAACCAAACTCATCGTATTGCGCGAAGAATGGACCATCCAGAACGGCCTGCTCACGCCGACACTGAAGATCAAACGGAAGATGATCGACGCCAGTTTTGGGGAACTATACCCCGAATGGAGCAAGACCACACACAAAGTGATCTTTGCCTGAGCAACAGCACAGCAAACGCAGTTTTTGTTGAAAACTAGCCCGGCACCGGCGGTTTTTTAGTGATTAATTTTGCGATAAGTACCTTAAGCACAATTTAATGTCCAGATAAGACGTTACATAAGGGCAATTTTTATCACCACCAATTAATGAACATGAAATCAAGAATTCTCTTACTGATCGCCATGGGTTCAATGGCCGTCTTTTCCTGTGTGAGTCCGAAAAAACTCGAAGAAGAAAAGGCAAAGTACACACAACTTAGCGGCAACTACCTGGATATGCAGGCCAAATACCGCGACCTGCAGGATGAACTGAAACGCTGCCAGAACGAATCAAGCGCCAAGATCTCCGACCTGAATACCCGCAAAGCGGCCCTGGAATCACAGATCGCCGATATGGGCAAACAGATCGACTACCTGAAACAGAACAACAATACCGTGCTGAACCAGCTGAAAGACCTGTCTGTGGTTACCGGCTCACAAGCGGAAAGCATCAAGAAATCACTGGAGAATATCGGTGCCAAAGACCTCTATATCCGCGACCTGCAGGGTTCTATCGCCCGCAAGGATTCGCTGAATATGGCCCTGGTGATGAACCTGAAAGGCGCCATCGGCAACCTGGATGACAAAGACATCAACATCAAAGTGGACAAAGGCGTGGTATATGTAGACATCTCCGACAAACTGCTGTTCAAGAGCGGCAGCTACGAGATCACCGACCGTGCCAAGGAAGTACTGGGCAAAGTGGCCAAAGTGCTGAACAACCAGCCTGAGATCGAATTCATGGTGGAAGGCCATACCGATTCCCTGCCGATCAGCATCCCTGGTATCCAGGATAACTGGGACCTGAGCGTAAAACGCGCCACTACCGTAGTTCGTGTATTACAGAACACGTATGGACTGGATCCTAAACGCATGACGGCTGCCGGCCGCAGCCAGTACCTGCCTCTGGCTACCAATACCACACCCGAAGGCCGTTCCGTAAACCGCAGAACACGTATCGTGATCCTGCCGCAACTGGATCAGTTCTTCAAATTGCTGGAGACCAAAAAATAGAAGACCATTCTACCATAAAAAATAAGCTGTCCTTTTGGGACAGCTTATTTTTTTATCATCAACAGAACAGATATTATTTGCCAGCCGCTTTCCAGGCTTCCAGGATCTCTTCTGTATGGTTCTTGCTGTCGGGTTTATCGATGATCTTAACGATCTTCCCTTCCTCGTCTATCAGGAATGTGGTACGGGTGGTACCCATATAAGTGCGGCCCATGAATTTCTTCTCTCCCCACAAATTGTATTTATCCACGATCTTTTTATCCTCATCTGATACCAGCGGGAAGGGCAGTTCATGTTTCTGCTCGAATTTCTTGTGGCTTTTCACGTCATCCACACTTACCCCAACCACCTGGTAACCCTTTTTCTTCAACAGGGCGTAGTTATCACGCAGGTTACAGGCCTGTATGGTACAAGTGGGGGTATCGTCTTTCGGATAGAAATAAAGAACCAGTTTCTTTCCCTTGAAATCGGCCAGCGAAATGGCATTCCCGTTCTGATCCAATGCCTTGAATGCGGGTGCTTTGCTGCCTTCTTTTAGTACTGCCATATTATTATTTTACGTAATCAATTTGTAATAATAACGCTATTTGGCCTGTTTTGTTCCTATTTGGCCGCGCCAGAGCAAAAAATAACACAGTCTTTGCCCTTGCGGCCTTACATTTGCACAATTTATTTTTTTGCAACCATGCCCAAAGACAATTCCATCAAATCCGTTCTGATCATTGGTTCCGGCCCCATCATCATCGGCCAGGCCTGTGAGTTCGACTATTCCGGTTCCCAGGCTGCCCGCAGTCTGCGCGAAGAGGGTATCAAAGTGATCCTGATCAACAGTAACCCGGCCACCATCATGACCGACCCCATGATGGCCGATAAAGTGTACCTGTTGCCACTGACCGTAGAAAGTATTGAACAGATACTGGAAGAGAACCAGATCGACGCCGTTCTGCCCACCATGGGTGGACAAACAGCCCTGAACCTCTGTAAAGAGGCGGAGGAACTGGGTATCTGGGAAAAATACCATTGCCGCCTGATCGGAGTAGACGTTGCCGCCATTGATACGGCTGAAGACCGTGAGAAATTCAGGCAGTTAATGGTAAAGATCGGAGTAGCGGTAGCCCCCAGTAAGGTGGCCAACAGCTTTCTGGAAGGCAAAGAATTTGCACAGGAGATCGGTTTCCCGTTGGTGATCCGCCCTTCCTTCACGCTGGGAGGTACCGGCGGTGGTTTTGTACATAGTAAAGACGACCTGGATGCTGCCCTCGAAAGAGGTCTGAAAGCCTCTCCCATACACGAAGTACTGGTAGAGAAAGCAGTTCTGGGATGGAAAGAGTATGAACTGGAGCTGCTGCGTGATCAAAACGACAATGTGGTGATCATCTGTACGGTAGAGAACCTTGACCCGATGGGTGTGCATACCGGAGACTCTATTACCGTGGCCCCGGCCATGACCCTGAGCGATACCTCGTTCCAGGACATGCGTAACAAAGCCATCCTGATGATGCGTTCACTGGGTAATTTTGCCGGTGGATGTAACGTACAGTTTGCCCAGAACCCGGAAACAGAAGAACTGATCGCCGTAGAAATCAATCCCCGTGTGAGCCGTTCCTCTGCCCTGGCTTCCAAAGCAACCGGTTACCCCATTGCCAAGATAGCAGCCAAACTGGCCATCGGTTATTCGCTGGATGAACTGAAGAACCAGATCACCAGAACCACATCGGCCTATTTTGAGCCTGCACTGGACTATGTGATCGTAAAAGTACCCCGCTGGAACTTCGATAAGTTCAAAGGCGCCAACGATACCCTGGGCTTACAGATGAAAAGTGTGGGTGAGGTAATGGCCATCGGAAGAAGTTTCACCGAAGCCATCCAGAAAGCCTGCCAGAGCCTTGAGAACGAAGCCATTGGACTGGGCTACTACGGAAAAAGCCTGATGAAGAGCGAGGAACTGGTAGAATATATCAAAACCCCGAAATGGGACCGCATCTTCCGCATCAAGGATGCACTGATGCAGGGTTCCACCATCAAATCCATTGCACAGGCCACCCGCATCGACCGCTGGTTCCTGTACCAGATACAGAAACTCTGTACTATCGAAAAAGAGATCGCTCAATACACCATCGACACCATTCCGGAAGAACTGCTCAAAGAAGCCAAGAAAAACGGCTTTGGCGATGCCCAGATCGCCCGGATCCTGCATGGTGATTGCAGCGACGAACAGGTATACCAGAAAAGAAAATCACTCGGCATCACCCGCGTCTACAAGATGGTGGATACCTGCAGCGCTGAATTTGAAGCCAAAACACCCTATTTCTACAGCACATTCGAAGGATAGGACTTTTTTTGTGAATGGGCAATTGTGAATGGTGAATACCCCACCCCTCGCAATTGCCCATTTTCATTCACTCATCCACTCATCCGCTCATTCACTCATTCATTCATTCCTACTTTTCCTTTACCTTGCACCATCAATAAAATCACTGTATGAAACTGAAAGACATCCAGGTACTGAACGAAAAAGAGACCCGCGGCGGATTTGGCGAGGGCATGTATGAGATCGGGAAAGAGAATGAAAACGTAGTGGTACTCACTGCCGACCTTGCCGGTTCTCTGAAACTCGGTCCTTTTATCAAAGATTTCCCTAACCGTTTTGTACAGGTAGGTATTGCTGAAGCCAATATGATCGGCATTGCAGCCGGTATGACCATCGGCGGAAAGATCCCTTATACCACCACTTTCGCCAACTTCAGTACCGGCCGTGTATACGACCAGATACGCCAGAGTGTGGCATACAGCGATAAGAATGTAAAGATCTGTGCCTCTCACGCCGGTCTCACACTGGGCGAAGATGGCGCTACCCACCAGATACTGGAAGATATCGGCCTGATGAAAATGCTGCCGGGCATGACCGTGATCGTTCCCTGCGATTTTAACCAGACCAAAGCGGCCACCAAAGCCATTGCCGCTCACCATGGACCGGTATACCTCCGCTTCGGACGTCCGAAATGGCCCAACTTTACCAAAGAGGACGGAAGCGATTTCGTGATCGGTAAGGCCCAACAGCTGAGCGAAGGGACCGATGTCACCATTTTTGCCTGCGGACACATGGTATGGAAAGCCATTGAAGCCGGAAGGATCCTGGAAGACAAAGGCATCAGCGTAGAACTGATCAACCTGCACACCATCAAACCATTGGATGAAGCTGCGATCATCGCCTCTCTCTCCAAGACCAAATGTGCGGTAACGGTGGAAGAACATAATATCATCGGCGGTATGGGAGATGCTGTGGCACAGGTTGCAGCCCGCCATATTCCCGTACCCATCGAATACATCGGCACCAACGATACTTTCGGCGAAAGCGGCAAACCCAACGAACTGCTGACCAAGTACGGCCTGGATACTCCATTTATCGTAGCTGCTGCTGAAAAAGTGATGGCAAGGAAAAAATAATCAGGATCGCATACCACAGGAACCGTGGCTGAAAAGCTGCGGTTTTTTGAATAAGAGAGGAACGGAGAAAAGAAGAAAAAAAGGGTACGGCCCCTGTCTTCTTTTCTCCGTTCCTCTTTTATTGAACACCCTTTATATTAGTATTACCAATAAAATCACATGATCCAGACTGAAAGACTCCGCCTGATTCCCCTGACCCATGACCAGTTGCAGAAATACCTGCTTGCCGATCATTCGCTGGAGGATGACCTGCAGCTGGACTACATAGACCTGACGATCGCTCCTGAGTTGAAAGAAGCCATCGAACAGGTCTTTCTTCCGAATACGGCCAACCCTCAAAAGAATTACCTGTTCTGCACACTCTGGACCATCGTACTGCGATCCGCCAATAAGATGGTGGCCGATCTTTGCATTGTTGACGAACCCAATGAGCTTGGTGAGATAGAGATCGGTTACGGCACTTATGCAGCGGAACAGGGCAAAGGTTATATGACAGAAGCCGTTGGCGGCCTCATTCAATGGGCCCGACAACAAGCTTCTGTAAAAGCCATCGTGGCGGGTACGGACAAAACCAATATCGCTTCTTATACCATCCTCCAGAAAAATGGCTTCATCCGATCAGGAGAAACAGAAACAGGCTTCACCTGGCGACTGGAACTTAACTGATCAGCAGCTCCATCCAACATCTCAGTCATCTGCTATCTCACAAAGAATATCCGACAGTTCCTCCGGTTTGCTAAAGAAGGGTGAGTGACTGGTTGCCATACTGTATACTTTTTTACAGGGTGTTTCTGTATACATTTTCCGTTGGATAAAGGGTGTAACGGCCCTGTCTTCCGTGCACTCGATATAATACCGGGGCACGCTTCCGAAATGTTCATCCGTCAACTGCAGTGGTGTAATTCCTGATATCACTGGCTCATGGCTCAATAACAACCTGGCCAGCTCCGTAATATACGCGTCACAATCGTGGTATAAACCTTCCTTGTAGATCTCGGGTTGTAATGTGGAGGAACCGGTTGCTTCGTGCAGGGTAACATACGGTTTCAACACACCTTCCGTATCCTGCAGGGAATATTCACGCTGGGTCTTGCCGCCAGGTATCAGGTAGGCTGCCAGGTAGATCAGTTTTTCGATCCTGTGCGGTCGGTATTCTGCCGCCTGCGAGATCATGATCCCGTTCTTACTGTGCCCTACCAGGATGATCTCCGTTTCTATGCTATCGATCAGGTTGCATAATTTCTCTACACCTGTTTGCAGCGTCACTCCCTGTATCGGTGTTTTATCCCTGCCCATACCCGGCAGGTCTATCGCAATTACCCTATGTCCTTTTTTTCCCAGGATAGGACTTACCCTGTGCCAGTTCCAGGCACTATGCCATGAACCGTGAACTAAGATGATTGTTTTCATATCGATTGGTTTATGCTGCAAAACTGCAACACCCGATACCCGTCTGCAACCCGATACTTGCTTTCTTACAGGAGGATCCGGCAAACCAACTCAATCATGATTGACCCTGGCAGCTTCCCAGCCAATCATAGCCGCCTTGCGCCGGGAGCCCCACATATATCCCCCCAATGTGCCATTCGACTGGATCACACGATGACAGGGGATCAGGAACGCAACAGGATTGCTGCCAATAGCAGTGCCTACTGCACGGGATGCATTGGGCTTCTGTATCTTTTCTGCAACAGTGCCATAAGTGACCAACTGGCCTTCTGGTATCTTCAGTAAGGTCTCCCAAACCTTTAACTGGAAGTCGGTACCTTTCAGGTGCAGTTTGATCTGGTTCAGTTTTTTCCAGTCCTGAGTGAATATGTACAACGCATTCTGCTGAATAATATCTGTCATCTGCCTGAAAGCCGCCCTGGGAAAATGTGCCTGCATGTCCGCAAAGGAAACCGCTTCCTCCTCTGCAAAAGCCATATAACATATGCCCCTTTGTGTAGAAGCTACGATGATGTTTCCGAACGGGGTTTCTGCGTAACTGTAATTGATCGAAAGGTTCTCCCCTCCATTCTTGTATTCACCCGGCGTCATGCCTTCAATGGTCACAAACAGGTCGTGCAACCGGCCGGTACCAGATAAACCGGTATCATAGGCCGCATCGAACAAAGTAGCTTCCTGTTTACGGAGGATCTCTTTGGCGTAAGCCACACTGGTGTATTGCAAGAATTTTTTCGGACTCACCCCAGCCCATTCTTTGAACAGCCGTTGAAAATGGAAGGGACTCAGATGCACTTTAGCTGCCACTTCATCCAGGTCGGGCTGCGAACGGAAATTGAGCCGGATGTATTCAATGGCTTCCGCGATCCTGTTAAAGTTCAGCTGTTGCTGGGTATCCATATCTTTTGTTTGTGCTGTAAAATTATCCGGCAATCCCCTCTCCGCAAACCCGAAACTTGCGCTCTTGCTCTGCTCACTGGTCAGGAGATCACAATCCTGACTATGTCTTCCTGAAATAACGGTACAAGTTTTACATTTAATCCCAGAAACCAACGCCATGCTGAAAAAATTCTTTCCCATCCTGGGTATTCTTGTCTGCCAGTCGCTGACCGCACAGCAACAAAATCGGTACAATCCCTCCATCGATGTACAGCATTATACATTCCAACTGGAAGTTTCAGACAGGAACGACAGTCTTACAGGCACTGCCCTGATCACGGTACGGTTTACCGAAAAACTGGCTGCGGTATCCTTCGACCTCTCCAATATCAATGATACAGGCAGGGGCATGTTGGTGACATCGGTGATGGAAGACGGCAAAAAACTTGCTTTTACACATAAACTTGACCGCTTGACCATTCAGCTGCCTGCTGCCTGTGAAGCAGGTTCCTTACACAGATTCGCCATTCATTATAAAGGTATTCCGGCAGATGGGCTCATCATTAGTCGTAACCAATTCGGGCGTCGGACCTTTTTCAGCGATAACTGGCCAAACCGGGCACATCACTGGATCCCCTGTAAAGATCATCTGTCCGATAAAGCTTCCGTAACATTTGTGGTCACTTCACCGGATCATTACAAAGTAGTGTCCAACGGTGTAAAGACAAAAGAGATCCTGCTACCCGAAAAAAAACGTCGTACTCATTGGACCGAAACGGTTCCATTACCTGTAAAAGTGATGGCCGTCGGTATTGCCGATTTTGCTGTTGAACAGGCCGGTGAAGTGAATGGTATCCCGGTTACCAGCTGGGTATTTCCTGAAAATAAACATGCCGGATTCTACGATTATACCCAGGCCACGGAGATCCTGCCTTTTTTCATGGATAAACTGGGGGCCTATCCGTATCGCAAACTGGCCAATGTGCAATCGAAAACCATTTTCGGCGGCATGGAAAATGCCGGCGCCATTTTTTATACCGAGACCAGCATCACCGGCAAACGCCAGATGGAGGAACTGCTGACACATGAAATTGCCCACCAGTGGTTCGGCAACCATGCTACTGAAACCGATTGGCCGCATCTCTGGTTAAGCGAAGGTTTTGCCACCGCCATGACCCATCTGTATATGGAGTACCGACATGGAAGCGATACCCTGACCAGCCGTTTACAAAAAGACAGGGAGACCGTACTGGCATTTACCAGGATCAAAAAAACACCGGTTGTGGACAGTACAGGGAGAACAAAACCCATGACCATGCTGAACGCACATTCTTACCAGAAAGGGGGATGGATATTACTGATGCTCCGCAACCAGTTGGGTAATGATCTTTTCTGGAAGATCATACGAACCTACTACCAGACCTATCGGAACAGGAATGCGTCAACAGAGGATTTCCAGAAAGTGGCAGAGACTGTTTCGGGAAAAGACCTGGGCACTTTCTTCAGACAATGGCTGTATACGGCTGAGAATCCCAATCTCGATATCAGCTGGAACTATGTTGCGGAAAGTAAAGAAGTACGACTTATGGTAACACAGAAGACCCCGACCCTGTTCTCAATGCCCGTTGATATTGCTGTAACGGATGCGGCAGGGAGGAAAGGAGTCACAACCCTCACGATCGGTCAGAAAACCACCGTTGCCAGTATTCCGGTAACCAGTAAGCCTGTAACAGTGGAAGCCGATCCCGATTGCCGGTTACTGGCTCAATACCAGGTGAAAGAGATCAAGTAGCAAACAGAGGTCAGGATGAAGATTTAAGGTGCCAGTCTTTGCATATGCCATTTGCTGCCGAGCTGGTGTACATACCTGATACGATCGTGCAGGCGGCTGCTGCGGCCCTGCCAGAATTCGATATTGGTGGGTCTGACCACATAACCTCCCCAATGTTCCGGCCGGGGTATATGACCATCGCTGAATTTTTTCTCCAGTTCCTTCACATTGCTCTCGATCACTTCCCGGTTGTCGATCACGCTGCTTTGGGGTGAGGCCCAGGCTCCGATGCGGCTGCCGGCCGGGCGCGACTGGAAATAATCGTCACTCTCTTTTTCAGGAACTTTTTCCACGATGCCCTCAATGCGTACCTGCCGCTCCAGTTCTTTCCAGAAAAAGATCAGTGATGCGCGCGGGTTCTGCTCCAGTTCCCTTCCTTTATGGCTGTGATAATTGGTGAAGAAGACAAACCCCCGCTCATCAAACCCCTTCAATAATACCACCCTTGCCGACGGCAGTCCACCCAAGGTAGCCGTAGCCAGTGTCATGGCATTCACTTCGTCTATCTCACTTTTGATGGCATCATCCCACCAGCGGGCAAATTGCTCCATGGGGTTCTCGGCCATATCAGCCTCATTCAGGGCATGCATCATATAATCTCTCCGGATATCGGCAATGGTCTGGCTCATAATCATTGATTAAGACAACAAAGGTAATATGCTTACCGGGGAGTTGGTATGATAAAAATCAGGCAAAAAGGAGCGAGAGGCATAAGTCAAAATTAAAAAGTCAAAAGTCAAAACAGGATAAGTTCCTCATTTTGACTTTTGACTTTTTAATTTTGAATTCTTTCCTATTCCGTGATCTCAATATGTTTCGCCCGGTGTTTTCCGGAGATAAAGCTGTACACAGCAGGGATCACCAGCAGGGTAAGTACCAGCGAAAAGAGGATACCACCCACTACCACGATACCCAATGGCATACGGCTTGTGGCAGCAGCACCCAGACTCAGGGCAATGGGCAGGGCCCCCAATGATGTAGCCAGACTGGTCATCAGGATCGGTCGTAGCCTCTGCGTGGCCGCTTCTATCACCGCCTGGCGTTTGGGCATACCGAAATTCCGTTTCTGGTTGGCGAACTCCACGATAAGGATACCGTTTTTCGTCACCAACCCGATCAGCATGATCATTCCGATCTCGGAGAAGATATTCAGCGTCTGGTCAAACAGGTACAGGCTCAACAAGGCACCGGCCAAAGCCAGTGGTACCGTGATCATGATGATCAATGGGTCCAGGAAACTCTCGAACTGTGCAGCCAGTACCAGGTAGATCAGTAATAAGGCCAGGATAAAGGCGAATACAATATTGGAAGAACTTTCTGAATAGTCCCTGGAAGGACCGTTGAGCGATGTCTGGAAAGATTCATCCAGCAGTTTATTGCCAATTGCATTCATGGCTTTGATACCATCGCCAATGGTCTTTCCCTCTGCCAGTGAAGCGGAAATGGTAGCTGCTTTGTATCGGTTAAAGTGATACAGGGTGGCCGGGTTACTGCTTTCTTCCATTTTCACCACCGCATCCAGCGGAATATAATCACCCCTGTTGTTTCTCACATACAGGTTACTGATGTCATTCGGCGTGCTCCGGTTATCACGCTCTACCTGTGCCACTACGGAATACTGGAAACCATTCATGATGAAATAGGCCATCCGGCCGCCACTGAATGCCGATTGCATGGTGGCCACCACATCTGCGGTAGACAGTCCCAGGTCCTTGGCTTTCATCCTGTCGATAGTCAACTGTACTTCCGGTTTATTGAATTTAATGTTCACATCCACGTTGGCAAAAGTCTTATCCTTACGGGCTTCTTCGAGGAATTTGGGTATGACCGCTTTCAGTTTGGAAAGGTCCTGGTTCTGCAGGATGAACTGCACGGGTAGTGAGCCTCTGGAAGCAAAACCTACCGCAATGGTCTGTTCCTGTATGGCGAAAACCCTTACTTCGTTGAATCTTCCCAGTTTTTTCTGCAGATCGTTGGCGATTTCATTCTGGCTTCGCTTACGCTGATCAGGTGGCACCAGTGCTACCCTTGGCGCTGCAGAGTTGGCAGCTCCGCCCGGACCGAATCCTCCGGGGGTACGTGCCTGTACAAAATCATTCTCGGGTACCGAATCGATCAGGAAATTGGAGATATTATCCGAGATCTTTTGCATGGCGTTATAACTGGTTCCTTCGGGCGCCGTTACCGTAAAACGGATACTGCTCCTGTCTTCCAGCGGTGCGATCTCGCTCTGCAAAGTGCTCATTACGCCTACAATGATACCTATACAAACCAGTACGATCACCCATGCCATCCAGCGTACATTCATGAAGGCAGAGAGTAACCGTTTATAGCCTTCCTCCATACCCGTAAAGAAAGGTTCTGTCTTTTTATAGAACCAGCCTTCGTGGGCTTTTTCAGAACTGAGGTATACGTTCAGTACCGGAGTAATGGTGAGTGATACGAATGCCGATATCAATACCGCCACAGCCAGGGTCACACCGAATTCGCGGAACAGCCTTCCCACAAAACCTTCCAGGAAGATCACCGGCAGGAATACCACAGCGAGGGTGATAGAAGTAGAGATGACCGCAAAAAAGATCTCCTTACTTCCTTCCAGCGCCGCTTTGCGGATCGGCAGACCCTCTTCCAGTTTCCGGAAAATATTTTCCGTTACCACAATTCCATCATCCACCACCAGACCGGTTGCCAGTACAATACCCAACAGGGTAAGGATATTGATAGAGAAGCCGGCAATATACATGATGAAGAAAGTGGCCACCAGCGAAATCGGGATATCAATCAATGGTCGCAACGCAATGAGCCAGTTACGGAAGAACAGGAAGATCACCAGTACCACCAGGCTGAACGAGATGATCATGGTCTCTTTCACTTCCTCCAGCGACTTACGGATATTGATGGTGTTATCCAGTATCACCGTCATTTCAATATCCGACTTGTTGGCTTTTTTGATCTGCTCCAGTCGTTTATTGAACTCGTCGGCTATCTGTACGTTATTGGCGCCGGGTTGCGGTACAATGGCCAGACCCACCGCATTCACTCCATTCAGTTTCCAGGACTGTTCCAGCTGTTCAGGACCTAATTCCACTTTGGCCACATCGCCCAGGCGAACGATACCACTGGCATCTTCACGGATGATCAGGTCGCGGAACTGTTGTTCGTTACGGAGTCTTCCCAAGGGACGAATGATGAGCTCCGTAGTGTTACCATAAATTTTACCGGGTGGCAGTTCAATATTTTCTGTGTTGATCGCTGTCCTGATATCTGTGAAAGCCACATTATGGGCTCGCATCCTGTCGGGGTTCAGCCAGATACGCATGGCATATCGCTTCTGTCCGAAAATGTTCACTGCACTCACATCCTTGATGGTCTGAAGCTGCTGCTGCAAAACATTCTCTGCATAATCGCTCAGCTCCATCAGGCTCTTAGTGCGGCTTTGCACCGCCAGTACCAGGATGAAATCGCCACTGGCATCGGCTTTGGAAACGATCGGAGGGGCATCAATATCCTGGGGCAGGCTCCGCTGGGCCTGTCCTACCTTATCGCGCACGTCGCTGGCAGCAGCTTCCAGGTCAACCCCCAGGTTGAACTCAACCGTGATATTACTGCTACCCAGTGAACTGGATGATGAAATGGAACGGATACCGGGAATACCATTCACCTGTTTCTCCAATGGTTCGGTGATCTGGCTTTCAATGATATCTGCATTGGCACCCACATAACTGGTACTGATGGAAATAATGGGCGGGTCAATGGCAGGATAATCACGCACAGCCAGGAAACTGAAACCCACCAATCCAAACAGGATGATCAGCAGGTTCATTACGGTAGCCAATACCGGCCGCTTTAACGATAGTTCAGAAATATTCATAGCTGTGGGGCTGTTCTGTTTTGGAAATCAAAAAATCAGGGTACCGGAACGGGATTGTTTTAGTTCGCTAACTGTTCCAGTTTCTTTACGCTCTTCACTTTCAGCGTTGATTTGGGTCTTGCAAACAACAACCCGGTCACAACCACTGAATCGCCCGGTTCAAGTCCTTTCAGCACTTCCACCGTGTATGCCTGCCTGCTGCCAGTCTCAATAGTTGCAAAAGAGGCTTTCCCGTTCTTCACGAGCACCACCTGTTTGTTCTTATCGTCGGGAATGATGGCATTGGACGGGATCAGGATGGTTTTCTTATCGCGGCTGGCCGACAGGAATACTTTTACATAAGCACCCGGATTCACATCGCTGCCCTGCAGCAGCGCCCTCACTTTCAGGTTACGGGTTGCCTGGTTCACCTGTGGTTCAATGGCCGATACCATAGCTTTCCGGATGGTTTTATTGGTAGCGTCTATCTGTACATCCACCACATTGCCCTTGCGTATCATTTTACCGTATTCTTCCGGAAGGGTAAAGTCGATCTTGATCTTATCCACCTGCTGTATGGTAGCGATGATGGTGGAGGGAGACACATAAGCACCCGGGCTCACCTGGCGCAGACCCACCACACCGCTGAACGGCGCTTTGATCACCGTTTTATCGATGAGTGACTGGGTATAGGCCATATCGGCCTTATAACTGTTCACCGCGTTCAGGGCCACATCATACTCAGCCTGGTTAACGCCATTGATAGCCAACAGCTTTCGCAGACGGTCTTCCGTTTTCACGGCCATTTCCAGCAATACTTTGGTTTTGTTCAGCTGCGCCTGCAGATCCGCATCATTCACACGCGCTATCAATGCACCTTGCTGAACACGAGCTCCTTCCGGAACATTCAGGTAAGTAAGCCTGCCACTTACTTCGGGATGTAGTTCCACATACTCGTTGGCCACCACGGTGCCGTTGGCTTCAACAGCGTTGGAAACGGTTTGCGGCGTGGCAATGATCACATCTACCGTTACGGGCTGGTTGGCATTGTTCTGTTTGGGTGCATTCTCTTTTTTGCTCTTACAGGCAGTTGCCAGGAAAAGGCCGAGCGACAGAATATAAAAATGTTTCAAAGTCGTATAATTTATGAGCCGTTAAAGATAAAAACTATTTATATCTGACTGCAGTTTATCGATGAATGGTTAAGCTGCCAAAATAATTCGGCTGAATCTTAAAAATGATCGGTTTGCGGTGTAAATTCATTAGCAGAACCTCTTGGTTCATTTTGTAGACGTTTATCTACCCGCCATGTACCAGCTTAGCCATACACATCCCTCCAAAAGGGCATTTATTACCGGAGCAGCCTCCGGATTGGGCAAAGCTTTCTGTGCAGAGCTGGCCAAAGACGGCTGGACAATCGGCATGGCCGATATCAACATCAAAGAGCTGGAAAACGTTGCGGAAGAGATAACTGCCCTCGGCGCTAAAACGCTGCTATACCCGCTCGATGTATCCGACAAAGACCAATACGGCAAAGTGGCCGCGGCTTTTCTGGCCGAAGCAGGGGGTATTGATCTGCTCTTCAACAATGCCGGTGTGGGAGATGGCTCTCCTTTTGAGGAATACGGCCTGGAAAACTACGAGTGGATGGTGGGCATTAACCAGATGGGAGTAGTATATGGCTGCCATTATTTTATTCCCGCCATGAAAAAACAGCGGTCGGGACATATCCTGAACACCGCCAGTGCCGCAGCCATCAGCTGTGCACCTACTATGGGCGCCTATAATATGACCAAAGCCGCCGTAGTAGCCATCAGCGAAACCCTGTATGGAGAACTGATGGATCATAACATACAGGTATCCTGTATCCAACCCACTTATTTCAGGACCAATGTGGTGCAATACGCTCGTGGTGGCGATACCGTGAAGAAAGCCACACAGATGTTCATCGAAAAATCAGGTCTCGAAGCTGACACCGTAGCGCAGGAGATCCTGACAAGAGCAGGAAACAGGGAACTCTACATCATACTTCCGAAAAACGCCAGGCAGATGTGGCTTTTCAAACGCCTGGCGCCTACCCGGTTCCGGAAAAAAGTAAAAGAACAGTTCCTGGCGGCTATGAACAAAGCCCTGCGCAGGAAATGACCAATAGACAGGTTTCCGGAACCCGCATAAAAAATCATACCGCATGACAGCCAATCAATTATTCAGTCTCGAAGGAAAAGTGGCCCTCATCACCGGTGCCAGCAAAGGTATTGGAGAAGCTATTGCACGCATCTATGCAGCCAACGGCGCCCGTGTGATCATCAATTCGAGAAAACAGGAAGAGCTCGACAAAGTAGCTGCATCCATCAATGCAACAGGTGGCACCTGCACAGGAATTGCCGCCAATGCGGGTGAATTACCGGCATGCAAGGAACTGGTCGAAAAAACAATATCGTTATATGGCGGTATCGATATACTGGTGAACAATGCCGCTACCAATCCGGTGTACGGTCCGGTTGTAGACTGTGAAGAATGGGCTTTCGACAAGATCATGAACGTAAATGTGAAAGCCCCTTTTGAACTGGGTAAACTGGTCTATCCCATCATGAAACAAAGAGGTGGGGGCAGTGTCATCAATATCAGCTCCATTGCGGGGCTCACACCCGATCCCGGGCTCGGCATGTATTCCGTTTCAAAAGCGGCATTGAATATGCTGACCAAAGTAACCGCCAGGGAATGGGGAGCAGATGGCATACGCGTAAATGCCATCTGTCCGGGACTGATCAAGACCAAATTCTCCGAAGCCCTCTGGCAAAACGAGAAATGGCTCAACCATTTTGTCAAACAATTACCCATTGCACGTATGGGCACCGTGGAGGAAATTGCAGGGCTGGCGCTCTTCCTCGCATCCAACGCCTCAGGCTACTGCACAGGTACATTGTTTACCGCAGATGGCGGGGTTACCATTTAACAAAACACTGCCGTTTACGGCCAACTCATTTTTATGGAATCTGTATTTGCTACCGAACGATTACAACAACTGCTTCCCAAAGTGCAGGCCTTTGTTGAAGAAGAGCTGGTGCCGCTGGAGAAGGACCACAGCATCCGACCCTTCAAACAAACCGAAAAGATCCTTGCCGAGAAACGCGAAAAAGTAAAAGCACTGGGATTATGGAACCTGCATTTGTCCAAAGAAGAAGGCGGACAGGGATTAACACTCTGCGAGTTTGGCCAGGTAAGTGAAGTGCTTTCACTGGCACCTTATTACGGACAGTACACATTCAACTGCCAGGCCCCTGATATCGGCAATACCGAACTTATCAGCAGGTTCGCTTCGGATGCGATCAAACAGCAATTCCTGCATCCTTTGCTGGAAGGAAAGATCCGCAGTTGTTTTTCTATGACGGAGCCGGAATTTGCCGGTTCAAATCCTACGAGGCTTGCCACCACTGCTGTTCGCGACGGGGATGACTATGTGATCAATGGACACAAATGGTTCACTTCTTCTGCCGATGGCGCTGCTTTTGCCGTAGTGATGGCCGTTACCAACCCGGAAGCCAAACCCCATGAACGTGCCAGCATGATCATTGTGCCTACCGATACACCCGGTTTTCAGTTCGTGCGTAACATCCCCATTTTTGGTGAAACAGGAGAAGGTTGGGCCAGTCATGCAGAGATCAATTATGTAAACTGCCGTGTTCCCGTAACCAACCTGATCGGCCAGGAAGGAATGGGTTTCCGCCTGGCACAGGAACGCCTGGGTCCGGGACGCATCCATCACTGCATGCGCTGGATCGGCATTGCAGAAAAAGCTTTCGACCTGATGTGCCGCCGCGCAGCCAGCCGTGAAATGGAAGAAGGCGTAATGCTGGGCGAAAAACAATTTATCCAGGGATTCATTGCAGAAAGCCGCGTAGAGATCGATGCGGCCCGTTTACTGGTATTACGCACCGCATACAATATTGACCAGGTGGGTGCCAAAGCCGTGCGCGACCAGGTATCGGGTATCAAATTCTATGTGGCCAATATGGTACTGAAAGTGCTCGACAGGTCCATACAGGTACATGGCGGCATGGGGCTCACCGATGAAACCCTGCTGGCCAACCTGTACCAGCATGAGCGTGGGGCCCGCATCTGGGATGGTGCTGATGAAGTGCACAAACAAAGTATGGCCATGAATATCCTGAAGAATTACGGACTCGATATCAAGAAAAAACGCTGATCCCGTCATTCAAAATGGCAACGGCTCTATACTGCCAGATCCATGCTAACCCAACAAATACAGACCCTGATGCAGGATGAACAAAATAGCCTTATCGCCCTAAACCAGTATCTGCAGGAACAGGGAAATCCCATTGCGGTGGTGAATACCATCACCCGTTTTACGGGTGGTTACTCCAACCTTACTTACCTGCTACAGACGAACGATACAGCCTATGTGCTGCGTATGCCGCCCCATGGCGCCCAGATTAAATCGGCACATGATATGGGTCGCGAATTCCGTGTATTACAATTATTGAAACCGCATTATAACAAAGTTCCTACCCCCATTCTCTACTGCCAATCGGCGGAGATCATCGGTGCCCCGTTTTATATCATGGAAAAACTCGAAGGCGTCATTTTACGGGCACAGAACGCTCCGAAAATGCAGATACCCTCAGCGACCTTCGATCAATTATCCGGCGCACTGTTGGATAACCTGGCAGCATTACATGCATTGGATATAGAAAGCACAGGGCTGACACAACTGGGCAAACCGGAAGGATATGTACAACGCCAGGTAGAAGGATGGGTGAAACGATATTATGCTGCCGAGACCGACAAGATCGATACCATGGATGCCTCAGCCCAATGGTTACAGCAACACCTGCCGCCTGCGCAGGCACCGGCATTTTTACACAACGATTATAAATACGACAACCTGGTACTGGATCCGGACGATCTCACCCGTATCACAGGTGTATTGGATTGGGAAATGTCTACGGTTGGCGATCCCCTGATGGACCTAGGCGCCAGTCTTGCCTATTGGTTCGAAGCGGGCGAAGAAGAAGTGTTCAAAAACTATAACCTCAGCTGGCTTCCCGGTAATTATAACCGCAGGCAGGTAATCGACCGGTATGCAGCAAAGACCGGCAGAGACCTTTCGAACATATCTTTCTACTATGCATTCGGCCTCTTCAAAAATGCGGTGATCGCGCAACAAATCTACCACCGCTGGAAACAGGGATACAGCAACGATCCCCGTTTCGGCGCCCTACTCCCTATGATCCGGTTATTAGGAAAAAAAGCAGCAGACACCATAGAAAGAGAAAGCTTGTAACACATTATTTCAATATTCCCTTCACCGCAGAGACGCAAAGAGCGGGGAGTTCCCGCAGAGGTATCACCCTCAACATTCATCTGTTCCTTGCTCATCTGTTCTTTCTCCCTCAACATTCCCTACTCTTCTCTCCTCCGTAACGATCCTCTCGGCGCATTCTTTGCCGCTTTGTACTGTTCAAAACTTTGCTGGATATAGTATCCCAGCTCCAGGTCGTTCAACAGTTGCACCACTTCGTAATCGGGGCGATAGCGGGCCATGAATGTGTCCAGTTCGGGCGATTGCAGTTTGGTGATCTTTCTCACAAACTGTTTGCTGTAGCGGTTGTTCACGTATTTCTCCTGTTCCTGATCCAGCAAACGTTTCTGTAAACTCAGGATACTGCGGTTCCTTTTTACACGGAACATGTTGATGATCTCATCCAGGTCGAAACCTACTGTCAAACCGCCGGGGTTATACGTGGGGCTATTGCTCAACCGAAGACCTGGTTTTCTGAAATCAAAGACCTTGGCATAATCTTTCCGGTTCTGGATGGAATCGAATTTATAATAGCTGTTCCGCACTTTTACCTCCGGCAGTTCAAAACTGCGGATATGGATCATCACATTGAAATTATCAAGATTGGAAATGGTATCCACCGGGTATTTCATGGTGGTCTTACCAATCAGCGAGAACCAGATCGAATCTTTGGCAGACACCGTAATCCTGTATCTACCGAGCGAATCCGTAATGGCACCTCGACCCGAACTGCTCAGCACCCCTACTGCTTCCAGCGGCCTCCTGGCAGATATATCATATACCGTTCCGCTGATGGTCACTGTCTGGGCATGCGTTTCATGAAAGATAAAGACAAACAATACCAGCAGCAGAATGGGTAAACTTTTTCTCAAGTCATCAATTTAGGCTGTAATATTAAATCAGCAACGGCATAGTACAAGAAATGTATCCCAAATTAACTCGGCTTTTACAGAATAGGCCTGCGAGCAATAACCTCAAAACAGCTAATGTCGAAATAAAACAAGACGGCCATGTGCGATCTCATGGCACACTGCAGGGACCATCAGAATTTTGTATCGATGATATAAGGCAACATGGTCCGCCAGGTAGGCCAGTCGTGGGTGATATCCGGACCCCATACATCCAGATCGTACCAGATGCCTTTGCTGTACAGGATCCCGGCAAAACGCCGCGAAGCTTCCGGGTCTTCATAAGCACCGCTGCCTGTGTAAATATGTATGTGATGACTGGTTTTGATCTTTTCAAGATACCAGTTATCGGTAAGATTGGGCAGATAGTGTTCCGGGCTGTTATAGTACACCTGTTCGTCAAAAAATCCCCTGGTGTATTCCGTAAGATTGTACACACCGCTCATGCTGATGACGCCGTTGATGATATCGGGTCTTTTCAGGAACAGATTCATGGCATGTAGTGCACCAAAAGATGCCCCGCAGGTATAGATCATGGTGTCCTGGCTCGTAGCATTTCTGATAAAAGGAACCACTTCATTGAACACATATTCATTGAACTGGTTATGACGGATGGCTTTGTGTTCGGGCACCATCTCATAATTCATCCAGCTTTCCTTGTTCATGCTGTCAATGCTGAATACCCTAAGTTTACCCGCATCGATGAACGGGGCCAGCGCGTCGATCAGCTGGAACCTTTCGTATTCCAGGTAATCCGCTGCCGCGGTGGGTATCAGTAATAAGGCAAATCCATAATGTCCATAAGAGGCGATGGGCATGTCTTTTCCCAACGCAGGACTATACCAGGAATCCAGTTCTCTGTTCATACGCAGACGTTTGGTGAAAAGCAAATGGCAGTTTCAAAAACTACTCGATACAGTTCTTCTTGATCTCTTTCCATAGGTCGCGGTAACACTGTGCCGCATAACTGCTGGCGGCAAAGGTCTCCAGGGGGGCTTCATTGATCCCCATCTTCTCAACATCGCTGAGATAAGGGATATAACTTTTCAGGAACACTTTGTCCTTGTAAAAACTATTCATCACTTCATGATGCAGGTTCTTACGGTGGTCTACCATGCTGAAGAAACATTTTAGTTTGGAGAGATCCAGCTCATTCTCCTTGAAATAAGCCGCCACTGTTTCATAAGAGCGGATCGACAAAGTGGTAGGGATATTGGGCATCAGTATCCAGTCAACACCGGCAAAAACAGCATCGTGCAACACAGAGATCCCGGGCGGACAGTCCAGGATCACGATATCATACTCTTTCTTCAGACCCGACAGCAAAGCAGAGATCTTTTTCTTCGAATGTTTCATTTCACTCAGCAGTACATCTGCATGGCGGGCAGACAGATCGGCGGGGATGATATCGAGGTTCTCGTATGCGGAAGCCTGCACTGCATCCAGCAATTCCATTTCGCTGTTCAGCAATTTACGCGACTCGTTCTTGGTAGTTGCTTCGGCACCCAGATAAAAGGAAGAGGAACCTTGTGGGTCCATATCCCAGATCAGGGTTTTATAGCCTTCTTTGGCAGCTAAATACGCCAGGTTAATTGTGGCAGCGGTTTTACCAACCCCGCCTTTCAGGTTATACAGTGCTAGTGTGACCATACTCTAATATACGAAATTCCTTTATGTAACAGGTTGTTTACTAATTCTGGTATTACAGGAGTTTTGAGGAGAGTTGCCCGCAGAGGCGCAAGGGTGCGGTTTTGGGTTTGTCAGATGAACCAGCCCAGTACCAGGCAGCCCGCTACAATAAGGGGGGCGGGTATCTTATGGCTGTTGAGCAGCAGGAATGTAATGATCACGATCATCAGGTCCCAGATGCCGATGGCTTCGGCCTGGATCAGTGAGCTGAGGAAAGTGTCTTTGATGAGGTAACAGGTGGCCCCCGCCATGATGCCCACTACAGCGGCGTTGATCCCCTCCAGCGAGCGGTAGATCACTGCATATTTTTTCAGGTTATGCCATACCGGGAAAAAGAACAGTACCAGCAGGGCGCTGGGTAAAAAGATGCCTACGGCACCGATCACACAGCCCAGTAACTGCATCAGTGTACCCTGATCGCGCAGCACCATACCACCAGTAAAGGCGCCGATAGAGAACACGGGCCCAGGTATGGCACGTACCATTCCCGATCCGGTTAAAAAATCTTCCCTACTCATTTTCAATACATCCCTTTTGGTGGTCTGTATTCTTTTGGTTTCCGGGCGGATCACATACTGTTCATACATCAGCGGTATCAGCACATCGCCGCCGCCGAATACCAGGCTGCCGAAACGGTAAGTATTCTCGAACAGGTTGATAGGCTTACGGTATTCCCAGTTTTGGCGGCTGGCCGTTTCAGACAAATAACCCGCCAGGCCAAACAGGGCAAAAAAGATGAGGATATTGCCCCAGCCTACCTTTTTATGCGGGATCTCTGTCTGCGGTATCCTCCTGTCGCTGAAATTAGTGGCAATACCCGCCGCCACGATCAGTGCCGGGAAGATCCAGGGTGTTTTGAATGCGATGAATGTGGCCAGAGTGGCCACTACCATGATCACTTTTGTAATGGTGTTATTAACTGCCACCCCAAAAATGCGGAAAGTGGAATAAGCGATAAAACCGATAGCCATGGGACGCACGAATTTGAATACACCCACTTTCAGACCCATGTCTTCAAAATAATCCAGCAGGAAAGAAATGCCTCCCATCAATGCACAAGCGGGTAGTATCCAGATAAGCAGGGTAAGGATGGCCAGGGGTAGTCCCCCCCTTTTGTAGCCGATCAGTGTGAGTGTTTGCGTGGAAGAGGCTCCGGGCAACAGCTGACAAAAGCCGTTGTATTCAATCAGTTCCGCTTCGGTTACATCTTTTCTTTGTTGTACAAAGGTCTTCAACATCATCCCCATATGTCCCTGCGGCCCCCCTACTGCGGTAATGCTGTGCCAGAACACAGCCCGCAAAAAAGGTATATGGCGCATCACGACCATCAGGAGTACTTTGTTGAGAGCGGAATTTAATTAAAATTTCAGGCTTGGGGGTAAACAAATACGCATAGTGGTCAAAAAACCGTGCCTTAGTGCCTTTGTGCGGGATAATTGCACACAAAGGCACTAAGGCACGGCGGTTATGAATCAGGCTATTTCTTCAATCCAATTTCCCGCAGGCGCTCATCCAGGTATTCTCCTGCGGTTGCATCAGGGTAAGCTTTGGGATGTTCGGCGTCAATACAGCTTTCCAGGCAGGCAAGACTCATCTCACTTCTTGGGTGCAGGAAGAACGGCATGGAAAAACGGCTGGTATGCCAGAGTTCCCTTGACGGATTCACCACGCGGTGTGTGGTACTGCGTAGTTTGTTGTTGGTAAGCCGCTGCAGCATATCACCCACATTCACCACAATCTGCTCGGGCAGTGAGGTAACGCCTACCCAATCACCCTGTTTGGTCAGGATCTGCAAGCCATCAGCAGAAGCACCTACCAGTAAAGTGATCAGGTTGATGTCCTCATGCTGTTCCGCACGGATCGCAGACTTGGGCTCCTGGGTGATCGGTGGATAATGTATACAGCGCAGGATGGAGTTACCGTTGTGAATATGCGCATCGAAATAATGTTCATCCAGTCCGAGGTATACAGCAATTGCCTGCAACAGGGCTTTCCCGCTTTTTTCAAAATTACGGTAGGCATTGAACAGGGTCTGGTTGAACGCAGCTATTTCCGGAACGGATACATTATCGGGGTATTCTGACTTTATGGGATCATTATCTTCCACCGTTTGGCCATACTGGAAAAATTCTTTCAGGTCCGGTGCTTCGCTGCCCTTGGCATGCTCGCGGCCAAAACTGGTATAACCTCGCTGGCCTGCCAGTCCGGGGATTTCATACGCCAGTTTCTTTTCCAATGGCAGGGAAAAGAACTGCTGCACATATTCATATTGCTGTGCAATCAGTTCATCCGGCACTCCGTGGTTTTTCACTGCCACAAAACCCACTTCTTCATAGGCCTTACCCAGTGATTGCACAAATGCTGCTTTACGACCTGCATCTCCACTCAGGAAATCGGCCAGGTCAACGACAGGAATAGACATAATTCATTAGATAGTTTAGTGAGTAAAATAGATCGGATATGGCGCGAAAAGTACAAAATAGGCATCATACCAGGTAATGTGTAGATAATATACGCTTATGGAGAATTTTTATCAACTTTAAGATATGATCCGGAAATGGCCTTTTATCGTTTGGATATTTTTCTTTTTTGTTGGGGGATGCAGCAATGGGTATCATCGTTTTATCTCCCATTATACGTTTACCAATTCCAACGGTGCACCCGATTACAGCAACCCGGATCATTGGGCCGCATTACCTTCCAAATGGGACCCTTCCGATAGCGTGCCTGCTCCTTTACGTAAGTCATACCAACCCGATACCAGCGCCGATGTTTTTTTTATCTATCCCACCACTTACACCGATCAAAAGAAAACCCTTGGCTGGAATGCGCCGATCGATGATGCCGAACTGAATGCCAAAACAGATTATACCAGTATCTTACTGCAGGCCAGCGTATTCAACGAAGCGGGCCGGGTTTATGCTCCCCGTTACCGTCAGGCCAACTACTATGCCTATTTCCCGGCAAACGCCCAGGACACGATGCAGGCTATCGCCGCTTTTGAACTGGCGTACCAGGATGTGAAAACCGCATTTCAGTATTATCTCTCGCATTACAATCATGGCCGCCCGTTGATCATTGCATCACATAGCCAGGGAACACAGCATGCCAAACGTCTGTTAAAGGAATTGTTTGATGGTACTGAACTGGGCAAACAACTGATCGCTGCTTACCTGGTAGGTATGCCACTGGAGCCAGACTGGTTCTCTTCCATACAACCCTGTATCACCCCCATGCAGACCGGCTGCGCAGTCAGCTGGCGCACCATGCGCGAAGGGTATAAGCCGGATTATATTGCCAAAGAAACCTTTGTTTCCACCGTTACCAACCCGCTTACCTGGGATGCCGGCAAACCCCTGGCAGAAAGGGTGGAGAACAAAGGCGGACTATTGCTCAACTTCAACCGGCTGATCCCAAAGATCATTGATGCCAAAGCCGTACAGGGGGTACTTTGGACAAGCAAACCCCGTTTCTTCGGCAACCTGTTCCTCACCAGCCGGAACTACCATGTAGCGGACCTGAACTTTTTTTACCTGAATGTGAGAGAGAATGCGAAACAACGGGTATTATCCTTCACGCAAGCGCAGAAAAGCAAATAACGCTTCAGCAAAAGTTATACGATAACTGCACAGCTATCTTAAAACAAAGGTCCCGCCAGTATTACGGCGAGACCCATATAGATACCCCCAATTGAACCCTTAGTTATTGCTTTTCAAAGCGGATGGACTTGATGAATATGTCCCCGCTGAAAGCATTCATTACATACCGACCGCTGTTCAGATCACCCATGTTCAGCTCCAGTTGCTGACGTCCTTCATTGATCTGTGCCACCACCGTTTTGGCAATACGACCATCCATATCCAGCACTTTCAGTACCAGCCGGCCAACTTTGTCGGCCATTACGGTCACATAACTGCGCTCAACCACCAACCCCGGTTGTAAATTCTGGATATGCATAACGGATGTATAAAATTTCTGAAAATAGCGGGGGCCTATTCTTTAGACAATACAGATAGCTGTACCGCTGCTTATCGGTTGCAAGTATGGTGCCAGAAAATGGGATAAAAGGCTAAAAACGGGAAAAATCCCGTGGTAAAAAGGACTTTCTTCCGGGATATGCCTAATGCTAAAGGAGGGTGGGCCCGGAGAACCCGTCCGGGAAGTTGTATGTGCAGGAATCTTATTTCCCTTTTTTAGTTAGTTTTTGCACTGCTGTTAGTTGTTCTTTCAATTTTTCCAGCTCCCGGCCCAGCTGTTTTACCAGTTGGGTTAACTGCGCAAGTTCTTCTTTGGACGCATACCCATACTGGGGAGCTGATTGCATAACCTGCTGCGGTACGGGGTTGCCCCCGGTAAAAAAATTGGCTACATCCACTTCCAGGATTTCGGCAATCCTGAGCAGGCGGGTGGCCGAAGGATCGGTTTCGCCACGTTCAATTTTGGCATAAGCACCCGCGGTGATCTCCAGTTCAGCGGCCATATTATCCTGGGTATAGTCTTTGCTCTGCCGCAGCTTACGTATTCTTTCTCCGATGGTTTTTTTCACAGATCAAATTTCTTCAACACCCTTATCTTGAACTGTCTTAAAAGTATAGTTTAAGATATTTTAAATACATTTACTGTCTTTATAGTGCAATATTGTTGTTTTACGACAGCTCCTGTGCTTATCAAACCTTAGAAGACAGATGCCCACATTACATTGGATAGGAAAAGACAAGGTGATCAACCATCACCTCGATGTGCCTTTCCGTGTTTTGGCGCATGGCTATGGTTTCCATAATGGGAAAATAAGCAAATCGGTTAGCGGAAGCGGTAACCGGATCATTCATGGCGATAACCTGGAAGCGCTGAAAGCTTTACTGCCGGAGTATGAAGGAAAAATCAAGTGTATTTATATAGATCCGCCGTATAATACCGGTAACGAAGGATGGGTGTATAATGATAATGTGAATGACCCCAAGATCAAAAAATGGCTGCACGAAGTTGTGGGTAAAGAGGGAGAAGATTTAACGCGCCACGACAAGTGGTTATGCATGATGTACCCGAGACTGAAGCTGTTGCATAAGTTATTGGCGGATGATGGGGCGATATTTATTTCAATTGATGATAATGAGCAGGCGAATCTGAAATTATTGTGCGACGAAGTTTTTGGAATAGGAAATTTTATTAGCAATATAATATGGGAGAAAAACTACTCCCCGAGGAATGATGCAAAATATTTCTCAGCATCTCATGATTTTATTTTGGTTTATACTAAAGTGAAAAATAACTGGAATCGTAACCTCACACCTCGCACCGATAAACAAAATAAGTTTTACAAATATGACGATGATAATGGGAGAGGTGCCTGGCGACCAGATAACGTTTTAGTAAAATCTTTTTCTGAATCTGGGGTATTTGGAATCGTAAATCCAACAACAGGAAATGTGTTTTTTCCTCCAAAAGGCAGCTGTTATAGGTTTAATGAAGAGAAGGCCAAACAGTTGCTTGCAGAAAATAGATTGTATTTTGGAAAGAACGGGGAGGGTAAGCCACAGCTAAAAAGATATCTATCTGAAGTAAATGAAGGAGTTGTCCCACAAACAATCTGGAAATATGATGAGGTATCACATAATCAACAAGGGAAAAAGGAGTTAAATAAGATTATTGAAGGAAATGTTTTTGATAGTCCCAAACCTTTTGAATTAATATCGCGAATCCTGCAAATAGCATGCAACAAAAACTCCATCATCCTCGACTCTTTCGCCGGCTCCGGCACTACGGCCCATGCGGTATTGAACCTGAACAAACAGGATGGAGGCAATCGCAAGTTCATTCTCATTGAAATGGAAAACTATGCCGAAACCATTACAGCCGAAAGGGTGAAACGGGTGATCGGTGGTTATGCAGACAAAGAAGGCACCGGCGGCAGCTTTGATTATTATACGCTGGGGCAACCCATTTTTACAGAAGAAGGTATGCTGAATGAGTCGGTTCCGGTAAAAGAGCTGCGCCGCTATATTTTTTACACGGAAACCCAGCAGGCTTTACCCGATACAACTACCAATAAAGACAACCCCTTTTTGCTGGGCCTGCATAACCAAACAGCTTATTACTTTTTTTACGACTCCGGCAAGGCCACATCGCTGGATCATGATTTTCTGGCCACCATCCGTACCCAAGCTGAAGAATATATTATATACGCAGACAATTGTACACTTACCAATGAGTACCTGACAATGTATGCCATCCGTTTTAAAAAAATACCGCGAGATATCACACGGTTTTAAACCAGCCTATGGAACTGAAAAAATACCAGCAGGATGTTATCGCCGACCTGGAAAGATTTCTTTCCCGCTTACAGGAAGTAAAACACCTGGGTGATTCGTTTTACGGATTCTGGTCGCAGCACCCCAAAACGCCTCTCCAGCCTTTTGTGGGATCGGCTATTGAGCCTTATAAAAACAATATTCCCGGTGTACCACATGTATGCGTAAAAGTACCTACTGCCGGCGGTAAAACCTTTATAGCCTGCAACGCCATTAAGACCATATTCGATTCATTCTCTTACGATAGGAACAAAGTGGTGGTATGGCTGGTGCCTTCCATCACCATCCTGGAGCAAACCCTGCGTAACCTTAGCGATTCTTCTCATCCTTACCGGCAAAAACTGAACACCCATTTTAACGGCCGCGTGGAAATTTTTGATAAGTCGGCCCTGCTGCAGGGCACCAGTTTTAACCCTTCCAGTGTGCAGGAGCAGCTCAATATTATTGTGATGAGCTTTGACAGCTTTCGCTCGCGCAGTAAAGAAGACCGGAAAGTGTACCAGGAAAATGGTAACCTGCAATCGTTCGGCCCCCTGCTGGGTACCGAAGAAGAGATCAGCCTGATGAAAGTGATACAGGCGCTTAACCCGGTGGTGGTAGTGGATGAAAGCCATAACGCAGAAAGCGAACTCAGCGTGGATATGCTGGTTAACCTGAACCCCTGCTTTATTCTAGACCTGACAGCTACACCCCGCAAAAACAGTAATATCATCAGTTTTGTGGATGCCCTTGAGCTGAAGCGGGAGAACATGGTGAAACTGCCCGTAATTGTATACAACCATCACGACAAAACAGAAGTGATCCATTCAGCCCTGCAACTGCAACGCAAACTGGAGAAAGAGGCCCTGGAAGAACATAAAAACGGGGGACGCTATATCAGGCCCATTGTACTGTTTCAGGCGCAGCCCCGGAATGCAGAAGACAATACCACATTTGAAAAACTGAAAGAGAAACTGGTCGAATTACAAATACCTGCCGAACAAATCCGTATTAAAACGGCCAATATCAATGAGATCAAATCCGAGGACCTGATGAGTCCGGATTGCCCCGTGAGGTATATCATCACTGTTAATGCATTAAAAGAAGGCTGGGATTGTCCTTTTGCGTATATCCTTGCCTCACTTGCCGACAAATCATCGGCGGTAGATGTAGAGCAGATTCTGGGCCGGGTTCTTCGGCAGCCTTATGTTACCAAACATCGTTTCCCTTTACTGAACCTCAGTTATGTACTGACTGCTTCCGATAAATTCATCGACACCCTGGACAATATTGTAAAAGGATTGAATAAAGCCGGGTTCAGCAAACAGGACTACAAACTACCCGAAACAAACATTAACACTGCCACACCTACCCCGAACCAGGTATTGAACCAGTTAACGGTTTTTGCAACAGACGGGGAAGAGCATGAGGAAGATATCAGTGCTGGCATTGATTCCGCACGGATTATGGCTATGATCGAAACAGAAGTTCCAGCCGAGCCACTATCGATCATCGAAAACATGGCCATTCAGGAAACGAACGCTATGGAATCCAGGGTGAATCAATCGGCACATACACAAACCATTTCCTTACCCTCCGAAATCCAATCGATCGTGAAAAAATACAGCATGAAGGAGTTCTTCCGGTCCGATGCACTTTCGATGCAGATACCCCAGTTTTTCCTGCAGGTACCCGCAGGTGAGATTTTCGGGGGCGATAAATTGCTGGAAAAAGATGAACTACTGGGTGTAGATTTCAAACTGTCGCAGGAAGACACCAAAATCGATTTCACCAACGTTACCGCCAACCTCTACAAGGTAGACCTCGATGAAAGTAAAAAAGAACATACCCCGAGTTTTATTAAACTGGATGGTGATATCCGCGACAGCCTGCAGGCTTACCTGCTGGACCCGGTCAGGATTGACAGCCGGGTAAAAAATTTTACCAGAAGGATCATGAATATCATCGGGAAATTTGACCCCATACCCGACAGTGAAATAACGAAATATATCAGCCGGATACTGGAAGGTTTCAGTGATGAGCAGTTTATAGCACTGGTCAGCCATGAATACAGTTATGCTGATAAAATCAAGGCCAAAATCAATAGTTTGAAAGATCTCTTCGCAGAGAAAAAATTCAGGGAATTCCTGGATACCGATAAGGTTTTGATACGCCCTTCTTACCGTTTCCCGCCAGAGATCATTCCGGGTGATCCTTCCAAAGACTTCCCAAAATCCTTATACGAAACGGAAGGGTGCATGAATGGTTTTGAAGAACGCATCATCAATGAAATAGCCAATATGGAAAACATCGCTTTCTGGACCCGGAACATAGAAAGAAAAGGGTTTTGCATCAATGGTTATATCAATCACTATCCCGACTTCATCATCAGGAGTAAATCGGGCAAAACCATAATCCTTGAAACCAAAGGTGACCACCTGGATGCGGAAGCAAAAATCCGTCTTGGAAATGCCTGGGCCGCCAAAGCCGGAAATGCCTACAGGTACTTCATGGTATACGAGAACCGTGCTGTACAAGGCGCCTACACACTGGATGCCTTTTTACCAATTGTGCGGGCAATTTGATTCCTACTTCAGGGCAATGGCCGGTAGATCCGTTTTGGGTGTTCCCTTTATCTGTCGGTATAACAGGTATCAATTTTCCGCTTTTGTTTTGTTTTCAGTTATTTGACAGGTTTCTTATTCATAAATGCTTTTCAGGTATTGCTCGGGTTGTAGGTTCTTGTCCCGGACTGCAGGTCTGGGAGTGCAGGAGGTGAAAGATAATTGATTCAGGCGCTTTAGCGCCGGGTTTTTAATTGATAATGCGCGAGGCTGTTATCGAGATCTTTCGTTATAAGATACAACTTCTTCCATTCTTTATATTCCTCAGTAAATGTTCTTTTCTGATGATGTTGTTCCTGATTATCAATATAAGCTCTCACCTTCTCAATCATAGACAGGCAAACAGATGCAGCAAAATAATCTTTCTGCCATTGCAACTTCAAGTCGCCAAAACCTGCTTGGTTATTAAACCAATAGGCCGATTCTCCTTTCAGGATCTGCGCTACTTCATCCAGGCATTGTGTAGATCTTAGCCAGACCAGGCAATGAACATGGTCGGTAAACCCATTCACCCTATCGAGGTAAATACCTTTCCGCAATGCATTCTGGTACATATGATCGAATAATTTCTGCCGATAAGGCTGTGACAACATGGGTTTGTGCTTGCAGGTTGCCCATACATAATGGATATAAACATTGGTATATGACATATCTGTAAGAAAACAAGAAACCGGCAATTCCAATACCGTATTAATACGCAGAGCTGCCGTTTTTTTAACCCACTCTGGGCTAAAGCCCGGAACCCATATCAAAAACACCTGATTATCCCACGGCCTGAAGGCCACGGCAAGAGAGAAACTGCTGTTGGAAAAAGGTCACAACAGCCCAGCCGCAACAGCGGCGCCTGGCCAATAGAAAAGCCCGTCCAAACAGAACGGGCTCCCAAAAATTCATATCCATCATACTAAAATCCGCGCCCTCAGCGATCAGTTTCCATACACACTCAGGAACTTGATCCGCATGATCTTCAGCTGTTCCCAGTTATAGTTGTTCTCGCTCAGTTCTTCCTGTGCCACCTGGAGTGAAGAGGTTTCGCAACTTTTGAAATAATCGATGATCTCTTCCTGGTCGTAAGTATCCAGCCATTCATCAATGGCATAATCCAGGTTCAGTTTGGTGCCGCTGGCCGCAATGGTTTCCATCTCTTCCAGTAATTCATCCAGCCGCAGGCTCTTGTTCTTGGCGATGGTCTCCAGCGGTATCTTCTTATCTACGTTCTGAATGATATAGATCTTGTTATTAGCTTTATTGGCCACACTCTTCATCACAAAATCATCCGGTTTCTCAATATCATTCTCCTCAACATATTGGGCGATCAGTTCTACAAACGGTTTCCCGTATTTGATAGCTTTCCCTTTGCTTACACCCTGACATTTCTCCATTTCTTCCAGTGTGGTAGGATAAATGGTGGCCATATCCTGCAAGGAACTTTCAAGAAAGATCACAAAAGGCGGCAGGCTTTTCCGCTTGGCCTCTTTCTGACGAAGTTCTTTCAGCATCTCGAACAGTTTCTCATCCGCTGCAGCACTGCCTTGTGAGGCATTTTCATTCTCATCCTCATCAAACTGCGCATCTTCAAACAGGTTATTCAGTACGATCTTGAATGAAGTTGGTTTCTTGAGGAACTTCTCCCCTTTTTCGGTCATCTTCAGCAAGCCGTATTCTTCAATATCTTTTTTGATCAGGTTCTCCAGCAACATCTGCCGAACCAGGCTGTTCCATAAATGCGCTTCTTTGTCCTTGCCAATCCCGAATACGGGCAGGGAATCATGCCGGTACAGATTGATCTGAGGAGTAAGTTTGCCCATCACTACGTTCACCACATAGTCGGTGGTAAACCGTTCATCCAGTGCCTTGATCGTTTTCAGCATCTTCACCACATCTTCTTTGGCTTCAATCTTTTCTTTGGGATGCAGGCAGTTATCGCAGTTACCGCAATTGGGGGTGTCCCAGTTCTCACCGAAATAATGCAGCAGTATCTTTCTGCGGCAGACCGCACTTTCTGCATAAGCCACCGTTTCATCGATCAGCTGTGCACCCACTTCGCGTTCGCTCAATGGTTTATCACGCATCAGGTGCTCCAGTTTGGATACATCCTTGTGTGAATAGTACAGCACACAGATCCCTTCCATACCATCCCTTCCTGCACGACCGGTTTCCTGGTAATAGTTCTCAATGGATTTGGGGATGTTGAAATGGATCACATAACGGATATCCGGTTTATCGATCCCCATACCGAAAGCGATCGTGGCTACGATCACCTGTACGTCTTCGTTCAGGAACTGGTCCTGCCTTTCGGCACGCAGTTTCTGGTCAAGACCGGCATGATAGGCCACCGCTTTTATCTGGTTGGCCACCAGTATCTCAGCCAGCTCTTCGGTGGTTTTCCGGTTCAGGGTATAAATGATACCGCTCTTTCCCTTATGGCCTGTAATGAATTTAACGATGCTCTTGATGGTCTGGTCTTTCGCTATCTTGGGCTGGATCTCGTAATACAGGTTGGAGCGGTTGAACGAAGACAACAAGATCTCCGGATCACGCAGACCCAGGTTCTTCACAATATCGCTTTTAACTTTTGGAGTAGCGGTTGCCGTCAATGCCACAACGGGTATATCAGGGTTAATGATATCCATCATCTCTCGCAGTCTCCGGTACTCCGGCCTGAAATCATGCCCCCATTCAGAGATACAGTGCGCTTCATCCACCGCAAAAAACGAGATGTTTAGATCGCTGAAATATTCCAGGTTCTCCTGTTTGGTCAGCGTTTCGGGTGCTACATACAGCAGTTTGGTCTTACCGCTGTCCAGGTCATCTTTCACCTCTTTGATCTGGCTCTTATTCAATGAAGAGTTGAGAAAATGTGCTACTTCATCCTTCTCGCTGTAACCACGGACCAGGTCCACCTGGTTTTTCATCAGGGCGATCAGGGGCGATACGATGATGGCGCAGCCCGGCAGCATCATAGCCGGTAACTGGTAACAAAGGCTTTTACCGCCGCCCGTAGGCATGATCACAAAAGTATCTTTCCCGTTGAGAATGCTGTTAATCGCTTTTTCCTGCGTGCCTTTGAACTCGCGAAAGCCGAAATACTGCTCCAGGGCCCCATAAATATCATAGGAATGGGAAGCGGTGCTTTTTTTAGCTGCCGCTTTGGGGGTGGCCGCTTTTTTAGGCTTGGGGGATACTGCCTTGGTAGCGGATTTCTTTGTACTTGTAGCCATGTATCAAAATCAGTTTTCTGCCCGTTCTACGGGCCACTTTTCTAACGATTGTATAATATACTTCTTTTTGCCGGAAACCGTTGTGTAAAATATTTTAACGGCAGGGGTTACAGCGTGTCCGGCAGTTATTTAGCCCTTTTTTCAGGAACCAGGGAAGGTTTTTTTAAAAGGGTAGCGAAGTTAGTAAAGTATCAGGGCAATATCGTCACATTGCTGTTAAAGTTTACCTTTGTCGCACATGAGTCTATCTATACGGCAAACCGCCCTACATACCATCGAGCTGGAAGCCCAATCCATAGCTGGGTTGGCATCCTCCATCAACGAATCTTTTGAGAAGGCAGTACACACCATTCACCAGGCAAAAGGCCGTCTGGTGATCAGTGGCATTGGCAAAAGCGCCATTGTGGGCCAGAAGATCGTTTCTACCCTGAACTCTACCGGCACTCCGGCCCTGTTCATGCATGCTGCCGATGCCATTCATGGCGATCTGGGCATGGTTCAGCAAGGAGATATAGTAATGATCATCAGTAAAAGCGGAGAGAGCCCCGAAATCAAAGTACTGGTTCCCCTGATCCGTAATTTCGGCAATACCCTTATCAGTATGGTGGGCAATACCAACAGTTTCCTGGCACAACAGGGCGATCTGGTTCTGGATACCACCGTGAGCAAGGAAGCCTGCCCCAATAACCTGGCCCCTACCAGCAGTACCACCGCACAAATGGTGATGGGTGATGTGCTGGCTGTTTGTTTGATGGAACTGAACGGTTTCACCGGACAGGATTTTGCCAAATACCATCCCGGCGGTAACCTGGGAAAACGGCTATACCTGCGGGTGGCCGACCTGATACAGGCCAACGAAAAACCTTCGGTACGGACTACGGCAAGTTTAAAAGAAGTGATCGTTGAGATCACCGAGAAACGATTGGGAGTGACCGCCGTGACCAACAGCGAGAACCAGGTGGTAGGCATCATCACCGATGGCGACCTCAGACGCATGCTGGAAAGAAGCAACGACATCAGTCAGATCACCGCAAAAGATATCTTATCCCCCCATCCCAAAACCGTTGTCGCCTCCTTGCTGGCGGTTGAGGCGCTCGATACATTAAGAAAAAACGACATTAGTCAATTGATCGTGGAAGAAGAAGGGAAGTACCTGGGTATTTTACACCTGCACGACCTTGTCCGCGAGGGAATTGTTTAACCATTATTTACGGGTATTCGGCAAATAAGCCTGTAATATTGCATCGCAAAATTGCCGTTATTAATTAGGAGCAGATGAACAAGCATCACTATGTTGCCATCATGGCCGGTGGAATCGGAAGCCGTTTCTGGCCCAGCAGCCGCAGCAGTTATCCCAAACAGTTTCTGGATATCCTGAATACAGGTAAATCACTTATTCAATGGACCTATGAACGGTTTGCAACTTTCATTCCTGAAGAGAACATTTTTGTGGTTACCTCTGAGGATTATTGTCATATCGTTAGAGAGCAATTACCGGAACTCAACCCGGAAAATATCCTGGCTGAACCCAGTCGTAAGAACACGGCCCCCTGTGTGGCTTATATTTCTTACAAATTGCTTCAGAAAGACCCCGAAGCTTCCCTGATCGTAGCACCCAGTGATCACATGATCCTCGACAACGAAAATTTCCGGGCAACCACTTTGCAGGCCCTGGACTTTGTATCACATATTAAATCACTGGTAACACTGGGCATCAAACCCACGCACCCCAATACCGGTTATGGCTATATCCAGCACGAAGCTCTTCCGGTAGCTGATGGTATTTACCAGGTAAAAACTTTTACCGAAAAACCGAACCTGGAACTGGCCAAGACCTTCCTGGCCAGCGGTGATTTCCTGTGGAATGCAGGTATTTTTGTATGGCAGGTGAAAAATGTGATCAAAGCATTTGAGATCTACCAGCCCGAAATGTTCGAACTCTTCGATTCAGAAAAAGAACATTTCAATACACCTACTGAGCAGGAAGCCATCAACCGGATATATCCGCTATGCACCAATGTATCCATCGATTTCGCCATCATGGAAAAAGCGGATAATGTGTACGTGATCCCTTCTTCTTTTGGCTGGAGCGACCTGGGCACCTGGAACAGCGCCTATGACAACCTCGAAAAAGATTATCTCGGTAATGCCGTGGCCGGAGAAAATGTGATCGTGATCGACGCCACCAAGTGTATGGTATCTGCTGCCAACGATAAATTGTTGGTACTGCAGGGCCTGGATGATTTCATTGTGGTAGATACCAAGGACGTATTGCTGATCTGCAAAAAAGATAAGGAGCAGTCCATCAAAGATTATGTGGCTGAGGTAAAACGGAATAAAGGTGATAAATATCTCTGATTTTGACCAGGTAAGAAAATAGCTATGCAACGAGCGACCGCAACTAACAAGCGATCGTTTTTTTATGTTCAAAATAGAGTTTGTCAATACCATCCTGCATGAATATTGATTACATTTGAAGTGTTGCCTGTTCGCAGGCGGGATTCTTTCATAGCTATAGTAATTGTTACAAACATTAACCCTATTTTGCTCATGCCGCAAATAAGAACCGTAATTACCGGAACAGGGAGTTTCATTCCACCGAACATCAAGACCAACAAAGATTTTGTCCACCAGGATTTTTACAGTGAGGACCACGAACATATTGTTGCTGCTCCCAATGAGATCGTAGACAAATTCAGGGATATCACCGGAATTGAAGAGCGCCGTTATGCAGATGCCGATATGAACTCTTCCGATATGGCTGCTATTGCTGCCCGCAGAGCCATCGAAGATGCCGGCATTGATCCGGAAACGCTTGACCAAATCATCGTAGCACATAATTTCGGGAACATCTTATCCGGAAGTATCCAAAGTGATGCCTTACCGGCCTTATCATCCCGCGTAAAACAATCACTGGGCATCCATAACCCCAATTGTGTGGCCTATGATATCTTATTCGGCTGCCCCGGATGGATACAGGGTGTGATACAGGCCGATGCCTATATCAAAGCCGGCATCGCCAAAAAATGCCTGGTCATCGGAACAGAAACGCTAAGCAGGGTGATCGACAAATACGACCGCGACAGCATGATCTTCAGCGATGGAGCCGGTGCTACCATCATTGAAGCCGTAGAAGGCAGCGAGCAAGACAGTGGCATACTCGCCACGAGCGTGCAAAGTCATTGCGTGGAAGAAGCCTACTACCTGAAATACGGACATTCCTACAATCTGAAAGCCGACCAGAACATCCGTTACATGAAGATGAAGGGAAGAAAAGTGTACGAATACGCCATCAAGAACGTACCACTGGCCATGAAAGCCTGCCTGGAAAAATGCGGGTTACAGGTGACAGATGTCAAAAAATTCTTCCTGCACCAGGCCAACGAAAAAATGGATGAAGGTTTTGTAAAAGCACTCTACAAACTCTACGGTCTGCGCGAAGTGCCCAATGGCATCATGCCCATGAGCATCCATAAATTCGGGAACAGCTCTGTAGCCACCATACCCACCCTGTACGACCTGGTGAAACACGAACAACTGGGCGCTCACGAACTGGAAAAAGGAGACATCATCCTCTTCGCCTCCGTAGGCGCAGGCATGAATATTAATGCGATCTGTTACAGGGTTTGAACAATGAGTGAATGATAGAATGAGTGAATGTTAAGACTCCCAACCATTCTATCATTCTATCATCCTATCATTATCAATAACCTCTTACGTTCTTTCCTTCCATAAAATTCAGGAAAGCTTTGTTCACCACTTTATTTCCGCCGGGTGTGGGGTAGTTGCCGGTGAAGTACCAGTCGCCGGTATTGGTGGGGCAGCTGTCGTGCAGGTCTTCGATGGTCTGGTAGATGACTTCTACCTGAACATCCACTTCCTGCGGGGTAATCAGTTGTGCAATCTTATCGGAGATCTCCTGGGTGGTGAAGGGTTTGTATACCTGCCGAACCACATTTTCGGTATGCAGCTGGTTGGTTCGTTGTAATTCTTTTACTTTTTCCAGCAGGTCGGTGAGTATATGTTCCATATTCCGCTCTTTCAGCAAAGCAATAGCGGCACGGAAAGCGATAAAATCGCCGAGTTTACTCATATCGATACCGTAACAATCCGGGTAACGGATCTGCGGAGCGGAAGAAACCACTGTGATCTTTTTGGGTTGCAGACGCGCCAGCATCCGCACAATACTTTCTTTCAAAGTGGTACCGCGTACAATACTGTCGTCGATCACCACCAGCGTATCTTCTTTTTTGCGTACGGTACCATACGTGATATCATACACGTGCTGTACCATTTCATTTCGGTTGGCATCTTCGGTAATGAAAGTGCGGAGTTTTACATCCTTGATCGCGATCTTTTCCTGGCGGATCTTCCGGTTCACCATCTCTTCCAGTTTCTCGGGTGTAAAATCCTTACCCCAACTGAGAATACGTTCTACCTTGATCTTATTCAGGTATTCCTCCATGCCTTTCACCAGACCGTAAAAAGCCACTTCGGCAGTATTGGGTATGTAGGAGAAGATGGTATTCTTCAGGTCATAGTTGATGTTCTCAAGAACGGTCTTGCTGAGGTGATGTCCCAACGCAATACGCTCCCTGTATATTTTCTCATCACTTCCGCGTGAGAAATAGATGCGTTCAAAACTGCAGGCCCTTCTTTCTTTGGGCTCCAGCACCTGCACCATCTGATAATTGCCTTTATCATCCACGATCAGGGCCATACCAGGCATCAGTTCCAGCACTTCATTTTCGCCTACATTGAACGTAGTACGGATGGCGGCACGCTCACTGGCTGCCACGATCACTTCATCGTTGATGTAATAATAGGCAGGACGTATGCCATGTGCATCGCGCATCACAAAACTGTAGCCGTTGCCCAGCAGACCGCCAATGGTATAACCACCGTCGAACAACGGAGTGGCTTTTTTCAGTACGGTAGACACATCAGCTGCATTGGGGTGTTGGGCATCTTCTTTGGACAGGAAATGATGCAACACTTCCATCATCGCTGCCAGATCGCTCTGTTTCTGGAACTCACCGGGATCCATATTGATGAGATCAAATAACTCATCCGTATTCACCAGGTTAAAGTTTCCCGCAAGGGCCAGGTTCTTACCCGGCATCAGATCTCTTTTGATGAAGGGGTGACAGAACTCCACATTGTTCTTACCCTGTGTTCCGTAACGCAGATGGCCCAGCAGCAGTTCTCCCAGAAAAGGAAGATGACCCTTCATCAGGCCGGGATGCTGTTTGATATCGGGCTGGTATTTTTCCAGTTCAGAGATCTCCTGGCCAACCTTAAAGAAAATATCGGCAATGGGTTGCTGTGCGTTACTGCGCATGCGGTGTAAAAAAGGACTACCGGGTTCGGTATTCAGTTTTACGGCGGCGATACCTGCCCCATCCTGACCGCGGTTATGTTGTTTCTCCATCAGCAGGTACAGTTTGTTCAGACCGTACGTAACAGAGCCATGCTTTTGCAGGTAATAGGAAAAGGGCTTTCGTAACCGAATGTAGGCAAGACCACATTCGTGTTTGATTTCGTCGCTCATGCGGAGTATTTAAAAAGAAAGTGGCGAAGTTACAACTCCGCCACGTTTTTTCAGGTTAATTATAGACCGTTTCCATCTCCGGATGCAGGGTTTCTGCCAGCCAGAGGAACTCATTAATAAAAATATCTATGTTTTTCTGGAACGAAGGATCTATGAGCCGGGCCTCTTCATCAAATTTCTTGTCCACAAAAGGCGTAACCAGCATATACGGCGATGCAATGCCGAATAAAGCCGGCACCAGCAGCAGCAATTGCTGTGTGGCACGCATACCTCCCATGGCTCCTGGCGAAGCGGTCACTAAACCAAAAGCCTTATGCTGCTGCTTGGGAAAATGGTCCAGTAGGTTCTGTAAAGCCGGTGAATAACTGCCATTGTACTCGGGAGTCACCAGAATGAAGGCATCTGCTGCAAACATCCTCTCCGCCAACGGTTTATATTCAGCCGGAACCTTCTCCATACTGCTAAAGACCTCTTGCAGCAGCGGCAGGTTCCAGTCGCGCACATCAATAACGTTCACTGTATGATGGGTTTTCTCTGCCAGGGATTTCTGCAGGTATACTGCCACCCGGTGCGATACACTGTCTTTTCTTGGACTTCCAGATATGATCTCAATGTTCATGTATATATTATTTATCTATTTATCTTATAAACCACCCAAAGTGGTTCATTAATGATTGATCGGTACCTCTATAACAATAAAAGAGGCTTCCTGTTCGGTATGCAGGGTAAAAGCATCCGTATCCCAGATACCGATGGCATCGCGGGAGGTGAGTGTTTGTCCGTTGACAGACAATACACCTTCCAGTACAAAAACAAATACGGCTTTGTTCTGCGGGTTCAACAGATATGGGATATCCCTGTTCTGCTCAAACCAGCCCAGCTGCAAACGAGCATTCTGGTTGATCCAGCAATGTTCCGTTCCTTCTTCGTTGCTCACGATGGTCTTCAGTTGGTTCTTTCGCTTTTCCTGCGGGAAATACCTTTTCTGGTAGCGGGGACTAATATTCTGCAACTTGGGTTCGATCCAGATCTGCAGGAATTTGACTTCTTCCTCACCAACATTGTGCTCTTCATGCCGCAGGCCTGATCCGGCACTCATCAGCTGTACCCAGTCTTTCTCCACAACCTCGGAATAACCCAGGGTATCCTTATGGTTCATTTTGCCCTGCAGCATCACACTGATGATCTCCATATTGGCATGTGCGTGCAGGCCAAAACCGCCACCGGATTTCACCGTATCGTCGTTAAACGTGTGCAGCAGTCCAAAACTCTTTTTAACAGGATTCTGGTAAGATGAGAAGCTGAACGAGAACCGGCTCTGCAGCCATCCCAGGTCTTTCAACCCTCTTTCAGATGCCGGATATAACAGGTATTGCATACAAGAATAGTAATGTGGCCAGGATCAGTACTGGTCCTTCTTATGAATGATTTGCCAAAGCCATACGAACTTTCAGCATGCCGATATACTGGTCCTTATGCTGCAGAATGCCCAGACCGTTCAGTATCACCATCAGCACCGCAAGGCCCGGCTGGTGAGCGATCAGCAATTCAAACAACAGGATATTGATGGTAATAGGAGCAATCAGTACCAGACCCAGTGCCCTTGTTTGGGGAACCAGCATCAAGACGGCAAAACTGATCTCCAGCAGTTTCACTACCAGCAAAAAGTTAGTGCTGAATAATACGCCCACAAAACTGCCCGCATTACCGGCCATGGGAGGCATACTGATGAAATGGAAAAAATAGTTGGACCCGAATACCAGGTAGATCAATGCCAGTAAATACACCGGCAGGTGTTTTATCAGTTTCATGTACATTATATAGATTGTTAGGAATAACCAACCGATTATCTTCTCACGTACAATGGTTGGTAATGTGTACCGGCCCGGTATTCACCAGACCGGTATACATTATTATTTAAGCCTGTTTGATCATTTGAACACCCAGGTGCAGTTTCACTTCGTCACTCACCACTACACCACCGGCTTCTGTGGTAGCGCTCCAGGTAAGGCCGAATTCTTTACGGCTGATCTTACCGCCGATCTCAAAACCCGCTTTTACCTGTCCGTAAGGATCGGTAACGGTGCCACCGTATTCAACGGCCAGTTCTACGGGTTTGCTGTTGCCACGGATGGTCAGGTTACCTTTCAGCAGGTAGTTACTATCGTTCAGTTTTTCGAAAGAAGTAGAGGTAAAGCTCAGTTTAGGGAAACTGGCAGCTGCAAAGAAGTCATCACTTTTCAGGTGAGCATCACGCTGTTCGTTGTTGGTAGAAATACTGTCGATATCCGCCTCAAAAGAAATTTTGGCATCGCTGAAATCAGCGGCGGAACTTTCCAGGGTAGCATCAAACTTGTTGAAGTTACCGGTTACATTGGTGATCATCAGGTGTTTTACCTTGAAAGTGATCTCACTGTGTGCTGCGTCGATTTTGTAAGTTGACATTTTTTTTGTTTTAATTGTTTGTATTTGTAATTGATGTAAGGGCTCCGTTAATTATTCGGTCTCGATGTGCATGGGTACATCGATCAGTAAAAATTCAGCGGCGGTATCTGCTTTGATGTGGATGGTATCTGTATCCCAGATCCCCAGTCCGTCGCGGTCAGATACGGTCTCGCCATTCAGGGTCACGGTTCCGTTCAGGATGAAGGCATAAACGCCATTCCCTGTTTTCCGGATCTGATAGCTGGTGGTCAGGTCTTTTGAGAATCTACCCAGCGAAAACCAGGCATCCTGGTTAATGAAAACCGCCTTGTCGTCATCGGGAGCCACCACCGTCAGCAACTGGTTATTCCTGTCTTCGGGTTTAAAGCTTTTCTGTGCATATCTCGGCTCAATATTGGCCAGTTTCGGAAATACCCAGATCTGCAGGAATTTAACTTCCTTGTCTTTGTTGGCGTTCATCTCGCTGTGTGCAATACCGCTACCCGCGCTCATGATCTGAACATCGTGCTGACGGATGATCTCATCACGTCCGGTACTGTCTTTATGGTGCAGGTCGCCATACAGGGGGATCGACACAATCTCCATGTTATCGTGCGGGTGTTTGGGGAAACCCATACCCTTGGCAACAGTATCGTCGTTCAAGACCCGTAAGGCACCAAAATGCACCCGCTCGGGATCGTAATAGCTACCAAAACTGAACGTATGGTAACTGTTGAGCCAGCCAAAATTGGCATGACCCCTTGTGTTGGCTTTATGTATGATTGTTTTCATGTCTGTTATCTTTATTACGTGTATATACACGTATTTGTTCAAAAAAATTTATCCTTCGGTCAGCCTTACTTTTTCAAGCAGGACATTCAAATCAACGGCATCCTGTTCATTGATCACCAATGATTCATCCATGATCCTGTTAATCACCTGGGTACTGGCTTCCAGCAGGGTAATGCCGCCCTGGGTAAGGGTAATGACGGTCTCCCGTTTATCGATAGCCGAGGTGGAGCGTTTCACCAGCTTTTTAATTTCCAGCCTGTCAATGATCCTGGGAACGTTCGAGTTCTTTTCTATCATCCTGCAGGCGATGTCCCTAACACACATCTGGTCGGGGTATTTACCTTTCAGAATCCGTAACACATTGTATTGCTCATGTGTCAGTCCAAACTCCTTCAGTTCCTTACTCATCCGCGTTTTCAACCACCAGGCGGTATATAATATGTTCAATCCTGCCTTATGCACTTCGTTCCTGAATTTGGTACTTTGTATAGCCTGTTCTAATTTCACAACACAAATGTATGTACATACATGCAATTTACCAAATGTTTTGGAAACTTTTTTCTGGGTGGTTGATTTTCAATGGGTTGGGGAAGTGAGTGGTGAGTGGGTAGTAGGTAGAGATGGGAATGGTGAATGGTGAATGGTGAATTGGCAATAGTGAATCGTCAATCGTGAGTGGTCAGACGTGAGTGGGTAGTGGGTAGGTGCGAACAAAAGGGTGAGCATGCTGCTCACCCTTTTGTTTATATAACTTCTTTCCGGGCTCCCTACTCACCACTCCCGCACCCATTCACAATTCACTATTGACAATTCACGTCTCACGACTCACTACTGGTTGCTCCTCGCCTTCTCAGCATTTTCTGCCGACTTGCGCCATTCTTCCAGGCCCTGGCAGGCAGCGTATTCTTTATCAATAGATATGAAGTACGTAGGGATATGGTCTTTGAACCATTTTTCCAGTGCACTGCTCTTCTTTTCTTCCAGCGCTCTTTTGGCAACGCGGTCGTAGTCTTCTTTCAGGTTCTCGCGGTGCGGCTCGGTGCGGTTACGCAGGTAGATCAGGCGTACCACCTGGCTTCCCCTCTCGTCCTTGTACAATTGTGGTTTGGAATAGTCACCGGGTTTCAGGCCTTTCAGCAATACCACGATATCCTTGTCCAGCTGATCAATCGACAGGAATGTGGTGGGCGAGCCAGTGGCATCGCGACCGGAAAGGGCACCTGCACTGAATTTACTGTTCTCGTCGTCGCTGTATTTGTTCACCGCGGCACCAAATGTAAGTTCACCGGCTACCAGTTTGTTCCTGACAGAGTCCAGCAGTTTTTTGGTTTCGTTGATCTCATCTTCGGTCACCGGCGGAATACGAAGGATATGTTTTACCACCGCTTCATCACCCGAACGGCTCACCATCTGAATGATGTGCAGACCAAATTTCGATTTGATCACCGGTGAGATCTGGCCTTCCTTCAAACGGAAACAGGCCGACAGAAAAGCAGGGTCCCAGGAGCCTTTATCGTTACGGTTCAGGCTGTACTGACCGCCGTTTTCTTTTACGGCAGGGTCTTCACTGTACAGTTTGGCCAGCTGGTCAAACTTTTTGGGTCCCTGTGTCTCTGCCTGGCGTTTGTAATCGTATAACTGCTTCGATACATATTCTTCCACATCCTTATTGGCTTTGGGGTGGATCACGATCTGGCTCACTTCGATCTCGCTCTCGTAAAAAGGCAGACTGTCTTTCGGGATCTTATTGTAATAGGCTTTTACTTCGGTAGGGGTGATCTTGATCGCATCTACGATCTTGCTCTGCATCTGCTCAGACATTTTCTGTTCGCGCAGGGCTTCCTTAAAATCTTCCTTGATCTGGTACACGGTCTTACCCGCGATCTCTTCCAGGATGTCTTTGGAACCGTACTGCATGATGAAACTGCGGATACGGTTGTCCAGTGCCGCATCGATCTCTTCTTCACTCACGTTCAGGGAGTCTTTCTGCGCCTGCAATACCAGCGCCTTACGGATCAGCTGGCCTTCCATGATCTGGCATTCGGTAGGCAGGATCACGTTCTCCTGGCCCTGTGCCTGTCGCCTCATGTCGGCCATTGCATTCTGGATATCGGAACGGAGGATGATCCTGTCGCCCACCTGTCCCACAATTTTATCCGCCACTACTTTTTTGCTTTGTGCCGAAACGCTCATCGTTCCACAAACCAGAAAAGCCACTGCTGCTGAAAATAGGTACTTCATAAACTTCAATATCATTCAAATGTAATTATTCAACCCCGGTTTCGCTTGCGGGGTGCGGCTTTTAACAAAATATATATATTAGCTGTGAGCCTTGAGCTATGAGCTTTTAAATGGAAAAGGTATAGAACAAATCATGTCGTCTATACCTTTCCTGCTCGCAGCTCAAAGCTCATAGCTGCTCCTTATAAAGTCCTTTTCACTTCTTCTTCTTCGAACGCTTCCACGATATCCCCTACTTTCAGGTCGTTGAAGTTCTTGATGGTCAGACCACATTCCATATTGGTCGCCACTTCTTTGGCATCGTCCTTGAAACGTTTCAGGCTGCCCAGCTCTGCGCTCTGTCCTTCTCCTTTGGGATATTCCACAATACCATCGCGGATGATCCTGATCTTGCTGTTCCTGGCGATCTTTCCTTCCAGTACATAACAACCGGCCACAGTGGCTTTGTCGAACTTGTACACTTCGCGTACTTCCACGTTGGCGGTGATCTTCTCCTGGTACTTGGGTTCCAGCATACCCTCCATCGCGCTCTTGATCTCGTCGATGGCCTGGTAGATGATGGAGTAGAGTTTGATCTCCACACCTTCTGTTTCAGAAAGTTTATTGGCCTGCATGGACGGACGCACGTTAAAGCCGATGATGATGGCATCTGATGCGGTTGCCAGCAACACATCACTTTCAGAGATCTGGCCCACGCCTTTGTGTACCACGCGTACGGCGATCTCTTCGGTAGACAGTTTCTGTAAGGAGTCGCTGAGGGCTTCCACGGAACCGTCCACGTCACCTTTGATGATGATGTTGAGTTCCTTGAAGTTACCCAGTGCCAAACGACGGCCGATCTCATCCAGGGTAATATGTTTCCTGGCACGCAGTCCCTGCTCGCGCAGGATCTGGGCACGTTTGGTAGCGGTCTCTTTGGCTTCGGCCTCGTCTTCGAACACTTTGAACTTCTCACCGGCCTGAGGCGCACCGTTCAGACCCAATATCACTACCGGGGTGGATGGCGGCGCTTCTTCAATACGCTGGTTACGCTCGTTGAACATGGCTTTCACACGTCCGAAATGCTGTCCTGATACGATCAGGTCGCCCTGGCGCAGGGTACCGTTCTGAACCAGGATGGTAGCCACATAACCGCGGCCCTTATCCAGCGAAGCTTCAATAATGGTACCGGAAGCTTCCCTGTCGGGATTGGCTTTCAGGTCCAGCACTTCGGCTTCCAGCAATACTTTTTCCAGCAGCAGGTCTACATTCAGCCCCTGTTTGGCAGAGAGTTCCTGGTTCTGGTATTTACCACCCCAGGCTTCCACCAGGATATTCATCTGTGATAACTGCTCGTATATTTTCTGCGGATTGGCTCCGTCCTTATCAATTTTGTTCACCGCAAAGATCATCGGAACACCTGCAGCCTGTGCGTGGCTGATGGCTTCCTTGGTCTGGGGCATCACCGCATCGTCGGCCGCAACCACGATAATGGCGATATCGGTTACTTTGGCACCACGGGCACGCATGGCAGTGAACGCTTCGTGACCCGGTGTATCCAGGAAAGTGATGGCTTTGCCGTTGGGCAGGGTCACTTCATAGGCACCGATGTGCTGGGTAATACCCCCGGCCTCACCAGCCACCACATTGGCGCTTCGAATATAGTCGAGCAATGAGGTCTTACCATGGTCTACGTGACCCATGATCGTTACGATCGGAGCCCTGGGAACCAGGTCTTCCTCATCATCTTCGTAGTCCTCATCTTCCATTTCATCGGCATCTTCCAGTCCAATGAATTCCACTTCAAAGCCGAATTCACTGGCTACCAGTTCAATCACTTCCGCATCCAGACGCTGGTTGATGGATACCATGATACCGAGGTTCATACATTTTCCGATCACATCGGCAAAACTTACGTCCATCAGGTTGGCCAGCTCACTTACGGTAACAAATTCCGTTACCTGCAGTTTGTTGTCAACGGTCTCCTCGCCCATGGCTTCAGCAGCCTCATCGCGTTTGGCGCGGCGGTATTTGGCTTTCAGGCTCTTACCACGTCCACCCGTACCGGCCAGTTTGGCCTGGGTTTCGCGGATCTTCTCCTGAATGGCTTTCTGATCGATCTCTTTTTCCTCCCTGCGTACAGCCGGTCCACGGTTGCCACCGCCACGGTTGCCACCCTGGCCTCCGCGGTTAAAGCCACCCTGTCCGCGGTCGCGTCCGCCGGTGTTGTTGTTGGCAGGAACGATCGGACGGTTGGGCCCGGTTGTAGGACGTCCATTGGCATCACGCTGAACGGCGCCGGCTTGTCCCGGACCACCCGCTTTGTCTACGGGAATACGTTTGCGTTTGCGTTTTTCATCCCTGGCCATGGGTTTGGGACGGGTATCGCTGTTAACAGGTAACTCGATCTTTCCAAGAATTTTGGGTCCTTCCAGTTTCTCTGCCTTGATATTGGTGATGGTTGGTCCGGTCTCTTCTTCGGGCTTTGGCGCTGGTGCTGGCTCCGGTACGGCTGTCACAACAGGCGCTGGGGGTACCACCGGTGCTGCAGGTATTTCTTCTTTGGCAACGGCTTTGGGTGCCTCTTCTACTGCAGGTACTTCTTCCTTCTCTTCTTTTTTCTTTGCTGTCTTTTTCGGCCTGGTAGAGGAGTCGATCGCAGAAAGATCGATCTTGGTGATCACTTTCGTGCCTTCCAGTTCCGGGGCTTCTATTTTAGCCACTTCCGCTTCTGCGGGGGGTGGCGGTGGGGTAACCGGTGTTTCGGCTACAGGCTCCGGTTTGGGGGCTTCTACTACCGGTTCGGCGGGTTTGGGTTCTTCTTTCGCCGGTTTTTTCTCTTCTTTCCTGAATGATATCTCTTCCTCGTCTTTTTTCTTCTTAGGCTCACCCTGCGCCGCTCCCTTGGGTATCTCTACCTGGTCGGCTTTGTTCTTCGCTACTTTATCGCTCTGGAACTCTGCCTGCAGTGCATAGTACTGGTCTTCCTGCAGCTTAGCGGTGGGCTTCAGGTCATCGCGGTTAAATCCTTTCTTCACCAGGAACTCGATCAGGGTGTCCTGACCAATGTTGAATTCCTTGGCGGCTGCTAACAGTCTCGGTAATTTCAGTTCTGACATTCAGTAATTTTTAGTCCATAGTCAATGGTCGACGTCCCATGAACAATGGACTATGGTCCATGGGCTTTTTAAAGTATCGTTCAGACTATCTATTCGACAAAGATAGTTCCTTAATAGCTGCTTACTCTTCTCTATCGAACTCTTCCTGCAAGATTCTTCTCACTTCGTCAATGGTCTCTTTCTCCAGGTCGGTCCTTCTTTCCAGTTCCTCAGCGGTCAGTTTCAGGATGCTGCGGCCGGTATCGCAACCAATGCGCTTCAGTTCCTCGATCACCCATGGCTCGATCTCGTCTGAGAACTCATCCAGGTCAATATCGAACTCATCCACCACTTCCTCGTCCTCGCGGTACACATCGATCTCGTAGCCGGTCAGTTCGCAGGCCAGTTTGATGTTCACCCCGCGGCGGCCGATAGCCAGGGATACCTGGTCGGCTTTGAGGTATACTTCGGCGTGTTTTTTCTCATTGTCCAGTTCCATATAGCTGATCTTGGCCGGTGTTAAGGAACGCTGGATCAGCAGCTGGATATTGGTGGTAAAGTTGATCACGTCAATGTTCTCGTTCTTCAGTTCGCGTACGATACCGTGGATCCGGCTACCTTTCATACCCACGCAGGCACCCACGGGGTCAATACGGTCGTCGTATGATTCCACCGCCACTTTGGCCCTTTCTCCCGGATCGCGAACGATCTTTTTGATGGCGATGAGGCCGTCGAAGATCTCTGGCACCTCAATTTCGAGCAATTTGGCCAGGAACAGCGGGCTGGTCCTTGACAGGATGATCACCGGTGAGTTGTTCTTCAGGTCTACCCGGGCCACCACAGCGCGGATATTCTCACCTTTCTTGAAATAATCCTGCGGGATCTGCTCCGATTTGGGCAGGATCAGTTCATTGCCTTCCTCATCCAGCAGCAATACCTCTTTTTTCCATACCTGGTATACTTCTGCGCTGATGATATCGCCAATGCGGTCGCCATATTTCTTGATCAGTACATTCTTCTTCAGGTCGCTGATACGGCTGGCCAGGGTCTGTTTGGCCGCCAGGATGGCGCGACGTCCGAAATCGAGGATGTCCACTTCTTCGTACAGTTCTTCCCCAACTTCAAAGTCGGGTTCGATCTTGATGGCCTGGGTATAGGCCACTTCGGCCAGCGGGTCCATCACTTCACCATCTTCCACGATCATACGCCTGCGGATGATCTCAAGGTCACCCTTTTCGGCGTTTACGATCACGTCAAAATTATCATCACTGCCGAATTTCTTACGGAGCAGGGTTTTGAACACATCTTCTACCACTTTCATCATCGTTGGACGATCGATATTCTCTGCGTCTTTGAACTCCTGGAACGCCTCAATCAGGTTGATACTGGCCATAATTCAATTTTTTAGTACGGTGCCGTGCCGCGGGGCGGTACGGGTTTAGAATTTTATTTGAACGATTGTTGATTGTATGTTACTGAAAGGTACCACCAGTTGCCGGGTTACCGCTTTTTTTCCTTTGCCCTCTGTGTGTTCAATGATCAGGTCTGCCTCGGCCACCGACAGCAGTTTGCCTTCTTTTTTGGTGCCGTCCGTAAAGCTGATCTCCACATCGCGCCCGATATTTTTGGTGTACTGGCGGTGCAGTTTCAGGGGTTCATCGATGCCCGGTGAGGAAACTTCCAGCGAAAATTCACCCTCGGGGTACATGCCGCTTTCTTCGATCAGTTTGTACAGGGCCCGGTTAAAACGAACACATTTTTCAATGGTGATGCCATTGTCCCCGTCAATGAACACTTTGATGTTATTGGTGGGTTTGATGCGCACAGATACGGGAAAATATTCCGTTTCCTCTGCCAGCACGCTGTTCAGCATCTGTTCGATGGCCTGTATTGCCGTTTCATTTGCCATATGTAAAAAGGAGAAGGGAACGGTAGCCGTTCCCTTCTGTTGATTCTTTGATAGTGCAAATGTAGTGTAAATGAGCCTATACCGCCAAATTTCTTTCTGTATCGACCCGGGCTTCGCCGTTTACCGGGAGGGCCTGGTTTTAGGGAATGGTTTTAACAGTTCCTATACCAAGATTTCCTGTTACCGGTGCGATATTCTTTACCTTTACGCCCTTATGTTCAAGATGATCCTATACGGCTTCCTGATCTACCTGGCTTACAAATTCATATTTGAGCTGGTGATCCCCGTGAGCAAAGCCACATCGCAGGTTAAAGACAATCTCCGCAAGATGCAGGAAATGCAGCAGGCACAACAACAGCAGTACCGCCAGCAGCAACAGCAGGCCCAGGCCCAAGCACAACAAACTGCCGCCAAAGAATCCGCCACCAAAAGTGGTGATTACATTGATTTTGAGGAAGTTAAATAAATCTTTCCCCCTCAACCTATCCATCAGTCCCTTTTTACTTTTGAATTTTGACTTTTGAATTTTAAATTCTCCATTCAAAGCCCCAGATCCAAAACCGTCTGCGGCCATACCAAATGCAAGGTCTGCAGACCTGCTTCTCTCGCCCCCACCAGGTTTTTCGCAGTATCATCAATGAACAGGGTTTCAGCGGGGTCCAGTTGCTGTTCTGCGAGTATTTTCTGATACGATTCCACATAGGGTTTCCGCATGCCCAGGGTATGGGAATAATAGGCTTTGATGAAATAGCTGTCGAAATCGGTACAGTTGTTCTCCCGGGCAAGGATCTCCGTGAAAGCATCGTAATGGATGCTGTTGGTATTGGAGAACAGGTAGACCCGGTATTTTTCCCTGATCCTGTTCAGCCAGTCGAGCCGCTCCTGCGGAAAATCGAGCATCAATGCGTTCCAGGCCTGCCTGATCTGATCATCGGTCAAAGCAGTGCCGGATTCCTGGCGGAATGCGTTGTAGAATTCCCGGTCGCTGATCCTGCCAGTCTCCAGTTGCTCGAACAGGTCGTTGGAATGGTGCTGGTTGAACATACCGGGGAATGCCGTAACACCGAGATCGATGAATGCCCGCTCGGTCAGACCAAAATCGAGGTTCATAAAAACCCCGCCCAGGTCGAATAGGATGTTTTTGGTCAATTTGAAAATTTGAGAATGAGAAAATTTGAAAAGGCTGATTTGCCATGGTCAAATGGTATTCAGCGACCAATATGCAGGCAAGTAATGGCTTGATTTTCAAATTTTCAAATTTTCAAATCAGATTTTACTGGTCTTTTCTCTATTTTTGCCGCCTTGAATAGCAGAAATGTTATTCGGGCCTATAGCTCAGTTGGTTAGAGCACCTGACTCATAATCAGGGGGTCCCAGGATCATGCCCTGGTGGGCCCACTTGAAAATCAAGCACTTACACAGTTTTTCTGAGTAGGTGCTTTTTTATTTGCACATGTTTTGATACATCTATGCTTTTCTTGCACATTATAGAAAACTACTTATCGGTAAAAAAAAATCGTCAAATTCATTTAGAAAGAGTCTAGATAGTAATATATTCAATTAATCTAATATCAAAACCGACATTTAAATGCGTTCTATTCAAGTGGATCCTTTAATTCCCGCCATTTATTTTAAGGGGTACCAAATACCTCAAATAACAAAAGATTATGTAGAACTTCAAAATGGTCAAATTAAAAGGCTAAGATTTCTTAAAAACTTTTTCTCCGATGTTCCCTTTCCGGAAGAAATTCATGAAACTCTTTTTATAAAAAGAGAATATCTAGAACTAGATATTCCAAAAGAGATAACTGGAGGATTTCCATATAGATGTTTTATACGAGAGCCACATTATTACTTTTTTTTCCTTAAATACAGAGATGATGTATATCTCGATATTAATGGCACCCCGATAACAGAAGTTCAATATAATATTTATAAAACGGCATTTCTTAAGGGCTATTGGAACGGTTATTCAAAACTAGCAAACGAACATCTCTATTTTCACAATGCACTTCTTGATAAATATAGCCTTGTAGAAACAATTTTTAATTTTTGGTATAACCCCTATTCAGAAGATCCTTTGTTTTTTTCTTTCCGCTTCAATTTAGATCCAGAATATTTTGAAAGAATGGGAGGTTACTTCGGCATACAGTATTTTTTTGATGAAACAATGAAAAAGATTGATATAAAAGAAAGAAACACTTTATTGGATAAGGTTTATCTAAGCAAAAACATATTACCCAAAGATCATTGCGATTGTTTCTCATTCTTATCTGATACATTTCTATTTCAAATTCAAAATGCTATTAAATTTAAAAAAAGAAATGTCTTTAATACAATGTCATTAGAAGAAGCCTTTAGATTTATTGAGTAGCTAAAAAAGGAAAAGAATTTAAAAGATGAACGTTTAATAAGCGATAGTCAGTTATATATTTTTTTTAAAAGGGCTTTCTTAGGTGAAGAAATTCCTAAAGCACAAATAAATATTTCGAGCGAAAGGGGTGGAAAAGAATTTGTTTATTCGCTTTTTTATGATTTTTATTTTGAGTGCATTGATAAATATAACTCCGAAAATAATAATAGAGAAGACTATATAAGACTTCTGACTGATAACTTTTTAGGTTTTGATTTTGAGACAGTAAAAAGAAACTTTCGTAAGAAATAGCCAAACACATTTTTTCATGGTTTAAGCACAACATCTTAATACCTATTTCAATAATTTCTTGTTTTACACCAGCATTAATCATAAACTACTGGTGATGAAAACTTACAATCCTTACCTTGAAATCTTTGAAAAACTCGACAGTTTGTCCTCTGCTGTGAACAAAATACTCTCCATGCACGAAAAGAGAGTATTTTCCAACCAAACCATGGAGGCATCCTCAGAATTCCTATTCATTGAAGATGTTGAAAAACTACTTAAGATGCCAATATCCACCATTCGGCATCACATTGAAAAACACAAGCTCCCATGTTATAAAGCCACAAAGCCATTGAGATTCAAAAGATCCGAAGTACTCAAATGGTTTGAAGAATACTCTCACTCCCCAGATAGATTTAAAATAAAACCAACAAGTATCCTTAAACAAAGATAGGTAGTGGTTGCAGCCACTACCTATTGTAAACATTTAATTGTCGAGTATGTCGAAGTTATATACTCTGGAAGAAATTATCAAACATAATTCTTCCAGACAGATTCATCACGCCTATACTTTTAGCTACTTAGTGGAAGGAGGTCAATCATTACCGAACCTGAAGTCAATCTGGGGCAAGTACATTTTCGAGAACGGATTAATTCACTTCCCATCACTTCGAGGATCTGCCAAAAGTCTTCTTATGATGCAGATTTGTTTGGCAGTAGCATCAAACCAAACAAAGTTCCTCGGAGAGATCATTGAACTAAACGGCAAAACGCTTTTCATAGACTTTGAAATGCCCGACTTCTTCCTTAAAAGAAGAGCTTATAAACTGTTTAAGGGCTCTCCATTTAACCTAAGGCCATACGTTGATGATTTTCTGGTCTTTTCCACAAGACAATCATTCGAGGCATCTTTCGATACGATAATTAAACTCATTGTTCAAGAAAAACCAATCCTCATCGTCATTGATAATCTCCGAACAGCAATTAAAGGAAGTAATACAAATTCAGCAGTAGACATGACTAATTTCTTTGCCATTTTAGGCGGGATTAGAGAGATATATCAAGTGGCTATTGTGGTGATTGATCATTTAAGAAAAGGAACTAAAAACCTAAAATCAGACAGTGATCTTCAAAGTGGTAGCGGCGTAAAAACTGATTTAAGTGACGGGGATTTTCAAATAAGGCATTCAAGCCAGTCTAAGGATCTACGGCTCATAAAAAGGTTGAAATCCAGAATGTTCGAAGAATCTGACAAAACAAAATTAGTTAAACTAAATCCAGAGACATTATGGTTTGAATTAGTAGACGAAGACGTAAATGAGTCAGAACATATTTTCTTAAACGCATCTTCTGACAAAGAAGAACTAATTGATCTGGCTCAGGATCTAAAGAAAAACGGGAAATCATACCAGGAAATAGCTCAAATCCTGGCGAAGCCAAAAACAACCATCTACAGATGGCTAAATCAGCAAGGTGACTCATCGTAACCAAAGTGTTCCATTCCGTTCCATTTCTGGAAAACTGGAACATCGGAACGGAATGGAACGGAATTTAGAAAGTAAACCTTTAACGCTTTATCTCTATTAAACATAAAACAAAAGACATGAAAAAAGTCCACTTTATATCCCAGGCAAAAGGAGGTGCCGGTAAATCATTACTAACATATTTACTGGCCCTTAAAAATCAATTCAATATCCGCTCATACTTTATTGATCTGGATAGCTCTGTCATGACGAGCAGTAAACAACTTCAGTTCTTAAAGGGTCAAAAACCTACAAGGTTCGCCATAATGAATCTGTTGGATGGACGGGATAAACTTGATCGCCAGCTCCTGTTTGAAAATCTGCTGGAGTTAACACAAAAAGATTACGATGATTTCTATCTGGACTTTGGTGCACCAGAAAGCGACCAGCTTCCTTCCCTGTTTACTAAAGACTATACAGCAGCAGAATTTAAACAGATTGAACAAGAACTCAACTGCGAGTTTATATTCAACATCATAGTCGCTGGCGGAGGAGCCTACCCAGGCTGCACACAATATCTTCAAAAGATGGCAGATGCATTAGATGGTAATTTTCAACTAAACATCTATGCCAATCAGGCCACTTTCCAAAATCACCTTTCACTAATTGATGAACTAAGTTCCTATACTGAGTCTAAACAAAATAAAATCAACTCATTGAAACTGTTTGGCGACTTTGATATTACGACAGCCCCACACAAAAACATACTCAGAATAATAGAACAAGGGCGAGGGACTGAGGCCTACGTGTTTATTGAAAAGATTAAAATTCAAAAAGAACTTTCAAAAATCTAATAATGGAATCACAAAACTTAAACATAGAAAATTTAGCTGCAAAAATTACGCTTAAGTATGGAGTTAAGCTAGATGAAACCAGTTTGACCATTCTGACAATACTACAGAAAGAAATTGGAGATAAGATTACGGTGCAGAACCAAAAACTAGATCAAGCAGCTAACGCCATTGAACGATCAAAAAAATCTTTATCGGTAGATTCAGATCATCCCCGATGGCAGGCTTTCTGGTTTGGAATGGGCAAATGGGGAGTAGCCAGTTGTCTGCTTATTATTCTGTTAGGCATTTACACTCAGTTTTACATAAGCGAACAGCGCAAGAAAAAAATTGTGGACGACTGGTGTTGGTGGTATAAATCCTATTACAGCGAAACAAAAGGGATGTCTAAAGGTGCGGCGGAAGAATGGTTAGCGAATCATCCAATGCCAGCCCAATAATGAATCGACACTAATTTACTTTTTGAGCCTTGGCGCAAAAAGCAAGATCGAAATCCGCCTGCGGTTTCACATCTTGCCTGCTTTACTAAATCGACGTGAATACATTGAATTTAAACGTGCCATTCATTCTCTATTTAAAACTGGCTTATTTCATTTTATGTCTGCTTAAATACATTCATATCCGTTCAATCTTAATTGAATCTCTATGCAAAAACAATATATCCGGGATATCCTCCTATCTGGTAGATGGCGTGCGTATAGTATTGTTGTCGACACCTATATAAATGAAATTCAAGAGCTAAAACCAGCGCTATTTAAGACCTGGCTTTCAAAAGAGTTAGAAATTGATGAAGATAAAATCAATCTTAACAGCCTCTATTCTGCTTTCAAAAGGCATCGTGATAACCATTCTAAAACTGTACAAAAGGGGAATGCAATTAGGGTCGATAATTATAATATAGTATCAAAAGATTCGACATTTAAGTTTAGTAGTCCAGATCTTACCCAAAACAAACCTCGAATTACTGAGCAATAATATTAAAATGAACAAAAAAGATGACCCATCAAAAGTTTTAACAAAGCGAGCAACAATCAGATATACTGAATCAGAATACAAAATGGTCAAAGACAAAGCTGCTGATTCAGGGAAAAGTTTCTCAGATTATTGCAGAGAAGTAACTATCAAAGGATTCGTTCAGGCTATAAGAAAGAGCCAGGAGTTAAATGAGATTCGTGAGCTTAAGTCTATACTTATCCAATATAAAAGCAACTTTAGCCGAATAAGTAACCTTATTCAGAACAAAGATGCCCGACTAAATAATGAGATACTGAAATTAAAAGACTCTTTGCAACTGCTTATTGAAAATATCCGATTATGATTGGGAAAGCAAAATCTAATCAAAGCCTAAATGCAACTATTTCTTATAATCTTAAAGAAGGCGCATCATGCATATATCAAAACAAACTTGATGGTCTTGATATTAGTGACCATCAGCTACAAATGGAAGACCTACAAAAATGCTATAAGGGACGCAGTAAGCAATTAACAATACATGCCATTCTATCGCCAGGAATAGAAGATGGGAAGAATCTCTCTCATGAAAAGTGGAGCCAAATTGCGAGTAGATATCTTCTGAAAATGAACCTTATAGAACATCAGGCGATTGGTTTTCTTCATAAGGATAGGGAACACCACCACCTTCACTTAATAATAAATAAAGTAAATGACAGTTCCTTAAAATTATATCATGATTCGTATATCGGAAAAAAAACACAAAAAGTAGCCGATCAAATTGCTGAAGAAATGAATCTGGAAAGAGCTCGTAAAATTATGTTTCAAAGGAGGCTGCAGGCAATTAATGAAAAAGACATAGAAAGTCCTCTTAAGTCCACAATATCAGGAGATAAAGGAATAAAGCTAAAAATGAAACTAATACTGGAAGAAGCAATTCAGGTAAAACATAAGGATGCTGAAAGTTTTTTTAAGGCTTTGGAGAAGAAAAACCTGATCATTCACAGGTACAAAAACAACCAAACTAAAGAATTGCGTGGCTATGGAGTCGAACTTGGAGGATGCGTTATGGATGCATCGGCAATCGGCAGAAAATACACCCTCCGGGCATTAGGATTACAAACCAGCTCTATGAGCAATAACAATACGAAAACAAATTGCAAAAGAACTAGTGGGCAACTAGTAAAATTGATAAATAATAAAGGGAAGAAAATACTGGAAGAGTTAGGGGCCAATTATGGTATCTACAAAGAAAGCTTAAAGTACGATCGAATTTTAATGTTACAAAGAAATAATTATTATTACCTAGCGATTCAGAACGACAGCAAAGGGTATACGCTATACAATACTTACACTAAAACGTATGAAGGCGAAAAAGACATTACTACAATTTTTTCTGATAAAAAGCACCAAACTATTGTAGTACAAGATCTTTTTAGCTACCTCCTATGGAAACAAGAGCACAGGAAAGAAAGATTCAACTTCCTCATAATAAACTCCCCGTCTAATAAAGAAAAACTATCCGAAAAGATAGCCAGTCTTCCGTTGTCAAAAATTACTATAGCCTTGATAAATCAACCTGGCAGTGAGTTGGTAAATAAGATAATACTAGACTATATTAAACAGTTATTTATAGGAGATTCGCATGTCCCTAAAAGAAAACAAGGATTTAGTACTATTGAATTCACTAATAGACTATCTATTCCCAAAAGTCACATAGAAGTTGAAGAAGAACAGGAACCTCAGTTAAGGCAATCAAAACGAATAAGATAGCATCAAATCAATTCCGGCTAAAATAGTTCCGGAAGATAAAATCATCCTCCCACCACAGTTCCACCTCTTTTTGTTTAAGCCATTCAAAATAACGACCAGCCAGAGAATAATCACTATTAGGAGATACTACTTCAATTTTATACTTTTCACACAAGCGAATGAGCTTAATAAAAATTTCGTGAATATCAAACTCCCATTCGCTATTGCCGGATATGTCAATTTGATTATTGTATGAGAAACATACCTCAAGTATTGATTCTCGATGATCCTGATCAAAGCCAGTAAAAGGCAACTCTTTGTAGACTTTTGAAATTTCTGATTTTAGATAAATACAGATGTAGCCATCAGTTTCTGTATCATCATAATACTCTAAACAAATAAGTGCTATCTCGGAAAGTTTATATTTTTTATCATCTTCTCTATCTCTCCTGTCAATTATACGCACTAAGTCGTTGGGTGGGTCAAAAATAAAACTGATCATATTTCACTATTCAATAATTGATATATTATTTAAAATATGGAATTGAGCAAGAGCGGAATCCTGTGATTTACGGCTAAAAACACCTTCTTTTATCAAGATGTCATAATCTTCTTTTTTTATAGTAAAGTTGATTTTAAGCTCACGTATTTCCATACTACACTTAACAGGATTTTCCGTGGCATGCTCCACTCGGAAAAATAAGGGGATGTTTTCTGTTGCTTTATATGCTTTCATTTTATGAGGTTTATCTAAAGATAAGAAAACTTCTTTAAAGTTGACATATTTTGTCATGTCTTATTTTGTCTTGTACATTACGTTCACTTTCTATCTAACTTAGCCCAAAACTCAAAAATGGAACAAAGCTTAGGCTCAACAATACGCAATTTGAGAAAATCAAAAGGCCTTCTTATACGCGAAGTAGCGGCAGCATTGTCAATAGACGCAGGTTTACTAAGTAAAATTGAAAACAATACTCGTTTGCCTACTAGAGAACATGTTAAACAATTTCAACAGTTTTATAAGGATAACTCAAATGAAATATTATTGCAATATCTTAGTGATAAGGTGGCTTATGAACTGTCAGAAGAAAACTTAGGGGTCAAGGCCCTACAACTAGCTGAGGAAAAACTTAAATATCAAAAAAATAACACTACAAAATCAACATAATAGCATGACCACATTTTTGGGCGCAAAGGGATCGGTAGGCAATGCTCTGAGTGTGGATTTTTCCTGTAAGTAATAAAAGTACAAAAAGCTATGAGCCGTGTTCTTATAGCGTTTGTCAATGAATAACAGGAGCTGGTCATCCTTTAAAACGGAAGCCAACTCAATTAGTTTAGAGGGGGTCAACATGCTCCGGAATCTACATCAGGTTTTTGTTTATAGGATGTTTAGCTGTCACTGTCGGATGGTAATTTGTCGGGTTGTGGGTGGCGTTTTTTATTTTTTTGAAAGGTCGGGAAATTTTTAAAAACAATTTTTCTCTGCGTTGCTTTGCAAGCTCTTTGACAAAGCTTTGCCTTGCGGGTTGGCATGTGGGGCTTTGGCAATATGCTTGAAAAATGCGTAGGCTATTTTCATTACATATAAAAGGCATAAGATTCTTTAGGTTGCTCATTTTCGCCCATATACTTCATTATTTCCCCAACTCGTCTGGCACAGCCAATTGTGATTGGGTATTTGTTGTCGAATTGAGTGTTGTTCCAATTCATCTTTGTTAGTCCAAGAATTTCTTTGCAAACTGTCTTAACTGAAGAAACTGACTCTACTATTCTCACTTCCAAAGGAGCAGGAATATACATTCCGGGATATGTCTGATATTGATGAACTGAACCTCTCGTATATAAGATGTGTCGTTTTTCAGTCAAGGTAAAAACTGAACCTCTAACTGGTGGATATAGATTATTTCTAAAGAAACGTAAATCGGTTTCCATAACCGTTACGATGTCATATTCTGTGATTCCTAAATCCTGCATTGCCTGAATAAATCCATCAAGTTCGTCTTCATAATATTTTGATGTCTTATGCAAGACGACACGGCCTGGCATTGTGCCAGTTGCAAATTTGTATTTAGTTAAAGCATCTTTAAGAAGGCTTAAAGATTGGTCATAAGTCAGGTGAGGCTTTTTGTCGTCTTTGTCTTCCATTACAGGGGTTCCACGAAGAATTACGCCTTTACCATTTTCATTGAAGATTTGAGCTAAACTAGTTTGAATGGTCTTTTTATCTCGACTTCTGTAAAAACCAATTCCAACAAAGCAAACTTTTGGTCTATTCTCGTCTACATCTAATTTCCAAGGTATTGTTTGAAGTCCTTTATAATATAGTGCCGTGCAAAAATTCCATGCTTTTGTTGCTGCATCTTGAGATTTATTGTTGTCGTGTAAAACATATTCTCTGAGGAGTTGAATGGGAGTATTGTATTTCATTGCACGGGCTTTTAATGCACGTCTAAAATTTAATTCCAATTCAGGTTCTCCATTATCATCAGCATTTTGTTCTACGGGTTCATCTTCTTTATTTTCCTTTACAATTTTTCCTTCAAAACTTTTAGGAATAATACAAACGATAACATCACAGTTCTTTATGTCAGACAGAAAACCGATGTTGTCACCAAATAAGTCAACAGCATCTAATACTTTCTTATCCCTGTCAGGTTCTTTTAAAATCTTCTTAATATCATTCGGAGAAAGTATACGTTCGTAATTAGAATCGTAAATAAATTTAGCACAGAACCCTTTCTCTTGATTAAAGCCGGGAAATGACTTGAATAGTCCTTTTTGCTTGCCTTTTGGACTTGCAGGAATATAACTTTCAAATCGTCTAAGCCAGCTTTTCAGGTTTTCAACATCTTCTTCAATGCCAATAATTCCAAGTAGTAATTGATTTTTTCTGGCTTCAATAACGGTGTCGTAAACGCTTAATTCGGAAATGCCTTCTCTTGGACAAATGCTTTTGCCTTTGCCAAATAATAAAAATGGTTCTAGAATGTAATCTGCCTTCATATTCCAAATAAATCTACGTTACCATCTTCGTCAGTCATCTTTTTTTGATTGCCTATTGCTTCCAAACTACTCCACACAGAATCTGGAATTATAGGGGCAAAATCAAATTTTTCAATTTGCTCCAATTTTAAGAAAGGATAATCCTTGTATTCCGTAAATAGTGATTCCATTTGTGGCGGCTGGAGATAACGAAGTATGAAATTGTAATGATTAAATACGTGCATGTTTCGCTCGTTCTTTTTAAGCCATTGAATGTTCTTATATGCATAATTACAAACTTTTAAATCGCTCCACAGGAATATCCATTCTGGTTTTAAAGCCAAATACCAGTCTTTTTCAAAGTTCTCAAAACCAGTTTTGAAGGCCAAACATTTAAGATTGAATACCTTAGACTTGTCCTTTAAATTATACTTTACGTCAACAACTTTACGGGTTGCTCGCTTCACCGTTTTTGTCCACTCAATAGACCTTGGCTGCCATGTGCCTAACTCATCAGATTGTGAAGGAAGAAATACAAACATTTTCTCTTCTTTGAACCATTTGATTTTTAGTTTGTGAAGTTTTGCTTCAAGGCACTTCTTTAAAAGATACTTGAATTGTGACAAATGGTCTGATGATGTGTCGTAAAATTCATCACAAGCAAAAGACTCTGCTGTTCCACTATCAATTATTTTGGTTAAGCCTATTGAATCATCTTGAAGATTGTGAAAAGTAATGATTTTCCCATCCCAAACTAACCAGTCATGAGGGAATGAAATGCCTTGCATATACAGTGCTGAAACTGCATAGTCGTGCAAATTCGGTTTAAAAAAAGAACGTTTTCTTTCTTTGTTATATTGCTTTACTGCTTTTTTATCAATGTCCAAATCAGCTATAAAGATTTGGCTTGGAAACTGGATTCTTACCAAGTTAGAGTAAACAGATTCGGTTCTATTAAAATATTCGTTCTGCTTTTTATCTATTTCGGTCTTTAGTGCTTGTTCAAGTTCTCTTTCCAATTCAAAAGCATCATTAACCGTTTTTCTGAAATAGTTTGGCTCAACTCGACCTTCAAATGCTTTTTGTAAATCTTCTTTAGGATAAGTAGTGTTAATAACCAACACAGGAATATTTTTGCTTCGTGCAATTTGGTATTCTAATTCGGTGATAGATTCTTTTCCTTCGGGCTGCCAACCATAACGACTACCTAGAATCAGCACGTAAATATCTGATTCCATTACCTTGCTCAGACAAGCAGTAAGCGAATCTGTGCTTTGTGCCTCCATAGTTTTTTCTGACATCACAGGGAACCCGCCAACCTTGTTCACAGCATTGTATGCAGCTGTTCTTTCGTTGTTTAAATCGAAAACGGTGCTACTAATGAATATTTTGGGCTGTGTGATGAACATATTAATTTATGATTGAACTTAATTGTTGACCATCCTCCAAAATAAATTCTTCATTTACATTCTTACCATTTGAGGCATCGTCAACACCGAAAACATGATGGTAAATCATATCATAGGCTTTCTCTGTGGTACATTCTGGTAGCTTGTTCAATTTTTTTGTGTTGTCTCCTTCAACATAGTTTTTTGGTTTTAAGAAAACAGGTGTATGCTTATGTACTCCATCCATAGTAAACTTAAACACATCAACACTTAATGCTAAAGATGTAATACGTGTTGTTGCACCATGAATGGTTGTTAGGGTAACTTTGGTGCCTTTTGCTATAAGTAGGTCTTTTTTTATGGCAATAAGTTTATCTGCCAACAAGAAGGTTTCCTGCAATTCTCTTTTAAAAACTGGTTTACTAAGGTTGTCATGTGATAATGGATTAAGCGTTGTTTTTGTATATAACAACAAATCCGAAAAAGGTGAATAATCAAATGCCAAGTCTTTAAGCATTTGCTCAAAACTCTCTCTCAATTCGCCCAACTCTTCCCTTAATAACACTGTTCCCTTTTCACCACTTTTTAATAAATACTTATCGTACAAAAGGCGTTTGAATTGGTACTCAAATTCCTTTCTTAAATAGTTTGCTGATGCTGGATAATCTTTGTAGTCCCTGCTTTTCTTATAATAAATTTCTGCCTTTTGATAATAATTTGAGGATTGGGAAATAATTAAAGGCAAATCAAAATCAACACCATTTTCAGAATGAGAATACATTTCTACTGTTTCCCATATGCTATTTGGCAAGTAATATTTCGCTGTTTCAAACCAATGATAATCGTAGGTAGTTATGAAAATTTGATAGTCATTAAAGAAAGGGTTTGCTTTGTATTTTATTGAACCGTCTTCATTTTTTTGTATGACATTTTCTAAGAAATTTGTTATATCGTTTATGCCTTCTTTCCATTCTATTGCTTTATATTCATTCAATATTTTTAGTAATGGAATACGGTTTGAAGTATCTAAGCCTATAAAAATATCGTCAAAGAAAAGGAACTTGATTTTTGTTTTCTGTTTGCTTTTAATAATTATACCCGAAAGGAAAATACACAAGGCTAATGCTGATAATCTTGCTTCATTCAAAATGGTTAAATGATTTTCTCCATTCTTGCTTGTGTCTATGCCATTATGCCAACATTTTAAAGCTATTTGAAATACAGGATAATTTTGTGTTTCGTAATCTATGTAAGTATCTATAACAGATAATTCAATTTTTAATTCGGGGAAGAAATAATGAAGCAGTTCATTGAGGATGATATTTATATCGGCAATATCTTTTTTGAAACCAATGTCAAATTTCTTGGCAATGTCTTCTTTTTGGGAGCGACTGGGTCTTGTACCTTTGCCTGCTACCCATAATTCTTTATAGTTTTGGCTGTAAGTTTTATTAGTTCCAATATTGACCGTTTGTGCTAAAATATCTTTTAAAATTAATTCAGCTAAATTTACCTGAAAGGCAAAACCGTCCGTAATATTCCCTATTAAATAGGTTTTTAACAATTCTCTGTATGATAAAAAACTGTTGCTTTTACTAGCATCCAATACATCCTTATCATTTTCTACATTACCACCGGGAGTACCATAAACCACTTGCTTTATATTTCCTTTAAAATCATTTAAAGTGATAGTAATATTTGCTGCTTGTTGAATTTGCTTTGTATCATCATCGGGGTCATTTATAAACTCATCTACTGCTAAGTGCCTTGAAAAATGTGCATTGCCATCTGTTACATTGGATGCTAAAAATAAATTCTTTAAGCCTTCGTATATACTGCTTTTACCACTTCCATTTTCGCCATAGATAAGCAAATTTTCACCAGTAGGTATTTCAATCTTATTGGTAGAACCATTGCCATAAAATGCTTTATAGTTAGTAAATTGTATTTCGGTTATCTTCATATGGTAACACTATTGTTGATAAGGTTAATTTGTGGAATAATAGTCATGTCTTCTACAGCATTGCGAATGGGGTTTCCTTGTTCGTGAGCTTTTATATATGCCTTACGAATTTGAAGTATTACAGGCTCTTTACTCTCCTTATCTATTTCAGGCAGCTGTGCGACATAACTGGCTACTTCAAAACTCTCATTAGCAAACGCTTCTTTGAAATATAATTCAAACACCAAAGCATTGGCAATCTGCTCGAAATAGATAAACATAAACTGGTCTGTAGGTTCCTGACTGTTTTCTTTTTTAAGGGCAACCAAATAATCTACCATTTTAGCAAATGGTTTTTCTTGCTCGTCTGAAATTTGTTTTACGGGAATTTTTTCAAAGAATACCTTTCTTAGTTCTCTTGTTCCTCCTTGTAATTCAGGGAAATTATCCGAGAAACAATACTTGAATAGTTTTGAATTGAAAAAGCAAGTAAGATATTTTAAGTGCTTACCAAGTAGGATAAAACTTTTGTCATTAGAATAGAAATTGTCCTTTTCATCATATACAAAAGGCATATACTTGGTCATATTGGGATATATGATTTTAGGCTTCTCAAAGTCCTTCCAATAATTTGAGCCGAATCGCTGTAGTGCGAACCATTCATATCTTATGCCTATTTCGGCTTGGTTTCTTGAGGATAGTTCTTTTTTAAATTTTAAAAGGTGATTGTAGATTGCGGGATAAAGCTTTTTAAATTCTGGTTCTGCTTTGGGAGTAGCTCCTACGATTTTAGAATCTTCATGTAATGGGAAATGCCATGGAATATAAACAAGCCACAAATCCGCAAATTCAGGATACCAAGAGGAGATATCCTTACCCCTAAGAATTGGCTTTAATACTTGCTCGCTACTTTCATGTTCTTGTATTAGCTTGTCCTTTTCTACACCTGTTATTATAAAGGCATCATTCAGGCCTGTTTTGAGCCCATAGTTTATAACAATGTCCCAATTTGTCAACGGAGTGCCTTGTTGTTCTACATAATCTTTAATGTCATAGATATCTTTTTCACCCACAACCCATGCGTTGTGATTTAATAATGAGAGTTTATAACCGTTACTTAAAACATACTCTTGTAAACTTTGGTCTTCAATATTGAAATCATTGTTTATACGGACTGCAAGTGTTTCTTTACTTTCGTGCTTGTTGGCTTTGGGCTTGTTTTGAAGAATAAAGATATTTGTGTCAACGGTAGCTGTTTCGAATACCTGAACATTGCCAAAATCTATGAGCAAAAGCGGATGTGTTTTTTCAGCAAAATATTTTCGAGTGCTAGCTCCATAATTTGCCCTCATCCATTTATTGGAAGTAATGTAACAAAGTATGCCCTTATCATTCAATAGCTGAACACCTCGTTCATAGAATAATGAATATATATCGCCTGTTCTTTCAAATGTGTCATACTGGTATGGCTGATACAATTTTGCCAATTTTCCACCATCTTTTTGAAGCTGCACATAAGGCGGATTGCCAATAACAATATCAAATCCATCTTTTACGCCAAACATCCACCATGCATCAAACCATGAGCAAGGGGCTGTTTGAAAATCAAAGGGATTGAAACCATAGAGCTTCGTATAAAACTCATAATTGTCTTTGGTTGCCAATTCACGCCAACTCAATAAATCAGTTTGAACCTTTTTAAATTGACGTTCTATCTTCAACTTCTCATCGCTGCTTACATTAAAGAAATCGTGACGGATTTTTGCTAATTCCTTCACTGCCAAACTTGCTTTGGCATCCATGTCCCAACTTTTTATTTCTCCTAAAGGAATTAGTGTGTTTGCACAAATGATTTTAAAGTCAAGGTTAGGCAATGGTTGTGGCTCTTGTTCATCAACAACCAAGCTCAACCAAAAACGCAAACGTGCTATATCAACCGCCCCTGCATCAATATCTACACCGTATATGCTTTCTTCAATGATGTGCTTCTTAATGTCTGCATCTGAAACACCCTTTTTAAATCCTTTCAGTTCCTGCAAATAGATTTGAGCATTAAAAATCTCTTGTAGCAATCCCATGGGAAAAGCACCTGAACCAATAGCAGGGTCGCAAATTTTTACTTGCTCTAAGGCATCAATTATTTTAAAAGCATTCTTCTCAGCAAACTGCTTTTCCTCACTGTCCAATTCTTGTTGTTGAATTACTTTGTCAATGGTTCGTTTTGCCAGCTCGTTATTGGCAAAGCTTTGTTCATCGTATGCAAAAAGATAAGCTTTCAAGCTTTCCTTGCACATATAATGGACTATTTCTTTTGGAGTGTAGAATGCTCCTTTGTCTTTATTGTCTTCCAACAAGTTTTCAAAGATGTGTCCGAGCATTTCAGGGTCAACGGCTACTGTGTGTTCGTCCGGCGCATCTTCATAAATGGTGAAGTTGTAATTATTAAACGTCTCAAACAAGTTTTGAAAAATATGCTCGGGCAAATGCAACTTGTTGTATTTCCTGTCCTGACTGTCGTCAAACAAACCACCATTTAAGTAAGGAAAACGTAGGGTGTGTGAACTTTTTTCAGAGTCAGGATTATTTAGAGTTTTAAAGAATAATGGCACTAACTCCTGAAAATAGAAATCGTCTTTGTGTTTTGATTTTTTGAAAAGGTCATACAAATAATCAGGATTGCCTTCACCCCACTTTTTACCTTGTGCAACAGCCAACCAACCTTTCTTTTGAATGAAATACAAAAAGACAATACGCCCCATCATTCGTTTACAGAAGTCACGGGCTTGTTTTTCGTCTTTATTAAAAAGTGCTGTTAATTGCCAATCGGGTTGGTGTATTACCTGTTCCACATATTTGTTTCCTTTCTTGCCGTATCTCTTACCAGTAAGGAATTGAACAAAATTTTCGTAAGTGTCTTTGTAGTTTTTAAAGAATTCCTTGCTCAATTTCTCCACTGAGAATGCTTCCTCAAATTCGTCTAAAGAAAGGAATTGAAATATATTTTCTTGCTGCTTTTGAATGAGTTTATCAAAGCGAATAGCAGCCGTAAGTGCTTTTTCACCTTTACCAAACAAGTATGTGTACCGTTTTGGTGCTGTTTCTTTGTCTTGTATTTCGTTGGTGTCTTTGTTTTTAACCTTCCGTTTACTGATGTAACTGAAACGCCACTTGTCGCCCTGCACAAAAACAACCATTGCACCTGCAACCTGTTTAGTCAGGTCTTTAATTAAATTTCTTAAAGCAACACGGTTTCGGGTAATGTTTACTTTCTCATTTAGTTCAACTTCAAAGATTCCGATTATGGTGTATTCGTTTATTTCGTAGTTACCCAAACTCAAACATTGTTTGCTCAATGTCTTGTCAGATAACGAAATGACACGGTCTTCTGCATTCAGTTTGTTGTTGGTAAACTGTGTTTGCAAAAAGCCTTTCCATACTTTTCTATTGTATGGACTTTCGAGTATTTGTCTTATTTCTGTTATTGTCATTGTGCAAGTCGTTTAGGAAACAAAAGTTTCGGAAATGATAATTTTGGGTTGCAATGGCTCCGTTTCTTTTTTTGCTTCCCGCTTAATTTTGGACGTATATTTCCGTGAAAGTTTTATCAACTCCATTTCCAATTTCATTGGATTTGTTTCGTTTCTCAATTTATAAACTTCGTTGGTCAGGTTGGTGTATGTTCCGTGTTTTAGCAAAGGCAACAAGTTTGCTCCTGCTTCAATAGCTTCAGGTGATGATAGAATTTGGTTTGCTAACCAATTATTCAAATCATTCAACGCCTTGTTTGACCTTACATCCAATTTGTCTTCATTTCCACTAATCATTTCAGGAGTTGTGATGTCTCTTTCAAACTGTTCTAAAATATAGTTGATTTGCTTGTAATGCAAATCAGGAACAGGCAAAATACCATCTTCTGATTTTGGTGCTTCAAAAATCTTTACTGCCTTTTCAAAAGGAATTGAAAATGATTTTCCTTCTGAATGCAAATAGATGTTCTTGTGGTCTCCATTTTTCACAAATGCAACACTGATTTCCTTTTCTGTCGCTTTGCGTATGCAGCGGACTTTTAAAGGCATTTTTCTGATTGCGTTAAAATGTTCTTCATTCTGTTCACGGTATTTACGCAACCATTCTAAATATTCTGTTCTCAGGTCTTTATCTTCTTCTTTTTCCTCAAACATTCTGAACTGGTCTATAATCTCATCCAGCGTATAGATTTTGTTATCCTCTCCAAATGTGCTGTGGCTACTTTGCAGTTTTACCAAAGATTTTTGACGAAGGTTGATGCGGTTGTCTCCGTGTTCGGAAGGGTAGAAGTTGTAATTGTAAATGTATTGGGCTTTTGTTCCAATTCGGTTGATACGTCCAAGACGTTGAATCAATCTTGTCGGATTCCAAGGAGTATCATAGTTTACAATTACATTGGCTCGGTGTAAGTTAATACCCTCTGCCAATACATCAGTTGTCAGAATGATGTCGTAATCGTTTCTAAAAGTTCCTTCGTAATTGGCATCAAAATTTTCACGAATGGTTTCAAACTCTTTGTTTCTGTTGTCGGACGTGATGCTAAGAACCTTGTAAAGCGTTTCCTTTTTTAGCCTTGAAGCCAAGTAATTTAAGGTGTCTGCTGATTCGGTAAAGATTACCAGTTTGCCTAACTCGTTTTTGTCTTTATTGAAATACTCGTTTTCAAGCAACTGAATAAACACATTCCATTTGGGGTCGTGGTGTTCTTCAATGGCTTGCCACCTTTCATTTAAGGCGTGTAAGTTTTCATAATCTCTACGCAAACCTTCAATAAATCCTGCTTTGAAATCAGCTTGTTTGAACTTTTTATTCTTTGGCTTTTCATCGTCTATTTTTAGAATCTCAATTTCAATTTCTTCATCGGTGTAGCCTTTGTTCAGCAAGTCCGAAATGTCTAAATCAGGAGCAATAAAAACACTGTCTCTTTCATACATTTCAATCATTTGTTTTGTTGAAGCAGTGATTTTGCTCAACGAATTTTTGAAAGCATAAAAACTACTTTCCAAACGTTTGATTAACTGCGTTTGCATAATGAAAGCCAAAGAACGGGAGATTGTTTGAGCACTTTGGTAAAGTCCATTATTTGCTTCGTCTGTCAAATAGGCAATTGCCTGATAGCGGAAAAAGTCAATTTTGCTTTTATCAATGATGCTGTTTGCCGTGTCAAGAAATAGCGTTGCTAAGTTGTGAGGCAATTCATATTCATTGGCAAATGGGTCAGCCACTTTCGGGAAAATGATACCTTGCTCTTGCAAGTCCTTTGCATAGCGTTCATTTTTCTTTAGGTCAGTTCGGGTTCTACGAATGGTAATGTCCTTTACAACTTTATCTCTGATGTCATTGAAAATGTCTTGTATAGCTTGTAAGTCAAGCGGAGTTTGTTGTATAAGCGTTTTGTATCGGATAATGTGCGGATAGAAATACTTCTGCAAATTCGGTTCTCCCAGGTTGCTATTTCTAATATCCTGAAATAGTGAGATGAGATAGTAAATGTCTTCGGGTTTGTTGTTCAATGGTGTTGCAGAAATCAGCACAACCTTTTTTTCAAAACCTTCAATGCCACCGATATTCTCACGACCAGATTTGCAGATTACCTGTAAGTTTTCAAACTGCTGACTTCTGTGGTTTCTGAATTTGTGTGCTTCGTCAACTAAAATCAAATCATAGCGTTCTTTGTCGGCATAGTTGTGGTCACCTTCTACAATTTTGCTCAAACTACCATTGGCAATAAAATGGCACTTTTCATCAATTCTAAATTCTTTGAAAGTGCTTTTCCAGTTCTTTTCCAGTGTAGGCGGATAAACAATTAATATTTTGGTTTTCGGTCCATTGTTGATTATAAATTTCTTAGCCAACAATGCAGCCATTATCGTTTTTCCTGTTCCAACTACGTCTGCTAAAAAGAAACCATTATGTTTTAGCAGTAACTCATAGCCCTGATTAACTGCATCAATTTGATAGCTTAGTTTTTTGAATTTCTTCAATGGAATATCGCTGATACTATCCGGATCGTATTCAATGTTCTTTCCGAAAAACTCAATTAGGAATTTTACATACAGTTCAAAAGGAGTTGGAGCAGCATCTAAATACGTTTTCTTTATCAATGCAGGTGCATCAACTGGAAGTATAGGTGTGCTTTGTTCCCATAGCTTTTCAAATTCGGTGTCGGCAAATTTTACGTTTTCATAATCTCTTAGCTCAACATTCATTTCGTAATTATGGTCAACGTCTTCCAATCCTAAACCTTGTGCTGAAAGATTAGATGAACCCATAATCACCATACCGTTGGGATTGTGTTCGTTGAAGTTTGGCGAAAGAAAAATGTAAAATTTTGAATGAAGCTTTTTTGAATTGTGTGCTCTGATTTCTATTCGTCCGTCTGCAATGTCACCAATCAATTGAATGATACCTGCTTCTATGTCTTTACCATATTTCGCATTGATGATGTCTTGCTGAACTGATTCAATAAATGATTCTTTGGTGTCTTTGGCGTTTAGATTAAATAGAAGTCCTTGTTTTTGGGCTAAAGCAATGAAAGGGTCAACATTGATACCTGCTATGATTTTTACTTTTAAATTCTCAGGGAAGTGTTTGCGAATTGCGAAATAACCTGATGCACGGAAATAGCCAATAACTGATTTGAAGTATTCTATATTCTGCATATGCTCAAACACACCTACAAATTTCTTGTATAGTGTATTGTCGCCTTGATTTGTAAAAAAATTTGACGCCATCTATTTTCTTTTTTTGATTTTCTTAGAAACTGATTTGAGTGCTTCGTCAGCTAATGGCTCGTCCTTTATCACATCCATAACTTGGTCAGCCAGCCAAAGTGTATAAAGCTCCTCTTTGTCGGCTTTAAGAATGTCAGCCAAGATTGCAATTTGCTCTTTCTTGATTGGTCTTTCGCCTCTTTCCATTTTGCTGATGATAGAAGTGTCAACGTCAAGTTTAGAAGCAACCTGTCTTAAAAGCAGGTTTTGCCTTGTTCTAAACTCTCTGATTTTGTCTCCGAGTTGTGTCGCCATTATAAATTTATTGTCTTGACAGATATTGGCAAATATAACAAAATTAATTATACCATTTTCCGTGTGTGTGCTAAAATTTGGCTCTTCGGGTTTTGTGAAGGGTCGGCTTGTGGGTTGGGCAAAACCAAATGTGCCAAATGCAGGCTGGCTTAAAAATGTTTTTAAAAAATGTGTGGTGGAAAAAAATAAAAAACATCGGGTTGGCTTGAGTGTCGGCTTACCTGTTGTCGAGTTGAAGTATGGTCTGTATGATGTCTTCCTGTCAAACTGTTTGTCTTGTGTAGTGTCGTCTTTTAGGCTTGCTTACAACAATTGAATATATGAACTCTCCCTCTCAAAAAAAATTGTTAATGATTTGGTTGCATCCGAAATATTTTGGGTAGTGTGTGTATTTCAACCTCAAAAGTGCGGGAGATCTACTTATAAGACTATGGAGGTATATCATTTGAGTTTATGCAGAGGCTCCTTATTTTATTAAACTTGCTTTTGCTCACACGAGTGAGCTAACACTCTTTAAGCATAAATAGTAAACGCTAAATATTACATCTGAGGTTTTGCAGGTGGTTACCAAATTATGAATATTAATAAAGCATGTTTTTATTCAGTAGGTTAGACGAGTTGTAAGCAATTGAAGTAATTCTGAAGTATAACGAAATGGAGATATAATGGGGAGGGATATGTCTTTATTACTGCCACAAATTATTTTGGAAACTACTTGCAAAAAGTAACAGGTATTAATGGAAATAAGTATAAAAAAAGCCGAAACAATTATTATTTCTCTTGTCTTTGTTACATTTATACCTATTTAATAATGGAGGAATGCAAGGGTAAGGAGGATTATCAACTTGAAATTAGAAAATCATATTATTACATATCATTCTACTGCAATAGAAGGTTGTTTATTGACAGCTGATGAAATTCGTTTATTCTTGAATAAAGGAGTCTTACCAGCTGGTAAATCCATCATTGATGTGATGATGGTTAAAGATCATGCTGCTGCTCTTACATATACTCTCGAAACTGCAGTTAAACGAAACCCAATTACAGTAGAGCTAATCAAACATATTAATGCACTTATTATGAAAAACACAGGGAGCATTTACAATACTCCCCTCGGACAGGTAGATGCATCCAACGGTGAATTTCGTAAGGGCAATGTTAGTGCTGGTGGTACATATTTCCCAGGTTATGATAAAGTAGAAAAGCTCACTAAAGAATTTGTCCGTTCCTTACAAGAAAAGATGCTACTACTTAACCCCAATAATATTGAAGATCAATTAAACTTATCCTTCGCAGCACATTACAATCTCGTTTCAATACACCCGTTTTACGATGGGAATGGCCGCACTAGTAGACTGATTATGAATTATATACAAGCCTATTATGGGCTACCATTAGGAACAGTTTTCATAGAGGACAAGGAGGAATATTTTAATGCCCTCCAAAAATCAAACCTTGAAGATAATATTAACTGGATAAGAACTTTTATGCTCAAACAATATAATAAAGCACAATTATTAACATAAAGTTTTTAATCGACTCAATGCTTACCAATTAAAAGCTTTTTCAGAACAATAAGATTGCTAGCACTACTGATATTACATCAGTATTCTTACTAGAATTTTTCTATTCCCTCTTTTTTGCCCCTTTTAGAAGGGCCCAAATTGCCTATTTCAAAGTATCGCTGACTGGAAATTACTTTTCCTTCCTCACCCCCTTAAAAGGCTTATTGTCAGCTTTCTGATCCATAAATCTACCTGTCTCAGTATCTCTTTTAACCCAGGCTTCTGTTTTCGAATTGTAAGTTTGACTTCTCTCCTTAACCTGACCATTTCTGTGGCCATCTCCAGATTTACCATTTTTTGCCATTGTAATAAATTTTAATTTGTTATGTTTATGTTCACGATTTTGTGAATTTAAATATAATAATTCACAATTTTGTGAATTATTTTTGTAAATTTGCTAAACCGTTTCTATTGGAATTGATTTTCAAAGACTTAAACCTTATTGATCTTTATGAGGGAACAAAGATTTCTGATAAAAAATATCGGTTTGATCCCGCATTAATAAAACAGTATCAAAAAGTAATATTTCGCTTAAGGGCTATAGAAAACATTGAGCAATTATATCAATTTCACGCATTGAATTATGAAAAGTTAAAAGGGAATTTAAAAGGTAAAAGTTCTGTCCGAATTAATAAGAAATATAGATTAATCTTTGAGGAGATACAGAGCACAGATAGTCCACCCGAAATAACTATACTATTGATTGAAGAAATAAGTAACCATTACGAATAGTATATATCAGAAATACTGATTTATAACTATTAACTGGGCTCACCCCAGTAAAAACCAGTGCAAAAAAACGCTATGTCAACTGCAAGTAAGAACCTAGTCCCAGGGAATTTAATTCATCCTGGTGAAATTTTATCTGACGAACTTGAAGCCAGAGAAATTAGCCAAAAGAATTTTGCTATTAAATTAGGTATCCAGCCCTCATTGCTTAATGAAATTATCAAAGGTAAACGTGGAATAACTGCCGAACATGCACTATTAATTGGTAGAGAATTAAAGATGGATCCATCAATTTGGATAAATCTTCAAAGCAACTTTGAGCTAGATAAAGAGCGGGTAAATCAAAAAACCTTGCAGAGATTATTTGCCATTGATCAATGGAATATGATTGAATCAATGATCCCTGTAAAGTTTTTTAAAAAACAAGAAGTAATCTCCGGAGATCCAATAATTGATATTCCTGTTATTAAATCAGTATATCGAATTAACCATCTCGATCAATTACCAGAAGCATTTAATAGCCCAAGTATGGTGCATTTTAGGCGGTCTGAAAAGCTTTCTACAGATAGAATTAATCTAACAGGATGGCTAAACCTTGTAAAGTATAAAGCTAAAAATATTGTAGTAAGTCAATTTGATAGTCGTAAAGAGAAGGAATTAATATCAGATTTAAAAAATATCATCCAACAAAATCTGAATGTTATCGATAGCTGTGTTGCAACATTAAGTAAATATGGTATCAAACTAATTGTACAGATTCATCCTGAAAAATGCCCGATTGATGGTGTTTCGTTCTGGAGTGATGGGAATCCTGCAGTGGGTCTTACAATAAGACACAAACGTCTAGATAATTTTGCTTTTACACTTTTTCATGAATTAGGACATATCTTCAGCCATCTTATAAATAATAACAATGCTGAATTTATAGATATAGAAAATAATGAGGGTGCGGCTAAAGATCAAAATTCAATAATGGAGAACGAAGCTAATTGCTATGCGAATGATAAACTTATAGACAAAACTGCATGGGATGAGTTTTTTTCAAAGTCCATTAGATTACATAAAAGCTCGGTCATAGAATTTGCTCATTCGCAAAAAATACACCCAGCAATTGTAAAAGGACGGCTTTCACATGAACTTAAATCTTTTTCATTACCGTTAGATATTGATAATTCAATACATTAAATAAATCAATTTGTCAATTCTTTACATCTTAAAAGACGTCAATACATCTGAATAATACTCGTCAGTTTTAATATCAAAGCCGGCAAGATATTTTTCTGTTGTAAGTAAATTAGTATGCCCTAACTTGTCACTTATGTATTTAATTGGGGCCTTCCCTTCTTGAGCTAAGATTGTTGCAAAAGAATGACGAGCCACATAAGTAGTAAGCTTAATATTAATACCAACCTTCTCACCAATTTTTGTCATCCATTCATTTGTAACCTTTGTAAACTGCTTGATCTTATTCCTAATAACAATGAAGTCATCGTCATCTGATATGATATCAAATAAGTAAGAATCTGGCTTAATACTTTCCTTTTTACGCCACTTATGAATAAGCTCATCAACTTTTTCTGATCTAAAAACAGTTATTACCTTAGGATTAGCCCTTCTGCTAAGTTTAGTTTTCTCTCGAACAAAGGATATCTGCTTTGGTTGCAGATTCTTAATTTTTAATTGACAAATATCCATCATATTTATTCCATTACACAGATAACTAAGAAGCCAGAAATCTCGAGATCTTTCTTCAAAATATCCATTTGTACATTGATAATTTATAATCTTGGAAATGTCATTTAATCCAATTGCTTTCTTAACATTATTTCCGGTAGGGATAACATATTTATGCTTGCCAAATGGATACTCTTGTTTTGTAATTAACCCTTCATTTAAAGCAATATTTAAGATAACACGAAGAGGTCTCAAATAAATTCCAACAGTAGTAATACTTCTCCCTTTGCCCAATAGATATTCTTCAAAATCAGATAAGTACCCGGCTGTTATTTCTGATACTTTCTTATCACCTTTAAAGTTAATTAATGCATTTAATGCCGTTTGATAGGCTTCAGCGGTTCCAATGCGCCTTTCTGTAGTTAATTGATCGATATATTCTCTAAAAAAGTTATTAATTGTCCTGGATTTACCCGATTTCTTATAAAATCGCTTTTCAAACTTGGAGAATGAAAAAACATCCATTAGTCTTATAGTTTGCTCAGCATCCAGTTCTAAGGCACTGATCTCATTTCGAATCGTTCTTAGTCGCCCCTTGACCTGGTCGGAATTGATTGCCTCCCATTCTTCAGTAGAAACATCATAAATGGTATTATAGTATCGCCTCTCCCCTTTACAGGTAAGTCTAAGCTTTAAGGGATATTTACCAGAAAGCTTACCTCTCCGGGTATCTGGGACTACTTTGACTGTAACTCGCTGCTCTTTCATCGTATAACCTTAAATTTGATACATGATTTGATACATGTTTTTTGAAAACAACTATCAAAAGCAAAAATCAAGTTTAAGCAATATTTCTCTGAAATGCAGTAATAGCAAGGATTTTATGAATTTTTATTATAAATCGTTAACAGCTGATAACAAAATAAAAGTGACTCATAATCAGGGGGTCCCAGGATCATGCCCTGGTGGGCCCACAGAGTTAACCACTCAAAATCAATCACTTACGTTCTCGAAATGTAGGTGATTTTTTACTTAAGGATGCCCCTGCCAGTTCCTGCCAGATTTTGATGATCATTGAACCCGCCTCGTTAACATGATCTAGGTTACTACCAAATATGGAAGAAGGTCACAAATCTTTCGACTCAGGTTGTATGCTGTCTGCGGCTCGGGGACAATTTACAATCCACTTCTAAATAAGATTTTAGGCCTAAATATGTTCCAAAGTGGTATAGGGGAACAAGGAGGAGCTTTAGTAGCTAGCCAAATAGCATGCATAGTAATACCTTAAATGCTCAAATAATTCAGAAAATACACGCGTATGAAAATTATAGCAATCAGCATTGTTTTACTGACTTTTCCCTGTCTGGTAAATGCTCAATCAAATTCAAAACTTCGCCTTGACAAGACAATGGATAGTATTGCCAAACACAATCCATTACCAACATTTATCGTTGGCGGGATTAATAAAAATGGGGTTTTTTACGAATATCATCATGGCAATAAAATTTGGAGTAAAAAAACACCCGTCAATGACGATCATATTTTCAGAATCTATTCAATGACAAAAGCCATAGCTACAGTTGCAGCAATGCAATTAGTAGAACAAGGTAAATTACAATTAGACCAGCCTTTAGACAATTTATTGCCAGAAATGGCTGCCATTCCAATACTTACTAAAGATGGAAACTTAGTAAAGCCTAACAAATCAATCACATTAAGACATTTATTAACGCATACAGCCGGTTTTGCATATCCATTTTTACATAATGGACTTGATCAATTTAGCAAACATATGCCTGCAGATTATCATTATTCCGACTTGCCAAGAGTATTTGAAGCGGGTGATAAATGGCAATATGGCACCAATATTAACTGGGTAGGCAAATTGGTAGAAAAAGTATCTGGCAAAGATCTTGAAACATACATTCACGAGAATATTAGCAAACCACTAGGAATGAGTAGAACATTTTTCACTGTTCCAGATTCCTTAATCGGCGAAATCACCACATTCGGACAGTTAAACGGTGAAAAATTTGAGGCTGATACAGCTTGGCAATATAAAGATCTGAAACCCAAAACTTATGATGCAGGTGGTGGCCTGTTTAGTACTTTTCACGACTATGCACAATTTATCAGGTGTATTTTGAATGATGGCACACTGAATAAACATCAAATACTAAAAAAATCAACTATTGATGTAATGTTTGAGAATAATATGGGCAGTTTGGAAACCCTACTGGAAGATCCAACGAATGCATACCCTTTTTTGACAAGCCCCAATTCACACTTTTTAGAAAATAACAAATTTGGAATCGGCTGGGCTATAGATCAAAACGGAAGAAAAGGTATTCGAAATCCTGGAACTGTCTTTTGGTCAGGTATCGCAAATACTTTTTATAGCATAGATCGAAAGAGAGGCAAAGCCGTCTTATTTTTTAGTAATACGCTGCCATTTAGCAATCAATATGCTGAATCTGCAAACTTTAAAGCAGAAGGAGCCATATATAATATCAAATAGTAACAAGAGGATGTACATAATAAAATATACCAACCTAATTGCAGAAAGAGGGTATGATCATAAAAAGAATTCACTTTTACTAACAATAAAATCCTACTAAGATGACAAAAATGCTTTTATCAGTTTTAATGGTATCGAGCTTATTCGCATGCAAGGAAGAAACAAAGCCTTCATTCGATTTAGTAAATGCTAAAAAAGAAATTGAAGCGACTAATCAAGTAATCATGGAAACTTTTGCCAAAGGGGATTCAGCAGGAATGGCAGCAGCATATAGTAAAGAAGGATCTGTCATGTTAAACTATATGCCATCCGTAAAAGGAAAGGAAAACTTAACCAAAGTTTGGGGTAGCTTTATGAATGCTGGTTTGAGCAAGATAGAGTTAACAACTTTGGAAGTATGGGGTGACGAGAACTACATCACAGAAGAAGGTGTCTTTACCGTAAAATCAAAAGAAGATAACCAGTTAGATAAAGGAAAATACCTGGTTCTTTGGAAAAAAGAAGATGGTAAATGGAAGTTACATAGAGATATGTCAAACACAGATTTGCCTTTGGCAACAAAATAACTATACAATTAAAATGATTTATACAACAGAGGCCCCTAATAACAGGGGCTTCTGTTGTCTTTTTTTCTGATTTAGATTAACCAGCTTTATTGAAAGCCTAACCTTTTACAGCTTTCGCGAATCCGATAAAGTGAACAATCTTCCCGTTTTCAAATCTGAAAGCATCAACCCATTGGTATTTTTGTGTTTTACCATCCGGGGTTACAAGATCAGCTTCATCCCAAATATCTACCCACTGGTGTCCATTTTCGCCAACCACAGGCAATATGGCAGCTATTTGAAAATTTTTGATAGTGATTCCGGCGAAATTCTTTTCCATAAAATCTACTATTGCTGCTTTCCCTTTTAAAACTGAGCCATCATCATTATTTAACTGTGCCGTATCAGCTATCAATTCTCCTGCTTGTTTAAAGTCTTTCTCAAACAATAATTTGTGAAATTGTTCTGCCAACAATACATTCTTTGGATCACCTATTTTAAAGTTGTCGGTGTACGTTGGCTTAAAAATGTGGGCAACTGGATTTGGCTGTTTTTCAGCGCCTTCGCTTTTTTTACCTGAATCAGTACAAGCAATCAATAAAGCTGATACAAGAACACTTACCAATAATTTTTTCATGATTTTTTTTGAGTTCAATTTATATAGCAACCGGATCTAAAACGACCGTTTTTTAATAAAAAATGTTCCGGATTCATAAAAGGGAACAAGCTAGATAAGGAAAGCAACTAAACGAAAGGGAAAATCAATGTTTCTTAGTGTGATAAACTTTAAATATCATCAAATGAAAAAAATTATCTTTTTATCCATGCTTTATGCAATCGGATTAAACGTGACAGCTCATGCTCAAAAAGCCATTAACTCTGTACATTTTTATGACATAAAAAATGCAGAAATGGAAAAAACCTATATGGCCAGCATAAAAGAAATCAATGCAATTATTGCTGAAATCGGGTTCCCGAAAAATTATTACAGCTGCTTTAAATTAGATGCTTCTGACACCACTAAAACCTATAGAAATTGCACTATCGGGCATTGGGTTTCCGAAAAAGAGTACAAAGCTATCCACAACCACCCAAAATTTAAAGCCTGGGCAACCAAGAATAAAGACAACAACGCTGTTTTTATAACTGGTCAATTGTATAGAAAATATTATGCTGTAGACTAATGAATAAGCACTAAGTGCTTCTAAAAAATCAGGAAGTATTATCCCTATTTATTAGAAAAGGAATGCATGTAAAGGGTTTATGAAGTGAAATTCATAGACCCTTTTACTGGGAGCGAGCGAGTCTATGCGGTTTTTTATTTTTGTCAGAAAAACAGGAGTGAGAATTGGTTGTAGCCTTTATTAAAAGGGCTCCCATTAACAGGGGCCCTTTTTAATACAAAATATTTACTTATTTACAGAAGGCACGGGCAAGTCTGAGTTGAACATATCTCTATGTAACTTCCATTTACCATCTTCTTTTTTCCAAAGCACTAAATATTTGCCTTTTTCTATAACAGTGCCATCTTTGATGTTTAATGCGAAAGTACCTTCTTCCATAATTGAATTTTCATCTCCCCAAATTTCTTTAGAAGTCAGTTTTATTCCAGTTATGCCTGCCTTAAAAATGCCTGATACAGCTGATATAATAGCGGGTCTTCCCTCTGCCCCCGGATTATTGGGACTCATAAATTTTGCATCAACTGTATACACATTAGTTGCTAAGCCAACCGAGTCTCCGTTGCTTACATAATTTTCAAATGCTTTGTTGACTTCATTGATCTCTTTTTGGGCATTGATTGGATCAAAAGCAGGTTTTATTTCAGTTTTTGACTGACAAGCAACAAGGCTAGTTACCAAGGTAAAACAGGAGATTAGTCTTTTCATATGTATACTTTTTTTGAAATATAAAAATGAAATATTCAGATCAAAGATTCGTATTTATCGTATCCCTAAATGTTCCAAAAGGGTATTTGGGAACAGATTGGGTATTAAAATGACAACTTGATCGATTTTATACTATCTTAATACCCATTGAATTTATAATCAACCATTTATGGCAATATTTTTCCCCTTATTTGGGATTTTTACTTCCTTTATTCTTCTATACTATTTAAGTGCCTTAAACAGATCCAATAACTTTCTTGCACTTTTTTTCCTGTGTTGCAACCTGGTGGTATTGGTATATTATGGGTTACATTTTACAAAGGACATTTTCTGGGAGGGCGTTTGTTTTGTTAATTGGCTCCCGCTTTCTTACTTATTAGGACCACTTCTATTTTATTATGTTAAGACCACCCTATCAGATAGTAACAAATTGGGGAAATGGGATTGGCTTCATCTGATTCCGCATTTTTGACAATTATCAATTGTCTGCCATTTACGACCCTGCCTTTTGAACAAAAGAAACAAATTGCACATGAAATTGTAAATGTAACAGAGAACTATTCCTTAGATTTTAATTTCGTTTCTTTTGAGTTTATTCTATTGTCGCGATCAGTTCACTTGTTTATTTATTCCGTAGCCTCTCTTATTTATTTTTATATACACGGAAAACAAACATTGAGAAAATTTGGAAGACTACCATCCAATCATTCTATTATCAAAAGATGGGTGTATTTATTAGGTACGATTCAAATTGTTATTGCAGTGAATAGCATTGGGCACATGTCTACTTTGTATGATTTTCATTATACTGTGTTTGGCATCCCTGCGAAAGAGTTTTTTACAGAAAAAAATTATTTTGGTATTTGCGGAGGAGGCTTCTTTCTTCAAAATATATTTTTATTTCTATTCCCCAAGATTCTTTACGGCAACATATCTTACTCAGTTCAACAAGGAAAGGATACGATTATTGAAGAGATAAAATCTAACCTGCCCAGGAAAACAAAGGAAATGTCTACGGTTTATGATTTCGAAAAAACCATAGAAAATTATTTGAAAACCACCCCATTTATACAAAAGGAGTTCTCACTCTCACAAATGTCCTTTGATTTAAAAATTCCGGAAAGAGTTTTGTCAAACTATTTTAATAAAGAATTGTCAATTACGTTCAGCGAGTGGAGAAAACGTTTAAGAATTGACTATGTATGTAAATTGATTGATTACGGAGAATCTAAAAATTTAACCCTCGAAGCAATTGCCAATAACGCGGGGTTTGCTTCCAGATCCAAATTTATTGACGCTTTTAAAGAGCGAAAGGGAGTAACCCCTTCCGCTTATATAAAATCAATTACACCTTTATAATTATTTAGCGATTAAGCCAAGTTGTTGTAAAAAAGTAAGGTTGTCAAAGAAATCCTGCTCTTCCGTAATTTTCCCATTGATAATTGTTGCAATAGTACAGCCAATTACATCAACATCTTTATTGGTTGCAGGGATCCCAAAGAAAGTTCCAGTATGCTTGCCTTTGAATTGCCAATACTTTACCAATTTGTTCCCTTGGGCAAAAGTTTCCTTAACAATAAATTGTCTATTGGAAAACCCAGCTACATAATTAGCATAATACGCAACACAATTCGCTTTCCCTTTCGTCTCTGGTACAGTATGCAATACTGCATTGTCTGCGTAAGCAGTATCCAGGATATTTATCCTGCCTTCGTTGATGGCAACATCCCAAACATGGCTATAAAATTTGATGTTCCTGGTTGCAACGTCAGCCTTTTGTGCAAAAATTTGCAAGCTACTCATTACACATAATACTAATGCAGGGGCAAAATGTTTTTTTCTCATAGATTCATTTTTATTGAAGCATAAAACTAGACCTGTCAATTTTTCCCTAAAAAGATTAAGTATCAAAACATGTTCCCAATTGCGTTTATAGGAACATTTTTACTTAGCAATGAAAATAAATACTTGTAGGTCGTTTTTATCATTAAAAAAATGACCCCCATTGACAGTTTCCTGCCGATGGTGGTCGCCGACCAGCATCCAACGATTCCATTAGATGTCATTTTTCCTGCCATCAGATCCATCCGGCATATCATTGTCTGCTGTAGAGTGTTTGAACTGCAGGTCAGGCAACGAAAATAACAGGAGGTTCCTTTGCCATACCTGTCTTCCGCAGGGGAACTTTCGGGGAAAACAATGAATACCTGCTTATTTGCTGCAAAACTCAGCTACCAGGTACTTACTGCAATAAAAAGCTGACACAAGGATTCATTCCCTACTGCTTCCCAATTCAAAGCGCCCACCTCTTCATTCCTTTCCCAGTAGCTTCCCGGTCACTTCCCGACCGCTTCCCGGTTGCTTCCCGGTGCCTACCCGGTGATAGTTCAGTATAAGTTGGGTTTATCCACATTTTTAGCGGCCAAAAACAGCCATTTTGCCTGCGGTTTTTCGTTTTTTGGCCTTTTTGAATAATGACTGCCAGGCAAAGAAATAACTATCAATCATTTATACGAGTTATACCAGTTAGATCTAACTGGTATAACTCGCGATAGAGAAGCAGGAAAATGCTGCTTGCAAGCCGGAGATAGCCTGGAAGTTACAGGGATGTACCGCTTACAAAAACGAAAAGCCCCCAGTGGAGGCTCTTCGAAGAACAGATGCCTTTTTCAGACCTCGCTCATATTTAAGATCAAAAGGAACCTGTATCCTCTAAAAAAACCTGGCAGCTTTTTCAATCTTCCGAAAGGGATGCTTGAAGAACTGATGAACATTCTTATTAAAATCATCCTTATAAACCAGGGCTGCGCTATGCCCTGAGTTTGGCGCGATCCATAGATAGGCGTTCGGGATATTTTGATAGATCAGCAAAGTATGCTCCGGTTTGATCACATCATTGTCGCCGGCCATTACCAGTGCAGGCGCCTGGATAGCGTTCAGGGAGGATGCTGCAATTTGCGGCTGCGTAAGCAACAGTTTGCCCAGTTTTGCCTCTGTTCTTTCCGCCGGCGTTTTATCCTTTTTTTGGATCAACGATTCAATGCTGGGTGTGATCATTTCTATCACATCCTGAAAAATAGCCGTTTTATCCGGCCATAGGTTCGTGCCGGTGATCGCCATTTTTTTCACTTTCCCCGGATGTCTTATGGCCAGCAATACTGCATTGATGCCTCCATCGCTCCATCCCAGCACATAGACCGAATCCAGCTTCATGGCATCCAAAAGCGCAGAAAAATCATCCGCCATCATTTCATAGGAAAGCGAATCTGCATCATCTTTTGTTTTCCCGTGGCCCCGGCTATCAACAGCAATAACCTTATAGTATTTGGAAAAATAGGGTATCTGATAAATGAAATTATTGATAGATCCACCATTACCATGAATCAAAAGCAAGGGTTTTCCTTGTCCATACGTTTCTGTATACATATTGATTCCACGAACCTTATAATACTTAGCGACCGCGGAATTCTTACCGTAAGGAACTTTTGTGTTCTTTACCATATCCTCATATTGTTTTCGCAGGGCTTCAATATCCTGAGAAAACGCCTCATGACAGGAAAGGCTGATAATGAATATAACAAGGATCATTTTCTTCATAATGGCTATTTTATATCAATTTATGCTTTTTAATAACCTGATTTCAGCAAAAAAAGCCTGTCTGCCGGATCGATCAGGTTACCCCACTGATATATGGCTAAACAGGTGGGGATGGTTAAAAGAAGTTTATCCTGTCTGCGGCCCCACCTGAGAAATGCGCTATCCTGTTAGCTTTTCCGGGTTGCGTGCAGATACGAAGCTTGGATCAGGTTGAACATTTGCAGGAACATCCACACCGATCCCATTTTGGCAGAACACTGACGGAATAGCTATTCTATGCGATCATAGAGGGAATAATTATATAGATATTAAAACAAAATATATACGTAGACGACTTCAGCAATTCAATAGACATCACACTACAACACAATAGAACATATAGCTCTGTTTTGTAAAATTAGAACTACATATTAGCAACTAATTATGCATAAATGGGTCCTGTGTAACATTTTTTATCCCGTTTTTTAATCTTTTTTTAATAAAAAATAGAAACTATTAGTCAACTTATATCAATTGTAAGTCAATCTATAATGCATTTATTTAAAAGTAATTTTATCGGATAGATTTGCCCAAAATCTAAAATAAAAAATGAAAAAGTTATTCGCAATTTGTCTGTTTGCAGCTACCAATTTGACATTGTTTTCTTGTGTTCCGGAGATCCCGTCTATTACACCGGCCAATGCACAAGGTAATTACCACGAGGACCTGTCTGCTTTAAAAGGAGCAACCGTTGGCTTTTTTGATTGTTCAAACAATGAGCTCTTTTTAAATGATGGCGATTTATTAGTGAGTTACAATGTTGTTTCCAATTCAAACACCACAAATGCTAACGCACATGTATTGTTAAGCAACTTAACGTTTACAACTTCTGATCCCAATATCAGTTATCATGGAAACCTGGACGTTAAACTCAACTCTCATGTAGCGAAAGGTGAAGCAGTAACTTTTGCTACCAGCTTCCAGCTTGAAGGAAAAGGAACCGCTAATAAAGTGTCTGTTGCGGTTAAAATACATACCGTATCAAATGCTAATGGAACACTGACCGTAGACAATATAAAACTAACGCCTGGTTGTTCTTTATAAGCTCAATTACAACACAAAAAATTAAAGCACTTGTTACTAATAAGTGCTTTAATTTTTTGTGATACCCCCAACTCCAGAATAATGTTTTCGCGATCAGTTTTATTGGCTATCCTGCTTGTTTGCACAGTTACCCGAATACAATCCCAAACGCCAACAGATACCCGTATCTTTTTAAAAGACTCCCTGACAAAAGCCCCCTTATCAGGTAAAGAAATTGAGGTACAAGTAAAAAACAAGCTGTATCACTATCAAACCGATCAACATGGTATATTTTTATTGCCGACCAATACCGGCAGTACTCAAATCATAATCAGTACAGAAGGTTATACCACAGATAGCTTCTATATAACCAGCTTCAGGGATTCAGTAAGTATTGTACGATTACTTAAACCCAGGCTGACCGTTCTCAAGGAGATTTTTGTAAAATCACAGCTGCTAACCAGATCTGACAAAAAATCTTTTGCGGGTATCCAGAAACTGAAAGTTGCGGAGTTTAACAACATACCTGTTCTTTTTGGAGAAAAGGATATTCTCAAGTCAATACAAACCTTACCGGGTATTAAAAATGCCGGCGAAGGTTCCAGCGGACTATATATCAGAGGTGGAAGCGCCGATCAGAATCTGGTGCTGTTAGATGGTGCAACTATCTACAATCCATCACACTTGCTGGGGTTTTTCTCAGTTTTTAATTCGGACATCCTGAATGATGTTACTATTTATAAGGGCGCATTACCTTCCGAATATGGCGGCAGACTTTCCTCTGTTATTGATATCAAAACCAATCCGGGAGATACAGCCGCCTATAAAATTACCGGGGGAATCGGACTGATTGCATCCAGAATCGCGGCAGAGGGGCCAATCGTTAAGGATCGTGCCTCCTTTTTATTCAGCGTAAGGAAGTCCTACCCCGACCAGTACCTGGCGCTCTCCAAAGATCCGGCTATCCGGAACAACACTTTACATTTTACAGATTATAACGGGAAGCTTTACTGGCGACTGAATAAAAAGAATGAACTGTTTGTGAATTTTTACCAGGGCAATGATCATTTTTCTTTAGGAAAAATATTCGGCATTGAATATGGCAATAAAATTAATCAGCTAAGATGGAGGCATCAGTTCAGGCGTAAACTCGTTTCAAATACATCGATCATATACAGCACCTATAAGTATAACATTTCTTTACGGCCTTCCAATACGAATTTATATGTTTACTCGGACCTGTACGATTATACAATAAAGCAGGAGTTTCAAAAAACAAAAAACGAAACAGAAACAGTAAAATTCGGCTTTGATATTACGGCTCATAACATACGTCCGGTATCGCTGGAAGCAACCATGGGATCCGGTTTCAGTTCCTTTGATCCGGAGATGAAGCGTAACCTCGAATGGAACCTCTACTTCAGTAAATCTCAAAAAATTAATGACAGAACACTCATTAATTACGGGATCCGTTACAACTTCTTTTCAATAATGGGACCGGGGAATTATTATTCTACCGATTCATTGGGAAACCGGTATAATTATGCCTACTATAAACCATTTCAAATTGGCAAACCTGAGGCAAATCCGGAACCCCGTATTTCGATCAATTATGACATTGATGAAACCCGGGTGCTGAAAATATCCTATGCCAGAAATGTGCAGAATATTCATATGATATCCAATTCCACATCCGCAAATCCAACAGACTTATTTCTGGCCACAAACAATACGGTACATCCAGAAATAGCTGACCAGGTATCATTGGGTTATTTCAGTCAAACAGGTAATAAAACCCTGGAACTTTCTGCTGAAATCTATTACAAAGATTTTCAAAACCAGATTGATTACAAAGACGGATCGCAATTACTTCCCAACCAGGATATCGAGACCCTGTTAACGTTTGGCAAAGCAAGAGCCTATGGATTTGAATTTCTGGCTAGAAAGAAAAAAGGCGTTTTAACGGGCTGGTTATCGTATACATTATCAAAAACAGAGCGCCGGTTTTCATCCATTAATAATAATCGCTGGTTCAACGCTCGCCAGGACAGACCTCATGAGCTTTCTGCGGTTCTGATCTACCAGCCGAACAGAAGATGGACAATATCCTCTTCCTGGATCTATTATTCCGGCAGTCCGGTAACCTTTCCCTCCGGGAAATACCGGATAGGTGGCCAGATATTTTATTACTACACAGAACGCAATCAGAAAAGAATGCCCGACTACCACAGACTGGACCTTGCAGTTACCTATCATATGAAAAGTAAAAAAATGCGGGAAAGCAGCTGGACCTTTTCGTTATACAATGCCTATAACAGAGAAAACGCATACAGCATCACTTTTGAAGATGATCCCACTGTTTCAAATAAAACCAATGCCATGCAAACCACTTTATTCAAAATGGTTCCATCCTTCACTTATCATTTCAAATTTTGACAAAAGAAGTAATGCAGCATATGTTCTATAAACTTAAATTATCCTGTTTTGTACTGCTGTTAAGCGCCTGTGTAAAACAGATACCATTTGATATCAATACGAATAACAGGAAAATGGTTATCGAGGGATACGTTAATAATATTGATACAACCGCTACTGTTATCATTAGTGAAACAGTTAATCTATCTACAACCGAACCGCCTCCATCCGTTTCCGGTGCCCGGGTGGCGGTTACCGATGTAACCAGCAATACAACCTTTCTTCTTTCTGAATGGAAACCCGGCAATTATATAGCGAAATCTTTTAAAGGCTATCCTGGTCATGAATATTTCTTACAGGTACAGCTCGGCAATAATACATATGAAGCCAGGAGTCAAATGCCCTTACCCGTGAAACTGGATTCCATTGCCTTTTTAGATATGTCATTGTTTGGACTAAATAAATATTACCATACCATTTTATATTTCCAGGACCCCTATCTATCTGATAACTATTACAGATACCTGCAAAAAGTAAACGGTATAGAAAGAAATACGATATATGTTTTTGATGATATTTTCACAAACGGCAATTACCAGAGTGTGGAACTATACAAAACAGATCTGCTACAGAACGATACGGTGAGTGTTGAAATGCAGTGTATTGATAAATCCACTTATCAATACTTTAAACAGATCGGCAATGTAGATCAGGTAAGTGGTCAGCAAAGCCTGACCCCCACGAATCCGGTAACGAATATTACCGGTGGTGCAATAGGATATTTTAGTGCTTATTGCAAGCAAACAAAAAACGCAGTAATTAAGTAAGACGAACGCATCCCTGGTTTATCAGTTCAGTGAACAATAACCAGCAGGTAACACTATTAAAGGAACAGGTCATTCCTTCATCCGCTTATAGCGCTCTATTTATACAGCGATGATTGTATAATAACGCGGCGATAGAACCTCCTGCACACCCAGCCTAATTTACACTAAGCGCTTCCCCCGTTGGGTCCTATCGAATTATCACTGTATTGCAGAAACTTGCGTTATCAATCCTAATACATAATTCCCCTTCAGAAAGGTTGGGTACATTACGCTCATAAACGATTGTCCAGACCGGGTTTCGGCAGGTTTCCTGATAAATACCTGAACGATGGGAACCCAATGTCATTTTGTACGGATACATCATTATCTTTAAATGACAAGTCCCTTCAAAAAGTTATGAAACAGAGTAGTCTACAGACATTCTTTACCCTAGTTACCGCCCTGCTGCTAGCATCATCCCTTACGGCACAATCGCCTGAAGCCGGAAGGCAACGACCCAATATTGTGTACATCATGAGTGACGATCATGCTTATCAAGCGATCAGCGCCTATGGTCATGGGTTAAACCAGACGCCTAATATTGACCGGCTGGCCAAAGAAGGTATCTTGTTTACCCGGGCCACGGTAACCAATTCGCTTTGCGCCCCCAGCAGGGCCGTATTGCTTACCGGTAAACACAGTTTTATCAACGGGAAAATTGATAACGAAGCCCGCTTCGACTGGAGCCAGGATAATTTTGCCAAACAACTTCAGTCACACGGTTACCAGACCGCACTCATAGGAAAGATACACATGGATGGAATACCCCAGGGTTTTGATCATTCCGCCGTACTGATCGATCAGGGCGAATATTACAATCCCAATTTCATCATCAACGGCAACAAGCAACAGGTGCAGGGATATGTAACCGACCTGACCACCGATATGGCGATTAATTGGGTAAAAAACCGCGACACCAACAAACCTTTTTGCCTGCTCTACCACCAGAAAGCCCCTCACCGCGAGTGGCTGCCTGCCCTCAGGCATATTGCAGCTTATACCCAAATGCAATTCCCGGAACCCCGTACTTTATTTGATGATTTTGCCGGCAGGGGCACCTCGGCAAAATCAGCCGAAATGAATATCCTCAAACACATGAACTGGGCAGGCGATAACAAGGTACCTCCCGCCATACTCGATGAACTGGGTCTGAAGGGTTATATGGGCTGGGACAGGAACGCCTATAACAACAACCTCGGCAGGATGACACCTGCAGAGCGCGCCACCTGGGACAGTGTTTACAACCCGATCATGGAAGCCTTCAAAAAGAACTACCCCTCCATGACACAGGAAGATCTGATGCACTGGAGATACCAGCGTTATATGCAGGACTATATGGGCTCTGTGGCTGCCGTAGACGAGGGCGTGGGCCGTATGCTTGATTTTTTAAAGGAGAACGGACTGGATAAAAACACCATTGTGGTATACACTTCAGACCAGGGATTTTACCTGGGCGAACATGGCTGGTTCGACAAGAGGTTCATGTACGAGGAATCACTGCGTACACCACTGGTGGTCCGCTATCCTGCAGAAATACCTGGCGGCAGCAAGTCTGATGCGCTGGTGCAAAACCTCGATTTTGCACCTACCCTGCTTGATTATGCCAACGTACCCGTTCCGAAAGAAATGCAGGGCCGTTCTTTCCGGAAACTGGCCGCCGGCAAAGAAAAGCAGTGGCGTGATGCAGTGTATTATACCTACTACGAATATCCCTCCATACACATGGTAAAACGGCATTACGGTATCCGTACCAGTCGCTATAAGCTTATCCATTTTTATTACGATGTGGATGAATGGGAGCTGTACGACCTGCAGAAAGATCCTTCAGAGATGAAGAATGTATACCAGGATCCGGCTTACGCAACAGTGAAGGCAATGATGCAAAAGAAACTGGAAGCATTGAGAAAGCAGTATAAAGATTCAGATGAGAATGATCGGAAACTCCTCCCAAAAAAGAAGGTTGCTGAGTAGCTCTTTCCGAAAGATCAGGTGAAAAAGCAACGCAATTTTCAGTGATCCATCCCGTTCTGTTACGATTGGCAGACACCCACACCGGTAGCTTACACTCATTAAAAAGCCTGCTTTCTGTAAAGCAGGCTTTTTAATTTTTTATTGTAATCCCAATCGATCAAAGATCACCCATTCCCAGGCAACTTTATCGTTTTTGAAACCATAGGATCCGAATAGGGTCAGGTCTGCTTTTTTACCGGTCTTCCGGTTTTTGGTAGAAAGTTTACACCAGACATGGCCGTACTTGTTGCCGGCCGTATCGGTTACCACTTCATAGATAGGCGTATTGATAGACATCCCTTCCCAGGTCGTTTCACGATCTCTGCTGTGATGGGCAACCACGGTATCAACAGGAATTTTTTGAATGTTGGTGTCGGTGGCCATCTGATTATAAACAGAAAAAGCGCTATCTGTAAAACAGGAACGGTAAGTAGCCCAGTCTGCTTTAGCATAGGCTTCAAACATTTTCTTTAACTGGTCTACATCCGGACCCGCATTGGCGAAAGAGGCCCTGGAAGGAGTAACAACAACATTTGTTGTACGCTGCTTACAAGCCACAGCCAATAACAATAAGCTTCCCGATAAAAAAAAGAGATACTTTTTCATGTTGGTTTGGTTTGGTTGATAAATGAACTCACCTGTTGTGTACCTCGCAACAGGTTGCGGGATCTTTATTTATTGCTCAGGTCTGCCCTGAAATACTGGTATTGCACATTTACCGATTCGGTACACTCATTGATCGCTTTCATAAAATCATTGTACCTGGCTTCTGAATACATCTGAACAAATACATCTTTGAACAGTGGAGTACCCCCCGGATCCAGTTCTGCCCATCCTTTGCTTAAGCGGCGGATAGAGATGAAACGGTTGGTATTACCGGTCACGTTCCGGTAAAGGGCAATGTGCACGCCTGCTTTTTCCCAAACGGTTTTGGCCTCTGTCTGCAAAGCTAGGTAATCGTTCACCCTACCTACCCTGATGATTCTTTCGGTAGCCACGTTTTTGGCTGCATAGGCTTTCTGGGCAGCAGAACTGTATTCACTATGGAAGTTCATGAAGTCCATGTGGAAGTCTTCTATCAGTGGCCTGATCTCTTTGTTGAAAGCTGTCCAGAAAGGTTTGCTTTCCTTTTCGTAGTCAGCCCCGTCGTAATAACCCAGGGTGGTGAGTTTACTGGCAGACATCACAAAATTGCCGTCATTCTTACCCCCGAATACCTGCTGCACCCGGAAGTCCATATTGCCTTTGAAATGTGCTTTGGCAAAAGCGGCCATTTTTTGCTCGAACAGTTCCGATGAATTGGTTTTGACCCTGAACACAAAGCTCAATAATTTGGTTTCCTGCGCAAAAGACTGACAAACAATCAGTACCAGGACGGCTAAAAAAAGAATCTTCTTCATAATGTAGTGGTTGAATGGTTTAAAAAATGGGAAGGTTTTGGCAATGGTCAGTAACAATGGGGCAGGCTGTGTAAAGCTCAGGGAGCTGATGCGGTTGCCGATGGATCCCTGGCTGTAACGGTTGCGAGTCTTATCATTGGGTTGATTTTGGTGAATACCAAAAATCAACCTGGCATCTGTAAATACCGAGAATCTGCAAGCCAAATAAGTGCATATTCGCCCTTATTTGGTGCAGTAAACAGGTAATTTCCTATTTTCTGTACTGCTTCAGGTAAGTGGAAGGGTTGGTGTGCAGCACTTTTTTAAAAGCCAGGTAAAAAGTGGTCTTGTGCTGAAAGCCGCATTCCAGGATCAGGGTTTCCATTTTGAGCAGGCGGGAATCCTCTTCTTTCAACAGTTCCAGGAAATGGTGGATCCGGAACCGGTTAACGATCTCGGGGAAACCCATTCCATAATATTGCTGCAGATATTGAGACAACTTATTCTTAGACATAGAAAGCTGCCCGGCCATAGCTGCCAGGCTCAGCTCGGGATCCCTGAACCGCTTGTCCACCTGGAAAAATGCATGCAACTCACGGTAACCAGGCGATGTTGCATGCGGCTCCATGACCCTGGGTAAGATATCCGCCATATCCGGGAGGGAGGCCGGTATTTCGTCCGGCACTTCAATACAGCCATCCATGTTCTCTATGACCAGGGGATTTACCAGTAAATACACTTTGAGGGTGATCAATGAAATGCTTTGTCCCAGCTGGGCAAACACGCTGAAATCTCCTTTCAACAGCAAACTCAAATATTGTATGGCCTGCAGCAGGATGAAAATGGTGATCACCACCGCTACCAGCAAGATCCAGCGGAGCAGGATCTTATTCACCTCCCTGAACCGGGCGGCTTTTCGTTGGCTGTACCGGATGATATAACTGATGGAAACCACCACATAGACCAATCCAAAGAACAGTAGAAAGGGCTGAATAAAACCGGCAGGAAAGATGCCGGCGTTTTTCTTCATCAGTGAATTATTCTGGCTATAAAAATGTTGCAGCATTTCCATTTTATAGGCCACCGGCTTCAAAAAATCGGGTAGCAGGCCCAGTGTAATGATCAGCGGTACAATAAAATGCAATAGCTGAACCTTACTGAACTTCCGGTTGGGATGCAACATGGCCCATACATACAGCCATAACAATACCGGGGCTAGGGCCCGGAAAGGAAAAGCTGTCCGGAAAAGAAAAGGCATCTGTAAAATATACCGCGAGCTCAGGGCAAACATATAGAACTCGATCCAGCACAAACAGAAAATGACCGACAGTAACAGATAGGTAGACCGGAACCGGGGAAAACGCAACTGTAAATACAGCGAAAAAATAGCACCCAGTGCACAGGTTAGAAAACAGAGGTAAGAGGCTATCAAAAACATAGTTTGCCTGATGTTTAAAAATCATTGACACACATAAAGTAGTAAGTGTATCAATAATGATAAGTAGTTGCTTTTTGATCTACTGCAATGCTCCCCGGCTTTTGACAATTTTGTGCTCCATAGTCCCTTCTTTCTAAAAAATATCACTTACGGCATGTCCTAAGATAACCGCGATTTATGCCGGGAGCTATCAATAAATCTCCATATTATTCTGTTTTTACAGCATTATAACCCCGCAACCCAACAAGGCAGGTACAGGACCCTGCTGTGCCAAATACTTTTCTTGCTGCATGCTGCTATTTTATTTTATTCAGGTAGCGCTCATTGACCCGGTACTGGTATACACGTTTATCCAGCTCTGTTTTTTCCCGTTCCACTAATGTATCCTGCGAAGCTGCATATACCCTGAATTTCCTGTTGATCATCTGCAGCGTATCTGACCGGAGTTTGTTCTGTATACTTACATCCTTGTTCTTTACCCCCAATACCCGGTTGATCTCATCAATGGAAGTAGGCAGGTCCTGGTTGGATTTATGGATGAGCAGTTCAAGTACTGATCTTTCCTGGCTGGTAAGATTATCTGAAAATGGTGTGTCCTTATCAACCATCACTTCCCTACCCAGCTTTTGTGATTGGGATAATGCAAGCTGCAGGGTCTGCATCCTCTTTCGCTGATGCAGATACAGCAGGCCTGTAAAACCGGCTGTAAATAACAAAATGGCCGTTACAACGATCCCCCAGATCAGTTTGGGACGAAAAGGTTCCGGAAGGGTCTTGAGCGGCGGTATGTCTGTAGTAACCAGGTCTGTCCGCGATAGGCGGAGGGTGGTAATGGAGTCGGTTGTGGGATTATAATAGAACATACTGCTATCCTTTACCACATAAAAACCGTTCTTGTTCTTTACCTGTGCATCCAATATCTGTTCGGCAAAACCTGTGTTTAATTTATAAAGCCGGTTATTTTTAAAATCCAGCAGGCTCAGGTATTCTTTAGCAGGCAAAATCAATCCTATCCCCGGAAGCAGGATCGGTGCAAAACCAAGGGTCTTGGCTTGCAGACCCGGTGATAATAATTTAGGTTTATCCCACCAGCTGTTGGTGTTAAGATCCAGGCATTGCACCAGCATGGAGTCGCCCACATTATCCCTTTTATTCTGCACATAGGAATTCGGGTAAGGCAGGTAAGCTACATAGACCAATCCGGCCCGGTTATCCTCATACACAAACGCATTGATGATTTGCGAAAACGGAACCTCTTTATTAAGCGGGATAACGGACCATTCCTTCAATTGCTCAGAATAATAACGAAGTCCGCCATTGAACTGCCAGAAGCCCCAGCCGCCCAGGCTATAAAACCTATTGTTGCGGATAAAACTATAGGCGCCGAAATTATAGCCCTCATAACAGGTGGCATCCAACCGACGGGGTTGCCGGGCGAGGTTATCCCATACAAATAACTTACCCGAGCCGTCCAGTTGTACATAGAGTTCCCCATTTTTCAGAAAATAGTGATGTCTTGCATCAGAACAGTTCAGCTCTTTTGCAAAGGGGATCATTTTATTGACCGGATCCACCGCCCTCAGATAAAGGTAGCCCGTATCAGTCCCAAACAAACGAAGCAGGCTCTTTTGGGCACTACCCTGTTGCATCGATAACAGCAGAGAAAGGAAAAAACAGAAAAACCTCTTCATATACAACAGGTTTTAGGGTAGTATATACAAACTATATTTAAATACATTTAATATATATTAAATGTATTTAAATATTGATTAACAATAATTTAAAAAGAAATAACGCGTTTCACTGAAAATTCATTGATTAAGTTGCGCATCTGTCAGCAATGGCAGTCAGGCAACCTTATATTAGCCGGGTGAATTATTTGGGGGAATAATTCTATGTGAGCTCCTGTTACCAGGAGCTTACCATTTTACGGCAGTGGTTTTTCACCGGCAGGATCTGGAATTCCTTTTAAGATATTGAAGATAAAACACTTGTACAGAACGAGCCATTCGGTGTTCATTAAAATGTTTCTTTTTTTATCATATTATTAAACAAAATTCCGGTCAGAAATTCTTTGAATAGATACCTAGATATACCTACATATTAATTTGTAAGATTTAGCTACTTTAGACATACATCATTTAAACCTTAGCAAAGCATGAAAAAAATCAGTTATCTCCTTGTCTGCTGCCTGGCATTATCCTGCACCAAAACGATAGACCCGGGAGCAGATGCCACCCAGGCAACGGATGCCGCCAATGCCGCACTCAACAGTGCCGTTGCTACGCAGGAAGGCGGTTACGAAACCGTACCCAACGAATTACTGATCCAGTTCAAAGACAATACCAGTGATGTGCAAAGGAATCAGGCATTCAACGCCATCGGCGCTTCGGTACTGGAACATATCCATACTAATGCCATGAAAAGAGGTGGTAGAAAAACCGGCGTATTCCTGGTACACAGTAACCTGAATGCGCTGGCTGCCATCAGCAAACTGAAAGGCGATGCCATTATTGAGTTTGCCGAACCCAATTATGTTTACCAGCATTCAGCTACCAGTACAGACCCCTATTTAACCAACGGCTCTTTATGGGGCATGGGATCAGGGTTCGGCTGTGAAGCCACTTCTGCCTGGGCAAACAACAAAACAGGCTCGGGTACCATATACATCGGCATCATTGATGAAGGGGTGATGTACAACCATGAAGATATCACCGGCAACTTCGCCACCAATCCTTATGAAACCCCCGGCAATGGCGTAGACGATGATGGCAACGGTTATGTGGATGATGTATACGGATGGGATTTTGCCAATAACGATAACAGCATTTTTGATGGCACCGGCGATGACCACGGGACCCATGTGGCAGGCACCATCGGCGCCAGGGCCAATACCAAAGGCGTAGTGGGTGTGAACTGGAATGTTTCCCTGCTTTCTGCCAAGTTCCTCGGCTCACGCGGGGGTACCACCGCCAATGCCATTAAAGCGGTCGACTATTTTACCGATCTGAAAAAGAAAGGACTGAATATTGTTGCTACCAACAACTCTTGGGGTGGCGGCGGTTTTTCGCAGGCTTTGCAGGATGCCATTGAACGTGAACTGTATATGCGCCATCACAATACCCCGGTACCATGCTACGGCATCGGGTGGCAGCAGACCGGCCAAACAACCTGTGATCACCTGCACCACACCCAGCACAAGGGTAAGAGAACGAAGCCGTTCTGTTAAAGGGTTCTGTTCCATAAGATCTTCGTTAGCGGTTCAGGTAAAATACAATATGGTTTCAACAATGTCAAGTGCCGTGGCCTGCCCCATGGGCCCTCTGCCGTTCATCCCTCGATTTTCGATAAAGGAAATAAGTATGTATCCATTAGTCTATCATTTTGGTGGGTTTGTAAAAATCCCCTACATTCGCTCCTCCATTATCAAAACCTGTTCTATGTACCACGATATGTACCCACAGTTTCGATGTTGACGCTTTTCTGATTGCCACGTTACCACTATTCTCATTTATTTTTTCATTTATTATTTACCGGAAGAGACTGCTTTTGCAGCACTCGGCGGTAACAAAATCTATTGTTATGCAGCAACCAAACATTCTCAGAAATCTCACAACGCTCCTGCTCCTGTTTGTATCGGTGCAGGTATTTGCCCAAACCGCTACCCTGAAAGGAACTGTACGATCGGGCAAGGATCCGCTGGCCGATGCCACCGTTCGTGTGGGCAAGACCGGCACCACCACCAACGCACAGGGTGTATTCACTGTATCACTGACCCCCGGAAAATATACCATCACGGTATCCTATACCGGTTTTGAACAGCAATCCAGAACGGTAACACTCACCGCAGGTGAGACCTCCGTGATCGATTTTAGCCTGGAAGCAAGCGCCGTGTTGAACGAAGTAGTGGTGCTGGGCAGCCGCTCCACGCCCAGAACACAACTGGAGACCACGGTCCCGATCGATGTGCTGGACATCAAGAAACTGGCAGGTGTGGGCGCCCAGGTGAACCTGAACCAGATCCTGAATTTTGCAGCGCCCTCCTTTACTTCCAATACACAATCCCTGGGCGATGGTACCGACCACGTGGACCCGGCCTCGCTTCGCGGACTGGGACCTGACCAGGTACTGGTACTGGTGAACGGAAAAAGAAGGTATAACTCGGCACTCATCAACGTGAACGGTACGTTTGGCAGAGGCAGTGTAGGAACCGACCTGAACGCCATCCCCGTTTCATCTATCGAAAGGATCGAGATCCTGCGTGATGGCGCTTCTGCACAATATGGCAGCGACGCGATAGCCGGTGTGATCAACGTAGTGCTGAAGAAAAGCGTAGATAAATTATCCGCTTCTGTTACTTCGGGTGAATACAATTCCAAATCCAACGGCAAGTCGTACCACGACGGACAAAACACACAGGTTGCTTTGAACCTGGGCCTGGCCCTGGGCAGCAAGGGTGGTTACATCAATTTCTCCGGCTCATTTGATGACCGCAAACCCACCGACCGCGGTGGCGCAAGAAACGATGTGATCTACCGCCGTTACCCCGGTGGTGTTGACAGGACCGATTCCTTCCTGGTGGCTACCAATACCACCAGAAAGGATTATAGCCTGGTAGTGGGCCAATCGAAATATACCAGCGGCCAATTCTCTTTCAACACCGCCATCCCATTGAACAACGGTGCAGAATTCTATGCATTCGGTGGATTGGGTTACCGCAAGGGTAAATCCGGTGGTTTCTATCGTTTACCCAACGAGTCAAGGAATATCCTGGAGATCTACCCGCTGGGTTTCCTTCCCTATATTGGCTCTGATGCATACGACCGTTCTTTGGCTGCCGGTATCAGGGGCAAGATAGCCGAATGGAATGTGGATTTCAGCAACACTTACGGACAGAACCAGTTCAATTTCAGTGTACTGAATTCCCTGAACGCTTCATTGGGCAAGGCATCGCCTACCAGTTTCAATGCAGGTGGTCCTAAGTTCACACAGAACACCACCAATGTTGACCTGAGCAGAAGCCTGGACTGGTTAAGCGGAACCAACCTGGCTTTCGGTGGTGAGTTCCGTTTTGAGAACTACCAGTTAAAAGCCGGCGACCAGAATTCATACGCCAATTATGGCCTTGCACGCCAGGTAGGTATTGATGCCAATGGTAACCCGATACTGGTTCCGGATTTCACCGGTTCCGTGAATACCCTGTTCGGACCGGATGGTTCTGCCAGGCCCGGTGGCGCGCAGGTGTTCCCCGGCTTCCGGCCAGAGAACGCGGTTAATGCCAACCGCACCGCAGCCAGCATCTATGCCGATGCTGAACTGAATTTCAGTAAAGCCTTTTTGGTAGATGCCGCCGTTCGCTACGAGAACTACAGTGATTTTGGTTCGACCACCAATGGTAAGATCGCTGCCCGTTATAAACTGAACAAGACCTTCAGCATACGTGCTTCTGCCAGCACCGGCTTCCGTGCGCCTTCTTTACAGCAACGCTACTATGCCAATACCGCAACGGTATTCACCAGCGGTGTGGCCAACGAGATCGGCACCTTCCCCAACGACAGCAGACCTGCACAGTTGCTGGGTATACCCAAACTGAGCCCTGAGAAATCGAAAAGCGTAAGTCTTGGTTTCACAGGCAGCTTCGGTAAACTGAAAGTGACCCTGGATGGATATTATACCCGCATCAACGACCGCGTGATCTATACCGGTCAGTTCACGGGAAGTAATGCACCCACCGCCTCTCCTGTTGACAAAGAGATCTACCAGCTGTTATCACTGGCCAACGCAACCGGTGCCGCATTTTTTGCCAATGCCATCAATACAGAGACCAGGGGTATTGACCTGATCGTTTCGTACAAGGCCCGTTTGGGTAAGGGTACCCTGAGCGCCGACTTTGCGGCCAATGCCTCACAGACCAACCAGGTAGGTCCCATCAATGTTTCCAGCAAACTCATCGGTAAGGAGAGCACTTACTTCAGCGCCTCCAGCAAAGTGTACCTGGAAAATGCGGTACCCAACACCAAGGCTAACCTGGCCCTGAATTACGGTATCGGCAAATTCAACTTCTTCCTCCGCAACAATTATTTTGGCGGGGTGATCGAAGCCACCAATACCCTTGCCAACCAGCAATACTATACACCCAAATGGGTGACCGATCTTTCCATCGGTTACAAACTCAGCAAGATCGCCAACCTGACCATCGGCGCCAACAACCTGCTGGACATCTATCCCGACAAGATCGCGATAGCTGGCAACAGCAACTCCGGACAGTTCGTGTACTCCAGAAGTGCCCTGCAGTTCGGCAGCAATGGCCGTTACCTGTTCGGCAGGATCGATATCAATTTTTAACACCCTCATTAAATTAGAAAAGCACCATACAAAACAGTATGGTGCTTTTTTATTGGGTACAGGCGATCCGTTCTATAGTACCAGGGTCTGGATAGCATGCGCCGGAATAGTGATCACTGCCGCGCTTTTACCAATACAAATATTATAATCCAGTTTTTTGTCACTCTGGTTCATCACCACCACTGCTATTTTCCTATCCTTATTGATGAATGACGTGGTCAACAACTGGCTTCTGCTGGCCGCACTTCCAATGCGTTTGGCGCCCAGGCGGATGAATTTGGAGAAATGACCGATATAATAATACGAGTTGGTATAGATAAGGCTACCATCCTGCGTATTTGCGTGGACCGGAGCAAAACAGAAATTACCAACGTGGTTGGGACCACCTTTTTCATCGAGCAGGATATTCCAGTCTGTCCAGCCCACGGATCCATTGTTGAAATCATTGATCATGGAGCGGCCATATTCCTCGCCCAGTCCCCAGAACTGGTAACGGGTGGGGTCAAAACTTTCGGCACAGCCTTCTGTGAACAGCAGGTTCTTGTTGGGGAAGGCTTTCTGTACCAGTCCCACATTTTCGTACATGGGCAATCCGCCACTCCAGTCCTCATACCAGTGAAAGCCCATTCCCCAGGCATATTTCGCCGCTTCCGGATCATCAAAGATCACGTTGGCACGGTGAAACATCAGGTCGCGGTTATGGTCCCATACCACGATCTTCTTATCGGCCAGTCCTTCGCGTGCCATGGTTGGGCCCAGGTATTGCTTCAGGAAATCCCTTTCTTCTTCGGCAGTAAAAATGCAGGACTCCCATTTCTGTGTGGCCATGGGTTCGTTCTGAATAGTGATGCCCCAGATAGGGATGCCCTCTTTTTCATAGGCTTTAATGAATTTGGTATAGTACCTGGCCCAGCTCTGCCTGTATTCCGGTAACAGTTTACCGCCACGCAACATGGTTTTATTCGATTTCATGAATGCAGGCGGGCTCCAGGGACTGGCATATGTGGTGATCTTTCCACCCGCAGCTGCGATCACCCTTTTAATGAAAGGGATCCGGTACTGGCGGTCGTGATCTATGCTGAAGGAGCCCAGGTCTGCATCGCCCTCTTTTACATAGGTATAACTGCCACTGCTGAAATCGCAGCTGTGGATATTGGTGCGGGCCAGGGTATAGCCTATGCCTTTGTTCACATCATAATAAGCGGTCAGAAACTCTTCCTGTTTTTCTTTGGAGAGTTTGGCAAAGGTTTCGGCACTGGCATCGGTCAAAGCCGCACCGATACCCATGAAAGACTGGAAGGTCTTGGTGGGATCCACAAACACACTGATCTCTCCCTCAGTAGGTTGAGCCAGTTCTTTAAAGACCACTTTATCCGTCTGCGACAATCGCAGGTCCGTATTGGCGGCGGTGGTGTATACCGTGACTGTTTTACCAAGATAACTGAGCGGTGGTGTAGGTGGCACTTTTTTGGACTGACCAAAACATACGATGGCCCCCAGGAAAACTGAGGCGGTAAGGATGGATTTCATAACATGGTTTTTAATGAACACAGCAGTATGTATGTCTGCCTGCTGATCAATGCAGGCAAATGTATCGTATCAAATACAGCAGGCTTATGACTTTTGTCATTCCCCTGAAGGGACCAGGTACTATGTCTGGTTATTTACGGGTATACACCCTGACCCAATCCACTTCCATCGTTGCCGGGAAAATGGAATCATCCACCCCGTATTTGCCACCCCAGTTACCACCGATGGCCAGATTGAGGATCAGGTAAAAAGGCTGGTCGAAGGGCCATTCTTTGGTACTCTTATCTTCGTTGCGGATATGGTTGTATACCACACCATCCATCAGGAAATCGATCTTCTCTTTGGTCCACTCAATGGCATATACATGAAAACGATCATAAGGATCTGCCGTGTAGATGCTCCTGCCTTTCTGCGTTCCTTTCATGTGGTTATAGGCTTCGCTGTGGATGGTTCCAAAAATGCTGTCTTTTTGATATCCCACATGTTCCATGATATCTATTTCACCACAAGCGGGCCAGCCTGCCTGTTGAATATTTTTACCCAGCATCCAGATAGCGGGCCAGGTGCCTTTGCCGGCAGGCAGTTTGGCGCGCACTTCTATGCGTCCATAAGTGAATAAGGCGGTCTTATCTGTTACCAGTTTGGCAGAAGTATAGGCTTTGTTCTCCTTGGTCTCTTTGCGGGCGGTGATCTTCAGTACGCCTTTCTCCACTTTGGCATTCAGGGTGTCTTTATCCGTGTAGTACTGCAGCTCATTGTTGCCACCGCCATGACCTCCCACATCAAAACCCCAGCGGGTACTGTCGGGCAGTCCTTTGTAGTCGAACTCATCGCTCCAGCTGAGTTTCCAGCCGTTACGGGTGAGCGACTGTTTTACACGCTCTGCCAGCAGTTCGGGTTCGTTGGTGGTGATGAAATCAAATTCATTGGCCAGCAGCCAGTCCATGGTTTCTGTATCGTTCACCGTCCAGGCGTTGAGTACGATCTGGTTTTGTTTTGCCTGCCCGATCCATTCGGGTTTGTTCCTGAATACGGAATAATGATAATCGGCGCCGGCCACCCCATCTTTTTTTAACTGCTCCGGAGCAATATCGCCATTCAGGTATTGGGTGTTGGCTTTGGGATTGACCAACAGTATCTTCTTAAGGATGTCATAATCAAAACTGATATACACCACTTTCTTCTCTGCTCCCAGCTGGTTGATCAGCTGTACCGATCTTTCTGCAATGAGCTGCCCGCGTTCCTTGCTCTCAGGTGAAGGTTTGATCTCGCAAACCAGTCTTGTAGTGGTATTGTTGGTGATACCTGCCAGGATATACTCACGCAGGGTAGGCAGCTTTTCGCCATTGGCAAGGGGGAATGCCGTCAGTTCCGCATAGGTATGTTTCTCGATCGGGAGTTTATGGTACTCGGGGTCGTGGTTGATGACGAGCGAATCATCGGCAGTCATCCGTACATCGAATTCAGAACCGGCACATTGCAAACGGATGGCTTCACGTAAAGATGCGATGGAGTTCTCCGGATACTGGTGCAATTTGAACGCTCCGCGATGTGCTACTACCGGACCAGGGGCAAACGCATCTGCAGCCGGAGCTGCACTGTTAAAAGCAAAAGCCGTAACACCGGAACAAAGCAACAGGCACAGGGAAATACAACGCATAAGGATATGATTTCAAGTGATAGATAAAGAGGACCAAACTTATCAAATAAAACAATACCGAGTCCGCTGGCCATATGAATAAAACAAGAATATATTCCGTTGTATCTCTCTCTAAAAATGACGATCACAGATAAACAAAAGCACTGGTCACCTGTTATTAGATAAATGGGTTCTTATATGTGGCAAAAATCACTCCCCCTGCTCTTCTTTGCGTTACTCGGCCTTTCTGCATCTCTCATTGCCCAGAACAATTGGAAATTATATGCTGAAAAAGATGGCATACAGGTGTATACACAAAACCTGGATGGTTCGCGTTTTAAAGCGGTAAAGACCGTTTGCACGGTCGACGCTCCCTTAAGCAAACTGACCGCAGTGCTGATGGATGTAAAGAGTACGCAGGACTGGGTATATGCCACCAAAACATGCAGCCTGCTGAAACAGGTGTCGCCGGAAGAGGTCATTTATTATTCAGAGGTAAGCCTGCCATGGCCCGCGCGAAACCGTGATTTCATCATCAGCATCGCCATTTCGCAGGATGTACAGAGCAAAGCGGTTACCATACTGGCACAGAACAAACCCACTTACCTGCCTGAAAAGAAAAATATTGTTCGCATACAACAGTCTTCCGGTAAATGGCTGATCACACCGCTGCACAACGGGCTAACCAGAATTGAATATGTGCTGCAGGTTGACCCCGGGGGCTGGTTACCCGCCTGGCTGGTAAACCTGTTCGCCGCACGTGGCCCCTATGAGTCTTTTAAAAATCTGCGGGAGCAGGTCAAAAAGCCGATCTACCATTCTGCCCAGCTGGCTTTTATCAAAGACTAGCGCAGGTGGTGATCATATTCTACGGCTATGTAACCATTGTTACAAATAACTCTTGCACCCCTGCTTACCTTTGTAAAAAATAACCTATGACCCAAACAGCCAACACATTCACCTATCAGGTAAGCGGAGCCAAACCCATTACAGCGGTCATAGCGCTGGTGGGAGCAGCCTCTGAACAAAACAAATTCTCCGTACTGCACAGTTATGATTTCTTCGAGATCCTGCAGACCAAGGGTTTTCCTATTGAGCGCAAAGTTCATGTGTTCGAGATCTGCCGTGCCCCCATGGCTTCCAAAATGCTGACCGCTTTCCCGGGTTTTGCCACATTCATGCCCTGCAGGATCGCCGTATATGAAGAGAACGGTGAAACCGTGGTATCTACCATGAATATGGAACCGCTGCTCAAAATGGTTGAGGGTGATCCGGAACTTTTTAAAGAAGCTACTGCCATGTACCAGTCCATCCAATCGATCATGAAGGCGTTACTGGCATAATACATTTTCATACCCGGTCTTACCAGCCATTCACCCCCTGGGCGAATGGCTTTTTCATGAAAAAGGGTTCTGAAATTTATGGAATGTTAAAGTGATGGTTCCACCGGTTCCGGCTGTTTTACCAGCAGTTTGTTCCGCTATCTTCGTGGCAAAGCAGGATCCTATGACATTGAAAATAGCAACCGTTGTTGCACTGGCAACTTTTGAAGTATACGCCGCCATTCCGGCCGGGTTCGCTTTTGAACTGCCCTCTTACGTGATCGGCCTGGCCAGTATCGTTGGTGGATTGATCGGCGTATTCGTGGCCGCCTACCTGGGCAAACAGGTGCGTAAGGTCCTGAACAAATACAGGAAACAACCGGCAGAAGAAAAACCAAAGACCGGGATGATCATACGCATCTGGGAGAAATATGGTGTTGCCGGATTGGGATTCCTGGGCACCATGACAGTAGGCGCCCCCATCAGCATTGGTGTAGGGGTAGGTTTCAACGTTCCCGTTAATAAAATGGTACTATGGTGCAGCCTGGGCGTGATCGTACGATGCACCCTGTTTACCACACTTGGCCATTATGGAATGAAACTGCTGTAAGTTCCTTATTCTGTAAAATGTATCCTTGCTTTTTCTGCCAGTCTTGCTTTGAGTAATACGGCAAGCGCTTCCGCTTTCATTTTACCGGTGGTCTTCACTTCCATGGGTACCTGCGCAAATGAACGTTTCCGGCTGAACTCACGGTGCAGGTCATACTTGGCCTCTGCAGGTCCGGTCAGTAACACGAATGCGGCTGTTGGAGACACCCGGGCAATGATATTCTTACAGAACTGATGCATCTGCGCATGCTGCCGGTTCTGTTCTTTCTCCTTTACATTCAGGGATGCGGTCAGGATACCGGTCTTATTGGTGGTCTCCCCGCGGAACCGCTGGTGACTGTCGAATGCAGAGATCAGGTCTTCCTCCTGCATCACTCCCTTGCTGTCGATATGGATGAGGATCGCTTTTTTATGATCTACCCAGATGGCGTAATGAATGGTATTTACTAATTTCTTTGCCATAGGATCAGGTTTTATTGATGGATGAAGTTAGCACGCTTCCCGGCCATTTTATATGACTTTTATCATCCCCAATCCCTTACTCCGTAAGTATTTCAGGGTTCCGGCCTGATCGGATACCCGGCAGCCCTGTTACCTTCCGCAGCATCCGAATCTCATCTAACCAATGCCGATAATAAAGGCATTAGAATGTTCAATGAACGGCCATTTTGTAAAAACTACGGGGTTCTGCCAATAGTTTTTTTACCTTGCGGCCCAAATTCATACAAGATGAAACTTGACGCGACCCTACTTGACAGAAGTGAGAACAAATGTGAACTCTGCGGATCAACCGATGATATCCAGGTTTACGAAGTGCAGCCACAGGATCAACCTCGCACCGAAAACTGCATCATTGCCTGTAAAGTATGTCGCGACCAGATCGATAAAAAAGCCGAACTGGACCAGGAGCATTGGAAATGCCTAACCAATTCTATGTGGAGTGAAGTACCCGGTGTACAGGTGGTGGCCTGGCGTATGTTGAACCGTTTGCGTACCGAAAGCTGGGCCACCGATCAGCTGGACATGTTATTCCTGGACGATGAGCGGCTTGCATGGGCCAAAGCTACCGGCGATCATGAGAGTGACGGCAGCGTAGACCTACACAAAGACGTAAATGGCGCCATACTGCAGCAGGGAGATACCGTGGTACTGACCAAATCGCTGGATGTAAAAGGCTCTACCCTGAATGCCAAAATGGGAACCGTGGTAAAAAATATCCGCCTGGTTCCGGATAATACGGAACAGATCGAGGGAAAAATTGAAGGGCAGACCATCGTGATCCTGACCAAATACGTAAGAAAACAAGGAAATAACGCATAACCGATCGGCAATAACGGATCGGCAACCAAATAGTAAAGCCGGCAACTGATCAGTTGCCGGCTTTTGTTTGGCAGGCCATGGAATAGGGATCCCATAGCTGCCGATAAAAACTTCTGCCGCTTCAGGCAATATCATTCCCCCAAACAATACACCCTCAGCGGCAGAAAATCAGTTTATGGATCAGGCACCAGGCCCTGACCAACGATGTCCTGTGATACCCATTTTACCGGAATCCCGCAGGTTTTCATCATTTTGTATCAATTACCCTGCAAATCTAACCTGACCATGGCCCGCATAAGCTGAATAGGTTAACTTACTGGTATCCTTACAGGTTATTTCCTATTTTTTATGCTGCGGGAAAAACAACGATATAGGTTACTTTCTTTTTCAGCCATCCCAAAAGGGCTTACGCTATGGCTATACATCAGTATGGGGCTACTGTTCCTGGCTTATCCGAAAAACGGGTTCAGCCAGGAAGTGGATAGTGTGCTGACCATCAAAACATCTCCTTTTTTTACACAGATGCTGTCAAGAAAAGGCTACCTGGCGCCCATACAAACAGCTGCCAACAGCATTACCCTGCCTGAGTCGAAAAGATTACAGGCCAAGGGACAGATCCTGATCAAAACACCCAAACAGCTGTACCTCTATTTTGCCGGAACGGGTTGGCTTTACCAGCTGAAGCAGGAAAAGGATTCCGTATTGCTGTTCCAGCGTATCGACAGAACGGAGAATATCAACTATAATATTGATGCAGTGGTATTCACCAACGGAGAGAACCTGTATAACCTAGGGGGATATGGATTCTGGAAATCGAATGGCACCTTACGCAAGTTTAATTTCACCGACCGTGAATGGGATGTGGAACCTGTGGATACGGAAGTTCACCCTCCCGGGAACCCATTTTTATCCTGGTTTCACGCAGGCAGTTCCACGCTGCTAGTGCCGTATGAGCAGGAGCTCAATTCAGGTATCAAACAAGATGAGAACCCAATATCCATTACCCATAAGACCTACCGGCTTGACCTGAAGACACATAACTGGGAAGTACTGGGAGAAACTGGGTTGAAATTCAGGGATATAACGGCAGTGGCACATGCCGGCAGGCTTACAACAGACAATGGATACCTGGTTCCATTCAATGGCCTGGTTTATTGGGTCGATTTCATCCATAACCAGATCCTTGTTTTCGACAACAGTTCATTGGCGCAGACATTACTCAGGGTGGATAGCCATTACCTGCATTATTATGATCAGCAGAAACTGTACCTGCTCAATACCCAGAACTGGCGGTATGATTCCGTCAGCATCAATCCGAAAGATTTTGTGGCTACCGGCCATCCCGTATGGAATACATCCACCAACTACCTTTCCTTAAGCCTGATCGCACTACTGCCGGCTCTGGCTTTGCTTCTGACCTGGTACCTGGTATGGCGAAAAAAGTCTCATACTCCCGAAACGGACCAGGTGGCCAAAAAATACCTGGTCAACTTCACCGAAACAGAACTGAGCCTGATCAATCTGCTGCTGGAACGGAGCAGGGACAACAGGACTGCTTCCATTACAGATATTAATTATGTATTAGGTATCAAGGACAAGAACACCGGGATGCAGAAAAAAGTAAGAAGCGACATCATTAACAGTTGCAACGAAAAATACAGTTACTTATCCCAACAAGATACCCCTCTGATCCAGAGTATCAGAAGTGAGACCGACAAACGGTATTTCGAGTACCTGATCAGTAAGGAAAAAATCAGGGAAGCAGAGAAATTCCTGTCCTGATCCTCAATACCCTTAATTGAGGGGTTTCCAAAATCAGCATTTTGTCGAACTTTTACTACTTGAAATTAGTGAAGCACTATAAAATCATGTAAAACATAATTGACAAGTGTACCACTAAACAAAAAAGCCGCAGCACACAATGCGTAAGCGGCTAAGGCAGAATTCAATTATCCCTTGTAGCCAATTGTTGATTACCCCCAACCCCAATTATTATCATTATGCTATTATTAGCGGCAGCGCTAGGAATGTTGATTTCTATGATCCTCTTTGCATTCAGCAGAGCGGGTAATAAAGTGAACCGCTACCTGGCTATCTACTTTTTTATTGTTTCACTGTATGTGCTGGTGCATTATACCATTGTTTTCAGTGGTAGCGTATTTTGGATCGCCATCGCATTCATCAATCCCAGTTTCCTGTTCCTGCTGCCAGGTCCAATCCTATACTTTTACGTACGCGGAACCCTGACCGGCAAAACAAAACTTGATAAAAAGGATTGGCTCCATTTTTTACCGGCTGTGATACATTTTTTGCTCATCACCCCCTGGCTGTTCACAGATTTTGCCACCAAACAAGCACTGGCCAGAACCATCGTGGAAGTGCCTGACAGTATTTTCCAAAACGAGTACTTTCATTCGGTGATATCCTTTTACAGCAGTTTCCTGCTACGTTCCTTCATGGGTATCGGGTATGCAGCTTATTGCATCGTACTGATTTACAAACATCACCAGCACAAATTAAGCATCGCCAACAGGCAGCAACACCATGCTGTGATCTGGTTGAACCTCTTCGTTTTTTCCCAGGCAATGTTATTCATAGCATATATGGCAAGCGTGATCATCTCTTATAATGACAGCACAGAATCCCTGCTCATCGGGCATGGTTCACTGTTCCATATTTCACAGGGCATGGTATTGGTGATCCTGCAGATTATCCTGTTGATCTTTCCCTGGGCATTATATGGTATCCCCAGGCGGCTTACAGGTGCTGTTGCAACCGCATAAACCCTGCCTAAAAAACACGATTGTAAAAGGCAATGGCTGGCAATTATTACCAGCCACCTCCTAATGCCTTGTATAGATTTACGGTTGTGAGGAATTGTTTTTTGCGCGTATCCACCAGTTCCAGTTTTGCCTGCAAAGCATTTTGCTGTGTCAGCAGCACTTCCAGGTAACTGGCACGGCCGGCTTTGAACAGGGTTTCTGCGATATCGATCGACTGCGACAACGATGCTGCTTCTTTGTTCTTCAGGTCAAACACCCGTTCCAGGTTCTTTACACGCAACAGTTCATTATGCACTTCCACGTAACCCGTTAAGATAGCTTTCTGGTATTGGTAAAATGCCTCTATCTGTCCGGCATTGGCTCTCTGGAAATTGGCTTTCAGCGCCGTTCGGTTAATGATCGGTGTGGTCAGTCCGCCCAGCAGTCCGTAGGCAACAGACTCTGGCGTACGTATCAACAGATCCGGTTTAAATGCCTGGAAACCCAGGGAACCGGTGATGTTGAATGATGGATAGAACGCTGCGCGGGCCGACTGCAGTTCGGCATTGCTGGCAAGTACATTCCATTCGGCCTGGCGTATGTCGGGCCTGTTCTGCAACAGTGCCGAAGGAACCCCTGTTTTTATCAGTGCTGGAAATGCTGCTTCAAAAAAATGCTGTTCCCGTTGTATTGGTGCAGGCATTTTACCTGTGAGGATATGAATGGCACTTTCTACCTGTTTCGCCTGCTGCAGCAGATCCCAATGAAATGCCCGAAGGTTCAGCAAACGGGACTCGAATTGTTTCACCGCCAGTTCAGTGGATGCAGCAGACTCTTTCTGCACTTTTACCAGCTCATACGCCCTTTCCTGGATGAGGGTCGTTTCATCAATGATTTTCAATGTATGATCGATGGCCATCAGCTCATAATAACTGGCAGCGATAGCTGATACGATCTGCGTAGTGAGCAGGTTCTTACCCTCTACACTGGCAAGGTATCGGGCCAGCGCTGCTTTCTTCTTGTTTTTGAGTTTGCCCCATACATCCACTTCCCAACTGGTCTGTACACCCAAAAAATAATCGGGCAGGTTAATGGGGATGAGTTTTCCGGGCGTCATCTCTGTAACAATATTACCGGCACCATCCATGGTATACAAGCCGAATTTTTTCAGACTGCTCACCACACTGGCGCTTACGGTGGGTGCTAATAAGCCTTTCTGCAGCAATACTTCTGCCTGCGCCGACTGGATTCGCTGCATGGCAGCCTGGAGGTCGTGGTTGTATTCGAGCCCGGTACTGATCAGTGACAGCAGGCTGGTATCCGTAAAGAATGATTTCCAGTTATGCAAGGTAACCGCTGCGGTATCCGTTGTTGATCCGGGATAGGCTGCCGGCAAACTCAATCCGTTCTTCTGGGTCACCACTGCCGGTACGCTGCAGGAGCTGACCCATAAACCGGTGACCAGCACCACTATCCCGCCTAAATAATTTCTTTTCATGTTTGATTAAATTGTCTCTGTAAATGGTTTTTCCTCTTTGTTCTTCGATTTCCGCATCGAATCCGTGATCTTGGAGAAGATCACATAGATACCGGGTATCACGATCACACCAAAAAGGGTTCCGAACAACATACCTCCTGCCGCAGCAGTACCGATGGTCTTATTACCGATGGCACCCGCGCCACTGGCGAAGATCAGGGGTATCAGTCCGGCAACGAATGCAAATGAGGTCATCAGGATGGGACGCAACCTTGAGGCGGCCCCTTCAATGGCTGCCTGTAACGGTGTTTTACCTTCCCTGTGTTTCATGGAAGCGAATTCTACGATCAGGATCGCATTCTTACCTAACAGACCGATCAGCATGATCATGGCTACCTGCGCATAGATATTGTTCTCCAGTCCCAATACCCACAGCAGGAAAAATGCACCGAACACACCGGTTGGCAGCGACAGGATCACCGGCATGGGCAACAGGAAACTTTCGTACTGGGCCGAGAGCAGCAGGTACACGAACAACAGGCTCAATATGAAGATCAATATCGCTTCGCCGCCCGTATTGGCCTGGTCACGTGAGGAGCCTGCCCAGTCGTACCCGAAACCAGCCGGCAGTTTAGTCTTGGCCACTTCGCGGATGGCTTCAATGGCCTGACCACTGCTGTACCCCGCTTTGGGTTCACCGTTCACCATGGCCGAAGGATACATATTATAACGGGTTACCTGTTCGGGACCATATACTTTTTCAATTTTCAGGAAAGCGGCCACCGGCACCATCTCACCCATCTTGTTCTTTACAAACAAACGCATCAGGTCTTCGGGTCGGGAGCGGAATTCGGGCGATGACTGGATCATTACGCGGTACAGCTGACCAAAGCGGATGAAGTTGGTGGCATATTCACTACCAATGAACGCCTGCAGCGTATTGAGCACATCCGCCAGGACCACCCCTTTCTGCGCAGCTTTGATATTATCGATGCTGACCAGGTACTGCGGGAAACTGGCATCGAAAGTGGTGAAAGCATTTCCGATGGCCGGGTGTTTTTTCAGTTCGCGTACAAAATCATTGGCAACGGATTCCAGTTTCTTCAGATCGCCCTTGCCGGTCTTATCCAGCAAACGCAGTTCAAAACCACTTGAATTACCGTATCCCGGTACCGGTGGTGGTGTAAAGAATTCGATCCGGGCATCTTTGATGTGACGGGTCTTATCTTTCAGCAGTTCGATCACTTCCTTGTCGGTCCGTTCACGGTCTTCCCATTTTTTCAGTCCGATCAGGTTCATTCCGAATGTGGCACCCACCCCTTCAGACAATACACTATAACCGGCCAGGGTTGATACCGACGCCACATCGGGCAATGCCTGTGCAGCTTTCTGGATCTCATCCACCACTTGTTCAGTACGCTCCAGCGTAGCACCGGAGGGAGCAGTTACGTTAGCATAGATGGTGGCCTGGTCTTCGTTAGGAATAAAACCGCTGGGCAATACCCTGCCCACCATTCCGGTCAATCCGCAGAACAGCAGGATGATCAGCCAGGTAACCACCCTCCGGTTGGCAATGGCTTCGATCAGTTTCTTGTATTTATTGGCTACACCATTGTATCGGTTATTGAATGCATCGAAGAAGACCTGGAACAGGCTCTTTTTTGCATGAGCACCCGCGTGGTGGTTATTTTTTAGCAGGGCGGCACAAAGTGCGGGTGTCAGGGTCAATGCCACAATACCCGATAAGACAATAGATACCGCCATGGTCAGCGAGAACTGTCGATAGAACACGCCCGTAGGACCTTCGAGGAAAGCTACCGGCAGGAACACCGCCGACATCACCAGGGTAATGGCAATGATGGCACCACTGATTTCACGCATGGCTTTTTCAGTGGCTTTTCGCGGGCTCAGGTTGGTTTCTTCCATGATGGAGTGCACCGCTTCTATCACCACAATGGCATCATCCACCACGATACCGATGGACAATACCAACGCGAACAGGGTGATCATATTGATCGAGAAGCCGAACAGCTTAATGAAAAAGAAGGTTCCCACCAATGAAACCGGTACCGCAATGGCCGGTATGATGGTTGACCGGAAATCCTGCAAAAACACAAACACCACCAATGCCACCAGCAGGAAGGCTTCGATCAGGGTCTTGATTACCTCATGGATCGAAGCGTCCAGAAAAGCAGATACGTCGTAACTGATTGTATACGTCATACCGGAAGGGAACCCGGCAGACAGGTCTTCCATCCGGCTCTTGATATTGGCGATCACCTGGCTGGCATTACTACCTGGCCTTTGTTTCAGCAGGATGGCCGCAGAAGGTTTACCGTTCTCTTTGGAGATCACATCATATTCCTGTGAGCCGAATTCCACATTGGCCACATCTTTCAACAAAATGATCTGCCCGTCTACCGTACTCTTCAATACAATGTTCTCATATTGTTCCTCTGTGTTGAACTTACCTGTGTACTTCAACACATACTGCAGGGCCTCGGGTCTTTTGCCGGAACTTTCACCGATCTTACCCGGGGCGGCTTCCACATTCTGCTCTTTCAGTGCCCTGATCACATCATCGGTAGAAATATCGTACGTGGTCATCTTATCCGGATTCATCCAGATACGCATGGAATATTCCCTGGAACCCATGATATCGGCAAAACCCACACCTTCGATCCTTTTTAACTCGGGTAATAAGTTGATGTCTGTAAAGTTGTACAGGAACTTTTCATCCATGGTACTGTCCTCACTGAGAATGTTCAGGTACAGCAGCATACTGTTCTGCACTTTCTCCACGATCACACCTGCTTTGATCACTTCTTCCGGCAATTCATCCACAACGGACGATACCCGGTTCTGCACATTCACCGATGCCACTTCGGGGTCCACGCCCGATTTGAATATGATGGAGATGACGCTGGATCCGTCGTTACCGGAAACAGACGACATATAAGACATGCCGGGCACACCGTTAATGGCACGCTCCAGCGGGGTTACTACGGCTTTTACACAGGTTTCTGCATTGGCACCGGTATACTTGGTGGTCACGGTCACTTCGGGTGGCGCGATATCCGGGAACTGGGTCACCGGCAGTTGCGTGAGTGAGATCAGCCCGATGAGCATGATCAGTAACGAAATAACAATCGATAAGATCGGTCGGCGTATAAAATTAGATGTCATGGGTTGGATTAATGGGTTGATAAGAGTTGTGGAAGCAGGCTTTGCAGATCAACAGGTTTGGTATTGATGCTGTCTCCCTCCTTCACCAGTTGCACTCCTTCGTAGATCACTTTGTCGCCAGTGGCAAGGCCGGCACCCACCACGTACAGGTGTGGTAACCGCCACAGGATCTCCACGGGTCTTGTTCTTACAATATTTTTACTGTCGACCACAAACACATTCACCCTGTCCTGCACTTCAAACGTTGATTTCTGCGGGATCACAAGGGCATTGTCCAATACCCCATTGAGTATGATCTTACCGGTAGCCCCATGTTTGAGCAGGTATTCGGGGTTGGCAAAACGTGCGCGGATGGCAATGTTTCCGGTATTCTTATCAATCTCTGTTTCGGCTGTTTCAATGCGGCCTTTGTATTTGAAGCGTGTATTATCGGCCAGCAGCAGCGAAATGGAATTTTGTTTGGTGAGCTCATTCGACTTAGAGAAACGGAGATACTCTTTCTCTGAAATGTTGAAATAGGCAAACATTTCCTTGTTGTTAGAAAGGGTGGTCAGAAGGGTGCCCTCATCTACCAGGCTACCTACTTTATAAGGGATCCGGTTGATCACCCCGTCAAAAGGTGCTTTGATCTGCGAATAGGAGATGTGCAGTTCTGCAATGGACACAGCGGCTTTGGCTTCCAGGATCTTTGCTTCGATCGCTTCTTTTTTGGCTTTGGCCATTTCCAGTTCCGTTTCTGAAACCACTTTTTTCTCTACCAGGTTCCTCACGTTCTTCAGCTCCACTTCAGCCACTTTCAGTTCCGCTACGGCATTTTTCAAGTGCGCATTGGCCTTCAGCAGTTCTTCTTTGAGCATGAGGTTGTTAAAAACGAATAAGGTCTGGCCCGCTTTTACGGGTTTACCCTCATCCACCAGTATCTTCTCGATAAATCCTTTTACACGGGCCCGTATTTCTACGTTTTGCATAGAATGGATATCTGCCACATACGATTTTTCGTATGATGTGTCAATAACAATGGGTTGAAATACCTGGAAAGTTTCCGGGGTTGCCTGGCTGGTCTCCTTTTTAGCACCACAGGAAATAAAGAATACACCCGTACAAATGAGGATCCATACATACAGTACACGACTATGCATAACTAGAATTGTTTTTGCCCATATGGGCCGATAAGGAATAGACTTAGTAAATAGAAAAATCAGCGAAGGTTTTCCTTAGCACTCAGGAGGAGGCGTATTAACGGAAAAGTTCTGTTGCGCAACCCGTGCCAACAGGTACTGTCCAGACAGGTTCTTGGTGTTCTTTTGATAGGGAAGCATCAATCCGATACGGCAAACCGGCAATTTGAAATCGTCAGATTCATCATTATCGAAATGACCGTGCTGGTCGAGGTCCTGGTCCTGGTCTGTATCCTGCTGTCCGCTGCCGGTATCGGCAAATAACAGGGCAGCCTGATCCACCTTTACCTGCAGGGCACAGGCAAATACGGGAGACTGTATGATAAACATCAACAGCAGTAAAAAGGCGGTTATTTTCCCCATTGCGCGCGAAATTATATTAAAAAACACTGAAAATGGGGGCTTTGTTTGATTATTGACCGCTAAATGACAGAGGTTGGTATCCCGTTTATAAAACAGGTGAAGCTACAAAAGGTTTTCTGCCAATAAATTAACGTTTCTCTAAGGGAACCTGGATAGTGAGGGTTGTGCCCTTACCCGGGGCAGATGAAATATGGAATGCCCCATTCATCGCATACACCCTTTCCCGTATTTCCAGGATACCGTAATGCTGTTTGCTATCTACGTCGTCGAGGGGAGTAAATCCTACGCCATCATCTTCTATCTGCAGTTCCAGGGTGCCATCCTGCCTGATCAGGCTAACGGTGGCTAAGCTGGCTTTGGCATGTTGTTTTACATTGGCCAGTGCTTCCTGCACAATACGGTACAGGGCCAGGCTTTGATTCGGATGGATCTTTTCATTCTCCGTGTTGGAGACCAGTTTTACAGGTATACCACTTGATTTGGTAAAAGAATGTACCAGGTACTCAACAGAAGCATGCAAACCCAGCTCATTCAGCATTGAGGGGTTCATGGCACTGTAAATACGGGAGAAGGAATCCAGGTTAGCAGAGATCGCATCCAGCAGGTTATCTATCTTTTTAGATACCAGTTCCGTATCATCACCCAGGTGCTTTTTGATCCAGGACACATCAATCATCAAAGCAGCCAGGCCCTGGCCCAGTTCGTCGTGAACCTCACCCAGGATCTTGCTCTTTTCTACTTCGCGGACAGACTGCAGGTGCCGCGAGAATTCACGCAATTCCTGGTTCAGGCGCAACAGGTCCTGTTCGGTCTCTTTCATACGTGTAAGGTCAATGGCCGTGGTAGAAAGCTGGACGTTCTGGCCATTCTCATCCTTATGTAATACAATCACCTGCATGACTGGTATGTTCTTACCCGATTTGGCTTTATAGTTGTTCTCACCAATCCATTTACCAGTTTCCTTCAACGTTTTTTCAGCATCTGCCATAACCTTTATACCCCCCTCACCCCTGAATTGGCTTACATTATATCCGGTAATATCTTCCCCGGCACCTATTTCCAGCACCTGGCGCATGGAATGATTCATATACAGGAAGTTCCTGTCCATATCACAGGTAGCTACATAAGCATTGGTATTTTCAAATATGTCGATCAGCTGTTTCTGTTTCTGTTCTATCTTTTTTCTTTCCGTGATATTTTCTTTTACCGCTACAAAATGGGTGATCTCATTGTGCTCATCCAGTATCGGCGATATGATGGCATGTTCCCAATAGGTTTCTCCATTTTTCTTTTTGTTCAGGAACTCACCCTGCCATTCTTTGAAATTCGTGATATCCTCCCATAGGTTCTCGTACTCGGTCTGCGTGGTATAGCCCGTTTTTAATACCCTTGGGTTCTTACCAATCACTTCCTCCTGGGTATACCCGGTTAGGCGGGTAAATGCAGGGTTTACATATTCAATATCCCCCTTGATATTGGTGATCACCACCGAAGCAGAACTTTGCTCAATGGCCATGGTCACTTTCAATAACTCTTTTTCTACATCTCTTCGTTTATTGTTGCTGGCAATAGCAGTTAGGGCATAACTGATATTATCTGTTACCCGGATCAGCAATTCGATTTCTTCCTCTGTAAAGAAGAAAGTCCTTGGCGCATACATGGTAAACAAACTGACCACTTTGCCCTCCACGGTCACCGGAAGGGCTATGGAAGACTGGAAACCCTTTAATAATGCCCTGGGTGCCCAAACATGCATAACCGGGTCGTTGGAAATATCATTGCAGTAATAATACCTGCCGGTCCGGTATGCCCTTCCGGTAGGTCCCTGTCCGTAAGCGTCATCCTGGGTTGACACTTTGATATCACGTACATAGTCTTCCTCTTCCCGGTACTGGTAACGCGGTTCTATAAAACCGGTTTCTTCATTGGGTATGCCGATCCAGGCAAAAAGAAAATCGCCGGAATTCACGGCTATTTTACATATCTCCCGATAGATTTCATCACCATCTTTAGCATGCAGAATCAGATCGTTACAGTCACCAATAAACGCATATAACCTTCTGGACTTATGAATTTCCAATTCAGCCTGTTTGATCGCTGAAATATCTTTCAGGAAAAAGGTAAAATCGTTGGCAGAGGGCAGTATGCTTACCCGGAACCATCTGTCTACATTCACATGATAAAAGTCGAATGAGTTGGTACCATTGTGGTTGATACTCTTCTCAACTGTCTGCCGCAGGGTAATATTTTGCGGTACCGTATCATCACTGATAAAATCGAAAATATTACCGCCGATGATATTCTGCCCATGTAAACCCAGCAGCTTATCGATCGCTTTATTAGTATAGGTGATTTCAAAATGTGAATTGGTTACCAGCATTCCGTCACTGGACTCTTCGAATAACCTGTGTCTGCGAATCTCTCTGTCTTTAACCGATAACTGAACAACAAATCGCCAGATGATAAACCCCAGTATGAGCAGTGTGGTGAACACAAACATACCTAGTAAACCGTACCGATCGGTGGATTCTTTGTCATAAGCATCATGCGTTTGCTGTAAAACAATATTAGCCCGCTTCACCAGTCGATCGTATTCCCTGATCATCTGCAACCGTAACAGGTTATACTGAATATTATTTGCCAGCAATTCAGGATCGCTCATTCTTTCATTGACCAGCAGCTCTATTGTTGATGTCAGGTATAGTTGGCTTCCCTGGAACAGGGAATCAAGATGGATTATATCACTGCAGTTAACAAGTCCATCAATGCACAGTTGTTTCAGGGTATCAATATTGGACTTTGCCTGATTTTGGAGGTATCGTATATCATTCAGGTTACCGGTATTGTGCGAGATCAGGAAAGTGTTGACATGGTATTCTATTTCATTGAGAGAGGTTCTGAAAAGATTCAGATGATCAATGATCGCAATTGCCTTTTTCTGTGCGCTGTTGGAACCCTTGCTTCTTGAGAGTCGTTGATACTCTACCCCATATAACGACAGCAACGCAATGATGCAAATGATGATGAACGTATAAAGGAATACTTGTAGCCGACGATTTTTCATATCAAACAATGTCTGTGAACAGCAGGCACAGACCCACGGAAAGCCGGATCACAGCATGCTGTAATAATGGATATCAGACATAATTGAGGGTGGTTGCGATATTCGCGGTGGATATAGTATTTTAAAAAAGAAACCACAAATGAAACAGACAACAGTGCTATTGCTCCAATGCATTTTTTGGCTACTGTCTGTTTTTTTGAGAACACAATGTATTCCTTCTTTCAGAAAAAGCCCATGATTTTCATCATATTACCCTGCTTTTTTCAGATCCGGTCATTTTTCGAGTGGACCCGGACCAGAATACCATAATAAATATAATACAGACAAAATCGATAAAGAAACATAAATCGTCAAGTTATATAACAAATAATACGATTATAATTACGACTGAAATGCTGACGACAGGTTGGTTGTCAGGTTCCGTTCGTTTAAAGCAAGATTCCCGGTTTCCGGGGACAGCTGAACAGGTAAAATGCTTGAATACAGCATACAAAAAAGCTCCCGAAAAAGAAGCTCTGGTCGGGATGACTGGACTCGAGCCAGCAACCTCTTCGTCCCGAATCACGCCGGTGGCGTGACGTTACCGGGCCACTTCAGATTACATTAAGATCATGCAAATACCTGCCTGCCACCCTTGTTTCTTGATCTTTTTCTCCAATTCCATAGCAGATCTCCTATCATCTAAAACCTTACTCCACACAATATCTCAAGGCTGCTCTTTTTTAGTGTGTCCCGCCAACTCACTATTATGCTCAGCAAGCCTTTTTGCCAGATCATACGTCTGCCCAACATAAAACCGCATCGTTTTACGGCTCTGTAAGATCTATACGTAATAAGGCATAAGCTAAAAAAGCTCCAAAAAAGGAGCTTTGGTCGGGATGACTGGATTCGAACCAGCGACCTCTTCGTCCCGAACGAAGCGCGCTACCGGGCTGCGCTACATCCCGAATGGAATGCAAAAATAAATAAGTTCCGTAATTACTTTGATCGCTCCCGCCTGTACGGCTGAAAAAACCATTCTACAGGAGTGATCTGGCGGGTCAATACCTTGTAGCGTGTTTTTTAAACTGGAGTAGTCCGTTTTGCCTGGCAGTGATCCTGTTACCGGATAATGGTCACACTGCCCCCAATGGGTTTGATGGCGGTACTTAAGGTGATCACATAATAATAGGTACCCTGTGGCAGGTCACGGCCCCTGGCATCTTTCCCATCCCAGTCACGGGTATACCCGCTGGAGCGGAATACTGCGCGTCCATACCTGTCGAACACTTCCACCAGGCAGGAAGGGTACTGCTGCAGTGAAGGAATGCGCCACACATCATATACACCATCCTGGTTGGGTGAGAACACATTGGGCGGATTGATCGGCGGGTTAACGATGACCTGCACGGGCAATACCTGTGAGCAACCTTGCGCCGAAGTGCCTTTGATATAATACACACCGCTCGAGTCTGCCACAGAGCCCTGCAACGGACTCGTAAGCAGGGCATCGCGCCAGAAACTGTACTGGTAATCGGTGGACGCCTGTATGGTATTACGCAGGTCTACCTTTGTAGGTCTGATCACAGCCGGCGGATCTGCCACGGTAAATGCAGGCGCGGGATTAATCCGTACGTTCACTTTTTCCATGCTGTAGCAGCCTGTCTGATTGAATCCCTGTACATAATAGGTTCCCTGCTCAGTGATCGTTTGTGGTGCGGATACGCTGATAGTAGCTTCTGCATTTTTCCAGTACCGGAAATACAGGCCGGGATCACTTCCGGCGGTAACCAGGCGGATGGTAATATCGGCAGGTCCGGGATAACAGACCGGGGGTGGATCGGTGATCACCAGTTTTACCTTATCGGCTATCACCTGCACCGGTTTGCTATCTGTACAACCTGAGGCATTCTCTCCTTTGATATAATACAAACCCGTTGCTGCCTGTTTGGGCACCGGTACGAACTGCTGTAACGTATTGTCTGTATAATAGGAAAAGAACAGTCCGTTGCTGCTACCGGCCGTTACTGCTGCTGCTGTCAGGTCCACACCAGGTGAAGCGCAACCAGCAACAGAATCTTTTACCTGCAGCTGAAAAGGTTCACCTGCCAGCTCGATGGTGGTTCGCAGCGTATCCAGACATCCCAATCCCGGGTAGGGAACAATCTCCACTGCATATCCTGTTCCCGGTATGGCCGGAAATATCTTCAACAGGTTACCTGTTCCCAATTTCTGCGAAAAATCCGCATTGTACCAGTGATACTCTTTAAATCCATACGGCGCGGTAAGTGTCACCACATCGCGGTTCTCGCAAACCACACTTCCTGATAAGGGTGTGGTGCAGTTCTCGTTCACGTCCAGATAAGCATACCCGAAATGCGCGCCTGCCGCACAATCGTTGGTGGTGAATTCCAGGCGTAGTGTTTTACCCGCATAACCGAACAGGTTGATGGTGATGGGCGACCAGCTTTTATAAAACACATTCTCACCCTGCTTCGACAACTGGAAATCCGGCAGCTCGCCCGATGCCGTAAAATCAAAACCGGCACAATCCACATAATGATTATCAGTAACATTGAAGATTCGGGAGGTGAACCTGGGCTGCTGAAAATCCTGGTGCTCGGGATTCTGCAGCACTACCGCGTAATGGTATACGATGCTGTAATTATTCCTGGCGACAGGAATAGAAAAAGTATAACTCAGCCTTTCGGCCTGCGCATCGATGGAATCATTTCCCAAACGCATGGAATAACCACTGCCGTTGGGACAATTGACCGGGAATCCCCCATAAAAATCCTTGACCTGTTGATTACTGTTCTGAAGCAGCTTATGGCGTGAGGCAACGGGATTGGATTTGTTCAGCCCCAGTTTACCATCGGTGAATATCCTTCCCGTCCAGGTTTCCCAATAACTGAGATTGCCCATTTCAAATCCGATATTGGGCGCACAGCTGCCTTGTGCTTTTGCAGTAGGGGGTACCAGCAAAAAGAACAGGACTGCAAAAACAGATATGATATGCAGTTGTTTCTTCAGATGCCTTACCTGTTTAATCGTTGTTAACAGACAGGATATTATAAGCTTACAAATTATGTACCACAGAATGGCAATATCAGGTACGGGGTTTTCTTGCCCCCGGATGCCCACCATGTCCGTTGCGGCCACTTTGTTGCCTTGCGCCAGGTCTTCCGCCAGGACGTCCGCCCTGTCTTCTGGAACCTCCTCCGGAAGACCTGCTTTTACGGGGGTTATATTCAGGAGTGGGGCCGAATTGTTCTGGTACGGCGGCTTTGGTAACAGGACTACCTAACAGGTTCTCTATCTGGGCAAACTTATGCTGCTCGGCTTCTGTTACAAAAGTATAGGCAGTACCGGTACTGGCGGCACGGGCTGTACGGCCGATGCGGTGTACATAATCTTCCCCGTCATTAGGAACATCGTAATTGATGACCAGATCGATCTCTTCGATATCGATACCGCGGCTCAGGATATCGGTAGCTACGAGGATCTTTATTTTTTTATTCCTGAAATCCTGCAATACCTGTTCACGTGTATCCTGTTCCAGGTCTGAATGTATTTCTCCGATAGAGAATTTGGAACGTTTTAATTCGTTTGACAGCTGTTTTACATTGGATTTGCGGGAACAGAAAATGATCACACTCTGGAAATCCTTTCTGCGCAGGATATCTTTCACCAACGGGATCTTCTGTGGTTCATACAGGATGAACGCCTCCTGAACGATCTGCTCCGGCGGTTTGGAGATCGCAATGTTGATCTCCAGCGGGTGATGCAGGATCTTTCTTGCCAGTTCGCGCATCTTCATAGGCATGGTGGCGGAGAACAGCAGGTTCTGCCGCTGTTTGGGCAGGAAGGAGATGATCTTCATGATATCATCATGAAAACCCATGTCCAGCATGCGGTCTGCCTCATCCAGGATCAGGTATTTTACCGCTTCCATCCTTACATATCCCATATTCAGGTGTGCGATCATGCGGCCGGGGGTACAGATCACCATATCCACGCCACTCGACAATGCTTTTTTCTCCGTGGTAAAGCTGGTACCATCGCTACCGCCATATACGGCAATGGAACTTACATCGGTGAAATAAGAAAGTCCCTCCATGGTCTGGGCAATCTGCACTGCCAGCTCCCGGGTGGGTACAATGACAACTGCATTGATCAGGTGCGCTTCGTGCGGTTCTGTAATGATCTTATTGATGACGGGCAGCAGGAAAGCAGCGGTTTTTCCCGTACCGGTCTGTGCTGAGGCAATAATGTCTTTCCCCTGTAAAATAGGAACGATCACCTGCTCCTGAACCGGAGTGGCGTTTTCGTAACCCATTGAGTCGATCCCTTCCAGTAATCTTTCGTCGAGGCCAAATTCTGTAAACTTCAAAGCGGATTCAAATATTTAAAGTGATGATTTTTGTAAAGATAGGCTGTTACAAAGGATATCGGGCCCGCTGTTTGCAGTGAGTCTTTTATTCTACCACCGTTTGCCCGTATTTTACGCACAGATAGGCCCATTTTAGCCCAAAATAGGTGTATCTGCTATCGGCAAACGGGTTTTGACTAATTTTTAACCACTGGTATGCAGTCATTTCTGTTATTTTTGCGCCCTACCAGCAATTATTTGCAATTAACTATCTGAAATGAAAAAAACACTACTCGTCCTGTTAAGCCTTTCCGCTTCTTTACTGGCTTTGTCGCAATCTACCGATATCAAGAAAAAATTGGACCTCAGTAACCGTGCTGCCGATCATTTTATGATCCAGTACGGAGCAGATAGCTGGACCAACCGGCCGGACAGTGTTCGCACCGGCGGCTTCAGCAGGCATTTCAATATCTATTTCATGATCGACAAACCTTTCAAGACCAACCCTAAGTTCAGTATTGCTTATGGTATCGGTATCGGAAGCAGTAATATGTTCTTCAAGAACACCAAGGTGGATGTGAAAGCCAACTCCACAAAATTGCCATTCACCAATGTGGACAGTGTCAATCATTTCAGTAAATTCAAAGTGACCAATATTTACGCCGAACTGCCCGTAGAACTACGTTATTTCTCCAATCCCGAGAATCCCGGCAAATCCTGGAAGGCAGCGTTGGGTGTAAAAGTGGGAACCCTTTTAAAGACATACAGTAAGGGTAAGAACCTGGTGACCAAGAGTGGCGCCTCTGTATACGGAAACGGTTATATCGAAAAAGAAAGCAGCAAACGTTTCTTCAACGGAACCATGCTGGCTGTTACCGGCCGTATCGGTTATGGCATCATTTCACTGGATGCCGGTTACCAGTTCAACAGCGTATTGAAGGACGGAGCAGGACCCAGCATGAATAAATTCTCACTGGGCATTACGTTCAGCGGACTGTAGGTTGTGAGGTGTGAGTGGGAAGTAATATCTGGAAAATCGTGAATAGGGCAGCCCTATTCACGATTTTTTATTTCCCCCCACTCACTCACTACTGACCACTCACGATTCACGCCATCATTGATTACCTTCGCCTAAATTATCACCCCTTGATCGAGAAAAAGAAAGCGATACAGAATGAAGAGAAGACCGTGTTGGTGGGATTGATCCAGAAAGACCAGACGGAAGAACAGGTAACCGAATACCTGGATGAACTGGCATTTTTGTCAGAGACCGCCGGCGCCATAGCCGTAAAACGCTTTACCCAGAAACTGCCTCATCCTGATAGCCGTACATTTGTGGGAAAGGGTAAACTGGAAGAGATCAAGGATTATGTACGGGGTAGGGATATCCATCTCGTGATCTTTGACGATGAGCTCACCGGCTCCCAGATCTCCAATATTGAAAAGGAACTGGCCGTGAAGACCATTGACCGAAGTGACCTGATCCTCGACATTTTTGCCAGTCGCGCCCGCACCGCCCAGGCAAAAGTACAGGTAGAACTAGCTCAGTATCAATATCTTTTGCCCCGTTTAAAAGGTATGTGGAAACACCTGGAAAGACAGGGAGGCGGTATTGGTACCCGGGGTCCGGGGGAGACAGAGATCGAGACCGACCGTCGTATCGTAAAGGATAAGATCGCTTTATTGCGCAAACGCCTGGCCGAAATAGACAAACAGGCATTCACCCAGCGCAAAGAACGTGGCGAACTGATCCGTGTGGCCCTGGTAGGATACACCAACGTAGGCAAAAGCACCCTGATGAACCTGCTGAGCAAGAGCGAGGTATTTGCCGAGAACAAACTGTTCGCCACCCTGGATACCACTACCCGGAAAGTGGTATTCGAGAATACACCGTTCCTGCTGAGTGATACGGTGGGTTTTATCCGCAAACTTCCGCACCACCTGGTAGAGAGTTTCAAAAGTACGCTGGATGAAGTGCGTGAAGCAGATATATTACTGCACGTGGTAGACATTTCGCACCCGCAGTACGAAGAACAGATCGGCGTGGTGAACAAGACCCTGCAGGAGCTGAAAGCGTTTGAAAAGCCCATCCTCACCATCTTCAACAAGATGGACCTGTACACCAAGAACAATTTTGACGAGTGGCTGGATGAAAGCGTACAACAGGAGATCCTCCGCGAACTGAAAGAAAAATGGGACGAGGCCACCAATAACAACTGCGTATTCGTATCGGCCCAGGAAAGGAACAATATTGACGCGCTGAGAGAGATGATCCTGAATAAAGTGAGGGATATGTATCAGGTTCGATATCCGTATAGAACAGTACATTACTAGATTTCAATTTGAAAATTTGAAAATGGGCTTATTTGCTAATGAAGCAGGATACCCTGTACATCCGTTTTCTCATTTTCAAATTCTCAAATCACCTAATTCTCAAATTAACCCATGGTCTGGCACAAAATAGCCGAAAGCGAAGCGGAACTACCCTGGCAGGACAACCAATTATGCCTGGTAGAAGCCGGAGGTAAAACAGTGACATTGGCCAAACATAACGGACAGCTGTTCAGTTGTGCCCATAAATGCCCACATGCCAGCGGGATCATGGCCGATGGTTATATCAATGCCGCCGGGCAGATCACCTGCCCCCTGCATCGCTACCGGTTTGACCTGAAAAATGGTCGTAATACCAGCGGCGAGGGCTATTTCTTAAAGACCTACCCCGTAGAGACCCGTCCCGACGGGATCTATATAGGGTTGGAAGACAAGGGATTTTGGAGTTTATTGTAAATTTTCAGCCACAGATTTTGCCGGAATACATTTTTCCCTATTTTTGCAACCCCATAGCGGGAAATTCCTCCTTAGCTCAGTTGGTTAGAGCATCTGACTGTTAATCAGAGGGTCTCTGGTTCAAGTCCAGAAGGGGGAGCCAATACTGATAAGGGTTTCATGAAAATGAGACCCTTTTTTATTTTATGACTCCGACACAATTCCTATTTTATTACCCGAATTAACATCCCCCTCTCGTGGATATTAAAAAAGACCTGAATTGCCATTTTCAGCTCTTATGATCGATAAAAGATGATTTGAATGCATGGCAACAAATATTCACAATCCCCTTCAGCAATTCTATGTCGGCTATCATCCGTTTGATTTCTTTGCATACCCATAACGGGATGTAAAGGAAATTTGTTTTATTTATAGAGATGGAAGGTTCTGTTATTACAGTGGATTAACAGATCAACTAATGATTAATTTAGCTAACAAAAGAATATTTAGGCAATTAATTAGTTGTTTGAAAGTCTCGCTAATTTCAGGGGGACTACTGGCTTACCTGATTATGGAAAAATAATACTATTTTAAAAGTATTTCTTACGACTTAACCCATTTAGTCTATTGAAATATTAAATGTGTTCTGTAAGATTTCTTTAATCTGCGTTGTTTGGTCAGGACCTTCATAAGTCACTAATAATTGACCCGGAAAATGTTCAGCGTACCATTTCTGCTTTGTTTCCCAATGGCTTTTGTATTCTGGCAAGTCTAAGCGGCCAACATGCTCCCAGAAATATTCAGTTCCCCGCCAACGGATAGTAAAATCGGGGAGGTACATAGAACCATTGGGTGCAAACTTTGGTACTTCGTATTCAAATGGTATATTTTTCAATTGCAGAATATTTGCGATGTTCATCTCGGATTTAGACCGAACAAAATATTTTGAGAGTGTTGCAATTACCTTTTGGTCTTCATACCAATTGGATGATAAGGCAAAAAGCAAGTCTGGTAATGGTTCAAATTCAAATATGGATGAATTGATTTTGCGGATGTTTGACTTTTCAATCTTGCTCAATTCAATAAAGGTGGTTACATCCTCTTGAGCAAAAATGGCAAGATGCTTCTGAGCCCTTGTTACTGCTGTGTAAAGCAATTCCATTGACATTAACGGACTGCTTTTCTTTGGCAGAATGAAGTATACCCTGTTAAATTCACTACCCTGTGCTTTATGTACGGAGATAACGTAACCTAACTCAATATTTTCCTCAACAGGTTCATTGAACATGACTTTACCATAGTCATCTTTTCTGAAACCATAATTGATGTTGTAATCACTACGCCTATCGAACTTTACCTGAAAATTCTTTAATCTGAAAAATGGAGAACCAGCTTTGGATTTATCGAATGGATGAGGATTTACAAAACCAATCTCGCCATTGTAAATATCAATTTTTACATTCTTTCTGTCATTCCAGCTAAAAGCACTGATAGGATTTGATTTTGGACGATTCCTAAACTGAATAACTTTATCGTATAATGCAACCCCGTCAAGCTGTCCTTTTTTAGCCTGATAGCCATTAAGCAGTTCCTGAAAGAAAGTATTCAAATAATCTGTACCGTAAAACTCACCTCTGAATGGTGATAATATTTGCAAATAGGTAGGGTCGGGGTAATCATTGGTAAGCCTGATTGCTTTACACCAAATGTTATAAAATTTACCAGCTTCAGCTTCCTCACCTGTTTCTGCTTCCAAGTCTTTAATGATGATTGATTTAAGCATTAGCTCCAAATCATCCATGTCTTTCCAGTAATGTACTGAAAGGTCTTTGTCAATGACTCCGCCTTGCTGAACTTTTTTAAGTATCTGCTCCTGCTTTGCTTTATCAAATTGTTCTTCTGATTGTTTTTCCTGAATGAATATTTCTGCTAACTCCAGAATGCCGTTACCATCGCCTTTGGCTTTGTTTTCTAATTGGCGAACATTTATATCCAGCTTACCCAAATTATCGTTACTTGATTTTTTCATCCATTCAATTACATCAGAAAATACTTTCCCTCGGCCAATAGGCGGTAACTGATTTGGATCACCTACTAAAATCAAACGCTGCACACTATTCCAATTTATACTTCTAAATAAGGTGGCGAAAAGGGATAAATCAATCATTGAACATTCATCAATGATTAATGTGGTGATGGAACCGTCTACTTTACCGCCCTTACGTTTAAAGGTGAAGTTCTCATTAAGCCATGCCCTATTGGGATTTGCCAAAAAGGAATGTATGGTAGAAGCTGTTTTGCCAGTCTTTTCTTTTATCCGTTCTGAAGCCTTTCCTGTTGGTGCTAAGAGTATTATACCTGTCCCTGGACCGTGAGCTTTTTCAATACTCTTAATGATGGATTTGAGAATAGTTGTTTTACCTGTCCCGGCTGCACCTGCAATTACACAAACAGGCTTGGTAAATACCTTTTGACAAACCTTTGCCTGACCTCGCAAAGCTGCTTCATATTGTTCTGGTGCTTTATTATTTAACGGACTGTTGGAATCTTTAAGCAGGTTGAAAAAAGTATCATCGGTAATTTCAACTTTCAATGGAATGTTTGCCCGTTGCTGTAATTCATTCATTACGGACTCAATCAGCCGTTCATCTTCATATACTTCATTCAGGTATAGATAATTTTCATCATTATACTTTCTGAACTTCACCGATTTTTCAATAAAGTCAACATCTACATCAAAGTATTTGGGTGTGAACTGGTGGTTTTTCCAATCAGGCAGGTAGCTAAGTTTATTATTGATATGGAATAGAACTTTTGTTTGTGATACAAAAGAATGTACTGTTTCCCTTTTCAAAACATCTACACACAATGCCCTAAATCTTTCTGCTGCGTTTTTTGGATGCAGACTTTCAATGCCTAAATCAGGATTAGGAATTATGCCATGATCTATTGAGTGAAATGAAATAATATCATCCACATCATCACCAACATATTGCTCACAAAGCAGGTAAGGATTTTCAATGATTTTCTTTAGCGAAGCATGAATACTGTTTTGCTCTCTTTTTACCGAAAGTATATTGGCAATCTGTGTACCTGTTAAAGCAAACCTTGTTAGGCGTTCTAAAAGAATTTCCTTTTCTTCTTCCTCCATCAACTGCCAATTACGCTTTACCTCTTTCAGCCTTACAGCATCAATGGTAATACCTGGAATATCTTTGGCAGCACCGGTAAGGAAATCTTTGATGTTATTGTAGGCAAGCTTATCATGCCCTTTTGCAACCTGTTTTTTGTAATAGTCAATTGCTTCATAAAAATCAATTTGAGCCAATACTTCCGGCAAGCCCGGATATGCACCCCTTTTTTTCCATAACTCAGTAAACAGCGATAGTAGCCATTTTCTTCTTTCTTCCCAGTTCTGTGAATCATCACCAATTTCAATCAGGTAGGTAACAATTTCAATAAACCGTTCCACCAATGCCAATGAATCATCATCAGAAACTGGCCGTGTGGCATATTTGAAATTTCGCTCATAATCCGGGACCAGTAAAATCCTATCCAACACGTCCGGCCTATCCATGTACTTGTGATAAGGTATTGCAAAGCCTTCATCAGGATAGTTGGATGTGACAGGCATCTGCCAAACAAAACCACCTGCATACTTGGCCTTCATTTCATCGGAAACTCCCTCGTAGAAATGGATCTTACCGACTTTCTTTAGTCTTGACAAACCTACAATCACATATTTCGGGCTTTCATCTTCGCTAAATGGATTGCTGTAATTAGCATAATAAAACAGCAATGATTGACCTTCTTTTAAATCAGCGAAATAATCTTTTGCATTTTGTAACCGGGTATCATAATCGTATTTCTGACCTGTGCCAGCTTCCCGAACTACATCTTCTGAATACATGCCTTCGTAATTCCAAATACACACTGTGGATTCAGGAATATCAAGGATGGCAGGTTTAGCTTCTTTATTAAACCATGCAGGTGGATTTATTTTTGCTTTTGTTTTTTCGCCACCAAATGCATTGATGCTAAAACCACATGCCGGAATGCCAGAAGTAAGTGAACCGCAAGGCTTACCTTTTACATCGGGTTGCATTTCCCAATCCAAATCTCTTGCACCTTTTATGTAATCCCCGGGATAGGAATGTCTGCCTATGCAATAGGTGTTTTTTTCGGGCTCATCGCAGATGTGACCGTTCCAACCGTTATTGTGCCATGCTAAGCGAATTGTTATGTGCATAAAGTGTTTGATTGGTTCTTTATTTCATTATACCTCTTACCCTTTGGTCATAAATATCGTTGAACCAAAGACGCTTGAACATCAGATTCACCTTATCTTCTGAAAGCTTATTATAAAGCTCCAGTTTGGTGTTAATAAAATTCAACAACTCATTATCAATTTCCTCGTTGAATTTATCCTGAATATTGTCTTTGCTGTTCTTTGTATTGAAGAAGCTCATCAGTTCATCATTTGCATAAATATTTTTACGCATTCTCTCAAACTCTACCTTGTCTTCTTCTTTTAAATCCAAACCGTATGTCTCGTTCAAGACTTTTATAATTTTAGTTAGCCATTCTAACTCCTCATCCTCCTTCTTTCCATCACCGCCTGGAGTCATCCCCTGCATGGCTGTATTTTGACTTTGTAATGCTAAGTCAGTAGTAAACTGATGTTGCAGCTTGTAACTATCCAAATCAATCTCTTCCAGAACTTCGATTGGAAGGGCATTTGGACTTGCAGGGAGTTTCTTGAACAGGTCAGATAAGAAAACATAATACTTTTCCAACTGAACATCGGTAAAAGTGATTATCTGTGACAAGAAGCGATATAAACGAACGAAATTCTTGATGTTTGCCTTGAATGAGATTTTCTGATCTTCATCTAATTCCGAGTTGTATCTTTTTACAACTTCGTTTAATATGGGCTGCAACTTTTCCTTGTGATCACCTTTTGTAAAGAACAGCTTAGCGTAGGCTTCAATATCATTTTGATGGATAACATGGAATGCCTCAATTTTTTGCTGCACATCATAAAGGCTATTCGGGTCTGTTTGGTCATCTAATTCCATGTAGTTGCTACCGTAATACATCTGGAAATCTTCCTGCACTTTTTCCGGGTCATTTACAAAATCTAAAACCATTGTTGTATCCTTACCCGGTGCAGTCCTGTTTAACCTGCTCAGCGTTTGTACCGTGCTCGTACCACCCAATTTCTTATCAACAAACATTGTATGCAGCAAGGGCTCGTCAAAGCCGGTTTGATACATATTGGCTACAATCAGTATCCTGTACTGAGGCAGCTTCAATGCATCCGGTATCTCGATTTTACCACCAAGATTATTCATGTTTTCCTTTGTATAATCTTGCCCGGTTTCTGCATCTGTTACCGTTCCACTAAATGCCACTAATGCACCGTATGGCAATTTCATTTCTCTCATGATGTCATCAAACTTTCGTTTAAAACGAACAGCATGAAGTCTTGAACGAGTAACCAACATAGCCCTGGCCTTGCCTTGGATTTCATTTTGCGTTTGTGACACAAAATGTTCAATCATGATTCTTGCTTTCTTCTCAATGGCATGGTCTTGCAAATCAACGTAAGAAGAAAGAAGTCTTACAGTCTTCTTCTTTTCGTATTCTTTATCGGCAATTTCGGTACGCTTTATTAGCTTATAGTACCTCTTCCAACTCATGTAGTTTTTCAGTACATCCTTGATAAAGCCTTCTTTGATGGCCTGCTCCATCGTATAGAGATCAAATGCTTCTTTCTGGCCGTTTCTGGTTGTACCAAACAGTTCTAATGTTTTTGGCTTGGGTGTAGCTGTGAAAGCAAAAAAGGAGATATTGGCCTGATCACCTTTTTTCTTTATTTCTTCTGCAATCAAATCGTCAAGGTCTTTTTCTTCACCATCTGCCGTCTCTGCTTCTTCCAATGATAACGCCTTTCTCAAATGCCTTGCGGATTCACCTGCTTGTGAGCTGTGAGCCTCGTCAATGATTACTGCGTATGTCTTGTCTCTATTCTGAGCAATTACATCAGAAATGACAGGAAACTTTTGAAGTGTTGTAACAATAACTCTTTTGCCCTTCTCAATTGCATTCTTTAAATCCTGACCTGTTTTATTCTTGTCAATATATTCTACCGTTCCGGGCATTTGTTCAAATTGCCTGATGTTATCCTGAATTTGTTTATCCAGAACACGCCTGTCTGTAACTACAATAACGCTATTGTATAGTGCCTTTTCATCATCAGGATGCTGATAGAAATCGGATAAACGGTGAGCTAACCAGGAAATCGTATTTGATTTTCCCGAACCTGCTGAGTGCTGAATCAGATATTTGTTTCCAACACCGTCTTTTCGCACTGCTTCCAATAAATTTTGTACTGCTCTTCGTTGATGAAAGCGGGGGAATATCAGAACCGGTTTTTCTTTCTCTCTAAGAGCTTTTGTTTGATTGTCGTAGTATTTCTCCTTGTTAATTTGAAGGTTAATATAGTTCTGTATCAGGTCAAGCAGGGAATCTTTTCTTAAAACATCTTTCCATAGATACGAAGTTGCATAGTCATTATCATCCTGATTAACTAACGCTTTATTGAATGGTAAAAAGTAGGTACTCCTGCCTTTCAATTCAGTACACATACTTACCTGCTCTGTACTTACAGCAAAATGAACCAAGCATCTCTTAAATTCTAATAGTTGCTCTTTGGGGTCTCTGTCCTGAATGTATTGCTTGATAGCATTGTGCAAATATTGACCTGTCAAGGCGTTCTTCAATTCCATAGTAACAACAGGCAGGCCATTCACAAAAAGAACGATGTCGATAGATTTCTCATTCTTCTTTGAGTATTTCAATTGGCGGATTACGGTGAGCCTATTTTTCAAATAGCCCTCCATGTGCTCAGGGGTTTTGCTATGGGAGGGCTTAAAGTAAACAAGGTCTAAATATTGGCCTCTGTCTTTTACTTTTTCCCGCAGCACCTGTAGTGTCTTCAGCTTGCTTTTATTGATATTATCAGCAACCAGTTCAACAATTTTAGCATCGGCATTTGGACCATATTGAGTACACAAAGCATCATACTTTTTAGGCTGCGTCTCCTTTATGAAGCCAATTAAATCTTCCGGGATGAGGCACAGTTCCTTATCATAACAGGAATTGTCTTTCTCTGTATATTCAGGAAATTCGGGCTGAGCAACTCTTGTAAGATACTTTACAATATGCTCCTCAAAATGTAATTCTTTCGTTCCTTCTGCCATAATTATTCATTGGTTTGCTCCGGCAACTCATTACCAAAAGCAGTATTTACAATTTCCTTCGGAAGTTCTTTTTTGGTTTTTAAACCCAATGCCTTGAGTTTGGTAGCTTGTAATACCAAATTATCATTTCCGGTACTAAGCTGCTTATAGGCTTCCGTATATTTGCCCTGCGCCTTGTCCAAATGTTCACCTACATCTTCCAGATTGGCGACAAAACCAACAAACTTGTCGTACAACTTTGCACCACGTTCGGCAATTTCAAGGGCATTCTGGTTTTGATACTCCCTCTTCCACAAGTCAACAATCAACTTTAATGAAGTGATCAAGTTGGTTGGGCTAAGCAACAAGATTCGCTTATCGTATGCAAAATTCCATAAGTCAGGATCACCTTGTAAAGCTGCTATGTAGGCAGGTTCACTCGGAACAAACATCATTACAAAATCCAATGCTTTATCATAATCATCATAGCCTTTGGCACTTAAAGCCACAATATGCGATTTTACAGCTGCCACATGGGCCGCTAATTCCTGCTTTTGTTCTTCCGCATCAGTAGATGCAATCAACCTTGTAAACGCATTTAATGACACTTTAGAATCAATGATGACGCTTCTGTTATCAGGGTACTTGATAACTGCATCGGGTCTCATTTTCTTGCCCTCAGAATCAGACTTTAGTGGGTTGCCGTTTGCATCCAATAACTCATGCTCCATGAAATATTCTCTATCTTTCACTAAGCCTGACTTTTCCAAAATACTTTCCAGAATCATTTCACCCCAACGCCCCTGCGTTTTTGCTTCGCCTTTTAGTGCCTTTGTAAGATTATGGGCTTCTTCACTGATTACTTTATTCAGCTGTGCCAGCTCTTTTACCTTTTCTCCCAATGAAAACCGCTCTTTGGATTCCTTGTCATACACTTCCTCCACCTTGGTTTTAAACTCAGTTATGTTTTTACCCAAAGGTTCCAAAATGGTTTTGAGGTTTGTCTTGTTCAGTTCGGTGAATTTTTCTGTTTTGGTATCCAGTATTTTGTTGGCAATATTTTCAAATTCAGTATTGAATTTCTTGCCTAACGCTTCTATTTCTTCCTTCTGTGTTTGCAACTTCTCATTCAATGCCTCATTTGTTGCTTTGGATGTAGCCAAAGCCTGATTTGTATCAGAAAGTTCCTTTTTAGCAGCCTTCAAATCTTCTGTAATTGCCTCTATCGCTTTGTTTTTATCCAGGACGGTTTGATTGGCCGCCCTTAGGTCAGCATTAGCAGTAGATACCTGGCTATTCAGCGTTGAAAGTTCCTTTGCAGTTGCTTCGATGGTTTGCTTTAAACCGGCAATCTCAACAGCTTTTGCATCAAGATTATCTGCTGCGGTTTTTAACTGCAAAGAGGCGGTTGCTTTATAGCCAACAAATTCCTTTTCTAATTCGGTGTATTTAAGCTGTGCAGCATCTTTTTCTGCTTGAATAGCTGAAGCTGTTTTTGACTTAGCTAAAAGCCAGCCTACAACTGCACCGATTAATACGCCAATTGCTATGTTTAAAATGATTTCCATTATGCTGCTTGTTTATTATTGGGTTGCCAATCTCTAACATCGATTTTACCCGTTACTGCCTCGGCTATCATTGATTGACGATACTCTTTTAATTTATCGATTTGAATCGTATTAAGATTCTCCAATTCATAAAATTGCTTGAGAGAAGATTGAACTTTACTTAATATTTCTTGCTGCTCAGCTAATGAAGGAAGAGGTATTGTAAATTCCTTAATTGCTTCAAAAGTCAATCCTTCACGATTACCGCCTGTGGTACCAAGTTTAATTTGAACTTGACCAATATTTGACTGCAATACAAGATTTAGATACTCAGGTAAAATTCTCTGTGTAGGTCGGATAATACATACATGCTGGTTAACATTCATTTCATCATGTATTTCAACTACGCAACACCTCCCTATTGAAGCTCCTGTAATATTCAGGAGTACGTCTTTATACTTCACTTTAGACCCACTCATTTTCTCATGAGTGTCATAATCAATTTTCACAACATCATCTAAGCGTAAACCATCAAAATGAACGTTTTGGCTTCTGATAAATATTACACCTTCTTCGGTATAAACTTCTGCACCACCTTTTGGGGTAACACCACTGCCTACTTTTGTGTTTAGATGTCTAATTTGAACAAGATTCCATGTTTGTGGAATCTCACCTAACCAATCAATATTACTTTCCTTCATTTTCGCACTGGGGTTAAGTCCACATGTTACTGCTTCATTAACAACGGCCTGTCTCTTCTCCTTCAGCAATTCTATCAACCTTTCCTTTTGCAGGATAAGCTGGTCAATGATAGAAGTTTGATGATCTAAATATTGGGCAATTTTAACCTGTTCAGCTTTTGGAGGAATTGGTAAACGACTATTTTTTATAACCTCCTGGTTGAATATTTTAGCACCATAAATATTCTCATTCGCATTATGAATTAAAATTGAAGGAAGACAATAATAATAGTATGAGAGTTCCAAATTCTCATCTGGCAAAATGCTGAAAATGGCTTCGTTCGTAAAAATATCTTTACCGGCAAAAGCAACTTTTCCAACGCTTAGTTTAAAACTATATAATAATGAACCAGCTGGAACAATTTCTTTAGAATAAACCTCTATAGCCTTTTTACTAATCTTATTCCTTGAATCAAATACATATTTACTATCCATGTCGGAAATAGTTACCCAATCAAAGCCGTTTTCTGGATCATAAAATTCATCGTTTGATGTAGGTGGGGTAAATCCAACCTTGAATTTAAAACAGTGCTTTACAGCCCCAACTTTCCAATGCTGCGGCACTTCACCAATCCACTGCAGGTTGCTATCTTTATATTTTTGATATTTCTCACTCATCCCAATAATTCTTTTATAAGGTCAGTAATGCCTTTTTGGTCTTTTTTCCCAAACTCCAATGCCTCAATTTCTTCTTTGATTTCAATTGATGGCCTGAGGCCTTTATACTCATAGAAGTATTTGGTAAAATTTATTTCATAACCAATACGGGTTTTATCAAAGTCAATCCAGGCATCGGGCACATGAGGCAATACTTCGTTTTGAAAGTACACTTCGATGTCTTCGCTTAAAGGGATGTTTTCTTTATCTCTCTTTTTACTATCGGCCTTTATATTTCCTTTTCTATCTACAACTGGTTTACCTCTTTCGTCATACTCAGGTTGCTCAACTGTTATCTGGTAATAACCAAAATCATCGTTATTGAAAATCTTGCAATACTTACCTTCTTCAAAATTGGCATATAGCTCCACCAGTTTTTCTATATGAAAACTCTCAATCTTGTTTCTTTTATTGCCCAAGCTGCGTTTTTCAGGACGGCAAAAGCCTTCTATGCCAGCGGCTTTATCTTCCGGTACATTAGCATTAATCAACTGCACTTTGCTTTTACGGTGCTTAGGCTTATTGTTATTCAAAAACCAGATATAGGTATTGATACCTGTGTTATAAAACAGGTCTTTCGGCAAGGCAATGATGCAATCGAGCCAATCGTTGCTGATAATCCATTTGCGAATATCACTTTCACCCCCACCTGCATTACCTGTAAATAAAGGAGAGCCGTTTGTAACTACAGCAATCTTACTTCCTTCTCTTTCCATTTTGCTAATCATGTGTTGAAGGAATAGTAACTGACCATCACTTGTACCCGGCAAGCCCGCATAAAACCTACCGGCAGGGTTGGCACTTTCGTTTTGTATGAATTGAGCATCCTTGCTCCAGGTTACACCATAAGGAGGGTTGGCAAACATGTAGTGAAAATGCTTATCTGGGAAACGGTCCTCCGTAAAAGTGTTTCCATGACGTATGTTGTCAGCATTTTCACCAGTGATTAATGCTTCCGATTTAGCAATAGCATAAGATTGCTCGTTGATTTCCTGACCGTATGTTTTTATCTCCGGCTTGGTCTTACTATCGGCTAACAATTCGTCCAGCACATAATTTTTTGCCAGATTAATCATTCCGCCTGTACCCAAAGTGGGATCGTAAATGGTACGAATAATGCCGGGCTGTGACAGAATATCTTTCTCGGTACTGAACACAATCTTTACCATCAACTCAATCACGTCACGAGGTGTAAAGTGCTCACCCGCTGTTTCGTTGCTTTGTTCGTTCGATATACGAATGAGTTCTTCAAATATGTAACCCATATTGTGGTTATCCACTTTGCTGGTATGCAAATCCACCTGGGATATGGCATCAATCATTTGATAAAGCAGCTTATTCTTTACCAGCCTTGCAATCACTTTGTCAAACTGAAAATTGTCGATAATATCTCTGACCTCTTTATTAAAGCCATTGAGGTAATTGTTGAAATCAATCTCAACGGTTTTAGGATTCTCCTTCAGGGTTTCTAAGGTGTGCTTTGAAGTATTGTAGAACTGTAAGCCACCGGCAGCCTTGCGAAGGATGGGGTCGAGCTTTTCTTCGCTAACCTTATCTTTAAAGTTCTCGTAAGCGGCCCTTACTTTGCTATTTACCGGGTCGAGGATACAGTCTAACCTGCGTATTACCACAAAAGGTAATAGCACATCGCCAATTTCATTCTTCCTGAAAGTATTCCATAGAACCTTATCGGTGATTTGGAATATGAATCCTACAACTTCTTTTATATTATTGGTAGCCATGTTATTTTTTTCTCTTTTCGTTTGACAATACAAAGTAATTACCTAACTGTGCAGTGGTTCTGCATTGTTATTTTTATTTTCAGACATCGTTGATTAATCGGTTTTTGAGAGACTTATTCGCATTACAACCACCCAAAATAGCACCTCTATAAACTGGAGTACCTCCATGAATATGAGCAGCTAATTCGTTGCAAACATTTTTTAAAAGACTAAGGTCTTTGTTAGCAATCTGATATTCAGACTCACCTTGACTATTATTCAAAGCACTGAAATATGAATTGATTTGAAGCTTATTGACCACATGAACAGTTTTGCCATCTTTGGCTTTAAATACATAAAAACCATGTTCACAAGAAGAGTTAACATAGTTCATTAGCAGAAGCCTCTCGTGTAGCATTTCCGATTTAATAAAAACAACTTCTACATTGATTTCATAATCCCTCAGATTATTAATCTCTGTATTTAATTGACCGGCAACTCTGTTTCTCCAGGCCTCGTTTTGATTATTATCCTCAGAGATGATTGTAACATGATATGGAATAGATAATGTGACTGGAAGTATTGCATCCAACATCCATAAAAGATTACTTTTCCCTGAGGCAACATAATTGCCACCTACTCTTTCTGTGGATTGTAATAAATAATTATCAGAAATTACCACAGCATTTGATGGCGGAAAAGTAAATTTCAATAGTGACTTCCAGCCAATAGTTGTACCTTCTTGAATTTCCTCGTCTTTTAACAATTTTCTCTTGTAACTGCCTGTAAGAATATCATCATTAATTGATTCAGCACTTTGAACTATAACACCGTATGAGTTCTGAATTAATTCCGCATCAGCCGCGGAATAACTTAGAAAGAATGCTGAACGAGGCTTTGCTGCAATGATAAAATTGTCTTCATATATTGAATCAAAGTATTCTTTCAATGCAATAACACCTCTTCCTCCCGTAGCTTTTATAAACTCAAAAATGGGAGTACCTTCCATTTCCTCGGCCTGGAGTTCTTCATCTGTCATGTTCAAGCAAACCTCTGAATGATTGCAAAAGATATCATACCAGTTTGGTGTCCGGTCGTTAAAAACAACTATGTTTTCAAATATGTCCTTTTCAGCGTAAACAGTAAACATCAGGCTTTCTTTTGGCGTTTGAGTTTTAATAATTCAAGAGTACTTGAAGAGGCTTCATCAAAAAAACCATCGCCAAAATTCCTGTTAAAAGAACCATCTTCCTGATATTCTAAACGATAAGGCATTTGATGAATATCTTTTGGGAAATAGTGAACACAGAAAGGATTCTCATTAGGTGCTACTTCAAATTCATTTATAGCAACAATAACCTGTGACCTCCGCAAAATATACTCGGAGTGAGTTTCAATCAGAAAATCGATATTAAACCTCTGGTGAACGTCCAAAAACAAGTCGGCCAATTTACTTTGCAATGCAGGATGTAAATTCAATTCAGGTTCTTCAATAATTACAGTGGTTTTATCAATCAGCCTATAGTTTGAAGAGTCTTGCTTTACCTCCTTACCATCAACAATACGGGTAACAGTGGAATTTTTTTCAGCCAGCTTAATCTTTTTAATTACACATGCAATTCTCATGATTAAGAGCATGGCTTGAATTGAGCCCATTCCTTTATCAGCTAAATGAATTTTGACATTATTAGAAAGTATTTTCATTTCATATGCCTCACCTGCGTGCATGGAAATTGTGAAGTCATCACCCACTTCAAAATCCTGCATCCACTTTAATACAAACCTGTGCTCTTCTTCTCCTTCAAGAATGTTCAGTTGCTTGTATTCATGTATAGCCTGTGCCAAGGCATTATTTTTATCCCTTATCGCAAACAGTGCTGATTGTTTTGCAGGGTTAGCACCCATATAGGCAATTGAAAAATCATTCATTAAAGTCATGAAATGACTAAAAGAGGATTCTACAAATACCGGATCAAGTTCTTTGAGTGCTCGCAAATCTTCAAACCTTTCTGAAGCCTGCTCTCCATTCTGAACATTCAAAAACTCTCGTTCATATTGTGACATTGAGTGAATCAAGAATCCATCAACTATTTCAGTCAAAGAATTAACATCGCCAAAATCTTCATCTAAAGAAAACAGGACTTCATCCTTTGCATCTAAAGCATTGCCAACCTTATTAACCTCAGTGAATTTTGCTTCCAGATTCTCTAACCTGGATATAAGTTCTATATACTCCTTGCTGGTCTTTTTTAAGCCCGGTTCTGCAAGCTGTGTTTTGGTTTCGCTTATTTGTAACTCTAATTCTGCAAGTATTTTTTCATTAACTGAATTTATCTGAGTATCCCTGGTTTTGATTATCCTGATGAATCTATTTTGCATGTTGAAAATAAAATTCAACTTGTGAACTGTGTCGGTGATTGTTAGGGAATGAACACTTGCAAATGCTTTATCGTCTTCACCAGTTACCGTTAGTTCAATCAGGTAGTTTTCAATTTTCTGTGTGAAGTGAATGAAGTTCTCTTGGGCCTGATGGTTTTTTGCTCTTCCATAAGTTACAATGTTTGCATCTTCTAACACATTGTTACCAAAAGAAAGACTTTCAATATGGCCGGACTTGAAATAATTATCTATAAGTAAAAGAGCTTTCACCAAGGTGGACTTTCCTGCATTGTTTCTGCCTACAAGAAAAGTGATACCATTGTATTCAAGAGGATTGAAGTTTTGAAAGCGTCTGAAATTTTTAAACCCTATCTTATTCATGATGCAAATTTTATGCTTTAGTGTGCAGCTTATCTGCACTGTTGTATTTGTAGTTGGAAAAAGTTAATTCTATCCGCTTTTTGATTTTATCTCTTAAAAGCTTAGGATGTAATACTTCCAAGCCTTCCCCATAGGAAAGGATTAAGGATTCGAGTTCGTAATTGGGAATTACATCAATGGATATAAGAGCATGAGATGAGCCTTGTTCTTTCAGCTTTTGAGAACCGTGTATTGGTTTTGTTTTTATATATGGCAACAGCTCATTACTAACTTTAATGACTACGTTCTCAACCTTCCCCTCATTATTTAAGGTAACCCCAATAATATCTTCAAAGTATTCATTGAAGTCAATTGACTTGTTAGGTATATACTTTTTCTTGCTTTCTTCAATTGCTGTAATCCTATCAAGGGCCAAATTCATAATAAACTGGCTTGCATCATTTTTGCCAAACACATACCACCGATTGTTATACTGCTTTAAAAAGTAAGGGTGAAAAATGATTGACTGCGATATATCTTGTTTAAAGCTTTTGTATTCAATATTGATTGCCTTCTTATACAATATTGAATTGTAGATTGGCGTGATAAATTCTAATCCCTTTAGAAAATTATTCTGGTCAAACTCAATAATTTTTTCACTGTTATGAGATAAACCTAAACCAGAGTCCAACCTCGCAGAAATTTCATCAACCCATTCAAACTGAGGCATTCCCTTAAAACGGGATAGTGTCAGTAAGGCCTCCTTTAATTGATTTTCTTCCGTTTCATTTAACGGTTGATTGTTGATTGAAAAGCCTTTATCCTCATACCTGAAATAAACCCTATGCCCATCTCTGATTCGCTCAAGGGGTATATTCCAGCCTTGTGTACTTTCCATGAACTTAATATCTTCAAGGATTTGTCTACGCTTGATGCCGTTATCATTTCCAGTGAATTCATAAATAGCATTACTACATGCTTCTACAAGATCCTCTATATAATACTTACGCCCCGGATTGCGAAAGCACTTATCCAGGGTTTGGTATCTAATTATTGCATGTTTATTGGTAGGCATTGTTACTGCTTTGGGTTATTATTTCTGTCTCAGCCAGCTGTAGTGCCCTTAAAGCAACATCTTCGCCTTTTGTGATGTCAACAATTTTGTCTGCAAGCCAAAGTGTTAGAAGTTCTTCTTCTTGCGTATTCAGAATCTCTGCTAATAATGCAATCTGATCCTTTTTTAAATGACGAAAACCATTTTCAATTTTGCTCAATTGGGCTGTATCCATATCAAGTTGTGAGGCAACTTGCCGTAAGTATAAATTTTGAGCCTCCCGTAATGTGCGTATCCTTTCACCAAACCTTGTTTGCATTGAATTTATTTGACTTGTTAGATATTGTCAAATTTATTAAATAAAAACCTTATTTCACTGGTTTTCTCTAATTGGTAAAAAGCTTAAAATTTCTTGCTCTCTTAGACAGAAGCTGTTGCTGATAGTAGTGGCTACTTATTGCAAATCTGCTTAAGAAATAGCCTTGATGGAGATATAACTTGCTACATCGTTTTGATGTTACTGGGCAAATGAAAAATATAATTTGCCCTTTACCAAGATTAGAAGGAACCAGCCCTAATTGTATTTGATATTTTATTATTCTATTATTGTAAATATATTCTAATTCAATATTCATATTATCGTCCAAAGTATTTACCAATAAAATTGCATTTCCATTTATTTCGCCTTTATCAATTATATAGTTAGATCGCCAAATAATTTCTCCTTTTACTTTAATATTTAGCTTAAGAAGCCCTAATCTCTTTAACATATTTGTAGAAAGGGATAATATGTCTTCAAGTATTATTGGGTTTGCTGATTTTATGCCCACAATAAGTAACCTAAATAGTTAGGAAAAAATGAACTAATGTCTTACTAATAGTAATCTCTCATAATTAAGTCGCAGATTTTTAAGTTTTAAATACAAGGATTAATTACTATTTGAATAAACTATGGTTAGTATTGCATAAAACAGTATGATATACTTCTACCCTAATTCTACAGTATATCATTTTAGAGTAACAAAATCTACTGAAATGTCTTTGTCTTAAATAAATGGCATTAGAAATATGTTCTAACCCATGGATTTGATTAATAGTTCTGAAAGATCAAATTCACATTTTTTAAGTTCGATTTTTTTAAGACTATTAAAAAGCTGTCTAATTCTGGCTTTTTGATCATCCTTGCTTAAGATGTCAGTATAGGATTTTATAATTTCTTTTACTACCGCAGTAGTATTATAGTCTCCAATATCCTCCAGCTTTTTTAATGCTATTAAGCAAATCGATGGCAGAGATAACTGCTTTTTATTCTCAATAAGAACACTTCCGGTTTTCAAAATAGAGTTGTAGTAGTCTAATAAATCATTTTTAAAGAATTCAATGAATTTTATATCAAACAGGTCTTGTATTAAAAGACCTCTATGTTTTACTGATATTTCTGGTCTCTTATACTTATTCTCTATTTTAACATAAGTCTTATTCCCTGAGTAGTTTGATGATTTCTCTAACTCACTCCTAATGTTTTTTGATACTTTAGACTTAATATTTTTTTGAAAATCATAAATCTTACTTATAACATTTGAGTCCTCAAAATATTTTCCGTTGCTATATGATTTAGTTTTCATTCCTTTAATTTTAATGTGAGAATTAAGTATGCTATTAATAGTGAAGGGGCTTTCGATGACGCATCCCACTTCAACATTAACCACCGTAAATTTGAATATATCTGTTTCGAGAACATTAGAAATATATTCGATAGTACCCATTTCTTGTTCTAAACTTATTGAATAGTTATGTCCTAATAGAAAGTATGGCAAACTACCTTTAATAGTAACTTTATTATACTCGGGATAGTGATATATATCCAAGGGTGTGTTTTCTATTTTAAGTTCATAGTGAATCAAATTGTATGATTCAGACTTAACTTCTTTAATTCTACTTAAATACTGCGTTTGTAAAACATCACTTTTTAAATTCTTTGTTGCTGTAATGAAGTCGTAATAAAACATATTAGCCCGCTATAGCTGTCATAACAGCTATTATTTAAATGCGATCTAACGATTGTATTGTGCGATTGAAAGGGTAAGAAATCTTACCCTTTTTTTATATAATAAAGAGTGTGATATTTTTCAGGGTAGTCAGTCTTGAGAAAGTAAATATCGAAATCATTCAGCCGTAGAATCTATAAAATTTGATTACAGTAATCAATGCCCTGCTACCTTTTATTAATTCTATCTTTTATGATTCGTTCGCTTGATTTTAGTTCTTCATGGAATAATTGTACTTCGCATTTAGAGATAAAGGCAAGTATTCGATTCCTGGAAAACAGGAGCTTTTTACCAACTTTCCAATGAGGAATGATCTTTTTATGAGTATAGGTATATACAGTATGCTTTGAGAGGTGAAGCATCTTAGCCACTTCATCAACACCGATAATAGCATCGACATCCTGTTCTTCAGGCTTGGGAAGATGTATATTTAAGGTTGCAAGTAACTGTTCAATACAAGAAAGCCGTTTTTCAATCGCATCAAACGGATTGTAGGAAGTGATCATTTATCATTACGTTCATCAAATCCACTTAGAGCAAGTGGTAGCCGCGATCTTAGAAAGCAAAGATAATTATTTTTTTGATTTTCATTGTTTTTAGTAAACAGAACACTGCTATAGCCTTTATCTGGCTTGAATTATATCAATGATGATATAAATTCATTACGATACTTTTTTCAGTTTATTGAAGTTTGTTAGTTCACTTGCCATCAAATGTTTCACATCGTCTTCAAACCCGGCTAAATATGATCTTGTCGTATTCAAGCTAGAGTGGCCTAACTGTTCACTTATATATTCATCACTTGCACCACTTCTTTTTAAGATACTGCTGAAGCTATGACGAGCTACATAAGTTGTAACACTTACATTGATTTTCAGCTTATCCGCTATCTTCCTCATATTGTTGTTTATGAAGTGGGTGAATAGCTGTATATAATGATATTCTTTTTCAGGAGAAATTCCATTTGTTAGTATTGGAAAAATGTAGTTCTCAGTTTTAAAATCTTTATTCCGCCACTTATCCATTATCGTTTTTACATCTTCTGTTATTGGAATAGAAATGATAACTGGCTTATCCTGATTTGATCTTTTGGTTTTTGCACGTTCAAATCTTATATTGTTACCATCGATGTTTTTAAACTTCAGTAGTGCTATGTCTTTTATGTTGATGCCATTTGCTAAATATGAGAATAACCAAAAATCTTTTTCCTTAGCCTCACTTTCCGTTTCAGGCTTATAATTGTATATGTTAGCGATATCGGAAAGCGTGAGTGCCTTTTTTATGTTTCTCCCAGTAGGAATTACAAACTTATCCCTACCTTTTCCGAATGGGTAAATCTCTTTAGGTATATTCCCAGAGCTAATTGCCTCATTGAATATTGTACGCATATTTCTCAGATACATTCCTACAGTGGTGTTGCTACAACCTTGATTATTCATCCATGCTTTATATTCATTAAGGAACTCTACTCCTACCTGATCAAAGCTTAGCTTTTCTTTTGAGTAGAATTTTTTTAAGCTATTCAATGCACATTCAAAAGTTACTGCCGTACTAATCCTCCCTTCTATCCTTAGTTCTTTGGCTCTTTCTTCCATTAAGGCGATAATGTTTTCATCATCTCCAATTTTCCTCGCATATTTCTTTTCAAATAAGGTAAAGCTGAAACGAATCCCCAATTCGTTTATGATAGACAGAGCTTTTTCCTCCTGCGTTACCAGATCCTGAAGAATCTGTTTGTATGGCGCTCTTGGCTTAGGCGTATACAGGTTTTTAAACTCATCTTCGGTAAGCTTGTACTTAGTAGGGTAGTGGCGTTTTTTACGATCAAACGTGACCCTGATTGATACAGCACATTTTCCATTCCCTTTACGGTGATACTTATCAATGAAAATGCTAGTGGTAGCTTGCTTGCCCATATAGAATATTAATTATTCCGACACAATTCCAACACAAACATAACAGAAAAGAAAAAGAATTACAAAGAGAATATCATTTAATTAATTGTATTTCAGCAAATTATAAACAATCACAAAACATCAAAAAGGAACATTATTATGACTGTTAATCAGAGGGTCTCTGGTTCAAGTCCAGAAGGGGGAGCAGATATAAAAGTAAAAGGGTTATACTTGTATTGTATAACCCTTTTTTATTTTCAATCATGAATATGAAAACTATAGCCCTATTCTTACTTGCTTGCATTCCTTTTATTGGAATTGCCCAAACCTCAGATTATAAGATATCTTCTTTCCTGACAGAGGGTCCAAAAGCACCCAATACACATTATATTGGAGCAGCCTGGCTCAACTCTGTACTTCAGGCAGATGATGAGATTAATTACAATATTACTAAGGCTACTTTCAGGGCAAACTCAACACTTGATTGGCATAAACATGCTACTCCCCAAGTAATCATTATTGTTGATGGTGAAGCATATTATCAAGAGAGGGGAAAAGAACCTGTCATTCTGAAAAAAGGGGATGTAATTAAGTGCAACAAAGAAACGGAACATTGGCATACTTCAACAAAAGAGCATTCTGTTACATACCTCGCAATATATGGTGGAACTCAACCAACCATCTGGACAGAAAAACTCACTCAGGAATATTACGACAGCATTGCAAGAAAGCTGAACAATAGAAAATAGAGTAGCAAAACAGGTTAACTAAAAATATCTGATACCATTGGCAAAGTGCCGGCCGAATATGTATAACACAATGTAAAGACAGAGTCAAGTATTTGTCCGATATGGTGGCATCGCCTATTAGCCCGGTGTAAGGCAGATCAGTATATGCGATGCCACCGTTTTACCATCCTCATCTTCTCCCACCACTAAAGTTACCCTGACGCCTGTTTTCAGGTCAGATGCCGGTACAGGTCCTGCCGCACTCCTAATCGTTGTCTTGTCGGTAAAATGAATCAGCTGAACAAAACCATCATTCCGCTTAATGGTGATAGTTTTATTTCCCGTACTGATGATCTGTCCGGTGCCTCCGGTACCACCACAGGGATCATCGCCGGGTATCACCTTGCCGGCTTGAGGATCAAAATGTGCCGGCTGCCCATTTTCCACGGCCGGCTCAAAACCCACGGAAAGCGGTCCGTTCCGGTATATGAAAACACTGTAAAATATAGCCAGCCCTATCATGCCCACTATCGCTGTAATGAGGAGGTTTCTTTTCCCCATTGGCTGAACCGGCTTTGGAAAAATTCTATACAACCCAAAACCGATCAACACACCCAATCCGTTCAGTATTACATCATCAATATCAAATATGCCTACATGCAACAGGGTCTGCAAGCCCTCGATCAACATACCGGCAGCGATCGCGAGCCCGATCGTTTTTTTCCATGTCATATTCCGGAATACAAACCCTACCAGCAGACCGATCGGTACCAGTAACACAATATTGCCGATCAGGTTGATACCTGCGATGATCCACCCCTTCTCTCCAAGCAGGTAAGGAAAAATGGTTTTGAAGGGTACAAGGTTGGGCGAACCTTCATGGGTGCCTCCAAAATTCAGCTTCAGTACGCCTACCCTGATCAGGGGCATATCCTTGAACACCAGCAGTTTTACCAGGAAGATGCTATAGGCAATAAGCAGGATTGCACCCAGAATTGGTTTCTTCATTTTGTACTGAATAAAGCGTAATGGTTAACTGAATATATCAACTATTTTCAGAAATGGCAAGCAGTTCCTACCATTCACCGGAACGGCGCGGATCAGTTAAGAGGCTTCATGCAGACGCTTATGATGAACGATATCCAAAAATCACAATCATGTAACCACCTAGAATAACAAAAGAAACAATGACAATACCCTCTGCTACCGGTCTACTAACCTGTACCTGATTTTTCCATCTTTTAAACACTGGGCCCGGATAATTGTTACAGAAAACATGGCCAATGCAGTTACCCTTGTTTTCCCCCACCAGCTGTTCGAGAACCATCCTGCTTTGCAGAAAGACCGAAAGGTTTACCTGGTGGAAGAATGGTTGTTCTTCAGACAGTATACCTTCCACAAACAGAAACTGATATTACACAGGGCCAGCATGCAATACTATCAGAACTGGCTGCTGCAAAATCAATATGAGGTTGCTTACATAGAAACAGGTTGCCGGGAAGATGACTGCCGGCAATTGATCACCAAGCTGGCCAAACAAACGGTAACAGAGATACATGTGGCTGCTGTGGCCGACAACTGGCTGCTTAATCGGATACAAACTGCCTGCAGACAGAATAAGATCGCATTGCATTTTTATGACAGCCCCAATTTCCTGAATACACCGGAGAACTGTTCCGCCTATTTCAGTAAAAAGAAAACGTATTTCCAAACAGATTTTTATATCTGGCAGCGAAAGCAGCGGAATATCTTACTGGAAAAAGACGGAAAACCAGTAGGTGGCAAATGGAGCTTTGATACAGACAACCGTCAGCGGTTTCCGAAAAAAGGGAAAGCGCCCATCCTACCCTTACCCGAAGAAAACCCGTATGTAACTGAAGCAAGAAACTACGTGCAGTTACATTTTCCGCAGAACTATGGCGAGACAAATGGCACCCACCTGTTTGCAATAAGTTTTGCGGATGCCGAAAAATGGCTGGATGATTTTTTTCATACCCGGTTCGCCGCATTTGGAATGTATGAAGATGCCATTGTAGCCAAAGAGAGTGTACTGCACCATTCCGTAATCTCACCTATGCTCAATATTGGTTTGTTGCAGCCACAACAGATCATTGATAAGGCAATAAGCTGTGCCGGACAATACAATATCCCCATCAACTCACTCGAAGGGTTTATCCGGCAACTGATGGGCTGGCGTGAATTTATCCGTTTGGTATACGAACGGGAGGGAAGTAAACAACGTAATACCCATTACTGGCAATTCAAGCGAAAGATCCCCGCAGTGTTTTGGACCGGGGAGACCGGCATCCCGCCTGTTGACATAACGATCAGGAAGGTCTTGCAAACCGGTTATTGTCACCATATAGAAAGGCTCATGATACTGGGAAACTTCATGCTGTTGTGTGAGTTCGACCCGAACGAAGTATACCGGTGGTTCATGGAAATGTTCATTGACGCCTACGACTGGGTAATGGTGCCCAATGTATACGGCATGACCCAATTTTCCGATGGCGGCCTGATGACGACCAAACCCTATATCAGCGGCAGCAATTACCTGATGAAGATGAGCGACTATGAAAAAGGCGATTGGCAAGCCATATGGGATGGATTGTTCTGGCGGTTCATGCATGTACACCGCAGCTTCTTTTTACAAAATCCCCGTTTGGGCATGCTCGTCAATAGTTTTGACAAGATGCCTGCCGAGAAACAACAGCTGCACCTGAACCATGCTGATATGTTTTTGAAAAGATTGGACAAGCAGCTGATAACCCATCAACAGAAATGAGTAAACCCAGCAATAACATGATCACACAGATAGTATCTGCAACTGATATAGACCGTATCATAGAAATGGCCTGGGAAGACCGGACCCCTTTCGAAGCTATTGAAATACAGTTCGGCCTGCAGGAAAAAGAAGTGATCACATTGATGCGCAAAGAGATGAAAGCCAGCAGTTTTCGAATGTGGCGCAAAAGAACCCATGGAAGAAGCACCAAACATGCCGCACTCAGGAGCAAACATATCACCAGGTTCGTATCGAAACAACAACGGACTATCACACTCAATAAAATAAGCAAACGATGACGATGCCGGTTTTATTCGATGAAACGCAAGATCCCGAAAGAACAGATTTTACTACCGATCACCATTCGATCCTTCAACAGATTCAACGTATCGATCCTGTGTCATATGCCAGAACCAGGAATCATATTACTGGTGCCGTCAGCTATTTATCCCCTTACATTTCAAGGGGTATCATCAGCTTAAGGCAGGTCAGAGAGTCGGTCTTGCGAAGAGGATACCAGCCACAGGAAGCGGAAAAGTTCTTACAGGAACTGGCCTGGCGTGAATATTATCAACGAGTCTGGCAGCAAAAAGGCGATTCCATCTGGGAAGATCTGAAACAACCCCAAACCGATTTCATACATCGCCAGATGATCACGGCAATAAAGGATGCTGCAACAGGGATCAGGTCCATCGACAGGCAAATTGAACACCTGTATGCTACCGGATACATGCATAACCATGCCAGGATGTATGTAGCTTCCATCGCCTGTAATATCGCGAAGGCTCATTGGCAGGAACCCGCAAAATGGTTGTACTATCATTTGCTGGATGGAGATATTGCCAGTAACAACTGCAGCTGGCAATGGGTGGCCGGTGCCTTTGCCTCTAAGAAGTACTATTGTGATCAGGAAAACATCAACAGATACACCGGTAGCAGCCAACAACAGACATTCTTAGATAGGTCTTATGAAGAAATAAACCGGATGCCGGTTCCGGAGATCCTGAAAGCCAGCCATACGCTTGACCTACCCTGTCATTTGCCAACAACCTCATTGCCCGTTATAGATAACACCAGACCAACCTTACTTTATAACGCTTATAATATCGATCCACTCTGGAGAGCCCAGGACAATGTTAATCGGGTGCTGTTATTGGAACCCTCACACTATAACAGGCACCCTGTCAGTGAAAAAGTGATCCGTTTCATCATTGACCTTTCAAAAAACATATCAGGCATCCAGCTGTTTTGTGGCGAACTGTACCAGCTGCAATCTTTATATAAAGAAGGTAAACTCTCCCCACAGAAAGCTTTTATTTCAAAAGAACACCCGGCTTTCACACACTATTCAGGCATTAAAGACAGCCGCGACTGGATGTATCCGGAAGTGACCGGATATTATCCCTCTTTTTTTAGTTTCTGGAAAGCCAGTCAAAAGCTTGTTAAACAATTTCAATCAAATTAAATACATAGTCAGCTATTACCCAACCGGTCTTCACAGTCAATATTCCCATCACTTACCATACAGCTACACTTAATTCGGAAAATCAGCTCACCGATCGGCTCATTACAGAACAGACGACAAGGTATCAACTGACAGGAAAAATAAAAGGTCGGGGTCTCCCGTCCCAAAAAATAATGTATACATTTGCTTACACAAAAGCACGGGGTGCCGTTTAGTGGCTGAGATAATACCCGATACCTGATTTGGATAATGCCAACGTAGGGATGCAGTTTGAAAACCTATTTCACGCTCCATTCATTGGTATTTCCAGAGAATGGAGTTTTTGTTTTTATAAAATGAAAACAATGGAAATAGAAAAATTTTCAACCGGTTTAATTCCCGCAAATCAGCCAAACTGGCAAGGACGACCTGAATGGTTCTTCAATCGTGAACATACCGACACTTATGAACAATGGTATGAAGGTCGTTATAAACGTTCTGAAATCTGGCAAAAAAAAGTGATGGAACAACTCGTTTCCAGTGACAAGCGGGTGAAGACATTACTCGAGTTTGGTTGTGGAACGGCCCGATTTACCAGGTGGTGGAAAGAAATAGGTATTGAAGCTACCGGGGGAGATATTTCACCCTTGATGCTTTCTCAGGCAAAATATCTTTTTGAAGGCGATCTGGTTATGGCTGATTCCCATAATATGCCTTTTAAAGATCACAGTTTTGATGCGCTTGCCTTCATTACCACTTTTGAATATTACAAGGATCCCGTAAAAGTCATCCGTGAAGCGGCAAGAGTAGGAAGATACGGTATTGCCATGGGAATGATGAACCGTTACTCCACCAAAGTAGTGAGAAGAAGGGTTCAGCAGTTATTTGGTAAAAACCCATTTTACCTAACAGCAACTTTTTACTCTCCAAAAATACTCACAGAAATAGTTGCTAAAGCACTGGAAGGGCGTGAATATTCCATACACTGGACTTGTACAGGACTTCCCAAATGGTTTCCCGTACAACAATGGGGGTTGCCTTTAGGTGATTTTTTTGGTTTGTATGTACAATTAAATGATGTAGACTGATGAATGAAAAACTGGGCAAAATTGAAGGGCATTTATTTGAGGAGTTCATCTATCATAAATGTGGACATCAACGTAGCGAAATAGTGGCAGGTGCTGCATTTGGTGTAGATGTGTCTGTTGTTGACTTACAGGGAGGTATGGCAATGGCATTAACCAGCGACCCGCTCTCTTTGATTCCTTCGCTTGGTTTGCAAGAATCTGCCTGGCTGTCTGTTCATCTGATGGCAAACGATATGGCAACAACAGGATTTGCTCCAATGTATGGTCAGTTTGTATTAAATCTTCCCTCTACATTTAAAAAAAACGATTTCAGGATATACTGGGAATACATGCATAAATTTTGTTCCGAAATAAAAATTGCCATTACAGGCGGGCATACCGGCTTTATTGAGGGACAAAATTCTACCATAGCGGGTGGCGGAACACTTATTACGATTGCCCCCAAAGAGAAAGTTCTGGTATCAAAATCAGCAAAATCGGGAGATGCAATATTGGTCACCAAATCCTGTGCCATATCCTCCGCTGCCATTCTTGCGATGAGTTTTCCCGAAACGGTAAAGAATAAAGCAGGAATAGAAATTTATCAAAAAGCGTGCGATTCATTTTATCATACCTCCTCATTGCAGGATGCATTGATTGCTGTGGGTGAAAACAATCACCATCGTGAAATTACGGCTATGCACGATGTTACGGAAGGTGGTGTATTGGGAGCTATTTATGAATTGACAGTTGCTTCCGGAAATGGAGCCATTGTTTATCACGACAAACTACCTGTTGCAGATGTGCAAGCAGCAGTTTGTAAAATTTTTGATATAGACCCGAGATACTGTATAGGTGCTGGCTCTATGATCATCACCTGCAACAAAGAAAATGTTGATGCTGTGATCGAACGTTTGGCAAAAAGTAATATCCCCTGTACCAGGGTTGGCGAATTATGTGATCGAGAAAACGGAATAACACTTATGGAAAGAGATAAAAAGTCAGACCTAAAGTATCTTGAGGAAGACCCCTATTGGAGCGCATTTTTCAAAGCGCTAAAAGGAGGGTTGAAATGAAAATACCAAACGGCATTTATCTCATTGTTGACCCCTCAATGGAGAAAAACACATTGCTAAATAAGCTAAACGAAATCATTCAGGAAGAAATAGCAGCCATACAGATTTGGGACAATTTCAGACCGGATGAAAACCCGGCAGAACTGATTAACGAGCTATTACAGGTATGCCACACAAAAAATACACCTGTGCTTATTAATAATCAATGGAAACTGTTGAAGCAAACAAAGTTAGATGGGGTTCATTTTGACAATGCTCAGGAAAATATTCCGCAAATCAGGAGCCATTTGAATCGTCAAATCATTACGGGAATAACCTGTAATAACGACTTGTCTATCGTAAAATGGGCAAATGAAAACGGGCTGGATTACATTTCGTTTTGCTCCATGTTTCCTTCGTCAACAGCCAACAGTTGCGATTTGGTGAGTTTTGATACTGTTAAAAAAGCAAGAGAGATCACAGCACTGCCAATTTTTTTGGCAGGTGGTATACAACCCAACAACATTGCTCAACTAAACGAACTAAACTATTCAGGAGTTGCAGTAGTGTCTGGTATCATGAATGCTGATAACCCTGTTGAAGAAATTAAAAAGTACTGTCAAAAATTAAAAAAAAGGTAAAATGAGAATAGAAACCATCAAAAAACTTTGCTGTTCATTTGATAAGTCAGATCTGCAACTGACCGTGGTCACCAAAGACACACAGGAAAACATTTTAGAAGGGATTTTATTCTGCCATGAATGCAAGCGTGTGTACCCAATTGTGTCAGGCATTCCCATAATGAGTCCTGACGAATACAGGGAATTTCAACTTGAACAACCATTATTACAACGCTGGACAGAAAACAAAGTATCTGAAACCTTCCGGCTGATAGAAAACGAAACGAAAACAGATAGAATTCCATAAACCGTCATCTATCATATTTACCCGGATTTTATATTTCCATAAACGATCGATTATCATTTTCGGATAACCAACAAGGGTATTAACTATGACCATGAACTTCTTTTCCTTTGTCGCTTTCATTTTTTACGAATACTGACCGTCACTATAAAATTAACGCATGTATAAGATGGCCGGGACTATTCAGTTGGCTAACAAATTGATATCCCGAAAAACCAGTTAAACATGGCGTATTTACCTGAGCGGTTTCTTTTTCGGCCGCGGTGACTTCACCTTTTTGATGATCTGTTTTAACCTGAGGGTTACCCCAATCAGCCCTGTTGCGCAATACGTCGTTAAGGATCTGCAAAGCTGTTTCTCTTCCCTGCATATCCGTAAGAGACTATTCCTCAAATGCTGATTCATTCTCTGAAAGCAGGAAAGCTGAAATTCCTGTTTTCGTAAAATGATTTTCCAAATCAGGTAGGTGAAAGGAATTTCTGCGTACAGTTTTGCAACCAAATTGTACATCAACTATGAGAACCAGACTATTTTCCGCTTTTTGCCTGCTGATCCTATCCTTACCCATATTTGCCCAAAACGAAACCAGCAACAGTAGTATTAAAGGGATCCTGATCAATGCAGAACAGCAACCTGTGGTATCAGCTACTATTCGTATTAAAGAGATCCAGAAAATCACGCTCACCAATAATGAGGGTCACTTTATTATCAAAAATCTCCGGCCCGGAACATATAACCTGCAGGTATCCAGTGTTGGTTACCTTACCCTGGAAAAGAAATTAACCATTACAACAGATAGTATTGTTTCTCTAACACTTCAATTGACAAACGCTCCGGAAGAATTGGCTGAAGTCATCGTATCAGCCGGACGTACCAGGGAAACCATCGATGAAGTACCTTCTTCTGTTTCGATTGTTGGACAGAAAACGCTACAACAGAACATGAATATTACCACTAACCTGGGCGATATTCTGGAAAACCGGGTATCAGGCCTGGCGCCCAGCACGGGTCTTAGCAGCAATTTTGGCCAGACACTCCGCGGTCGCAGCCTGCTGATCATGATAGATGGTGTTCCCCAATCTACTCCTTTGCGCAATGGAGCCATGGACCTGCGCGCACTTGACCCGGCTGCCATAGAACGTATTGAAGTGGTAAAAGGTGCCACAGCTATTTACGGCAACGGAGCAGCCGGTGGTCTGATCAATTATTTTACCCGGGAACCCAAGTCTAACAAAACGTTCAACAGCCAGACTTCGGCAGGAATAACAGGATCGCTTGTCAGGGCTTCCAACAGTATGGGGGGGCGTATCAGCCAGCTGTTTTATGGAAATAAAGGAAAGTTCAGTTATGTAACAAGCGGCGTATATGAGCAAACCGGCGAGTATAAAGACGCTTCCGGCGACATATTACCACCCGTATACGGACTGGGCGAAACAGACTCATATAATGCTTTTGCCAAACTGGGATACGAGTTCAATAACCACCACAAAGTACAGGCTACTTACAACTTCTTCAGCAGCCGTCAGACCACAAATTATCTCACCGTAAACGGCGATTATAAAGCCGGTAAAAAAACAACGGCCAAATTAGGAGAAAGTGCCGGCGTACCACAGGGTGTAAGGGGCAACCATAATTTTGATCTACAATTTTCAGGCAATACCGGCATTGCAAAAACACATTACAATGCTGATGTCTACTATCAAAACGTTGACAATATCTTTTTTTACTCCGAAGCATTTGTAGATGGAGGTATTTCGCGTATCCTCTCCCAGAAAAAAGGAGCCCGCCTGGTACTGAATACACCTGTATCCTGGAAAAACACGGAAGCCAGCTTTACTTATGGTCTTGACTGGCAAAACGATATCACTTCACAACCACTGGTAGATGGCAGGATATGGGTACCAGAAATGAACATGGTAAACCTGGCCCCTTTTGTTCAGACAAAATTGACACTATTTGAAAAACTAGTGCTGAAAGGAGGCCTGCGTTATGAAAAACTAACGATCGGCGTGGATGATTACACCACACTTCCTACAAAAAATACCAGTACAGGCGTGGTAACACCCTCCATGAACGTACAGGGTGGACAGCTACAGTACAATGCCTTTGTATCTAACGTAGGGTTGCGTTATAACCTTTCGCGGTATTTCTCTCCTTACCTGAGTTTTTCACAGGGATTCAGTGTGTCAGATATCGGTCTTGTACTCAGGTCGGCCAGGGTGAACAGTATTTCCAAGATCAACACAGAAGCTGTAATTGTCAACAACTACGAGGCAGGATTTGTCAGCAAATTCCATAAGGTTCGTTTTGAAGTAACAGGTTATATCAGTAAATCCAGCCTGGGAGCAAACAGCGTTTATCAAAATGGTATTTTTGTGGTTGTGAGAAGCCCGGAGAAGATCTATGGATATGAGATTGCCGCGGATATGGAAGTAAGCAGGCATATGAAAGCCGGTCTTTCTTACAGTTATGTGGAAGGCAAACTGGATGCCGACAACGATGGCCGATATGATGGCGTTAAAGATGAGTACCTGCCTGGCCAACGGATTTCACCACCTAAACTGACCGGCTATATTGATTATAGCGTATTGCCCGGAAAATTGAACCTGTTGCTGCAATATACAGGAGTGATGAAAAGAGACCGCTTTGCCAGGAATAGCAGCGGCTCATACGATCCGTATAAAGCCCCGGTAAGTCCCTATCATTTATTCAACTTATCTGCCGGCTACAACTTCAGCGAAAGCACTTCACTAAACCTGGGCATTGAAAACCTGCTGAACGAAAATTACTTTACAGTACGCTCACAGGTTGGCGCTTTCAATGATAGTTACACCAAGGGCAGAGGTGCGGCTTACCGCTTAACACTGAATTTGAAACTATAAACCATCCCTCGCAACCGCTCCTGAGAACCTTATCAGGAGCGGGACCACCGGATTCATGACAGGCAAAATGACTTTACAGAAGCTGTTTGGAAAACTTCATCTCTGGCTTGGACTTGCAAGCGGGCTCGTGGTGTTGATACTGGGACTGACCGGCGCGATCTATTGTTTTGCACCGGAACTGCAAAACAGGCATCCGTACCGGAGCGTTCAGACCGAAAACGCTCCCTTGCTGCCCCCTTCACAGATAAAACAGATTGCTGAACAACAGTTGCCGGGGAAAATGGTTCAGCGAATATATTATGATGCCAGGGACAAAGCAGTGATGGTATTGTTTTCTGAAAAAGGATCCTATAACTATTCCGTTTTTATCAATCCCTATCATGGTGATGTACTGAAAGTGCGTGACAACCATCGGGACTTTTTCAGTGTGGTGTTACAACTGCACCGCACGCTATTAATTCCATATGGACAGGATATCATACGATGGGCTACCGTTGTTTTTCTACTAATGCTGGTTTCAGGAATCATACTTTGGTGGCCACGGAAGGGGAAAACAGCAAAACGGAGATTCAAAATAATGTGGAATGCCCACCCCAAGCGCCTGAATTATGATCTTCACAGGATACTGGGTTTTTATGCAACCTGGATCGTTCTCTTCACTGCCATCACCGGGCTTCTGTTTGGTTTTGAAAACCTGGCAGACAGGATATACCAATTTACCGGCTCCCGACATTCGGTGGTGCAGAAAAAACCACCTGTATCTGATACAAGCGGCAGCATCACCAAAAGAAATAACGGCTTAGACCTGGTATGGAAAACGATTCAGCCAGACCTGCACAAAAAATACGCCACAGCCCTGCTGGTATTACCTGCCGGCAGGAACGGCGCTATCCTGTTACGGGCCAACCCCGAATCGGGAACCTTGTACAAAACTGATTTCCGGTATTTTGATCAATATACCGGGAAAGAAATACCGGGGGCCTATGTCTGGGGAAAATACTCCGATGCACATACTCCTGTCGATTACCTGAAACGAATGAACTACGACATTCATACAGGCGCTGTTTGGGGTTTACCCGGCAGGATCGCTCTGTTTTTGGCCTCACTGATTGTTGCCAGCCTCCCTGTTACGGGATTTTTATTCTGGTGGGGAAGGAAACATAAAAGAAGAAAAACAGCCTTAGCCGGCAGCAGATCCTTGTAAGACCCAGACATATCTTACGGGATGACATGTCCATAGCCGGCATTTTACACATAGAGAAATATTTGGAAGTCTGGTTTTAAATACTAACTTTGAATTTCAAAGTACTTTTTATTTATCAAATAGTCCCGATGAATTACAGAACCCTTGCCGTAACCCTGCTCAGCTGGCTATCTGGTCTCCTGTTTTCCGCTATCGGTATAGTGAATATGTTCTGGGGGAACGATCCGGTATTTGGAGTGTTCCTGTTCTTATTGTCACTGGTGTATTACCCGCCAGTACATGAACTGTTCTGTAAACTGACCGGCTACCGGATCCACGCTGTTTTAAAAATTGTGCTGGCACTGTTCCTGCTTTGGGCAAGCCTGGGCGTGGGTGAACTGTTTAACAAGATAGGCCTGCTATTACAGTCCTTTTAAAACCTGAACGATACCTTTTCTATCATACCTGAACTGCAAACCATCTTAAAAGAATCTACATGAATCAACAACAGGAACAGTTAGAAGCCATCCGCGATATCAGGAACCTGATGGAACGCTCTTCTCGTTTTTTATCGCTCAGCGGCCTTGCCGGAGTGATTGTTGGCATATTCGCTATCGCCTGCATTGTTGCCGTATACCTGTTCCTGGGGCTTTCGCCATTGGCTACGGGTTATTACGAGCTGCTGAAGGACGGAAATGGCGGATTACAACTGTCCACTTGCAGTTTCCTGGCCGCCGATTTCGGCCTGGTATTACTGCTTTCCCTGTTCACCGGGGTTTTAATGGCAGTCAGGAAAGCCAGGAAACAAAACCTGCCCGTTTGGGATGCCACTGCCAGGCGTATGCTGTTAAATATGGCCATTCCGCTGGTAGCAGGTGGTATCTATTGCCTGGTATTACTGTACCACGGACAGGCTGCCCTGGTAGCCCCGGCCACTTTGCTTTTTTATGGTATGGCGCTTCTGAATGCCAGTAAATATACCATCAACGATATCCGCTACCTGGGCGTACTGGAACTTGTTCTTGGATTGCTGGCTTCTTTTTTTATCGATTACGGCCTGCTGTTCTGGGCTTTTGGATTCGGCATACTGCATATAGTATATGGTATCACAATCTATTTTACCTACGAGAAGTGAAAAATTACATCACAGAATTGAATAAAGCCTTTGAGAGCAGGGTGCGCCTGGGTATCATGTCGATCCTCATGGTGAACGACTTTGTAGATTTCGGCACGCTCAAAGAACAGTTACAGATCACAGATGGCAATATGGCCAGCCATTTGAGCGCACTTGAAAAACTGCAATACATCGATGTGAGAAAGCAATTCATCGGTAAAAAACCCAACACCTCCTATGCAGCAACTCCGGCCGGTAAAAAAGCCTTCATCGAACACCTGACCGGTCTGGAGAAACTAATCAAACAGTCAACCTGATACAGCTTCACAGCCATTCAAAAGCATACCTAAACCTTCACCATATGGAAACAAGCACTGTCGCAATAAAAACGAACGCGGAATTTGATAGCGTTAAAGAAAACATACTCCATAACATCGACCGGCCTGTGGAGCTCGAAAAATTATACAGGAAAAACAAAACATCCTTTCAAAAAGTATTCAATACGCTTTATACCGACCTGCGTGACAACCCCATTGCACAAGTATGGAACGAACGACTGAACTACCAGCAGGATGAATTTTATACAGGCTCCAGAAACGACCTGCTTTTCGTGATGCTGGCTTCCCTTATGGCGGGACTCATTGCTAACCTTCCCGCCCTGTCCGGCATGAACAAAGAATTCTTTTTTTCGCGTAACATCGGATTCATCGTATTTCCTGTGCTCATAGGATATTTTTCATGGAAACAAAAAACAGCTATCCGAAAATCAATACTGTCTTTGATTATCATACTGGCATCTATATGTTATATCAACCTTCTGCCCGATAATCCTAAAAGCGATACGCTGATATTGGCCTGTATCCATCTACCCGTTTTTTTGTGGACCCTTCTTGGATACAGTTTTGTGGACGGCAACCTTTCTGACAACCAGAAAAAGATCGATTTCCTCCGTTTCAACGGTGATTTCGCTGTTATGACGGCTATCCTAGTGCTTTCTGGAATCCTGTTCACTGGCATCACTTTCGGCCTGTTTGAAATGATCGGACTGCATATACAGGAATTTTATGCACAGCACATACTGGCATGGGGACTGGCGGCGATTCCCTTACTTTCCGCCTTCCTGGTTCAGACCAACCCACAACTGGTTAACAAAATCTCGCCGCTGATTGCCAGGATCTTTACACCTGTTGTATTCGTTACGCTGTTCATCTTCCTGTGTACCATTATCTACACAGGCAAAAATGTATATCATGACAGGAATTTCCTGTTAATGTTCAACGGTCTGCTGATCGCAGTGATGGCTATCATTCTTTTTTCGGTGTCGGAAGCCACCAAGAACACAGGCAACAGGATCAACCTGCTTTTTTTATTCGGGTTATCTTTATTGAGTATTGTGGTGAACAGCATTGCGTTATCTGCCATTGCATTCCGTCTTACCGAATTCGGCATATCGCCCAACAGACTGGCCTTATTGGGTGCCAATCTGCTGGTTTTTCTGAATCTATTATGGGTTACTTATCAGCTACTGCGAGCCTTACAAAATAAGGCCGATGTACAAAAAGTAGAAAATGTAATAGCACGCTTCCTCCCTTTGTATGGGATCTGGGCCGCTTTGATCACATTTTTACTGCCGCTTATTTTCGGATTTAAGTAAACCTACTTATCTGAACCGACTGCATATATACAAGAACAGGGCTCACTTTGCGGTGAGCCCTGTTCTTGTATCCCATCGATCGGATAACCATTCTATTTTCCACCGCTAATGGCATAGACGGCAAAACTGGCCAGCCAGTGTTCGCCACCATAATGACCCGAAGCCACTGTTGCCAGGCTCTGGTTCAGGTGTTTTACCGCGGAATGTATCAGGATCTTCCGGCGACCATCATTCTTCGGAAGTTGCTGTGCAATACCCGACATACACCAGCTTCTGCTGAAACACAGACCATCCAGGTGTACGATCTGCAGGTCCGTTCTGTCAGACACCTGCGGCAAACGGGTAAGGTGAAGCAGTGACTGATTGTTCAACCATTTCCCCAACCAGTCGGTGAAGCTCTTTTTAGTAAGCACTTTCCGCATCAGATCGGCCTCCATCAGGGATGGTGAAAAAAAGTCAGCCCCGTCCGGCTCCCACACGGTAGGTGCATTCTTATCTTTTCCAAACAATTGTGTGGCGGCAACGATGATCTTGTTCTCGAACACATGATTTTTTGTAGCGCGTGCATAATCCAAAGCAAAACTCAACCCAAAAGCTGTGTTACCATGCATGCCCGACCTGTTGGCATAGGTTTGTTTGGGAAGGTAAGCCTCCCATAATGTAATGATGGTATCGCACAATGGCTGCAGTGCATTCCGCCATTGGCCTGCATCAGGATCGCTCCAGTTCAACAGTTCCTGCTGTAGTTTCAGCACCCAGGCCCATCCATAGGTCCGTTCAAAACTCCTGCTCAGTGGCGCTTTGAAATATTCGGTCTCGACCCGGATATTTTTAGCGGTAAGCGTTGTATTCAATACTTTCCGGATAGCCGCCTGTTCTTTCAGGTCCGGGAATTGTTTTAACAGGCGAACCAGCATCCAATGCCCGTGAACACTGCTATGCCAGTCGAAACAACCATAAAAACTGGGATGTTGCTGTATGGGCGTCAGCACCTGGTCGCTATCCGAAACCGCTGTGTGATTGATCTTATTGGGATACTGCTGCAGGATACATTTCATTGGCAACATGGCCAGCTGCGAAGCACCTTCTTTGGTGAGACTGAACTGCGTACTATCTGAATTGATGGTATAGAATTTCGTTTGCTGGGCACTGCTGCCGACTGCTACGAATAAGGCAAGCAATATGAACAGTTTTTTCATCGAAAATTATTTGTGCTGAAGGTACAGATATAATGAATGCGTGTTGTTGCGATAAAGAAAGAGACCATGCTCTTTGGATATGATCGTAAGATCTTCCCCACTCTTTTGCATAAATCCCGGGAAATAGTATCTTGTTGGCAATTCAGTGTATGTCATTATTGACCGCCACCCCCATTCTCGCTTATCTTGACCAGCAGCAGACCGTTGCTTTTTACAAAAAGCTTGGGTTTACCTGCAATGCCGAATGGCCTAGTTATCTCATGTTTGAAAGGGACCAGATCAGTATTCATCTGTGGTTATGCAATGATGCGGACATACCCAAGAACACGGGATGTTACATATATGTGGATCAGATCGAGAGTCTTTACCAGGAATGTATTGCACTGGATATCATACACCCGGAAGGCAAACTGGATAACAAAGCCTGGAACATGCGCCAGTTCAGCATTCTGGACAACAGTGGCAATATCATCCATTTTGGTTAGAGGATCCGTTAGGCGATACCTGGCATTTACAGAAGCATCCTACCTTTGACCTATGACACCCAAGGTTAAGATATGCTGTATCAGTTCTGTTGAGGAAGCCCGGCTGGCGATACAATATGGCGCCGCTGCATTAGGACTGGTAGCCAAAATGCCCAGTGGTCCTGGCCCCATACCTGATGAGCTGATCCTGGAAATTGCCAGAACCGTTCCTCCGCCGGTCGCCACTTTTATGCTGACGAGTGAAACAGATGCGCAAGCGATCATAGCACACCACACAAGAACACTTACCAACACCATACAGATCGTTGATGAACTGACGACTGGCTCTTATGATGAGATCAGAATAGCGATACCCTCCGTTAAACTAGTGCAGGTGATCCATGTAACAGATGAGGGCTCTATCGAAGAAGCCATCCGCATATCGGAGCAGGTAGACGCTTTGTTACTCGATAGTGGCAACCCAAAAGCAGCCATCAAAGAGCTGGGCGGAACAGGGCGCACCCATAACTGGCAATTGAGCAGAAAGATCGTGGAACAAACCCGGGTACCTGTATTCCTTGCCGGCGGCATCCATGCCGGAAATGTTCAACAGGCCATCAGCGAAGTGGGTCCTTTCGGTATAGACCTTTGCAGCAGTGTCAGAACAGACGGCAAATTGGACCCCGTAAAACTGGAATCATTCTTTTCTGCACTGTGATGGCATCGTTTGCCGTTTTATCCGACTCGATCAGGATTTGAAATCAGCCCCTTCCGTAACGGAAGCCCAGGTATCGAAATCTTTTTTCAGTTCCTCCAGTTTGGCACGGGCACCTTTCAAGGCAGCTACCCCTAATAAAAGACGCATGGGTGGATTTTCTGTTTCGGTCACCTGTATCATGGCCTTGGCCGCTTTTACCGGATCACCCGGCTGGTTGCCGCTGTAGCCCCTGATATCGCCCATGTTTTTCCAGGCGGTGGTAGCATAATCCTCTATTTTGATGCTGGTATTCTTAGCTGAACGGCCTGCCCAGTCGGTACGGAAACCACTGGGTGCGATCACGGTCACTTTGATACCCAGCGGCGCCACTTCCTTCGCAAGCGATTCGCTTAAACCGTCTACCGCATATTTGGTGGCATTATAGAAACCAACGCCCGGGAAAGAACGCAGTCCGCCGATAGAAGCAACATTCAGGATATGGCCGCTTTTTTGCTTACGCATATGCGGTAACACTTCCTGTGTCATCCTGGCCAGTCCAAACACATTGATCTCGAACATCCTTCTCACTTCCGCCTCTTCACTTTCTTCAATGGCGCCAAAATATCCGATACCTGCATTGTTCACCAACACATCAATTCTTCCAAAACGGTCGATGGTAGTTTTTACCGCCTGCACGATCTGCTGTGCGTCGGTAACATCCAGCCGAATACTGATAGCTGTATCCGGGTGAGCAGCAACGATATCCGCAATATCCGCTACATTCCTTGCTGTAACTGCAACCTGGTATCCATTGGTAAGTAGTTCCTTTGCCAGCTCTCTTCCAAAACCGGTGGAGCAACCGGTGATCAACCATACATTTTTCATAGTACCTGTTTTATACGTGTGCCGGTTGCATTCGTTCTGTTCTGCACTACAACCTGCGTACAAAGTTATTTCAAAATAAATGCTTCGTACAAACTGTTGACCGTTTTCCTGATCACCGTATTGAATCCGTCCGTATAACCTGGGTGACAACCGTTGCTGATGACCACGATACCGAATTTTTCATCCGGCTGAAAGAACATGGCGCTGTACAGGCCGTAGGCAGAACCCGTATGGCCCGTCAGGGTCTTGCCAGCGATCAGTTTATCTGTTTTCAACAGGGCCAGCCCGTAGTTCTCCTTGTCTGAAAGTGGCGTCTGCATGTCACGCGCATGTTTTTTGGAAATGATCCTTTTGCCTTTGTACTTACCCAGCTTGCTGTGCATGATCATATAACGGGCAAGATCGCCGGCAGAGATCTTCATACCACCGGTTGGGGAAAAAACAGATGTGCTGTAGCCCATTTCATAGGCGGCGATCTCTTTACTCCTGGGAGCATAGGCCGCCGGCGAAGCCATGAATTTTGCCGAATCAACATTGTATTCGTAGATCGTGGCAAAACGGGCTTTATCCAATGAGTCCACACAGTAACCACCGTATAAACCAAGCGGGTCGAGGATATGGTGTTTGATGTATTGATCGAACCTTTCACCGGACAGTTTTTCGATCAGGGTTCCCGCCATATTATAATTCAGGTTACAGTATTGGTAACCGGTTCCGGGGGCATAGTCGTTGTAACATTTTTCCCAGTTGGGATTCTTGTCCGGGTTAATGGCATCCAGCGTAAAATAACCCTGGCTGTCATTGATGGAAGAGCGGTGTGAGAGGACCATCCTGAGTGTGATGACCTGGTCTGGGAACTTCGGGTTGCGGACCCTGAAACCCACTAGTTTCCCCATATCCTCCTCCAGTGAAACCTTACCGGCCTCTGCCAGCTGCATCATGGCTGTGGCAGTGAATGATTTGGAGATGGAAGCGATACGGAAGATACAGTCGTCCGTGAGTGGCTCGTTGTTCTCGATATTTTTAAGACCAAAGGAATGTGTGTAGATCACCTGGTTATTCCTGACCACCGCCACAGATAACCCCGCTACTTTCTGTTGTTCCATAATGATACGGATGGCAGCTTCTGCTTTTTCAGGTTGTGCATTTACTGATTGGGTAACACATACACCCAAAAAAAGCATCGGAAAGAACAGGTAAAATACAGATCTGGATCTCATAAAAATTAAGGATTTGATGGGTAAGCTATGCAAAAGATGGGATTTTATAAGATGACCATCCGCCACTCAGCGCCTGAACAGCATCAGCACACAACCGATCAGCGTTAATACCATGACCATTTTGCGGTAACTGGTATCCCGTATCCTGGCCACCAGCCATAGGCCGGCATAAAAACCCAGTGCCAGCATAGGTAAGAGTACCGCGTCTACCTGTAAACTTTGTGCATTGATGTTTTTCCAGTAAAAGACCTGGAAAGGAAGTTTGAACAGGTTCATGAACAGGAAAACCCAGGCAGCCGTGCCGATAAAATCGTTCTTCTGCATCCGCATGGCCAGGAAATACAGATTGGCGAACGCACCGGCAAGGTTACCGATCATGGTGGTGAACCCTGCCGACACCCCCGTTGCCACAGCAAACAAAGGATGTGTGGGCACCCGTTTTGATTTGCGCAACTCCTGCACCAACACGATCACAATGGTCAGTACAATGATCAGTGCCATCAGTTTACGGAAGACCAGTTCATTCATGTCCTTGCCAAAATACACGCCCAGTAAAACACCCACTACCATCCAGGGTGTCAGTTTCCAGAAATGCTGCCATTGGGCGTGGCGATGGTAATACCAGACGGCAGCAATATCCGCTGCACACAATAAGGGCAATACAATACCCGTAGAAGATTTGCCTCCGAACACAAATGCCATCAGGGTCACGCTCAGCATGTCTACCCCCTTCAGGCCGGCTTTACCCAGTCCAATGATAAAAGCCGCCAACAGGATCATGACCCATTCGGAAAAAGGAAATAAAGAAAAGATGCTCATGCGCTTATAAAGCAACAAATTATCAAATAGTTCCCGTACCGGGGGCTGTCAATCAGGTTGAAAAATGTTTTTTTTGGATTTTTCTTGCATATATCAGTTTACAGCCTATCTTTGTTAACCAAACGGTTAAACTAAATGGTTAACGAAGAGCAAACCACAGAACAACTGATCCTTTCAGCGGCCAAAAAGATCTTCTCCATTCAGGGTAAAGATGGCACGTCGATGCAGGAGATTGCCGATGAAGCCGGTATCAACAAAGCCTTGTTACATTATTATTTCAGGAGCAAGGACCTGTTATTCGAGAAGGTATTTTTTGGGGAGCTGCAAAAGTTCTCTCCCATCCTGAAGACGGCGATCGCCTCTGAGGCACCGCTGTTCGAAAAAATAGAAAAGCTCTGCGAAACCTATATCCGGATGGCGATCGACAACCCCTTTCTCCCGGTATTTGTAATCAGTGAGATCAATAAGCAACCCGTAGTGTTCATTCACCGCATGTTCGAGAACGACCTGCCCGATTTTTATAAGTTCAGCATGCAGATAAACCGGGAAGTGGAACTGGGAAACATCAAGCCCATTTTACCACCACACCTGATCATGAATATCCTGTCCATGTGCGTGTTCCCATTCCTGATGAAGCCCATGTTCGTTCATGGTATGAAGATCGACAAAGACCTCTATGACGAGCTGATGCACCAAAGAATCAAGGAAGTACCCGCATTCATCATCCAATCAATCAAAAAATAAACCAGTCATGCGTTACACCCTACTGTTTTTTCTGCTGGTTTCGAAAATAGGTTTTTCCCAGACCTATACGCTGGAAAAGATCCAGGAATTGAGTCTCAGTAATTACCCGCTCATTCACCAGAACCAGTTATTGAAACGTACCGAGGCACTGAATGTGGAGAATATCAAAACACTGTTATTACCACAGGTGACCATCAACGGACAGGCTACCTACCAGTCTGATGTAACAGGCATCAGTGTTCCGAATAACCTGTTCAAGATAGATCCCCTCTCCAAAGACCAGTACAAAGCCACTGCAGAGATACAGCAAACCCTGTACGATGGCGGACTGAATAAAAAAACCCGTGAGCTCTCACAGGTATCACTCCAGGTAGACCTGCTGAAGAACGAAGTGGAACTGTACAAACTCAGGGAACGAGTGACACAGATCTATTGCAGTATGCTCTACACCGATGCCTTATTGAAACAGCTGAACTATGTAGCTGCTGACCTGAACAATGGTTTACAGAAAGCAGAGGCCCTGTATAAGAATGGGGTCGTCTTTAAGAACAATGTACTGCAGGTAAAAGCGCAGATCTTAAAAAACAACCAGCGATCCGAAGAGATCCTGTCGACAAAACGATCGCTGCACCACGCACTGGAACTGCTGAGCGGACAAAAGCTTGGTGACTCTGCCGTATTCCTGTTACCGGAACCACAGCAACCAGTGGATGACAATAAAGAAGTGACAAGACCGGAGATCTCCCTGTTTGATGCGCAGATGAACAGCATTGACAAACAGTCTGGGCTGATAGACGCCAGAACAAAACCTAAGATGGGCGCATTTGTACAGGGCGGTTACGGAAAACCCGGGCTGAACATGCTGAAAAATGAATTCACCTGGTTCTCACTCACGGGTATCAAACTGCAATGGTCGTTGGGCGGCTTCTATACAGCGAAAAAAGAGAAAAGTATATTACAGCAACAGACCGGCCTCATCAAAAACCAAAAAGAGACCTATCTGCTCAACACCAATATCCAGTTACAACAACAGTTGGATGAGATCGGCAAACTGGAGAAACTGATCGTGTCGGACAAGGAAATGCTTTCCCTCAGGGAGCAGATCAAAAACACTTCGCTGGCACAGCTCACCAATGGTGTCATCAGCACCAACGATTACCTGAAAGAAGTGAACGAATCTGACCTGGCCGGGCAAACACTGATACAACACCAGATACAACTGGTGCAGGCCAAACTGGTATACCAATTATTAAAAGGGAAAATATAAATACATGAAAAAGTACCTACTTGCGGCAATTCTGCCAGCATTGTTCAGCTGCGGCAAATCCGATTCCGCATTTGATGCACAAGGCGTATTCGAGTCGGAAGAAGTCATCGTTTCTGCTGAAGTACCCGGCAAACTATTGGCATTTCCTGTGAACGAAGGCGATAGTCTGGCAAAAAACCAGGTAGTGGCCTATCTTGATTCTGCCGGTTATCTCCTGCAGCGCGCACAACTGAATGCCACAGTTTCATCCATCAAAGAAAAAACGACAGATGTATCGCCACAGGTGGCTTTGCTGAATAACCAAATACAGGTACAACAGGCCCAGTTAAAGAACCTGCTGTTTGAAAAAGAGCGGATAGAGAACCTGCTGAAAAGCGATGCGGCCACCAGGAAACAACTGGACGATATCAATTTCCAGATAGAATCGGTGAACAAACAGATCAAAGTGACCCAACAACAGGTGAATGTACAGGTTGCCAATGTAAACAACCAGAACAAAGCCATATTAAGTGAACTGGATCCGGTACAAAAGAAAATAGACCAGGTAGCAGATCTTATTAGCAAGACCCGCGTTCACAATCCGGTAAGCGGAACCGTGCTGACCACTTATGCCAGGGAAGGCGAAATGACCGCTGCCGGGAAACCCCTGTACAAGATCGCCAATGTACAGGAGCTGACCTTACGCATGTACATCACCGGAGACCAGCTACCGATGGTGAGGATCGGGCAGCAACTGAAAGTTTTTATTGACAGGGGCAAGCGCTCATACAAAGAATATGCAGGTACCGTATCGGCGATCGCTTCGAAAGCAGAATTCACACCCAAGACCATCCAGACAAAAGAGGAAAGGGCCAACCTGGTATATGCAGTAAAAGTGCTGGTAAAAAATGATGGTGATATCAAAATAGGTATGTATGGAGAAGTTCGTTTCTGAGCAACCGGCCATTGTTGTTTCATCGGTAAGCAAATCCTATACAACGGGTAAGACCTTAGTAAAAGCCCTGGACAATATCAGCTTCGAAGTAGAGAGAGGTTCATTGTTCGGTTTGATCGGCCCCGATGGAGCAGGTAAAACAACCTTATTCAGGATACTGACCTCACTCCTCTTATTTGATAAGGGGCAGGCAATAGTAGATGGGTTTGATGTAAGAGCCGATTACAAAGCCATCAGGAAAAGGATCGGGTATATGCCGGGCCGTTTCTCTCTATACACGGACCTGACCGTTCAGGAAAACCTGAATTTTTTTGCCAGCATCTTTGAAACAACGATCGAAGAAAATTATGACCTGATCAAAGCCATTTATGCACAGATAGAACCTTTTAAGGACAGGAGAGCCGGCAAATTATCTGGCGGTATGAAACAGAAACTGGCTTTAAGTTGTGCATTGATCCATCGGCCTTCCGTATTGTTCCTGGACGAGCCGACTACGGGAGTGGATGCGGTATCGAGAAAAGAGTTCTGGGATATGTTGCAGGCATTGAAGCAGGAAGGCATCACCATCCTGGTATCCACCCCCTATATGGATGAAGCGAACCTCTGTGATAAAGTGGCGCTGATACAGGCAGGAACCATACTGGGCATCAACACCCCGGCGAATATTACACAACAGTTTCCAAAAACCATCTACCAGGTACGGAACAACAATATGCATGCACTGCTGCAGGAAGCGAAACAGTGGCCATTCACAGAACAGGTATATCCCTTTGGCGAATACCATCATGTGGTGATCAGGCCAGGGATAGCAGAACCGGTGTTCCCGCCGGGAATTGAAGCCGGAAGGATCCATCCGGGTATTGAGGACGTTTTCATAGACCTAATGCGAGACCATGAACAGTAAAGCGATCATAGTAGAGAAACTCACCAAAACCTTCAACGGCTTCACCGCTGTTGACGGCATCAGTTTTGAAGTGGAGAAAGGTGAGATCTTCGGTTTCCTCGGAGCCAATGGGGCCGGGAAAACAACAGCTATGAAAATGTTGTGCGGCCTGTCGATGCCCACCAGCGGCAATGCCATGGTTGCCGGGTTCGATGTATACAAAGAGAACGAATCCATTAAAAAGAATATTGGCTACATGAGCCAGAAATTCTCGTTGTATGAAGACCTTACCATTAAAGAGAATATCCGGTTTTACGCAGGCATTTATGGAATCAAACCAGACCTGATCACCAGCAAGACCGCCCTCTTATTGGAGCAGCTTAGCCTGGAAAAAGAAGCCAATATGCTGGTGAAACAGTTGCCCCTGGGCTGGAAACAGAAACTGGCTTTTTCTGTGGCCATCTTTCATGAACCGCAGATCGTTTTTTTAGACGAACCCACCGGCGGTGTAGACCCCATTACCCGGCGGGATTTCTGGAACATGATCTACGATGCTGCAGCCAGGGGAATTACCGTATTTGTGACCACTCACTATATGGATGAAGCAGAGTATTGTGACAGAGTATCGATCATGGTAGACGGACAGATAGATGCGCTTGATACCCCAGGAAATTTAAAAAGCTCTTTCCAGGCAGTCAGCATGGACGAAGTTTTTTTACAGATAGCAAGAAAAGCCAAAAGATCTGAATAACATGAAGCAGTTCTATCATTTTATCATCAAAGAGTTCTATCACATTTTCCGTGACAGGAAAACGCTGCTGATCCTATTGGGCATGCCCATGGCGCAGATCGTGATCTTTGGTTTTGCCCTTTCCAATGAGGTAAAAAATGCACATATCACCATCGTTAACCAATCGAATGGTGCCGCTTCCATGAAACTGGTGCAGAAAATTGAGTCCAGCAAATATTTCGAGACCTATAACCAGACCACCCAGACATCTGACATTGAAAAGATGTTCCGGAAAGGCACCATCAAAGTGGCATTAGTGATACCCCCTGATTTCGACAACGCCATTCTTGCCCAGAACAGCTCAAGGTTACAGATCATTTCAGATGCCACAGATCCCAATGTGGCCACCACGCTTACCGCTTATTTATCCATTATTGTAGCCGATTTTCAAAAAGAGCTGAACCAGCCCAACAGCATCCCTTATACCATCGATGTTGAGACCCGCATGATGTATAACCCACAGTTAAAGGGTGCTTATAATTTTGTACCGGGCGTAATGGCCATGGTGCTACTGCTGGTTTGTACCCTGATGACTTCCTTAACGGTTGTAAGAGAAAAGGAACTGGGCAATATGGAGATACTACTGGCTTCACCGGTAAATCCTCTGATCATCATCCTGGCCAAAGCAGTGCCTTACTTACTGTTATCCATTATCAACATCATCACCATTTTATTGCTGAGTTATTTTGTGCTGGACGTTCCCATAAACGGCAGCCTGGTACTGTTGTTTGCGGTCAGTATCCTGTTCATCCTGGTATCGCTGGCGCTGGGGCTGCTGATCTCGTCGGTGACGGCGTCGCAGAAAGCGGCCATGTTCATTTCACTGATCGCCATGTTCCTGCCAACGGTGATGTTCAGTGGTTTTATTTTCCCTATCGAGAATATGCCTTTACCACTTCGGACCATCTCCAATATCATTCCTGCCAAATGGTATTTCATCATCGTAAAATCGGTGATGATCAAGGGACTTGGTTTTAGTCTGATCTGGAAAGAAGTACTGATCCTGACCGGCATGATGCTGTTCTTTTTCACCATGGCCATCAAAAAATTCAAAATCAGGTTGTCATGAGCCCACTGAAATATATTTTGCAGAAAGAGTTCAAGCAGATCTTCCGCGACCCGGCCATCATCCGTGTCATCTTCATCCTGCCCATCATTCAGCTCATCCTATTACCCCTGGCAGCGGATTATGAAATCAAGAACATCAATATTGCCATTGTGGACCGGGATCACAGCCCCAGTTCCAACAGGCTCATCCATACCATCACCTCTTCCAACTATTTCAGGCTGGTAGAATACAGCAGTCATTTCGGTCAGGCCATGCAGGGTATTGATAACGATAAAGCCGACCTGATCCTCGAACTGCCCAGTGGTTTTGAATCTGAATTATACGCACAAAAGGAAACCAAGGTTTTTTTGGCCGTGAACGCCATCAATGGGGTGAAAGCCAACCTGGGCGCCACCTACCTGAGAAGCATTGTTCAGAATTTCAACAATGATTTCAGGATATCGGTACTCACACCCGGCAGGTTCAACGACCTGCCAGTGATAGAAACCACCTCCTCCAACTGGTATAACCCAAGAATGAATTATACTTTCTTCATGGTACCCGGTATCCTTGTATTACTGATTACCATGATCGGCCTGAACCTGTCTGCCATCAATATTGTGCGGGAGAAAGAGATCGGGACCATTGAGCAAATCAATGTAACACCCATCAGGAAAACACATTTCATCCTTGGCAAGCTCATCCCTTTCTGGATACTCGGACTCGTGGTCATTACCATTGGTTTCCTGATTGCCTGGCTGGTATACGGCATCATTCCATTGGGATCTTACCTTACCATTTACCTGTTTGCGGCCGTATACCTGCTGGCCATTCTCGGTCTGGGTCTGCTGATATCCACGTATGCAGAAAACCAGCAGCAGGCCATGCTGATTTCTTTTTTCCTGCTCATGATCTTCATCCTGATGGGAGGCCTTTATACCAGTATTGATAGTATGCCCGAATGGGCACAATGGATCACCCGGTTCAATCCTGTTGCCTATTTTATTGAAGTGATGCGGAGAGTGGTATTAAAAGGCAGCGGACTGGCAGATATCAGGCAGCCCATACTGATCATGCTGGGTTTTGCCATCGTCATCAATTACTGGGCGGTGTTGAGTTACCGGAAAAGGTCATAAGAACAGGGTATGCCATACGCATACTCACCCCCTTTTACAAGTGGTTTGTTGTTGCATCAGCCTGCTTTTGCCTACATTTAAGTATTAGACCAACTGCACTATGCCATCAACGCTTCCGGTAACCAAGCCTCATTACCTGATTCTCGATGGATTGCGCGGCGTAGCCGCTATCCTGGTGGTGATCTTTCATTTGTTTGAAGCGTATTACCCGGTACCAGCCAACCATCCTATGCACCATGGTTACCTGGCAGTAGACTTTTTCTTTTTATTATCCGGGTTCGTGATCGGTTATGCCTATGATGACCGTTGGGGCAAGATGAGTACCTGGGAGTTCTTCAAGATCCGGCTGGTACGCCTGCATCCCATGGTGGTGATGGGGGCCTTGATCGGTGCCATTGGCTTCTGGTTCGATCCCTTTACTACCGGTCACCAGCAACTGAACCTGCTGCAGCTGGCAGGTATCATGCTGATGGGCATGACCCTGTTACCCGGACCCGATATCCGCGGCTGGGGTGAAACACATCCGCTGAACGGTCCTTTCTGGTCTTTACTGCAGGAATACATCGGTAATATTCTCTACGCCACAGTAGTACGCAAGGCGGGCAGCTTTCTGTTGTGGGCACTCGTCATCATCAGTGCCGCCGTACTGATCTATGTGGCCACCTGGCGCGGAGACCTTGCCACCGGATGGGGATACAACACTTTCTGGATCGCGTTGGTAAGAATGATGTTCCCTTTTTTCGCAGGATTGCTGCTGTTCCGCTCGCGGAAAATATTACGGCTGCCCATGGCTTTCCCGATCTGTTCCCTGCTACTGATCATTGTATTCTTTTTACCTACTTTCCGGCACAACGGCCTCTATGAATCTTTGAGCATCATCCTGGTCTTCCCATTGATCGTTGCCATTGGCGCAGGAGGCAGTGTCAGTGGTTACTGGGCAAAACTTTGTAAGTTTTCCGGCGATATCTCTTACCCCATTTATATTACCCACTATCCATTTATCTATATCTATACCCTTTGGGTTGCAGAAAAAAAACCAGCACCTGCACAGATCATACCCATAGCCATCGGATTGTTTGTATTGTTTGTACTGCTTGCCTGGTTCTCTTTAAAGTTATATGATGAGCCGGTACGCGCATGGCTGAAAAAGAAATTCCTGCTGAAAAAATAAACTACCCGTTACTTTGCATTTTCCTGAACCCTAGTTACCAGCAACGGAACCCTTTTCTCATGCCAGCCAAACAATTGCTTCTTTTTACTAGCCTGTTGTTCTGCTTATTTTCTAGCATCACTGCACAGGTAAACGATAGCGTACCCAAACACAAGAAAAATATTTTCACACTTGCGTTTTACAAACAGCCTGGCAAAGATTCGATGGTTGATTTCGTAGACGGCATCTACCGGGTTTTCATGCCTCGTAAAACAAGGGACTACAGTGAGGATCAGACGGTCACGCATTTTTCTTTTGTACCTGCTGTAGAATACAGTCTCGCTACCGGGTTAGCTGTTTCTGCCAATGCCAGCCTGGTATTACCGGGCAAAACCAATTTCACCAACACATCTACTGTTTTAGGTGAACTGAAGTACACCCAAAATAAACAAATCATCGGACAGCTGGTATCGAATATCTGGTTTCGTAACAATGATTACATACTGAATACGAACTGGTCATACGCCAAATATCCGCAGAAGGATTTTGGCCTGGGGTCCAACAGCGACCTCTCGCGTTTTGACCTGCTGGATTATTCCTATCTGAAAATGCACCAGTCGCTCGTAAGACGGATCTTTCCCAGTTTTTACGTGGGACCTGGCATCGTCCTAGATCATCACTGGAACATCACGGATACCACCACGCTTAACAAACCTCTCACGGGCTTCACCCAATATGGCTTTACGAGCTCGGCCACTTCGGTGGGGATCTCTCTGAACCTCGTGTACGACACACGAAAAAGCATTGTGAACCCTGTGGCCGGCAGTTCCTATGTCAATGTCATTTACCGGAACAACCTCTCTGGCCTGGGAAGCAGCCAGCATTGGCAAAACCTGGTCATCGATGCCAGGAAATACATCGGTTTCCCGAAGAGCAGTAAAAACATCCTGGCTTTCTGGACCTATGGCGTACTTACGTTGCAGGGAAGACCACCGTACCTGCACTTGCCGGCAACCGCATCAGACGTTTTCAGTAATACGGGCCGTGGTTATATACAGGGCCGGTCCCGTGGCGATAAATGGTTGTTTGCTGAATCGGAATACCGTTTTGGCATTACCGAGAACGGCTTCCTCGGCGCAGTGGTGTTTGCCAATGTACAGACGGTTTCTGAACAACCCGGCAAAAACATACAGGGACTAAGACCCGGTTATGGTGCAGGTATCCGCATTAAACTGAACAAACATTCCAATACCAATATTGCCCTTGATTATGGGTTCGGGCAAGGTGGCTCACATGGTCTGTTCATGAATTTGGGAGAAGTATTTTAGCAGGCTTCACTGCTAAATAATGATAACTTTAGGTGCATGAAAAAGATCTCACGCACCGTCTGGATATTATCGTTCGTGAGCCTGTTCACAGATGTGGCCAGTGAAATGTTGTATCCCATCATGCCCATCTACCTTACCTCCATCGGATTTTCTGTTGTATTGATCGGATTACTGGAAGGAATTGCCGAAGCCACCACGGGTTTAAGCAAAGGGTATTTCGGGCAACTGTCAGACCAGTCGCACAAAAGAACCCCCTTCATACAAATCGGCTACGCGTTCAGTGCCATATCCAAACCTATGATGGCCATGTTTGTATTTCCGCTCTGGGTATTTTTTGCCAGGGCCACAGACCGACTGGGCAAAGGCATCAGAACCGGCGCCAGGGACGCCATGCTCTCAGACGAATCCACTCCTGCCACAAAAGGGCAGGTCTTTGGTTTTCACCGTGCGCTTGACACTTTAGGTGCGGCCATTGGTCCATCCATGGCGCTGCTGTACCTGTATTTCTATCCTGGCAATTACCGGATGTTGTTCCTGGTAGCTTTCATACCCGGACTGCTGGCGCTGGGCACATCCCTGTTCTTAAAAGATAAAAAAAGAACGGCTGAAAAACCAGCAGCCAAACCCGTCAGTTTTTTTTCCTTCTTCACTTACTGGAAACAGAGTCCGTCCGGTTACAAAAAAGCGGTGATCGGGTTGTTGTTCTTTTCACTGTTCAACAGTTCTGATGTTTTTTTATTGCTCAAGGTAAAAGAATCGGTGAATGATGATGCCCTGGTCATCGGTGTCTACATATTTTATAACCTGATCTATGCTTTGTTCGCTTATCCTTTGGGGGTCATTGCCGATAAGATCGGACTGAAAACCATACTCCTGACAGGGTTTACGCTGTTTGCCCTCATGTATGCCGGCATGTCTGTAACAAACGACCTCTACCTGTTTTTCGGTCTGTTTGTTCTATATGGTATCTACGCTGCCGCCACAGAAGGTGTGGCAAAAGCCTGGATCTCCAACATGGTAAGCAGCAGGGATACCGCAACTGCCATTGGTACGTTTGCCGGTTTCCAGAGTATCTGTATGATGTTGTCCAGTTCATTGGCGGGTGTCATCTGGTATCGTTTTGGTTCTTCTGTGGCCTTGCTGGTGCCTGCATTGGCTGCGATGATCGTAATTATCTATTTCCTGCTCATCGGCAGGATCAAAACACATGAAACAACGCCGATCCCTGTACCCGATCCCAAGTCGGGCATGTAATTCATTCACTGTTAAGGAATTTTATCACAGATATGACCCTGGTCATATTATCTGCCATATCATGTTTTACCTTTGTATCTGAAATCAGCCCGGTATTTTGAAACAGTTTGCCGTTATATGGATCCTTCTTTCACTGCTGGCCAGCAACTATTCCAGGATGCTGTACTATGCCGACTACCAGTTTAACCGGGAAGTGTACCTGAAGAACTGTATCAACAAGGCAAAACCCAAACTGAAATGCAACGGTCATTGCCAGTTACAGAAGAAGCTGGATCAGGACAGCAGCTCGCAAGACAAACAGGCCCCCGAAAGAAAATCGGGTTTCACTGAAGAAGTGATCAGTTCAAAAAGTTTTTTTGCCACAGTTTGTTTACCAACAGCATTTCATTCAACAACATTCACACACAGGAACATCAATACCACCATTGATGTATCGTTGAATTTGTTTCACCCCCCGCAGGCAGCCTGATCATAGCTGCCCATTTCTGTTCTCTGCTCTGCAGATCTGTTATCTATTAAACAAACATTATGAAAACGAATTTCACAAGCCTCTTTGTGGGGGTGCTTGTACTGTTATTGTATACCCAAACAGCTCCCGCACAAAAAAACAATTTCAACGATTCAACAGCTGAAACCCTTAGTCCCGTAAGTGTATATGCCCTGAAAGGCAAACCCACCCATAAATCCCTGAAACTGACACATGCCGATTGGGTAAAACATGATGCCGGCGAAGTGCTGTTGCAGATACCTGGTTTTTCTTCGATACGAAAAAGCGGCGATTTTGGATTTGATCCCGTATTCCGTGGTTTCAAGTGGGAGCAGGTAAGCATCCTCAACGATGGCGGACTGACCGCACATGCCGCCTGTCCAAACCGGATGGACCCGCCCAGCAGCCAGGTCATGATCAACCAGGTAGAGAAGATCGAAGTGATCAAGGGACCACATAATTTCCGTTTTGGACCTGCAACAGGCGCGGTGGTGAATTTTAAAACGGCAGACCCCATATTCAGTTCGCAAAAAGAGATCTTTGGCAGGATCAATATCGGTGGTGAATCCAACGGAGACATCTTCCGGACAGAAGGACAAATCGGAATGAGGGGCAAAAATACACAAGTGTCATTGGCTGGTTCTTATTCCAACGGGCGGGATTATAAAGATGGTAGCGGCACCATCATTCCGGCTGTATTCAATCGTGGTGCTATCAACCTGAATGCAGCTTACCAGATGAAACAAAACCAGGTGGCTTCTATTAACATCACCCGGAATTTTGCGCGCAACACTTCTTTCCCCACATTGATGATGGACCTGTTAAGCGATGACACCTGGATGATACAGGGTAAATACCAGGTAAGCTCTGCCAACAGATGGTACAGTCAGTGGAACACACAGGTATTCACTTCCTTTGTTGACCACCAGATGGGTAATGGTCTACGACCGGCTTCTGCCACCATGTTAAGTCATGTATTCTCCAATACGCAAACCTCAGGTGGCCGTACAGAGTTCCAGATCAAAAGGAACAACCAGACGATCTACCTGGGTGCCGACCTGAAATATGAATATGCCAATGGCAACCGCACCCGAACCATGATCACCGGTATGATGGCAGGCAAAACATTTACAGATACTTTATGGCAAAAAGCATCCCTGTTACATACCGGTTTCTTTAGCCATTTTGATAAAACCATCGGAAAATATGAATTCACCCTTTCTTCCAGGTTAGACCTGGTTCATGCAAAACCCAATGCAGTGAGTGCCAAATACGCCGGCACCAATACCAACCTGGAAACGGTTGATCTGAATCCCAGCATCAGTGCGGGTATCAACCGAATCTTCTCCAGGTCCTTCCAGGCCGGATTATGGCTGGGCCGGGGCGTGAGAAGTGCCAGTATCACAGAAAAGTTCATCAATTTCATTCCTGTAGGGCTGGATGCCTATGAAGTAGTGGGCAATGCGCAACTGAAACCTGAGGTCAATACACAACTGGACCTGATACTAGCTTATAAAAACCGATCTACCAGTCTGCAGGTAAACCTGTTCGCTTCTTCTGTGAAGAACTTCATCAGTTCGGTGGTCGATCCTACCTTAAAGCCGGTGGTGTCAACAGCACCCGGAGTAAGAAAATTCATCAATATCAGTCAGGCAAGACTGACGGGTTTTGAATTTCACTGGGGGCAGCAGGCTGGCGGCCGCATCCGCAATGAATTCAGCGCTACCTATACAAGAGGGCAGAACCGGGAGTTAGACCAGCCACTTCCCGAGATCAATCCTTTTGAGATCAGGAATAAACTCCAGGCAGATCTGTATAAAAACAAGGTCAACGGTTATATCAGCCTTCGTCATTCGTTTGAACAAAACCGGGTTTCCGCTGCCTTCAGTGAAAAAACCACTGCAGCGTTTACGGTAACCGACCTGGGACTGAATATCAGACCAGCAGCAAAACTGCAGTTCACATTGGCTGTTCAAAACCTGTTCAACCAAACATATAAAGAACACCTGAGCCGCTATATCAATTCCAGCCTGCCACTGAACTCACCCGGCAGAAGCTGGGTGATGATGGCTTCTTACCAATTTTGATTTGTCTTTTCCTGTTATCCGGAAACAGGCCTTATGGGCCTGTTTTCTTTTACCGATCCATGTATAGGAAAACCCCTCTGGTGCTGATATGTAAAAGTTTCCTTTATCGCTTATCTGTTGAAAATGCAGTAACTTTTACCATCGGTTCAACATGCGTAGCAAAACAGAACGATATTATCTGCAAAGGGAAAAAAATATTCTCCGGCATCTGCATGAATTTGAGACTTCAGTCAGTGAAACAGGTTTACACAATTTCCGGGTTGAATTGAAAAAGTTGCGGGCCCTTCTCCGGTTTTTACAGGAAGTATACGGAAAACAGGAAGTAAAAAAGATCAGGAAAGCGGTTGACACTGTTTTCCACGAAGCCGGCACCCTGCGCGAACAACAGTTGTTTGTACTGTGGCTGCATAAAAACAGGCTAACTAAATTGAAGAAATCATATGCAGACGAGCACCTTTTACCCGAAATCTCCGGAACATTGCAAAAGATCCTGAAAGCAATACGAAAAAAACTTTCGGCTGTACTGGAACAGAACAGGAAACTGGTAGCAGCAACCACACAAGGCATTACGGAGGAATATGCGGCCAAACTCAAACACAGGATCGAAAAATGGCTATCGCAAAAACCTGCAGAAGCCGAATGGCATGAACTACGCAAACTGCTGAAGCAATGGCTCTATTCCGTGAACTGGATCGAAAAGCAAAGATCCACCAGTCTCAGCCAGCTCTTCCGATTCAGCGGTCAGTTACAGGAAGCCATTGGCAACTGGCATGATGCTATACATATACATATTACCCTGCTCACCATGAAAGGTCATTTGCCCAAAGACCCGAAAATTCAGAAAGACCATACTGCCGCCTTACAAAAGATAGCTGCCGCCATCAAACAAACAGCGGCTGCGGTACAACAGCTTCTCGAACATCCGGGCCCTGCAGGTAAACGATCACTACCAGCGGTCCATTTATAATTTTTCAAATCTCGCCTGGAAGAAACGCAGGTATTTGGGCTCATAGATCATCTTGAGTCCTTTGATCTTATTTCTCCGTTCATATACCCTTGCAGCAGATTCTGCTATCACATCCATGTGCGCCTGGGTATATACACGGCGGGGTATGGTGAACCTCACCAGTTCCAGTTTGGGATAATAATTCTCTCCATTGGCTTTTCTGCCGGCCGATACAACACCTCTCTCCATTGTCCTTACACCGGAATCGAGGTACATTTCTGCGGCCAGCGTCTGTGCGGGAAAATGATCCTGCGGAATATGCGGCAGGAATTTTTTGGCGTCCACAAATATGCCATGTCCGCCAATCGGTTTTACGATCGGCACATCGTATTCGATCATCTTTTCACCCAGGTAGATCACCTGGCCAATACGGGCTTTGATATGTTCATCACTCACGCTCTCGCGGATGCCGATGGCCATCGCTTCCATATCCCTGCCAGCCAGTCCGCCATACGTGTGCAGGCCCTCATATACCACCACCATATTTCGGGCTTCCTCAAAAACATCCCAATCATTCACCGCCAGGAAACCGCCGATATTCACCAGCGCATCTTTTTTGGCACTCATGGTGGCACCGTCGGTATACGAACAGATCTCTTTTACAATGGATTTGATGGACCGCTCTGCATACCCCTTCTCTTTCTGCTGGATGAAATATGCGTTCTCTGCCACACGTGTCATATCATGGATCACTTTGATGCCATGTTTTTTGGTAAGCGCCCTGAGTTCCTTCAGGTTTTTCATGCTGATGGGCTGTCCACCTGCCATATTCACACTGGTGGCCATGCTTACATACGGGATCTTTTTAGCTCCGTGTTTTTTTATCAGCCGTTTCAGTTTATCAAGGTCAATATTGCCTTTGAACGGGAATTCATTTTCCGGGTCGTGTGCCTCATCGATGATCACGTCCTCAAACTTGCCGCCTGCCAATTCCTGGTGCAGGCGCGTGGTGGTGAAATACATATTTCCCGGAACGATATCCCCTTTTTTGATCAGGATCTTCGAAAGGATATTTTCTGCACCGCGACCCTGGTGTGTGGGGACCAGGTATTTATAACCATACACATCCCGCACCACTTCTTCCAGGTGATAAAAATTGCTACTGCCGGCATAGGCTTCGTCGCCCAGCATCATACCTGCCCATTGGCGGTCGCTCATGGCAGAAGTGCCACTATCGGTAAGCAGGTCGATATACACATCTTCGGAACGGAGTAGAAACGTGTTATACCCAGCTTCTTTCATGGCTTTTTTCCGCTGGTCGGCTGTTGTCATCTTTAACAGCTCCACCATTTTTATCTTATAGGGCTCAGCCCAGCTTTGTTTGATCTTTTTCATATTACAGCGTTTTAATTATTGAATGGGTTTGAGTTTGGCCGTAAAGTGACGCAGCATCGGCGCTTCCTCCACTATGGAAAGTCCTTTGATCCTGCCCCTGTCGCGGAACACTTCGATGATCACTTCGGCCACATAATCTATATGGCTTTGCGTATATACCCTTCTGGGTATAGCCAGCCTGACCAGCTCCAGTTGTGCAGGTACCATTTTTTTATCTGCATCATATTTACCGAACATCAGGGAGCCTATCTCTACGCTACGGATACCACCATGTACATACAAAGCCCCTACCAATGCCTGGCCGGGATACTGATCGACCGGGATATGTGGTAGAAATTCTTTGGCATCCAGGTAAATGGCATGTCCGCCCGCTGGCTGCATCACGGGTACGCCTGCAGCGATGAGTTTATTGCAGAGGTATTCGGTACTGCAGATACGGTATTGCAGGTAGTGTTCATCCATCACTTCGGTTAGTCCTATGGCAATGGCTTCCAGGTCGCGGCCGGCCAGTCCGCCATAGGTAGGAAAACCTTCTGTCATGATCAGCATATTGCGGCATTGCTGTGCCAGCGCTTCATTGTGCATGGCCAGGAAACCGCCGATATTGGCAAATGCATCTTTTTTAGCACTCATGGTGCAGCCGTCCGCATAAGAGAACATTTCACGTACAATTGCAGGAATGGTCTTATCGGAATAACCTGTTTCCCGCTGTTTGATGAAATAGGCGTTCTCCGCAAAACGGCAGGCGTCGATGAAAAGCGGGATACCATGTGCCTGGCAGATGCTCCGCACTTCCCGGATATTCTGCATACTCACAGGCTGACCACCACCCGAGTTATTGGTCACGGTGATCACACACAGCGGGATCTTGGCAGCACCTTTCTCCTGTATGAATTTTTGCAGGGCAACCGTATCCATATTGCCTTTGAATGGCGCCGGTATGGATGGATGTTTGCCTTCTTCACAAACCATGTCGATGCCTTCAGCCCCCGAGTATTCAATATTCGCACGGGTGGTATCGAACAGGGTGTTGCTTACCATGTATTTTCCTTTACCACCGAGCAGGCTGAAGAGGATCTTTTCGGCGGCCCTTCCCTGGTGTGTGGGAATGACCAGTGGCAGGCCCGTGATGTCCTGTATCATTTTTTCGAAATGAAAGAAACTGGTGCTGCCGGCATAGGACTCATCGCCCTGCATCATGCCGGCCCATTGGTTACTGCTCATGGCACTGGTGCCGCTGTCGGTAAGCAGGTCTATCAGCACCTGGTCGGCATGAATCAGAAAAGGATTGTAATAAGCCTGCTCCAAAATGGTCACCCTTTCTTCGCGGGTGGTAAAATAGATCGGCTCTACGGATTTGATCCGAAAAGGCTCGATGATCGTTTTCATATGTATCGTTTAGGTGGTATACCTGCGGGAATAACCAGACAGGTATCAATTACCCGCTACAACAAACAGAAGCTGTAAGGCAATAGCGGTGATCCATCAATATTCAGGAGAAAGGCAGTGACATATTTGCGGATGCAATTCACTGCAAAAAGGGGATGCATTCAGGAAGGACGGCTGATGATATTTTTCCAGAGTTGCATAGTGTAAAGTTCCGCAATTTTTGATAATAAAAAATTTTATCTGGCTGTATGGAAGGGTATTGCAGGCTTAAGACTTTTCGGCTGGAAGCCGGGGGATAGGCGTCACTCGGCAGAGCCGAGCGACTGCTCAGAGATGCCTTTGATCTCGGCTGTATAGACGACGACACAAAAAAGCCCGCAAAATATATTTCTGCGGGCTCTATACAGCAAACAAAGATCAGTGTGAATCCCGGGTGACCTGGCTGCCCGAACCTCCTTTCAGGAAATCCATATCGGCCCCCAGGTGTGCCTGCTCCACATGTGTCTGGTAAAGATGCACATATCCGCGGGTCTCCATTTTTTCTTTCAGTTGCCAGCTGGCCCTGCGTTTAGCCAGTTCTTCTTCAGGAACCAGCAGTTCCAGTTTGCGGTTTGCCACATCCAGCCGGATGGTATCCCCGTTCTGCACCAGCGCCAGCGGGCCACCCACGGCTGCTTCGGGAGATACGTGCAGGACCACGGTTCCGAAACCAGTTCCGCTCATTCTTCCATCGGAGATACGGACCAGGTCCGTAACCCCTTTCTCCAGTAATTTTTTGGGCAGGGCCATATTGCCCACTTCGGCCATTCCGGGGTACCCCTTGGGCCCCACGTTCTTTAATACCATGATACTGCTGGCATCTATTTCCAATTCCGGATCATCGATCCGTGCATGGTAGTCTTCGATGTTTTCAAAAACCACCGCTTTACCGGAATGCTGCAGCAGGTTGGTGCTGGCAGCAGAAGGTTTGATGACTGCCCCATCCGGTGCCAGGTTACCTTTGACCACGATGATGCCTGATTCGGGTTTGAACGGGGCAGACAGGGTACTGATGATGGTCCTGTCGTACACTTCGGCCTTGCTGCAGTTCTCACCCATGGTTTTGCCATTCACTGTAATGGCATCGGTATGTATGATCGAAGACATTTCCCTGATCACGGCGGGCAAACCTCCCGAGTAGTAGAGGTCTTCCATATAATTCTCTCCGGAAGGTTGTATGTTGGCGAGTAACGGGATGCCCTGTGAGTGTTTGTCAAAATCATCCAGGCAAAGGTCTACCCCGATCCTTCCCGCAATGGCCAGTAAGTGGATCACAAAATTGGTGGAGCCACCGATGGCCGCATTCACCTTGATGGCATTTTCAAAGGCTTTACGGGTAAGTATCTTAGAAAGCGTAAGGTCTTCTTTCACCATCTCCACAATTCTGCGGCCCGATAACTGGGAGAGCACTTTCCTGCGGGCATCAGCTGCCGGGATAGAAGCATTGTTGGGTAAGGATAATCCGAGTGCCTCTACCATCACAGCCATGGTGGATGCTGTACCCATTACCGCGCAATGACCCTGGGTACGGGCCATGCAGGCTTCTGCCTCTACGAATTCCTCCTGTGTAATCTGACCCAGTTTATGGGCAACATCAAAACGCCATACATCGGATGTGCCAATATCTTTTCCTTTCCAGTGGCCTTTTAACATCGGCCCTCCGGAGATCACCAACGTGGGAATATCCACGCTGCAGGCGCCCATCACCAGAGAAGGGGTGGTCTTATCGCAGCCGCAAAGCAATACCACAGCATCCACCGGGTTGGCCCGGATGGATTCTTCCACATCCATACTCACCAGGTTGCGGTATAACATGGCCGTAGGTTTTACCAGGGTTTCGCCCAACGACATCACCGGAAATTCCACCGGGAAACCGCCAGCTTCCAGCACTCCTTTTTTAACGGCTTCTGCCAGGTCGCGGAAATGCGCATTGCAGGGGGTAAGCTCACTCCAGGTATTACAGATACCTATCACGGGTTTACCTTCAAACATATCCTGGGGTATGCCCTGGTTCTTCATCCAGGCACGGTAAATAAAGCCGTCTTTACCCTTACGGCCAAACCAGTTACGGCTTCTGAGTTGCTGCTCTTTCATGATCGGTATTTCGGAATAGATGGATAAGGGAGAATGATACTATCCTCCGCAGGTTTTCTTCCCGAAAATACTTTTTATTTTCCGGAACCACCGGCTAAGCAGGCTTAAAAGAAGGGCATTAATTGGGTTCCTGCACATGTGTGGGATCTCTCCTGATTACACTACAAGCATAATTACCCGCTACAGAGAGGTTAAGGGTAACGGTATAAAACCCATCCACATTGATGTCGAAATCTTCTCCGTTATAATCAGGTTCAATATACCCTTTATTGTGAATATGCCCAAAGCTGATCGTATTGCCGTCATTGGCCCTGATCCGGAAGGATCCTTTTTTCAAAGGCAGGGTAACCGTCCAGGAAAGGGTGACAGGATTGAACTTCATCACATGATCCACAGAAGCGCTGTCCGGCAACGCCGATCCAAAGATTTCCCAATTCGAGATCTTGGTGTATTGCCAGGTATTGTTATCCGCATTCATCTTAATCCGGTAAACACCCGGACCTTCCCGAAGGGTAAAAAAAGCGCCTCCGAAACCCACTTTATCACTACCGATATAGTAATAGGTCTTTATCGGATCCCATACTTCTGATTTCACCATCAGGAATTGTGGGGTAGGATTACTAAAATTTACAAAACCCTCATACACACCATTACTGGCTTTTGATACGATATGTGGCGCCGTATTCACTTTCCAGTTTTCGTAATTACCCGGTAAATGGATCACATTGGGATAGCTGTAATCCTGGAACCTCAGGTAAGTGGTCACTTTCAGTGCAATGGCGTTCGAGTAAACAGGAAATTTTGAATTGGGCATATCTGCACGAACCCGCAGTTTGATCATATCGGAAAAACCGGCTTCAATCAGTTCTGTCATGTGCTGGTTCAGGTGTTCTACCGTAATATTCAGGCTTCTCTCCCAGGTAGAATCAATGATGGCAGAAGCCATAAAATCGAATTCCACGAGTGAGTACTCCACAGAATACAGGGTTCCGGGGGTAGCTGCCACACCAGTAGGTTCCCAGCTGAGTTGTAAGATACTGTTACTGGCATTGTTCTGCAAAAGGGTCACCTGCGATTGGGAAACATGAAACTCGATGGCATTGTTATTCGTGGCTGTAACATTTACTTCAGGTTCAGGTCGCGTGATTGTTTTCCCGCAGGATAAAAAGAATACAAAAACAGGAAATAAGAAAAGAGGTGCCAGGTAACCAGGTATAATTGCTTTTTTCAGTAATGCGCCTGCCATAATAGATCCCTTGATTTATGGTGTCGTATATAAATAATTTTAAAATAGTGCTTTTATAACAGCATTCGTCCCGTTTTGTTTACCCGGGCTACCTTTCTGGAGGAGTTATCCGGTGTTGAACAAAAAAGCCACTTTGAAGAATCAGGCATATCCCCCAATAGTACCTGCTCTTCTCAGTGGCTGTATCTTCTGCCACCTGCCGGTGGCCCTTGAATTTCAGGTAAATCTAAGGCTGGTTTCGTATTCCTGTGAATAACAGTTGTTATGTTTGTAATTAAAATACAAACGATGACCCAGCTGGAACGTATCCATTTCATCTATACCTTACTGGAAGAAGCTCCACAGACCATTAACCAAATCCATGAGCGGCTGGTGCAGAAAAATGTAGATCTGGGTGCACGTCAGTTATACCTGGACCTCTCCCAGATAGAAAAATACTATCTGCGGAAAGGCGAACAGCTTCTATGCAGCAACGGACAATTCAACCGAAAGACCTACCGATTGGTAAAACCATCTGAAGAGATCAAACTTACTGCCAGGGATATCACTACTTTTCAACTGGCCAGGTCCGGCTCACCCCGGATATTGCAGCAGAACCGGAAAGAATCGATGAGCAAATTCAGGAACGTGTACAAAGAGTTCATCAAGATCAACAGCACATTCTACTCTTTCATGTCCGAAGAGCAGAATACCCGTTCTTTTTTTTACGAATCGGCTTTTGACAATGCTTATGATGACACACTGGATGATATTATCTGGTCGATTGCGAATTACACCATTCTTACCATCAAACAGATCAGCGGCGATGCCACTTCGATTCCTAAAAGACTCCGGTTCCCGATCGCATTCAAACCCTTGCTGCTGATATTTCACCGGGGCAACCATTTTGTTGCGGGTTACGAGAGCGAACGTTCTGTTTTTCTGGCAATCGATATCTCCAAGATCAGGGAGTATTCTCTCACCAAAAAAACCTTCGCTTTCAAAAAACTGGTGGCTTCTTCCAAAGCTGACATACAGAAACGTTTTGGCGTTACGCAGAACATCGATGAGAAGATATATAAGATCGAACTCGAATTCGCCTCACAAACAGGAGAATTTGTCTCTCATTATTTCTGGCACGGCAGTCAGCAGTTCAGGATAATGGACAACGGCAACTGGCTCATGAGCATGGAATGCGGCATCAACCGTGAGTTGCTGGGGTGGATTTTTCAGTGGATGAGCAATGTACGCATCCGGAAGCCCAGGATACTGAATAACCTGTACATGGAACAGTTAGCAAAGATCAATGCAAGCTATGATGAAAGCAGGGTCTTCAGCTATCACAATGTTTTTACAGAACCGTCATAAAAAAGTCATAGATCGGTTTTCCTGTTTTCGTAAAGTGTTTTTCCCGATTGCGGGAGACAGCAGCAGGGTGCGAAAATACCTTCGCATCCTAAAACCAACCTATGTGTAAAAGATTTGTTACCGTATCACTGCTTAGTTTCCTGATTTCCAATGTACAAGCTCAATCTTCGCATATCCCAAAAGATAGTTTTTCACTGAAGCTCAACAACCTGCCTGATATCACCGTGGTAGGTCGTAACAGCAAAAGTGATATTCAGCAGATGCCCGAGATCGTGGGTACTTCTATCTATGCAGGCAAAAAGAACTCGCTGGTGGTACTGGATAATGTACAAGGTAATGTTGTCACCAATAACATGCGCCAGGTGCTGGCCAAAGTGCCCGGCATCCATATCTGGGAAAGCGATCCCAGTGGTATCCAGATCGGTATCGCCGCCCGCGGACTGAGTCCGAACCGCAGCTGGGAGTTCAATGTTCGCCAGAACGGTTATGATATTGCCGCCGATCCTTTCGGATATCCTGAAGCGTATTATAATCCCCAGTTACAGGGGGTACAAAGGGTAGAGATCATTCGCGGACAAGGATCATTGCAGTACGGGCCACAGTTCGGCGGTATGGTAAATTACATTCTCCGCAATGGAAGTGAGATCAATAAACCCTTCGAATTTGAAACGCAACAGACCGTAGGAAGCAATGGCCTGTTCAACTCTTACAATGCCATTGGCGGTAAAAAAGGTAAGATTCATTATTATACCTTCTTTGATCACCGCAACGGTGATGGCTGGAGAGAGAACAGCCGTTATTATACCAATGCGGGTTATGGCACAGTCACCTATTACCTTACACCCAAATTCTCTTTAACCGCCGAAATCATGCGCTCGCATATACGCAGCCAGCAGGCTGGCGGTTTAACAGATGTACAATTCAGTCAGGATGCAAAACAAAGCCTGCGTGCACGTAACTGGTTTGACATCCTGTGGACCACTCCTGCCCTGATTGCCAATTACCAGATCAATGAAACCACCCGCTGGAATACCAAACTGTTTGCCACCATCGGCGACAGGAACAGTGTGGGCTTTACTCCGGCCATCACGGTGAAAGACAGCATCAATGCCGCAACACAGAATTACAATAACCGGGTACTGAATGCAGACAGGTACCGGAACTACGCACTGGAGAGCAGGATCATCACTGATTACCTGTTGGGTAATATGAAGAATACGCTCTCTGCCGGTATCCGTTTATACACAGGAAGCACTTTCCGTCAGTCGAATGGCAAGGGAAGTACCGGTAGCAATTACGATATGCGACCGATAGACACTTATCCTACAGATATCCGTTTCGACTCCCGTAATGCAGCAGCGTTCGCAGAAAATATTTTCCGCATCACTGATAAACTGTTATTGATACCAGGCATCCGTTACGAATGGCTGGAAGGCACTGCAGCAGGGCGCAATGGTTTCACCAGTACCGGAACGCCCATAGAATTACAGAATATCAAAAGAAGCCGCAGCTTTTTGCTGGCAGGCATTGGTAGCGAATTTCATATTGGCAAGGGAACAGAATTGTATGCCAACTATTCACAGGCATACCGGCCCATCCAGTTTGCTAATCTGCAGGCACCACCTTCAACAGATGTGGTAGACCCCAACCTGAGCGATGCCAAAGGATACAATTTTGATCTGGGTTATCGTGGAAAGGTTAAAAGTTTCCTGCAGTTCGATGTAAGCGTCTATTATCTTTCTTACCAGAACCGGATCGGAACCATTACGCCAGCAGGCGCCACTTATCGTCTGATCACCAATGTGGGTAACAGCATCAGCAAAGGTTTCGAAGGCTTTGTGGAATTCAATCCCATCAAAGCATTTACACCCAGCAATACAACAGATATCCTGTTATTCGCTTCCTACAGTTATACCGATGCCCGTTACAGCAACGACCATAAAGATGCGGCCACCAAGGGCAAACAGGTAGAGAACGCACCCAGGAATATCCTTCGTTTTGGTATTTCTGCAGGTTACAAATCATTCCTGCTGACAGGACAGGTAAGTTACAGCGACAAAACATTCAGTGACGCGAACAATACGGTTACCCCAACCGCTAACGCACAGAATGGTTTGATCCCTTCTTATACCATTACCGATATCACCGCTTCTTATAAACTATCGAAAGACCTTTCTATCAAATCAGGCATCAACAACCTGTTCGATACCAGGTATTTTACCCGGAGAGCGGGTGGTTACCCCGGACCCGGTGTGCTGCCGGGAGATGGAAGAACCTTTTTTATCTCTGTTGGAGCGAAACTCTAGATTTGCAAAAAAGAGGCCTTCGGGCCTCTTTTAATTTTCTACCTCTACCACCATTTCAATTTCTACTGCCATATTAAAGGGTAAGGATACCATACCTACCGCGCTGCGTGCATGTTTCCCCACATCGCCGAATACGGCTACCATCAGGTCGGAGAAACCATTGATCACTTTGGGTTGATCGGTAAAACTTTCCGTACCATTTACCATACCCAATACTTTTACGATACGTTTTACTTTACCCAGGTCGCCCACCGCCGCTTTTAAAGTGGCCAACAATGAAATACCGGTGAGTTTGGCTGCCGCGTAACCTTCCTCAATACTCAGGTCCTTACCTAACTTCCCGGTAATATAACCTCCTTTGGTTTTGTCTTCCGGACCGTGTCCCGACAGAAAAACCAGGTTACCGGTACGAACAAACTTCACATAGTTGGCCACAGGGGTACCAACAGCCGGCAAAACGATACCCATTTCCTTCAGCCTGGATTCAGGGGTTTGGGCTTTGGATACCTGTGCTATCAACAGCAGCAAGATGATGGTCAGTGTATTTTTCATATGAGGCGAATTGCGGGATAAGTGGGAATACCATCAGTGTGCTATTCCTGTGCATTTATACATCTTTCTCATCAAATGATAACACCAGCGTGGAAAGAGAGGTCTGCACTTTACGGCAACGCACACCGGCTCTTTCCAGCATCAGCCTAGAAGCTTTCGCCGGATCTGTACTTTCATATTTGTCCGACAGATAGATCACTTCTGTGATCCCCGCCTGGATAATGGCTTTGGTACATTCGTTACAGGGGAATAATGCTGTATAGATCTTGCAACCGCGCAGATCCATTCCAATATTGTTGAGAATGGCATTCAGTTCTGCGTGGCAGACATAAGGATATTTGGTATCCAGGAATTCACCCTGTTTTGACCAGGGGAATTCATCATCGCTGCATCCCAGCGGCAGGCCATTGTAACCGGCACCAACGATCTTGTTCTTATCATTCACGATACAGGCGCCCACCTGTGTACTCGGATCCTTGCTTCTACGGGCCGATAACAGGGCCACACCCATAAAATACTCATCCCAGCTGATATAGTCTTGTCTCTTTTTCAAAATGACAGGTATTGATAACGATGATTACGAATGTAGCATAAAATATCGCTCCTGAAATAGCCAGGTAGTCACAGGATGCCTTTTTTGAAAAGACCGGCAGCATGATCGGCCGCCCTTGCGGTCAATGCCATGTATAGAATGGATGGACTCTGGTTACCGGTGCTTGTCATGCAGGCCCCATCGGTCACAAATACATTCTGGCAATGGTGTAATTGGTTCCACTCGTTAAGCAATGAAGTGGCGGGGTCCTTGCCCATGCGGCAGCCTCCCATTTCGTGTATATCAAGTCCGGGGGGCTGGTGATTGTCGTTAGCCACAATATCATACACCCCCGCCTTCGTAAACATGGCAGTGGTCTGCTCTATGAAATCTTTTACCATTTTATCATCGTTCTCATCATACCCGACCGATACCACCAGCTGCGGGATGCCGTAAGGATCGGTCTTGTCTTTACTCAAACGAACCTGGTTCTCTGCTTTCGGAATGGTCTCTCCCTGCATATAGGCATATACATGCCAGCCGCCTGGTTCCTGCATGGCTTCTTTAAAAGCTGCACCAATGGTCTTCGGGCTGGTAGTGGTATCGAACTTTTCCCGATAGGCACCTGCAAACGTGGTATACCCACCCACAAAATCCGTATCCTTTTTATCCAGATTACGGTAGTTGGCAATAATGGTTTCTGTTGGATTGCGTCCATAAAAATAACGATCCAGATAACCGTCAATACGCCCATTCAGATAGGCGCGGTAATTATGATGACAGATATACTTCCCCAGCAAACCGGAATCATTACCCAGTCCATTGGGGAAACGACCGGAGACCGAGTTCAGCAGGATCAGGTTCGTGTTCAGGGCCGAGGCATTCACAAAAATGATACGGGCGCTGTATTCGGTCACAGCTTTGGTATGTGCATCGATCACGCGAACCGACCTGGCTTTCTGCAGGGTTTCATCGTAGCGGATGGAATGTACCACAGCATCGGTCAGTATGGTCAGGTTCCCTGTTTTAGCAGCCCAGGGTATGGTAGATGATACGGAACTGAAATAACCACCCAGCGGGCATCCGCGCATACAAAGGTTTCGCGATAAACATTGTGCCCGTCCCTGCTCCAGGTGTATCGGTTGTGGTTCTGTGATATGCGCCCAACGGGCATGCACCAGGTGCCTGCCGAATTCCTTGTGCAATACTTCTTTCAGGTGTGCTTCTACACAATTCAATTCAAAAGGTGGCAGAAATTCTCCGTCTGGCATAGAGGCAATACCGTCCCTGTTACCACACACACCAATGAACCGCTCTACATGCGAGTACCAGTCAGCTACATCTTTGTAACGGATGGGCCAGTCGAAACCGTAGCCAAACCGTTGCGGGCCGGTAAATTCATAATCGCTCCAACGCTGGCAGGCTCTTCCCCAGATAAGTGATTTACCGCCCAGCTGGTAACCACGTATCCAATCGAACGGTTTTTCCTGTATATAAGGTTGAATGGCATCTTCTATGAAAAAATGAGCATTGTCCTCTCCAAAACCCGCTGAACGTGTGATCAGCGGATTCTTTTTCCGGAATGCCTGTGTGATGTTTCCCCGATGCGGCAGTTCCCAGGGTGCTTTGTTGGCAGTGGGGTAATCTTTGATATGCTCCACTTTCCTTCCCCGCTCTATCAGCAATGTCCGTAAACCTTTTTCACACAGTTCTTTGGCTGCCCAGCCACCGCTGATGCCTGAGCCGATCACGATCGCATCGTATGTGTTCCCATTGTCTGCCATAACCTGAAAGAAGTGGTTAACACTTCCTGCCAACAAGGTAAAAAAAAACAGGCAAAAAGAATTTTCTGCCTGTTTTATCAAACCAGGAGCCGACTATTATTTATTATCCGACGATCTGATCATCGTTTTTTTCTGGTTGTAATGATCTGCCCGCTGTTCGGCCGTATCGTCCATTTCCGGGCCTTTCAGGATCTTTTTCCAGTCAATGGTGCGCTGGTATTTTTTCATCGCCTTCTCTGTATCAAAGATCCTTTCATCATGTTTCTCCAGCGTATAGGGTGTGTAGTCAGGTTTGCCGGTAAAGAAATCCTGCAGCAGCGATGCCGTTGCATCATACTGGTTCACATAGGGGACACCCAGGATATTATAGATGGTCTTAAGAATAGAACCGAAATTGGCATGCGTGTTACTTACGTAACCGCGTTTTACATACGGACCAGCCATCATCAGCACGGAACGGTGCGCATCTATATGATCCACCCCACCCTGCGGATCATCTTCGGTGATGATCACCAGCATGTTCTTCCAGTAGCGGGTTCTGGAAAGAAAATGCAGGATACGACCCACAGCCAGGTCATTGTCTGCAATAAAGGAATGACGGGAACTATAGCCATCCTCCGGTCTTGCACCAGCAGTATGATCATTCGGCACCTGCATGGTGATCAGTGAGGGCAGTTTTTCTTTTCCCCTGATCCAGCGACGTGTAAACTCGTTCTCAAACTGATCCATCCGGTATTGATCGGGGATATTGGTATTATAACCGGGGTAGCTGGTACTGGTTCTTGTATACAATGCTTTTTGCATAGGCACCATCACACCATGAGCGGCGCCGGTGGCGGTATCGTACCACTCTTCGCGCACATGAGCGGTCTCGTTGGCTTCACCGAAATTGTAGAATGAGATCTTTTTTCTTTCCAGCGCTTCCCATAATCCGCCAATCTCGGCATAGTCTTCCGGGTCCATACTTCCCGTACTTCCGGGGAACCGGCGGCCTGGCGCTTTGGAGAAAATACGGGAAGATTTGCTCACACTCGAATTGGTCTCTACCCATTCATTGGGTATCACTCCCATCATCCAGTGGTGACCATGAATGGATGCATCGCTATCGCAATAAAAATTATCGCTGAAAGCAAACTGTTTAGCCGCTTTGTGGTGATTGGGCGATACCCGGAGGTTTTTGAACCTGGGCCTCAGGCTATCTGGCAGGGTATATTCGCAGTTCACGCCAAACCTGGCCAACGTAGAATCGCCTTTGGCATGGGAAAACTGGCCAAACATTTCATCGTAGGTCCGGTTCTCTTTGGTGATGTATACAATGTATTTTATAGGACTTTCCTTTTCTCCGGGCATAAACGGCAGGGGATTATCGGGATCATTTTGCAATGCGACTTCTTCAAAAGTATTCTGAATAGCTTGCCTGGTATAAGCAGCGAGTGCTTCTTTACCGGGTACTGCGATCTTCTGGAAACTGCCCAGCTGTATATCGCCAATATAGGTTCCCTGCGGGGGTGCTGCAAAGCCGGAACCGCCATTGGGGCCTGCGCCCAGTCCGCGACAGGTGATCACATACAGCTCTTTTTCATCTTCCGATAAGCGGACACGGGTGGGACCCCAGGCTGTAGGTATTAGGCCTTTGGTTTTCCTCGTCTCTACATCGATCACAGCGATGGCATTAAAACCCAGTAAGGCAACATACAGTGTCTTTTCATCTTTACTTAGTGTAATGCCAAATGGTAATAGCCCTCTGAAACGATCGATCCTTTTATCGGTAGTAATGGGTATATGGCCCAATATTGTATGATTTTTGTAATCAATAACAGAGATATTATCATTCGTAGCATTGGTCACATAGGCAAACTGTTTACCTACGGCAATGGAATTAGGACTTGCACCGCCCACCACTTCAGCGTCTTCGATCATTTCTCCCACCTGGTGGCCCGTTTTAAATTTATCGATCACTTTATTGGTAGCAAGATCAATGGTGAATACACTCATAGCTTCTGGGGAAGAGGGGCTTCCTACACCAGGGATTTTTTTCCCATCAATTACCGTTCCGTTAATGGACTCCGGTGTGTTATCACCGTAAGGATGTCTTGCAATCATCAGCGAATCATAATTCTCCCTGGTAGCTCCTGTGATCAGTGGATAAGCATACATACCCACATTGGCCACGAAGGCTGTTTTTTTATCCGAACTGAGCGAGAGTCCAAAAGGCTGACGCCCAACCGGGATAGAAGCCGTAATTTTTTTATCCGTTACATGATACCGAACCATCCTGAAATGTGCACGGTCAAGGATCAACAGTTCATTGCCATTCAATAACAGATCGGAAGTGAAGCTATCTTCAAAATCCTCGGAACCAACTTTCCCGTTCAGTGAAATGGAATCCAACCGTTGTAATCTTTCAATATCATATACGATCACCGCACCATTATCGCCCCCACTCAGGTAAACCGTTCTGGAATCCGATGCAAATGCCACACCCAGAAAGGATCCGTGTGAAAGCGGTGACGGGATCTTTTTATCATAACTCGGAACGCGTGTGTCCTTCAGACTGGCGATATCAATAATGGTGAACACACCATCGTGCAGTGTCACCGCTTTTTTGCCATCAGGAGAAATCGCCATACCGAAGGGATCATGTGTGATGCGGATCAGTTCGCCAGCCGGTGTGAGCAACCGGCCGCTGGGTATTACCGATACCCCTTTTTCATTGATCTTACTATACATATTCCGTCCGGGAACTTGCAGTGTATGCAAGCTTTTCTGCGCCTGTCCGTTATAGGAACCAAGCAGAAAAACAGAGAATAACACAAAAGGGACAGATACAGCAGAACACAGTTTCATATAAATATTGTATTAGTGATCAAATATATTTATCTGCATTGGCATAGACAGTCTGTATGCTGTTGATAAAAAAGAAATAATACAAAAACAACAACACAGCAGACAGTATCCTTTATACTTACTTAATAGTAAGATAACAGTAAGTTAATATTCACACATTCGATTTTGGAACAACTTGCGCCCTCATCAGGGTCTTTAAGAATCCAACCCACAGATTGTTCTTCTATTAACCAAATCAATTTACATGAAACTGCTTAAGCTGGTGCTACTAGCACTACTGTCTATTCCATTTTCACAAGGGACCTATGCACAAACAGCCCCTAAGAGTGAAACCAAAAAACAGGGCAATGTTCAGGTGACTGTATCCGGTACTATCAAAGATGCAGAGACCAATTTGCCCGTAAAAGATGTCACCATCAGTATAGAAGGTAAAAAGGCGCTTGGTACGAGCAAAGAAGATGGTTCTTTCGCCGTATCGGTCCCAACCGGTTCAACCCTTGTTTTTACCATGGTTTCTTTTGCCTCACAACGTTTAACGATTCACGAACAGCTATCTGGAAAAAATATTATGCTGGCAAGAGAATCGAAAGAGCTGGAGAACGTGGTGGTAACCGCATTAGGTATCAGCCGTAAGCAGAAAGCCCTGGGATATTCTGTACAAAGCATCGGTGAAGCCGACCTGAACGATGCGCGTTCCAATAACTGGTCAAGTGCTTTATCCGGTAAAGTGGCCGGATTGAACCTGATCTCTGCCGGTTCCGGTCCGCTCAACTCTACGCGTATCAGCCTTCGGGGTGATGCTTCTATGAACCCGGATGGCAACAATGCCCTGATCGTGGTGGATGGTATTCCCAAAAACAGCACCATGACCAGCTCTGGTGTCAACAACGCATATGGCGCAGGTTCGGGTAATGATATCCCTATCGACTTCGGGAATGGCATTTCCGATATCAACCCCGATGATATTGAAAGCATCACCGTTCTGAAAGGGGCCGGAGCCACTGCCCTGTATGGCAGCCGTGCCGCCAACGGTGCACTGATCATCACTACCAAATCGGGCAATCGGAAAGACAAGGGTATCGGTGTCACCTTCAATTCCAACGCCAGCATCAACACCGTTCTGAAATGGCCCGATTACCAATATGAATATGGACAGGGTACCGGCAAAGCATTGAATACAGCAGGAGAAAAATATTACAGCTACGGCGCTTCTGCCGATGGTGCCAGTACCAGCGGTACTTCCAGTGCTTACGGGCCTAAATTTGATGGCCAGCAATATTTCCAGTACGATCCGGAAAAACAGGGAGCAGGCACCACACGTACCCCATGGGTCCCTTATAAAGACAATATCAAAGGATTCTGGCGCACGGGGTATACCATCACCAATAATATCTCACTGGAAGGTGGTAACGACAAAGGATCTGTTCGTGCTTCACTTACACATAGCAAGAACGAATGGATCATGCCGAACACAGGCTTCGAGAGAATTTCTGCCGCTTTCAGTACCAACTACAGGATCTCTGATAAAATCAAGATCACGGCCAAATTCAATTACACCAACAAACAGAGCGATAACCTGCCCGGTACCGGTTATAATAACCAGTCCATCGCTTATTTCATGATCTTCCAAAACCCGAACGTGGACCTGAACTGGTATCGCGACCGTTGGAAAAGAGGATTTGAGCAGGTTGATCAGATCCACCCGTTCAGTTCATTCATCGATAACCCTTTCCTGATCGCTTATGAGATGACCAACTCAGTGAACAGCAACAATGTGGTAGGTAATATTGCCGCCACCTACCAGGTCACGAAAAAAATAGACCTGATGCTGCGTTCCGGTATCGATCTGACCAGCGAACAGCGCAAACAACAACGACCCTTCAGTACAGCCAACTACCTGAAAGGATATTTCAAACAACAGAATATCGCCGACTATGAAGTGAACTCAGACTTCCTGATCAGCTATCGCGATAAGTTCGGTGCTGATTTTGACTTTACCGCATCTGCTGGTGGTAACGCCATGACACGGAAATACAACCGCCAGGATGCCTATGTGGATGGCTTAGTCATTCCCGGTGTGTACAAGCTCACCAACGGATCCGGTATGCCCATTGTGACTGCCACAGATCGCAACAAACAGGTGAACAGTTTATACGGAATGGCATCACTTAGCTATAAAGGAAAATATTTTATTGACGTGACCGGAAGAAATGACTGGTCCAGCACTCTGCCACTCATGAGCAATTCATTCTTCTATCCATCGGTGAATACCAGTTTCATCCTTAGCGACATTTTCCATTTACCTGCTGCCATCTCTTTTGCCAAAGCCAGGTTCTCGATCGCACAGGTGGGTAACGATACCGATCCCTATAAGACCAAGAAGTATTATGGTACCAGCGAGTTCCCTGCTTCCGGGTCCGTGCCCACCATTTTACCGAATGCCAACTTAAAACCGGAGATCTCCAGCAGTAAGGAATTTGGTTTGGATGTGCGCTTATTCAAAAGCCGTCTGAATTTCGATATCACTTTATACCATAACCTCACTAAGAACCAGATCCTCGAAGTTCCGTTGGATCCTACAACCGGTTATACACGTGCGGTGTTGAATGCAGGTGTGGTAAGAAACAGGGGTATTGAAGTAGTGGTGAGCGGTCAGCCAATCAAGAGCAACCGTTTCAAATGGGTAGCGACCGCTACCTGGTCAAAGAACGAGAACCGTGTTCTGGAACTGGCTGAAGGAATGGATGGCAAACAGGATATTGGCTACGGCGGTAACGCAACCATTCAGGCAAGAGTGGGTGGAACTACCGGCGATATTTACGGGTTTGCCCTGGTTCGTAATAATGAAGGAAAAGTTATTTACGATGCAACGAGCGGATTACCGGTTCGCCCTTCTGACATCTCTTATATTGGCAAAGCTTATGCAGACTGGAAAGGTGGTTTAAAAAATGAATTCACCTACAAAACATTCCGCCTGAGCGTATTGGTGGATGGTCAGTTAGGCGGTATTATCTATTCACAAACGCACCATAAAATGACCGAGCAGGGTAAACTGGTTCATACACTAAACGGAAGAGTCGAAAACTATATCATTGGTGAAGGCGTAGTGTTGGATGCCGCCACGGGCAAATACATCCCGAACACCAAAAAAGTATTACCGGTCGATTACTATACAGAATATTACCGTCGTGCCAACGTAGAAACCAACTCCTTCGATGCCTCTTACCTGAAACTGCGTGAGGTTCGCCTGGAGTACAGTATCCCGGCAACACGTTTAAAGAACAGTGTATTCAAAGGCGCCTCTTTTGCTGTGTATGGCCGCGACCTGTTCATGATCACCAGCTTCCCGATGTTCGATCCGGAAACGGCTTCACTGAATGGTGCTACCCTGTTACCCGGTGTTGAAATGGGTCAGTTGCCTTCTAACAGGACCATGGGTGTTAACCTTACTTTAAAATTCTAATTACTACAATTCGTATGAAACATATTACAAAACTTACCGCGGTTGTTCTCCTGTTCGGCAGCTTACTCAGCTCCTGCACCAAGAATTTTGACGAGATCAACACAGACCCCAACCGTATTGATGCTATCAGTCCGGGAACCCTGATCAATCCCATCATCTATAATGTAGCAGGTTATAACATGCTGCGTTCAGATGATATCACATTTAACCTCATGCAGGTAGCCCTTCCTTTTCCAAGCGCTTCGGGCGGTTTGCACAGGTATGATATTTCAGAAAACGCCGGTAACGGCACCTGGAACACTTACTACCAGTGGCTGAACAATGTGAAAGAAATGTACAACACATCCGTGAAAGCAAGCGATGTGAACTACCAGGCCATCGCCCTTACCCTGAATGCCTGGATGTATTCAAACCTCACAGACTGTTTTGGCGATGTGCCCATGCAGGAAGCCACACAGGGCGATGCAGGTATCCTGCATCCTAAATTCGACACGCAGGAAACCATCTATACCACACTGCTGAAGAACCTCGATTCGGCCAACAACCTGTACAATACCTCCAAATCGATGATCTATGGTACCGAGATCCTGTATGCCAATAATGTGACCAAGTGGAAAAAATTCACGAACTCACTGCGCATGCGCTTACTGCTTCGTCTGTCTAAAAAAGCCAGTGTGAACGCTTATGCACAGCTAAAGACCATGATCGACAACCCGACCAAATATCCGGTGTTCACCAGCAATGATGATGCAGCCGTTTTAAAATTGACCGGCATCACCCCACTCACTTCACCTTGGGGGAGGCCGGTGGATTTTACTTCCTACCGCGCAGCTGGAAAATTTTTCCTCGACAGCCTGAACGCTTTTAACGATCCGCGCAGGGCTAAATTCGCTACGCAGGCAAGAAATGCTGCCGGTTCTGCAAACATTGGTTATATGGGCATTCCAAGCGGCTATACCGGAAGTGAAACACAGTTCAATTACATCCCTTCGAATGTAAACGTATCGCTGGTGACCGCCTCATCCAATTCCGTTACACCTATGATCTGCGTGATCATGCCGTATGCTGAAGTGGAATTCATCAAAGCCGAGGTACAGTTCATGAACAATAACGCTGCTGCTGCCAAAGCCGCTTACGAAGCTGGGGTAAAAGCCGCTATCGAGCAATGGGGCGCTGTAATGCCGGCCGATTATTTCACCAACGCCGCATACGCTTCTGCCACAGCGTATAACGGAACCCTGCATCGCATCATGCTGCAGAAATACTATGCCTTGTTTTTTGTTGATTACCAGCAGTGGTTCGAGTACAGGCGTACTGGAATGCCCGTATTACCCGTCAACGCAGGTATCGTTGGCAAACAAATGCCTACCCGTTTTAAATATCCCATAGCAGTCCGCACCAATAACCCGGATAATTACCAGCTTGCTGTTCAGTCCATCGGCGGCGATCTGAATACGACCAAAGTATGGTGGGAAAAATAAACTGAGTCCTGTTAGTGTTTATTAGTGAAAGCTGTCTCCAAAAGAGGCAGCTTTCTTTTTGCGCAGGCCCGAAATCGTTTTCGCATTTAATTCTGTGCCAGCTCAAAAAGCGTTTTAATTTTAAATTACTCCTTGCTGCCGCATTTATAAAAATGTTCTGTACGCTCACAGTACATCCACACCGATTGCATAACCGTATAAAAAAATTTTATGCCCTTCAAAGCCTTTTCATTGCTGCTGGTCGGCCTGTTACCGATTGCTGCAGCGTATGCGCAGAACAAGACAAAACCCGTTCAACCCCTGCTGGGTTACCGTTCCGTTACCTTACTTACCGTTGAGGGTTATCAATTCAAAGATCTGAACCGTAACGGAAAGCTGGACCCATACGAAGATTGGCGCCTCTCACATGAAGTGCGTGCAAAAGACCTGCTGTCTAAAATGACACTAGAAGAAAAAGCGGGTTTTATGTTAATCAGTACGGCACGGCTAAAGAGCGACAGAGGCGCTTCCATGACAGGCAACAGTGCTTCCTCAACGCCTTCAAGCGACCTGAATGAAGAAGACCAGGTACAGAATAATAATATGTTTACCCGCCGGCCCCTGCAGGAACCTATGATGTCTTCTGTAGGATCTACCAAAGGAGTCACCCAATTTCATCTCCGGCATTTTATTTTCCGTGCCAATGAGAGCGTACGCATTACGGCTGAATGGGCCAACAAATTGCAGGCGCTTTGTGAGAGTGACGGCCTCGGCATACCGGCCATTATTGCCTCTAACCCACGTAACCATATTACCAAAGATGTGGCCATTGGCGCCAGCGTGGGTAGAACTGCTTTTTCAACCTGGCCCGGAGAACTTGGTCTTTCCGCCATGCGTGATCTGAAACTGGTACGCGAATTTGCAGACATTGCCCGGCAGGAATGGGCGGCCGTTGGGTTACGTAAGGGCTACATGTATATGGCCGACCTTAGTACAGAGCCCCGCTGGCAAAGAATTGAAGGAACATTCGGTGAAAATGCAGAATGGGTGGCTAAAATGATCACAGAAATAGTGCTGGGTTTCCAGGGTAAAAAATTGTCAAACAGTTCTGTTGCACTTACCACCAAACATTTTCCCGGCGGCGGGGCAGGTGTTGGCGGGCAAGACCCGCATTTTGAGTGGGGTAAGTACGAACATTTCCCGGGAAAAATGTTTCAGAATAACCTGATCCCTTTTAAGGCGGCCATCAAAGCGGGCACGTCGGCCATCATGCCCTATTATTCCGTTCCGCTGGATACAAAATATGAGAAGATCGCTTATGCCTATAACAAAGCGGTGATCAAAGACCTGTTGCGCGATAGCCTGGGTTTTACCGGCATCATCAACTCAGATACCGGTCCTATTGAAATGATGCCCTGGGGTGCAGAAAACCTGGATATTACCCAACGTTACCAGCGAACACTCGAGGCAGGTGTGAATTTGTATTCGGGCACAGCTGATCCGTCAAAACTGATCGAGACGCTGCGCTCTGGCAAAGTTGACCTGAAACTGGTAGATAATTCTGTATTCCGACTGCTGATGGAAAAATTCAAACTCGGGCTTTTTGAAAATCCCTATGTCGATGTTGAATCTGCAGAAAAACTAGTGGGTAATACAGGGTTCAGACAAAAGGCAGAATTGGCCATGCGCAAGTCCATTGTACTGCTGCGCAATGAGCATAACCTGCTACCACTGAAAGCCAAAACAAAAGTCTATTTCGAATCTTATCTCCAGCAAAGAACGGGGCCTGCTAACAATGTATACCTTCCTGAAGATAACAAACACAACATTGTATTTGTAAAAACACCTGAAGAAGCAGATGTGGTGGTGGTCTGGATTACCCCCGGCTCCAGATCCCTGTTCCAGTCAGATGGCTCTCCCTTATATCTTTCCTTATCAAAAAATTCGGTAGATATTGCGCATATCAACCAGCTCAGTTCCCAAAAACCAACAGTCCTGGCTATCAATTATACCAACCCCTGGGTGATCAGTGAGATCTATAACAAGGATACACAAAAGAACATCAGGGGCGTAATAGCCACATTCGGGACAACTATTGATGCGATTATGGATGTTGTAACCGGCAAATTCAATCCCACAGGTAAAATGCCATTTACCACACCCGTTTCCGAAGAAGTGGTTGACAGCCAATTATCGGATGTACCGGGCTACTTAAAGGGCAGCCATTATGCGCTGTTTAAATTTGATGAAGGAATCAGTTTCAAACGCTGACCATCCATTTCTGACAGCATTTGCAGTATAAATCAGCGTTCAGGCCGATTTCCGTATGAGATGGGTTACTTTTTACTGAATCAGGTATTAAGGGGACACACATCAACCAGACATGATACAGAAAACCTACTTCAAGACAAAAGATTATTGCAAAGTAAAATTTTCATTTGCCATTGAGAACGCTGAAACCATAGAGATCCTTGGTCTGAACAGCGATTGGGAAAATGCGGTTATCATGAGTAAAAAGAAAGACGGCAGCTTTAGCACCGACGTTTCTCTTCCCAAGAACTCACAACATGAATTCAAATACCGCATCAATGCTACCGAATGGATAAATGATCCTACTGCCGACAGCGAAAAACCTAATGTGTTTGGCGGGAGTAATAGTGTGATCTCTTTGTAGGATGCGTTGAATGAGTTGGACTGGTTAAAAGGGTTAAAGGGGTCAAAATAGTTAAAGAAGGTATATGGGTTTGTAAAAGCAGCTTTAACGGTTTAATCATTTTCAACCAGTTTCAGGATAGCTGTATACATCTAACGCTATTTAAGATCAGAGTGGGTAAGTGGCAACTCATTCTTAGGTGAGCAGCAGCCTTTATTTTATCCTTATGCTATTTTAACAGGTTTCGTCCTAAAAGAGCCCCCATTTGCCGCTTCCGCAATCGATTGCGGCGCCTGCTTCATGAAAAATTCCGGATAGCCCGTTCCTTATATATCAGGAATGTCTATATTGTCTTGGTAAGCACTTATGCCTGCCCATGAGGACATTTCAGCAATATTATGCAGAAAACCAATGGCATGGATCCAACCATCCGGCCAATGTTGACAGCGCCGCCTGCCAGCTGGTACTGGTTTTTGGATCGGGGGAACTAGTGACCAGGCTGGACCTTTTTTCTCATATCCGTTCACAATACCCCAATGCAGAGATCGTATCCTGCTCTACTGCAGGAGAGATCCTGGATGATACGGTCTTCGATAAGACCCTTTCCGTTACCGCCATCCAGTTCGAAAAAACCCGTGTCCGAACAGCAGAGGTACAGGTAAACCGCAACAGCAGTAGTCTCGAGACCGGCCGGTCACTCATGAAAGAACTGGACGCAGAGGATCTCGTATCCATATTCGTATTATCAGAAAGCAGTTTTATCAATGGTGGCGAATTGGTAAGAGGTTTTAATGAGAACAATCCCAGGCAAATACCCGTTACCGGCGGATTGGCCGGCGATGCGGAACGCTTTCAGAAAACACAGGTAGGTTTAAATGCTGCAGCCACAGAAGGGAAAGTGGTAGCCATCGGTTTATATAGCCGGCACCTTCTGGTAGCACATAGTTCTTTTGGCGGATGGGACGAATTCGGCCGCGAACGCATCATCACCCGTTCTGAAAACAATATTTTATACGAAATAGATAACCGAAACGCACTTGATCTGTACAAGGAATACCTGGGCCCTTATGCGGAGGAGCTTCCCGGCGCCGCTTTGTTCTTCCCGCTGTCCATGCAGGTAGAGAGCAAGGGTTACAGCCTGGTGCGAACCATCCTCTCCATCAACGAGGAGAACAAAAGCATGATCTTCGCCGGCAACCTGCCCGAAGGAAGCAAAGTGCATTTGATGAAAGCTAATTTCGACAAAATCATCAATGCTTCTTCTGAAGCTGCTACCAGCGTATTGACAACAGCTATCAAGAAAACACCGGAATTGTCCATCCTTGTGAGCTGTGTGGGTCGCAAACGCATCCTGCAGGAACGGACAGCGGAAGAGATCAAAGCCGCCCGAAAAGCGTTGGGACCTGCATGCACGATCACCGGTTTCTACTCCTATGGTGAGATCGCACCCTTTGGTCAGAACAACAACTGCGAACTGCATAACCAGACCATGACCATCACCACCCTCACCGAACTGTAACAATAAATGAGTAACAGTCAGTTGTGCTGATAAATACCTGGCGGCATTCTCATTCATACCATTTTACGACCGCTTATCTTTATCCATAGGGTTGTATTCTGGATCATTTTCCTATTTTCGTTTCCGCAACGACACCACCACATTACAAACTGTCGTTTCTATTTATCAATTCTACGCCGATGAACAGCTAAGCAGAGCTTAGGCAGACATACTTGAATGTTTAGGCTCACCATTCCCCGGTTTCCGTAATGGGCATACATTACTATTGGCAATTCTATTTCTTGTTTTAATTCATTACGTAATGACTGTTGATACAACTACGCATAAGGGCAAAAAGTCTGTCTGGTCTTATCTCAAAGAATCACTCAGAAGCGAACACCAGGATTTTACCAAGGGCAGCATCCGTAAAGCCATTTTCATGCTGGCCATTCCCATGATACTCGAAATGTGCATGGAATCGGTATTTGCCGTCGTGGATATATTTTTCGTGGGTAAACTGGGGCCAAATGCAGCAGCCGCGGTCGGGCTTACTGAATCCTTTTTAACTATTATCTATTCTGTGGCTATCGGTTTAAGTATGGGGGCTACTGCCATGGTTGCCCGCCGTGTAGGCGAGAAACATTACGATGCCGCCGCCAAAGCAGGTGCACAAGCCGCCCTGCTTGCGTTCATAATAACCGTCCTGATCAGTATTACCGGTTTCTTTTTTGCAGAAGAGATACTGGAGCTGATGGGTGCAGATGCGGCTATCGTAGCCATTGGCCACACTTATACCCGCATCATGCTGGCAGGTAATATCGTGATCATGCTGTTATTCCTCATCAATGGTATTTTCCGTGGTGCGGGCGATGCAGCTATCGCCATGCGCAGTTTATGGCTGGCTAATATCTGTAACATCATCCTATGCCCTGTGCTGATCCATTTTTACGGGTTACCCGGTGCCGCTATCGCCACTACCATTGGTCGGGGAATTGGCGTATGTTATCAGGTGTACCATCTGTTCAAAGGAAAAGGCATTATCAAGATCCATTTACGGCATTTTGTGCCCGACTTCTCTTTGCTGAGATCTATTTTCAGCATTGCGTCCACCGCCACCCTGCAGTTCCTGATCGGATCTGCCAGCTGGATTGCCATGGCCCGTATCATTTCAGGTTTTGGCAGCGACGCTATTGCAGGTTATACCATCGCCATCCGTTTGCTCATCTTCTTCCTGATGCCTGCCTGGGGTCTCAGTAATGCTGCCGCCACGTTGGTGGGTCAGAACCTGGGTGCCCAACAGCCTGAACGCGCAGAAAAATCTGTCTGGAAGACAGCGCAGTACAATGCCATTTTTATGGGCATCGTATCTATTCTGTTCCTGACTTCTGCCGAATTTTTTGTGTCGCTGATCAATACAGATCCCGCCGTAGTAAAAACAGCCGTTCAGGCTTTGCGTATTGTAAGTCTGGGTTATGTTTTTTATGGCGTGGGGATGGTCATGATCAACGCGTTCAATGGCGCCGGTGACAGCAGAACACCCACCTGGATCAACCTGTTCTGGTTCTGGATCTTCCAGATACCTTTTGCCTGGCTGTTGGCCAAAGTGTGGAATATGGGTCCTACCGGCGTATTCATTGCTATCGTGGTAACGGAGACCTGCATCACCACTACCAGCGTGATCCTGTTCAAAAGAGGCAGATGGAAGCTGGTTAAGATATAGCGTTGACGGATGGGTGGATCTTTTCACCGCGGAGGCGCGGAGTGCAGGGAGATAACGCAGAGAGAAGCGTCTGCCAATGATTAAAACCAGCCTCGTCGCCGGAATACGAATACCATCCATACAGGAACGATCAGCATCAATCCTACGGCGATGAAGAATCCGTATTGGTGGTGCAGGTAAGGTATGCGGTCAAAATTCATCCCGAAGATGCCGCCGATAACGGTGGCTGGCGCCAGCAGGCAGGTCACAACAGCCATCACTTTCATCACTTCGTTCATCTTCAGGTTTACGTTACTAAGGTAGAGATCCTGGAGGTTCATCATCATATCGCGGTAGTTCTCGGCCAGATCATTTGCCTGTACAATATGATCGTACACATCTTTGAAATACTTGGTGGTCCGTTCTTCCAGCAGATCGCTGTCGCTTCGGATAAACCCGTTGATGAGCTCCCGCACCGGGCTTACATTCCGTTTCAATACGATCAGTTCTTTCCGAAGGTTATTGATCTCGGCCAACGCGCGGGTATTGCTGCTGCGGATGATCTTTTCCTCCAGCAATTCGATATGTTCTCCCAGTTTCTCCATCACCACATAATAATTATCCACGATCATATCGAGCAGCGCATAACAGAGATAGTCTGCATTACTGATCCGCAGTTTACTGTTGGTGATCCTTAATTTTTCCCGGATGGGATCAAACACATCACGGCTGGCATCTTCCTGGAACGATAACACAAAATCCCTGCCCAACACAATACTGATCTGCTCCGTTTCCACTGCTCCTGTTCGCTCATTGAAGTACAACATGTTCAGCAAACAGGAAAGCACCGGGTCCATTTCGTCCATCTTGGGACGCTGCCCCACGCTCAGGATATCCTCCTGTATCAGTACGTGTACCGAAAAATGATTACAGACCGCTTCCACATCTGCCTTGCGGATGCCATCAATATTGATCCAGGTGGTGTGATGGTTGTCTTTAAAAGGGAAACAATCCGTGATGCCTGTAAAGGAATGTTCATGTAAATGCCCCTGCGAATAATCGAACACGCTGACCTTACTCTCTTTGGCTTCTTCCCGCTGCGGAACCACGGTGGGATTCACCTGGAAAATATCCCTTGTCCGACGGGTATTAAACAGCGACGACAGCTTAAAATATTTGAGATACTTATTTTGTGACATACAGGGAAGGTACAAATTATCGATGAGTGGATGAGTGGGTGAGTGGATGAGTGAATGGGAATCAATTTTTTTAACTGCTCACAAACAAAACATTCACTCATCCACTCACCCACTCATTCACTCATTAATTATCTTCGCTCTATGCCGATCCTTCCACAAACCAGTTTCAAAGCTCCGTTCGGGCAATTCAATGGCCACCTGCAGACGATTATCCCAAGCCTGTTCCGGAAAGTGGATTTTACTTACCGGGAAAGGGAAAGACTGGAACTGCCGGATGGCGATTTCGTTGATCTTGACTGGCACCGGACCGGCAATAACAAACTGGTAATCATTACCCACGGACTGGAAGGCGACTCCACACGCCACTACGTGACCGGTATGGCCAAACTTTTTTCTCAGAATGGATTTGATGCACTGGGCTGGAACTGCCGCAGCTGCAGCGGTGAACTGAACCGGCTGCCAAGATTCTACCATCATGGCGATGCAGGTGACCTCGGGCTGGTGATCGGGCACTGTATCCGGAAATATGATTATGAAGAGATCGTATTGGTCGGGTTCAGCATGGGTGGCAGCCTGAGTTTGCGCGCCGTTGCAGAATTCCCGGATCAGGTACCCAACCAGGTAAAAAAAGTGATCGGCTTTTCCGTACCCTGCGACCTGCTGAGCAGCGTTAAGATATTGTCGCAGTCGACAAATAAAATATACAGCTCCCGTTTCCTGCGCAAACTGGGCGAAAAGATCAAAGCCAAATCAAAGATTTACCCGGATATTATCAGTTATGAAGGATATGAGAAAATCAAACACTTCGCCGATTTCGACAACCGTTACACCGCACCATTGCATGGGTTCACTGATGCATTTGATTTCTACAGTAAAGCAAGTGTAAAACCCTTATTGAAAAACATACGGATACCCTCCTTGATCGTTCAGGCCAAAAACGACAGTTTCCTCACACCGGAATGTATGTGTGAAGAGATCATCACCGAACACCCTTTTCTTTTCCTGGAAACGCCTGAACAAGGTGGACATTGTGGTTTCATGGTCCGGGGGTCTGCTGCCTATAGCTGGGCCGAAATAAGGGCGCTGGATTGGGCGTTGCATTAATCAATCCCATTCACTTGTCGCGGCCATTCATTGCTGCAATGGTCATTCGTATATCACCGTAACTGATATCATCCGGTAAATTGTCTTTGATCTGTTTTAAACCCAGTCGTCCAAACTGGCTGGCTGCCGTTTCTATCAGCTCCTGTTTATCAGAAGAAACAAAATCGTTCACATCCAGCTCGCCGGTAGTAATGTAATGGCTGAGATGTGTTTCCACCGTAGTGACAGCCAGCTGTCTTTCCTCAGCGATATCCTGTACAGATTTGCCAGACCGGTACATTTCATAACTGATCCGTTTGGTATCTGATACACGCTCACGGTTGACTGGTGCCCGTTTTGTTTTGGCGGGTTGTTTCAGCTCTATCCGGCTGGCTATTTTATGTGCGATGCAGTAGTCCTGTACTTTTTCAAGAAAAGCCTGCCCGTACTTCTCAATTTTGAACGCACCAAAACCGGAGATCTTTGGCAGATCGGTGCGAACAATGGGTAAATAAGTTGCCAGGTCAAGTAAACTGCTGTCACTGAAGATCAGGTAAGCCGGCACATTCTCCTCATGAGCAATCCGGTTGCGCAATTTTTTCAGTTCTTCGAACAAAGGTTTTTCGTAATCGTGCTGTTGGTAAATCACAGGTTCTTTGGCAATCGTAACCTGTACAGGTGCCGACAGGAACACTTTTTCTCCTTTGAACAAAACAGCATTACTTTTTTCTGTCAGTTTCAATACAGGATATTCTCCTTCTGATTGCTGCAGGTAACCGTAGTACAACAACTCCTTCACATAATGCAACCAGGCTTCTTTTGGCTGGTCTTTACCAACACCATATACCGATAATTTCTTATGCTCTTCACGGATCTTTTCGCCATGGCTTCCCTTCAGTATGTCCACCACATAACGCATACCGAAAGACTGGTTCAGCCTGTATACAGTGCTCAGTATCTTTTGAGCAATCACTGTCTGCTCCTGCAGTTCTGGTTTGTTCAGGCAGTTATCGCAGCTACCGCAATAATCAGGTGCCTGTTCGCCAAAATAAGCCAGCAGGTATTTTCTGCGGCAGCCGCGGGTTTCGCAAAGCTGTACCATCTGATCGAGTTTTTTCAACAGGATCTGCGTCTGTTCCGGATTGTTCTCCACCTGCGCAAAACCTCTGAGCTTTATCACATCACCCGTACTGTAGAACAATATGGCTTCACTGGGTAAACCATCCCGACCTGCGCGGCCGGTTTCCTGATAATACCCTTCGATATTTTTGGGCAGATCGGCATGCACCACAAAACGCACATTACTTTTATTGATGCCCATACCAAAGGCAATGGTGGCCACCATGATGCGGATATCATCTTTCAGGAACAGATCCTGCCGCTCATCGCGGGTGGTTTTGTCTAGCCCTGCATGATAAGCCGCCGCATTAAAACCATCTGCACGCAGGTTCTGCGCCAGGTTTTCTGTTGCCATTCGACTTAAACAGTAAATAATACCACTGTCGCCCTCATGTTCTTTCAGGTACTCCACCAATACCTCGTGGTATCCTTTCTTGGGTTTGATGTGATACGAAATATTGGGACGGTTAAAACTGTTCTCAAATACCTGGTAATCTGTTACCTGTAATTGCTCAATGATATCTTTCTTGGTAAGCGCATCTGCAGTTGCTGTTAATGCAATGACAGGAACAGCGGGAAACTGCTGTTTCAGCTGAGACAATACCCGGTATTCCGGCCTGAAATCATGTCCCCACTGACTGATACAGTGAGCCTCATCTATGGCAAACAAAGAAACCTTACAATCCTGCAGAAAACGCAAAAAGGAAACTTCGCCACCTACCAGTCGCTCCGGCGCTACATACAGCAACTTTAATTCGTTACGCTGCAGTTGTTTCAATATGAACGACTGCTCACCACTACTTTGGGTACTGTTTAAAAAAGCAGCTTTTACGCCACTCAATACCAGTGCATCCACCTGGTCTTTCATTAAAGCGATCAGCGGACTGACCACAATAGTCACGCCCGGCAAACAGAGGGCGGGTACCTGGTAACAAAGACTTTTGCCCCCACCGGTGGGCATCAGTACGATGGCATCTTTCCCCCCAAGCAGCTGCTGTATGACGGATTCCTGGTTATGCCTGAATTCAGTATAACCAAAAACAGACTCCAGCACTTGCCGGGGTGTGGTAATCAAGCAGGTATGAGATGCGTCTGTTTTCATCGGGCTGCAAGATAACATGCAATTGCAGCAATCCATTAGGCATTTATACGCTAAAAAAAAGGGTGTTTTCCCCATTGCATCTGTTCCGGCTATTCTGTTCTTTTACAGTAGCATCCAATATGCCCCGCAGACATCATTACCGTTTCACCAAAAAGCCTGTATCCTATGAAAAACCAATATGTATCCAAGGGGAAGGGGTGGCTCAAAGACTATCCCGACTTCCGCGACCAAACGCCTTTTACTTCAGAACTAACTGTAAAGCAGATCGAACGAGGCATCAGACAACCCGTAAAGAAAATACTGGAAGTACTGGTCCAGGGCAAAACCAGAAAAAAATCGGCCCATACATTTCCTCCTAAAACAGACCTGCGCCAATGGTGTTCACCTATTGAGGACCAGGGGCAGCTGGGCTCCTGTACCGCACATGCTTCTATCGGCCTGTACGAATATTTTGAACGAAGGGCTTTCGGCAAACATATCGATGGGTCGCGGCTGTTTCAGTACAAGGCTACACGTAACCTCTTAAAACAAAAAGAAGACAACGGTGCCTACCTGCGCACAGCTATGGCTTCGATGGCTTTGTTCGGGGTAGTGCCTGAAAAATACTGGCCCTATGATGAAAGCAAAGTGAATGAGGAACCCGGTGCATTTCTGTATTCCTATGCGCAGAACTTCCAGGCCATTTCGTATTACCGGCTCGATGCGGTAGGTGTAACACAGCCGCAACTGCTCAACAGCATCAAAGATCACCTGAGTAAGGGACTGCCTTCCATGTTTGGTTTTACCTGTTATACATCACTCAACCATGCTGAAAATGGAAAGATACCCTTTCCGGACGCCAAAGAAGATACCGATGGCGGTCATGCTGTGATGGCTGTTGGCTATGACGATGGCCTGAAGATCAGTAATCCGCTCAACAAAAACGTAGTTACCGCCGGTGCCTTTCTTATCCGTAATTCCTGGGGAACCAGCTGGGGTGAAGAAGGTTATGGCTGGTTACCTTATGAATATGTACTGAAAGGCATCGCTGATGACTGGTGGACCATGACCAAAGCCGAATGGGTCGATACACACCAGTTTGGTTTATGATACAATACCCCCCTGCCGCTGCAACCGGCATCAAACAAAACGGCTTCCAGTTGGAAGCCGTTTGTGTTAACTGTATTCTGCAAGGTTTACAATTCTCTGATCCAGATATTCCGGTAACTCATGGGGTTACCGCCGTCCATGCCATGATCCTGCAATACCAACGGCTCCTTGTCTTTGTGCGCCGAATATTGGGGTTGGCCGATCCATTCGGTATGTCCTTTGATCTCTACGTTGTTTTGTACCAATACGCCATTGTGTAATACGGTGATGCGTGCCGGCGACTGCAGTTTACCATCCGAGAAAAAACGTGGGGCCGTGAAGATCACATCATAACTCTGCCATTCGCCGGGTTTACGGCAGGCATTCACCAGGGGTGCATACTGTTTATACATGCTGCCCGCCTGTCCGTTCACATATGTGGGGTTATTGTAAGAATCCAGAACCTGTAACTCATATTGTCCCATCAAAAAGATACCGCTGTTACCGCGCGACTGGCTGGCTCCCGCAATGGCAGCGGGTGAGCGCCATTCAATATGTAACTGGCAATCGCCAAAGCCCTGTTTGGTAGCGATATTGCCGGATCCTTTTACTACGGTCAGCGCCCCGTCTTTATCTATCTTCCAGCCAGGCGCTCCTCCTTTTTCTTTTTGCCATTGTGCCACATCTTTCCCGTTGTACAATACAATGGCATCAGAAGGTGCGTCAGCAGCGGTTCTACCCGGCGTTACCAGTTTGGGAACAGGCTCCCAGAATTCTGTTTTAGCAGCTTCCTTTACCAGACTGTCCTGGTTGATCTTTTTTTGTGCTTGTACGCTGCCGGTAACCACCAGTAGCGCAGCAGATAAAATAAGGGATCTTTTCATGTAGCTAATCTATAGATAAATAGCCGGATAATCTGAACTGTGGGTCATTCTCCGGCAAAGAATTTTGCTTTTATACTTTAGGAAGGTGATAGCCGTTATGATATTGTTTTGTCAGGTATTTCTGGTTGATCGCCTCATCCTTGAATCTTTGTTTGGCGGCGTCCCAGAACAGTTTCTGCCCGCTGCGGTAAGCGATATTGCCCATCTGCGAAAAACAAGCGATATCAGAACCGGCCTGGATCGGACAATGGAGGTCTGCTAGTTTCCGCGATTTCACCACATCCACAAAATTGACCCAATGTTTCTCCAGCCCGTTATCCACCGATTTATGGAAAGGTTCTGCCACTTTATTCGCATTTTTCTTTTCTTCCAGCACTTCCCACCCGTTGCGGTTCAGCACCAGTGTTCCGTTGTTACCGATGAAAGCAATACCATGATCCTTTCCATAATTACCGTTACCGATACCCACCGCATGATCCCACACGATATTGAAGCCGTCGAATTCGTACATGGTCATCAGTGTATCCGGCGTTTCATCCGCAGAGTCGGGTTTGGCAAATTTGCCACCCACTGCAGAGATCGCTTTGGGGTCGGCCACTTTCATGCCGATCAGTGCATAATCAAGCAGGTGAACACCCCAGTCGGTCATCAGACCACCTGCATAATCCCAGAACCAGCGGAAGGTAAAATGAAAGCGGTTCGGATTGAACGGCACTGTTGGTGCGGGCCCCAGCCATGAACGATAATCCACTCCCGCAGGAACCGGGCTATTGGGCTTTTTCTCTAGGGGTTGTTTCCAGTCAAGATAACACCAGACTTTCACAGTACGTATCATGCCCAGTTTTCCGCTGTGTACGTAATCAATCGCATCGCGGAAATGTTGCTGACTTCTCTGCCATTGGCCTGCCTGTACCACTTTGTTGTACCGTTTCTGTGCATTCACCATGGCACGGCATTCGCCGATGGAATTACCAACGGGTTTTTCAACATAGACATCTTTACCTGCTTCGCAGGCATGGATCATCTGCAACGCATGCCAGTGATCGGGCGTGCCAATGATCACGGCATCAATATCCTTATTCTCGAGCAGCTTACGATAATCGCTGTATACTTTTACTTTGGCACTGTCTACATTGATCTTGGCCATATCCGCCTTGCGCCTATCGATCACATTCGCATCTACATCGCAAACACCTACCAGGTTCACACCGGGTACTTTAACAGCGGCCGTTACATTTGACCAGCCCATCCCATTAATACCAATAGCGGCCACATTCAGTTGATCGCTAGGAGCGACTGTATTTTTAAAATAGGCAAATGTGGAATGGGAGAATGCGGAACCCAGCAGTCCGCCACCTGCTACCAAAGCGGAGTTCTGTAAAAATTTTCTTCTCGAAGACATCTGTCAGCATAATTATTTGAACAGAAAAATTAAGCAGTTTTCAGCAGAATGTATATCGGGGATGAGAAACAGTTTACGAAATCGATATCGGAAAATCGCTGGAAATAACGGCAACTCCGTAAGAAACGGATCCGGCCGGAGCTGGTTTTGCCAGAATAAGCAAAATGGATTACTGAACGGTGCCGGATGACGGTTTGTTTATTGAAAGGGGTGGTTGTTTCTTTCGGTCTCTGATGAGCAGCATCACAAAAGCATATAAGATCGAGTGATATATTTCGGGTGAAACAATCGTTATTCTTGGTTTTTCCATAATAATGGGGTAAGGAAACGCATTCCTGCAGGTAACAAGTTACACAAAAAGACAGGAGACGTATAATCATACGTCAATAATTTTCGCTATTGCATTGACCTTGTTGTTTCATGACCAACAAGGAAAAAATACTGATCCGTTTTGCCTTGCATCTTACCAGGTTGCGAAAGGAAAAAGGACTCAGCATCCGCCAGCTGGCTGCTGTATCCGGACTGGAATACAGCCAGATACAACGGATAGAAAAAGGTAAAGTGAACTTTGCTTTTTCTACACTGGTAGCACTGGCGCAGGGTTTAGAGATGGATCTGAACGAATTACTGGCTGAATACAGAATTCCGAGAAACTGATCATTTGCTGAAATACCGTGTTTTAACGGTTGTTCCTGTATCCTTTGTTGTATATCTTATCGCTGCGTTTACCGCTAAAAAAACCTCACCCCCAGGTATAAATTCCTAATACAAACCAAAATCAATTGTCGAACTTTCCGCGGCGAGACAACCTCCTATGCTATCTGCAGGAATATTATTAACCTCTGGCGTACCAAACCTTTAAAATCTCGGTTATGTTCAGGAGAAGTATCCGGGTGATGATCGCTGATGATCATCATCTTTTCAGGAATGGCTTACGCGCTCTGTTAGACCAGATCCGCAATGTTGAAGTTGTGGGAGAAGCTGACAATGGACAGGAACTGGTTCGCCGGACAATCGACACTTCGCCTGATATCATCCTTACCGATATCCATATGCCATTGATGGATGGTATCGATGCTGCCCGTGAAATTGCCAGGCGAAAACCAGGTACCGGCATCATTGTTCTGACTGCTTTTAACAAGGAAGAACCCATTCTGCGGATGCTGGAAGCCGGGGCCCTGGGTTATGTACTAAAAAGCGCCGATGATGAGGAAATTGCAGAAGCCATCAGCACGGTATTTCAGCGCAAACCTTATTTCTGCCGCGAAGTGACCGAAAAACTAACGGAGATCGTATCCAGGAATTATCAGTTGCCGCCAGACGCAGACCTTTGTTTCTCCGAACGCGAAAAAGAAATTATCCGGCTCATCTGCCGAGAGTTTACCAGTAAAGAAATCGCCCATAGTCTGAACCTGAGCAAACGAACCGTAGAGGGCCACCGCACCCGTATTATGGACAAAGTGGGGGCCAAGAGTATTGCAGGTATTATCAGTTACGCATTCAGAAGCGGTATCTGTTTCCGGTAACAAAAAGCCCTTCCGGCTTGGGAAGGGCTTATGTAAAGAGGTAACGGTTATCTGTCAATACCCCCAGCTTTTCATGATGCGCAGGTCTTCTTTCACACATTCCAGCGGTGACTTGCCCTGGTAAGATTCCTGTTCAATAATAAAATGCAGGGTACCACCCATTTGTTTTCCCAGGTCGGTGATGGCTTTGGTATTAGCCACTCCCGTTCCCAGGATCGTACTTTCATACCCTTCGCCCATGGCACTTTTTTCTGATTTGATTTCGTCTTTCACATGCATGGATACAAAACGTCCGGGATGTTTTTTAACGATCGCATACGCATCGGCACCGGTACCATATAAGTTACCCATATCCAACTGCTGAGCTACCAGCGATGGGTCGGTATTGTCTAAAATGATGTCGTACACTTTCTGACCATTCAATTCCTGTGTAAACTCGAAATTGTGGTTATGGTATCCAAAACGCATACCTGATTTCTTACAAAGCTCACCGCTTTTATTAAATACTTCCATATAACGGAGCATACCATCGTAGGTCTTACGAAGACCCTCATCCAGCCAGGGACTGATGACCAGCTCCTGACCAACGATCGCCGCATCTTCCACGGTGTATTTCCAGCTGTCGCTGAATTCCTTTTTATCGGCATTCCAATGGTCGCGACCCATTACCGTATGGCCGCTGGGCATTTGCATGCCATGATCTGCCAGGATCTTCTTAAATTCCCTGGCACTGTACCCATAAAATTTACGGTTTACATAATTGGCATGCTCCACATTTTTGTACCCCATTTCAGCCAGGGCTTTCAGAGTACCCAGGGGGTCTTTTTTCATCTCATCACGAACGGAATACAGTTGTACGCCTGTTACTGTTTTAGAAGCGGCGGCAGCAAACAGCTGGCGCGAAAACAAAGAGCCGCCGGCTACAACCAGGGCTGTTTTTTGCAGAAAAGATCTACGGGAATTGTTCATAGGTTTTTTAATAAGGCATGATGCAATCAGAATACAGCATCAATATACGAAATAATCAGCGCAAGATGGCAGGAGAAAACTGAATTTACCATCATTAGCGGCAACGCGCCTATTTTTTCCTTTTAAGGGGATCGAGCAAATAAGCCAGTCCGTTTAATTGTATCACATACATGGTCTCAAGTAAAACCCCCAGTTTCCCCTTTGGAAAACCCTCGCGTTGCATCCACTCCAGGTAATGCATCGGCATATCGCAAATCAGGCGATCCTTGTATTTGCCATAAGGCATCCGTTGGGTTACCAGTTCCAGTAACCATTCAGGATGAGGTTGAGACAGGTCGAAAGGCATGGGGCGAAGATAATCAATGAGTGAATAAGTGGGTGAGAGAATGAGTGAATGGGTGAATGTGATTACTTTGCAGGATGAAAACGGCGAGTATACAGGAGCTGAAACAGGAACTGCAGGCCAGCAACCATCACCAATTGCTGGAACTTTGTTTGCGGCTGGCAAAATTTAAAAAAGAGAACAAGGAGCTGCTCAGTTATCTGCTGTTCGAGGCGCATGATGAAGAAGCTTACCTGAACAGCGTCAAAGAACTGGTAGACGAGGGCTTCACAGAACTACCCAAGCCGAATGTATACCTTACCAAAAAAACACTCCGCAAGATCCTTCGTTTAGCCAACCGGCATATCAAGTACGCCGGATCCAGGCAGGTAGAAGCCGGCTTGCTGATTCATTTTTGCAGCAGAATGAAAGAGCTGGGCTTGTCCAACACAAAAAATCCTGTCTTGAAAAACCTCTACGAAATGCAGTTGAAAAAAATAACAACAGCCATGAAGACGCTGCATGAAGATATCCAATATGACCTGCGGAAAGAAGTCGACAGGTTATAGTTCCTGCATTACAAAACCTGACTCAGCTTTCCTCGTCGAAGAAAAGTTTGTAGTAGTGTTTACCGGTCATTTCATCATATCCCTTTTCAATCAGATCCCTCCGTCCATGGATATATACATGGAAATTCTTGTCGAGCTTTAAAACACTCTTGAACACCCGCTGCTGCTTTTTCACTGCAGAGAGGTGAATATCAAACGCATCTTCAATGGTGACCTGCCTGGCCACTTCATAGGTCTGTTTATACTGCGTAAAACTGTCGATCACTTCCGGGTGATGCAGCACTTCCTCGGCAAACTCATTCAGCTTGAACTCGTCTTTTGTTTTGAAGTATTCCATACTGCGGTTCAGCATGTCAATCTGGTCGCTTTTGTTCACTTCAAATTTCTCTGACAGTTCATTGCTGATGAACAGCTTGCACATACCCAGAGCTGCATCCGTATAATGGTAGCTGTTGGCACAGCGGGTGACCTGCAAAAAATCGTTCACCCAATATTGCGCATCGTTCTGCTTATTAGTGGCATCCACCACGCATGCCACATAGCCTTCGGAACGGTTCTGCTTAAAGACCAGGCAACCCTTATCCAGCTTATTGATATTGATGCCATCTTCTGCGATCACTTCCCAGTTTTCACCGTGGGGAAACACTTTGAGGAACGTTTCCTTGGTCTCACTTTTGAATATACCAATGGCATCGGTATACTCCGTACCAAAGGGTACATTACTAAAATGTACCACATAAAGCTCCCCTTCCTTTACTTTGGCATGGGTACTCTTACTGTACAGGAACTGCGCCAGCTGGGCACTGTACAAAGTGAATTTTTTCGGATCATCGAACAGGTCGCTTACATAACGGTACACTTCATTCATGCCAACATCAGAAAGATGCGTGAATCGATACTGTTCATGTTCATTGAAGGGTCCCAGGAAATACTTGGCCAACATACCCCGAACAATACCGTCGTTCAGGGTAAGCGGGTTGGCCGATAATTTCAGTTCCTCACCCCGTGTGGGATTACCTACTTTATGAACGATTACCTGGTTCAGTTGTACGCTGTCGATACTGGTCATAGGCTGCGAAGATAAAAGTAGTCTTGGGTCGATCGTATTTGTCGTGCAACCTTTTTATAGCCCAACCTACCCCTACAATTTTTTGTGTTGCCGGTAAGCAGACAGTAGCTCTGGGGCCTGCACACCTGTCAGAATACCTGACAATGTTGATTTTTCATACAATCAAATTCGTTTTTCGGCGATAAAAAGTGCAACTTTGCATTGGTTTTCGTATCCACGAAAGCACTATCATCAAATCATTCTCATGTATACACAGATCTGGAGCAAGTATCTTCCTATTATTAAGATTTTATTAAAACGTACTGCTACTGGCGACCAGGTACTGGATCTGAACCGGATCGATTTCGAAAGGGCCGGAAGTGGGCGAAAAGCGGGATATAAGTTTACCATCGAATTCAACAGGGGTCGTGTGGCCAATATTATCAGTGGTTCTGTACTGGCTTCGGATCTCGCTTTTTTGATGCAGGAAGACGCCAACATAAAATCCATCCTGGCCGAGAACCATTTCACTGTTTCCCTCAATACTAAATTCCAGCTGATCCTGAAAAGGGTTCCTGATAATGGGGAATAAGTATAGCTGAATGGCCTGTATCAGGCGTAGTTTACGACAGGACCCGTTTTACCCAACGCTTTTACAGCATCGACCTTACGGATCCGCCATCCAGGGTAATGGTTTGCCCGGTTACATAACGGCTGAGCGGACTAAGCAGCCACAAAGCAAGGCTGGCAAAATCAGATGATAAACCCAATGAACCTACGGGTATCTGGGCAATGGCTTTCTCTCTGATCTCTGCTACAGGCAAACCTGTCTGTTCCGATTTTTTCTGATAAATACGGTTAATAGCGGGGGTATCGTGTGAGCCAGGACCAAGGATATTCAGGGTAACACCCGTTTTTGCGATCTCCTGCGACAGGGTTTTTACCATGCCTACCACGGCCACCCGCAAGGAACTGCTCAGAACCAGGTTCTCAAGCGGCTGTTTTACCGATGAGCTTTCTATATATACCACCCTCCCGTACTGTTGTGCCATCATTTTGGGTACCAGGGCCTGGGTTAACTCCACTTTCCAGCGTAATAGCGAATGGTAGGCATTGTCCCAGTCTTCCAGTGTGGTTTCCAGAACGGTCTTGGCTGGCGGACCTCCCGCATTGATTACCAGGCCATGCAGTTGCCGATCGCCTAATAAGGCTACCAGCTGTTTGATCACGGCAGAATCAGACAGGTCGCCGGCAAGGATCTCAATCTGTGCGGGCGCAACAGCTTGTAATATTTTTAATTTTTCTTCCCCCCTTGCTACAGCAATAATACGGGCGCCTTCGGCCAGCAGTGCTTCTGCAATAGCTTTTCCGAAACCGGATGTAGCTCCGCCGATAATAAACAACTGGTTATGCATCTGTAAGTTCATACACATCATTTTCCTGAAATAAAGGTAGGGAATTGCGGGCGGGAGATAAAGCATGAACGGTAATTGCTCTATCAGCGGAAATGCCTGGTTATGCATGAGATCATTGAAACATAAAATTATCAATACATTTATTGTCACATCATCTTAGTAAACAATATCCATGAGAACCTATATCGTTGACTCATTTACCAAAGAGCCGTTCAAGGGCAATCCCGCAGGTGTCTGTTTTCCTGAAACATTGCTGAGCGAAGAAAAAATGCTGAAAATAGCACAGGAGTTCGGTCTTTCAGAGACCGCATTTGTGCAGCCTGCCAATGAAGCGGACGTTTACAGCATCCGTTACTTTTCACCGAAAAAGGAGATTCCCCTGTGTGGACATGCCACACTGGCTGCTGCAAGGGTCATTTTTAATAGCAGTACTGTCAACGAGATCCATTTTACCACGATCGAGCAATTAGACCTGCTGATCAAACGGCACAACGAGGAGATCACCATGGAATTCCCGGTATACGATACAACTGCAATCAATGTTCCCCGCGCCATGCTGGATGCGCTTGGTCTGCAAGCGATCAGCAATGCTGCATTCAGTCCCAAGAACAAGATCGTACTTTTGGAGATCAACGATGCTGCTCTGCTGGCTGGGTTGCAGCCCGATTATTCAGCTTTGGTGCAATCCTATACAGGGATCAATGGTGTTCTGGTAACTGCTCCCTCCAATACAGCAGACTACGATTACCATTACCGTTATTTCTGGCCCTGGGCTGGCACACAGGAAGACCCGGTAACAGGTGGTGTGCAGACTTTTCTGGCCAAATACTGGTCGGTAAGGTTACAGAAACGACAGATGAAAGCCTTCCAATCATCAGCCCGGACTGGTTATATGCATATTGATCTGCAAACAGATAAAGTATTGCTGACAAGCCAGGCTGTGATTGTTTTAGAGGGTCGCTTAGCCTGTGCAGCCCGCTGAGATTGCCACACAATTATCAGGTAATTCAGTAACCCCGGCTCTTATTCGATTATTCCAAATCTTCAGGATTATTGTTGTAACTTCAATTTCAGAATATCCCCTACACCAGAACCACTGCCCGATAGAAAGGAATCTCTTTTTTCAAAACCCAGCCGTTCCTGCTATGACCGGTGTAACTATGCAATTGAAGGAATTGGGCAAAATACTTGCCCTATTAAATAGTACAGAACCCATGCCCGTGCTGTTTTTGGGGCATGGCAGTCCAATGAACGCCATTGAAGAGAATGAATTTGTTGCAGGTTTCCGTAAAGCAGGCCAGAGCCTCCCCAGGCCCAATGCCATTCTCTGTATTTCGGCCCACTGGGAAACCAGGGGGACTTTTGTAACCGCAATGGAACAGCCCCGGACCATTCATGATTTTGGTGGTTTTCCGCAGGCATTATTTGAGGTGCAGTATCCCGCTCCGGGTTCTCCGGAACTGGCGAAAGAAACGGCTGAACTCATTACCCAAACAAAAGTAGGACTGGATCAGACATGGGGACTTGATCATGGCACCTGGAGCGTGGTAAAACATCTCTATCCCAAGGCAGATGTTCCGGTAATACAGATGAGTCTCGATTATACCCAGGGTGCACAGTACCATTATGATCTTGCGAAAGAACTGGTTTCGCTGCGTAGAAAAGGAGTGCTGATCATTGGTAGTGGTAACATGGTTCATAACCTGCGTATGGTTGCCTGGGATAAAATAAACAGTTCGGGGTTTGCTTACGACTGGGCAATAGAAGCGAGCGAAAAAATGAAAACTTTTATCAACAACGGGGATCACCGGCAACTGATCAACTACCAATCGCAGGGCAGAGCTTTCGATCTGGCCATTCCATCACCGGATCACTACCTTCCTTTACTGTATACCCTGGCATTGAAACAGGAAAAAGAGCCTCTTAGCCTGTTCAACGACAAAGCCGTTGCGGGATCACTTACCATGACATCGGTGAAAATAGGTTAAACAGGCAGTAGCGAATGATACACTGATCTTGAGTTACGGGATGCCAATCCACATTTTTAGAAATTTATAAAACCGGAGTCTTTCCCCATTATAAATCATCACTACCTTTCTCCAATACCGGTATGGCCGGTTATATGTCCGATAAGTTAGCAGGTTAGCATGCACAGAAGAGAATAAATACAGTATGCCACCAACAAACATTTCGAATGATTACCCAGACCATAGCTGACGATTTTAATCGATGACGCGCCATACACTGTAAGTATAATTGCCGGCATAGCCTAACTCAATACTAACAGCATAGAGACCTGAACGGGTAACAGGAATAGGAGGTGCCCCATATTCTGGCGACCGGTCAATGGGCAAAGCATCTCCCATATCTGTAGCAGGATTGCGATTAATTCTGAAATGCAGGCTGCCCTCTTGCAAATAAAAATGACTATGCCATACTAACTGCGCAGAGTCGATCAACATAAGATCATGCTCTTTCTGATCCATGAAAGCTGTTCCGACAACAGAGATGGCATGAATTTTCAGTGCAGACCATGTCATGGTACGGGTATTCACCAGCAGTTTGTATATACCCTGCTCATCTCCTAAAGAGATCTGTCTGGTAACCGGCGCCAATTTGTGATTGCCGCCATCGCCATAGTATCCATCCGACCAATCGTATCCTTTAGCCAGAAGAAAATAGGTGTCTGAAGCAGAAAAATGGATATACCCTTCATACTCGCCATTATTTGTCGGGCTCACTACCTGTGGGGCAGAAGGGATATACCAGTTCTGGTAATTGCCGGGCACGTATAACAGATTAGGATAAGCATAACTTATCATCTTCTTATACGTACTTACCTTCATAGCCAAAGGTTCGCTATAGATTACAGTACTCCCTCTTGATACGAGTGTGGCTTTTAACCTCACTTCCAGTTCTACCAGTGTGCCCAGTTCGGCCAGTTGACTCAGTAAAATATTGAAATCGTATTGTGTGAATATGGCCAGCAGTTCATCTGATATGGCTACTTCTACCATATCGGAAAAATTCTTACCCTTTAGGGAGAACTGGAGCGCATAATTCTGATCGTGCGGATTTTCGTTAACTGCATTCCAGGTAAACCTGACCGAATGTATGGCGGCATTAGCGGGTAACAGCTGGAGGTAAGAAACATTTACACTTAAAGATAGCACCTCCTCTGTTTTCATTTTCAGAGAAGTATCTGAGAGTGGGCTGCTTTTGGAACAGCTCAATACGCACACCCAGCACAAGACACCCAAAACGGGCCGGAAATTCATTGCACGATATTGTTCCTTAAAGTTACTAAATATTTTGCGGCAGTTCTGCCAATAAATCGACATTCTTATACCTGCAAGCCAGCACTTTAAACGGGGGGTCCTGCCATAAAGGGCGCAAGCGACAGAGTGGTTGCTTACATGGTTACACCAAGTATCCTGGCAAACTTTTTCAGTTCAGCCACTTCATCATTACTCAGTGTTTCATTGTTGGCATATTTGGCCTGCAGAAACAATACTCTTTTATGTTCCGGATATTGGGCCAGTATGGCACTGATGTATTTACCCACTATTTCATCTTTCTGGTAAATAGGTGATATTACAACCGGCTCCACGGGTTTGTAACGGGTAGGCATCTTCAGAATGATGGCTTCCAGTGTTCCCAGCCAGTTGGGGGGCATATCTTTCACCTTCTGTGCTTTAGACAACAAACCCTGCAGTTGTTTTTTACTCAGGCTGCCCCTTTCTTCATATTGATGCATCAGGCTCATTACAAACAGTGCGTCCGGATTATGCTCATACAGAGCATCCAGGATCCTGGCTATAATATCTATTCCGTCTTTTGGCTTATACATACTAACAACAAACGAATGTACTATTCCGGCAGCAGATTTTTACATAGCGTTTCAATACAACAAGGGGCTCGCAGTTATTAACCACGAACCCCTTGCCGGAATTATCCGGTTTCGGATGAAGATAATTACCAGATAGTCTTCACCGCTACCAAATTACCACTGACATCAAATGCCACACAGTAACGGGTATTGTTGGCATCGATCACAGCTATATACCCTTTCAGTGTACCAGCTACGGTTACACTAAATGCCTTATCCAATACATAATTAGGATATGTGTTTGCCAGGTAGTTTTGCGCTGCAGCTGGCAGCGTAGCATCTGCGATCACAGGTTTTTCTCCGGGAGCTGGCAAACTTACCCTGCTTACAAACACACCTGTGCTGCTGAAAAGGGTAGCATAAATACCGCCATTCTTAGACAATACCAGGTAACCGCCTCCTGCTTTCTGAAATGCTTTTACCAGTGTATCTGCTGTATAATTGGCATTCAGGTACGTGGTGATGACAGTTGGTAAAGCACTCAGAGAAATGGTGTCTTTGTGAGGTAAGCCACGTTTTTCAAAACGTCCACCCCTGTGCCAGCCATCTCCGTCAATATCGCCTTTCTCACGCTGCTCAAGCACTTTCACCAATGTTCCATCGGTTTTGAACTGCAGACCTACGGGTTTACCGTTGAGGTTGATGATTACCACATATCCTTTCACCGCATTCTGGGTATCTTTTACCGCAAACGCTTTTACAAAGCTGTATCCGCTATAATTGGTATTAAGATAAGATTGAATCGCTGCAGGCAGATCCGCTGCCGCTACAGAATCTCGATGTAGCCCTCTTTCACAATTGTGTATCACATATACCGAATCGGTGGTACCGGATCCGGCAGTGGTAGTGGTTTCACCTCCGTTTGTTGATACGGCAATGGTTGATGAGGTAGATGTGGTTGCTACTACCGCATTCTGCCCCGCACCGGCACCTGATAGCTCCTTTTTACAGGATATGGCCGCCATGGTCAGGAATAATGATGCTGCGATATACGTATAGGTTGTTCTGAATTGTTTTTTCATGTTGGTTGTTTTTGATCAGTTGTCTGTTATTGGTTCTCCCGGCTCTTCATAGCATTCAAACATATTAATGTACGTTAACCCCCTATTTTCAACTGACAGAACAGAAGGTATAATTTATAAATCCCTATCACTTCCACCGACGGAAGTTTCATGGAGAGAGGTATTACAAAAATGCGAACTGGTTGCCGGGCAGGAGTAAGATCTGCATCATTCCGGTTGTTACAACAAGCAACTTCCCAGTATGCCGGATATACCGACGTGGACAGCGGTTTTTGAATTTTTTTTGTTTGTAGTGTCTGATACGCAGCAACAACCGGTTCCGGCGCAGAATTCCATACCAAAGACATGTCGGGCATATAATGCGATTGGCTGAGGATGAGAAGCAGTTGTATGAACCCGGCAAATAAATACATGTATCAAATCAATTATAGAGGCTTACCATTTCTGAATGGTCTTTCCGGGAGATTGGATTTCGGGAAAAAGTATCAACAGGGATACCGTGTGTAGAATAGCGTTTAGGTGTTTACTTTACCTGAACAGCTATGATATTAATAGATACACAGAGAACTGTGTGTGTTATCAAAGAAATGTTAAAGCGTTGGGGTAATCGTATGCTGATCCAGACCGGTCTGTAACAGCCGGCAGGATGCCCGTTTGTATCCTTGTTATTTATTTGTCAGGAAAGAGAAAGAGACGTATCATGATTTATTGAACCGATTCTTTTTTTCCCAGCCATCGGGTCAATCCTTTCTTGATGGCTTCACCGATTTTTTGCTGATTGGCAGGATCTCGGAGAAAATCGTAGCTGACACCGTTATCACCGATCTCCAGTAATACGCGGACAGGGGCTTTGTTCACGTGTTCATCCAGACTGTAAAAAGAAAGTTTACCGGTAGCAGCACAGCGGTAGTCATTACGCCCGGTGGTACTGTCGAGTAATACGCCCCGGTTCTCCAGGGTTGTTGCTTCAGCAATAGATGCGATCAGCGTAGCGGCCAGATCGCGGTTCTCAGCTTCATGTGCATCGCCATAATGTATATATCCCCATACCGCATGCCTGCGCGTGCCGCCATTGTTATGCACGGCAATGAATACATCGGGATTTCTTTTGTTTGATTGTTTGAGTTCCCAGGCATATCCCGAAAGTTTTCCATCAACTACGGCCGAAGTATGCGCAACCATGGTATTACTGCCACTGTCCGCATTGTGTACATCCTTTCTTCCCAGGCTCCACACTTTATATTCCTTGAAAAAAGGCGCTGTGGCCATGGCCGCTTCTGCAATACCGTTACAGACCGCCGCTTCACTGAAGTTTTTGCCGGTATTGGTCTGGTGCGAGGGTTGCCATACGATAACGGTTTTTTTACGCTTAGGGGCTGAAGCGATGCAGACGGTCAGAAGCAGGAGAACGGTCAGCTTTTTCATGTTAGGGATTTGAGGGTACAAAATACAAATCCTGCCATTTCTATAGCAGGATTTATAAAAATAGCTTCCGGCTCTTTTCATTACTCGAGTATGCCGGCAGCCCAGCGAAGCTGGTAACTGGCGGTAAGGTATTTGATCCGTAAGGCGGTTTGTTTCTGCAACACTTCCAGCAATTTACTTTCCCTTGCATTCACCAGAAAAAGGCTGCTCTCGCCCTGTGAAAATTTCAGCTCTTCGTTCCGAAGCAACTGGCGGTAATTTTCCTGCAGGTTACTGGCCAGCTGCCATTGCTGTAACAACTGGCTGCTCTCATTCTGGTAATAACGGATCTTGTTTTCCAGTTGCCAGCGTTTACCGGTCAACTCCAGTTGCGATTCTTTCAGTTTGATCTGCGCCTTCTTGTAATCTCCCCTTCCCTGGCGCAGGAAAAGCGGTAACTGCACATTTAGACCCCATTTATAATTGTTCTGCAAGTAGGCGGCATCCCAGCTTTTGATAAAGTTGTATTCCTTGCTCAGCACATTCGCTTTCAGGCTCACATAGGGCAACAGGCCCTGGAATTTGAGCCGCTTTTCCGTTTCCATACTGTTGACCTTGAACTGTGCCGATTTCAATAGTGGATGTTGCTCCAGCACTGCGCCGATATTTTCTTCCAGCACGGATACACTTTGTTGCAGAGTAAAATAGGTGGTATCTGGCAGCAGGTTGGCGGGCAGGTTGTACGCTGTAGCATCATCCTGCCATAAAAAATATGATAAGGATATGGCTGCATTATTCAGTTTCTGCAATGCTTCCGCCTGCTGTAAGCGGTACTGCTGCAGTTGTGTGTAAGATTCTACCGTATCCATGACTGACCGGTCTCCATTGATAAAGGCATTTCTTACCAGGTTTTGTCTTCTCACTGCATTCTCAACAAAAGCGCTATAGATATGATACAACTGATACGCTCCTGCCCATTGCCAGTATTCTGTATAAGCATCAAGCAACAGGTTATTCAGGATATTTTTTCGGTCCTGTTCGCTCTGGTTCTGCAATATTCTGGCCTGCTGCAATGCAGCTCGCCGTTTATCGATCAGCAGACCATTACCCAGCGGGATTTCTATACCCAGATAACTGGACCTGCCCCGGGTGATCTCAGGAGAAAGCTGGTCGCCTCCATTATTTTCTGTTCCGGCACGCAGGGTGAAGGCCGCCGCCGTGGGTATCTCTATCTGTGGATTCGTATAATAGTAGTAATTCTTGCCATCGAAGGTCTTACGACTCGCATCCATCTCCAGCGTGGGGTCGAATGCGCCGCGTACAGATTGTAATTCTGCCTCTGCCCTGTTTACCAGCAATGCGGCCTGTTTGGCCACAGGATGGTTTTTGCGCACCAGCTCCATCAGCGCTTCCGGTGTCAGGACCGATCTTTTTTCCTGGGCGGCAAGGGTGATTCCCATTGCCAGTAGCACCAGCGTACACAGGAATTTATTTGCTTGCATCTTTCTGTTTTGTTTCAGTAGCCGATTGATAATATTCCGGAGGGAATCCATTGATGTTCCTCCACAGCTCATAGTAGATCCGGACGTCTTTCAAAAGAGCGATCGCATTGGCACCGCCACCTATGCGTAATTGTTTGGGCCAGGGTTTATCGGTACTGTCCTCAACCACCAAAGCCCTGAACTTACCATTCTTGCTCACTTCTGTCTCCACGGCAGCCACTGTACCGCCAAAGGTCCCGTAACTGTTTTGTGGCCAGCCGCTGAAAACAATGGCCGGGAACCCGTCAAATACGAACCGGACTTTCTGGCCGATGGACACCAGGGGAAGATCCATCGGGTCTACATACATTTCTACGGCATACTGTACTTTATCCGGCACTATCTGAACGATCATTTCACCTTCCTTCACCATTTCGCCGATACCGGCTTTTTTAGCCTGTATCACCTGGCCACTTTGTGGCGCACGTAAATAATACAACTGGTTCCTTGCATCGTAATTGGCGTACAGGTTCTGCAGTTTGGACAATTCGGCTTCCGTACCGGCCACATTGGAAAGCGATGCAAATTTTTCTCCTTCTGCTTTTGAGATCTTATCCCGGTACTCCTGCTCCACACTGTTCTTTTCGATCAGGAGATTCGTCATCTCCTGTTTGGCCTGGAGAAATTTGTTCTGTGCAGAGATAAGCTTGGCCTGTGCATTCTGGAAATTCATCCTTCTTTTCTCCAGTTCCGTCAATGAGATGGAACCGCTATCATACATCAGCCTGGCCGCATCTATCTGGCGTTTGTACACGGCCAGCTCGTTGGTTACAGCAACCAGGTCAGTACTATCGCTTATGATCTTTAATTGCTGCTGACCCAGTTTATTATCCAGCGAACGCAGTTTCAGTTCCTTGCCCTGCAACAAAGCAGTTACCTGTGTTTCCGCTGTGGCGGCCTTGTTACGGTAATTTTCGATGCTGTTCTTTTTGGCACTGATCTGCTCCTGTGTACGGTCGAGCAATTGCGGATCCAGGTATTCGATCTTGACCTCCCCCAGCTGCAGCAGGGTATCGCCCTCTTTCACGTAATCACCTTCTTTCACGAACCATTTGATCACGCGACCGGCAATGATGGTATTCAGTTCCTGTGGCCGCTGTTCCTGCCGCAGGGTGGTAACCGAACCTCTGGCCCTTATATTCTGTGTCCATGGCAAACAAAGTATCACAAGCATCAATAACAGGGTACCCCAAAGCCATTTTTTAACCTGGCTGGTCCTGGATATATGGTACACTTTGCCAAACGAAGAGAGGCGGTCTTCTGCTGCACGTTCTTCGATATTGCTATTGATATAGTTCTCCATATTTACTTGCGGATTTCTATTTGTCCATCATACAACTCCAGTACTTTATCATAAATGGCCATATCGGTATCCCTGGTGGAAATGATGATAACGGTACTGGTGATCTCTTTGCGCAGGTATGCGAGCATGGTTGTTTTCTGTTCAGGACTCAGGTGCTGGAAAGGTTCTTCCAGCAGCAAGAGACGACTTTTACCCAGCAGCGCACGGGTAAGCAAAATGTGCTGACGGGTGCTTTGGGGCAATCGCTTGCCCAACGGATCAAGAATAGTCTCTAACCCCTCCTTGTTAGATTGTATGAACTCTATCAGGCCGGTTCTTGATGCCAGTTTCAGGATATCCTCAATTGCAATGCGCGTATCACCCATGGTGATATTATCAAGCAGACTGCCATGAAAAATATCCTGTTGGTTCAGCAATACGCCCGTTTGTGAACGCAGGGAAGAAAGCTGGTAATTACCTATGGGGAGACCATCGATCAGCACTTTCCCATCAAAATCCTGGTAGGCACCGGTCAATAAACGCAGCATACTCGATTTTCCGGAGCCGGATACACCACTTACCAATACCATTTCCCCGGGATTGATCTGGAAACTGGCTTTGTTTAAAACCTTGTCAGTATTAGGATAACCAAATACCACTTCGTCAAAATCAATGCGGACACCCTTTCCGTTATCGGGAAGTTCTATATGCCCTTCTTTTTCTGTCAAAGCCTGCGTTACAAGATTCATTTTTTCAATAGAAGTGAAACTGTCATAGATCTTATCCAGGTTGTTGATCAGTTTTTCTACGGATGCAATGATAGAAATGATCACAATATCTGCAGCGATGAACTGCCCGATATTGATTTCCTGGTCTACCAGCAGGAGGGCCCCAACCAGCAGCATAGCAGCCGTGATCAACGTTTTGAAACTGATAAAACTCCAGGCCTGCATAAGCAGTATCTTGAAATATCCCGTACGGGCAGCCAGGTAACCGCTTATCAACGCATCGGTCTTACGGATATGGATAGAGCTGTTCCGGGCATACTTGAACGACTTGATCATCCTTGCCATTTCCTGCAACCAGGCTGCCACATGGTATTTATAATCACTGGCTTCAAGCGAAGCACTGAAACCACGCTGCGAAGTGAAGCGGAGAATGAGCAGGATACAGGTCAGCAGGATGGCCCCAAAAGCGATGAACACGGGATGGTAAAAAGAAAGCAACATCAGGCCCAATAAGATCTGTATCACAGAGGTCGGGATATCCAGTAATATCTTCTCGATACCTTTCTGAAGTGAAGGGATCTCGAAGAACCGGTTGACCATTTCGGGCAAATGGTACTGATCCAGTTTTTCCACGTTCAGTCTTGGTAACCGGTCACTGAATTCCAGGGCATACCGCAGAAAGATCTTCTGCTTCAGTTTCTCGATCAGTTGCAACTGCCTTACCTGCAAAAGCCCGCTCAGGAAGGTCCCGGCCACCACCAGGATGATCAGTACCACGATGGAGGTGGACAGGGACCCTGCCATTACAAAGCTGATGATGGTCTGTATACCGAGTGGCAAAGACAACTGTACCAGGCCGGCCAAAATAGCGAACACGTAAATTGCGCTGATGTCTTTCCGGTCAAGATGAAGCATCGACAGGAAATTGCGGAATACCTCACCGGCTGAACGGTATTGGGGTTTAGCCATAACAGAACTGTTTTCCTATTTGCCGTTTTGAAAAAATGGCTGCCACTTACAACGCTTGGTTTGAAGAATTGTTTGTTTTGGGCAAAAAAAATTAAACATTTATTGCGTCAGAGGCGCGGCAAGGCTCAGTTCCAAATGGGCATGAATATCCACCATCTCTTTGCCGCTTTCCCGGATCCGCTTCAGGATACTGCGAAGCGTATCCTGAAGTGCCACGATCCGTTTCTCCGCATGCTGGATATTCTCTTCAGAAAGGTACTGCATGTGGATCTTACGGTGATGATAGTCGATCTTCACCTGAAAAATATCCGTAAGTATCTGTTCCGCATCTTTAGCGGGAAAACGACCGCTGATTAATTCCAATTCCATACTGTTTGTTGTTTTTGGGTTTATGAATCGGCTCAATTTGCAAAGGACCCTATTGTCCCTGTGCAGCCGTATATCCTGCTATGCCGTCAAAAGTGTAGAGGTTTTCTGTTTTAATGATCTCCAGTCCATGGGCATTGACCGCCTGCAGGGCTTCCATCACCTCTGCATAACTGACCGGTTCGCTATTGACGTTTTTAAAACGACAGCGCCAATGATCGGTACAGAATGTTTCCGGGAAACCTTCGGGCCAAACTTTTGTGCCCCTGTTGGTGATCATGGACAGTACCAAACGTCCCTGCGCAGCTTTGTTCAGCTCCGCAGCCAGCAGGTTGGCATCCCGCTCGCGGAAATGAAGAAAGATATCTACACCTACCAGTTCCTTTTTGGCAGGGGGCTTTGGGGTATACTTGATCTTAAACCCGGTTGCCTCGCGTGTAAAAACAACAGGACGCAGGGTGGTTGGTCGCTGCCCCAGCCTTTCGATCACCGCATCGGCAAACTCGCGGGTGCCCACCTTCTGTTTCGATACAGCCTCGGTGTATATATCTGCTGTATGAATGCCGTCCTCCAGTGTTTTCAGCCAGGCATTGTGAATGGTTTCCGCCACCTGTTGCTGACCAATATGTACCAACATCTGGATAGCGCCCAATAACAAACCGGAGGGATTGGCCTGGTTCATTCCCGCCAGTCGTGGGGCCGAACCATGTATGGCTTCGAACATCGCAAAATCCTCACCGATGTTGGCGCTACCGGCCAGGCCTACAGATCCAGTGATCTGAGCAGCCACATCACTCAGGATATCTCCATAAAGATTGGGCATTACGATCACATCAAAATTTTCAGGGGTGTCAGCCAGTTTGGCCGCTCCAATATCTACTATCCAGTGCTCCTTCTCTATTTCCGGGTACTCCTGTCCGATTTCCAAAAAAATCTTATGGAAAAGGCCATCGGTCATTTTCATGATATTGTCCTTACTGAAGCAGGTTACTTTTTTCCGGTTATACGCTTTCGCATATTCGAACGCGTAGCGGATGATCTTTTCCGTACCCGGACGGGAGATCAGTTTCAGGCACTGCACCACTTCATCCGTTTGCTGGTGTTCGATACCGGCGTACAGGTCTTCCTCGTTCTCACGTATGATAACCACATCCATCTTCGGATGTTTGGTCTTCACAAACGGGTCATAGGAAACGCAGGGGCGGATATTGGCGAACAGTCCCAGCACTTTTCGCGTGGTCACATTCAGGCTTTTGAAACCGCCGCCCTGTGGTGTGGTAATGGGTGCCTTCAAAAATACCCGGGTCCTGCGCAGGGAATCCCAGGCCTGGGGTTGAATGCCTGCAGAATTGCCTTCCAGGTACACTTTTTCCCCGATCTCGATTTCCTCGATATCCAATTGGGCGCCGGCGGCTTCCAGTATGCGCAGCGTGGCATCCATAATTTCCGGGCCGATTCCATCGCCTCTGGCAATGGTAATGGCAGTTTTCTGATTTGTTTTCATGCCGCAAAAATGCGGGGGTTCATCTATATTCTTTTATTTATATTTACTATAATAACCATAAACATTATTTATGAATTACACCCTGCATCAATTGCGTGTCTTTTCGGTGATAGCGGAGAAACAAAGTATTACCAAGGCCGCCGAAGAGCTGAACATGACACAACCGGCAGCATCCATACAGCTAAAGAAATTACAGGATCAATTCGACATTCCTCTAACCGAGACCATCGGCCGCAAAATCTTCATCACAGACTTTGGGATGGAACTGTACCGTATTGCACAACGCGTCCTTTCAGAGATTGAGACCATTCACTATCAATCGCAGAGTTATCAGGGGATTCTTTCGGGAAAACTGCGCATCTCCATAGTGTCGACAGGCAAATATGTAATGCCGTATTTTTTACGTGATTTTCTGAAAGCCAACCCTGGCATCGACCTGGAGATGGATGTGACCAATAAGAGAAAAGTGATCAGCAGCCTGGAACAGAATGAAGTGGATTTCTCGCTGGTATCCGTGGTGCCGACCCACATCGCCATTCATGAAGAGATTCTGATGCAGAACAAACTCTACCTGTTCGGTCCCGGCAAGGATACCATCGACACCAAAGGCAAGAAGAATGCGGAACTGTTCAAGCAGCTCCCCCTTATTTTCCGAGAAGAGGGATCGGGCACCCGTTTTGCCATGCAGCAATATTTTCACCAGGCACATATCAGGCCCAAGATCAGCCTATCCCTTACTTCTACCGAAGCGGTGAAACAGGCGGTGGTGGCAGGATTGGGTTACTCCGTTCTATCGATCCTCAGCCTGAAAAACGAACTGAAACAGAAGGAAGTGAAAGTGATCCCCGTTAAAGGATTCCCGCTACATTCGGAATGGCGGATAATCTGGCTCCAGAAAAAACAGCTTTCTGCTGTTGCACAGGCCTACCTCCAGTACCTCCAAAAAAATAAAGCAGGCATCATCAAACAACATTTTTCCTGGACAGCCGCATATTAAACTGATTACATCTTGCTCATATCATGTCCTGCCATTGGGTTAGCACCTTTCTGGAAGATATATTCACTTTGCAGCAGGTAGGCTCCCGATATGACCACAACATCGCCGGAGCGTAAGCCAGACCTGATCTCTATCCTGTCATCTGTTTCCAGTCCGGTTTGCACCATCAGCGTCTTGAATGTCTTTTTACCCGTACGAACCCAAACCGTTGCGCCATTCCCGTCGCGGATCACCGCATCGATGGGTAATGTGAGCGTTTTGTGTGGTATGCTTTTTAATACCACATACGCCGACATACCGGGTTTTAACTGGTTACCCGAATTGGGGATCGCCACCCGGATCAGGTTGATCCGCGTATCTGGGTTGATCTCTGGATTGACAAAACCGATGGTACCCCTGATCTCCAGTCCGTCAAAATCAGGAAACTGAACAGTTGCAATACTGTTTCTGTTGATATCAGCCATCTGCGAAGTGTATACCTGCGCCTCTGCCCACAGGCTGGAAAGATCGGCCAGTTTTACCAGCACACCTCCTTCCATCACATAATCACCTTCCCTCGTTTCCAGGCTGGTGATAGTACCGGATACCGGACTGTAGAAAGTGGTAATACTGCTTGCTTTTTTCTGTTGTGCCAATTCCTGTATTTGTTTATCAGACATGCCCCATAACAATAGTTTATTCTTCGCACTTTGCAGCAGCTGGTCAAAATTCATCATGGTTTCATTGATGAACACTTTTTTTCTTTCCAGTGCCAGCAGGTATTCCTGTTTGGCATTGTTCAGCTCTTCGCTGTATAAATCATACAAAGGCGCGCCTTTTCTAACAAAATCTCCCACATTTTTATAATACAGTTTCTCCACCCTGCCCATTACTCTCGCACTGACCGAAGAAGCTTTCATCTGGTCAAAGTTCAGTGTGGCGGTAAGCACCAGTTTGTCATCAATAGTACCGTTACGGATGGTGTCTGCATGAATATTACCCAGCTGTAGCTGCTGTTCGCTCAGCTCAATCTCATCGTGACTGCTGCCATTCTTCTTTTTAACAGGTGTGAGATCCATCTTACAGATCGGGCACTTTCCAGGTTTGTACTCTTTTACCTGTGGATCCATTGAACAAGTATAATAGGTATCTGAGTCTGCTATAACAGACGCCGTCTTGTTCTTACAGGCCACAACTGCCAGTAACAGGAAAACCAGGAGGAATGATGTACGCATATTCAGTTTTTTACTTTGATAAAGCTTTCGCTATCCATTAAATATTGTGCATTGGCAGCTACAGAATCCTGCACACTGAGCCCGTTCAATACCTGTATATGCTCCTTATGCATGATACCGGTGCTGATCCTGTGTGCCTTAAAACCGCCTTTCACTTTTTCAAATACCACTTTGTCAAGCCCCAGTGAAAGAACTGCTTCTTTGGGCAGCCAGTATGCCTGTCGGGTATTGCCGTATATGGTGGCGCTTACCTGGCTGCCAATGGGTATCCTGAGAGCGCTGTTATTGAAATACACGCGGGCAGTCAGTGTTTTACTGTCTTTCCGGTAAAAGGGTTCCACATAATCCAGCGAGGCCTGGAAACCTTTGCCAGGTAATGTTTCCGGTACAATCGTCACTTTACTGCCGATCCTTACCAATGCCTGGTTCTCACCGTAGATGTTTAATACCGCCCAGGCCCTTGCGGGATCATAAACCGTGAATACGGATTTTCCCTTCTGCACATACATGCCCTCTTTCAAAGAAAGTTCTTCGGTAATGAGTGAAATATCTTTCATGACCCCTGTTTCCCTTTCTTTACCCATCGCACCCGCATTGGCGGATTCGTGTATATGCCCGTTGTAATTACTGTACACCGTTACCGTCATTAAGGGTTTTTCTTCGCGGATCAATTTTTCCAGTTGTGCCGCATCCATCCCCAGCAACAATAGTTTTTCTTTGGCGGCTTCGATGATGTTCCTGTTTCCCGGATCGTTCCTGAGCAGGAACAGTAAGTTCTGCTGCGCGGTAAGTAATTCCGGACTGTATACTTCCATGATCTTCTCTCCCTTCCTGATCTTCTGGTAACGGTAACGAACGTAAAGCTTTTCGATACGTCCTGAAACCCTTGCTGAAATCGTACCCTCCCTTCTTGTATCATAAGTGATCATCCCCAACGCCCTGATCTCTATCTGCTCCTGTTTCTGCTGCATCACGGTTACGGGTAAAGAAGAAACCACAAACTCATTGGTAGGTTTCAGCAAGGCATCCAATTCTACATGCTCCTGCTGGTGTCCGCCGGTCTCTTTTTTTACCAGGTTCATACCACAGATAGGGCAGGAACCCGGCTTATCGGACTTCACGTCGGGGTGCATAGGACAGGTGTATACCGATTCAGCAGACGCATCGTGCTGGTGTTGCTCCGGTTTAGCAGTTTCCATTTTAACCAGGTCCATGCCACATTTAGGGCAGGTACCGGGTTTGTCGCTGAAAACAGAATCCTGTGGCATCGGGCAGGTATACACCGGTTGGCTTACCGCGGGATGCACCTGTCCGTTTGCAGTGCTTTTCTCTTTTCGATCCTGACAGGCCGCAACAGCCAGCAGTACCAGTGATAAAATCAGTAGTCGTTTCATTTGTTTTCAATTATCCTTTCCAGTGATACCTGTGTCCTGAGCGCCTGGTTCAACAATTCAATGTATTCCAGCTGGCTCATATACAGGGCTTCCCATGCGTCGTACAACATGAACAGTTCCTCGGTGTTCTGCTCATAGGCCAACTGCATGGTTGAAAAATTTTTCTGTAAGGCCGGTAAGATATTCGTCTCATACAGCTTCAGCTGTTTGGTTTTCAGCACCAGTTCATTACGCATACCATACGCCATACCGCTGTATTCATTCACCATCATTTCTTTCTGCGACTGTAAGGCACTAGCTTTCCATTTCAGACTTTCGATATTGGCCTTATTCATTTTTGATGACCAGTTTGTCAGCGGCAGTTTCATCATGCCCATTAATGAGTATTGCATGGGAAGTCCACCAAAACCAAACATGTGTTCATACCGGATCCCGAACTGCGGGCGCAGGCTTTGTTTTTCGGTTTCCTGTTTCAAGTAGGTAAGGTCTATATCCCGGTCGATCGCTTTCAGATCGCTTCGGTTGCGATAGAACAGGGTGCTGTCGAAAACCATATCATCATACCCATTAATCCGGTAATTGGTATCGATGGCCAGGTCAGCCATAGCTTTGCGTCCCATCAATGTATTCAGGCGAATCTTTTTTTCGGTGATCTCACTCTCGTACATGAGCTGCATGTTCTTGATATTGCCCAGTGCCGCCTTGGCTTTATAGTAGGCACTTATCTTCTCCATTCCATTTCGGTAACGGATCTCTGCATTTTTGATCATGAAATTCAGCAGCTTCTCATTCTGACCCAGGATGTTCAGTTTTTTCTCAAGAATGATCCACTCGTAATAGAACTGTTTGGCATCGTTCACCAGTTCGTTCAGGGTGGCATTCTTTTTTTCTTTTTCTACCGAAGACATGGTTTGCATATACGCTGCATCTGCCTGTTGCTTTTTTTTGTTCGGAATCATCTGCTGGCCGCCAAGCATATACTGGCCCATCCCGTTGCCCATATCCGATTTTTTCCAGTAGGACGGATTATACGGAACCATCCAGAGGCCGGTGGAGAATTCCGGTGGCATCCAGCTTTGGGCGCCTTTGGCAGCTTCATCCATAGAACGGATCTCCTGGTTGTACATTTTAACCACAGGATGCGAAACGGTGATACTGTCGATAACAGCAGCCAGTTTCAGGGTCTGCGCCCGACCGGCAGTAACCAGCAGCAGCGCAAACAATACGAGGTATGTTTTATTCTGTAACATCGATCAATTCAATTTTACCTTTGCGTTTAAGTTCTCTTTCTTTGATGATCTCAAAAACCACCGGCGTGATCAGCAATACATAAATAGTAGAACTGATGGTTCCGCCGATCAATGGTATGGTAATGGGTCGCATGATATCGCTACCCACACCGGTTGACCATAAAATAGGGATCAGTCCAAACAGACCGACCGATACGGTCATCAGTTTGGGTCTCAATCTCTTCACAGAACCTTCCACCACAAATTCACGTATAATGGCCGGTGTCAGTGTTGCCCGCGAGTTGCCATATTTTGCTACCATATTCTGCATGGCTTCGTTCAGGTAGATCGTCATCAGCATGGCCGTTTCTATAGCCATACCGAACAGGGCGATGAAACCCACTGCCACAGCCACCGATAAATTCACACCGTAGTGATACACCATGAACACACCGCCGATCAGTGCAAAAGGAACAGTGATCATGGTAACGATGGCTTCTTTGATGGAATGGTATGTAAAGTACAATACCATAAAAATGATTAGGATCACGATCGGCATGATCAGTGTGAGTGTCCGGTTGGCGCGGATCTGGTTTTCCCATTGTCCGCTCCATTCCAGGAAATAACCCTTGGGCAGTTTGATCATCATCTGGTTCAGCTTTTCCTGTGCTTCGGTAACCGTGCTGCCCAGGTCACGCTCGCGTACATTGAAGAGCACCGTTCCACGCAGCAACGCGTTCTCCGAATTGATCATTGGCGGACCATCGCTCAACCGGATATCTGCAACAGCTTCCAGCGGAACGGGACCGAAGTTCATGGTCTGCACCGGTAACCGTTTCAATGCCTGCATATTGTTCCTGAAATCCTGTCCATAACGGGCATTCACAGAAAATCGCTGGCGGCCTTCAATGGTAGTTGTCAGTTTCATGCCGCCCAGCGCACTTTCCACCACGGTGTTCACATCATCCACACTCAGACCATACCTGCCGATCTCTTCGCGTTTTACTACTATATCAATGTACTTACCTCCGGTAATGGGTTCTACATACAGGTCTTTTACTCCGTCAATTCCTTCGAGGTGTTTTTTGATGGTCTGTGCAAATACATAAATGCTGTCGAGATTCTGCCCATACACTTTGAGGCCCACATCGGTACGGATGCCGGTTGAGAGCATGTTGATTCGGTTGATAATGGGCTGCGTCCATCCATTGGTCACACCCGGTATCTGCATTTTGGCATTGAGCTCGTTGATGATACCATCTTTGGTGAGTCCCTTGCGCCATTCGTGCCGTGGTTTCAGCAGAATGATGGTCTCGATCATACTCACCGGCGAATTATCCGTTGCCGTATTGGCCCGGCCTGCTTTACCCAGTACATGTGATACTTCCGGAACAGAACTGATCAGTTTATCCTGTACCTGCAACAAACGTTTGGCTTCGGCATTGGAAACATCCGGCAGGGTAACCGGCATGAACAGGATGGAACCTTCATCCAGCGGAGGCATGAATTCAGAGCCCATTTTGGTCATCATGACCACTCCCGCCGCTAAAGCCACCAGGTTCACTGCCAGAACGGTCTTGCGCCAGTGCAGGCACCATTGCAGAATCGGCATGTATATCCGCTCCAATGTCCTTGTGATGGGATTGAAGGATTCCGGCTTCAGGTTCCCCTTCAGAAAATAGGAGATCAGCACCGGCGTCAAAGTAATGGCCAGGAAAGCATCTACCAGCAGGATGAAGGTTTTTGTCCAGGCCAACGGATGGAACATCTTACCCTCCATACCCGTCAAAAGGAATACCGGCAGGAAAGAAGCGATCACAATGATCGTTGAATAGAACACGCCCGGCCCTACCTGTTTTGAAGACCTTTCAATGATCTCCATTTTTTCTTCAGGGCTCAGGGGATCTTTATTTTTTTTGAACCAGTTTGTCATGAGTTTACATTATTTGATGACTGCCTTTTTACTGCCTGTGCTTCACTGATGTGGCGATAGGCATTCTCTACCATCACGATCCCATCATCCACCACCACACCAATGGCCAGTGCAATCCCGGTGAGCGACATGATATTGGACGAAATACCAAAAGCCTGGAGCAGAATAAAGCCTACCGCTACAGAAATGGGAAGCTGTATCAGGATGATGAGTGCACTACGCCAGTGAAACAGAAAAATGATCACGATCAGTGATACCGCGATCATCTCTTCGATCAGCGTGCCTTTTACCGACTCGACCGCTTCTTCGATCAGCGTACTTCTGTCGTAAGAGGTTTTCAGCGTTACACCCTCGGGCAAACCTTTTTCCACTTCCTTGATCTTGGCCTTTACAGCTTTGATCACCCGGTCGGCATTCTCGTTGTAGCGCATCACCACGATACCGCCTACCACTTCTCCTTTTCCGTCCATATCAAAAATGCCGAGACGCAGGTCACCTCCCATCTGTACGGAACCCACATCCCTTACCCGAACCGGGATACCATTGTAATTACCCAGTGCAATGTTCTCGATGTCTTCCTTGTTCTTAATATAACCCAGGCCCCGGATGATGTATGCCATATCGGCCATCTCAAACTTTCTGCCTCCCACATCGTTGTTATTGGCTTTCACCTTGTTCATCACATCCATGAGGGAGATGTTGTAGTACTGCAGTTTTACGGGGTCTATCACCAGCTGGTACTGCTTTTCAAAACCGCCGAACGATGCCACTTCGGCCACACCCGGTACGGTCTGCAGGGCGAATTTGATGTACCAATCCTGCAGGGCCCGCTGTTCACCCAGATCCATCTTGGGTGCATCCAGGTGGTACCAGTAGATATGTCCCACCCCGGTGCCATCGGGCCCCAGCGTGGGTGTGACTCCCTGCGGCAGCAGGCGCTGGGCAAAATTCAGTCGCTCCAACACACGCGTGCGGGCCCAGTAGATATCAACATTGTCTTCGAAGATCACATATACAAAACTCATCCCGAACATAGACGAGCCGCGTATATTCCTGATCTTGGGTATACCCTGCAGGTTGCTTACAAGCGGGTAGGTGACCTGGTCTTCGATCACCTGTGGACTGCGCCCCATCCATTCGGTGAAAACGATGACCTGGTTTTCACTGAGATCGGGTATGGCATCGATCGGATTCTGTTTAACAGAATACAGACCCCAGGCAAACATGCCTGCTGCTGCCAGCAGCACGATCAACCGGTTGCGCAAAGCCAGTACGATTATTTTTTGAACCATGACGGTAATTTTCCGGTTTCCAATAACTGGGTATTATCCCTTTTTCTCTTTCAAAGCCATGCCGCATTTAGTACATTTGCCAGGTTTATCGCTGGTTACGTCCGCATGCATGGGGCACACATAGGTGGCGGCACTTGTCTTTTTATTCTCTTTCAAAGCCATACCGCATTTGGAACATTTGCCGGGTTTATCACTGGTAACATCAGCGTGCATGGGGCATGAATAAGCCGCTTCTTTTTTATTTTCTGTCAGGTTCATACCGCATTTGGAGCATCTGGCGGGTTTGTCGCTGGTAACATCAGCATGCATAGGGCAACTGTATTTTTTGGTGTCCTGTGCAAATACGATTACAGAAAGGATAGTGAAAGCTGCCATCAAAAGCATTTTAAACTTCTTCATTGTTTTGATTTTATAAATGGTGAATAAATACAGGAACATTGGGGCCATAGAAATGCCCAAAGCCCGGCAAATCTTTGCCCGGCTGCTCAGAAGGATACGATATTAAATACGGAAAACGCGGTTACTCAAATAAACCGCTACGCTGCTTTCGGGAGGCGCGTTACTGGTGGGATTTTCTTCTGTTACAGAAGAGAAGCAGATGACAGGCGCCTGAAATACAGAAACAGGAACAGCGGTAGCTACCAGCTGCATGGATTGGTAAACAGACTCAGCTGTTTTCTGGTCGATGGTTGATTTAACCAGTTTCTGTTCGTCTTTACAGCAACCTTTTTTGTTCTTCTTTTCGGTCTTGGCCATGCCGCATTTGCCGCAGGCTTTCCCTTTCTGCTGTGTCAACTCCCAGCCATAGGCCTTACCCATACAGTAATGCATGTGCATGGTGATCCCGGCACTGGCGCCGAATTGTACAAAGGCTAATATGAGGACAAACAGCTTTTTCATGTACTAAGACCAGACAAAAGTAGCAGTAATATTCCGTAAATTTTGCTAAAATTCCACACGAACGGCTCAAAACGGCTGATGGCAGGCAGGCTATCGGTTGAGACATAAGCTACTTAGCGAGTCCTTTTCCTATAATACCCCCACTCACCTCCAGGGTAGTGCCATGTACCGCTTCGTTCTCTATAATGAAGCGAACCGTGTTCACGATCTCTTCCGTTTTTACCAATCTGCCCAGCGGAATATCGGCTATAATCCGGTTCAATATATCCGGCTGGATAGATAGCAGCATGGGTGTTTCTACATATCCTGGCGCTATAGCAGCCACCCGAATATTGGTAATACCTCTTGCATGAAATTCGCCTGCCAGAATTTTGGGCCAGAGTGCAATAGCAGCTTTAGCAGATGCATAGTTCAGTTGTCCCAACTCACCACTTTTGTTAATAGATGAAATCGGAATCAGCACACCTGGCCAGTGGTGATCCGTCATTTGTATAGCAGCTTCTCGCAGGGTAAGGAATACACCCGTTAGGTTAACATCCATTACCTGTTGCCATTGTTGGGTAGTCATGAACTTTTTCACTTTCCCCGTTTCCTTATCCGGTGTAATCAAAAAAGCATCACGGATAATACCGGCACAAGCCAGTACAATATTGATAGATCCGAAACTAGTAACAGCAAACTGCATCAGTGCACGTACAGATGTTTCGTCGGTTACATCACAAGACATAAAATCTGCCTGTTGGCCTGCCGCAAGGATCTTCTCTTTAACGGTTTGCAATTTTGCTTCGTCCCTGTCTGCCAATATCACTTTAGCTCCCATGGCTGCCAATGCAACCGCTACTGCTTCACCGATACCGCTGGCAGCACCTGTAATCACTGCTACCGAATTAGCTGTTTTCATGTTCGTATTATTTAAAAAAGAATTCTTTAATAGCCAGTACAATCTGTTGCGCGCCCTCTCCGTACAACATGGTCTGGTGGTTTCCCGACACAGCCACATAACGGCAGTTTTCCATTCCGTTCACTGTTTCCATAGCCAGGTCAGCTGGTAACAAAGCGGCATCCATTGTATAAATACCGGGTGCATTAATCAGTATCGAAGGTTTTTTGTTTTCCTTAATCAGTTCTGCCCAGGGTTCTCCCAGACTTCCTTTCAGTACCGCTTCCATCATGTGTTCTGGTTTGCTGCGTGGCGTAACGGTACCATCAGCAAGGGTGTAGATATCGGCTTCATAATAACTTCGCATAGTCTCATCCCAGAAACTGAGATAGGGAGCCTGTTTTACTTTGTCGAGATAGGCATCAAATGAGGCGAACCGCTGTCCCAGTCTGGCCATTGCCGGACCCAGCATTTCCTTTGTTTTGGGATGCATGTTTACAGCTGCGTCCATCAATATCAGTTTCTCCACCCGCTCAGGGAAATATGCCGCGAGGTACAATGCCAGAAAGGCACCGAAAGAATGTCCGCAGATAACCACCTGTGTTACCTGCCTGTGATCTAACAGTGCAATGATATCTGCTGCATGCTCTTTCATGGTATAACCTGTAGCAGGCTGATCGCTGAGGCCACGTCCACGGAGATCAACCGACAAAATATGAAAATGATCGCCCAATCCGGCGGCCAGCAGGCCGTCGAACGTATGTGCATTGGCGGTTAAGCCGTGTAATAATAATAACAACGGCCCACTGCCTTCGTTATCCAGATAATGAAGCCTGATACTGCCCGTATCTGCCCACTTACTAACGGTTTTCATACTGTTTTTTGAGTTCATGTTTTAATACTTTGCCTGCTACATTCCGGGGCAGTTCATCAAGGATCATGATATCATTCACTTTCTGAAAACGGGCGTCAATATGATCGTTCACCCATATTTTGATCGTCGCTGCGTCCGCCTCCATCGTTTTCAACACAATAGCGGCCACCGGCGTTTCTCCCCATTCACTATGTGCCACACCAAATACCGCTACATCTTTTACAGCAGGATGTTTGATAACAACTTCCTCAATATCTGCCGGGTACACATTCACGCCACCGGAAATGATCAGATCTTTTTTACGTCCTGTGAGATAGAGAAAACCCTCTTCATCCACATAACCCAAGTCGCCGGTATACAACCAGCCATTACGCAGCGCTTCTTTTGTTTGTGTTTCGTTTTTATAGTATCCATCCATCAATAAGGGCCCTCTGCCCACGATCTCGCCGATAGTACCACTGGATACAAGTTCTCCGCTTTCATTGCAGATCTGCATATCCATAAAGGAAGGCGGATAACCCACGCTTCCTGTTTTGCGGGCCGCATCGGTTTTATCCAGTATGGTCATAAACCCTTCTGTCAATCCATAGAGTTCATAAAACACACCGGGTAACCTTTGATTCAGTTCCTGCTTATGTTCAAGTAATAAAGGAGCACCTACAGAAAGAATGTATTCAATAGATGGCAATTGCTGTTTGCAGAATTTCTCCTGCTGTAAACAGGCAATGATCTGCGAAGGAACCAGGATGGTATGCGTAACCGATTCTGTTCCGATATCTGTAATTACCTGGTGCGGGTCAAAATGATGTTGCAGCACATAGGTGCAGCCCAGAAACATCGCCGGCATCAGTGTTAAAAAAGAGCCATTAAAAATGATTGAGCCGGAATGCATGACAACGCTTTCAGGTGTCATCCGGTAACTATTGGCAAACAGCGAGCCATATAAAGCACGAACAGCATGTGAAATCACGATGCCTTTGGGTAAACCCGTTGTACCACTACTGTAAATAATATTGTACGGGTCGGAGCCGGTTACCACTTCTACATCAGGTTCTGTGACAGGTTGTGCCGCCTTCAATGTGTGATACGACTGCCAACCGCTTATTCCGGAGTCATTAATCAGCCAGTAATTATCTGCTACAACTTGTGTAACATGGTTTTTAATTTCTGTTACATACCCGGCTGTTTCGCAGTTAGTGATAACCAATTTGGTGTCGGCATTATTAATCAGGTTGGCCAGGCCCGCACCGCGTAACAGAGGACTGAGAGGTACCGCTACTGCCCCCATTTTGGCGCAGGCCCAGTAGATCTCCCACAATTCTATACAATTGGGTAATATGGTGGCTACTTTATCTCCTTTGCATACGCCAGCCTGCTGCAGGGCCCCTATCAGCTGGTTCACATTGGCATTCAGTTCGGAAAAAGTTTGCCGTTGCTTACCACAAATAATTGCTGTTTTCTGTGCCTTATATTTCGCATGCCGGGTAAGCCAGTGTTGTATCGTAAGGTCATCGCTGTACATGTCTCTCTTATTTAACAAAGAGGGTGGCACCCCTTATGGAGTACCACCCGTCAATCTACCATTACAAGCTATTTTTTCTTATTGGGAATATGCGCTTTCAGTTCTATCGAGAGCAGGCGTCCGATAGAAGGAGAACCCACAAATTCTTTTTGTGTCACATTAAACAGGTTACTGATACCTGCACCAAGACTTAACTCGCTGTTCAGTTTGACACCGGTACTGATATCGATAGTGGTAAATCCGCCCAGCGCACCCCAGTCAAAATTCTTTACATAATACCGGGGCGTATTATTCAGCGGGTTAATGCCGCCATATACAACACCTCTTTTGCCTGCACCTGCCTTGGTGCCGATCTGGTTCCCGCTGTAGAGATCATAAGATGCCACATAACGGAGTGAAATATTCAGGAACATTTTGCCTTTGGCAATGTTCTGGAAGCTGAGTGTAGAAGAAAAACGGTTGGTAGCCGTGTTCAGGCTTTTTTCTTCGAGCGACACATATCCATCCCTATTTGCATCGTTCTTGATATTCTCGTCTGTGATATCACTACCGAACCAGGAATATTTCATGGCCAGGCTGATATCATCTGTGAAATAATAATTCACACCCAGGTCAACACCATAGGAAGAAACTTCGCCATAATTAAAGTAAGTAGAGAATGCTGCACCTGCCAGTGTACCTGTTCCCGAAACGGTTCCCGGTATCAACAAACCTGCTGTTGGAATGCCGATGCTGCCTACGCTTAATGCACGACCTCCTACGGTAATGGCCGGACTCAGGAAATTCAGTGTTTTACCATAATATCCATTGATATCGATGTATAATTTTTTACCTACGGTTCCTTTATAGCCCAGTTCCCAGGTACTAATCTGTTCGGGTTTCAATGGTACCGTGGTGGCAACAGCTGCCGGATCGTTTACATTGGCACCGTTGGGAATATATTTCACCCCATCTCCGTTACCAAATACCAATCCGAATACACTCGCTCGCTGAAACAGGATAATGGGCGCCGCAAATGCTTTACCCCAGGTAAGACGAATACTTCCGCCCGGAACTCCTTTTACAAGGGCCACTTTAGGAGAGAACATATTCTTGAAAAGGCTGTGATGATCCAGCCTGGCAGCCGCCACCAGTTTAAAATCGGCTGGCAATGTTTTTTCCAGCTGCAGGGCCCCTCCATACTGGGTTACTTCTACTTTCTGGGTAGCATCGGCCAGACTGGTTCCAAATGTTTTGGGATCATCTTTCTGGTAAGAAGCACTCAACACCATATTCAGACCCGCTTTGGTAAAATTGTTATTATACTGTGCTTCTGCATTTAATCTTTTAGATTCTTCTTTGAACATATTTCCAAGTCTGGTAGCAAAAGCTTCTGCCTGGTCGGGATACAATTGGCCTGCTGCAGCATACAAAGGACTGGTTGGGTCCGTAATAGTACTATGTGTACGGTTCCAGAAATCACGGGTATATCCTGGTATACCATAAGAAGTTCCCACATTGGTCCATGTTTCATACACCTGTGCAAAAAAACGTGGGCTCACATAACGCAGCTGCAGGTAGGAGAATTTCCAGTCTCGGATCTGGTTGCGACCGGTATTGTTTACACTCAGGAAATTATTATTACTTCCCCCATAAGAAATAATCAGGTCTGATTTAGATGATACGGCATAATACAGATCGGCCGTACCACGTACATGTTTAAACTGATAGCTGGGAATTCTTTCAGGAATGGCCAACGCCGGTCCATACACAGAGCCACCTGCATAAATACTGTCGTGAAATTCAAAATCCTTCCCGGTCGTATACTCGCCAGTAAATTTATAGGCCCATTTCTGATCAATCTTATTGGCTGTTCGGAAACGGGAAGTAAACACATCCTGGTTACCGGCGCCAATGGCAATATCCGTTCCCTGGTATTTACGCGGATCTTTGGTAATGGTATTGGCAATCCCATTATGTGCGTTCGGACCGTACAAAGCAGAGTTAGGACCGAGTACAATTTCCAGTCTCTCAACATCTTCTTTAATCACTGTATTCATAATGCCTGAGGGTAATCCACTACCACCAGCCATCATACTGTTACGACCATCTGTCATCTGCAGAATTTTGGCATTAAAGGCATTGTTAAAACCACGAGCATTAAAACCCACACCTGTTACGCCGGTTCTGATAAATTCAACCCCCTGGATCTTGGAAGCAAGTTCTCCGATATTGAAAGAGGAGGTTTGTGCAAAATCCCTGGCCGTAATTACACTGATGGTAGCCGGAGCCCGCGTAATCTTTTCCGGACGCTTGGATGCACTTACAACTACTTCATCACCTCTTCCTACGGTTGAGGTAAGACCGATGGTGAGATTGTCTCCTGCCTCGGCTGTTTTTTCTACATCACCATAACCCACGTAAGAAAAAACAAGGATTACTTTACCTTTTTTAGAGAGCGCAAGTGTGAAGTTTCCTTCATCGTCGGTATAGGTACCTGCCCCTGTGGCTTTCAGCATTACGCTGGCACCAGCCAATGCCTGGCCCGTTTTCCCGTCGGTTACCCGTCCGCTGATCTTAATGCCTTGGGCCATCACAGCAGCCTGCACCAAGAGCAGACATAAGAGTACTGGCAATCGTTTCATGTTATTGTTTTTTAGGTTGTAGAATTCAGAAACCGGATTGTTTTATTCGTAAAAAATTTGTCACCGCTTCATTGAGCACTTCGGGTTTTTCGTATTGCAGCAGATGTCCGGCTTCCGGTATCATCCTGATGCTACTGCCCCGAATAGATTTTGCCATTGCCGCCACTGCTGATACGGTTAAGGAAGGATGTAAAAATTTATTCGGAATCAAGGCATCCTGCTCTCCAAAAAGCACCAATACTGGTTGACTGATTTTTTGCAATTCCTCCGTTACCGGATGAGCCAGCATTCCTTTCACACCCATAGAAACCTGACGACAATACGCTTCAAATTCTACACACTGTTTCAGCGAAATCCTTTCTTTTATCAACAATTCTGCAGCATCGGTCATCCGGAAAAAGTTGGCTCTGTAGCTTTGGGTAATCGCCGCACTATCCTGAGCCATATAAAAAGCGGCAGTTGCATAACCGGTTAATATATTGGCTTCTGCGTCCGTAAACGTTTCCAGCCCGGCAGGAGCCACCAATACCAGTTTATTTACAAGTGAAGGATACTTCAAAGCCAGTATCATACTTACCTGCCCGCCCATGGAATGACCCATTACGAACGCCGTTGGTATCTTTAGTTTATGCAGCAGTGATGCTATCACATCTGCATAAAAATCCAGTTGGTTAGCGGCGTCTGTTCTCTCGGCAGTACTGCTTCTCCCATAACCCGGGAGGTCTACCGCAATACAGCGGAATTTTTGGGAGAGTGTTTCTATATTCCTTTTCCAATGAGAAGCATTACCACCCAACCCATGGATCATGATAATGGTTTCTCCTTTACCCGCCTCCACGTAATTGATCTGCAATGAATCAAGTTGTACCTGTTTGGCAGTAAAACCATAGGAAGGCACACATTGGGCCGGCAGCTTTACTGCAGACAGAAGAAGTAGCAGGATGAGTATCTGTTTTTTCATGCAGCTGCCAATTTGGTTTTTGGTTTCAGTGCATAATATAAAACAAGACCCACAACCAACGAACACAGAATCGCAATTGCTGCTGCCACACCTGGATTACGGGTGCCGCTGTGCATATATGGTGTTAGTCTGCCATAGTATACTGCAAAATGCAATGATACGGCTGTAATACTGGCGGCGATAGCTGCTGTTCGTGGCACATCCTTCAGAAAAATACCGAAGAGTACCGGCACAAAAGCTCCGCAGAAATAAGCATACACGCCATTCTGGGCAAAGATGCCCACACTCAGATCAGGTTTCAGCAATTGCTGGTACGAGATATAGATAGACACCACTGCCATCAGTCCGATTACTATCCGGTTCATCACCAGCTCACTCATGATACCGCCCGATTTTTCAGGTTCGCGAATGAGTCTGTTACCGGTGAGTGGTTTAATAATATCAGAGGTAAACGTTGTACTCAGTGACTGGATCAATCCTTCCAGCGTAGCCATACCCGCAGAGATCATTCCCAATACCAGAATGATGGCGATGTATACCGGAAAACGGCTCACTACAAAAGTGCCCATCACCCCATCCAAAGGAATAGCCTGGCCATGTAACTGCAGATTGGGAAACAGGATGCGGGCATATAACCCCACAAACACTACCATAAAGAACAAAGCTTGCGCCAGAATAGCCACCGTAAGAAAACGGTTCAGGTCTTTATCGTTCTTTAATAGAAGGGAACGGGTAAGAATATGCGGTTGACAAACAATGGCGGTTCCCACTACCAGCTGGCAGATTACTACTTCGAAAAAATCCCGGAATAGTGGACTGGCAGGATTAAAGGGTTGTGCCAGTACCGGGTCTATGGCTGCCAGTTTACCCAGAAAACCATGTACTCCTTCCGAAAAATATTCATACCCGGAAGTAAGCAGAATCACAGCCACCACCAGTTTGAGAAAGGCTTGTACTGTATTAGTATATACCATGCTGTTAGCTCCGCCAAACATCATATACGTAAACGTAAATACCACTACCCCAATCAATGTAGGTAATACCTCCAGGTTTAAAGAACGGGAGATCACTTGTGTAAGTCCTACACAGATCATGACAATAAATGCGATCATTAATAAGGAAAGAAATCCGAAGAACAGGGCAAAACCACTGCTTTGGTAACGGATACCCATCCACTGGGCAATGGTACGGGCGTTTACCGACTGACCATATTTACGAAACCGGCGCGATAAGATAGCCAGCGAAACCAATGTGCCGATAGGCAAAAAAACAGCCATAGACAAAAACCCACTCACCCCATAGTAAGCCACAAAACCAGGATTGATGATAAAGGTAGCGGCACTGCTCATTGAAGCTGCCAGCGAGAGACCGAGAAAAGATGGAGAAAACTGAATGCTGCCCAGCGCAAAATCTTTCATGTTACGCGTTTGTAAGGCCCCGCGTATAACGAAGAAAACAATAGCACTTATATATAAAAGCAGGGCAATCCAAATAGCGGATACCATGCCCGGACTGGCAATCTGGTTCATAAGCAATCGTTACATTGAAAATATCTTCTTACAACAAACAATTAACAGCTTACTTGCCAGCATAGCTTTTTTAGGGGTGAACAGCCTTTTCTGTAAGGTGAACGTATTTTTCAGAGAAAGGAAAGACGGCTCATCAGTTTTTCCCTATAGGTTTTCCCAATAGGAATCCGCTGGCCTGTGATTACCAGATTATCTTCTTCAATCGCTTCTATTTTGTCCAGATTAACAATATAAGAGCGGTGCACCCGGAGAAAACAGGTAGCAGGAAATTTTTCTTCCACTGCTTTCAGGCTGGTATTAAGTAAATATGTACCGGTGGCCGTACATACCAATGCGTAAATATCAGAAGCTTCTACCCAGCGTATATCTCTGAGTAGGATCTTTTCCAGGCGGTTCTTTGTTTTTACGAAAATACTGTCATCAATAGTCAGCCCTTCTTTTAGTGGCGGTGTAGGATCTTTGCGCTGGGCTGCATTGTGAAGGGTGATTTCAATGGTAGAATATAAAGTTTCGGCTTTCACCGGTTTAACCAGGTAGGCATAGGGTTCGGTCAGCTTGGCTTGCTCGATGGTAGTAGAATCGGCCAGAGCCGTGAGAAAAATGAAAGGCACCTGGTATTGCCGTTTGATCTCCCGGGCGGTATCGATGCCTGTCATTTCTCCGCTTAACCCTATATCCAGCAAAATGATATCTGGTTTGAGTTCCGGGATTTTTTTCAGGGCATCCTCTCCTGCATCAAAATTACCCACCACTTCAAAACCCAGATCGTTTAACGAAAGAGTAATTTCTTTCGCTATGATCCAGTCATCCTCTACTAATAAAATTTTTATTCCTCCCATTGCCTAAATTTACTTGAAATAATTCTTTCTGAAACATAGCCTGTTCATATTCCTTTTCAGTTGCTGCTTACTACCTTTATCTGCACAGGTAACCACAGTTCCCTTTAACGGGAAGCCGATTACCATTAGCCATGAAAGCCTGCATTGGCAGGAATCTGAAGGAAGTGATGGCCCGGTTTATACCACTTTATTCACCCTGCAAAATACAGCTGCATACGACCAGGACTTAGTGATGGGTTTTCCAAAAAGCGGTTTTATTACCGTGGTGATAGATGATGGTAAGCAAAAACAGCAATTGGTCACCGGTTCCCTCCTGCCCTTACACAAACGGAATCACCCTTCTAACAGCAATGTGGTCAGATTTATCCTTCCCCGTAATACCGTATATACAATTAGGATATTTAACAACGCGGTGTACAGTATCTATCAACCCCAAAAAGCAGATATCAGTCTACAGCCTACCACCGGCTTTGAACAACAGGATACCCGAAGACTTTTCTGGCAGGGCATTTTTCTAGGTACAATCCTGGTAATGGCTTTGTATAACCTGTTTATTTTTTACGGAGTGAGGGATGTGAGTTATCTCTATTATGTATTAAGTATTGCTGGATTGGGTCTCTACCTTGCTTTTTATTACGGTTTCGGAATTGAATATCTCTGGCCCGGTTTACCGCGATGGGACACTTTCTGTTATACCATCATTGTTCCTTTTACCAACCTGGCCCGGTTACTATTCACCAAAAGTTACCTGCTTACCAACTCGTTAATGCCGAGGTTGAACAGGCTCATTAATCTGCTGATTGCCGCATGTGGTTTACTAATGATTACCGGTATGGCTACCTTCTTAGCAGATATTGATTATCTGGATTCGCTGATCGTGGCAGTAGGTTTGATAGGAACCCTGGTATTGATACTGATGCTGGTGGCCGGACTGGTAGCTTATTACGCAGACCGTTATGAACCAGCCAAATATTTTATTACCGCTAATGCCCTGCTGGTAATCGGCGCCATACTTTTTATCCTGCGCGAAATGGGATGGGTGGAAGATAATTTTTATACCCGCTATTTTGTGCAGATTGGTTTTGTGATACAGGTGATTGTTTTTGCACTGGGTCTGGCCAGCCGTTACAACCAGACACGCCAGGAACTTGCAGTGCAAAGAATTGAAAAAGAAAGGATTGCACTGGAAGTGGAACGCGAGAAAAAACAGATGATTGAACAGCAGAAACAGGAATTGCAGATACAGGTAGAACAGCAGACGCAGGACCTGAAGCAACAGAACATTACACTGGAAAAAACCATATATGAACTGGAGGATTCCAAAAACCAGTTATCGCAGCTGAATAGTGTAAAAGATAAACTTTTTTCTATCATCTCACATGATCTGCGAAACCCACTGGCTACCATGCAGTCTTTTCTCAAACTCATTACACAGCACCATGAAAAACTGAATGAAGAAGAAAAAAAGAAGCTGGTAAAAGAAGCCCAGGGATCCCTCGATTACCTGAACGAGTTACTCTATAACCTGCTGCAATGGAGCAAGAGCCAGATGCATCTGCTCGAGTTTAAGCCTGAAGTACTGCTGGCCAAAACAGTGATCGAAAAAAATATCCGTCTCTTATACCTGCAGGCGCATATGAAACAGGTACAGATCAATCCCAGCCTGGATGAAAAACTGACTTTGTTTGCCGATAAGGAAATGCTCGATTTCATTATCCGTAACCTGCTCAGTAATGCAATTAAGTTCAGCCATAAGAACAGTCATATAGAAATAGAAATCAGACAACTTCCCGGTGCAGTGGAAATCAGGGTGATTGATGAAGGAGTGGGCATGAGCGAGGAGACCAAACAACAGCTGTTACAGGCCAGCCTGAGTAATTCGCGCAGGGGTACTGCCAAAGAGCGAGGTACCGGCCTGGGCTTGCTTATATGTAAAGAATTTATTGCCCGCCATGGCGGCGAGTTCAACATAGAGCAACGGGCCACCAGGGGAAGTATCTTCAAAGTAACCCTGCCCGTATAAGCATTTTTTCTATTTGTGTAACCTGATGAAAATCATCTTTTGTAAAGACAGCAAATTTTAAATTGCTGCAGCCGCATGCGTTATTACCCCCATGATGGCGCCCTTCTATGAATAACACAGTTGTTCCCCTCTCCAAAAGAACTGCCTTTTCGGCCCACACCATTCTGTATTGGCATATTATTCAAGCATTGGTATGGCTGATAGGCGCTGCTATGTTACTAAGCCTGTTCCTGCTGCCCAAACTGGGTCTGCTGGTCTTCTGGAACATCCTGATTCCCGTGGCGCCTGCTTTGTTTGTCTTGGCGGCCGGCATCTGGCGTAATATTTGTCCGTTGGCCATCACTAACCTCTTACCCAGGCATTGGGGGCTTTCGCAAAGAAAAAAACTCAGCGCCAAACAGCTGGGCATGTTGAACCTTGCCAGCGTTCTGCTGCTGTTCAGTATTGTGCCGCTTCGTCACGCTGTTTTTAATACCAATGGCGTTGCTACCGGTTTGTTGATCATTTCATTGGCCTCTATGGGTGTGGTACTAGGGTTCTTTTATGAATGGAAAAGCGCCTGGTGCTCCGGTCTTTGTCCGGTTCATCCGGTTGAGAAACTGTATGGTAGCAATGTAGCTTTCAGTGTTCCCAATGCACACTGCGATAAATGCATGAACTGCGTGGTACCCTGCCCGGATTCTACACCTAATATTCATCCGACAGCCTCTGTAAAGACCATCTACCATAAACTCAGCGGCTGGCTTATTGTGGGCGGGCTCCCTGGTTTTATCTGGGGATGGTTCCATGTACCGGATAACCAGTACGTCGCTGGTATCAATGCATTTCCGGGTGTATATGCAATGCCGTTGATGGGCATGCTGCTTACTTTATCCATCTATGCCATTTTTGTGGAACTGATCATTCCTGGTCATGCAAGAAAATTGAGTGGGCTGTTTGCAGCAGCCGGAGTATCCTGTTATTACTGGTATCGCATACCTGCTTTATTGGGTATGGGCAGTTTTGAAGACGATGGTCTGCTGATTGATCTCAGCGCTTCCCTTCCTTTCTGGGTGGTGCGTGGCATTACCGTTGCAACAACCCTGTTCTTCGTTTACTGGCTGGTGATCCGTCCTTCCAATAAACACAGCTGGGCTATCCGGCCACCCTACGCCGGTAAACCCCTGCAATAATAACCGCGCCTTTACGTTTTTGCGGGAACATAGGCTCGCAAAAACGTAAAGGCGCAGATTTATTTTTAAACACTCCTGTTTACCTGTCCTGCATCGGGTACTATCTGACGGAAAGCATGAGAGCCGGAAACTATTCCGGCTCCCCTGTTGATACCCGGCGAATCTCACTTACGCCTTTACTTTTCCATACATAACGGCTGCCTGTGCTGCTGCCAGTCGCGCAATAGGTACGCGGAATGGTGAGCAACTGACATAGTTCATACCGATACGATGGCAGAATTTAACACTTTCCGGATCACCCCCATGTTCTCCACAGATACCCACTTTCAATTTGGGTTTGGTTTTCCGTCCGCGCTCTGTTCCGTCTTTGATCAGTTCTCCTACACCTTCCTGGTCAATGGTCTGGAAAGGATCGTCCAGCAAAATTTTCTGGTCCATGTAATTGGGTAAGAATCCGCCTACATCATCCCGGCTGAATCCAAAACTCATCTGGGTAAGGTCATTGGTACCAAAGCTGAAGAAGTCGGCTTCGATCGCCATCTTATCAGCCATCAGTGCAGCCCTTGGTATTTCTATCATGGTACCATAGAGGTACGGGATGGTTTTCACTTTCATTTTCTCACACACTTCTTTGTATACCCTGTCAACGATGGCTTTCTGGTGTGTAAGCTCGTTCACGGTACAGGTAACCGGCACCATGATCTCTGGAAATGCTTTTTTACCTGCTTTCACCAGCTCTGCTGTTGCTTCCAGTATGGCGCGTATCTGCATTTCGGTGATCTCAGGATAACTTACTCCCAAACGTACGCCACGGTGACCCAGCATCGGGTTGTTCTCGTGTAAGGCCAAGACCCTTCTGCGTAATACGCTCATGCTGATACCGAGTTCCTTGCTCAGCTGGTGCAGCTTCTCTACATCATGTGGTACGAACTCGTGCAGTGGGGGATCAAGCAAACGGATGGTCACCGGGTTGCCCTTCATCACCTGCATGGTGTCTTTGATGTCTTTTTTCACAAACACAAATAACTCATTCAGCGCTTTTCTTCTCTCGGGTTCTGTCTTACTCATGATCATCTTACGCAGCAGGAACAGGGGCTGCTCACTGCCTTCGCCATAGAACATGTGTTCTGTTCTGAACAATCCAATACCTTCTGCACCGAATGCCATGGCCTGTGCCGCATCCTGTGGTGTTTCTGCATTGGTACGCACACCCATCAGTTTGGTCTTGTCTACCAATGCCATCAGGTTCTGGTATGCTTTGTTCTTGTTCAGGTCTATTGCCACAAGCGGTATACCACCTTCATATACCAGTCCCTTGGTTCCGTTCAGGGTGATCACATCACCTTCTTTTACTACAGTACCATTTTTGGATTTGAAGGTCTTGGTGTCCGCATGTATTTCAATATCGTTACATCCTACGATACAGCATTTACCCCAACCACGGGCAACCAGTGCAGCGTGTGAGGTCATACCACCCTTGGTGGTGAGGATCGCTTGCGACTTGTGCATACCATCCACATCTTCGGGAGAGGTCTCTTCACGCACCAGGATCACTTTTTCTCCCTTACGTGCCCACTCTACGGCTTCTGCAGAAGAGAACACCACGCGACCCTGTGCACCACCCGGACCTGCAGGGAGGCCTTTGGCAATGGGTTTGGTAACCGCTTCCACTTTGGGATCAAGCATGGGCAACAGCAGTTCTACCAGCTGGTTAGGTGCTACCCGCATGATGGCTGTTTTAATATCAATCAGTTTCTCGCTGTACATTTCTGTGGCCATCCGAACGGCAGCAACACCATTGCGTTTACCTACACGGCACTGCAGCATATAGAGTTTACCTTTTTCAATGGTGAACTCGATGTCCTGCATGTCTTTATAGTGTTTCTCCAGGCGCTGCTGGTACTGATCCAGTTCTTTGTACAGTTTGGGCATCAGTTTTTCCAGCGTATCGAGGTTGCGGCTATGGTCATTTTTAGAATAGGCATTGATGGGTGCGGGTGTTCTGATACCTGCCACCACATCCTCGCCCTGTGCATTCACCAGGTACTCGCCGTAGAATTTGTTTTCGCCGGTTCCCGGGTTACGGGTAAACGCCACACCGGTAGCACTATCGTTACCCATATTACCGAACACCATCGCCTGCACGTTCACTGCAGTTCCCCACTCATCCGGAATTTTTTCAATGCGGCGATATTCTATGGCACGTTTACCATTCCAGCTGCCGAATACACCGCCGATACCACCCCAAAGCTGTTCCAGCGGATCTTCGGGGAAGGGTTTACCCAACACTTTTTTCACGGTTGCCTTAAAATCCTTCACCAGTGCTTTCAGTTCCGGAACAGTAAGGTCCGTATCGGAAGTATAGCCCTGCTTGTGTTTGATGGACTCCAGTTTTTCATCCAGCACTTTGCGGATGCCTTTTCCGTTCTTGGGTTCAATACCACTGGCTTTTTCCATCACCACATCGGCATACATCATCACCAGCCTTCTGTAAGCGTCATATGCAAAACGTTCATCGCCTGATTGTTTAATGAGGCCCTGGATCGTTGTATCATTCAAACCGATATCCAGTACCGTATCCATCATACCCGGCATACTGCGGCGGGCACCGGAACGTACAGAGAGCAGGAGTGGATTATCAGGATCACCGAATTTTTTACCGGTTATTTTTTCAATAGAAGCCAGAGCAGCATTCACCTGTGCCTGCAGCACGGAAGGATACGTGCGTTTATGGTCGTAATAATAGGTACACACTTCCGTAGAGATGGTAAATCCCGGAGGTACGGGCAGTTTCAGTTTGGGATGGCCCGCCATTTCGGCCAGGTTTGCACCCTTACCACCCAATAAGTTCTTCATGGATTCATTTCCGTCGGCCTTGCCGGCGCCAAAAAAATAGACGTATTTCTTTGTGGTACGCTTCTTTGTCATATAGTACATTTTAATAGTCTAAAATTAGACAGCTATCCTGCGCCGGGTTATGACAATTGTCATGCTGTAAACTGTATTTTATCAGGTTGCGGTCATACCACTACCGCATTTTCAGGGTAAAATGGGTGAGTTATGATTTCTCGCTTTGATAGTGTGAGGATTGGATCAGTCAAGTCTTTTCAGTCCCAGGCCGGGTTGTTGCAGGCTGTGGAGATAACCTTCTTTCAGCATAAAACCTCCGCTGACCAGGTCTTTGCTGAGGTCAAAACTGCCATCAAGATCGATATAACGGGTATGTGGACAGGAATACGCCACATGCAGTGCCGCACTGATGCTTACGATACTTTCATCATTACAGCCCCAGAACAAACCGATACCGGCGGGCTCGGCAATGGTGGCGATATTGCGGGCGCCAAGTATGCCGCCGCATTTCATCAGTTTGATATTGAATACACCAAAGGGCTGCGGCAGCTGTGCCAGGCGGATCGCGGTAGCTGCATCCAGCAGGCTCTCATCGGCCACCAGCTGTTTTCTGTCAGTATCCGCAAATGCCAACAATGCGGCTTCCTGGCCGGAAGGCAGGGGCTGCTCTATCAGTTCCAATGCCAATGAGCGGGTATTTTCCAGGAATTTTTTCAAGGCAGTACTGTCGTATCCCTGGTTGGCATCTACACGGATCTTCATTTTACTGCCAAAAGCCTGGTGCAATAAGGTTACTCTTTCTATGTCCGCATCCACATCTAATCCGGTTTTGATCTTGAGGATACGGAAGCCCTGGGCATGGTAAGCTTTCGCCTCTTTCAGCATTTCTTCCGCAGGTTTGATGCCGATAGTGACAGACGTTAACAATGCCTGTTGCTGCTGTCCGTAAAAAGACAATACCGGAATACCCAGCCAGGTGCAGAAAGCATCGTGTAAAGCAATATCGATAGCGGCCAGCGTACCCGGTAAATGCGGGAACAATTTGTCGGCTTCTCTGATCAGCTGCTGAAAACTGCGGATATCCTTGCCTTTCAGCAGGTCCTGTACCTGAACCGACTGCAGGTTGGCAAAACTGAGTGCCGGCGTTTCGCCCACCACTTCTTCAAAAGGATTGGCTGAGCCGATGCCTGTCATGCCGTTCTCCAGCGTTATCTCCAGGAAAACGATCTCCGCATGCGAACAGGTATTGTAGGCAATGGTATAGGGTTTGGTAAGGGGCAGTTGCTCTATCCAGGCGCGGACCGCTGTTATCTTCATACGGTTTTTGTTTTCAGGTGTGAGCGCAGAACAGGAATAACGGGTTCCACCCCTTCTTCCAACGGCAGCAGCACGGGTATGCCCAGTTCTTTTTCATACGCACGCTGAAAAGCAAATGCTTCCTCACGTGTACAATGCGAAGTATTCAACGCCAGTGCAATCACTTCCGATCCATATGCTTTGATCAGCGCCACTTCTGACCGTACCGATGGGATCTCTCCCCACTCGGGCAGGTGTTCAAAGTGGATACGCTTGGGTGCATGTACCAGCACCACCAGTTTGGCGTTGCCCGATACCAGGAACTCTGAACCGCAGGGACCACTGGGATTCCGCAGGGCAGACTGGCCTTCCAGCAGTATCAGCTCTGCCTGCGTTTCTTTCCAGCAGCTCACAATAGCGTGTTCTATTTCACCGGAGATGAAATCGTTCAGCGTGGAGTCGAAAACAAATCCATACTTACCTCCCTGCAACCAGCCGGTTTGCCCGGTGTAGATCATTTCGGCATGTATGCCTTCTTTGGCACAGGCCTGGCGTATCATACGGCAGGTGGTTCTTTTACCCATAGAGCAATCGGTTCCCAGTACGGCCAGTATGGGTGCTTTCACACTGAATATCTCAGCGGTCCAGAAATGCAGGTCCTCGCGTTTTTTGGGACGGCGTATATCCGTTAAGCTGACACCATGTTCTTTGGCCAATGCCACCAGTTCGGGTTTATCATTCAGGTAATCGTGCAATCCGTTCACAATAGAAACCCCGTTTTTGATGCAGGTGCTGATGATCTGCAGGAATACCGGCGGCAAAATTCCGCCCACCGTGGCCACGCCAACAATACAGTAATCGATCTTACCGGCTTTCTGCAAAGCCTCTTCTGCACTGGCATAGATAGGCATGTTCCTGTTTCGGCCATCCAGCATTTCACCGGCATCTTTACCCGCATGCATGCTGTCGATCATACCCGCTATACGGAATCGTTCTGTTCCGCGGATCAGTCCATGTGCTGTTTTCGCATCGTCTGTGTGTAACATACCCTCTGTGATCACAAGGGCGCTGGGTAAATTCCTCTCTGGCATTGGTTGTCTTATTTTCTTTCTATGAACATACCCGGATAACGGCGGGTGCTTTGTTTGTTTTGATAGACCATTTCTCCATTCACCCACACCCGTTCAATACCATCCGATAAAGCTGCCGGATCCTGTATGCTGGAGCGGTCTTTTACCGTGGCGGGGTCAAGCAAAACCAGATCGGCAAAATAACCCGGTGCTATCTTTCCCCGGTTGGCAATACCAATATGTTGCGCTGCGAGTAAGGTCATTTTACGGACCGCTTCTTCGAGTGACAGTAATTTTTTGTCACGCACATAATGGCCCAGCACACGGGTAAAGGAACCAAAAGCGCGTGGATGGCCACCGATGGAGCCGTCGGAGCAGATATTGGTATGTTGCCAGGCCAATAAGCTGCTCACATCTTCATCCGCCATCGATTTACCCATGATGGTTTCCACACCGGTAACACCAGGATGATCTTTCTTATACGCCTCTGCCTCAGCAATCAGTGAAACCAGTGTTTGCGCAGGTGTTTCCTGACGCATAGCGGCTATGGCAGCGATCGTTTTGCCTTTGTATTGGGGATTGGGTGCATACCGGAACAGGATCGATTCATTGGGATCGAATGTATGTTCCACCGCAAAAGCTGCACTCTGCAGGTTGTCGTAATCTGTTTTGGGAAACAATACTTTCAGTGTACTGTTCCAGAAATCATACGGATAACAATCGGCTGTTATGTGAATGCCCTCTGCACGGGCTTTTTCCAACCTTGCCAGCAGACCCTGGGCTTTACCCCAATCGTCTTTCAGCGCGATCTTGATATGTGATACCTGCACCGGTAACTTTGCTTCACGACCGATCAGGATGATCTCTTCAATGGCCTGTTTCAGTTGTACGTCTTCGCTGCGGATATGGCTGGTGTAGCGGCCGCCATATTGTGCCGTGGTCTTCGCCAGCGCTACCAGCTCATCTTTCTCCGAAAAAAAAGCACCGTCATATTCCAGGCCGGTAGAGAGGCCCAGTGAACCTTTCTGCATTTCCTTAGCGAGCAGTACACACATTTTCCGGATCTCTTCAGGACTGGCTTTGCGATGCAACTCTTTTTCACCCATCACTTCTTCACGTAAAGAGGTCTGACCGGTATACGTGGCGATATTCACCGCAACCGATTGCGCTTTCAGTTGCGTATGGATACTGTCGATGGGACTGCCTTCACCATCCTGCCCCGCAACAATCAGTGTCACACCCTGGTTCAGGGCGGCTAGTGCTTCCGGCTGTGAGCGGAAAGAACCCAGCAGGTGACTATGTGTGTCGATAAAACCCGGCGTGAGCGTTTTGCCCTTGCCATCTATCAAAAGCTCGCCAGGCAAGGGTTTGAGCGTGCCTACAGCAATGATCTTTTTGTTTTGGATACGCACCGAAGCTTTTTGGGCTGCCACACCTGTGCCATCGATCACCCAGACATTATAGATCAGCTGAGAAACAGGTTTGGCTTCTTTTTCAGTTGCGACAAGTCTCTGCATCGATGCTATGAAAAAAGATAACAGTAGTAAGTATTTCATCTCCGGTGCATTATATAAGCTGAGTGACGCGCTTAATTTCACTAAAATAAGAAGTATATGTTCATAAATATTCACGTTTTTGCGCAAAGCATCTTTAATTTAGGGCCACTATGACTGCAGAGGAGCAAAGGCTGAGAGCAAACAGCACCAGGAAGATCCCCCTGGAACAATGGGGACCCTATTTATCAGAAAGGCAATGGGGTACCGTACGGGAAGACTATAGCGAAAATGGCGATGCGTGGAATTATGTACCCTTCAGCCATGCACATGCACGCGCATACCGCTGGGGTGAAGATGGCCTAGGTGGTATTTCCGACTTCTTCGGAAATCTCTGTTTCTGCGTAGCGCTCTGGAACGGGAAAGATACCATCCTGAAAGAAAGACTGTTCGGCCTTGGCAATAACGAGGGTAACCATGGAGAAGATGTAAAGGAACTGTACTATTATCTGGAGAACCTGCCCACACATTATTATATGCAGATGCTGTACAAGTATCCGCAGCAGGCATTCCCTTATCAGGAGCTTATTAAACAGAATAAACAACGTAGCAAACTGGAACCCGAGTACGAGATCCTGGATACCGGCATCTTCCAGGACAACGAATATTTTGATGTACTGATCACGTATGCCAAAGTGAACAAAAAGGATATCGGGATCCGCATCGAGATCACCAACCGATCGGCAAATGATGCACCCATCACGGTTCTGCCCACACTCTGGTTCTTTAACCGGTGGCAATCGCGGGGACTGGACAAGAAACCTGTGATCAAATCCATTGACGACAATTGTATGGTGAAAGCCAAACATGAACGGCTGGGTTCCTACTATTTCTATTACCCCCAACCTAAACATGCTTTTTTCACCGAGAACGAGACCAATACAGAAAAACTCTTTGGCAAGAAAAATGAATCCATTTTTGTAAAAGACGCTTTTCACGATGCCATCATCCACAACAAGAATGTGGAAGCGCTGAACCAAAAAAAGAGTGGCACTAAGTTTGCACCCGTATACGAATACCAGGTCAAAGCCGGTGCCACCGAAACCCTGTACCTCCGCTTGAGCGATGTACAGATGGAAACCCCTTTTACCAAAGGTTTTACCGATATTTTTGACCAGCGCAAACAGGAGACCGACGAATATTATAACCGTATCCTCGCAGCCGATATCAGCGATGACCTGCGCAATATCCAGCGACAGGCACTGGCAGGCCTGCTCTGGAGCAAACAGTATTATTATTACGATGTGGAACGCTGGCTCTCTGAACCTGATGGCATTGCCCATGTAGGCGATGAACGCGGCAGGGGGCGTAACCACGACTGGCAACACCTCAAGAACCAGGACATCATTCTCATGCCCGATAAGTGGGAATATCCCTGGTATGCCGCCTGGGACCTTGCTTTTCACTGCGTACCCATGGCCATGGTAGATCCTGTGTTTGCCAAACACCAGATACTGCTGGTGATGCGTGAGTGGTACATGAAACCCGACGGACAACTGCCCGCCTACGAATGGAACTTCAGCGATGTGAACCCGCCGGTACATGCTTGGTCTGCACTGCAGGTGTACCAGATCGAGAAAAACAAAAACGGTAAGGGCGATATCAGCTTCCTGAAAAAAGTGTTCCACAAACTGATGATCAATTTTACCTGGTGGATCAACCGGAAAGATCCCAACGGGAACAATATGTTCGAAGGCGGTTTTCTTGGTCTCGACAATATCGGCGTATTCAATCGCAGCATACAGTTGCACAGCGAAGCCAAACTGGAACAGGCCGATGGCACCAGCTGGATGGGCATGTACGCACTGAACCTGATGGATATGGCACTGGAAATAGCCATGGAAGACGAAGCTTTTGAAGACAGCGCCACCAAGTTCTTCGAACATTTCGTACTGATCGCGGAAGCACTGAACCTGCTGGGCCTATGGAACGAGGAAGATCAGTTCTTTTACGACACACTGGGCCTGCCCAACAACACCACCATCCAGTTGCGCATACAATCGATCGTAGGATTGACTTCCCTGTTTGCCGTATCAGTGATCGAGAAAAAAATGCTGACCAAACTGGAGGATTTTACCAAACGCATCACCTGGTTCGAACAGTACCGGAAAAAGAATAAAAAATTCTGGCCCAACGAAGAGATCGCAGATGAGGACAGGATGCTGATATCACTGATACCCAAGAACAAACTCATCGCCCTGCTGAAGAGGGTGTTGAGCGAAACTGAATTTTTATCAGAAGGAGGTATCCGCGCCCTATCCAAATACCACGAAAAGAACCCTTACTCTGTAACGATCGAAGGGCAGGTATATTCGATACAATACGATCCGGGTGATTCCACTTCTGATTTCTTTGGTGGCAACAGTAATTGGCGGGGACCTGTGTGGATGCCCATCAATTACCTCATCATCCAGAGTATCAAAAAGTTTGGCGAGTTCTACGACGGATCATTGAGCATTGAATATCCTACCGGATCGGGTGTGTACATGGACCTGAAACAGGTAGCCGCAGAACTGGCCAAACGAGTGACCAGTCTATTTGAACTGGATGCGCAGAACCAACGCAAACTGCACGGCGACCAGAACTGGTTTTATAGCAGACCCGAAAACAAAGACCTGGTGCTGTTCTACGAATATTTCCACGGTGATAGTGGCAGGGGCCTGGGTGCCAGTCACCAAAGCGGTTGGACCAGTCTGATCGCACAACTCATTGCCGACAGGAAAATGCCGGAAGACTGATAAAACAGGCGGTGAACGCTTCAATCATTAACTTTATTCGTGGTAATCAACAAAACGGCAAAAAGATGGATAACAGGAACAACCAGACCGACCCTGCAGCAGCCAGGTGGAATGAACGCTACCGCAATGAAGCATTTGCTTACGGAGAAGAACCGAACCTGTTTTTAAAAGAACAATTATCCAAATTGCCTGCCGGAAAAATACTGTTCCCCGCCGAGGGTGAAGGACGGAATGCCGTTTATGCGGCCAAACAAGGCTGGAACGTTGCTGCCTTCGACATCAGCCAGGAGGGCAAGACAAAAGCCATGCGGTTGGCAGAAAAAAATAAAGTAACCATCCACTATATCGTTGGTGACTTGCAGATGCTGGATTTTAAAGAGGAACAGTTCGATGCCATTGCCCTGATATTTGCACATTTTCCGCCAAATCTCAAATCGCTCTATCATACAACGCTCAGCAAATACCTGAAAAAGGGTGGAACCATCATCTTTGAAGCGTTCAGTAAAAAACACATTGACTATGTAACCGCAAACGGAAAAGTGGGCGGACCAAAAGATATAGACACTTTGTTTTCTGTAGAAGAAATCAAAGCTGATTTCCCGAGTTATGAGATCCTGGAATTAACCGAAAAAGAAGTTGAACTGCACGAAGGACTGTTTCACAATGGTACAGGCTCTGTGATCCGCTTTGTAGGAAGAAAACAATAAACTCATCACTGCAGGATCTTTTCACCGGTTCGAAAAAATTTTTCTCGCAAGGACAAATAAGAGCAGTATAGATCCCATCCTTCCTTTTCTTTTTTCTTTGTTTCTCTTATTAAAACATCCCGCAGATTCAGTTACTCCGCTGATAGCGGGATGTTTTATTTCAATAAAAGCTAAAAAAGAAAAAGAGAGCTTTGCTAATAATCGTGGTATTGCGCCTTCGCGAGAAAAATTTGCAAACCAAAGTGCAATGATGCGAGAAGGGAACGGGCTGGCATATGCAAACTGCCGGTGAATGAGTAAATTACAGCCCTCAACACACTGCATGAAAAAAAGATACCAGGTTCTGTTCGTTCTTTCTCTTTTATCTATGATCACGTTCCTGGACCGCATCGCGCTCTCATCTGCCAGCAGTTCCATCATGGATGACCTGCAGATCAGCACCGTACAGTGGGGTTGGATCATGGGCATGTTCACCCTGGCCTATGGTCTGTTTGAGATACCCACTGGCTGGCTTGGCGACAGGATCGGCGGTAAAAAAGTGCTGATACGTGTGGTACTCTGGTGGTCTTTCTTCACTGTACTTACCGGTTTCTCTACGGGTTTTACCATGTTGCTGATTGTCCGTTTTTTGTTCGGTATGGGTGAGGCAGGAGCATATCCCAACACATCCATTGTATTAAGCAAATGGTTTCCCGTACTGGAGAGGGGGCGGGCACAATCAATCATCTGGGGTGCATCACGCATTGGTGCGGCATTGACTCCTTTCCTGGTAATCCCCTTACAGCAATCATATAGCTGGCATATTTCCTTTTATGTGTTGGGCGCCATCGGTATCATCTGGGTCATTTTCTGGATGTTCTGGCACAAGGAAGAACCTGCTCAATGCACATCCATCAGCAAAGAAGAGCTGGGCCATATTCTTGCCAACCGAGACTTGCCGCTTGATCCGCATGAAAGCAAAAACAGTACATGGAAACAGCTGTTCCGATCTGCCAATATCTGGTTCCTCTTGGGAATGTATTTCTGTTATGCTACCGGCACTTATTTTTTTCAGAGCTGGTTCCATACTTACCTGCAAAAAGGCAGGCTGATACCGCAGGAGAACCTGATCTGGGCCTCATCATTGCCATATATACTGGCAGCCCTGGGCTGTTTGGGAGGTGGCTGGCTAAGTGATAAAGCCTGTTTACGCTATGGCAAAAAATGGGGAAGAAGGATCGTGCCACTGATTGGCCTGTTTATCGCAGGGTTCTGTATGATCGGCGCTTCATTGGTGCAGGATAACCTTACAGCCATTATTGCGCTGGCAGTGGGCATGGCCTGCATGGATGTGACCGCTCCCGTTGCCTGGGCCGTAGCCATGGACCTGGGTGGCAATAAAAGCGGTGCTGTTTCCGGATCCATGAATACGGCAGGATTAACCGGCGCTTATCTCAGTACCATCCTGTTTGGTTATCTCGCTTCCAACTTTGGATATTACTTACCTGTGTTACTCATTGGCATTATCGTCATCACCGGCGCCTTTCTCTGGTTGCGGATAGATGCAACACAAAAATTATAACCGGCTCCATGCCTGTTAAAAAAAGGCTGCGATGAACCCTCATTCATCGCAGCACATTCCAAAATCATTCTATCATTCTATCATCCTATCATTCACTCATTAAATCCTATAATACTGCTCCCAGCCCTTCCTCGGAGGCAATCCCACCAGCATATCGTTTGCGATTTTATTATTGGTGATTTTTTTGGTTTTCCTGTCGATCTGAATAGTGGTATTCAGTTTCTGCGCCATCACACCCAGTGAGAACACCTGGCTCAACGGGCCCGCCACTGCAAAGGGTGAACGTGTTTTCTCTTCACCCATACAGGCTTTGAGGAAGTTAGCGTAATGATTGGACGGACTCTCAGGAACAAACGGCAGTTTAGATTCCATATCCTTTGCTTTTGCTTCCGGAATAATAGACAGTGTTCTGCCATGCGATCCTCCCGCAAATGTGAGGTCTTTACCATAAATGATCTTACCCGGATTCAGTTTTTTGGCTTCGATCTTTCCTGAACTGGGTGGCGGAATATTGGCATCCAGTCCGGGGCCCCTGTAGCCGTCCGGTAAGGGTGGCAGGTTGTTCACACCATCGTACCAGGTAATATCGCAGGCCGGCATTTTACCCCGCGCGGGGAATCGGAACAGGATGGTAGAAGATTGCGGGAAGAAGAAAGAGTTGTGTCCTTCTGCTTTCAGCATCTGCACTTCATAGGGCAGACCCAGATCCAGGAACTCATGTGCGGTATCGATCAGGTGTGCGCCCCAATCGCCAAGGGCACCCATACCAAAGTCGTACCAGCAGCGCCATTGGCCATTGATATAATCATGGTTATAATCGTGCAGTTGAGTTACGCCATGCCAGGTATCCCAGTCGAGGGTGGCGGGGATGGCTTCTTTGGGTGGATACTGTTTAATATTGGTATCCCAGCCGTGCCAGCGGCGGCCGCTGTTCATGTGTGCGGTTATGGCGGTCACATCTTTGATGATACCAGCTTCTGTCCAGGCTTTGAACTGAAAATAATTGGCTTCCGAATGTCCCTGGTTACCCATCTGTGTTACCAGTTTCGGATTTTTCTGTGCAGCTTTCATCATCAATTCCACTTCGTTGAAAGTGCGGGCCATCGGTTTTTCTACAAACACGTGTTTACCCAATCCCAATGCCATCATCGTGATGGCAAAATGCGAATGATCAGGCACGCCTACGGCAACCGCTTCTATCTGGTTACCCATTTTATCGAACATGGTACGGAAATCCTGGAATCGGGGTACATCGGGAAACTGCTTCAATACAGCCTGTGTTTGGGGTGCCCCCATATCCACATCGCAAAAAGCCACAAACTCGGCCAGGCCTGTTTTGGCAAAGGACATAACATCGGAACCTCCCTGGTTACCAATGCCCACACAGGCCAGTTTTACTTTCTGACCAACTGCAAAATTGCCGGCAGCTTTAGTGATCATCGAAGGAACAGCAGAAGCGGCAGACAGAATAGCTGCCTGCTTCAAAAACGAACGACGCGATTTTTGAGAGGGTTTCATGGTACAAGCAATTAATGAGTAATGGATAACCCTACTAATGTACCACAAAGCCAAGGTGCTACCCGCACCCACCACAAAGAAGTTACGAAAACGATGGCGGAAAAAAACTAAATCCCCCAAAAAAACAATTCTATCATTCACTCACCCACTCATTCACTCATCCACTCATTGTTATTTCTCCTTATCTTTAAAGACATCTATCTAACGCATATGAAATCCCCAAAATCAAGCGCACTTTCACGAAGAAAGTTCCTGCGCAACACCGCCACCGTATTGGCCGGTTTCAGTATTGTTCCCCGTCATGTTCTGGGCAGAGGTTTCCTGGCCCCAAGCGATCAGCTCACAAAAGGTATCATTGGTGTGGGCGGCATGGGCCGCGGACATATTCCCTATGCCGGTACACGCGTAGTAGCTATCTGCGATGTGGATAAGAACCACCTGTCGCAGGCTGCCGGCATGATCGGCAATGGTGTGAAAACCTTTCACGATCATCGGGAACTGATTGCGCTTCCCGAAGTGGATATTGTGCATATTGCCACTCCACCTCACTGGCACGGCATCATGGCCATTGATGCGGCCAAAGCCGGTAAAGATATCTGGTGCGAAAAACCCATGACCCGAACCATTGGCGAGGGCAAACGGGTAGTGGAAGCCGTACAACAGTACAAACGCATGTTTCGCCTGAATACCTGGTTCCGTTTTGAAGATAATTTTTACGGCATGAACACCACAGTGAAACCCATTAAAAAACTGGTGGAATCGGACATGCTGGGCTGGCCACTTACGGTGACCGTTAGCAAGACCACCGGTTTCGACTGGAAATTTTACTGGGTAGGTAAAACACAGCTGGAAACACAAACTGTTCCTGCGGAACTGGATTATGATCGCTGGCTGGGACCTGCACCTTTCAAACCCTATAATGCACACCGCGTTCATGGCACATTCCGTGGTTACTGGGATTATGATGGGGGCGGACTGGGCGATATGGGACAACATTATATAGACCCCATCCAGTATTTTCTCGGAAAAGATGCTACCAGCCCGGTACTGGTGGAAGTGGATGCCGAACAACAACATCCTGATGCCTGTGGTACGTTCCGGAAAATCACCTTCACGTACGATGATGGTTGTAAGATCATTCTCGACGGGGAGGCCAAAGACCCCAATGCGGCTTATATAGAAGGTCCTAAAGGAAAATTGTATGCCGGGTTCCGTTCAGACATACCCAACCTGAAAGAGACACTGGCGTTGCTGCCCGATCCGGAGCCGCAGGTCACCAATTTCCTGGACTCGGTAAAATACAGAACACCGTTTGCCCTGAACGAATCGAATGGTTTCCGCTCCTGCACCATCATCAATATGGGCAAGATCGCTTTACAGCTCGGACGTTCTCTTCGGTTTGATCCGGTCAGCCAGACCTTCCTCAATGACGAAGAAGCCAACCGCATGATCGATCCGCCGATGCGTGCGCCATGGAGTATCTGATTATAGTAAAATTATATTCACCGCGGAGTCGCAGAGAAGCGGAGTCTACACAGAGAGATCCTGCGTAAACTCCCCGCCCTCCCCACCTCTGCGGTGAAAAAAACATAACCAACCATATGAAAAGAATTCTTTCCGCTCTTCTCTTCCTGATCAGCTTTACGCAGCTCACTGCACAAACGGAAGATGTGCAAGCGATTATTCAACCCTTCCCTTACCAGAAAACAGAAGAGGTCGCTACCGCACTTACCAGTATGCAAAACTGGAACAGCAACCAATGGAACCAGCTGTTCGGTCTGCTGGATGATGATTCCCTGAAACTGAAAGCCAGTTATGCACTAAGCGCCTACACACACCAATCGGCTACAAACAGCGCTCAAAAAACACAAACGGCAACAACCCTGGTGGCCGGGCTGGCAAAAGTAAAGTCCTATTATGCCAAAGAGCTCATCATCAAATACCTGTCTTTATTAGGTGATGATGCAGCTGTAAAACCGCTGAGCAAACTCCTGTCAGACAACGAACAGGCCGATAATGCAGCACGTGCATTGGTCACGATCCATTCTCCGGCAGCCATGGCGGCTCTGCAGAAAGCGCTGGCCAAAGCAAAAGAGCCCAACAGGAAATACATCGAAACCGTTCTGCACTTTAACAAGCAACCGTTACCACCAATCAAAGCTGCCGCGGCTGTTCCTGTTGACAGGCAAAATCCCGTTCAGCAATTACTGTCACTGCAAAACCAGTTAGAGACTGCAGCCGATCCCATCCGTAAAAAAAGAATCCTCAACCAGGTATCTCGTATCCCGGGCATCAGCTCTTTTGTGCTGGTAAGTGGGGCTTTGTCTGACAAGGAAGTAGCGACCGATGCGGCACGCATACTTGCACAATTGGCCCTGAACGATCAACATATCCGTGGCCCCCTGGTACGTGCTGAATTGGAAAAAGCCCTGCCGCTGATCAAAGGAGAAGACAGTGCCATACTGGTAAAGAAACTGACCGCACATATCAAAGCCATGCCTTTTGATTTTGGCTTCGTATCGCTATTTAACGGAAAAGACCTGAGTGGATGGAAAGCACTGGTGGGCAACCCCATTCTGCGGGCCAAAATGCCTGCCGATTCATTGACTGCCGCACAGAACATCGCCAATGAGAAAGCAAAAAATGACTGGATCGTAAAAGATGGGCTGCTGGTATTTATAGGTCATGGTGACAATCTCTGCACCGAAAAAAAATACGGTGATATAGAAATGTTTGTCGACTGGAAGATCACCGAAAAAGGGGATGCCGGTATTTACCTGCGGGGCAGTCCGCAGGTACAGATCTGGGACACCAGCCGCCGCGAAGTAGGCGCACAGGTAGGTTCCGGCGGTTTGTACAACAACCAGAAAAATCCAAGCAAACCACTGGTAGTGGCCGATAATAAAATTGGTGAATGGAACCGTTTTCACATTATCATGAAAGGAGAACACGTAACGGTGTACCTGAACGGGGAGCTGGTGACCGATAATGTGGTGCTGGAAAACTACTGGGACCGCAAGCAACCCATTTTCCCTAAGGAACAACTGGAACTGCAGGCACACGGAACCTATGTTGCCTACCGTAATATTTACGTACGGGAATTACCTACAGATTACACAACTCCCTTAAGCGAGGAAGAAAAGAAACAGGGCTTCAGTTCCCTTTTTGATGGGACCAGCCTGGAGCAATGGACAGGTAATACCACGGGATATGTGGTGGAAGAGGGTAATATAGTTGTACATCCCGAGCTCAGCGGTGGTAACCTGTATACAAAAGAGGAATATGCAGATTTCAATTTCCGTTTCGAGTTTCAGTTAACGCCCGGCGCCAACAATGGCCTGGGTATCCGCACACCACTGCAGGGCGATGCGGCTTATGTGGGAATGGAATTGCAGATACTTGATAATGAAGCAGAGATCTACAAGAACCTGCAGCCCTACCAGTACCATGGTTCCGTGTATGGAGTGATCCCGGCCAAAAGAGGTTTTCTGAAACCCACCGGCGAATGGAACCAGGAAGAAGTGATCGTAAAAGGCTCCAAAGTAAAAGTGATCCTGAACGGGGAAACCATCCTGGATGGCGACATTAAACAGGCTTCTGCCAATGGCACCATGGATCATAAGGAACACCCCGGCCTGCAAAGAACGAGCGGCCACATTGGCTTCCTGGGTCATGGCGATGTGCTGCGGTTCAGGAATATCCGGGTGAAAAAGCTATAACACCCTCAAACTCTCTTTAACTGCGCCTTTGTGTCCTTGCGGGAAATTTTGCTAGCAAGAACACAAGGGCGCGGTTGTTTTTGTTCGGGTAGGATGGTATCTTACTAAACAAATCTGATACCATGCCGATACAACGATATACACCAAAAATGCTTGCCCTTATCCGGATCATTACAGGTATCTTATTTGTGTATCATGGTCATGAAGTATTTGTGTTTGACCAGATGAAGAATTATACGCAATGGCTTAGTGACATGCATTATCCTTTGCCGGCTTTATTTGCGTATGCAGGCAAAACAGCTGAACTGCTGGGAGGTCTTTCCCTGGTGTTGGGAATATGGGTTCGCCTGTTTATGATTCCGCTGACCCTTACTTTATTGCTGATCAGTTTTACCATGGGGCATGGCAAAATACTGACCGAGGACCAGCATCCTTTTATATCAGCTTTACTGACCTCCGTATTCTTTTGCCTGGGAAGCGGCGACTGGAGTCTTAACAACAGACTACAGAAAAAATAAACAGGCTTTATTTTGTATCCCGCACACAGCGGAAGCCGAGGTGGTTGGTGCCCATTTTCCAATCGCCCTTACCACGAGAACCCACAACATAACGGGAACAATATTCATCGCTGCAAAGAAAGGACCCCCCTTTCTGCACCTTTTTAACAATACCGGGTTCTGTAGGATCAAAACTATCCGGCGGTCCCTGCGGGTCAACAATAGGCATACCTTTTCGCACCAGTGTGGTATAATAATCTGCGCGGTACCAATCTGAGCACCACTCCCATACATTGCCGGCCATATCATATAAACCATACCCGTTCTTTGGATATTGTTTTACGGGTGCAATACCTTTATATCCGTCTTTCCCTGCATCTTTTGAAGGGAAGCTTCCCTGGAAAGTATTCGCCATATAGCGGCTGGCCGGTCTGAACTGGTTACCCCAGGCAAAAGTGTTCTCTTTCAACCCGCCCCGTGCGGCAAACTCCCATTCGGCTTCCGTGGGTAACCGTTTACCAGCCCAGCGGGCATAGGCCATCGCATCTTCCCAGGCAATATGTACCACGGGATAATTCTCTTTTCCTTTAATGCTGCTTCCTGCACCGAAGGGCTGACGCCAGTTGGCGTTCTTACGGTATTCCCACCATTGCAGGTAATTGTCCAGCGGAACTTCATGAGCGGGTGGTGCAAATACCGCAGAGCCTGGAACCAGTAATGACGGATCGGCGTTCGGGAATTCCGCTGCAGTGGGCGCAATCTCTGCCACTGTTTTATATCCTGTGGCCTGCACAAACTTCTCAAACTCGGCATTAGTCACTTCGTGTTCATCCATCCAGAAAGCTTTTACCTCTACGGTATGCACAGGCAGGGCATCAGAAGTCAGCCCGGGTGTGGCACATAACGATTCATTGGCTGCAGGCGTACCCATACGGAACTTGCCGCCGGGGATCCATACCATACCCACAGGTTTCTCCGCCCGGGAAACGGCTGACGATTGTTTTTTAATACCTGGCTGCATGGCCTTACTATGATACACAAAAGCCACCGGTAAAGACAGCAGCACTATCAGGGGAGAAACAGAAGAACGAAACATGTTTAAAATTACAGAAAAGCTCCCTTGCTTTTGAAAGAGATAACAAACGTTTCCCTAATTCACATAAACACTGCATCATCACTGGTATTCAAAAAAAATGATGCCCGGCAAAAACCAGGCATTATTTGTTTAATCGGGGGGGATATAGAGATAAGCTGTAGGTCAAATCATTCATCCGGACCAATAACCGATTCGTACGGAGAGCAATGTATTAACTATTTATACCTCTTTTTAATTCGGCTGATTAATTGATATTAATTGACGAAATGTTTATTTTCAGCTATTCTTCCTTCTGTTTATCCGTTTTTCGGGAAGCGCTCACCCGAAGACCTTAACTTGTTGGTTCATTAGTCATACTTTTTATGAACTTACAGATCAGGTCCCTTCAGCATATCGGCATCCCTGTTACAGACTTTACCGAATCGGAATTATTTTACCGGAAACTGGGCTTCACCAACGTGATGGATGCCGGTTTTGCACACAATGGCGGTAAGGGCCGGGTGGCGATGATGCAGCTGGGTCAGCTCATACTGGAACTATACCAGTTACCCGAGCAGGAACTGGCTGCAATCCGCAACAGGAAAAACGGTCATATCGATCATATTGCTTTTGATGTGGCGGATATTGATCAGACTTTCACCGAAATCAAAAATGCAGGATTCGAAGTACTTGAACCGGCACCTGTTTTTCTGGCGTTCTGGAAGAATGGCTGTAAATACTTCAACATTACCGGACCCGATGGTGAGCGCCTGGAGTTTAACCAGGTATTGTAACCGGCAGCGACCTTTTAGCCGGCCTGGTAAACGATCTTTCCTTTCACCATCGTCATCCCGATATTGATGGCATCGTCGAAGAGGAGCAGATCTGCATCTTTCCCCTTCTGCAGGGAGCCTTTTACATCATCCACTCCCATGATTCTTGCCGGTGTTGCTGTGATCATTTGAATGGTATCAGGGAGAGAACAGTTCGCCATTTCCATCATGGTTCTTACCAGCCTGTCAGCCGTAGCCACACTGCCCGCAAATGCGGTTCTGTCAGGCAGTTTGGCCACACCATCTTCCACCAGAACAGGTAAGCCATTTTTGATACCTCCCAGGACACTTTCTGTTACCTCAGTTCCTGCTGCCCGCATAGCATCGGTGATGAGCGCTGTCCGTTCCTTACCCTTACTCTTTACCACCAGCTGCAGCAATGGCGCAGGCAGGTGCACGCCATCGGCAATGATCTCAACATCCATCTCATCCAGCAGGTATGCTGTTTCTACCACGCCGGCATATCGGAAAGCATTACGGCGGGTGACACCAGACATGGCCGAATAAAAATGTGTGGCCAGGTTATACCCGTTCTGAAAGGCTTCGAGTGCCTCTTCATACACAGCATCCGTATGTGCCATGGCTGCCACCACCTGCTGGGAGCGTAGGTATCGCCCGAATGCAATGGCTCCCGGTAATTCCGGTGCAGCACTCCAGCGTTTTACAGAAGGGTATTTTTCCAGTATCTCTTTGTATTCCGCAGGATCCGGGTTACGGATGTATTTGGGATCCTGGGCTCCCCGCTGACTCATGGCAAAATACGGACCCTCCAGATGCATGCCTATGAATGAGGCGCCTGAAACATTGATTTGGTTGGCCGCATCATAAGCATTCAATGTTGCCAGCAGGTCTTCCTTCTCACTGGTCAGCGTAGTAGGTAACATCGCCGTAGTACCATGTTTGGCATGCAGGTTCGCTACCTGTAAAAATGCTTCTGTAGTGCCATCCATAAAATCATAACCACCCCCACCATGCACATGTATGTCGATAAAACCGGGTGAGATATATTGACCTCCGGCATCAATCAGGGTTGCATCGGCAAAATCCACTTCAGTTGCTTCCACAGCCACAATACGGCCATCTTCAATCAACACTGTACCCCACGGAAGAATTCTGCCGGGAAGGATAACTTTACCATTGAATATTTTGAAACGTTGTGCCATACATGATTAAGGTTTCCACCTCCTGATACGGTGACCGTATACTGCATAAAATACAAGATACAGATAACAGGGCAAGAGTACCCAGTAAGCCGTACGTACATCAAAAAGATCAGCCATCCATCCGTACACCAGCGGTAAGATAGCGTTACCACAAAGTCCCATGATCATTACCGAAGCCCCTATCTTGGTGAACTTACCCAGACCGTCCAGCGCCAGGGGCCAGATACCCGCCCATACCAGCGAATTGGCCAGTCCCAGCAACACCACAAACCAGATAGAAATATCTGCCGTATGTCCGAGAAAATGTACCTGTCCGTTGGCAAAAACGATCAATAAGGTCAGTAAGGTTCCCAGCAGCGTACAGAACCTGAGTGCATTTACCTGGCTCACATACGCCGGGATACAGATAATGCCCAGCACATAACCACAGATAGTAGCGGCCAATGTATAGGAAGGGAAGGTTTTGGCTTCCATCAGCGGTATCTGCATAGAGTTGGCATAACCGATAATGGTATCTATGGCAATCACCTGTGTCCCCACATGCAAAAAAATACCAATGGCCCCCAGTACCAGGTGCGGGAAATCGAAAATGGTGTTTTTACCCGTATTGGCAGCCGCCAGTTCTTCGCTTTCGTGTTCGGTATCAATTTCCGGCAAAGGAGAGAACCGGACCAGGAAACCCAATGCCAGTAATACCGAACCCACACACAGGTAAGGAACCATCACACGCCTTACCAGCTCATCCAATGCTGTGGCTTTTTCTGCTGCACCCATACTGCCCAGTTCTGCAAATAGATGGGTATCGGTGGCTTTTAAGATTACCGCAGCAAACACCAGTGGTGCAAGAATACCGGCACCCTTGTTAAAGATACCCATGATGCTGATGCGCTGTGCCGCACTTTCTTTGGGACCCAATACCGTGATATACGGATTGGCCGCTGTTTGCAAAACAGCCAAGCCGGCACCGATAGTGAACAGTCCCATCAGGAAAATTTCATACGTCCGCGTTAACGCAGCAGGAACAAAAATGAATGCCCCCAACGACATGATCCAGAAACCTGTCATCATGCCTTTTTTAAAGCCGGTTCTCTTTAACAGGTAAGACGCTGGCACCGACATAATAAAATAAGAGATGTAAAAAGCGAATGTAACCAGGTAAGCCCTGAAATGAGTCAGCTCACAGGCGATCTTGAAATACGGTATCAGGATCGCGTTCACCCAGGAAACAAACCCGAAAATAAAAAACAGGATGCCAATGATAAAGATAGAGACCTGTGTTTGCCGCTTCGACAAAGAACTTACCTGCACAACAGTTTTTGGATCACGCATGATGTAATTTGTTTTCTTATGAGAGCCGGTCCCCGGTTTTCCAAAGAGGCCTGGTTATTTTGTTTTCTTACTGGTTAACAGGGAGGCAGACGCTGTATCAAGATAAATGGAACAGTTGGTATGATTCCGCAGAATGCTGGCGGGGTATCGGTTGCTGATCGGTTTTTCCAGGCAGTTCCTCACCGCTTCAGCTTTTCTTTGGTCCGGAACAGAACAGATGATCTGTCTGGCTTTCATGATCTGGTGTATCGACATGCTGATGGCCTGCCTGGGTACATCGTTCATGGTTTTAAACCAGCCTTCGTTAAACTGTTGTTTACGGCAGGCCTGGTCCAGGTCTACAATGATATACGGATCCCGGGTGTCAAAATCAGCCGGAGGATCGTTGAAAGCCAGATGTCCGTTTTCACCAATACCTACCAGGGCAACGTCAATACGGTGGCGCCGAAGTAAAGCATTGAGACGTTTACATTCTTTAATAGGATCATTCTCCCCGTTGATCAGGTGCGCTGCTTTCAGCTTCGGCACTTTATCCAGAAACCTTTCTTTCAGGTATTTCCGGAAACTGGCTGGAGAAGTGATGGGAAGACCAATGTATTCATCCAGATGAAACATGGTTATTTGTGACCAGTCGATACCCGGTTCTGCAATCAGCCGGTTCAGTGTTTCAAACTGACTGGTGCCTGTTGCCAGAATAATTTTGGCCTGTCCTTTTTTAGCGATCGCTTTTTTAATGGCAAGCGCTGCTTCTTCACCGGCAGAATTACCCAGCGAAACGGGATCCTGCAGGTGATGTACCCTGATAATTTTTGTCAGACTCATACCCTTAAAAATATTTTTTTGCGATACAGGATATAGAGGAATACCCATTTTACCAGTATCATACACAAACTCAGTGTTACCAGGTTATACGGCTCGCCAACCCATTCGGTCAGCCATTGAAAAAAACCATTGACCGTATATCTCCAGTTGATGAATTTTCCGGAGATATAAATGAGGATCGAGTTCATACCGATCACTTTCAGAAAAAAAGCCCAGCGCTGGTAACCCAGAACATCTATCACATAATAAAACAGGGACATCAGCAGTAAGCTCAGGCCGGTGGTATGCATGACAAATGAGCTGGACCACATGTTCTTGTTAATAGGAAAATCAAGATTCCATACCTGCGCGATCAGCAGACACACACCCCCCACCAACGCCATCATCCAGGCTTTCTTTTGTTTGGTGATTTCCGGTTTCTTCAAATAAATACCGGTAATAATGCCCGCCAGCGCCGTACTCACGGCTGGTATATTATTGAAGAAACCAACCGTATCATGAATACCCAGTGACAATTTTCCCGGCAACAGGCTGCGGTCTACATAGGAGGCAAAATTACCTTCCATAGTTAGATCACCCGGAGGGAAACCCGGTGCAGACGTGAATTTTAAGATGAGCCAATAACCGATAAGTAAACCGGCGAACCAGGCAAACTGCAGTTTTTCTCTGGCATAGATATAGATGATATTGGCCAATACATAAGCAATACCGATCCTTCCCAATACGCTGGAAAAGCGGATATCAGCCAAAGGACGCAATTGCAGACCATTGTTAAACACCAGTCCCAGCAAAACCAACAAACAACCTCTTTTCACCACTTTCAGCATTACCTGTCGTCTGGTTTTCCCTTCCGATAAAGAACGGCCGATGGAATAGGGCGTCGATACTCCCGCCAGGAAAAGGAACAATGGGAAAATAAGATCATACACATGAAACCCGTTCCAGGAAGGATGTGTGAACTGGGTTGAAAGAGACTGCCAGAAGGGTGTTCCTGTGGCTTTACCCATCTGGTGAAAAAACTCATCAGCTCCGATGATCCAGAACATATCAAAGCCACGCAAAGCATCCAATGAATACAAACGCTGACTGATAAATTTTTCACCGGCTTCGTTAGTTGTCATGCATTTGGGTTTTAACTATCCATTCATTATCCTTCCTTACCCTCCTTGTCTCTTGCTCCTTGTTTCTTGTCCCTTTCATCTTTTCACCGCAGAGCCGCAGAGGACGGTGAGTTTACGCAGAGTGATAGAAACAATTCATCATTCCTTGTTCATCATTCCTTGTTCATCATTCCTTGTTCATCATTCCTTGTTCATTATTCATTATTCCCTTCTTATCTACACTTTCGGTTCCCATCCTTTTTCATACTCGCGGCTCCAGTATTTCATGGCGACAGAATCATTGAGGATATGGCCGTTGGTTGGGTCGGTATGCAATGTGCGGCCCGTGCGTTGTGCAATATTGCCCAGCTGTACCAGCAACGTGCTCTGGTGACCACCCACGATATCGGAATTCAGGGGTGTTCCTTTTTTGATGGCATCAAATAAGTTCTGGATATGGTATGCATCCAGTTCCTGTGCAGGGTCCGATACATTACGCGCATCAATATTCTGGGTGTTCTTTACTTCTTTTACCAGTTTGTTTTTCAAGTCGTGAATCTTGTAAGAGTTCCCACTTTCAATGGTGAGCGACCCGTTCTCCCCGTAAAAGATCACGCCTACACTGCTGCCTTCTACATTCCGGCTGTTACAGCTGCGGCCTTCCCAGCTGATCATTCCTTTATCTCCGAAAGAAAGATTGATGACCTGCGTATCGGGTGTTTCCCAATCGTCCTGGTAACGGTAGCGGCCTCCGGTAGAATTTACACTGGTAGGATAGGTAACACCCAGTCCCCATCGTGCCAGATCAACCATATGAGTACCATTGTTTAAAGCTTCGCCTGTTCCCCAATGCCAGAACCAGTGCCAGTTATAGTGTATCAGGTTATCGCGGTAGGGCCTGCGTGGCGCCGGTCCCTGCCATAGGTCGTAATTAAGCCAGTCGGGTACTGCCACTTCTTTGCCTTTGCCGATAGACGGCCGGTTATTGGTATACCAGGTTTTGGCATAGTAGGGTTTGCCGATCACTCCTCCATGCAGTTCTGCAATAGCGGCACTCACATTGGGCCAGGAACGACGCTGGTTACCCATTTGAAGTACCCGTTTATGTTTAGCTGCCGCTTTTACAAGCATTTCACCTTCATTGGGGTTATGGCTGCAGGGTTTTTCCAGGTATACGTCTTTTCCGGCAGCGCAGGCCAGCAGGGCGGCAGGCGCGTGCCAGTGATCCGGTGCAGTAACAATGAGCACGTCCACATCCTTATCCTCCAGGGCTTTTCTGAAATCGGGCGTATCCTTCGGCCGTTTCTGTTGTATGCTCTCTATGGCAGCGATACATTTGGTGCTGGCCCTGCTGTCTACATCGCATACATGCAGCACTTCGCAGTTATGCTGTGAGGCAAAATTTTTACCAACCGCCAGGCCACGGCTGTTCACACCCATACAGGCTACCGCTATTTTATCATTAGCGCCAATAATATTTCGGTAGCTACCGGCACTGAAGCCCTGCAACACCCCACCAAACGAAAAAGCCACCGAGCCCATGGAAGCTTTTTTAATAAAGTCTCTGCGGGAATTATTCATACTTAATGGTTTTAAACAAATCATTCGCTCATTCACTCATTGCCCCATACACATCCGCCAACACAACCGCTTTGCCACCATTGCGCCTGCTTTCATCTGCTGCTTCCATGAATGTGTATATTTCCAGGGTTTCTTCAGCACTCACCGGGGCAATGCCGGTCCTGAAAAACCGGATGATCTGGTCGAGCAGGTTGTCATACCCTTTAAATGGCCCCAATACCAGGTTCCCTTTTTCTCCATAGGCTGTTCCGCCATATTCGTGTTTGCCCGTACGCGTTCCGCGAAAAGTGCCGGTACGGCCATCGGACCAGGTTCCCACTACAATATCGGTATCGGGGGTATTTACACGTACCAGTTCTTTACAACCCATACCCATTACCGTATACAGAATCTCTACGCCATGAATTCCATACCAGAACAGATCGGGATGTGTTTTTTCGAGGGTGGCCGGACTATAGGTATCAGCCCCCAGCACTTTGCCGATCCTGCCCTGCGCCACTTCCTGTGCGGTTTCCATATAACGGAGCGAGGAGGAGGAGAACAGGGGTACTTTGTGTTTTTTAGCTGCCGCATAAATAGCGATAGCATCACGGAGCGATCCGGCTACGGGTTTGTCGATAAAAAAAGGTTTTACCGCTTTGATCACCTGCATGGCCTGTTCCAGGTGTGGCCGGCCATCGTTTGTTTCCAGTAAAATATAATCAGATTTGCTTAGCAGCTCTTCCACAGAAGACGTGATCTCTATACCCAGTTTCTTTATTTCTTCGGTATAACCGGGTATTCGTTTTACAGAAGATTCTATATCAGCACTCCCCCTGGGATAAGCCGTAGAAACCGTAAAGCCCTGGTAGGACGGCGAAACATTCGGCCCATTCAACGCTTTGGCAAAAGCAATACTATGTGATGTGTCTAAACCGATAATACCGATGCGTTTGGGATCCCCATCGGCCCCGGCTGCAAAAACACCAGAGACTTTACCGAGTAAACCAGCACCAAGCGCTGTATGGGTGGCATAACGGATAAAGCGACGACGGGGCAGTTGTTCGTTCATAGCAATCGGGATAATTAATCAGCCAATAAAATACGAAGAAGAACCTGAATAAAATGGTATTGGGCAGAGAAAACGAACGCAAACGATTTCGTACAGGGAGAGAAATAACTGCCTGCCGGGAAAAGCATTGCTTTTGAAATATAAATAAAACCGATAGTTCCCTGAGTATTGTTGTAAATTTATAAGACAATAGCAGATACCATGAGGTTATCTCTGACCATACTGTTTACCTGCTCTTTTTTTCTGGCATACACACAGTCGGCTACCGAAATCATACGGAAAGCAGATGAAAAAATGCGTGGCAAAACCTCCCAGGGTGAACTGATCATCAGAACCACCCGACCCAGCTGGAGCCGTGAAATGCGGATCCGGTCCTGGATGAAGGGTAACGACTTTGCACTACTGTTGGTGCAGTCTCCCCCGAAAGATAAAGGCATCGTATTCCTGAAGCGTAAAAAAGAAGTATGGAACTGGATGCCCATACTCGAACGCATCATCAAACTGCCGCCCTCCATGATGACCAACAGTTGGATGGGTACCGATTTCACCAATGATGACCTGGTAAAAGAATCTTCTGTTGTGGACGACTACCAGCACCGGTTACTGGCAGACACCACGATTGACGGGAAAAACTGCTACCGGCTTGAACTGATCCCCAAACCCAATACGGCCGTTGTATGGGGCAAACTGCTGGTGGTGATCGATAAAAAGGATTTCCTGGAACTCTACACAGAGTTCTTTGATGAAGAAGGCAAACTTACCAACACCATGCGCGGATATGATATCAAACTGATGGACGGGCGCTTGATACCCACCCGCATTGAAATGATACCTGCGGATAAAAAAGGACATAAAACAGAAATCATTTACCTCTCTGTGCAGTTTAACCGGAACATAGACGATACCTTTTTCTCTATCGAGCGGATAAAACAATTCAATTAAGATGTGGATCTTACAGCTGGCATGGAAAAACCTCTGGCGAAACCGCAACAGAACTACCATTACGATGGCATCCATCTTTTTTGCCGTTGTCTTATCCGTGCTGACCAGCAGTATCAAAACGGGAGTCTTCGACAACCTTATCAAAAACATGGTCAGTTTCTACTCGGGTTATATACAGATACACAAACAAGGCTATTGGGACGAACAGATACTCGACAATAGTTTTGAAAATTCCGCAGCCCTTGAAAAAAAACTGTTGCACGATACACGTATCACCGGTATCACCCCAAGGTTAGAATCTTTTGCGCTGGCTTCAGCAGGAAATATTACCAAGGGTTGCCTGGTAGTGGGCATTGATCCGCAGAAAGAAGACAGGATCACCCGGCTTTCCAACAAACTGGTTGCAGGAGAATACCTGCAGGCAGGAGATAATACCGTACTGGTGGCTGAGGGACTACTAAAAAGATTACAACTGCAACTGCATGATACCCTGGTACTGATTGGACAGGGTTACCATGGCGCCACCGCTGCCGGGAAATACGTGATCGGCGGCGTAGCCAAATTCGGTTCGCCGGACCTGAACGACCGGCTCCTGTATCTGCCGCTTGCTGCCGCTCAGGTGCTGTTCGAAGCTCCGGGTATACTTACCTCCTATGTGTTATCTATACAGGACCCCAAACAGGTGAACATGATCAGTACAGACACCCAGCAACTGGCAGGGAACGGATACGAAGTGATGAGCTGGGAACAGATGATGCCCGACATCAAACAACACATCAAAACCGATAGCTCCAACATGGTGGTAATACAATTGATCCTGTACCTGCTGATCTCTTTTGGCATTTTCGGCACTTTGCTGATGATGATGGCAGAACGCCGTTTTGAACTGGGTATGCTGGTAGCTATCGGCATGCGAAAAAGCAAACTGGCTTTATTACTCCTATGCGAATCGATCCTGACCGTGCTGGCGGGTTGTCTGTTGGGGATACTGGCCAGTATGCCCCTCGTGTGGTACCTGCAGAAACACCCCATCCGCATCACCGGCAATGCCGCCAAAGCCTATGAACGGTTCGGGTTTGAAGCCATTTTCCCAACCTCAACAGACAGCATCCACTTTATCAACCAGGGCCTGATGGTTTTGCTGATCGGACTGGTGTTATCCTTATATCCTGTGTTAAAAGTGATCCGTTTAAATCCTGTCATCTCCATGAAAAAATAAAACCATTACCGTGATATTCAGAATTGCCTGGCGTAACATATGGCGTAACAAAATCCGCAGCCTCGTTATCATGCTTTCGGTAGCGATCGGGCTTTTTGCGGGTATTGCTGTACTGGCGCTGTACAAGGGTATGATGAATGGCCGCGTAAGGACCGTTATCTATTCGGAAACCGGTCATATTCAGCTCCACCACAAAATGTTCAAGAATGATTATGAGGCCCGGTTCGTCATCAACGACGCTGAAAAACTGCTGCAGGAACTGCAGAAAAACAGTGCAGTAAAATATATTGCCGGCAGGACCATCACACAGGGTATGCTGGCCACCACTACTGGCAGCGCGGGTGTACAGATCAATGGCATTGACCCGGCCATGGAAAACCAAGTATCCGGCCTGTTGCAGAAAATCCGGTTGGGAAAAGGGTTTGAGCCCGGCAAAAAGAACCAGGTGCTTGTCGGTAAAAAACTGGCCGACAAAATGAAACTGAACCCCGGAGGTAAACTGGTACTCACTTTCACCGATGCAGACGGCAATATCATCTCGGCGGCTTTCCGCGTGGCCGCTATTTACCAGTCTGAGAATACTCCGATGGATGAACGCAACGTATACGTACAAAGATCCGAACTGAACCAGATGCTGAATATTGGTAATGATGCACATGAGATAGCCCTCATACTTCAACAGGATGCCGCAACCCTGACTGCCACACAACAACTGCAGCAACAATATCCCGACCTGTTGGTAGAGCCCTGGCAAAATCTTTCGCCCGAAACAGAACTGATGATCGATACGGTGGATATCACTTCCTATATCATCATCGGTATTATCCTGTTCGCTTTGGCTTTCGGTATTGTGAACACCATGCTGATGGCCATACTCGAACGTACACAGGAGATCGGGGTGATGATGGCGCTGGGCATGAACCGGCTCCGTTTGTTCCTGCTGGTATTCCTGGAAACCGTTTTCCTCACCCTGATCGGCACACCAATTGGTCTGGGCATTGCCTGGATCGTAACCGGTTACTACCACCAGAACGGCCTGAACCTGGAAAGCATGGGCAAAGAAATGATGAGCAATTTTGGTTTCAGCACGCTGATCTACCCGGAATTTCCCACAGAAAAACTGGCAGGTATCATGGGCATCGTTTTATTTACGGCTTTGGCATCCTGTATCTATCCGGCGCTGAAAGCCCTGCAGTTACGACCAATAGAAGCATTACGAAAATAAAATCATGATCACCCAAAATAACCGGCATGAGTACCGTAATTGACGCACATAATATTTCCAAGATCTATAATAAGGAAAACATTCCCGTGTATGCCATCAACAATGTACACCTGCACATTAACCAGGGAGAGTTCACCGCTTTGGTAGGACCCTCCGGTTCGGGCAAGACCACTTTGCTGAACCTGATCGGCGGACTGGACACACCCGATGAAGGAAGGATAGAGATCAACGGCATTGATATAACGGCTATGAGTCCCAACAAACTCATCGATTTTCGTTTACAAAATATCGGTTTCGTATTCCAGTCATTTAACCTGATACCGGTGCTCACCGCCAGGGAGAACGTAGAGTTCATCATGCAATTGCAGGGTATCGATAAATCGGCGAGGGAGGCACGCATCCAAACACTGTTCAGGCAGATCGGCCTCGAAGACAAGATGGATAGTCGTCCTTCACAGTTATCCGGTGGTCAGCAACAACGCGTAGCTGTAGCACGCGCGCTGGCTTCAAAGCCGCAGTTCGTGCTGGCCGATGAACCTACGGCCAACCTTGACACCGCATCCGCCTCGAACCTGCTCGATATCATGGCACTGCTGAACAAGGAAGAAAACATCACTTTCATCTTCTCCACCCACGATGCCAGGGTAATCGAAAGGGCGCGCCGCGTGATCACACTGGTAGACGGACGCATCACATCCGATACCGCAAAAGTGGATACACATGTACAGCATTAAGTGGCTTTTCATACTATTGTTTTGCAGCTGTTACCAGATTCTGATGGCACAGGATTCCTTATCGGCCACCCATCAGAAAATAAGTTTCAACGGATACGTCAAAAATCTCTCTTCCTATTCGATCGACAAACTGGGCCACCAGAATACATTCGGCAACCTGGTGCATAACCGTTTCAATGTAAAATGGAAACCCGCCGCCGTCATCAGTTTCGCCGCCGAACTGCGTAACCGGGTATTCTGGGGCGACCAGGTCAGCCGCATTCCCGATTTTGCCGGTCGCCTCCGCAATAGTAATGAAGCATGGAACCTGCAGAAAGCCTGGATCAGTAATAACAATCTGGTCTTCCATACCAATGTAGAGCGGTTATATGTAGACCTGAAAAAAGAGAAATGGCAGGCACGCATCGGCCGCCAGCGCATCAACTGGGGCATGGCCACCCTCTGGAATCCAAACGATATTTACAACGCCTATAATTTCCTAGACATCGACTATGAAGAACGACCGGGATCCGATGCCATCAGCCTGCAACACAAACTCTCTGATTTTTCACATATAGAGTTTGTGTACAGCAGCAGTGGTAAGCAGAAACAGATCGCCGCTGCACGCTATTTCCTGAACAGATGGAGCTATGATCTGCAGTTCATCTCCGGTATCTACCACGGAACCGCAACGCTCGGTATGGGTTGGGCAGGCAGTATTCAAGAGACAGGCTTTAAAGGCGAAGCACAATATTATTTCGCCGGGAAAGACTCGGCCAGTCAACTGAACCTGACACTGGCGCTGGACCATGCTTTCAAACACGGGTGGTACCTTACTGTTGGCGGACTGTACAACAGCCGTGGATTAAACCGGAACCTGAATAACCCCGGCGAATTAAATCTCAGCCTCAGCTCCAGAAATCTTATGCCTGCGCGGTTTAGCTGGTTGTTGGCAGGACGCAAAGAAATCAGTCCGCTCAGCTCTGCCAGCTGCACCATTGTATACTCACCGCAGCTTGACCTGCTCATTCTGTCGCCGTCCATCAGTTATAATATCTCCCCTCAATTGGATGCCGATCTTATCTGGCAATCCTTTTTTCTCCGTTACCAGGGCAGCTTCCAGGGATTACAGGATATCGGGTACCTGCGTTTTAAATGGAGTTTTGGTTGGTAGGGGTAAACAATGACAGAGAATTTACAAAGACACAGGGTGATGAGATGTAATTTTGCGTGATTTGTGAATCGTGAGTGGTGAGTGGTGAATAGGCAGAGAATCAACACTGACGACTCACGACTGACGATTCACAAATCACAATTCACCTGTAAATAAGATATATGCAATCATTACAAAATAAGACCGCAATCATCACAGGGGCGGGGAAAGGAATTGGGCGGGCGATAGCGCTTGCGTTGGCCAACGAAGGGGTAAACCTGGGCCTGGTAGCTCGTACAGAAAAAGACCTGCAGGCGGTAGCACAGGAAGCTGGCGCCCTGGGGGTAAAAACGGCAGTGGCCTCTGCGGATGTCAGCGATATCAATTCGGTAAATGCTGCCGTGGCAAAGATCCGGCAGGAACTGGGGGCCATTGATATCCTCATTAACAATGCCGGCACCGCGGCATTCGGAAAGTTCCTGGAGCTGACACCCGAGCAGTGGGAGAACCAAATTAAAGTGAACCTTTTTGGTGTATACTATACCACCCGCGCCGTATTGCCCGAAATGATCGAAAGACAGACCGGCGATATCGTGAACGTATCCTCCACCGCCGGTTTAAAAGGCGCACCGGTTACCAGTGCCTACAGCGCTTCTAAATTCGGATTGATGGGTCTCACTGATTCTTTAATGCAGGAAGTGCGCAAACACAATATCCGCGTAACCGCACTTACCCCGAGTACCGTGGTGACCGATCTGGCCAAAAGCGCCAACCTCATTAACAACAACGAAGACCGGGTAATGCACCCCGAAGATTTTGCAGAACTGCTGGTTGCCCACCTGAAACTGAACAGAAGAGTGTTTGTGAAAGATGCTTCTATCTGGTCTACCAACCCGTAAGTAAATCAACCAACTTCCTCACCCGCTTGCCTAAAACACCTTGTGCGAATTTTATACAAGGATGTTAGGCAAGCGGAGAATTTGACTAATTGATCCCTTATTTATTTACCACGTAACTTGTATCCAGCTACACAAAGCCGCACGTCAGCTCACCAACAACCCCCTGTTTCTGAATGATTATGAAATGCTAACGCAAACCCTTCGGGTCGCTGGATATGAAAACGGCTCCTTTTGAAGGAAATCTCTCCTGTTTCTGGTCGAGCAAATAAAAGTTTGTCTACCCTTTTCGATAGGTACCAGCCTTCGTGTAATCGCTAAACAGATTCGCTACTGTTCAGAAACTTCGTTGTATAAGGGTTATCTCCAGTGCCTGATTACACGACATTCATCGAATACCCAATGTAATAAACCCGGTTGAGCTGCAAGGGGGGTGTTTTTCCCCTATAAAATCAGGTATAAATACCCTATGAGAAAAAATTCCAAGTTGTTAAACTCGCAGTATTCAATTCATTTTTAAAAAACCAATCCTATGCCACAAAGCAACAAGATCTCCGGCACCCTCAGCGCTGGTGATAAACAGACCATTCTGCAGCAACTGGCTGTCATTCGCCAGCAACTCAGTCCTGTACTACTGTTTAACCTTACCCCCGATGACCGGGCAGGCATGGCCAAAATGGGTGATAAAAGCCTGGCTTTTGTACAAAAAGCGCTCGATTATGCCCAGAAAAACAGCGCTTTGGTACCTACGTACCTGGATGTTAGCGAAGCCAGCAAAGACCTGGCCCTGGTTACTGACCTGCGTGAGGTTGCACGTGAATTAAACGCTTTATGCCAGGCCGTTGAAGACACCCTGACCATGGCCGGAGCCGAAGCCTATGAGGCTTCGCTCATTTTCCATGCTTCGGTAAAAGGGGCCAGCCGCAACAATGTGGCTGGTAGTCAGGCTATTTATGAAGACTTGGTGAAACGTTTCCCGCGTGTTAGCCGTAAACAAGCTGCTACCACGCCTGCCTGAGTGCCCTGCAGCAGATATCAACAGAGCCACAGGGCACTTTTAGTGAGCTGCGGCTCACTGGTACTGAGCTACAGCTCTCCCAAACAGAGAAATGGCTCTGTTTGGGAGAGCTGTTTCTTTGTTAAACAGGGCCATTCCTCACATTATGCGAGACGCAGGGTTGTTTACACGGGCAGTGGCTCTCCCTTTATTGATCCTGTATTCAAAACCTTATCATATTTCTGAACGCTGAACCATCGGTGAGCAGTTATAACCGGAACACCAACTGCACTTCACCATACGAATGCGGATCGGCCTGGGCAAATTCTTTGGTGTTGCTATGCTGCGCCAGGGTAACCAGTAACCGGGGGGTATACCAGGAAACACCCACGCTGCTGCTGAATACATAGCGCGACATGTCTTTATGAGTCACTTCGCCCTCTTTCAACGGTGTGTTCCCGAAATCGGTACTGAACATTTTGTTTTTCAGCACATACGTTAGCTCCGGTCTTGCAAAAAAGTAGAAACCGGATCTTTTATGGAACAGTTCGGGATGTACCTGAAAACTGCCTTCATTAAAATTAAAGTCACTGTTGCCTATTTTCAGCTCGGTGCCCATGGTAAGCCTGTTGAAGATGGTGCCAAATTCGGTCCCGGCAAACGAACTGATTTTAATTCGGTTTTGAGTTACCAGTGCGCGTTGATAGTTCAGCTCAAACTGCAACAGCTGGCCCATATTCAATTCATAATCGCAACCCTGCGGTACGCGGTAATGGATCCATTTATGCACGGCCGTTTGTACCTCCCTTGCTCCGGAGTTCCGGCCTGTTGATCCGGATGAGACCTTATACGTAACTGCCGAAAGCGCGTTCTTGGCGATCACGGAACGGCTGTACGTAAAATACAATAAGCCCGTATACGGATAATCCCTGTTGGTAAGGTGCAGGTTGGAGATATCATCCGGTGTAAATAATTTCTGGTTGACAGACAGGTTCTGGATAACCCGGGGATTCTCTTTGTTCACCAGCGTAAGTCCCACAAAGATCCCGGCAGAATAGTACCGGTCTGTACCCTTGCCCCTGTAGTTGAGGAAATCGTTCTCTGTTTTAAAACTGAGATAACTCAATTTCTGGGTGTGGGCCGCTATATGAAAGAATAAAAAAAAGAAAAGTAACAACTGTTTCATAACCCTGTATTTTACTACAAAGTTCTTCTGCAGCAGGAGCAGTAACCAATAACCTAGATTAAGAAAACAGGTTGTTATGTGTTATTGGGAACGCAATAACTGTGTTCTCATTTTACTGAGGAACTCGGGCGTAACACCAATATATTCCGCAATCAGCTTCTGCGGAATTTCATTGATAAGAGAGGGGTACAGATTGCAGAAATTTTCGTAGCGCTGTCTGGCTGTAAGGCTCATATTATCAATCAATCTTTGACGGCTTCCTACCAGCGAATTCTCAGTAAGTATTCTGAAATATCTTTCCAGCTTGGGCACCTGGTCAAAAAGATCAAGCTGATCCTTTCTGCTGAGCAGGGCTATCTCGCTATCCGTAATAGCTTCTACTGTCAGGTAAGCGGGTTTTTGTGCAATAAAACTATACATATCGGTGATCCACCACTCGGCAGGAGCGAACTGCAGGATATGTTCAAAACCATTATCGTCTACCGAGTAGGAACGCAGGCAACCCGATAAAACAAATGCGACATCTTTTGCCACCTGGCCTTCCTGTATGATGGCTTTTTTTCTTTTCAATACCACTTGCCTGACTTTGGAAGAAATCAGATCGCACTCTTCTTTAGTCAAAGAAATGTGCCTGCTTAGATTGGTTATGACGTTGGTGCAGGTCATAGGCAAATATACAGATTTATACAGCGGCGCATGATTGTCGTGTATCGGATACTCTACGTAATGCATACTAAAATTTATATTGTGTGGTAACGCCAAAAACAAAATGTTTTTTCCGGCACTTACTGTTTTCAGGTAATACAGAGCCTGACAAAACAAGTTTCTGGTTCCTCGTCAATAATAACAGAACAGAATAAAACCTGTTGCACCGTTTTGTGTGTACCTTTATCAAAACACTTCCTATGTCCAACATCCAATTGATCATAGAAGAGCGCGCTGCCAATATCGGCAACTTCCTGGTGGGCCGTTTACTGCCATTCAGGGAAAAAAGAATGGTGGGTCCTTTCATCTTCATCGACCATATGGGTCCCACCAAAATGAGCGAGCGGGAGAATTTTGATGTACAACCGCATCCGCATATTGGTTTGTCTACCCTTACTTTTTTATTCGACGGCTCCATCATGCACCGGGACAGTATCGGCAATGAAATAGAGATCAAACCCGGCGAAGTGAACTGGATGACTGCCGGAAAAGGCATCGTACATTCAGAGAGAACACCGGAATACCTGCGTCATTCAGAAAAACACATGCACGGGCTTCAGATCTGGGTGGCATTACCCAAAGAGCTGGAAAACATGGAACCCAATTTTGCGCACGTTGATAAGGACCATATTCCTTACTGGATGGATGGAGATGTGAGTTATAAACTGATTGCCGGTGAAGTATTCGGCAGAAGATCGCCCGTGCCCGTATACAGCAAACTGTATATGCTGGAGATCAAAAGCAGCACGCGGCAGACCATCCATATCGGTCATGAACTATATGGTGAATCGGGACTCTATATTTTGGAGGGGTCGGTTGAAAATGAGGGTAACCGCTATGAACCCAAACAGATCCTGGTGGCCAAAGAAAGCAAACTCTGCAGTTTTACAATCGAAGCCCATACCACCGTTTACCTGTTTGGTGGCGAACCCCTTCCGGAAGAAAGGTTTATTGACTGGAATTTTGTTTCCAGCAGCAAAGAAACGCTTGCAACGGCCAGGCAGAACTGGATCGATCAGAAATTTCCCAAAATAACGGGTGATGATATTGAATTTGTTCCTTATCCTACACGTATAAAACCTTAAACATGGACAAAGTATCTTCTTCCATAGCAAAAGAACTGTATAAAATTGAGATACAATCTCCCAGTGGTAACCGGGTGATTGCAGATGAACCCATCGATAAAGGAGGCCAGGATCTTGGTTTCTCCCCCAAAGAGTTATTGATCGCCGCACTGGCCGCCTGCACCAGTGCCACCCTGCGCATGTATGCCGACAGAAAACAGTGGGACCTGCAGGAGGTGAAGATTGACCTGGACCTGGACAGGAACGACAGTGAGAACAAAACCTATATCAACCGCACGATCCAATTGATCGGAAACCTGGATGAGGAACAGCGTGCAAGACTATTAGATATCGCCAATAAATGTCCTGTTCACAAAATATTGAGTAATCCTATCGATATCCATACCACATTATTACCGGTGAGCTGATTAGTGATAAAGGTTGGTCCGCAACAGGTCAATACAATAATCGGTGATCCAGGCACCGGCCACATCCACATAAACAATATTGGGTCTGTTCTGCCGGTTAATGATCCCTTCTTTGATCCATTCATTCAGTTTTACCGGCAACCATTTATTGCCTTCGATCGAGTGATCGATAATGCTTTTATTCTTTCGGATCACATTAGCCAGCAGCATAACCCCATTCACCAATGGGTTGATTTTTTCGTCCTGAAATTCATTACAGATCACCGGTGCTTCATCGGCACTTTGTGTTATCTGCCAGTCGAGGCGGACCAGGTCATTTTTATTCAGGGTATTATTCAGCGAGATAAAAAAGTTCTTTTCCTTTTCGATCAGTTCATTCATCTTATTGGTAGCTGCATAGGCCCTTCGGAAATTGATAAAAGCGGTTGATGTATCTGTAATCGAACAGCTGGGAAAGCGATGATCGGTTTGGTCGGGTATCTCAAAGCTCAATATCACTTTACCGGCCAGCTCTCGTAAAGGCACATCACCGATCGTGATTGTATTGGCAACATAGATATGGTCTTGTCCGATCCAGTGTATCAGGCTGTCCTTCAAACCGGCCAGCGGTGTTTCCTTTTCACAGAAATGGCTGAATGTGGCCATCACGATCTCCTGCGGATTGGTTTGCAGGAATTTTTTGATGGCGGTCGCTATCGGATACAATCTTTCGCCAAAACCGCCACCCAGCGCTTCGTCCATGCAGTCGGAAGAACAATGTTTGGTGTACAGCATTTTATTAAATGTGCCGATACGCAGGTCGAACATACGGATACCACTATTCAGCTGGCTCTCTATATTCAGTTGCTGCGTAAGTGTGTTACACTCGTTGATGGTTCCTTTCTGCTGGCCTCCGGTAGCGGTTAACACACTCATGCCTGCATCGTGTGAGCCGGGTATCACGATATCCTTCAGTGTTTTGTTGCTGGTAGGTGGTTGTAACACCTGCTCCATCCACCTGGCAGGCTGGTAGGCAGAAAAATTACTGAGGTATAATTGGCGGTCCGGGCCTGTATAGGCCATCAGGAAATTATTCGCATCCACTTTACAGACCGATACCGGAAGATCTGTGGTAAAATATGGGGGCAGTTCCGTGTGTCCACGCGGACTGGCAAAACCCGCCCCCATTTTATAATACAGGCGGTTATCCTTTTTATATCCACGCCAGATATAGAACAGTTGATCAGAATTGTAGACCTGGTGCACTACCGGCGATACCTGCGTCTGTGAATTGCCTTTCGGTTTTGCTTCGGACCAGCTGTTCCGGGTTGCATCATAATCAGCAAAAAACAGCTGATCATTTTTTCCCTGCCAGCAAAAGCGTGCTACGTTGCTATTGATCGCCGTTACATGCGGGTAGTTCCTGGATCTTTCCTGTGGTATCTTATGAGGGTCGGTCGCCTGCAGCAATCCGTTTGCATCCACCCGGAACAATGCATATAATAAGGTCTCTTTGTTATCAGCATGTGTAGACAAAACCAGCTGTTCTCCCAACGCAGCACCATCGATCCCCAATGCAACTTTAATGTGATCTGTGAACAGGATCTCATGGATAGCTGAAGGATCAAACCCCTGCTCTTTTGTACGGACCAGGTATTGGATCCTTCCTTTGGGATTGATCCAGAAAAGGTATAGTCTGTCATGAAAAGGTTGCAGCAGGGGAGCGAAGGAAGAAGCCGACTCCGTTATGCGGATCACAGGTGCAGCAGCATTGGTGTCGTATTGTTTTCCCAGGTCGCTGAGCAGGATATTTCCGGTTGATCCGGCTTCTTTCCAGGCAATGAAATAGTTGCCCTCAAATCCAGTGATACTGGGCTCCCGGTCCGTTTGCTGATCACCAAAAATTTTAGCGGGCCTTGTAAAACTCAAGCCTTGCGCAATTGACGTTTTCTGAATGAAGAACGCCGATAAAATGAGCAGGATATGAACAATTTTAACCAACTTTGTCATAGCATTTATCAGTGAACTTTCACCTATTAAGTTACTGAAAAAAAGTCTCTCACGTTATAAATTCTTCGCCATGTTGAGAAAATATCTACTGGCTGTTCTGTCCCTCCTTTTCTCTTCAGCCTGTCTCACACAAGACGCCAATTACTGGTCAAACGCTTACGGACCCGGAGGTTTTATGTCGCCTGGTGCTGTTATCGCCAAGAATGGCGACAGCGGTGTTTTGTTTTACAATCCTGCATTGCTGGCTTTCAACACCAAAAATGCTTCCAATATCAGCGGCAGCATCTATAATTTTCAAACCACCAAGTTTAACGATGGTGCGGGATTAGGACTCGGCTTAAAAGCTACGTCAACCTATATCCTTCCGGTGATCGCCTCCAACACCATCTACCTGAAACTAAAGAAACCCATCACGCTTGCCTATGCCATTATGAATACTCCGGTGATGAAATTCAGCGCCTCGCAACGGAGAGATGGTATGGTAAACGTTCTGGATGAATCGATCAGCATGGGCAATGAGTTTTATGTGGGTCAATATGTGCACGCCAACACGGTAGATGAAACAACAGGATTACTGGCAGTTGGCAAATCCTTCTCTAAAAAACTGGCATTGGGCGTTTCGTTCGGTTTCACCAACCGTAGGCAGGAGTTTCATCACAACCTTACACTCAGCGTACTCAGTAATGACGCGTCGATGGGATTAGACCAGCGACTGGTATCAATTGAAGAGTATTATCTCGTGCACAGCAACGTGTTCAACCTGGGTATCAAAGCAGGCCTGTCTTACGAACTGGCTCCCAAACACCACCTGGGTCTGCTGGTGACAGCCCCATCCATTCACCTTTCCTCAAAAGCTGACCTGCTGGTACAATACAGCATCAACAATCTTCCGCTGGGTAATAACAAAGAAAAATTCCTGATCGCGAACAGCAAACAAACCAAACTGGCTTCCCGGTGGAAGACGCCTTTGAGTATTGCGGGTGGATATACCTATGATTACGGAAAGGGTAACCTGTATTTTTCAGCTGAATACTTTACGCGTATCGCCGAATACAGTGTTATCATACCCCGGAACGACTATTTTATCCGTCCTGATACAGGTATTGGCAAAGAGTTCACATCATCCATGATGCAGTTAAAGAACCTGAACAAATCGATCCTGAACTTTTCTGTCGGTGTCAGTTTTCCGCTCAGGGAAAGGATCACGGGTTATCTTTCTCTCAGAACCGATTATAATTATTCCGATACACGCAAGTTCCAGAATGAAGATGGCTACCGATCAAACACGGCTACCTGGGATATTTATCATATGCAGGTAGGGACCAACTTTAAAAAACGAAAATTTAACCTCAGGGCCGGACTGTTACTGTCCTATGGAAGAAAAAGTCAACTGGAACAGATGGTCAACTTCGACGATCCCTCTGTTGAAAACAATCTGGAAGGAAGTCTTAAAAAGACCAGTGCCACCCGTTTTGCTACAGGCTTGATGCTGGCTTACATTCATAATTTCTGACAGGGTACTGAAAGCAGATACCTGAAAAGAACAAAGGGCGCAGAAAACTCTCTGCCTCCTTTGTTCTTTTCACATCCACCTCCAACAACCGAAGAACTACTGTACGATCAGCCTTGCATTCATGCAGGCTTCGTCCAGCAGGTTGCTCAGCTGTTCAGATATGGTCGCCATTCCGCCCGACGTGTTCCAGGTATTGGTGAAGGCAACCACAGAAATATCTGCATCCGGGTCAGATACCATCCTGGATAAATATCCTTCGTGTGCGCCATTATGACCCCAACCCAGGTTGGGAACATAGAAAATACCACAGGCATACCTGCTTTCACCCAAAGGTCCGGAAGGATAGATCTTTAATACATTGTTCACGGTATTCAGGCTCAACACACCTTCGCCCCGCATCAGTTTTCGGATAAACCTGCAAAGATCATCCGGCGTAGTGATCAGGTTGCCCTCAGCAATATTCCCTGAAATATTTGAATTGGTGCACTCTTCCAGTGCCGGCATGTAATAATAGCCTTTAGCATAGGGCTGGGGTAATAAACGGTCTGTGCCCGTATACGGCATAGAAGAGTGATCTAGTCCCATCGGTTTGATGATCCGGTCTGTTACAAACTGGTTGTACCCCATGCCGGAAACTCTTTCAATAATTTTTCCCAGGATAGAATAGCCGGTATTGGAGTACTTGTGTTTTACCCGTGGCGCAGCATAAGATATCTGGCAGGTTGCCACCACACCCACCAACTCGTCAAAATTGAAATTATGGTTGGGATCGGTTTCCTGGATAAATTCGAGGTAACGCTTCCCTATATATGGTACAGCCGCCGTAACAGTTACCGGTATGGAATCATTGGTTACATCATACACGCCGGCACTGTGTTGCAACAGGTCACGGATAGTGATCTGGTCCCGGTACGGGATATTATACTGAAGGTTCAGCGGAACATAGGTCATTTTGGTGCCGGGGATCGTATCAATGATCTTTGCATCCACATTCAGTTTGCCCTCCTGTGCCAGCAGCAGTATCGCTGTTGCCGTAAATGCCTTGGTATTACTTGCTGCACGGAAATGGATCTGATCCGTTGTGCCGGCTTCCATACCGGATGATACAAAATAGGAACCGTTCTTAGAAATCACTTTCAACGCAAGGCCTCCCGGATAACCCGGATATTTAGCCTTATATTTTGTCATCATCAGGTCTACAGAAGACTGTAGCTTTTCCTGTAATAATGTTTCGGCTGCTGGTTCGGTCAGGGTCTTCTTGGTACAGGAAAACAACAAAGCCCCCCCGATCAATAGTGTGCTGAACAGCACAAAGAACTTTTTCATGACACATCGGTTTATAACAGGGTTATCGCAATATGCATACCCTGTCAGACCTATGAATTTACTTGATAACCTGCCGGTAATCAATGACATTCGTCATTGAATCGGCATACAGGATTTAGTAACATTATAGCTTACCTGCTGTCCGTAAACAGGCAACCAACTTTGCAGAAAATCAGGGATGATACAGTTGCTGGATCTTTCTACGGTTCCCTACAATCCATACGATATCGTCCCACTCCAGCCTCGTATGAGAGGATGGGTTCAGGATCCTTTCTCCTTTCCGTTCAATACCTACTACCAGTCCGTCAGTCTTTTCACGGATACCCGATTCGCGTATGGTGAGTCCCTTCAATCTGGTATGTTCATCTACCAGGATCTTATCCAGTTCCACCAGCCCTTTTTCGTCGGTGGCGCCCTCCTCAAACGGAACGATCAGTTGGCTGAAAGCCAGTAACTGCTGGTCCGTACCAATCACGCCAATATTGTCAAAAGGAAAGATCTGTTCGGTCCTGGATGGAGCAAACTTGGCGATATTACCCCGCTCAATAAATGCCACATTGATCCCGTATTTTTCACGCCATTGTAGCTCTTCCAGGGTCTTACCGATAAAATCCGCATGCGGACTGATCACATAACTTGTCAGGTGGGCATCCCAGGGAGACAGATAACTTTTGGTCCTGTTCTTTTCAAGCTCTTCTTTTTCGTGCAGGTTCTGCAGAAAACGGTCCTCGATACGGTGATAGAACACCTGCAATCGCTGACGGAAAATAACACCCACGATGATCATCACCAAAAAGGTTCCTGCAATGGTCACCGGAAGACTGAACAACTGCCGAAGCAGGAATCCGATCAGCAAAACGGTAATGATATTACGCGCGATCTCGATCATCACCAGCGGTCCTTTGCTGTATTTCTGGTCAAGCCACAAAGAGGCATACGTGCTTTTTTTCATTTTCTTCACTGAAATACCCCAGATAAACGGGGCCATCGCAATCAATCCAACTACTGCACAAATGATCTTAGTGACCAATAGATTCCCGATATAATCATTCAGGAAGGGTTCGGCAAATTTCACAATCAACAGGATCATGGCGATCATGATAACCCCATTCAGTATGATGGTTTGCAGATAAAACCGCAACAGCTTGCGCCAGTTGTTCTCAGTTTTGATGATCTGTGAGCTACTGCTATAAGTCTCCAGTGAGTTGATCCATTTAGGTGGCAGTATTTTCAAAAGCAGGTTGTACAGCGGTTCCGCCAGTTTAATCATATACGGCGTGGTGAATGTGGTGATCACCGAAACACCCACCGCAATCGGATACAGGTAAGAACTGGTCACATTAAATGCCACGCCCATGGAAGCGATGATGAACGAGAACTCGCCGATCTGCGACATACTGGTTCCGGCCTGCACCGCCTGTTTCAGGGAGCGGCCGGCAAACAGGGCGCCGGTGCTTACAAAAATGGTTTTACCCAGTATCACCGTAGCCGTGAGGATCAACACCGGACCCGCGTATTCCAGCAGTATCTGCGGATCGATCAGCATACCTACCGATACGAAGAAGATAGCACCGAACAGGTTTTTGACAGAAGTCACCAGGTTCTCAATCTTATGCGACTGTGTGGTCTCTGCCAGGATGGATCCCATGATAAAAGCCCCCAGGGCAGCAGAAAAACCGAACTGATCAGCCAGGGCAACCATACCCAGGCAAAGACCTATGGATACGATCAATAAGGTTTCGCTGTTCAGCAGTTTACCGGCGCGCTTAAAAAAAGAGGGAAGAAGGAAAATGCCCATCAAAAACCACAAACACAGGAAGAAGATCAGTTTCAGCAGTGAGAAAAAAAGTTGCGTTCCTTCAAACTGCTGGCTCACCGAAACGGTGGAAAGTATCACCATTAATAAGATGGCCACCAGGTCTTCTATGACCAGCACCCCCAGGACCAGTGTCGTAAATTGTTTTGTTTTCAGTCCCAGTTCATCAAAAGCCCGGAAGATGATAGTGGTGGAGGAAATGGCAATGATGCCGCCGAGAAAAATACTATCCATATTTGACCATCCCAATAACTGCCCGGCCATAAAACCCAGCAGCATCATAAAGCTCAGTTCGGTAACACCTGTAATGGCAGCAGAGCCGCCCACTTTCAGCAGCTTTTTGAAACTAAACTCCAGGCCCAGGGTAAACAGCAGGAATACCACCCCGATCTCAGCCCATATCTTGATGCCTTCAATGTCTACGATCGTGGGAAACAGCTTGAAATTCGGGCCTACCAGCAGGCCTGCAATGATATAACCGAGTACAACGGGCTGTTTGATCCGCTTGAAGAAAAGGGTGATCACACCGGCAGCGCCAAGGATCAATGCAAGGTCCTTTATCAGATTGGGTAAATGCGTCATTGTGCTTTTTTAATCAATAAGATCACTCGAATGGCATATCCGGATACAAAACAAACCATACTTGCCACTGTAACGAAAATACGACTAAGTATTCAGCTATACCAGCACACAATAGCGCAACAACCGTCTAAAAAACTTCATCCCTTTTGTACAAAATCCGCAGATCAGGAATACAAAAGGGCCACACTTCTGTGTAGCCCTGTAACCATTTTCCTATCTATGTAATACGCACAACCTATGCGTTATTCTTTACCAGTTACAAAAACATTAAATTGTCTGATCAAAGCACATCCATAGTTTCCTGCTGAAGACAGATTCAGATAAATGGTGTAGTAACCGGGGGTTGTTACTGTAAAATTCTTTCCGTTGGCAGAGGGTGTATTGTATCCATTTTTCGTTTCTTTTCCCATCGTGAGTGTGTTATCATCGTTTGCCCTGAACCTGAATTCGCCCACCTGCAGGGCAAGCGTTACCTGGTAGTTTCCGGTTACAGCATCGTATGTCATAACCGGATCTGCTTCATCGGTACTGGTTACGGCGGTTCCATGAATACCCCACTTGTCAATCCGGGTACAACTCCAGGTATTGTTGTTGGTGCTGGCTTTGATGAAATAGTTACCCGCATTGGCAGTAATGGAAAACAGGGTTCCTCCGAAACCAAATTTATTGGCGCCCAGATTGGTAAACGTATTGGTAATCTCCCATTTGGCTCCTTTCACAAACATGAATTGTGGGTTTTGTTTGGTGAAGTTGATGTATCCCTCATAGTCGCCGTCGTTTTTCGTACTTACTATTTGAGGCGCATTACTCAATTCCCAGTCCTGGTAATTACCCGGCACTTTCATGTATTGTGGATATGCATATTCTGTGGTAGGCCGGTAAGTGGTTACATTCAGCGAAATGGGTTCAGAATATACCAGAACATCATGATCACCATACAGGTCGGTTGCTTTTACCCTGAGTGCAATCCTGGTTGTAATACCAGCGGGGGTCAGGTTACTCAGTTTCTGATTCAGCTCTTTAACCAGCAGATCCAACTGACTGGCAGAAGTGTTACCCAATTCTATCAGTTCAGAAAAATTAGATGACACGGCAGCGGCTTCAATGGTATAACGCAGAGGATTATTGCCCGGCAAGGGAACCCAATTAAAACTGATGGCATTTTTATCCGCATTCGTTTGCTGTAAACTAACGCTCTCTACAGAACTACGGAACCCTGTAATGACGGTAGTTCCCTCTTTAATTTCACTATGAGGAACAATCGTTGCGGGAGTATCGACCTGCTTCTGGCAGGCGGTAAGAAATAATAAGGCAACTCCGATTAAAAAAAAGCCGGTATTTCGGGGGGCCTGTTTTGATTGGGTTTTGGGGGTAAGCAGCCTCATCAAATACAGTTTTGGTACAACTATCTATACATCAAGATGTATATTGATTACACTACAAAGAGACGACAACCCCCTTGGCCGGTGAATAGAGCGTGTTGTGAAAGAATAGTAGGAATCTAAGGCCCGGAGGGGTAAACAGAATGGCATGGGGCACATAGATATCAGAAAGATCTCCGGGTAAACATCATATAGAAGGCTTCGTAACCCTCGCAAAAAAGACCGTAGTGAAACACCTATAAAATTTCGAACTAAGCGGTCATATTTTACGTTAATCGCTGAAAATCAACAGATATTAAAAATACATTTTGACGAAAAAACAACATTTTGGCACTTTTTATTGCTTTTTTACTGCATTTTATCAATCGTTCAGAATAGCGCAGACGCTGGAAGAAAATCGTTGTCTACTGCCGGATATTAATCACCAGGGGCAATGAATAAGCGGATACCCGGATAACCACGATTATCGGTATAATGATGCCATCAAAGACAAGACAGGTAGTTAATACTACAAAGATTGAGAACGCAATCCGGATGTTAGTGATCGCAGTTAATCAAGAGGAGCAGAACTGTTTTAGCGGATACTACTGATACCCCCATCTACATGAAATACCTGTCCGGTGATCCAGCTGCTTTTATCACTCAAGAGAAATGCGGCCGTTGCTGCCATGTCATTGTCGGTTCCGATTCTTTTTAATGGGTGCCGCTGTGCATTTGCTTCAACTTTTTCCTGCGTGTTCAGGAACTGCCGGGTTAAAGAGGTTTGTGTGATGGACGGGGCAATACAATTAACCCTGATCGTTGGAGAAAGCTCTGCAGCCAGCGCTTTGGTCAAACCCTCAATGGCACCCTTGCTGGCACTCACCATACTATGAAAATTAAAACCCGTTTGTACAGCAACGGTGCTGAATAGTACAATGGAAGCCTGACCGCTTTTTTTCAGTGCTGGTAAACAGGCCTGGATGATTTTAATAGCGCCGGCCACCTGTAATTTGTAATCTTCCACAAATTCTGCTGCCGGTATCCTCGAGAACGGTTTCAGGTTAACAGAACCCACACAGTAGGCCAGTCCATCCAGCTGATCGGGTAGAAAACCCAGATCGGGGTTGTCATCCAGCACATTCAAATAATGATAGGATCTGTTGTTGTTGTCGGGCCGCTGGTTCCTGTAATAAGTAGCATAGATTCTATTGCCCGGTTCCAATTGTTCGCAAAGAGCATTACCAATTCCGCTGGTGCCGATGATCAGATAATTGTTCATGGGTAATGTAACATCCCAACCGGGCATTTGTTTATCGCTGGCATGGTAACGGTCACATGAGAAATGCGCCAAACAAAAAACCCCGACATTACTGTCAGGGTTTCTGTGGTGTGGGCCGGGATCGAACCGGCGACACAAGGATTTTCAGTCCTTTGCTCTACCGACTGAGCTACCGCACCATTTCAGTTAGCAATTAATAATAGATAATTAGTAATTACTTTTTTATCGGTTTGTCCCTATTCGGGGGTGCAAATATAGGGTTGCCGGCTTATATTCAGAAATTATCCACAAAAAAATTAAAAACCGTGGTTTACTGCTGAAAAACCGGGGCCTCCCGTACCGCTGCGAAGAATACCATCCGCACAAAAGGACCATCCTTAAAACTCACAGTTATTGGGTGTTCTCGCAAAAGCGATCACATCGCGGATATTTGTCATGCCTGTCACAAATAATACCATTCGCTCAAATCCCAGTCCGAAACCGGCATGCGGTACGGTTCCAAAACGACGGGTATCGAGGTACCAGCTTAGCTCCTCGGCAGGGATATGCATTTCTTTCATACGCTGCTCCAGTTTGTCCAGACGCTCTTCCCGCTGCGATCCGCCAACGATCTCGCCGATACCCGGCGCCAGTATATCCATGGCCGCTACGGTTTTGCCATCATCATTCTGGCGCATGTAAAAGGCTTTGATGTCTTTCGGATAATTGGTCAGTATCACCGGTTTTTTGAAGTGTTTCTCTACCAGGTAACGCTCATGCTCACTCTGCAGGTCCACACCCCAGCCCTCTACCGGGTATTGGAATTTCTTCTTCTTATTGTGATTGCTCTCTTTCAGGATCTCGATCGCCTCTGTGTAAGTAAGACGCTGAAAATCGTTGTTCAGCACAAACTCCAGCTTCTCGATCAGGCCCAGTTCGCTGCGCTTGTCCTGCGGCAACTGTTTTTCCTCGTCTGACAGTCGCTGCGCCAGGAATTCCAGGTCCTCGCGGTTATTGTCCATCACATACCGGATCAGGTATTTAATGAATTCTTCCGCCAGGTTCATATTATCTTCCAGGTCATGAAAAGCCATTTCCGGTTCGATCATCCAGAACTCGGCCAGGTGGCGGGTAGTATTCGAATTCTCCGCCCGGAAAGTAGGTCCGAACGTATAGATCTCACTGAAAGCCATGGCTCCCAGTTCACCTTCCAGCTGACCGCTTACCGTAAGGTTGGCGCTCTTTCCAAAAAAGTCTTCCTTGAAGTTGATGGAACCGTCTTCGTTACGTGGCGGATTATCCATCGGTAATGTGGTTACCCGGAACATTTCACCTGCACCTTCCGCATCACTGGCTGTGATAATGGGCGTATGCAGGTATACAAAACCTTTCTGGTGAAAGAACTGGTGCACTGCAAATGCCAACGAGTGGCGGATACGGAACACCGATCCAAAAGTATTGGTACGGAAACGCAGGTGCGCTTTTTCGCGCAGGAATTCCAGGCTGTGTTTTTTGGGCTGCAGCGGGTATTTTTCCGCATCACTATCGCCCAGTATTTCAATTGTGGCCGCTTTTACCTCAATATTTTGTCCCTTCCCCACAGAGGCTACCACCTGCCCTGTCACTTTCACAGAAGCCCCTGTAGTCAGGCGTTTCAGTAAAGTCTCTTCAAATTCGCCCAGGGTAGCTACTACCTGCAGGTTATGATTGGTGCTGCCATCGTTCAAGGCAATAAACTGGTTGTTACGAAACGTTCGTACCCAACCCATTACGATTACATCCTGTCCTGCCGCACCGGTGGCGAGCAGTTGTTTGATCTTGGTTCTCTTGTTAAACATGTTGTATGTCAATGAGTGAATGAGTGAATGAGCGGATGAGTGAATGTTCATCTGTTCATTGCTGAATCTGGGGGTTGCGGTCTTATGAATGGGTTTGGGATGTTCCGCCAATCCATGATCCGCCGGTCCGCCAATATATCGGACCGCAAAGATAACCAAACCGGCCGCCAAACCGTGTTTTAACAGGATTCTAAGTCTAAAAAGCCTAAAAAAATGTTTGTTTTCCGAAAATCTGGCTTAACATTGCACTGGAAACCAAACCGGTTCGGTCTTCAATTCGCTCTCGACACAACCTGTTTACTCTCTTTCCGCTCAAACAATCACAACCCGATCTGAGTTCCAAAGTTCCTTAGACTGGATTTTTAACCCTTGACAAATTGAATATCCCCTATTAACAGATTTTATTTCTTATGTACGACATTTTGCAATTAAATGACATGCTCCTGCCTGAGTTGCTGGATATTGCTGAGCAACTGAACATCACCGGTGCTAAAAAATTAGACAAGCAGGGACTCATCTACAAAATACTGGACAGCCAGGCATTACAGGCCAGTGAAACCAAAGAAGACCCCAAGAAAAAGAATGCCCGGCAGCGTAAACCCGTTACGGTAAAGACCACTAACGGAACCGAAGAAGCAGAAGTAATGCAGGAAGCACCCGCTCCGGCAGAAAAAGCAGCACCTCGCAAAGGACCAGCCCGCAAAGGCAAAACAGATAGCCGTCAGCAGACTGCCAAGGCAGAAACCGCACAGCCCCAGGAAAGTACGGAAGCCCCGACAGAAGCGCTTGTGGCAACCGAAGCCAGCCAGCCCGGCGAAAACGGCACAGCACCCGATGCACCCCAGCACCAATACCCCGCTAAACAACAACGCAAAGAACCCGCATTCAATATTGAGTTCGAAGGTGTGATCCTGGGAGAGGGTGTTTTGGAAATGATGCCCGATGGCTATGGTTTCTTACGTTCCTCTGACTACAACTATTTATCATCCCCTGACGATGTATACGTTTCGCCATCTCAGATCAAACTATTTGGCTTAAAAACGGGCGATACCGTACATGGTGCAGTGCGTCCACCCAAAGAAGGTGAAAAATATTTTGCCCTGTTAAAGGTTGACAGCATCAACGGCAAACGCCCGGACGAAGTTCGCGACCGGGTACCGTTCGATTACCTGACTCCGCTGTTCCCTTTTGAAAAACTGAACCTGTTCACCACTTCCAATAACTACAGTACCCGTATCATGGACATCTTTACCCCCATCGGTAAGGGCCAGCGTGGACTGATCGTGGCACAACCCAAAGTGGGTAAAACCATGCTGCTGAAAGAAGTGGCCAATGCCATTGCGGCCAACCACCCCGAGTGTTACCTGATGGTGGTACTGATTGATGAACGCCCGGAAGAGGTGACTGATATGGAACGCAGCGTTCGCGCAGAAGTGATCGCTTCTACATTCGATGAGCCCGCAGAAAAACACGTTAAGGTTTCCACCATCGCATTGCAGAAAGCAAAACGTTTGGTAGAATGCGGACACGATGTGGTGATCCTGCTTGACTCCATCACCCGTTTGGCACGTGCACACAATACCGTTGCGCCGGCATCCGGTAAAGTATTGTCCGGTGGTGTGGAAGCCAACGCCATGCAGAAACCCAAACAGTTCTTTGGCGCCGCCCGTAAAATTGAACACGGTGGATCACTCACCATCCTGGCAACAGCCCTGATCGAAACAGGAAGTAAAATGGATGAAGTGATCTTTGAAGAGTTCAAGGGTACCGGTAACATGGAACTATTGCTCGATCGACGCCTGGCCAACAAGCGTATTTTCCCGGCTATCGACCTGACAGGTTCATCTACCCGCCGCGACGACCTTCTGCTCGACAAGGAAGTACTGCAGCGCATGAACATACTCCGCCTCTTCATCAACGATATGAATACAGAAGAAGCAATGAGCGAACTGCTGAAACGCATGCGAGGGACCAAAGACAACGAAGAGTTCCTGATGTCGATGAACCGATAAGAGCGATCCTAACTTATACAAAGGGAGACAACCAAATTGTCTCCCTTTTTTATTTCCTCCCCCCAACGGATTTCTTTTACTCTCTTTTTTTCCTGTCCCTCTCTTACCGAAGCCTTCCTGACCAAACTGTCAACCGTCTGTATGTTACCTATGGCATTGTATTCCAACTCAGCCGGTTTGTTCTGTGTCTGGTGCTAAGAAATAGCAGGTAGCAGTAAGACGAGAAAGGGGTAGCAAATTTTTTATACCAGGATCTGTTACGCTGCAAATACGATCTTATTTTAGCAATGTCTTTAGCGCAACGACAGGTTGCTATTTATAATAACCATTTCGTTCGATCTCTTCGCGTACGTTTTCCGGAACCAGGTAACGGATCGATTTCCCGTTACGGATGGTATCGCGGATCTCTGTGGCAGAGAGTTGTAACAGGGGAGCATCCAATACCAGGTGTTTCGCGTTCCAGTTGTCGGTTATCGGAAAACCCGGACGTTGGTAAATGAGGAAGGAATAGTTTTTTACCAGTTGCTCAAAATTCTTCCAGCGGGGCAGGTTCTGAAAACTATCACTGCCCATCACGATCGAAAAATCGTGTTGCGGATATTTCTCCTGCAGATAAGTAAGTGTGTCGATGGTATACGAGGGGCGTGGCAGCTTGAATTCCACATCAGACGCTTTCAACCGAAAGTCGTTTTCCACCGCCAGGTGAACCAGGTTCAGCCGGTCGTACTCATTCAATAATACAGAAGAGGGTTTCAGCGGGTTCTGTGGTGATACCACAAACCAGACCTGTTGCACATCGGTATGGTTGGCTACATAACTGGCCACGATCAGGTGTCCGATATGAATGGGATTAAAAGAGCCAAAATACAGACCGACTTTCATCTAATTAGTTGATAATCAATTAATTAAGAAGTTATGCTACTTCTACAAAGATACTATGAGCCTCATTCATCCGAAGACTCAAGTGATAGCCCGCCACCGATATGGATATGGGATCACCCAGGGGTGCCACCTGTTCTACTTTTACCTGTTCCCCGGGAACACAACCCATTTCCATCAATTTGATAAATATGTCATCTTTCTCGAACGAATGGATCACTGCATGCTGGCCCACGGCTAATTCTGACAATCGTTTCATTTCCACTAATTAATATTTAAAGGTAAAGCGGTAGCATAGCATTTTGTTACGAATTTTGGAGTAATACCTCATTATGTCCAACATACAGTTCCGTTCAGCTGACAGAAGCCTGCAGCTGCCAGGCAGATCCGCACTCAAAGCTTTTATTGCCGGTATCTTCAAAAAAGAAAAGCAGGCGCTTGCTTCCATCACGTACGTGTTTTGCTCAGATGCGTTCCTGCTGCAAATGAACCGTGATTTTCTGCAACACGATTACTATACGGACATCATCACTTTCGGCCTGTCGGAAAAAGGGGAACCGGTAGAGGCGGAAGTATACATCAGTCTCGACCGGGTCAAAGACAATGCCCGTAACCTGCAACAGACCTACCGGCAGGAAATCGTACGGGTGATCTTTCATGGCGCCCTGCACCTATGCGGTTATAAAGACAAAAAGAAAAGTGAAATCGAACTGATGCGGAAAATGGAAGATCATTATTTGCGTTTATTTGAGAAACAGCAAATGCATGCCTAAGGCACTGGTCTTTTTTTTGTGTTTCATCCCCATTCTCTCTTTTTCCCAGGTATCGGTAGTTGAGTTGGAGGTCAAGTCCATCCCCGGGCCGGTTACACGGGACTCCTTTGTTGACCGCTGGAATTTTGCACAACCCGGATACCAGAAACTATCCCCGCAGGCCAAAGAACTGTTTTACTGGACCAATTACAGCCGCAACAACCCAAAAAAATTCTGGGACAGTGCCGCGGCACCCATCATACAACTATTCCCCCGCTTACAAACACCCGAAGCCCGCAGTCTTGAACAGAGCTTACTCCAGACAGGACCACTGCCCATGTTCAGGCTAAACCCCATTCTGGTTAAGACCGCCCAAGCCCATGCCAACGATATGGCAGCCAATCAGGCCGGTGCCAGCCATATTTCTACCAATGGAAACGATTTTGCTACCCGGATGCGGATGGCGGGTATCCGTGGAGTGGCCAACGAAAACGTATCCATCAGCAGCCAGAGCATCTTGCTCTCTGTCGTCCTCCTGTATTTAGACATAGACCTTCCCGCCCTGGGCCACCGGAAAACCCTGCTCGATCCAATCTTGAGGGAAATAGGAGTTGGTACGGCCTTGTATGGTAAGGATCAATGGTTTCTGGTTCAGGACTTTGCCGGTCAGCAATAGGGCTCAGGTTCCACGAATCCCAGTTTCACCCCGGAACATTCGTTTTAAAAAATGGTTCCACGAATCCCAGTTTCACCCCGGAACACAGTAATTTTGGTTATGGCAAGAAAAAGATGGACGCCCCAGGAAGAGATCACCGACTCTTTACTCCGTACCCGGGAGAAAAGAAAATGGCAACTGGCCTATAGAAGGTATGTGCTGGAGAACCTGCCGAGTGAAGCCTATGCCCATTATTTCGGACTGGACAGCGTCACCCTCCGGCAATGGTTCGAGTGCCAGTTCACAGAAGGGCTCTCATGGGAGAACTTCGGGAAAGCCTGGCAGTTCGACCATATCATTCCCTCCACCTATTTTGATTATGGCGTGGAGGAAGACCTGGTGCTGTGCTGGAGTTTTATCAATATGCGGGTAGAACCCATTGAACAGGATAGGGCAAACCGGATCGATATCCTATCCGTTAAGGCCTATTTCCAGGATCTGTACCAGGCTACCGGTTTCGGACTCTGCCAGAAAATGCTGGAGAAGATCCAAATCATTGAAGAGTCCCGTCAAAAGAATCACCCGCCCATTGAACAGTTCCTCATCCAGAACAAAGAAAAACTGGAAACCATCGGTACCCTGAACCGGGAGGAACTGGCCAGTCTGAACCAGGGCACCCCGCTTTCCGATATTTTATTAGAAAGGGAAATCCTTAGAAAATTCACCGCAGGCCAATAAGGCTGATTTATCTTTGCCGACTATGTTTCCTGAATATGATGTGATCGTTGTAGGCGCCGGGCACGCCGGATGTGAGGCCGCTGCTGCTGCCGCCAATATGGGCAGCAAAGTGTTGCTGGTGACCATGAATATGCAGACCATCGCCCAAATGAGCTGTAACCCGGCCATGGGCGGTATCGCCAAAGGACAGATCGTTCGAGAGATCGATGCCATGGGTGGTTATAGCGGTATCGTCAGCGACCTGAGTACCATCCAGTTCCGGATGCTGAACCGTAGCAAGGGGCCCGCTATGTGGAGCCCCCGTACCCAGAACGACCGTATGCTCTTTGCAGCCACCTGGCGCGAGATGCTGGAGAAAACCCCGAACGTGGATTTTTACCAGGACATGGTCCGCTCCATCATCATCAAAGGAAACAAAGCCTGTGGCGTTCTGACCGGATTAGGCCACGAGGTAAGGGCAAAGTCTGTGGTTGTAACCAGTGGAACCTTTTTAAATGGTATCATCCATATTGGTGAGAAACAGTTCGGCGGAGGCAGGGTTGCCGAAAAAGCTGCAACCGGTATTACCGAACAACTGGTGGCATATGGTTTTGAGAGCGATCGCCTGAAAACCGGAACACCGCCCAGGGTAGACGGCCGCAGCCTCGACTACAGCAAAATGGAGGAACAGAAGGGCGACGATGAGATCGTTGGATTCTCTTACACCAACACACCCCGCATCAAACCGGAAGCACAAAGAAGCTGCTGGATCACCTACACCAACGATACGGTGCATGATATCCTGAAAACCGGTTTCGACAGGAGCCCCATGTTCCAGGGAAGAATTGAAGGGATCGGTCCGAGGTACTGCCCCAGCATAGAAGACAAGATCAACCGTTTTGCAGACCGCGACCGTCACCAGCTGTTTGTAGAGCCGGAAGGATGGAACACGGTCGAGATCTATGTGAATGGTTTCTCCACTTCTTTACCGGAAGAAGTTCAATACGAAGCACTTCGTATTGTTCCGGGGTTTGAGAACGTCCGCATCTTCCGTCCGGGTTATGCCATCGAATACGACTACTTCCCACCCACACAATTGAAATATTCCCTGGAGACTAAGAACCTGGCCAACCTGTTCTTTGCAGGACAGATCAATGGAACCACCGGTTACGAAGAAGCCGCCTGCCAGGGACTGATGGCCGGTATCAATGCACACCAGAACGCCAAAGGTCTGGAGCCCTTGATCCTGAAAAGAAGTGAAGCCTATATTGGTGTACTGATCGACGACCTGATCAGCAAAGGCACCGAAGAACCCTATCGTATGTTTACGAGCCGCGCCGAGTTCCGCACGCTGTTGCGCCAGGACAACGCCGATCTGCGCCTGACAGAGATCAGTCATAAACTCGGCCTTGCTTCAGACGATAGGATGGCAGAAGTGGCGCGCAAGAAAAACGAAGTGGGTTCCATCAAAAAAACACTTTCTGAAACCAGCGCGGAACCAGAACAGGTGAATCCTTATTTCGAAAGTATCGGTTCGGCTCCGGTATCTGAGAAACAAAAGATCGCCAAACTACTGCTACGCCCTAATGTTGATCTGCCATCTTTACTTAACTCAGTTCCAACCTTACAGACTGCGTTAGCAATGCAGCAACCAGACTCACTAGAGCAGGCAGAGATCCAGATCAAATACGAACGTTATATTGAAAAGGAGCAGGAGATCGTTGACAGAATGAGCCAGCTGGAGAACATGGCCATTCCGTCGGCTTTTGATTATGACAAGGTGAACGCCCTCTCCAACGAAGCCTTACAGAAATTCAAGAAGATCAGACCAGCCACTCTCGGCCAGGCAAGCCGCATCAGCGGGGTGAACCCTAGCGATGTACAGATCCTGATGGTTTATATGGGCCGTTAATCAATTATTGGATAACTTAGGTTTCTTAAACGATTCTGCTATGAAACCTATGCTCTCCCTGCTCGGGCTGGTACTGTTATTGTTTTCCTGCAAACAGACAGACAGCAACGCACTCTCTGTAAAAGATTACCATGCCATTGTTGACACAGGCATTCAGACCGGCGGTGTAAAACTTATACCCATAGAGACCCCTGTTGGTAAATTCAACGTGTGGACCAAACGTTTCGGCAATAACCCAAAGATCAAGGTGTTGCTACTGCATGGAGGTCCCGGCGGTACACATGAATTCTTTGAATCCTTTGAAAGTTTTCTTCCACAGGAAGGAATAGAGTTCTACGAATACGACCAGTTAGGCTCGTACTTCAGCGACCAGCCCAAGGACAGCAGCCTGTGGACCACTGAACGTTTTGTAGAGGAAGTGGAGCAGGTACGGAAAGCTCTGGGTCTTACTAAGGATAATTTTTATCTCCTGGGACACAGCTGGGGCGGTATCCTCGCAATGGAATATGCACTGAAATACCAGGATCATATCAAAGGACTCATCATCAGCAATATGATGAGCAGTTGTCCGGAATATGGGAAATATGCAAAAGAGGTTTTGGCCAAACAGATGGATCCAAAAGTGGTGGACAGTGTGCGTGCCATGGAAGCCAGAGGTGCTTATACCGATCCGAAATACATGGAACTACTGACCGGTTTTTATGAAGCACATCTCTGCCGCGTGAAACCCTGGCCAAATGCAGTTCAGCGTGCTTTCCCTCATATGAACGGAGAAATCTATACAATGATGCAGGGGCCCTCTGAGTTCGGTATCTCCGGAAGATTGGCCAATTGGGACCGGAGCAAAGACCTTCCTAACATAAAAGTGCCCACGCTGACCATCGGCGGCAAACACGACACCATGGATCCCGAACACATGAAATGGATGGCCACTCAGGTGCAACAGGGCAGAAGTGTGATCTGCCCCAATGGTAGTCACGGTGCCATGTGGGATGACCAGCCCACTTATTTCCCGGGGCTGATCAGTTTCATCAAGGATGTGGATGCGGGCACTTTTAAGAAGTAGCCGGCTCACCGACCAGAAACCCGCTTTACCGAATTTATGATGAATGGTTTTCACAATTAACCGATTTCAGTAGTTTTAGTACTCTTCCAAAACCAACAATCAAATCATGAGAAAAATCAAGCTCCTGCTTTCCGGGTTGCTGTTTGCTGTATTGCTGCAGGCCCAGGAAACATTCCCCGTGAACGGGGTGGCTGACAAACGCGAAGGCTGTTATGCTTTTACGAACGCCACCATCGTTACCAATGCACAAAACACACTCACCAATGCAACACTGGTGATCCGCGACGGCAAGATCGTTGCCGTAGGCACAACTGGTGTCGTAATTCCGAAAGACGCGGTAGTGGTAGACTGTAAGAACAAGTACATCTATCCCTCCTTCATAGACATCTATAGTGATTATGGTATAGCCGCTCCACAACGTACGATGGGTGGTTTCAACTTTAACGCCCCGGCTCAGATCAGCTCAAATACCAAGGGTGCTTATGGCTGGAACCAGGCAATCAAACCGGAAACAGCAGCTGCCAAAGTTTTCTCAGTGGATGATGCCAAAGCGAAATCTTACCGCGATAACGGTTTTGGCACAGTGCTTACTCATGTAAAAGATGGTATTGCCCGTGGAACCGGAACCGTAGTTACCCTGGCCAACCAGAATGAAAACCTGGTGATGTTAAAAGAAAGAGCTTCTGCTCACTATTCTTTCAACCGCGGGACGTCTACACAGAGTTACCCCAGCAGTATGATGGGTTCCATCGCCCTGCTTCGTCAGACCTACCTGGATGCACAATGGTACAAGAACAAGCCCGCAAAAGAAGGTGTGAACCTTTCACTGCAGGCCTGGAATGATAACCAGTCACTCCCCCAGATCTTTGAAGCAGAAGACAAGTGGAATGACCTGCGTGCCGACAGGATCGCGAAAGAATTCGGTACACAATATATCATCAAGGGCGGAGGCAATGAGTACCAACGAATCAAAGAGATCGCAGGAACCAAAAGTCCTTATATCTTATCCCTGAACTTCCCCCAGGCAATGGATGTGGAAGACCCCAATGATGCCCGCGCGGTATCTCTGGGTGATATGAAACACTGGGAACTGGCCCCTACCAATCCTGCTGCTTTTGAAAAAGCGAATATCCCATTCTGCCTGACCACAGCCGACCTCCGCGATGCCAAGCTGTTCATGACCAATCTGCGCAAAGCCATTGAAATGGGTCTTTCAGAAACAAAAGCCATGGAAGCGCTTACAAAAATACCGGCCACTTTATTAGGCGTTTATGATAAAGTGGGAAGTATAGAAACCGGTAAACTGGCTAACTTCCTTATTACCAACGGACCGCTATTCTCAGAAAAGACCACTATCCTGCAGAACTGGATCCAGGGAGATAAATATGGTGTGAAGGAAGATGCCTGGTATGATGTGAAAGGAATTTATAACCTTACCCTTAACACTCCTTCAGGCCCCGTTACCTATAGTCTCGATGTGAAAAGTGCCGCTGCTGCCAACGTGATCGGAAAAGATACCCTTACCGGCAAGTTCAGCTTTGATGGTAAACAGGTGAAACTGAGTTTCTCTACTGTGCCCGCCAGAAGACCTGCAGCTGGGGCTCCTATGGCCGGCGCCGGATTGGGTGGTGCACGCGGTGGCGCTGCAGCAGCGCAATACCGTTTAAGCGGTGTGGCCAATGGGAATAACTGGAACGGATACGGAGAAGATACCGCCGGTCACAAGATCACCTGGACCGCATCCTTTGTCTCTTCAGCAACTGCCGGTACAGACTCATCGGCCAGAAGACGCCCGAATATTCCACAGCGTTTATCCAAAGTAACATTTCCTTTTGACGGCTATGGCTGGGAAGAAGCGCCTAAACAGGAAAACCTGCTGATCAAAAACGCAACCGTTTGGACCAACGAAAAAGAAGGTAAACTGGAGAATGCCGATGTATTGGTGAAAGACGGCAAGATCGCCAAAGTGGGCAAGAACATCACAGACGCTAGCGCGAAAGTGATCGATGCTACCGGTAAACACGTAACCGCCGGTATCATCGATGAACACTCACACATTGCTGCATCCTCAATTAATGAAGGCGGGCAATCCGTAACTTCTGAAGTAAGGATCGCTGACAACCTGAATCCGGAGGACATCAATATCTACCGTCAGTTAAGCGGTGGTGTTACCTCTTCTCATATCCTGCACGGATCTGCCAACACCATCGGCGGACAAACACAGCTCATCAAACTGCGCTGGGGTGCGAATGATGAAGACCTGAAGTTCAAAGGTGCTGATGGCTTTATCAAGTTTGCGCTGGGCGAGAACGTGAAAAGAACCACTTCTACCAGCAACAACCGTTTCCCGGATACCCGTATGGGTGTGGAGGAAGTGCTGAACGATGCTTTCGCCCGTGCAAAGGATTATGAGAAAGCGCTGAAAGCCGATCCTAAGACCAAACGCGACCTGGAACTGGATGCGCTGGTTGAGATCATGAATAAGAAACGTTTCATTACCTGTCACTCTTATGTACAGAGCGAGATCACTGCTGCTTTGCGCATCGGTGATAAATATGGCTTCAAATTCAACACATTCACGCATATCCTGGAAGGATATAAAGTGGCCGATAAGATGAAGGCACAGGGATCCAGCGCTTCTACTTTCTCTGACTGGTACTATTATAAGGTAGAGGTTACTGATGCCATCGCCTACAATGCTGCCATCATGCACAAAGTGGGTCTGAATGTTTGTATCAATTCAGACGATGCTGAAATGGCCCGTCGTCTCAACCAGGAAGCGGGTAAAGTGGTACGTTATGGTGGTGTATCTGAAGAAGATGCCCTGAAAATGGTAACCCTGAACCCGGCCAAAGCCCTGCACGTAGATGACAAGGTAGGAAGCCTAAAAGCCGGTAAAGATGCAGACCTCGTGATCTGGAGCGACAACCCGCTGAGCATCTATGCCAAATCAGAAAAGACAATTGTTGACGGTATCGTATACTTCGACAGGGAGAAAGACGCAGAGCAGCGCAAGAAGATCAGTAGTGAAAGGTTCCGCCTGACACAGAAGATGATCGGTGAGAAAAGAAGCGGAGGTCCGGTAAGACCGGCAGAACCCAGCTTCCAGGTACTGTTAAGCTGCGGCGACCATGACCACAAAGATGGAATGTACACCATCCATACCGAAGACGCCGAAACCCTCAACAAATAAACCGACAGATTATGAAAAAAATATTCAGCACACTCAGCGTATTACTTCTGGTCGCCGGTTTAACCAAGGCACAGGAAGTTGTATACCCGGCCAAAGAGAACAAGGGCCGTATCTATATCACCAACGGAACCGTTCACGTAGGTAACGGGACCGTTCTGGAAAATGCGACCATAGAGATCAACCAATCAAAGATCACCCAGGTGGGCACCCATATCACAGCGGCTGCCGGAGCAACCGTGATAGACGCCAAAGGCAAACATGTATATCCCGGTCTGATCCTTCCTGCAACCGATGTGGGACTGAAAGAGATCGGTGCAGGTGTACGCGCCAGCAATGACTTTTCGGAACTGGGCGAGTACAATTCCAATATCCGTTCCATCACTGCGTATAACACCGACTCCCGCGTGATCGGCGTATTGCGCTCCAATGGTATCCTGCTGGCCAATATCGTTCCGGCCGGCGGATCGGTGAACGGCTCATCCACTGTTGTTCAGCTGGATGCGTGGAACTGGGAAGATGCGGCTTACAATATGGACGGTGGTCTTCACGTAACCATGCCCAGCTTTATCAACCGTTTTGGCGGCAGAAGGGGTGGCGGTATTCCTCCGGCTCTGTTGGCGCAGCTCGGCATCAGCATCAACGCACCGGCAGATCCTGCCAAAGCAGCACTGGACAAGGTAGAAGAGATCAAATCCTTCTTCCGCCAGGCAAAAGCCTACCTGCAGGAACCCTCACACGAAAACGTGAACCTGAAATTCGAAGCGTTGCGTAAACTCTTCGATAAAAAACAAAAGCTCTTTGTTCATGGCGACCAGGTAAAACAGATGCTGGTAGCCATAGACTTCGTGAAAGAGTTTGGTTTTGATGTAGCGATCGTAGGCGGCAGTGAAAGCTTCCAGATAGCAGACCTGCTGAAAGCCAATAATATCGCTGTTATCCTGAACGAGCAGCATGCATTGCCCGCCACTGAGGATGATGACATAGACCAGCCTTACAAGACACCCGCCGTATTACAGAAAGCCGGTGTATTGTTTGCACTGAATGATGGCAGCGATAACGCACGCTACCGTAACCTTTCCTACAATGCAGGCACCGCCGCTACCTATGGCCTGACCAAAGAGCAGGCTTTACAGGCCATTACGCTCAACGCAGCCAAGATCCTGGGGATCGCCGACAGGACCGGTTCGCTCGAAGCTGGTAAGGACGCCAATATCGTGATCAGCGAGGGCGACCTGCTGGATATGAAGAGCAGCACCGTGACCGATGCTTTCATCCAGGGACGCCAGGTCAGTCTCGATAACAAACAGAGACAACTCTACGAACGCTATAAGTATAAATACGGTATCAAATAGAACAATACCGATAGCAGAAAAAACCTCCGGAGATCCCGGAGGTTTTTTATTTCCCTGCCCGCCGCTCTTCCTAGTCCACTATGGACTATCACCTGCATTTACTACCTTAGCCCCATGGGTAAGAAACTATTTCTGCTAGACGCGCTGGCATTGATCTATCGGGCATATTATGCGTTGATCCGCAATCCCCGTATCACTTCCAAGGGAAGGAACACCAATGCACAATTCGGATTCACCAACACACTGTTCGAACTCATCAACAAAGAAAAACCCACGCACCTGGCGGTCTGTTTCGATACACATGCACCCACTGAGCGACATGTAGACTTCACCGATTACAAGGCCAACCGTCAGGAAGCGCCGGAAGATCTGTTGGATGCCATTCCGGATATCAAAAGGATCATAAAGGGGTTCAATATACCCGTGGTGGAACTGGATGGCTATGAGGCCGACGATGTGATCGGGACCGTGGCCTGGCAGGCAGCCGACAAAGGATATGAAGTATACATGGTCACGCCAGACAAGGACTATGGGCAGTTACTGATACACCCACATGTATATATCTATAAACCACCTGCATTCGGAAATGCGGAGGAGATCCTGACTGCAGAAAAGATCTGTGAGAAATGGGATATCAAACGCGTAGAACAGGTGGTTGACATGCTGGGCCTGATGGGAGATGCGGTGGACAATATACCCGGCATACCCGGTGTAGGAGAAAAGACAGCCGCCAAGTTGCTGAAGGAATATGATACGCTGGAGAATATCCTTGCCAACGCAGATAACATCAAGGGAGCTTTGGGAGAAAAAGTGCGGAACGGGATAGAACTGGCCATCGTCAGTAAAAAACTGGCCACCATCATCACCAATGTGCCGGTAGAATTCCACGAAGAAGATTATCGGCTGAAAGAATGGAATAAAGAGGCGTTGGTAGAAGTGTTCACAGAATTGGAATTCAAAACACTGGGTAAAAGGATCCTGGGCGATGAGTTCAACGCTTTTCATGCAGCTCCGCAATCTGTTCAGACAGACCTGTTCGGCAACAATGTTCTCTCGCAGGGAAAAAAGGAATCAGCGTCCAAAAAAGAAACTGCGCCCGTTCTTCTGGGAGAAGAAAGCGCCGGACTGTTGGCTGAGAAAAATATTCACAACACCGAACACAACTACCAACTGGTAGAAGGCAAACAAGCGATCGACAGTCTGGTAAAGACCCTGTTGGAACAGAAAGAAATCTGTTTTGATACGGAAACCACCAATATCGATGCTAACGATGCTGAACTGGTGGGCATGAGTTTTTCTTATAAACCAGGGGAGGCTTTTTATATACCCTGTCCTGCAGATCAAAAAGCTGCCCACAGCATCCTTGAGCAGTTTGATCCGTTGTTCAGTAATAAAGAGATCACCTGGGTAGGACAGAACCTCAAATACGATATGCTTGTATTGAAATGGTACGGAAAAGAGCTGGCCGGAAATATTTTTGATACCATGCTCGCCCATTATGTCATAGAGCCGGAAGGCCGGCGTAGTATGGATTTACTGAGTGCACAGTACCTCGGCTACGAACCAGTGCATATTGATGAGCTGATCGGCAAAAAAGGAAAGAACCAGCTGAACATGCGAGATGTGGAAGTGCATAAAGTAAAGGAGTATGCTGCTGAAGACGCCGATATCACCCTGCAATTAAAACAGGCATTCACACCACTGCTGAAAGAAAAAGAAGTAGAACGCGTTTTTGAAGAAGTGGAAAATCCGCTCGTACGCGTACTGACCGATATGGAATTCGAAGGTGTTAAGATCGATGTGGATTTCCTGAACGATTACAGCAAGGAACTGGAGAAAGATGCCAAACAGTTTGAAGAGAACGTATATGCTCAGGCTGGCGTACGTTTTAACCTTGCATCACCCAAACAGCTGGGTGAAGTACTGTTCGAGATACTCAAGATAGATCCCAAAGCCAAAAAAACAAAGACGGGTCAATATGCCACCGGCGAAGACGTATTACAGAAACTGGCCGCCAACAATCCGATAGTGGCCGACATCCTTGGTTTTCGCGAGTTGACTAAACTCAAAAGCACTTATGTGGATGCCCTGCCGGAAATGATCAACCGTAAGACCGGTCGTGTGCACACTTCGTATGCACAGGCCGTAGCAGTTACCGGCCGACTGAGCAGCAACAATCCCAACCTGCAGAACATTCCCATCAGAAGCGATAAGGGGCGCGAGATCCGTAAAGCCTTTTTGCCCAGAGATCATAAACACGTTTTGATCAGTGCCGACTACTCACAGATAGAACTGCGTATTGTAGCGGCCATCAGTGGTGACCCGAATATGTGCGAGGCCTTCAAAGAAGGAAAAGATATTCATACGGCCACAGCAGCCAAAGTGTACAACGTGCCAGAGTCAGAAGTCACCAAGGAAATGCGCTACAAAGCCAAGAGTGTGAACTTTGGGATCATTTATGGACAGGGTGCATTCGGACTGGCCGATAACCTGGGTATTTCGAGGACAGAAGCCAAAGAGATCATTGATAATTACAAAAAGGAATTTGTTGGCATCACTTCCTATATGGACGACACCGTCCGTTTTGCCCAGGCAAACGGTTATGTGCAGACATTGATGGGAAGGAAGCGCTGGTTAAAAGACATCAACTCTTCCAACTTCACCGTTCGGGGTTATGCCGAGCGAAACGCCATCAACTCACCCATACAGGGAACTGCGGCCGACATGATCAAACTGGCCATGATCCGCATCTATGATGAGATGAAAAAAGGAGACTGGAAATCCAAAATGATCCTGCAGGTACACGATGAATTGGTGTTTGATGCCGTTAAAGAAGAGGTGGATGACCTGAAAAAACTCATCATCGATAATATGACACACGCTATGATCCTGCCCAACGGAGTTCCGGTAGAAGCGGAAGTGGGTATGGGCAGCAACTGGCTCGAAGCACACTGATGTCTTATTAAACACAGCAAAATACACCATGACGAACGAACAGACCATACAACGGTTTTACACCGCATTCCAGCAGTTGGATTATGCCACCATGCAGGCCTGTTACCATGATGAAGCGGTTTTCAACGATCCCGTCTTTGGCCTGCTGGATATCACAGAGACCCGCGCCATGTGGGAGATGCTGTGTAAACGTGCCCGGGATTTTTCGCTGGTGTATGGCAATATCCGGCTACTGGATGAGGAATATACCACCTGCGACTGGACCGCATCCTACCTGTTCTCAAAAACCGGCCGCAGGGTGGTGAACCGTGTAACGGCGCATATGCGTTTTAAGGACGGGTTGATCATTGAGCACACAGATGCTTTTGATATCTACCGATGGTCAAGACAGGCTTTTGGGTTGACGGGCCTGTTATTTGGATGGTCCCCCTGGATGAACCGTAGCATACAACGTAAAGCAAAATTGGGTTTGCAGCAATTCATGAACAGCTGAGCCTTGCTACATCATAGCAAACAGGAGAAAAAATATTTCAAGTAAAGCCATGATCAGCACGAGCCTTCGCCAGCTTCTCCGCAGAAACGAATCCCTGACGAGGGTTCGGTTTTGTAAGATGAAGTAAAGAGCGGCAGAAGCCAGTACCAGTAAAACCAGTTTCTGATAAGCTAAAGAGGTTTGAAAAAAAGGAAGTACGGATGTATACAAGGTCTCCATTTCCGACATTTCCTTTCCCTTACTGGTGGCATCGATCATGAACCACCTGGTGATGGCATAGGCCGCCGGGAGCACCAGAATGGTGGAAACTGGCAGAAAAGACCTGTTTTTCATAGGTTTAAGTTAACAAAATCCCGCCTCTTTTTTATCTTGTCCTATATTTAAACATGAACTGGACCTTCTTTTTCCAGAGTAGCTGGCTGATCGGCGGGCGTTATTTCATGATAGCGGGCTTTGCCTTTTTACTGTTTTATGTACTCTGGCGTAACCGATTCTTCTACAAAAAAATCCAGTTGCGTTCTCCCCGTTATTCAGATTACGTGCGTGAGATAACCTACTCAGTACTTACCATCTGCATCTTCTCCTTCGTTTCTGTCATCCTGTTTAAACATCCACAGGTGGCTCCGCATACCACCCGGTACTATTCGATAGAAACATACGGGTGGGTGTATTATTTCCTCGCTTTCCCTCTCATGCTCATCATGCACGATACCTATTTTTATTTTACGCACCGGCTCATGCACCACAAAGCACTGTTCCGGTGGTTTCACCTGGTGCATCATAAGTCCACCAACCCATCCCCCTGGGCCGCTTATGCTTTTCATCCGCTGGAAGCCATTGTGGAAGTGGGCATTGTGGTGATATTCATGTTCACCATACCGATACACAAGACACACCTCCTGATCTTTTTTCTCATCATGATCATTTATAATGTATACGGACACCTGGGTTATGAATTATATCCAAAGGGATTCAGTAAAACGGCCGTTGGTAAATGGCTCAACACATCTGTTAACCACAACCAGCACCATCAATACTTTACCGGAAACTATGGGCTCTATTTCCTGTTCTGGGATCGGGTATTGGGTACAGTAAGAACTGATTATGACCAGCGATTTGAAGAAGTAAAGTCAAGAAAGCGTGCTTAGTGGTTCACCGACCAATTATAAAACTGCAGGTTACCTTTCCCCTGGATCATGATATTCTTGACATTACGCCCGAGTTGAAGCGAAAGTTGGTTGTTTCCTTTTTGTAAAGGTACCCGTACATAATGGATCGTGGCGGGTAATGATTGCCAATTACGGGTATCTGCTTTTTCGGTGGCTGTATTGAAAAGATTCACCAGTAACCCTGCGGTAAGCGCAGCTGTTTCTGCATTACGCTCTTTTTTCCTGTCGTCTTTTTCTTTACTGCTGCCTTTGGAAATTTCTCTGGCCAGGGCCGATGCACCCGCTTCTGTGAGCTTCTTGGTGATCTGCCTGGTAAGTGCAGCGGTCACTTCTTTCAGGATCCTTTCTTTCAGGATCTCTGGTGCAAGCGTGTTAAGGTCTTCCGCTAATTCAGCTGTGAATTTCAGCCCGTTAACCGTAACGGCAGCTTCAGCAAAAGGATAGACCCTCGGTGTATACGAAGGAACCGCCACGCGGATGGTCCTGAATTCATTCAGCCGCGAATGGTTCGGCGAGATCCGTGCTGCTGAAAAATCTACCGGCACATTAAAACTTCCATACTGGCTATTGAACAGGAAAACGCCATTGCCATTACCCTGCTGCATCAGCACAAAATTCTGTTCTGTTTTTTCCGGAACCATTCCCCTTTCAAAAAAAACGATGAGTTCCCCACCTTCCTCAGTGGCTGTTGGTTGGTAATTGCGGTTCAGTTTACGTTGGTATAGTTCGACCATATCAGAAAAACCCATCTGGCTGGCCGTTCTCAGAAGATCGTTCTTCAATTGCTCCGGCATTCTTACCCCATAATAATCAGGGCCCTGGGCAGAAAGGAACAGGTCTGTGGCATTCCGGTAAGAGATGAAAGCATTGTTGATCTCCCCCGCCGCCTCGTAGACCAACCCCTGGACGATCAGGGCAAAAGCATCCTCGGTATAGCGGTCGGCATTGGGCTTGAATTTATCCTGCTGTGCCTGCGTGCTCAGCGTGATCCTCCTGGCTTCCACCACTGCTTCGGATACATCGCCCTTGTACAGGTAGTTCAGCGCTTTATAATAATGCAGGAGGAAACGTTCAAAATCTTCACCCAGGTAGGTCTGCATCATGGGGTTCAACAGGTTGCCCACTATCGCATCACCCAGTGTTTTCTTTTTCTGTTCTATTAAATCGTCGGCAAGATTCAGGTAAAGATTACTGCTGTCGTAGGAACCCAGCAAGTGATAAACCTTCCCCTTCTCCATATAATACAACAGCCTGTTCTTGTCATTTTGCAGCAGGCTGTTCTGTTCCAGCAGGCTCTTGGCTCGGTAATAATCTGCCTGGCCAATACTGTTGTAATAGCCCGACATCTTATTATTGTAGGTAGCGCAGGAAAATAAAACGGGCACACATAGCCATGCTATCCATGCCCGTTTCAGTGTCTTCTTCATGAGAGAGGGGTTTCAGCCGCGGTAAAATACCGGTCCTTAGTTCTTAACCATTTTTGCAATCTTTTTTTCACCGATCCAGACCACTTCATTGGTCTCAATATTGGTGAGCTCAAGGTTCACCTGGTAAGTAACCGTTTTCTGGCGCTTATATGCATCAACGATCGAGTTGATGCTTCCCTGCAGGATATAATCGGCTCCTTTTTCCAGTCCAAACTTCTTCATCGTGCTCTGAGAGGCATTGGTCTGCTGGTCGGCCTTTTCAGCGCGCATTTCTTCGCGTTTTTTTCCACTCTGCACCAGTCCCACTTTATCTGATTCAATGAAAGCGATCTCCAGGTCTTTCATGAAGGTTTCCGCTTCAATATGTTCATGACTCTTATTGGTGATCATGCCTACCATCACCACGGGTTTTTTTCCCTTGGCGCTGACGTGGTTGATAATCCACTTCTCATTCAGGATCTGGCTGGTAATCTCTTTTGCAGTCAAACGACTGTCTGTATTGTTCCAGTTCCCGCTCAGGTCGATCTGTGTAGCAGGATCGATGCGCGTAACCGTACGGTTGGAACAGGATACAAAAAACAGGGCTGTGGTAACGGATAAAACTAAAGCTGTACGTTTCATAGATATTTCCTTATTGCGTTTGTATTAGGTGTGATAGGCGGTCAGGTCAAAATCCGAACCACCAGTTACCGGACCGGAAACCGATAAACGGGCGACTGATACCCCAGCGGTTCCAGTTGTATGGATTGTAGGCGCCATATCCATAACTGTTCCAGCCGTATGGGTAACCAAAATTCAGAGAGGGGGCTATCAAGGCCGATTGTCTGCGGTAAGACCGTCTTTCTGCCCGGCGTTCTTCGCGGGCCTCTCTCCAGTCGTAAGCCTTATACGTATTCTGTATGGTGGTATTGGCCCAGCTCAGAAGAGAATCCTTCTGGTTCATGTATTTCTGCTGGCTGATCAGGTAATTCGGATTCTGGTCTGGCAACAGTTCGCCACTTTGTGCCTGTGTCATTGTAACCAGCAAAACGAAGAGAATGGGTAAAATTCCACGTTTCATAGGAACCTCCTTTTTGTTATCAGTAACAAAACTAATACCAATTCCGCATCCGGCAGATCCGGAGCTGTTAAAACGGGACGACTGGTCAAAATCTGCCATAAATGGCAGGGTCTCAGGCTTTTTTCTTGTAGATCGGAACGGTGCTGCAGGGCTCACCATACATGATGCTTTTTACAAAAGGCCTGAGTTTATTGGTGATCTCCACATACGCTGTTTCCGGAATATCAACTTCACCGCAACCTTTTACCACAACACGCTGGTCGGTATAATCCTCCCCTTTTACAGCAGCCAGGTTTTTCAGCAACAGGGTACTGACCAGTTTCTTCTCGTCACCAAACACCACTTCTTTGGCAAAGGGTTGCAGGTAACTGGCCACCAGCATATAGGCCCACATGGGAATGATGGCGTCGGCCGTACAGGTAATGGCCACATAAGCATCCTGGTAAGCCGTCCAGTCGGTACTTTGTAATGCGGTACGAAAATCCTTTTCTTTCAGGATCAGGCCCATGAACAGGTATTCTTTCAGGTCAAAGGTCTTGATCTCGCCTTTCGGATAATATTCTTCCAGGTCAAAGCTGACCAGCCCGCTTTCCGCTACTTTATTCACAAAGGTCTCACTCATGAAGTATGCTTTACGCTGTAAAATTACAGATATCCCGGTGCTTTTGTTTTCGGTATCCGTAAAACAAAAGCCCGGCCATAGTGCCGGGCTTCAGAAAAGATATCATTCTGTTAATAGAACTTAGCTCGGTTATCCTTGATGCTGGCCGCTCTTTTCAGCGCATCCAGTCCACGGTAAGAAGCCATTTTAGCACTCTGGATCAGGCTTTGTTTAATGGTTGCCTGGTCAACCGCTTCTGTTTTAGCTCCGGTTGTCTCAACTTTAATAGAGAAAACACCCGTAGCGCCAGCAATCGGTTCACTGGCTTTGCCCACCAGGGTCTTATTGAAAGCGGCTCCCACGATCTTGGGTTCGCTACCTACGCCACTGATGAAAGGAGCAGTAAAGCTCAGGCTGTCGGCACGTAATACCGGTGCACCCGTGCTGCTGGAATAAGCTTCCAGTGTATTGCCCTTGAATTTGGTTTCGATAATCTGCTTGGCTTTTTTCTCATTCCTTACGATGGTTTCAACGGTAGGCCTAGCTTCAGCAGCAGAAGCCAGTCCGGCTTTGTTCACAGCGCTCACAACAGCCACCACAAATCGGTCGCCGATCTCGAAAGGTTCAGAAACCTCACCGGTTTTGTGTTCGTATACCCAACGAACCAATTGGCGGCTCTGGCCCAGTCCGGTCACGGCAAAGTCATTCTGTTTGATATCGTTTGCATTCAGTACCTGTCTTCCGTCTTTCAGAGCATTGGCACTGAATTTTTTAGCGTCTTTACTGGCAACAGCAAACTGTGAAGCGGCAGTATTAGCAGCAGAAACGGTTTCATTGCTGGCAAAAATGGGTTTGGCCAGGTAAGCGATTTTATAGGCCGGTGCGTTGTTCTTCTGGCCCAGGATCTCTACATAATGATAACCGTAATCGGTTTTAACTACCCCTTTTGATCCAACCGGATTATCGAATACATAATCATTGAAAGGGATCACCATTTGTCCCTGTGGGAAATATTCATACACACCACCATTGTTCTTGCTGCCACCATCATCAGAATATTTGGTGCACAGCGCACCGAAGTCGGCACCAGCTTTGATAGCAGTCTGGATACTGTCAATAAGCTTCTTACCCAGGCTGTCCGGACGAACCTGCTGACCGCTTCTGGGGTCTGAAGTAGCGACCAGGATATGGCGAACCTTAACACTGTCGGGCCACTGTTTTACACCCACCATTTTAGCCAGCACATAATTGGATCCATCCACATAAGGACCGTATACGGTTCCTACCGGAATACGAACCAGTGTATCCTTATTAAGCTGCTGCATACGGGCCTTGCTGAAATAACTGTTATAGTAAGGCACTTCGCTGCTGTTCTTGTTCAGGAAAGCTTCTACATCAGTAGTAGCGGCAAATTCATTTTTCAAAGCCTGTACCTGGTTCAGTACAGCAGCTGAATCAGAACTGCTTGGTGCGGAACTGTAGGTAACATATGCAATATTGCGGGTTTCTTCCAGCTTGGTATATTCGTTCGGATGTTTCTTCACATAAGCGTTGATTTCTTCATCGCTTACTTTGGCCATGCTATCAGAAACTGCAGCATAAGGAACGTATACATAAGAGAAAGACGTGACCGCATTATTATCAGCCTGCTGTTTTTCCAGCATCCATTTGGGCGCGTAGGCTGCCTGCATCAGCAGGTTCTGGTATTTATTACGTAATGTCTGTTCAATAGAGGGATCGATATATACGCTGTTAATCATTTTGATCTGTTCAGCATTCTTACTTTTCTTGATCTGCGCAAAAGCTTCACGGGCATTATTGGCCATGAACTGACCGGTATTGGGATCGGTAAATTCATTTTTAAGAGGAGAGTTTTCACCGAATAAGATATCGGTCAGTTCTTTCGGAGATACCTGCAAACCCAGTTTCTCGTATTCCTGGTTCAGAACGATCTTCTCAACTGCCTGGTTCCAGGTAGAACCGATCAGTTGTTCGCGCTGGGCACCTTGTGGTCCGTACATACGCTCCTGCATGGCCAGCTGCTCTTCAAAATCGCCACGCTCTATACTTTTACCATTTACTTTACCGATGACGCTGGTATTGGAAAAAGCTCTGCCGCCACGGCCAACACCGTCCTGCAGAATGAAAGCGATCAGGGCCAGCGCAATGATACCAAATACGATCCACGCACCTTTGTCACGAATACTTTGAATTACAGACATAATACTTTTATTAATGTTTTATCCCGGATTTAAACGGGAGGCAAAAATAGGGGAATAAAACATTAGAACAAATTGTGGATAACAGGGTTAAGTCTAAGAATGACAAGGATTCCGGGAACAGGGTGCCAAAAGCTTCCGGAACCGAATCAGCCCTATACCCGGGAATTTACCAAAGCCGGCAAACAGATTTCCACATAACCCTGTTTATAACCCCAAAAATCGGTGGAGAAATCAGTTTTTTACCCTGGTGATTGTGGAAAGAACTGGAATAAACTCTCCCGGATCATATTCGATAACTGGTTGAGTCAGAATTCACTTGCTGTTTATCCCTGTTAATTCACAGTGCCGTAAAAGTGGATAGTGAAAACAGGGTCATGTGAATTAGCTAATCCACCCATGTTCATAAAACACCTGGAATCAATACAGAATGCAAAAATATCTGTGGATTATATTGTGAATTACGGTGAATAAACCAAGGGTAATTACCTTTGACATCTGGGGATAAGTAAGTTATCCCGATATCCACAGCTGTAATAATAGTAGTTTGTTTTAATAAAAAGGTATTATTTAATACTATTACAAGTCTTATGAACATCAATAACGATAGTATTTTAGAAAAAGGATTTTTAGACATAGAAATTGATCCGCGTCTGGATTTATTTGCCGAGATTGAGCGCCTAAAGAAAGAAAAAAATGCGGTCATACTCGCCCACTATTACCAGGAACCCGATATACAGGATGTGGCAGATTTTATTGGCGATAGCCTTGGGCTGGCGCAACAGGCCAGTAAGACCGATGCTGACCTCATCGTATTTGCCGGTGTACACTTCATGGCCGAAACAGCCAAGATCCTGAACCCCACCAAAAAAGTGGTCTTGCCGGATCTGAAAGCGGGTTGTTCACTGGCTGATAGTGCGCCTGCTCCTTTGTTCAAAGCTTTTAAAGACCGATATCCCGATCACCTGGTCATTTCCTATATCAACTGCAGCGCAGAGATCAAGGCCCTGAGTGATATCATCTGTACCAGCAGTAATGCCGAAAAGATCATTGAAAGCGTACCTAAGGATCAGCCCATCATATTTGCACCCGATAAGAACCTGGGTGCTTATCTCAATAAAAAAACAGGCCGGAACATGGTGTTATGGAATGGCGCGTGTATGGTTCACGAGATCTTCAGCCTGGAAAAGATCACCAAATTGAAGGTACGTCACCCGAAAGCCAAACTGATCGCTCACCCGGAATGCGAGGATTCTGTACTGGCCATTGCTGATTATATCGGCAGTACCACACAGTTGCTGAAATATTCAGAGACCGACAGCTCGCAGGAATATATTGTGGCCACAGAAACCGGTATTCTGCACCAGATGCAGCATAACAGCCCCAATAAGACCTTCATACCCGCGCCGCCTAACAACAACTGCGCCTGCAACGATTGCCCGCATATGAAGCTGAATACACTGGAGAAACTCTATCTCTGCATGCAGTACGAGCAACCGGAACTGGTGATGGATGAGAACCTGCGTTTACAGGCTAAAAAATCCATCGATCGTATGATGGAGATCAGCCGCAAAGCGGGATTGATAGGATGATGATATTGTATACCACGGAGCTTGTCTCTGACCTTTAGTGGAGCGTAATTTTTAGCAGGAATCAATGGGCAAGTGAATGGTGAGTAGTCAGTAGGTAGTGAAAGGGGTAGTGATCACTACCTACTGACTACTCACCATTCACATTTCATAACTGTTACCCACTCACGATGGTAACCACTCAATCCTCAATACCCGGTTGAACAAGGGTATTTTTTGACTGCTGCAGTAAGGAACGGAGGTTTTTAAAAGTCTGCACCAGACCCTTCGCAGAAAAGCTATTGATGATCCAGGCAGGTAATTCGCCACCAGGATCCACGAGTAATACATATTCAGCCCTCACTTCCTTCTGACCAACAGGAGTCAGCGTCCATTTTCCGTTAGATTGAATGATACGCACCCGCCTGGGATGAAGCGGTTCCCATCCGCTTACATTGTTGGCGTTGATGGTCACTACTTTACTTGTTACATCCTGTATGATCTGTATATGAGATACAAAATCGCGGTTGGTGGCCGGCCAGGGAAAAATCACTTCACTGTAATAATACAGTTCAGAAGGTGAAACCTGTTTTAATAAACGGGAGCCACGACTATTGTATACCCAACTATCATAACGCGCCACATCAGCGATCACACCGGTGATCCTGGATAGGCTGGTGTTAAAAACAGCTTCCAGTTTCACTGCATTGATCCTGGAATCGGGCATTTTTCGCGACCAGGTTTTGATTCCATCCTGTTCTCCCGTCAATTTCCAGTTTTCCTGTGCCTGGCACAGAAAGGAAATAAACCCGATACAACCCGTCAATAATAGCTGTTTCAGCATATATAAATTGGATAACGAATGAGCGAAACCAACTGCAAGGTAAGAGAGCCGGAGAAACAGTGTTTTCGCTTGCCCCGATTTAACAATTACGGTTGCTGCATTCATACCGTTAAAAAACCCTTCAGGAAAGGTATTTATACGATTGCCGGCACAGTGGTGTTCCCCTATATTTACCGAACCAGGAAGTCCTAAACAGGCACAATAAGGGATAAACTAAATACGTTAGTAAAAAAAATACTAAAAAAATTAGTGTGTATAAGAAAAAACAACTACTTTTACGTTCCCATTAATTTTGACCCTTAAATTCTAAGACAATGAGCAATGCAGAAAAACTAAAGGCGCTGAAGCTGACGATCGATAAGATCGACAAAGACTATGGTAAGGGCAGTGTGATGATGATGAACGAGAAGAGCCAGGAACCGATGGAAGTGATCTCCACAGGTTCTATCGGGCTGGATGCCGCGCTGGGTGTGGGTGGTTTGCCAAAAGGAAGGATCATTGAAATATACGGTCCTGAATCTTCGGGTAAGACCACGATTGCTATTCATGTGATTGCAGAAGCACAGAAAAAAGGCGGTATGTGCGCCATCATAGATGCTGAACATGCATTCGACAGTTCCTATGCCCAGAAACTGGGTGTGGATGTTGATAACCTGCTTATATCACAACCCGATTATGGAGAACAGGCCCTTGAGATCGCCGACAGGCTGATTCTTTCCGGTGCACTGGATGTGGTGGTGATCGACTCTGTAGCGGCACTGGTCCCAAAAAGTGAACTGGAAGGTGAAATGGGCGACAGTAAAATGGGACTGCATGCCAGGCTGATGAGCCAGGCCCTGCGTAAGCTCACCGCCACTATTAATAAGACCAATACGATCTGCATATTCATCAACCAGCTTCGTGAGAAGATCGGTGTCATGTTCGGTAATCCCGAAACCACCACCGGGGGTAATGCATTGAAGTTCTATGCTTCCGTTCGACTGGATATCCGCCGTATGACGCAGATCAAAGATGGCGATGCAGCCGTGGGTAACCATGTTAAGGTGAAAGTGGTGAAGAATAAAGTGGCGCCACCGTTCCGTGCTGCTGAATTCGACATCATATTCGGAGAGGGAATCAGCAAACTTGGCGAGATTATTGATATGGGTGTGGAACTGGGTATTGTACAGAAAAGCGGCTCCTGGTTCAGTTATGAAAGCAACAAACTGGGTCAGGGGCGCGATTCCGTTAAGGGCCTGCTGCACGATAACCCCGAACTGGCCAATGAAATTGAAGCTAAGATCAGGGCCAAAATATCTGAAGTGAAGCTGGCAACAGAAGCCTAAAATTTTTTTAGATGGGTTAGTTAGTAGAACCACCGCAGGGATGCGGTGGTTTTTTGTATACAAAAAAGAGGATTTTTGCCCCCGAATTAGATATTTTCTAAATATAAACAGAGAATATCCTTTTAATCGACTAATATTTTCATTCGGTGTGTATTTTTTTCACCGCAGAGCCGCGGAAGGGCAGAGAATGCGCAGAGAAAACCCACCGTGTCTTTGCACCTCCGCGAGCAGTTCCTCGTGAGTGGTCAATGGTGAATAGCCAATCAGGCACTTTTAAATGACAACCTGTCTGCCCGGCTGGTCGGGTTACAAATTCTCCACCAAGCTTCCCGGCCATTTATTATATTGAGGAGATTAATTTTCAGGTATTGCTCTACTCCCTGGTTAAAATATTCGTCCGGCTGGCTTTACAGATCTTCTGCACAAGGATCACGGTAACGGGTAAGCGTTCGTTGGGAACTGCCGGTCCCTTGCTGCTGGTGGCCAATCATCCCAATTCTTTCCTGGATGCCATCATTATCGGCGCCCGGTTTCCCAGGCCGGTCCATTTCCTGGCCAGGGGCGATGCCTTTCATAAACCCTGGCACAATATCCTGCTCCGCCTGCTCAATATGATACCTGTATATCGCCTGAGTGAAGGAAAAGAGAACCTGCACCTGAACGAAGAGGCTTTTCGGCGGAGCACAGAGATACTGGCATCGGGCGGTATCGTCCTGATCTTCATAGAGGGCATCTGCGTGAACAAACATGAACTGCAGCCCTTCAAAAAAGGAGCAGCCCGCATAAGCTGGAACAACCGAAACCTGCCGCAATTTTCAGTGCTACCGGTGGCCATCGGATATGATTCTTTTGTTTCTTTCGGTAAAGAAGTATTGATACAGCTGGGAGACCCACTCTTCCCCGATCGGCTTTTCCCTTTTTCCGACGAGGCCCGCAACCTGCAATATTTTAATAAACGTTTGTCGGAAGAGCTGCTTCCCATGATCGAAATACCCGCCGCAACACCGGGCGCACCGGTTTTACAGACGGCTCTTTCTTATTTTGCCGCTGTGCCGGGCTGGCTCATACATGCGCCATTGTATTATCCACTGAAACACCTGATCCGCCAAAAAACGACCGGAACGGTCTTTTATGATTCGGTGCTGTTCGGTTCCCTGTTACTGCTCTATCCCGTCTACCTGTTTTTGCTGTGTTTATTTTGCCTGCAACTGGGTGCCAGTCCTTCGTCGGTATGGCTGTTTTTCCTGCTCGCACCGTTTGCTGCTTATGTCACGGTTCGGTCCTCCAGGAATTTTTCTGTGAAGCGTGCAGAACCGGTCATTTTATAAACGACGGTTACCTTACCTTCATACCAGGTATCAATCATAAAAACATGTCTCAGATCAAAATACTCGGCAAACGCAAAAGGATCGCCCTGGTGGCGCACGACCATAAAAAATCAGACCTGCTGGAATGGGCCAAACACAACAGTGTGCAATTGGCCAAACATGAACTGTTCGCTACCGGTACCACCGGTCGTTTACTGGAAGAAACGCTTGACAGGCCCGTTAAAAAACTGTTGAGTGGCCCGCTCGGCGGCGACCAGCAGATCGGCGCCATGATCGCCAACGGCGAGATCGATATGATGTTCTTTTTCTTTGACCCCATGGAGGCACAACCGCACGACAGTGATGTAAAAGCCCTGCTGCGCTTATGCGTAGCCTGGAACATACCCATGGCCTGCGACCGCGCCACGGCGGACTTTGTGATGACCTCACCGTTCATGCACGAAGAGTATACCTGCACGCTGCCCGATTATGGTGGCTATCTAAACCGCAAGATCTGATATGGAGACAGTGATACTGCGCCCCTGGCAAAAACAGGACGCACAGGAGCTGGCATCGGTGGCCAATAACCGGCAGATCTGGAACCAGGTTAGGGACGCATTGCCCAGTCCCTATACCGTGATGGATGCATTACAATGGATCGCACATGTGAATACACAGCGACCTGTGCTCAATTTCGCCATCGTGTACAACGGGAAGATCGCGGGCAGTATCGGCGCCACGCTGCAGACAGATATCTCGCGCCGCAACATAGAGATCGGCTATTTTGTGGGACAACCCTACTGGGGAAAAGGCATCGCCACCGAAGCGGTGAAACAACTGGTACAATTCATCCATACCCAAACAGATATGGTGCGTATAGAGGCGCACGTATTTGCATCGAACAAAGCTTCCATGAAAGTGTTGCAGAAAAACGGTTTTCACCTGGAAGCCATACACCGCAAAGCTTCGTTCAAAAACAACGAGCTGGTAGATGATCATCTCTGGGTAAAATTCACTTCCTAAAACAACTGTTATGAAAAAAATTGTCTTTGCCTTGCTGTTATTGAGCACCACATCGGGTTTTGCCCAGGACAGCCTTACCAAAAATGACCTTCCTGCTGCATCCCGCCTGATCGATGTCAGTTTTACGCAGCAGGAGATCGACAGTATGTATGATGGTGTTAAGGAGAATATGTTGCTCTATCGCCTCATGCATAAGAAAGCACTGAACAATTCTGTACCCATGAGTTTGTGGCAAAGCCCTGTGTTGCCGGGCATGCAGTTCAACGAAAAACAGGAAAAGCAGCAATGGAAAATACCCACTAAAGTAAAACTGCCGGAAAACAGGAGTGAGCTGGCATTTTATAATATCCTGCAACTGGCATCGCTCATCAAGAACAAACAGATCAGTTCGGTGGAGCTTACGAAGTTTTTCATTGACCGTATCCGCCAATACGGAGATACCTTACAATGTGTGATCACGGTCACCGAAGAGATCGCTATGCAGCAGGCGCAGCGTGCCGATGAGGAGATCGCCGCAGGAAAATACCGCGGACCCCTGCACGGCATCCCGTATGGATTGAAGGACCTGTTTGCCGTAAAAGGTACCCGCACCACCTGGGGCGCCGCACCCTACCGCAACCAGGTGATAGAACAGGATGCATTCGTATACACACAATTACAGAATGCCGGTGCAGTACTGGTGGCCAAATTTACCCTGGGTGCATTGGCCATGGGCGATTATTGGTATGGCGGAAGAACCAAAAATCCCTGGAACCTCTTAACGGGTTCATCGGGCTCTTCTGCGGGTTCAGCTTCTGCAACCGTGGCCGGACTGGTACCCTTTGCCATCGGTACAGAAACCTGGGGTTCCATCGTGTCGCCGGCTTCTACCTGTGGAGCAACCGGTTTGCGACCCACGTTCGGCAGGATCAGTCGCAGCGGCGCCATGACCCTGAGCTGGAGCCTGGATAAAGTGGGTCCTATCTGTAGAAGCGCCGAAGATGCGGCTGTGGTGTTCAACTATATACACGGTACAGATGGGTTAGACCAAAGCGCTGTTACCAAACCCTTCAACTACAATGCAAAGGCCGACATCAAAAAAATGCGCGTGGGTTATGCCAAGAATTATTATGACCGCATCACCGATACCACCCGCAGTGAATGGAAAGTGCTGGAGACCTACAGACAAATGGGTGTGGAACTGGTGCCGGTGAACTTCCCGGACAGTGGCCAGTATCACTATGCCATCATGGACATTGTGATCGGCGCCGAATGTGCAGCGGCCTTTGATGATTTCACACGCACGAACCTCGACGATGAAATGACGCGCCAGGGAAAATATGACTGGCCCAACAGTTTCCGCACATCGCGTTTTGTACCTGCGGTGGAATACATCAATGCCAACCGTCACCGTTACCTGCTCATGCAACTGGTGAACGAAACCATGAAGGAGGTAGATGTGCTGATCTGCCCCACCCGCGGCAGCGGCAACCAGGGTGCCATCACCAATCTGACGGGGCACCCGGTGGTTTGTATGCCCACCGGTTTCGATAAACGCAGTAACCTGCCCACCAGCATCACCCTGATCGGAAAACTGTACGACGAAGCCACGATATTATCCGCCGCCAAAGCCTACCAGGATGCCACCCAATGGGACGAAATGCACCCACCCATGTTTCGGTGATCTTTGGCGCGTTGGCGTATTGACGTATTAGCATGTTGGTGGTATTTGATCACTCACTCACCACTACCTACTCACGACGCAGCACTTTGGTAGGGACTGGTCTGGGCGTATTGTGAGACGCTCAACGATCATCAGTGTAATTAGCACATTACCACATTGGCTGATTAACTCATTCGCTCAATTCCGTAAATTGCTGCATCAATCAATCCCAATCTTATTACCATGAGAAGAGTTATTGTTTGCGGCGTCATTGCCGCGCTGGCTTTTAATGCCCCGTTGTCGGCACAAAAGACCCTGACCGGTTTCACTGAGCGATCGGCTGCTGAACAGAAACAGCTGGAACAGAAATTCGATGCGCAACTGAGTGCCGCAAGAGTAGGCCAGGCCATCAAGGACCTGTCGGCCGTACCACACCATGTGGGCTCTGCAGGCGGAAAAGCTGTTGCAGAAAATATTCTGAACAAGTTCAAAACCTATGGATGGGATGCCAAACTGGAGACCTACCAGGTATTGTTTCCCACACCCAAGACAAGGGTGCTGGAAATGCTATCACCTACCGTATACAAAGCGTTACTGAAAGAACCTGCGCTAAAAGAAGATGCCACTTCTGACCAGGCAGACCAGTTGCCCACTTACAATGCATGGAGTGCGGATGGCGATGTTACCGGTGAGCTGGTTTTTGTGAACTATGGATTGCCACAGGACTACGAAGTGCTGGAGAGCCTGGGCATTGATGTGAAGGGAAAGATCGTGATCGCCAAGTATGGCCGTAGCTGGCGCGGCATCAAACCCAAAGTGGCGCAGGAGCATGGGGCCATCGGTTGCATCATTTATTCAGATCCCAAAGATGATGGTTACTACCAGGGTGAAGTATATCCGAAAGGCGCATTCAAGAATGAATATGGGGTGCAGCGCGGGTCCATCATGGATATGGTGATCTATCCCGGCGATCCTTTAACACCCAATATCGGTGCAACAGAAAATGCTAAAAGACTGAACCGTCTCGAAACACCCAACCTGCTGAAGATACCGGTATTACCCATCAGCTACCACGATGCCAAGCCATTGCTGGAAGCGCTGGAAGGTCCCGTGGCGCCGGCAGAATGGAGGGGTGCCTTGCCATTCACGTACCATGTGGGTCCGGGTAAGAGCAAAGTGCATTTGAAAGTGGATTTCGACTGGAAATTACAACCCGCGTATAATGTCATTGCAAAGATCACCGGCTCACAATATCCCGATCAGTGGGTCATCCGGGGTAATCACCACGATGCCTGGGTCAATGGCGCCAACGATCCCATCAGCGGTGCCGCTGCCTTACTGGAAGAAGCACAGGCCATCGGCCAGCTGGTAAAAACCGGATGGAAGCCCAAACGCACATTGGTGTATTGCGCCTGGGATGCAGAGGAACCCGGACTGCTCGGCTCTACCGAATGGGTGGAAGACCATATCAGCGAACTGCAACAGAAGACCGTGGTGTACATCAACTCAGACGGCAATGGCCGCGGGTTCCTGGGTGTGGAGGGATCACATGCGCTGGAGACACTGGTCACAGAAATCAGCAAGGACGTCACCGACCCGCAGACAAATGTTTCTGTATTCGAACGCGTAAAGGCCAATAACGCTGTGAACGCTGCCACCGCCAAGGCCAAAAAAGAAGCATTGGCGAAACCCACCTTCAAAGTGAATGCCATGGGTTCGGGTTCCGACTATTCCTCCTTCATCCAGCACGCCGGCATTCCTTCTCTGAATATTGGCTATGGCGGTGAGGATGATGGCGGTGAATACCATTCCATCTATGATTCATACGATGACTACAGCCGTTTCAAAGACCCGGGTTTCGTCTATGGTGTAGCACTGGCCAAAACAGCCGGACGCGCAGCTTTGCGTATGGCCAATGCCGAACTGCTGCCTTTTGATTTCAGGAGCCTGCACAAGACCGTGAGCGATTATGTGAAAGACCTGCTGAACCAGACAGAACAAATGCGCGAGAACACAGCTGCAGAGAACGAACTGATCCGCGCCAATGGGTATGCACTGGCCAACGATCCCACCGAGAAAAAGAAATTGCCACAGGCAAAAGCCGAAGTGCCTTACCTCGATTTCTCTCCCATGCTGAATGCGTTGACCGATCTGGAAAAGACCACCGAACAACTGGCAAACGCCTGGAGCAAAGCGGTGAACAATCATGGTAATACCGAAGCCTTCAACAAAGCCCTGTACCAGGCCGAGCAGCAACTGCTTACCACCAACGGACTGCCACGCAGAAGCTGGTACAAACACACATTGTATGCACCGGGCTTTTATACCGGTTATGGCGTAAAGACTATCCCGGGTGTACGTGAAGCCATTGAACAGCGCAATTGGAAAGAGGCACAGGAGCAGATCACCGTGGTGGCCGCTTCCCTGCAAAAACTTTCTGCTTACCTGCAGCAGATCGCACAGTAATTTTGCGTGCAGAAGCGCCCAATATGAAACAAAGACGATTTTTAATATACCTGGTAGCAGCTATGGCTGCTACCAGTGTTTTTGCACAGGCCCAAAGAACCAAAAGCACCTTTCCCATAAGCGCTTTGCGACTGATCGGCGAAAAAGAGATACCGTATAATCTTTCTTACCAGGGAACCACGGTCGGCGGTTTATCATCCATCGACTACGACAGCAGGACCGATCTGTATCACCTTATTTGCGATGACCGTTCAGCCATTAACCCGGCGCGTTATTACACGGCAAAGATCTTCTTCACGGAAAAGGGTGTTGACTCTGTGGTCCTGCTGGGTGTGACCACCCTGTTGCAGCCCAATGGCAAAACCTATCCCAATGCCAAAGAAGATCCCGCGCATACGCCTGACCCCGAAGCCATGCGTTATGATCCGCTGCGGAAACGTTTTGCCTGGAGCAGTGAGGGCGAAAGGATCATTCGCGGAAAGGATTCGGTATTGCAGAACCCATCCATCCATCTGATATCACCCGCAGGTAAGTTCATCGACAGTTTTCCCCTGCCTGCCAATCTTCGCATGCAGGCCATAGAAAAGGGACCCCGACAAAACGGTGTGCTGGAGGGCATGAGTTTTACCCGTAATTATCGCAGCCTGTTGGTGAACGTGGAGGAACCCTTGTACGAGGATGGTCCGCGGGCAGACCTGTCCGACAACCAACCCTGGATCCGCATCTATTGTTTTGATGTGGCCAGCAAAAAGAACACGGCGCAGTATGCCTACAAACTCGATCCCGTTGCCTATCCCACCACACCAGCCGGCGCATTTATGGTGAATGGGGTGCCGGATATACTCTCGCTGGATGACAGGCAACTGATCGTGATGGAACGTTCTTTTTCTACAGGCAGGTGGCCCTGCACCATCAAACTTTACCTGACCGATCTGTCAACCGCCGGCGATGTGCGCAACAATGTCTCACTCCGCAAGCACCCGCCTGCAAAACCACTCCGCAAAAAACTCCTGCTGAACATGGATACGCTGGGCATGTATGTGGACAATGTGGAAGGCATGACACTCGGCCCCATCCTGCCCAACGGCCACAGAACACTGGTGTTGGTGTCCGATAACAATTTCAATCTTGCAGAGAAAACCCAGATGTTTGTATTCGAAATCATCCCATGAGCCATCAAATCCCATCTCTGCGCAACCTCTCCGCTCTCCCTGCCTCCGCGGTGAAAAAAAGCTCGCTACGCAACCTGCTTGTTTTTCTCTCGCTGCTTGTTTCCCTCTCAGCCTGTCAGCAAAAACAAGACCCCAACAAACCGCGCATCGAGATACAGACATCAAAAGGGGAAATTCTCATAGAACTCTACCCGCAACGGGCACCCAAGACCGTGGCGGCGTTCTTATCATACGTGGATTCCGGTTATTACTATAACAGTAATTTTTACCGTGCCCTCACCATGGACAACCAGCCCTCCAATGCACCCAAAACGGAGCTGATACAGGGAGGCATCTGGAAAACCAATAACAAACTGGCCGTACGTATTCCGGGTATCCCACATGAAAGCACCGAGCAGACCAAACTCCTGCATGATGAAGGCGTACTCTCACTTGCCCGGGCAGAACCCGGAACAGCGGGCACCGAATTCTTCATCTGCCTGAGCAAACAACCCGGTCTGGACCATGGCGGCGAAAATGTGCCCGACAGGCAGGGTTATGCCACATTCGGTAAAGTGGTGAAGGGTATGTCGGTAGTAAGAAAGATCTCCCGCCAAAACGAGAACGACCAGTATTTCTCACCCCCCGTGGCCATCTACAATATTGTAAGGAAATAACGTGTTGTGTTATTAGAAAACGACCCACGCAGGATGTCCGATGAAAATTTACCAATCAGTCCCTGTGGACGTCCCGCAATGCGGGATTTGGGTTCGGTATCGAGCGAAGCGTAGATAGATCAGATCATGCGAAGCAGATCTGATCAGAGGCCAAAGCAGTCCGGGAACAGGGACGGGGCCCAGCGGCCCTGAGCGGCACGAACCCAAACCATCAGCGTGATCGCGAAGACGCAAAGGCTTAGCCAATACTCCCTGCACCCAGGGTGGAACATCAACGCTTTCACAAATATTTATCTGACACGCTTTCAATCCGGCACACACATTGAACGGGTACTATTATCAGTTCATCCCTAAAGCAATGGATATGAAAACGATGCCATGGATAACAGGCGTCCTGATGAGCGTAGTACTGCTAACTGCCTGTGGTAGCGTTGCCCATGTACAAAAAGACAATAATGTAGATATGTCTCGTTACAAGACCTATGCATGGGTAGCGGGAACCCAGAAAGACAGTGTGACAGAAAAACCCAGGATAACCGATCTCTCGAACCAGAAGATCCGGGAAAGCATAGATCGAAACCTGCAGTTGAATGGCTGGACACTTTCGAAAAGCCAGCCTGATGTATTGCTGGTATTCGATGTGGATATCCAGCGTGAAACCCGTTTGGTGAACGATCCGATATATTCTTATCCTACTACCCGATGGTTCTTCAGTCCGTATAGCCGCAGGTATGTGCCGGTGTATTATCCTTCGCAGTTCATCGGGTATGACAGGCGGAGAGAGACCTATCGCGAAGGAACACTGACCATTACGGTAATGGATGCCAAAACAGAAAAGACCATCTGGCAGGGCTGGACCGTTTCAGAAGTGGATGGTCGCCGTTTATCGGATCACCAGATAGAAGAAAATGTAAAAGCGATCCTGAAAAAACTGAAATAAGGGGCTCCCCCCTTTTTGTTTCCTATAGTCCGGAGGCCGCCCAAGTTGGGTGGCCTCTGTGTTTTATGGACTATTAGAAACCTAAGTTCTGAAACAGCGAAACCCGTAACACATTGGTATTGGTGTAAGCGGTACCGCTACCGTTTTCCTGGAAAATATTGGTGACACCAAATACTAGGTTATCGTGCCGGTTAACGGCATAACTGAATCCGAGGAAAATGCGGTTCTGGTCGAACAAGTGGTTATGACCATTGGGCGAATAGTAGAGATAAAGCTCATTGCCCACGGCAAGTGCCAAACCATGAGGCACAAATCCTTTTTTGTTTAGGGATACCTGGTAAAAAAGATTGTACCTGAGTTTATGGGTGAGGGTATAGTCGTCAGATGCTGTATGGCTGTCAATAGCGCTGTTCCTGAATTTCTGTTCGGCACGGATCCATTGCATCAGTTTTGTTTTCTGGCGTATGTGATACCATTGGTATTGCTCCCAGCCGAAATGTTCCTGCAGGGCAACACCGGGGTGGTTCTCGCCCGGAAACAGATCGGTAAAGCCATAACCAGCGGTGAATTTGTTGTTCCGGTTATTATAGTAAGTGGCGGCCAAACGAAAACTGGCCTGCGAGAAGCCGTTGAAATAATGATCTGCCGAGTGGATCTCTGCATCTACCCAGAGACCAAAATGTTTGGAAAAGCGGATCTGCGGAAACCAGCCGGCCCAGGCCTGCTGTTCGTAACGGACAGGTTTGGATTGTGCGTGAGCGAAAAAAGTCGTACACGACAGGATAAAAAGAAGAAACAGTTTTCTAAGCAGCATGCAGTTCTGGGGTGGCAACCAAAAAGGGAAGATACTGAATAAAATATCATGTTTCTGTGCGCAATAATTAAAAGTGTAATTTTAAGATATCATCAGCCAAAACAGAGACCAACCGACCGGTAACAATGCTGCCAACGAGGAACCATAGGAACCACCACAAAAAAAATAACTGGAGAAAACTATTGCGTATCCTTGGCCCCGGACTGGTTACCGGCGCCAGCGACGATGATCCGTCCGGTATTGCCACTTACTCCCAGGCCGGTGCGCAATTTGGATATGCCACTTTGTGGACGGCCATGATCACCTTCCCCCTGATGGCGGCCATACAGGAAATGTGTGCGCGTATCGGCATCGTTACCTCCCGGGGACTGACCGTCACCCTCCGGAACCACTATCCCAAACCGGTATTGTACCTGATGCTGCTGTTCGGTTTCCCGGCCATCACATTGAATATCGGATCCGATATTCAAAGCATGGGAGCGGTGGCGCATATGTTGTACCCGGGTATTCCCGAATGGTTGTATTGCGTAGTGGTGACCGCGTTGCTCATGTATGTGATCATCCGTTACCCCTACCGAAAAATTGCGCGTATCTTAAAATGGCTATGTATTTCCCTGCTGTTGTATATACTGGTACCCTTTATGGTGGAACAGAACTGGGGAAATGTGTTGAAAAGTACGGTTTTCCCTACCATCTATTTCAACAAAGAATTCCTGGCCATACTGGTGGGCATACTGGGTACCACCATTTCGCCTTATCTCTTTTTCTGGCAGGCCACGATGGAAGCGGAAGACATTGCGCATAAGAGAAGAAAAGTGGTGGTGGACAAACATATCCTAGATAACATGATGCTCGATGTGAACATTGGTATGGCCTTTTCCAATATCGTGATGTTCTTTATCATTCTCACTGCAGGAGCGGTGCTGTTCAAGGGCGGCATACACCAGATAGACACGGTTGATGAAGCGGCCAAAGCCCTGGAACCACTGGCGGGTAAACTCACCTATCTCATTTTTACCATCGGCGTTATCGGTACGGGCTTTTTGGCCATACCGGTGCTGGCAGGTTCACAATCCTATATGCTGGCTGAAACCTTCGGTTGGAAAGCGGGTCTCGATAAACGGTTCTCGCAGGCAAAGGGATTTTATGCCTCTATTGTTCTTTCGCTGCTGGTAGGCCTGTCGCTGAACTTCGTCGGCATCACACCCATACAGGCGCTGATCTATACGGCCATCCTGTACGGATTGACCGCACCGGTGCTCATCGCCATCATCCTGCACATCGGCAACAACAAAGCCATCATGGGCGAACACACCAATTCCAGGTTGTCCAATACGTTGGGTTTCCTCACCCTGATCGTGATGACCGCAGCAGCGGTGGGCCTGTTGTATTTCTACTTTTCCTGAACCTCTAGTGAACACAGGAACCTCATTGTTTGAAAATCGTAGTTTTTTCTTTGAAGTTCATTAGACCGAGCATAGCGGGCGTCGTTCTTTTGTATCCTGAAATTACGCTTATTATATATGGTCACCAGGAGAACGCTTGTATCGATCAGTTTACTGCTGTTGGCGCGGCTTTCTTTTGCACAGCAAACGGATAGTGCCAAAACAGCGGCTCATTTTTCGGGATCTGTGCTGGTGACCAACAATGGTATTTCACTGATACCTACTTTTTCATTGGGTAAACCGGCCACTATCATCAACCTGTCAACAGGCAGGGGCAGGCTCAGTTTTGAACCCGAACTGCGGTTCTCACTGGAAGCAAAACCCTTGAGTTTTCTTTTCTGGTGGCGCTACAAACTGCTGCAGGGCAAACGCTTTACCGTGAACCTGGGCATGCATCCGGCACTTAATTTCAGGACCAATACCCTACTGGTCAATGGTATCAAAACAGAAAACACCGTGGCCAGGCGATACCTGGCCGCAGAGCTGAATCCTGGTTACCAGCTTACCCGGCAGATCCGCCTGGGCGCCTATTACCTGTATTCGCGCGGACTGGATGAGGGCACCACACGGGTAACGCATTTTGTTACGGTCAATACCAGTTTTTCCCATATCCCCCTGCCGGCCAAACTGCAGCTGCGTTTTACGCCACAGCTGTATTATTTACAGACCGATGCAGAAGACGGGTATTTTATCAGCTCCGCTTTTCAGCTGAACAGGAAGGATTGGCCGATATCGCTGGGTGCCCTCGTGAATAAAAGACTGCAAAGTAATATCACGGGCAGCAAGGAACTGGTCTGGAACCTGAGTCTCTCTTATGCATTCAACAAAAAACACCTGCGACAATAAACGAACTGCAGTAATTTGTATACAATGAACCAAGTGGAAACGATAGAGGAGTTTTACCGCCGCAAGTTCGACTGGATGCCGGATAATATCCGCAACGAACTCGGCCACTTCAACGTGTTCAAACTGGAGCCGCTGGTAGAGGGCAAACCCACCACCATTCCTTACAAACGCCGTGACTACTACAAGATCATGCTGGTGATCGGCAACAGCAAAGTGCATTATGCCGATAAGGTGGTGGAAGTGCAGAAACAGGCGCTCTCTTTCTCCAATCCGCAGATACCGTATAAATGGGAACACCTGGACAGGATCCGCAGCGGCGTCTATTGCATCTTTAACCAGCATTTTTTTCACCAGTTTGGTAATCTGAACCAGTACTCGCTATTCCAGCCGGGGGGCACGCATATATTCGAACTAACCGATGAGCAGCTGAACCAGGTAACCGTATTTTACCAGCGCATTTTTGAAGAGATCAACTCAGAATACGTACATAAGTATGATGTGCTGCGCACGATCGTACTGGAGCTGATCCATTTTGCGCTGAAGATGCAGCCATCGGAGAAGCTGGACAAACAGCCCATCAACGCCTCGCAAAGGATCGCCACCCTCTTTCTCGAATTGCTGGAGCGGCAGTTTCCCATTGACGATAACCACAAACAGGTGAACCTGCGCAGTGCATCCGATTATGCCGCGCAGTTGCATGTACATGTGAACCACCTGAACAGGGCCGTTAAAGAGATCACCCAGAAGACCACCACGCAATTGATCGCAGAGCGTGTGTTGCAGGAAGCCAAGATCCTGCTCAAACAGAGCAACTGGAGCGTTGCCGAGATCGCCTATGCGCTGGGTTTTACAGAAGCCACACACTTCAATAATTTCTTCAAGAAACATGCGGCACTGAGTCCGCTTCAGTTCAGGAAGGTTTGATCTTTGTAAGGATCTGTTTGAATCGGGTCAGTTATCACAATGGAACCTGCTTAATTTTGAATAGCAGATAAAATACAGACACCATGAATAAAACAATGCCTGCCTGCCAATTGGGCAAAAGCGGTTTGACCGTATCCGCCATCGGACTGGGTTGTATGGGAATGAGTTTTGGTTATGGCGCTCCCGCGGATAAGAACGAAATGATCAGCCTGATCCGCAAAGCGGTGGAGCAAGGCGTCAATTTTTTTGATACGGCCGAAGTGTATGGTCCCTTCACCAATGAAGAACTGGTGGGCCAAGCGCTGGCGCCTTTCCGCAACGAAGTGGTGATCGCCACCAAATTCGGTTTTAAGGCATCGCCCACAGACAGCACCCGCTGGTCGCTGCTCGACAGCAGACCCGAACATATCAAAGCCGTGGCAGAAGCATCGCTGAAAAGACTGAAGATAGAAGCCATCGACCTGTTTTACCAGCACCGCGTAGACCCGGAAGTGCCTATTGAAGAGGTGGCGGGTGCCGTTCAGGACCTGATACGCGAGGGTAAAGTGAAACATTTCGGCCTCTCAGAAGCCGGAGCGGCTACCATTCGTCGCGCACATGCGGTACAGCCTGTAGCCGCATTACAAAGCGAATACTCTTTGTGGACGCGTAACCCCGAAGCAGAGATCCTTCCCACGCTGGAAGAACTGGGTATCGGATTTGTGCCGTTTAGTCCGCTGGGCAAAGGATTCCTTACCGGAGCTATGAACGCCAACACCGAATTCGACAGCACCGATTTCCGTAAGATCCTGCCAAGGTTCACGCCGGAAGCGCTGAAGGCCAACCAGTCTTTAGTAGACCTGCTGACAAAAGTGGCTGCTGAAAAAAATGCCACACCCGCACAGATAGCGCTGGCCTGGCTGCTGGCACAGAAACCATGGATCGTTCCCATACCCGGAACCACCAAACTGCACCGCCTCACCGAAAACAATGCCGCCGCATTCATCAACCTCAGCGATGATGAATTGCGCAGGATCCATGAGGCTGCTAACAGCATCGAGATCATGGGTGCACGCTACCCGGAGCATATTGAAAGGATGACGGGGAGGTGATTATCAAATCATTATTTTACTGTGAACGCAAAATGAATAATTCGTTAACAAGCATCTTGTTAACATTTACATAAAACGGGGGGGCGAGTATTGCACTTCAAAACTGCTTATGAACTACCCCCAAAAACGTTCATTCCACGTTGTTGCTGTTTTATTTTTTTTGTTACTGATCAGCAGCAACAGCTTTTCACAGGCTGCCGGCCCCAGTAAAGACTACCAGCTGATCGCCGGAAAGAATTATGTGCAGAGCAAGAATTATTACCTGCTTACTCTGTTCGAATCATTGGCCCCTGTAAGGAATTTGCTGAAAAAGGACCTTGTCCTCAATGCTATTGCCAGGCAAAAAGCAGATTCTATCAAAAATGCGCTGAAGTATTGCAACCGCGATGCTTTGTGTTATACTTCCCGCCTCAAGTTCAGCCAGGAAGAGATCCATGCCATCAGCAACAGGCTTGCTGAATTATACCAACCGGGCAATGAACTGGACCGGCTGGTGAAACAACATCTGATCCCTTCGGGCTGTTATATCTTGTTCCAACACCTGTCTGCAAAAGAGATGCTGGTGAAAGCATGGGAGCAGGATGCCATGGGGATCAATTTCTGCATTGGTGTATATGGCGAGGGCAAAAAAGCCAATTACCCGCTTATCGATTCCATCAGCTTTGCCACGCGCAATCCAAGGGATACCAGTACCTACCACCCTGGTTATACGAGCCTTCTCTATAACACCACTTCATTGCTTTCCATTCAGGTAAGCGATACTTCCTTGTTTTACCAGGCTCCCATGATGGCGGCGTTGCAGTTCCTTGAGATCAACGAAAGAGACCAGGCTGCCGATTTTGAGCCGATGGCTGCGGGAGAGAACAAGGTGGCAGTGAACAAGATCAAGACCATTCATTGGGACAACTATAAATACTCGGTCATACTGGTTCCCGGCGCCGGTCCGGACGATCCCAAAATGCCATTAAGTGCGGAAGGCATGCTGCGCTGTCGTCTTGCTGCACTGCAGTATCAGAAAGGCCTGGCCCCATTCATCATGGTATCGGGCGGTAAAGTGCACCCCTACAAGACCAGGTACTGCGAGGCGACAGAGATGAAACAATTCCTGATTGACAAGCTGGGCGTTCCTGCCTCGGCCATCATCATAGACCCGCATGCCAGGCATACCACCACCAATATGCGCAATGCGGCCCGCCTGATGTTCCGTTATGGAATACCGTTCAATAAACCAGGTATCACCTGTACCACGCGTGGACAAAGCGCCATGATTGGTACCACACTCATAGAACGTTGCCGCAAAGAGCTGGATATGGCACCATATAGAAATGGCCAGCGACTCAGTGAAACAGAGATCGAATTCTTTGCACTGATCGAGGCATTGCATATCGATCCTACAGAACCGATGGATCCTTAAAACACGGTAATGATCCAACAAAAACAATTTTGGCTTCTTCTGATACCGGCTGCACTGCTTTCTTTTTCCTTCCTGCAACAGCAAAAGGGAATGGAGATCACCCAAAGTCAGTCCATCGATTCCCTGGGCGCCTGCCAGGGGGTTTCTTATCAGAACGGAAGGATATTCCTCTATGGCGACCGCGAGATCGGTGTGATCAGGGAGTATAAGGAGTCGGGAGACAGCCTCCAATACCTGAACCGCGAGATCAGGCTGACCGTTGCCGGTCAGGATGTGATCAATCACCCTACCGGTATGGCTGTGCAGGGTGACCTGCCGGTCTTCATCGGTAACAGCGTACGGCTTAATGCAGAAGGCAGTTTATGGAAAGCAGTGATCTACCAGGTGAACTGGGAGGGCTTGCAGCAAACGCGTACGCTGGATGGCAACCTGGTCAGCACGATCGATGATGATACCTGTATCCAGGGAACAAGACCGGAATATGTGCAGTATCAGAATAAATGGTATGTGGCCACCGCAGATTATGGCGGAAAAGCAAATGAAGTGAGACTGTATGATCCGGTAGCACTGGCCAAAGCCAAAAAGACAAGTGACAAAGGAGTGCTGGTGAAAAAGTTCAGCTGTTCTCCCTGGGTGCAGAACCTGTTATGGATACCGGAGAAAAAACAGCTGGTACTTATCCAGAATCAGGTAGAGGGAAGAAAGTGGCGCTTTACGTATGTGGATCTCGACAGGTCCATCGCATCCGGTAAGGAAGAAGTGGTGCGCGTGGTAGATATCAACGAAAGGGCGGATGAACTTGAAGGATTCACATTCACAGGATCGCTCAATAAAGGCATCGGGGTTTCTTCGTCAAGGAGGAACAACGTGAATAGGATGCAGATAAACTGGTAAATCAAACAAGCAACTGAAAAAACACACAATGAAAAAGAACAGGAAGATTTTACAACTGATGGCAGTTCTCGCCATTCAGTTATGCATGCTTGCGACAGGTACGTTGCTACAGGCACAAACAACAGGCCAGGTAACAGGTGTTGTTAGCGGTACTAAGAACCAGCCCATGGCAGGTGTCACTGTACAGGTGAAAGGGACCTCCCGCGTAACAGTAAGTAACAATGCGGGCAGTTATTCCATAGCGGCCGCTAAGGGCAGCGTGCTGGTGTTTTCCTATACTGGCTATCTGACAAAAGAGATCACCGTGGGTGACAATACAACCGTAAGCCTTTCCCTGCAGGAAGACGTGAATACGCTGGAAGAAGTGGTAGCGGTGGGTTACCAGCGTTTACGGAAATCTGATATCACCGGAACCATCGCCAGCGTGAAAGCCAAGGAGATGAACCTTTCCGTACCTACGCTGGGACAGGCCCTGGTGGGTAAAGTGGCAGGTGTGCAGATCTCCCAGGTGAGTGGTGCACCTTATTCCAGCACCAAGATCCGGGTGCGCGGTATCGGTTCGGTAAATGCAAGTTCTGAACCTTTGTATGTGATCGACGGCTATGCAATGGGCGGTAATGCCAGCCAGGGACAGGGCAATGGTGGTAATGGTACAGGGGGTTATAACCCTGCGCTGGGTGGCAACGATATCTTTATCAACCCAGGCGATATCGAATCCATCGAGATCCTGAAAGATGCGGCTGCGGCAGCTATCTATGGCTCACGTGCCGCTTCGGGCGTGGTGTTGATCACTACCAAGAGGGGTAAACAGGGCACGGGCAAACTGGAATACGATATGCAGATCAGCAGCCAGGGCCTTGCAAAAAAAGTGGACATGCTCAATGCAACACAATTCGTGGACCTGTTTGTAGATGGCAGAAACCTGAATTACAAGGATGTGCTGATCTCAAAAGGCGTTACCTGGAACGATGCTTTCTATTCAGATAACAATGCCACACGTATCATAAAGGCAGGTCAAACGGCAACAGGCTGTTCGGTATGTATCCTTGCCGACCTGTATGATTTCACTACGCAAACCAAAAAGGCGCCCAAGTATAATACAGACTGGCAGGATGCGCTGTATGGCAAGGTAGCGGTACAGCGTCATAACCTTTCGTTCTCTGGCGGTACCAACAATACACGTTATTTTATCAGCGGCGGTTATCTTGATCAGCCCGGTATCCTTAACAGCACCTTCCAGAGAAGGATCAACTTCAGGGCGAATATTGATGCGGATGTTTCCAGTAAACTGAAAGCTTCGGCTAACGTATTTGTCACCAACACAGACGGAAGGGAAGTACAGGAAGGAAGGTTCAACCAGGGTCCTATCCTGGGAGCTCTGGTGTATATGCCCATATTCCCGGTATACAATCCTGATGGAACACTAATGACCTCCGACAAGGGTTCCAGCGCACAGACAGATGGGTTCGCCTATTCTTTCCAGGGTATCGAGAATCCGCTGGCGCTGGCACAGCGTGTGAATATCAGGAGAAAGGGTCTGCGTGCCACTTATAATGCGACGGTTGCCTATGAGATCATCAAAAACCTGGTGGCCAAAGCCAATATCGGCGGTAGTACCTACAATGAAAAATACGAGTATTATTATCCAACCAATCTGTCCAGCGGTGTCAACCCTCCGGGTTCACCCCAATCCATCCTGGCGGCGAACGCTGCTGCGCAGACACTGAGCACACAGGATGGTCTTGCCGAGTTCACGCTGGATTATAAAAGAAAGTTCAACAAACACAATGTGGCCCTGCTTGCCGGTTATACAGCACAGGAAACCAAAACGGATATACTGGCCGTTACCGCCAAGAACTATACCAACGACCTGGTACCAGAGATCAGTGCGGGCGGTTCAGTGGCAGGAGATTTTAACCGGCAGGGTAATACCGGAAAGTCTACCACTACCCTGGTATCTTACCTGGGAAGGGTGGTGTACAATTACGACAACCGGTATTTTGTTACGGGTTCGTTCCGTGCAGACGCTTCCTCACGTTTTGGACCGGAGAACCGCTGGGGCCGTTTTGGTTCGGTATCTACCGGCTGGACCATTTCCAACGAGCGTTTCTACACTAACTGGTTAGGAAAAAATTCAACACTCCGTTTACGTGCCAGCTGGGGTCTTACCGGAAACAACAATATAGGTAACTATCGCTACCAGCAGGACCTGTCAGGTTCGGGCGGTGTGGTGATTGGAAATACCGTGTACAACGCAACCTGGGCAGGTGGTACAACAGATGCGAAACTGGGTTGGGAATCCACCGAGCAGTATAATTTCGGACTGGATGCCACATTGTTGTCGAACCGTGTATCCATCATGCTGAACTATTATACCAGTAAGACCAATGACCTTTTATACAATAAGAGCATATCTGCCATCAGCGGCGCCACTTCTATCCTTACCAACCTGCGTAATTCCAACCTGAGCAACAAAGGTTTTGACCTGCAGGTAGATGCAAGGGTGCTGCAGACAAAGGACTTCAGCCTGAACATCAGCGGTAACATCATGGCCAACCGTAACAAAGTGGTGAGCCTGGGCGGTGCCAGTGAGATACAGACGAACGGTGCGGAAAGAAGTTATATCACACACGTAACACGTGAAGGTGATCCGATCGGTTCGTTCTACGGATTGAGGGTAGCCGGTATGGTGCGTGAAAAAGATATGGCGGGTGTAAATGCAGACCTGGCCGTGTATAAGGCCAATGGCAATAAATTCCCTGCAGGCTATAAGATGCAGGCATTCCCCATCTCTTCTTATTCGACCACTCCTTTAAGCCCCGGCGACCTGTATTTTGTAGATAAGAATGGCGATGGCGTCATCACCGATGCAGACAAGGATATCATCGGTACCCCCTATGCGAAATACACCTATGGTTTTGGTCTGAACATGACGTACAAACAGTTTGACTTCAGTGCCTCCTTCAATGGTTCACAGGGTAACCAGGTCATTGACGGACAGGATTATTATATCCGCAACATGGAGGGTTCGGGTAACCAGTATGCCGTGGTGGATCAGCGATACAGGAGTGAGGCCAATCCGGGCAATGGTAAGGAGTACAGGGCATCACGCGGAGGTACACAAAGTAACAGTACGCGTTTGTCTGATTATTATTTGCAGGACGGATCTTTCTTCCGCTGTACCAATCTGACACTGGGCGCCAACCTTTCACAGATCAGTTACCTGAAAAAGGTAGGTATCAACGCGCTTCGGGTGTATGTATCGGTAGACAATGTGTTCACCATCACCAAATACCTGGGTTATAATCCGGAAGTGGATTTCAATAACGGTGCCAACCTGACTCCGGGTGTTGATTATGGTAAATATCCGCTCGTGCGTTCTTTCAATGCAGGTATCAAAGTTCAATTCTAACCATCCAATCATGAAACAGATTCGTATGAATAAGATAATCAAGACCGGGATCGCCTGCCTTATGTTCGCAGTGGCCACCGGCTGCAGCAAAACATTCGTGGAGCAGGCTAACCCCAATGCCGTTCCGGTAGATGCTGCCTATAAAACAGAAACAGATATCACTACAGGTGTATACGGTGTGTACCAGGCGTTGAGAAGTTCCAACTGTGTTGGCGAAGGAGCATCGCTCTGGACAGATGACAGGGCCGATGATATCAACACCACCGATAACCAGTCAAACAATGGGGAACCCTTTCAGTTCACCGCGTTCTCACTGGTACCGAGCAACAGTTATCTCCAGTCGCACTGGTCTGCTTTGTATGTGCCTATCACCCGGGCAAACCTGATCCTGTCTGTGATCCAGGATATACCCTTCGCCAATGAAGCTACCCGTGCACAAAATATCGGAGAACTTAAGTTCCTGCGTGCCTTCCTGTATTTCCAGCTCGTAAGGGAGTTCGGGGACGTGCCGTTGGTAACGGAGCGACTGACTTCTGCCGATCAGGCCGCAGCATTAACGTTCCGTGCCAAAAAGGAAGTGGTTTATGACCAGATCGTAAAAGACCTGAAAGATGCGCTGGCCAGCGGTTTACCGGTGGTGCACAATGCAGCCAATAAGGGCAGGGTATCCCTGCAGGCGATCAATGCCACTTTGGGTAAGGTATACCTGACCATGGCCACCACGCTCAGCAGCACGCCCTCTGCCGAATACCTTAACCAGGCAAAGACCTACCTGTTGGCCTGTTATAACCAGAAGACCTTCAACAATCTCTCAGATATCCCGTTCACCGATGTGTTCGATGTGAACAAGAAAGCGACCAACCCAGAGATCATCTGGCAGATCGTGTACAAACAGGGAGATCCCAACTATTCATCCGCATTGGCCAGGAACAACCAGGCAAAGGGCGATGTTGGCTATATCTCCCAATTCCCATCACAGGGTGCAGGCGCTTTGTTTACCAAAGACCTCCTGAATGAGTTCGAGACCGGCGATGTGCGTACGAATTTTTCGATCCGTTATGTAGCGGCCAACAACGGGTATTATATCTCCAAGTTCCGTGACAACTCTGCTACGGCGGGTACACTGGGTTATGGCGGCAACGACTGGATCCTCATACGTTATGCGGATGTGATCCTGAACCTGGCAGAGGTAAGTATGTATCTCAATGAAACGGCCAATGCGATCCTTTACCTGGATATGGTACGGGCCCGTGCATCCCGTCCGTTGTACGCGGTAATGATGACCGATCTGTCGTATGCAACCAAATATCCTACGTTAAAGCTGGCCATACTGCATGAACGAAGGATAGAACTGGCTTTTGAACATCATCGCTGGCATGACCTTACCCGTTTTTTCAAACCGGATGAACTGGTCACGTTCTTCAAGTCCAAGAGCCAGGCCAACTATGATAATTCACCTTTGAACAATTTTACCACCAAGGATTATTATTTCCCGATACCGTATAATGAATTCAAGCTGGACCCGGTGAAGATGTACCAGAATCCCGGTTACTAAGAACTGACTTAACCTATTATCCTATCCAGAGACCCGGTGGCACAGCTGCCGGGTCTTTGTATTTATGCCTGTGTAAGAATTTCCGGGAAAGTATTGTCCGGATATTCCGGGTGCTTGAACGGTTTGTAACCTTTTCGGCATTCATAGACTCTAATCAGTAGTAACCACAAAACCAACAACATGGAAACTACTATCAAGAACCCCTCCCTCACACAGGTATTCAACCTGCTCAAGTTCACCTTCGGCATTATTCCCATCGTGGCGGGGGCCGATAAGTTCACGAACCTGCTCACCCATTGGGATCAATACGTGAATCCCGGTATCGCCAGCCTGTTACCCTTCTCCGCTTCGGTGTTCATGATGATCGTGGGGGTCATTGAGATCGCTGCGGGTATCATTGTGCTGAAAAAACCGGAAATTGGCGGATATATCGTGGCCGCCTGGCTCACCCTTATCGCACTGACCCTGCTGCCGGGCCTCAAATATGTGGATGTGGCCGTGCGGGATCTTGTGATGGCGGTAGCTGCATTCTCTATGGCCAGGATCGCTAAAATCATTGCTTGAACCATGAGCCTGTCTGAACCACTTACCGAAACTGAGATCATCAGGCGCATCCTGAACGGAGAGAAAGCACTCTATGAGATCATCGTCAGGCGCTTCAATCCCTACCTGTATAAAGTGGGCCGATCGTACAATTACCACCACGAAGACACGCAGGACCTCATTCAGGAGACCTTTGTGGACGCGTATAAAAATCTGTCACAGTTCGAGGGACGTTCGGAATTCAGGACCTGGCTCATCCGCATCATGCTGAACAACTGTTACCGGAAAAAAAACAAAGCCAGTTTTACCAACGAGATCATGCAGGAACTGAACGACCAGGCCCAGCCCCTATTTACCAACGCAGACACTGATACTGAAAAGATGGTTCAAAACCGTGAATTGGGACATATCATCGAGAACGCCCTCGGCAAAATGCCGCATGATTACCGCATGGCATTTTCGCTGCGCGAGATCAGCGGACTGCCCGTGGCAGAAACGGCCAGCCTGTTACAGATCAGTGAGGCCAATGTAAAGGTGCGGGTGAACCGGGCCAAGACGATGTTGCGCCGCGAGATAGAGAAGACCTACTCAGCCAGCGAGCTGTTTGAATTCAACCTGGTGTATTGCGACAGGATTGTAGCACGGGTGATGCAGCAGATAGAAGCGCTTTGAGGAATACCCGAAAACTCATTGCACACCTGTTTCCACGATGGTCCGGAACGTAAGGTTCACGCGGGGTAACCGTGTGCGCTGTGTAGGCGGTAAGCGGTGCAGCCAATAGGTTTGGGTGGTTCCCTTCATTACCAGTAAACTGCCATACTCCAGCGTAAGTGATACGGTGTCACCAGTGGTCTTGTGTTTGAATGAGAATTTGCGCTCGGCGCCAAAACTCAGGGAGCCGATGGCACCGTCTTTTTTCAGGTCTTTTTCCGCATCGCTGTGCCAGGCCATGCCTTCTTCGCCGGTATGGTAGAGGTTGAGCAGGCAGGAGTTGTAGGTCTCACCCGTTTTTTCTTCCACCAGTTGTTTCAGGGCCAGTAAAGTATCGGTCCAGGGCAGGGCTTTTTTGGTGGTGTTGGAATAGGTGTAGGAAAAGTCGCGATCGCCATACCAGGCCACTTTGCGTTTGGTGATGATGCGTTTGCCGAAGATCAGGGCCTCATCATTCTTCCATTCTATGCCGTTCAGCAATTGGTGCAGGTAATCATCTGCACTGGTCTTCGAAAGCAGTTTTCCGTAATACAGCACAATGCCGTCATGCGGCAGCAGGTTGGTGTTTTCGTTACTGAACAGGTCCATGTTTCCATTTTTGATAGGCCGCCCGCAGGCAATGACCGCAGGGCCGGTAGCCCTTGTCCATCGCTTCCTGCTCACTGGCAAAGAAGACCCGGTTTTCCGGTCGCATCCTTTTTCCCGAGGTGCAGTGCAAAGTTCCGTAGATCCGCAGACGCCGGTTGCCCGCATAACAGATCTTTTTTTGACGGATCAGGCTACGTATGGCAGCGGCGTTCAATAGCCCGTGTGTCAACATCCGGAATAATTGTATTACAAAACTCGGTGCAAATGGTTGGCGGCACAACCCGGAACTTGCGGACATACCCGGGATCTTTCACACACAATTTTACAACGATCATTTCTGCCTGTTTACCAACGGAAACAGCCTGACCTCAGTCAGCAAACCCGAAGCAACGGGTGTTTTATTGGCAGCATTGTATGGCTCATACTTATTGCTATGCGCATGTAGGGATGGTTAAAGTTTGGGTAACAGGGTGGTTCTACAAGCGGTGATGTTCATTACTGCAGAGGGCTGTTGCGGGTTTTGGGCATTTCTGCACAACCGCCGGGTTCTACGGTGTATACGGTACTCACTATTTTCCAGCCCGTTGCGGTGTTCAGTAAAGTAAATACATCAATGCCGCAGTGCGACAAACTGGTATTGAGGTGAAAACTATACGGGGCCCATACCACGGCAATATTGTGGTGTATGTTTACCTCATACCCAAATGCTTTTTCGTAAAGGGTTTCTTTGAAATGGGGTAGTTTTTCCATGTCTTCTGCAAAACTGCGCATGGGGGTTTGTAAACTATCGTTGCGTTTGCGCGAAACCCAGATCTGCGCATTGCGTATTACCAGGCTGCTGTACAGGGCCGTATCTTTTTTTTCGAGGGCTTTAAAAAATTGATTGACGATGTTGATCACTGCTTTTTTATCGGCGGTTTCGGTTTCCTGTGCCATCAGGCTGGTGCAGGAAAGCAGAAGCAAACTCAGGACTGCTGTTTTCATGTCGGGCTGTTTGTTTGTGTAAGATACTGAGCCGGCCGTATAAATCCGAATAGAACTGTGCTGCTGCTAAAGGAAGCACTCAATGAAAGAGTCATCTCTTCGGAGCAATGAACCTATCAGGCAGCGGGGCTGCTGAACCTGGAAATGGAATCCAATACTGATCTGATCGTGATCTCTCCTTCTCCGAAGGGTCTCCCCAACGGGGGACCCTTCGGTTAGTATTACAAAACACTCAATGAAAGATCCAAGCCCTCTGAGAAAGAAACCTATCACCACTCTGTTTGAACCTTTGCAACTTCTTTGCTCACCTGTTCCTCCAGGAACGAAGCAAAAGCTTCATCGGTCATTTTCTCTTTGTGTTGCTTTAGCCCTTTCCAAAGTTGTATGAAGGTGGTTGGCCCGCCGGCGTTGTAGATCTGTTTGCCTGCCACGTGGAGCCGGCATTGGAACCATCCGTAGTTCTTCGGGTCCATCCGGTCATATTTTTTTTCAAAGCCGGCCAGGGTGGTGAACTCGTAACCGGCTGATCCGCCAGCCACCACCATTTCGGGGAAGGTTTCCAGTGCCGCTAAATTGGCGGGTTCCTTTTCGGCTATATAGGTATGCAGCATGATGTTGCAGAACAGTTCCTGCATCCAGAGCCGTTGCATGGTCAAACCTCCCTGCTGGTGAAAAGCATGGCCCAGTTCGTGTAATGCCAGCAGGTCAAAGAAAGCCATCATGCTCAGGTTGCCGTCGGGGGTCCTGTAGGCGGTTTTTACTTTGGCCGCCATATCAGGCGAAAGTTGATCGAGCGGGGGAATGAAACTTTTCCAGAATGCATTGTCCTCAGCGGCAACGAACAACCGCTCCTTGTCCGGGTAATGGGGCATTCCGTACACAGGGAAACTGGCATATTTTTTCCAGTGCTCCGGGTTCAGGATGAACACACTGACTTTTGGTGTAAAACCCACGAGGCCTTTCACATAGTCGATGGTCTTTTCGCAACGGCCAACAATGATCTTCGCCCGTTCCGCGTTACCGGGACTATAATAGGCTTTGATGGAATACCCGGTCAATTCCTGCAGGTCGGGATAGGATTGTGCTCTTGCATCCGGTAAGGCCAACAGGCAAAGGACCAGGATCAACAGCCACCTGTTTGTTCTCATCATGTAATGGTTTAGGTTCAACGGATAGGTGTCGATACTACCGGCAAAATACCGGCCGGTAAAGACCAATCTACCCCAAAACCGTCACTCCGCCACCGGGAAAAACGCCCTATTTCATGAACAGGAGAAAGCAGGGATCCGAAACAACTGATAATCAATCAAAGAATTTTGGGATCGGTCGTCATACCAAACAGAGAAGGCGTGGTCTGAGATGATAGGGACTTGTCAGAGAAGGGAATATTGATCTTACTTAGTTTCCCTTCCCCGAAGGGGACCCTTCGGTTAGTATTACAAAGCACTCAATTGAAGAGCCAACTCTTTGCAGAAGAGAATGCCCTCTGTTGCTGTTCTATCTTCCCCGCAGGGTCTCCCGAAGGGGACCCTTCGTTTAGTATTACAAAGCACTCAATTGAAGAGCCAACTCTTTGCAGAAGAGAATGCCTTCCTGTTGCTGTTCTATCTTCCCCGCAGGGTCTCCCGAACGGGGACCCTTCGTTTAGTATTACAAAGCACTCAATTGAAGAGCCAACTCTTTGCAGAAGAGAATGCCTTCCTGTTGCT
>NZ_JBIQXQ010000001.1:255020-566542 GCF_058231045.1 Sediminibacterium sp. FW305-C-269 | reverse complement strand
GCTGTTCTATCTTTTTCTTTTATAATGCAGTTGTGTCAGACCTGTATCAAAACTTTTTACCTGCACCAGTTCAAGTAATTGTTCAGGTCTGCCGTCTGTGAACAGCTGGGTCCCCTCACCCAGTAATATGGGAACGATGGAAATGATCATTTCATCGATCAGGTCTTTTTTCAGCAGTTCGTTGATGACCTCAGCGCCACCATCACAATAGATGTTTTTGCCTTTTTGGGATCGCAGCTGCCCTACCAGGTCAACGATATTCCCTGTATAGAACTGCGTTCTACCCGAGGCAGGGCGCTGTTTTCGGGTGATCACATATACATCCCTTTCTCCGTTGTCGTAGTGAGAGGGGCCTATTTGGTCAAGGACCCAATCATATGTTCTTCTGCCTACCAATATCGTATCAATGGAGTCGGTGAATTCTTTGTAGCCATAATCCTCACCCTCTTTTTCTACGAGTTTGAGAAAGCTGAGGTCATCATTGGGTTTGGCTATGTAGCCATCCAGGCTGCTGGCAATGAACATGGATAATTTTCGCACGGTATTCTATTGGGTTTTTCGAAATGCCTCCCGTAAGGGGAGGATGCATTCAGGATATCTGGTGGTGAAAACTTTAAAGATCTAATTTATAAAAAAGTTCTTAGACGTACGGGTCTGATTGGTTGTTACGTGTCGCTAAGCATAGTCTCCTGTAGTGGGAGACGCCGTGGAGGCGAGAAAAGGGTTTTTATAAGGGCCGTTTTAACTATTTGAAATAGTAGTTGTAAGCGAATAGTCCTCTGTCGAGAGACTGTGCGGAGACGGAAGCAATCGGTATGCTTGTTTATTCAACTCATAGCACAACTTTTTTTGAAACGCGTTTCATGATCAACTTTTTTGGAAATGTCTGTCCTTCAGGATATGTTTTGTTATCGTTACGCCATACTTCTTTTAGCCGGGTATTCAAGATAGCTTTGTTTTTTCCAGATAAGGTCAGTTCTCCGGATAACCATCTGTTTCTGGATAAATCCCGAATATTTAACTGAAGCATCCTTTTTCTTTCATTATAACTGGCTACTATAGTAGCATTTTTTTCAAAACCCTTTGACATAGAATCCAAACTGCTTTCAATCGCTATTTTCGAAATAGAAATTTTATGCCACCCGTATAGAAATACAATTGAATCAACAGGAATAATATCTTCTGATTTTATTCTCGTTTGAAACAAAATAATTGTGACAGTAGTATCGACGTTTGTAGTTCCAACCCAGATACCTTCAAAATCACGCTTTGCTTTTTTAGCTAGATCATTACTTTCTTGAGCAATGATTTTAGTTAAACTTAATGTGCATAATAGTATAATTATTAGCTTTTTCATAATTAGTAAATTAACAAGGTGAATTAACAATTGTTCCTCCAGTTGAAGAGCCGTCAGTTTCAAATTTCTTAGGATTCCATTCTGAAAAGGTAGTGTTGTTACCCTCAAAGAATTTAATACCCATATTATATTCAGATAACATTCGTAGAAATCCTGTTAGGTTATTTAAATTAGTGCCTGTTTCAGAAATCCCATACTTAGTTAGATAGAAATTCTCAAAAACACCAAATATTAAATCATCGGCCATCCATGTTTGTCCAAACTGTTGGAATTTAATAACGTCGTCTATTTGCATCATATAGGTAGTCCCACTGGCTGTCACTAGACTCATGCTAAATGTAGAAACGTCCGATAGCTTCCCTGTTCTCAACCAATCATACATTTGTCTAATGTCTGAACCCGAAAAAATAGAAAGTAAACCTGAATAATGATTGTGCATAAAACCGCTAATTGAAGTCGTAAGATTTACCTGAATGCTTGCAGAACTTGCAGAACCTTGTTGTTTTGTATATGTATAAGTATTATCTGAGTTTTTTATGGAATAGTAACCAGTCTCATAGTTTTGATTTGTTAAGGATTTTAGAGAATCCATTCTATTTTTAAAATTTTCATTTGCAGCGAGGGAATCTGCATTGCGACAAGGGTTTGTTGAATCAGCAGCATTTGCACCAGCGCCCCCACCACTACTGCCTTCTTCATCACAAAAATTTTGTACTTCTGTGGGGTCGCCATATCCACACGAACTTGAGCAGGTCGTTCTTAAATAGTTCCAGGTCTGTTCTGTATGTCCATCAGAGTAATAATAGGTTGTAACCTCATACCAGTCCACACAATTTAAAGCAGTTGTTCTCTTAGCACTTTCGGTATTTAAAACAGCTTTTTGTTTAACAAAATATATCTTCTCTTTCGAGATGTTTATTTGAAGTTCTTTCGTGCTTTCTAACCTACCATTATTAAAGGTCTTTGTTATCAAGAATTTGTCATCTAATGCATTTGAGGTTATTTCACCAGTAAACCGAAAACTTGCCCCTTTTAAAATACTCTCAATATTCTGATTAAGATAGGACTCGTTTTCATTTGTATGAATAGTATAAATAAAAGCATCAGATATTTCATTATTTCTGAGCTGAAAAATAACTTTAAAATAAACTTCTTGAAATTTGTTACTCACATAGTTTTTATATGATGACAAATCACATACAATAGCTTTGTTTTCTTTATAAGTACTGATTTCTTTTATGTTTTTTTCAGATAGATTATCAATGATTTTTTGAATTTTTTGAGCCCTTTTTGTCGAGACAGTTTGTTATCTATGCTTTAAAAAAGTAATCGTTTTGTTAAAAAGAGTTTCATCAGAAAGTTGAGCGCTATCTAATTTTTTGCATCCTCCAATAATTGAAATAGTCAATATAATCCCACTAACGAACCACAAGTATTTTTTCATAATTAAAAATTTTATTGAGTTTTTTCTGTTACACTCATACCTAGTACCAATCTACCCTAAAATCAAAATTTTTCCTCCGGGAAAAATCCCGTATTTGATAAAACCGTCACCCCGCACCTGCATAAAAACATGATAATCAATAAAACATTTTATGAATGGAAAAGACTTTTTTGGATGTAAACAGTAATAGGTTCACATTTTCTCAATACTACTTATCCCTACTCCTCTGTCCCCATTCTTTTGATAAAAAAAGCACCCACAACCATGGGTGCTTTACAAGTCACTATTTCTTCTTCCCTCGTTCTTTCTGCGAACCTTTTTCCGCTACTGCCAGCTGGCTGATGGCGGTGGCCACAGAGCCAGTGGCAATGCAGTAACCGGCCACGGTAAGGGCCAGGGCGGGCATAGTGACGGGAGCGGTAAGAATGGCCGTTCCTGCGGTGGCAAGAAAGAGGCCGATATTACGCAGCTTCCTGAAAAAGGGTGGCGTTGGCGCTGCCGCCCGTTGTATGATCTTTTTCATAGATTGATTTTATATCCTGCCCGGCATAACCGGGCAGGATGGTGAGACAAAGGGTTTCCTTTCTGCTGAGGGCCACCGATACCCGCTGCATCAGTAACTGAAATGCTTCGCGGGAACCTTCTCCTGTTCCGGCACCGGTAAGCGTGCTTACCGGGGCGATACAACCCTGTAATTCCAGGATGGCGTGGTTGGCCGGGTGAAACAGGATCAATGTCCTGCCCGGCACTTTCTGCACATGCAGGTGCCATTTGAATTTAAGGCTGTACCGCGGTTTCAGCACATAGGTGCCGGCCGGAATGCAGGACCGGTTCTTTAGGTTATCCCGCCAGGGCAGTTCGATCGTGAAACAGAGTGGTACAGGATCTGTGTTCACGGTCAATACCCCGTTGGTACCCTCGGCATAGTAACTGCGGTGCAGATAGAGGTCCATTACACACCTCCATCCACTTTTACCAGCGCGCAGGCATTGAACTCCCCACTTTTCAGCGCATATTTCTGACCATTGGTCTCCTGTACGAATTCAATGGTGAGCGCCATGAAAATGGGTTGTGTGCTACCGGGTTGCAGGGTCACGGAGAGGTCCAGCAGGTTGGTGAGTGGTCCTTTCACCGGCAGGTAGGCCGATTGGGTGGATAACACTTCATTTTGTCCATTCTCAAAATTGATGCTGGCCGCAGTAAGACCCAGCCGGTAATGGGTAGCGCCTGCTGCATAGGTGATCATTCTGGTCGGGTCGTAGGGAGGAAGACTTACGGAACAGTTGCCTGTTACCCGGTCTACCGTTGACTGGTATGTGGCGAGCAGTGTGGTGCTCAACAGACCATTCAGGTTGAACTCGAAACCCTCTAACAACCCGGTCTCCCCGTCGATCACATTGCGTTCTCCGCGGGCGCTGGTAGTATCGGCTTTCAGCACACGCACCATTGCTTTTTGCAGACGTGTACTCATTTTACGATCTTTTGACCCGGTGATGGACTCTAACAATGTGATGCGCAGCAGTTTGGCTGCCTGCGCCGCCCGTCCGAACTCGGCCATGTTCTCCCGGGTACGGTCGAAATTGGGGTTCGACTCCATCGCTGCTTTGGAAATGCCTGTCTTTTTCCGTGCATTGTATCCATCCTTTGTTTTGAAGAATGAGATATTATCGATGGTGCCGTTCAGTGTGATGATGCTTTCTTGTTTTGCCATTTTGTTTGATTTTTTTTGGTGAACAATACCCTTCTCCGGCTTCCTGCAGTGAAGTGGTGGAAGGGGTACATGCATGCAGGAGCAAAACTAGACAGGTCCGCAACCGTTCGAGTTATACCAGTTAGATCTAACTGGTATAACTCCTTTGTTCATGCGGCTTTCCGCCGAAAAAAAAGGCCGAAATGGCGCTATTTGATCAGCTGCTCTGTAAAACAGGTGTTTCAGCAGCGAAAAAATGTGGATAAACCCAACTTATACTGAACTATCACCGGGTAGGCATCGGGAAGCGACCGGGAAGTGGTCGGGAAACAGGTGAAGAGAGGATGGAGATAGACCGGGAAAGAGCCGGGGATCAAATGAATGAAACCTGCCGGGAACTGTTTAGCGGGGATATTTTTTGGCCTCGTTCAGTAACTGGATCACAAAATCTTTGGCGCCGGAAATGGCGGCGGGGTCCAGGTCATAATATTCGGTCTGCAGGCTGCTGGCTTTGAACCGGCCCTTGCCGGCCGTTACTACTGAACGGGCCGCGGCTTTGAATAATTCTTCAATGGTCTCAGTGCGGAGGATACCGGTCTGCGAACACCAGCGCAGCATGACCGCCAGCTGTGACATGGTGAGACAGCTTTTGAACATGGGTCTGTTACCTGCGATGGTCTGAGCTGTTGCTGCAGTTGTGGTAACCGTGTTTTCCGGGTATCGCTCATGCAGGCCGATCTCTTCCTGCAGCAAATGACATAAACTGGACTGGCAGCCGGCCAGCTCCGGGTACAATGCCAGGCCCGGCATGGGCTGCAGCTGTTGCACCAGTAACAGGGAACGCCGGTATTGCAGCAGGTAGGCGGTAGTGCCCTCATCCAGTCCGTTGGGGCGTAGTTTGCGGCAGGCATAGTGCAGCAGGGCATCGCTGTTATGGTTGAGGCGTATCAGCAGGAACAGAAGGGCGGTATCGGCATCTGCTGGTTTGCGCTTGACCAGTTTGTTGCTCTGTTGCACCAGTTTTGTCAGGTAGGCCAGTGAGCGTACAGTGAGCCTGTTTTCTGTTTCCTGGTTCACGAGGTCCTGCAGTGGTTCCAGCAAGGCATGCAGCAGTTCGGGGTCGCTTTTCCTGGGCCAGTTTTTGCTGATCTGTTGTATGGCATCACAGGCCCAGTACCTGGCGGCTTCTGTAACATGCACCGGCAGTGCCTGGTTGGTGTTGGCCAGTGTGGGAAACTGCTCCAGTATACGCAGGCTCTCATAGAGCTGGTCCCTCAGTTGCCGATAAGCGGTGCTGAGTTCCTGTTGGCTCTCTGCCTGCAGTGGAAAGGTTTCGACCCTGTTCGCGTAATCGTTCAGTTGGTTGCAGAGCAGTACGGCGGTGGCATGGAAAGATTCCACCATGGCTTTTTTCTCTTTTTTGGCGGGCAGGCTGCAAACGGATTGCACGAACACGGCAGTGAGTTCCGATACCCGGCACTGTGCCTGTTGCCATAACAATCCCAGGGCTGTTGTATTCAGCAACAGTACCTGTGTTGGCTGCAGTGGATGAAAGACCAGATCATGTATCGCTCGCAGTGGATCGTGCATGGTTTCTGATATTGGTACCCGGAAAATAATACTTTCATCTGACTTGTGGTAGCGTTAAAAGACCCGCTGTAAGACAGTATAATTACGCTTCAGAAATAGAGTATTTACCACCAGGTTTAAAACGCAAAATTGAGGATCCTTCATAATGCGAAAGAGATAAACGGTTGATTATTTGGTGAAGAAGGGAGGGTGTTTTGAGAATAGAGGAGTGAATGTGGTGGATCTTTTATGAGGCATACTTTCTTTTATCAAAAAAGGAAAAACAACAACACTCAGCCTAATTATTGTTACTTTTTATAAACTATGGGTCAAATCTGAGAGAATGTTTCTCTTAAGAGAAACATTCTTTGGAGAGCTAATTATTCAAGTTCTGGTATTATGTTTTTTTCTTGCATCCACAGCCAAGTTTCAAGTACTGTTTTTTCATCAAATCTTTGCTTTTCCTTAGACCAGGCAAAGAATTTTTCAAGGAGTCTTCTAACATCGATAATGTTTTCTTCTTTGGTTAATTCGATTGCGCATGCATACAATGTAGCTGCAATCTCAGTTTTATCTGTTTTTGTCGTACGAAATAAATCAAGAATATACTGGATTTTGTCAAGCTTATTTTTAAAATACGAAGTATAATATTTTTTATAATCATTTGACCCTTCTAAAGGTATGTATACTGATCTATTATACTTTCCGTCTTTATTGGTCTCAACATCAAACCATTTATTTTTTTTAAACTCTTTAACAATAGAATGCATGAACTTGTTATCAAAAGGACCTGCTGCTTGTTTTAAATAGCGGTCATTAAGATTCATAGAGGCTGCGTTTTCGCACAGATACATAAGCTTCTGAAATTTGATTCGACCAAAAGTTGGTTCTTGGTGCATTTGCGATACGATTTCGGCCCCTAGGGTCACACGCATAAAAAATAGATTGTTAGACTTCTCGATCTTCTTATTCAATGATGAATCATATTCTTCAAGCAATTCTTTTTCGTAAAGTTCATGGACTGAAGATGGTGTTACAATGCCAGCAAGCATTAATCCATGCTCAAAGTCGTCCATTGTGAAAACTTGTTTATTAATATTTGTTGATTTCATCTATTGCATTTTTAATTTTTTCAATTGCCCTGGCGCGTATTTTCCTAATAGAGTCAACCTTAACGTTAAGTTCCTTGGCGAGTTCTTCGGTCACATCATCTGGTAGATATTTTTGATGTTTTTTGTATTCAATATCCTTAGCTATTACTGCTTGTTCCTTGTTATTTAACTTTCCAAAAATAATAAGAGCTATATCTTTTTTGTTCTTCAACGCCTTTACATCATAATTTTGGTTTGCTACTTGCAGTAGTGTATCGAAATATGTTGGATGTACTATATCCTTTCTATTTTCTTTGTTGTGGTAGTCATTGAATAACCGGGTAGAAATTTTCTTGAGGTAAACGAGAATGGCTTTCTTTTCATCGGGTAGTTTCGATCGATCTCTAGAATATGATTTATATTTCCTGACTCTTTCAAAAGTTTCATGCGCTATTTGCTGCCCTACATGTTTATGGAGTTTACGAATAGCACAAATCTTCTTACAGTATTCTTGAATATCCGGTAGCAATCGGCTTACAAAATGATTATAATAGTGTTGATCGTCCTCGGTTGAGCATAAGTGCTCAAGTAACTGGACATCGGACATTTTTAATATTGCAGCCTGTAACTCCAAATAGTATAGTTAAACTATACCGTGAAGCGTGACATTTTTCTCTGTCACGCTTCACGGTATTTGGGGTGTAATAAAATTCTAATATATGGAAAATAACAAGAAAGAGATTGGAAAATCTGAAGAACATCGTCAGGACATGGTTGAAATTACCATTAAAGACAAAACGTATAAAATTCATCGCGGTCACCAAACGGTGGCTACAATTAAAGAGCTCGGGGGAATTAATCCTAACCACATCCTCGTTCAGATAGTAGATGGACAGCTTAAAGAGCTGCCGAATAATGGCGCAGTCACAATCAAAGGCGGCGAAATTTTTAAATGCCATCCACCAGTGGGCGACAATTCGTAATTATGAGTATTAACGATCAATGGAAACAAGATTTCCTAGGAGTTTTTACTGAAGCAAAGTTCCTATACGAGGGGGGGTACAATTATATATATATCCCGAGTTGTGTGTTGCCTGAAGGCTGTACACCAACTGAATCCCCTCTACTACTCTGTATAGATCCTAAAGATGGATATGATTCAAGGATATATTTCCCAAAGCCTATTGCTTGCCCAGTGTTACGTAATTGGAACTCGAATATTTATTTACTCGACAGTACTTGGTATTCTATTTCGTGGCGAACACAACCCGGACTAGATTATTTGGAGATGCTAATGGTTAATCTTAGAGCCTTTAAGAAATGAGTAAAGTATATATAAGAATTCCACAAAAACTACTAGATGAAATTTTGAAGGACCTCCGCCGTCCTCATATACATGCGTATGAGCGGGTAGGTTTTTGCTATGGGAAAAGTCAGCTTACCGAACAGGGTTGGATTGTCTTCTTGACATCATATCAAACGGTGAAGGACTCCAATTATATCAGAACTAATGAGGTGGGGGCACGAATAAATTCTAAGGCGATTACCGAAGCGTTTCAACATGCATTTACTAAAGAGGAATCCTTATTTCATATTCATCTTCATGATTTCGGAAGTGGAATTCCTGGATTCAGTAGTGATGATTTAAGAAGTGGTCGTGAACTAATCTTAAGCATGCAGGATTTCGTTGGAACGCAGATACACGGAATGATAGTTCTCAGTACTAATAGTTTTAACGCAATGATTCTTGGGCCAGGGGAGAAAAAGTTAATACCGGCATGTCAGATTACAGCCGTAGGAACGAGTTTGAATGTTGTGTTCCCTATTGTTAGATCCCTAAAGGGGGGCACAAACCGGTATTCCCGTCAATCCTTCCTAGGAAAAAATTCGGAAGAAACATTTAAACAATTGAAGATAGGGGTTGTGGGCCTAAGCGGCGGTGGATCGCACATAGTACAGCAGACGGCTCATATTGGTTTCAGGAATTATGTTTTAGCTGATCCAGAATGCATAGATGACGACAGTAATTTAAATAGAATTGTCGGAGCCACTCTTCAGGATGCACATGTCAATACTTCAAAATTTGAGGTGTTTCGTCGACTCATACTTGGGTTACATCCTAATGCTAAAATAGGTGGCGGTGAAAGCAACTGGGAAGAAGTGCGTGAGCAATTAAAGATGTGTGATATTATATTTGGCTGCCTAGACACCATACTTGGGCGTAGAGACCTTGAAAACTTTTGCCGAAGGTATATGATTCCATACATCGATATTGGAATGGGTGTAGAAACTTCGACAAGGCCATATGCAATGTTTGGTCAAGTCCAGTTATCTACACCTGGCTTTGCCTGCATGATGTGTAACGGGTTTATAAATGAAGAAACACTAAAACGAGAAGCGAATAATTATGGGCAAAAGACTAAGCGCCCGCAGGTTGTGTGGCCAAACGGTATTCTTGCTTCTACTGCTGTTGGAATTTTTATCGATATGATCACCGGATGGAGTGGGAAACGAATAGATCCGGAATATGTATCGTACGACGGTAACGATCTTACGCTTAAACCACATATAATGAAAGAATATAGAAACAATGAATGTCCACACTTCCTTATTAAAGATGCTGGACCCCTGGCAGGATTAATATGAAAATTTCGAAACAGATAAAACGAATTATTACTAGAAATGAGATTGAAATTCCATGCTTTGAAATCTACGTAATGGTACTAAACCGGGTTAAATATTCTGAAAAAGTGAGCATTGTTTATTAATTTTCACAGTTGGAGTCTACTGCGACTAATTCAGCAAGTTTGGATGCTATGTCTGACATTGATTCTTCTGCAGTATCCAAGCCGCTTCTCGAACCGAGAAGAGGGCTAACTTCACGAAGAGCCTCGTAGGTTGTATTATGCACTATAGGAACAAGTTGATTACGATGAAGTAAAGCAGATAGTTCTTTGTCGGCAATTCCTTCTTTTGGTAGGCGGAGAAGAAATGCCGGAGTAACGAGTACTAGACCAATTCGTGAGTTCGCTAAGCCCTTGTCAATTGCGCGCATCAAAGGCTCTCCTAGGGTCACATCTTTTTCACTGAACCATACAGAGACCCCTTTCGATATAAGTAAATTGTATAGCTCCTTAGCCGAACCTTGTCGGTCGTCCCAAGCGTGGCAAAGAAATATGTCTCTAAGGTCTGGCACAGTTGCTCGCTTCTCAAATGTTTCACGGATTGGTGTGAGTGCTTGTACCTCATCTAGTGTGTAAAAAACTGAGGAACCTGCTCGAGACCAACGAGGCTTTACACTTCTACCACTACCGCTACTTCTGCCAACTCCACTACTTCCTGACGAGTAATTTGGTCGCGACGAATATGGATTGTAATCATAGCTGCTGTAGCCACGGTAACCGCTATAACCACCACCGCATACAGGGCATGCAGCTCGTCCGCTTGCTGTCCGATGTCCGTACCTTGGTGCTGTACATCTTGCCATATCTTTTGTCTTTTTGAATTATTGTAAGAAGCTAGTTTCCTATTAGTTTTTGAATATCAGTGTGTTTGTAATTTGGAATATTTTTCAGAGTCTAAATGTTTTCTCCAGCCATTACCACAAACGAGTAAATATACCCCACATGAAAATGCTCTTCCTCGATCACTTATTGCGTTATATAGGGTATCACTGTTTATTATAGTAATTCGGTATGAGTGCTTGCTTAATATTAGGTAGCATTAATGTTTTCTACAAGCTACACAAAAACCAAAGCCGCAGTACCGGGAAAAACCCCGTATTTCAAGTATGGATAGTTATAAGAAAATAAACACTTTGATAATCAATAAAAAAAGTAGGCTTCGCCATCGTTGCTGGGTGTTACAAACCCATAGTTCAGATTAGTGATAGATTTATTTGCATCGTATCAAGTTCTTACCCATTCATTTCGCATGCTGCCAACAGTAACTGGAACCCGGCTTAGCAGCTCTACTGCACTGCATTCCCTTTTTGGTAGTAGCCTGGCATTGACTACTTCTTTTAGTGGGTTCTTTCTTTGGCTTTTCAGGTGATGCACAAACACCGCAAGTGCCTCCGGAACTGCAATATTTGCAAGAGGAACAACTGCTGCAAGCCCGGCAGGATGCAGAACCTACACATCTGCCATAATCGAGAACTGTATTTGGTGGACAAAAAGAGGTGGAGGAGAATAGAAACAGCAGACAAACAGCAATCGAAAAGTTTCTCATGGCAGTAGATTTGATAGAAAATATACTAATGATCAGCCAGAAATGCAATAGCCCCGCTGATTGGTATATCTACCGCCCAAGTGTGCGACGCAACCCCAGCCGCCATGAAACACAGCAGCCGGTGTCATAAAGATCATATGTAACCCGATCCACCCCCCGATCATCCTCTTACCCCTTCAGCGATCCCCAACAACGCTTAACTTTACACTCTTAACTTTTAACTGACCGAGCTCCGTGCCCTTCAAACTCCACTCCGACTACCATCCCTCCGGCGATCAACCGGCTGCTATTCAACAGCTTACCGAAGCTGTGAACGAGGGCGAGGCTTTCCAGACCCTGCTGGGGGTAACGGGTTCGGGTAAGACCTTCACCATTGCCAACGTGATCCAGAACACGCAGCGCCCCACCCTGGTGCTTACGCATAACAAAACGCTGGTGGCGCAACTGTATGGTGAGTTCAAACAGTTCTTTCCCGAGAACGCCGTGGGTTATTTTGTCAGCTACTACGATTACTACCAGCCCGAAGCCTATATGCCGGTGAGCGATACCTATATTGAGAAGGACCTGAGCATCAACGAGGAGCTGGACAAACTGCGGCTGCAGGCCACATCGCAATTGCTGAGCGGTCGGCGCGACATCATTGTGGTGGCCAGCGTGAGCTGTATCTATGGTATGGGTAACCCCACCGAATACGAGAACGGCATCATCCGCATTCATAAGGGAATGGTTATCAGTCGCCAGGCCTTCCTGCATGCGCTGGTGAACAGCCTGTACAACCGATCGCAGGGCGATTTCAACCGCGGCACTTTCCGCGTGAAGGGTGATACGGTGGACATTAACCTGCCCTATGTGGACTTCGGCTACCGCATCACATTCTTCGGCGATGAGATAGAGGAGATCGAAAGCATTGAGACCAGTACCAGCAAACGCATTGGACTGATGGAGAATGCTGCCATCTTTCCCGCCACGCTGTACCTGGCTCCCAAGGACATGATCGTGGAAGTGATGCACGAGATCCAGGACGAGATGATGGCGCAGGTGGAATATTTCAAGAACAACGGCAAATTCATTGAGGCCCAGCGATTGAAAGAGCGCGTGGAATATGACCTGGAAATGATCCGTGAACTGGGTTATTGCAATGGCATTGAGAACTACTCCCGCTTCTTCGACCGCCGCCGGCCCGGCACCCGGCCTTTCTGTTTATTAGATTATTTTCCGAAGGACTACCTGATGGTGATCGATGAGAGTCACCAGACCATTCCGCAGGTGGCGGGCATGTATGGCGGCGACCGCAGCCGTAAGATGGTGCTGGTGGACTATGGTTTCCGCCTGCCCAGCGCCATGGACAACCGACCGCTGAATTTTCATGAGTTCGAACACCTGATGGGTCAGACCATATTTGTCAGCGCCACTCCGGGCGATTATGAACTGGAGAAGACCGGCGGTGTGGTGGTGGAACAGATCGTTCGTCCCACCGGTCTGCTGGACCCGCCGATCGAGATCCGCCCCAGCGTGAACCAGATCGATGACCTGCTGGATGAGATAGACAAGACCGTAAAAAAAGGCTACCGCGTGCTGGTGACCACCCTCACCAAACGCATGGCCGAAGAGATGGATAAATACCTGGGCCGCATCAACATCCGCTCCAAATACATTCACAGCGATGTGGATACGCTGGAGCGCGTGGAGATCCTGCGCCAGCTGCGCCTGGGTGAGATAGATGTGCTGGTGGGTGTGAACCTGCTGCGGGAGGGTCTTGACCTGCCCGAAGTGGCACTGGTGGCCATTCTGGATGCGGACAAGGAAGGTTTCCTGCGTAATGAAAGAAGCCTGACCCAGACCGCCGGTCGCGCCGCCCGTAATGTGGATGGCCGCGTGATCTTCTATGCTGACCAGATCACAGAGAGTATGCAGCGCACCATTGATGAAACCAGCCGCAGAAGGGAGAAACAGGTGCAGTATAATACGGAACATGGTATTGTACCCAAAACCATCATGAAATCGATCGAGCAGGTATATGCACAGGGATCTGTGCTGGATATCAAGGGTTATGATCCATCCAACCCCCATGCTTTGCAGAAAGATGAGGAGCTGGTGAAACACGAAGCGGCCGAGGAACAGGTAAGTTACCAGACCATCCCCCAAATGGAGAAAGCCATTGCCCGGACCAAAAAGGAAATGGAAAAAGCTGCCCGCGACCTCGACTTCATTGAAGCTGCCCGCTTACGCGATGAGATGTTCCGCCTACAGAAAGAGCTGCAGGCCATGCAGTAAAGCGACCACAACCCATTGATCAGCACAACATCCTTCTTTCCTTCTTTTCTTTTGTCTCTCTCTTATCGAAATGATCGCCCATCAACCTGCCAGCGAACAGCGCGGGCGTTGTCAATAAGAGAGAGACAAAAGAAAAGAAGAGAGGGAGCGAGCGGGGATTTATTGCTATTTTACATTCGATCAAACAGGTTAGTATGAAAAAGCTGTTCTTAATTGCCGCTCTTGTGTTTACCAGTTCACTTGTTGCGCAGGAGAAAAAACAAGGCACACCCGATCAAAGCAAACCGGTACAAACCGTTGAAGCTGCCTGCGGCCAATGCAAACTCGGTTTGCCCGGCACCACCTGCGACCTGGCCGTACGGATTAAAGGCAAAGCCTATTTTGTTGATGGCATCCACATTGATTCTCTCGGCGATGCCCATGCCAAAGATGGTTTCTGCAATGCCATCCGCAAAGCCAAAGTGCAGGGTGAGATCGTGAACGGCCGTTTCAAAGCCAGTTATTTTGCGCTGGAACCGGAAGCTGACAAAAAACATTGACCGCTTACTGCTTTGAAACAGGCTTAATTACTTACTACCTAATCGAATACAAAAAGGTTTTGCCGTTGCCGGAATAAAGCTGAGTTTTGGATCCCCCGTTATTACTGCCGAGTTGTAAAAAAACGATATGGCAAAAGAACACTATTACCAGGTTACCACTGAATGGACAGGCAATACCGGCAGCGGAACAGCTGACTATCGCAGTTACGAAAGATCGCACGAGATCAAAGCGGCTGATAAGATCGCGATACCCGGTTCCTCAGATCCCGCCTTCAGGGGCGACAGAACCAGGTACAACCCGGAAGACCTGTTGGTGGCTTCTGTTTCATCCTGTCATATGTTATGGTTCCTGCATTTTTGCGCCGATGCCGGTGTGGTGGTCACTGCGTATACCGACCAGGCAAAGGGCACCATGTGTGAAGAACCCAATGGCGCTGGTTATTTTACGGAAGTAATTTTACGTCCACATGTGGTGGTAACAGAAGCCTCCATGATACCGACCGCACAGGCCCTGCATACCAAGGCCCACCAGTTTTGTTTCATTGCTAACTCCGTGAATTTTCCGGTAAGGCATGAACCGGTCTGTGTGGCGGAAGGGGATTTGTGATGGATCTTGGTTGTCCGACCAACATTGGTACAGAACAAAACCCACAGTAAAAATTGAAAACCGTTAACTTTAAACTATGAAAATAGCACTTCAATATGTGAGTGATTTGAACGGGAAACCACAAGCTGTTCAAATGCCAGTGAGCGAATGGGAAAAAGTGCTGCTGCAAATCAGAAGATCTGAGCAGGTGCTTCAATTGAGGTCTGACCTCAAAGTCGCCTTAAAGCAGGCACAAGCCCTAAGGAGATCAAAAGCAAAAAAGCAGTCCTTAACAGATTTTCTAAATGAGCTATAAAGTCATACCTGTTGATAAGTTCAAGAAGGAAGCAAAAAGACTTATAAAAAATACCCTTCTTAAAATCAGAGTTGGTTGAACTGGCATCTGCTTTATCTGAAAATCCGACACTTGGCACACCCTTAGGCAATGAAGCCTATAAAATTCGAATAGCCATTAAAAGCAAGGGAAAGGGGAAAAGTGGCGGAGCCAGGGTAATTACCTATATCATCACGTCTAAAAAAGAGGTTTACCTGCTTACCATTTACGATAAAGCTGAGTTTGACACTATTGATGATAAAACACTCCGCCGCATCATTGATGGACTTACCTTCGAATAATGAAATGGTGGACGATCAATGAATGTCTGTTGCCCCCAATGTCTCTCGCAGAGCCGTTTACGGATATTGACAGTAAGTTTTTGTACATTCATTCTATATGAATAGCCTGAGAAACCTGCTGTTGATCTGTCTCTTCACCAGCCTGTCTACCAAATTGTTTGCCCAACAGCCTTTTGCGGTGTTCGGCTATTATGCGGGCAATGCCACGCTGGTAGATAGTTTTCCTGTAGAGAAACTGACGCATCTCTCTTTCAGCTTCACACATTTAAAAGGTAATCGCAATGTACTCGGTAACCACCGGGATTCTGCCGCTTTGCGAAGTTGTGTGGCGCTGAAAAAAAGGAACCCGCAAATGAAAGTGATCCTGTCAATGGGCGGCTGGACAGGATGTTATTCCTGCTCGGATGTATTTGCCTCGGACAGCTCTCGTAAGATCTTCGCCTCTTCCACCAAACAACTGCTGGATGGTTTTGGCGCCGACGGCATTGACCTGGACTGGGAATACCCCACCATTGCCGGTGCACCGGGACATCCGTATTCCCTGCAAGACAAAGCACATTTTACCGCACTGATACAGACCCTGCGCGATACACTTGGTCCGGGCAAAGAGATCAGTTTTGCTGCCGGTGGTTTTACCAAGTACATTGAGGAATCGGTTGACTGGAACCAAGTGACGCCACTGGTGGACCGCATCAACCTCATGACCTACGATCTCATAACCGGGTATGATACCGTAACGGGACACCATACCGCTTTGTATTCCACCCCGCACCAGAAAGAATCCTGCGATCATGCGGTGCAGTTGCTGAAAGCCAAAGGCGTACCGGCTGAGAAATTATTGATCGGCCTGGCTTTTTATGCGCGGATCTGGGAACAGGTGGCGGCTACCAACAACGGCCTGTATGAAAAGGGTAAGTTTCTGCGCGGTATTTCTTACCGGGGTTTTGACAGGCAGCTGTCGCAGGACAGCGGTTTTGTCTATCATTGGGATCCTGTAGCATCGGCGCCTTATTTTTACAATGCACAAAAACGATGGTTCGCCACTTTTGATGATACACGTTCCGTGATAACCAAAACCGAATATGCCATCCGGCAAAAACTGAATGGTGTCATGTTCTGGCAACTGGCAGATGATACATTTAGCAAGGGTCTGCTGGATGTGATCGATGATACGCGGAAGAAATGGAAAAAATAGAGCTGCCCTTGGCATAGGCGATCAACACTGGAGAAGGATACTATTTTGTGAACGATACTATATCAACAAAGATGAACAACCTGAAAATCACCACAGCACAGTTCGAGAACCGCAGCGGCGACAAGACCTATAACCTTTCGGTGATCCGGAAACTGGCACAGCAAGCGGCCGAAGAGGGATCGCAGGTGATCGCTTTTCATGAATGCTCCATTACGGGATATACGTTTGCGAGACACTTGTCGAAGGAGCAGATGCTGGAACTGGCGGAGCCGGTGCCTGATGGTCCGAGTGTGGCCGCATTAACAGAGATCGCACGCAGCACAGGCATCACCGTACTGGCCGGTCTGTTTGAAAAGGACAGCGATGACAAACTCTACAAGACCTATGTATGTGTGAACGAACAAGGACTGGTGGCCAAATACCGCAAACTGCACCCCTTCATCAACCCGCACCTTATGCCGGGCGATGCCTACTGTGTGTTTGAACTGCACGGATGGAAATGCGGTATCCTGATCTGTTACGATAACAACATCATTGAGAATGTACGTGCCACCACTTTACTTGGTGCGCAGGTGATCTTTATGCCGCATGTGACCATGTGTACCCCTTCTACCCGTCCCGGCGCTGGTTTTGTGGATGCAGCTTTATGGGAGAAAAGGGAATCGGACCCAACCTCCCTGCGTCTTGAGTTCGATGGTATGAAGGGTCGCGACTGGTTACTGAAATGGTTGCCATCCCGTGCGTATGACAATGCCGTATACGTTGTATTCTCCAACCCGATCGGTATGGATGATGACCAGCTGAAGAATGGCTGCTCCATGATCATTGATCCCTTCGGTGATATCATTGCGGAATGCCGTAAGCTGGGTGATGACCTGGTCACGGCCGTGATACAACCCGAAAAGCTGACACAGGCGGGCGGCTACCGTTACCTCAAAGCCAGGCGCCCCGACCTGTACCGGGATATCATTGGCAAAGAACACCAACCAGAGCAGAAAGTGATCTGGTTGCAGAAGGATGCGTGATGTTGCAGAAGAAGGAATGGATGTTGGTCGGGCGACCAACATCGGCGATAGGATGCGTAATATTTTCACAAGAAGGAGTTACTGTTGGTCAGGCGACCAACAGCGGCATAGAGAACTTTGCAGGGAAAAATGTCACAAGGCATCTTCTATTGATCGGATCGGTTTTGCGGGAATACCGCCAACGATTGTATTATCTGGAACATTTTTGTTGACAACAGCACCTGCAGCCACAATTGAATTTTCACCGATGGTGACACCCGGAAGTATGGTGGCACCTGCACCGATCCATGCATTCCTTTTGATCAGGATAGATCTTAGATCCAGACTCTTACGAAGGGCCGGATTGACAGGATGGTTTTCCGTGACAAGGTTCACTCTCGGCCCGATCAGCACATGGTCTTCAATAGTTATGCCACCCAGATCGAGAAAACTGCATGCATGATTGATGAATACGCTTTTCCCCAGTCGGATATGTCGCCCGAAATTGGTATGGAATGGTGTAAAGATGGTGATGTTTTTATCGATCTCTGTACCGATGATATCGCTTAACCGGTCTCTTATCTCATCCACATTAGTAGAAGCGTTCAGGGCAGGTATCAGTTGGATGGTCCGGTGAACAAACTCCCATGCATCCAGCATCTGCGGATGGTCTGGCGCAATGATACCACCAGCCAGCAAGGCAGAAAAACGATGATTATTCAAATTCATGGTGTAAAGATAATAGTGAAATGATTGAGACTCCGCCAGAAAGTGATCTGGTTGCAGGAGGATGCGTGATGTTGCAGAAGAAGGAATGGATGTTGGTCGGGCGACCAACATCGGTGGGTTCCCCTTTTCTTTGTATCTTATTCATCAAACCTTCCTTATGCGTTTCTTTTTTCGCTGGATCATTCGTTTGTTGGTGGGCGCGCTGTTGCTGTTATTGATCGCGGGCTTGTTCCTTGGTAAGAAAGACATACCGGCAGAACAGCTGGTACAGAAATATGGCCAGCCTCCATCGCAGTTCATGGACCTGATGGGTATGAAAGTGCATTACCGCGACGAGGGCAACCGTAACGACACGGTGCCATTGGTGTTGATCCACGGTACTTCCTCTTCCCTGTTCACCTGGGACAGTACCGTTCTGTTGCTGGGTGCACAACACCGCATCATCCGTTTTGACCTTCCGGGTTTTGCGCTCACGGGTCCGCATCCCGACAGGGATTACAGCATGGCCCTGTATACACGTTTTGTGGATTCGGTATTGCTGCGCCTGGGTGTTGCCAAATGTGTACTCGGTGGCAATTCGCTCGGCGGTTCCATTGCCTGGCAGTACGCTGTGCAGCATCCGGCCAAAGTACAGAAACTGATACTGGTGGATGCCGGAGGTTATGTGCCCAAAGAAAAAATGGACCTGCCATTGGGTTTCCGGCTGGCTAAAATGCCGGTGGTGAATAACCTGGTCAAATGGATCACACCCAAACAGGTGGTACGCAAAAGTGTGGAAGATGTTTACGGTAACAAGGCCCGTGTTTCGGATGCGTTGGTGGACCTGTATTCCGACATGACCCTGCGGGCCGGCAATCGGCAGGCCCTGATAGACCGGATGCAACTGGGTTTGGGCGAAGACGCTTCTGCACAGATACGCACCCTATCCATGCCCACGCTGATCGTGTGGGGCGACCAGGACCGTCTGATCCCGCCATCCAATGCGGCCCTGTTTCATCGCGATATCCGCGGCAGTGAACTTCACATACTCAAAGGTATTGGCCATGTACCCATGGAAGAAGCGCCACAGGATTTTGTTCGGGTATTGGCACCGTTCCTGGCAAAACCTGTTGCAGGGAACCTTGAGAATGTGATGTCGAATTAAAATGCTGTGTGCTGATGTTTGTCAACAACACTAATGTGTGTTCAATAGAATCAATAGCATAAAAAAACCTGCTAGAAAATAACTGGCAGGTTTTTTTGTGTGTGGGTGTTTATTTCTGCAGCGCCTCTGCCTGTTTTTTCAGTTGCGCCCATTTGTTTTGTAATGCCTGTAACTGCGCCTGTACCTGGTTGACACCGGCTACCATCTGTGTGGTGGGCGGCATGTCTGATTCCTGCAGCATGGAGAGCAAGGAGGCAAAACCTGACTCCACACTTCCGAATGTGGCCGAGCCGGCTGCGGCACCACCTCTTCTGCCGCGTGATACCCCTTCCAGTGCAGCGATCTCCTGCTCCAGTTGGGTGAGTGACTGGGTTTGACTGCCGCCTTTGGCAATGGCCGCTTTCACTTGCTGCGCCGTTGCTGTTATGGCTTCTTTGGCGGCACGTGCGGCCAGCCTTCCTTCATAACAGGTAAGTGACAGGCTATGCTGTTTCTGCAGTTCTGGCAAAGCGGTCTTTACACGCGGGTCCATTTTTACGGTGAGGGGTTGTGTGTAGGACCTGCCGTTCACTGTAAGCGTGACCGTATAGGTTCCGGGTAATACCCAGGGCGAATTCTTTTCAGGAGCCGTATTCTGGTAAATAGCGGTCATGGGATATGAGACGGGCTCATCGATGGGTGTATAGTGCATGTCCCACAGGAAACGATGCGAACCCGCTTCTGCCGACAGCAGCTGTTGCGGACGGATCCAGTAGAGCGGAATATTCACTTCGGGGATCTCGTAGGGTTTGTCGTTACTGCTGTATTTGCGAATGCTTCTTCCGGCAGCATCCTTGATTTCCAGTGTCACTTCGCCGGGTGCTTTTTCTGCCAGGTAGTAGTTGATGATGGCGCCGTCGGGTGGGTTTTGTCCGCCGGGTTCTTCCTGTGGTATGGGCGTATCCGTGTTCATGTTCCAGCGAACGCGGATAGCGGTCTGTGGTTTGTACAGTACGGCTTTCTCTGCGGCCAGGCTGGCGCTGATCTGTCGCAGTGGTGTGATATCATCCATGATCCAGAAACTGCGGCCATGGGTACCCAGTACCAGGTCATCATCTTTGATCACCAGGTCGCGGATGGAAGTGGCGGGCATGTTCAGGCGCAGCGATTGCCAGTGTTCACCATCATCGAACGATACATATACGGCATTCTCTGAACCGGCAAACAGCAGTCCTTTCCGTTTGGGATCTTCGCGCACCACATTGATGGGCTCGTTATCGGGCAGTCCGTTGGTGATGCGCTGCCAGGTCTTGCCGCCATCATGTGTCTTGTAAGCATAGGGCCGCATATCATCGCAACGGATGCGGTTGACGGCCGCGTATACGGTGTTGTTATCAAAGTGACCGGCATCCATGAGAGATACCTTGCTCCAGGATGTGATCTCGGGTGGGGTCACGTTCTTCCAGGTCTTACCGCCATCGCGTGTGACCTGTATGTAGCCATCATCGGTTCCGGCCCAGAGGGTGTTGATGTCTTTGTAAGAAGGTGCCACCGTGTATACCACACCACGTCTTGGCATCTTTTTCAGTTCATCGCTGGTATAGATACCTACGCTGGCGGGGATGTCCCAGCTCTCGCGGGTAAGGTCGGGACTGATGGTTTGCCAGCTGTTACCGCCATCCCTTGTTTTGAAGATGACGTTACCGGCAAAGTATAATGTTTTGGGATCGATGGGTGAGAACAATACCGGTGCTGTGCGCAGGAAACGGTACTTACCGCTGCGAACGGCTTCGGGGGCGATGTTCTGCACCTGGCCCGTGCGTTTATCGAAACGGGTAACCTTACCACCATAGATGATATTCGGGTCCAGCGGATCGGGTGCCACATAACCATATTCTTCCACACCCACCGGATGCCATTCGCGGAAACTGATCTGACCATCGTTACCTCGTGAGGAGATCCCTACCGACCCGCTCTCCTGCTGACCGCCATATACGTTGTAGGGAAACTGGTTGTCGGTGCTCACATGGTAGAACTGTGCCGTGGGCTGGTTGTAGAAGGAAGAGAAGGTCTCGCCACCGTTCACGGTCACAATGCCACCCTGATCAAGTGCGATGAGCATGATCTTTGGGTTGAGCGGGTTAATCCAGATCCGGTGATAATCATCACCACCGGGTGCGCCGCGGAAACCGGTCCAGGTCTTACCGCCATCAACGGATTTCCAGGTGACCACGTTGGCGCTGTACACGATATCGGCATTGGTGGGATCTACTTTCACTTCGGCAAAATCGCTGCCACGTCCCCAGTAACGGCCATCGCTGCTCATGAGCTGCCAGCTTTCACCGGCATCATCGCTGCGATAGATACCGCCGTAACGTCCGGCATCTACGGTGGCATATAAACGTTTGCTGTTGGTGGGTGCTATTCCAAAACCGATGCGGCCCAGACCTTGTGCCGGTGTGGGTAAACCTTTGGTGAGGTGTTTCCAGGTTGTACCACCGTCGGTCGATTTATAGAGGCCGCTCTCGGGTCCGTTCCACTGCCCGTTCTCCCAGGGGCCCTGTCTGCCGGCCCACATATCCGCATAAATGGTTTGGGGATCGTTGGGATCGATCGCTACCTGCACGGCGCCGGTGTTCTCATCCTTATATAAGACACGCTCCCAGCTATTGCCACCATCGAGACTCCTGTACACGCCACGTTCTGTATTGGGTCCGTATGGGTGGCCCAGTACGGCCACGAACACGCGGTTCTCATTTTTAGGATCGATGACGATGCCACCGATCTGCTGGCCGTCTTTCAGGCCCACGTTCTTCCAGGTCTTACCGGCATCGGTCGATCTGTAGACACCATCGCCCACAGAAAGGTCGGGTCGTTGAATCCCTTCTCCGCAACCCACATATACCACGTTGGGGTTGGATTCAGAAACCGCGATATCACCCACGGAGCCGGTGCCCATCTGGTCGAAAATGGGTTTCCAGGTACGGCCATAGTCATTGCTTTTCCATACGCCACCGTTGTTGACGCCGATATAGAACACATTGGGTTGTGTAGGTACCCCTACGGCACCCACAGTACGGCCACCCCGGTGCGGACCGATCATGCGCCACTGCATACTGTTATACAGCGAGGGTGAGAAACTTTGTGCAGACAGCATGGCGTACACAGCCAGGCAACCCAGCAGGGCAGAGAGCTTTTTCATGGAAGAAAAAATTGGGACCGGGCGATCGATACCGCCGGCCATCGTTTGAGAATAGGGTTTCTGAGAAAGTTAAATTACTGCATTCCGCCAATGTGAAGAACAACTATTTGCAGGCAACACCGTAGTAAGCTGTGGAATGGCCACTGTATGTTGTGATGTTCGGTGAGTATGCAGTCACTACCGGTGAACGGCTTACTGCAGCTGCGACCTATCTTTTGTTGACGAGGTAGGCGCCGGTCACCAGCATGATGACACCGGCCAGTTTTACCCAGCTGATACTGTTCTGTGGAAATCCGAACAGACCAAAATGATCGTAGAGCATGGCAAAGACCAGTTGCCCGGCAATGAGCAGTGCGAACACATTGGCCGATCCGATCTTGGGAACCGAATAGATGATGACGGTGACAAAGAATGCGCCGAGCAGACCACCGGCATATTTATACCAGCTGATCTGGCTGAGTGTTTGCAGAGAGGGAACGGGTTGCCTTGTGAACACGATAACGGCACCCAGGAACAGGGTACCCACCAGGAAAGAGATGAATGCTGCCACCCAGGCATTGTTCACTGCAAAACGTAACTGGCTGTTCACGGCCGCCTGCGTGGTGATGGTAAGGCCTGCCAGCGTAGGCAGGATAAAAAAGATATATCGCATGCCGCAAAAATACAGCAATCGCGAATCCGATAAATAACCTAAACCGTGCCTTTGTGCCCTGGCATGAATTTTTTTCCGCACTAAGACAGAATGGGTACTGCTATTCTATAATGATGAATAGCTTTCTCTAAAAACCGCGCCGCTGCGTCTTTGCGGGAATATGATTGGTTTGCAAAAGCGCAGCGGCGCGGATGATGTGAAGTGGTTTATTTTTTTAAGGGCGGTGGTGCAGGGGCAGGCAGGTCGCTGTTGAATATGTCGCGGTATTTTTTCCAGACACCATCTTCTTTTTTCCAGGTCACGATGTATTTACCCTTATCCAGCGAAACGCCTTCTTTTCCTAATATCTCGTAAGTGCCTTCTTCTGATACCAGGGTGTTGTCGCCAATGATCTCAGTAACGGATAGTTTCAGGTCTGTCATGCCCAGTTGCTGACTACCCGCCAGGAACTGCGCCAGTCCGGCCGGCCCGCAGAATTTGGGCGCGTTATCAGCCATGATACAACCGTCTTTGGTGTAGAGATTCACAAAACTGGCGGAGTCATTGGCTTTCATGGAACTGACCAGTGCGGCATTGTTGGCATCAATGGCGGCTTTTACAGAATCCATGTTAAAAGAGTGAGTGGCAGCTTCTTTACCGGCCTCATTGGCGCAGGAAGCAAGCAGAAAACCAGAAAGCAATACGAAGCATAGTTTTTTCATGTTGTTTTGATTTTGTCTCACAAACTAATCATTGCCTTTGAATAATGCAATAGGGAGAGCTAGTGAATGCTGAACAAGGAATGTTGAATAAGGAATGTTGAAGTTTGTGTTATGATCAATACAGTGATCGTTCCTGATGATCTGGGGTCAGTCCCAAAAAATGCGCCTCTGCATCTTTGCGGGAATAGGATCGCAAAGGCGCAGAGGCGCGGAGGAAAGAGTGTGGAGTTATAATTTTTCGTAGAGAGCTCTCAGCTTTTCGCGGGTCATGATCTGTTCCCAGTCCTTGCCGAGTGCGTTCTCCCAAAGGGGTTTCATGCCGAGGGATACATTCATCATCTTTTCAAAATCTTCATCAGACAGTCCTTTACAGATACCCTGCGGGATCTCGACCCTGTTCTTCTCCACCATGTACTTGAACTCTTTTACACCGGCCGGGTAATATTCTTCCAGGTGGTTCATGACGATACAGTTTCCGATACCGTGTTTGGTGCCCAGCAGGTAACTGAGGCCATAACTTACGGCATGCGCCACACCCACCTGCGAATAAGCGATGCTCATACCTCCGGCATAAGAAGCCATCATCAGCTGGTCGTCGCTTTCATCATTCCAATGGTCTTTTTCTACAAACACTTTCTGGCATAACTGCAGGGCTTTCTCGCCATAACTTTTGCTGAACTCGTTCAGGTACGTTCCTTCCAGGCTTTCGATGCAGTGGATATAACAATCCATACCGGTATAAAAACGCTGGTTCACCGGGGCGTCTTTGGTGAGTTCGGGGTCGAGTACGATCTGGTCAAAGGGTGTAAAGTCGCTGTTCATACCCAGTTTGCGGGTGGGTCCGGTCAATACGGTGGTACGGCTCACTTCTGCGCCGGTACCGCTCAATGTGGGGATACCGGCTTTGTAAACACCGGGTTGTTTCACCAGGTCCCAGCCCTGGTAATCGGCAGAGGAGCCGGGGTTGGTCATCATGAGTGAAACGGCTTTGGCCAGGTCCATGGTGGAACCTCCGCCGATGCCGATGACACCGCTGATGGTGCCAAACTGCTCTTTCAGCTGCCTGGCCAATGCATCTACCTGAGTGGTCTTGGGTTCGTAAGTGACGTCTGCGAAAATGACCTGGTCCTTTCCGCGCAGGGGTATGCGGCTAACGAGTGGTTTGTTCTGGAAAAAATGATCCACCAGGAAGATCATTGGGGCATCTCCTTTGCGCTGCGGGGCAAGGATCTCATCGAGCTGGTTGAAACAGCCTCGGCCATACACTACATAACTTACCATCTTAAAATTCCGGAAACTCATACTTGTATTTTTAGCAGACAGCGGGTGGACATACCCACAAACCATCCTTGTAAGGAATCAGATACCGTGCAAAATTACTCCAGATGGAACGATTTTCAAACAGGTAGGCCGCTGCTGTTTTGAATAGTTTCTGCTATTCAGAAAAGGTATTACAAGCGCTTTTTATTACCCGAAAAGAACGCGGTTTGGCCTAACTTTAAGTCCTAATTATCCTACTGCCTATCCTGCAATACATGTTTCACCCGACAACGATACCACCGTTTTCTATTGCACCGGATACCTGCCTGCTGAACAGTTTTTTTGTGGACCTCACATCCAGGATCATGTCGCCCGAGCACCTGCTGACAGCTGCCAAATGGCTGGCTGTGGCCATAGTTGTGATCGTAGGTATCATTTACCTGCACCTGTTCATTAAAAAGCGGGATTTCTTCTATAAAGAAAGGATCCGGATATACCTGGAGAACTGGATCACGCAGGTGATCATGGAAGAAGAGATCGATACGGATAAGCTGCTCCGCAATTTCAGGCGGATCCTGTTCAGTCGTACCGCAAGGCAGTTTGCGATTGATGAGCTGATCGTGTGCAAAAAGAACTTTTCGGGTGGTGTAACGGAGAATATCATCTGGTTGTATCTGCGGCTGGACCTGAAGAAAGACTCACTGCGCAAACTGCGCAATACTGCTCCCTGGCATATACGAGCCAAAGGTATTCAGGAATTATACCTGATGGAGCAGCAGGACGTGCTGAAGACCATCTATAAGAATACCAACAGCAATAATGAGTTTGTGCGTATGGAAGCGCAAACAGGTGTGATCAACCTGACGGGATTTCCGGGTCTTCGATTTCTGGATGTGGTCTCTTATCCTATTACGGAATGGCAGCAATTAAAACTGCTGGAGCAGCTGCACCTGCATCCGGTGAAACAGGATTTATCTGATAAGATACCGCACTGGCTGCAAGCAACCAATACCACCGTGATCGTTTTTGCTTTAAAGCTTGCCGATGAATACCAGGTATATTCTGTAAGGGACCAGGTGATGGCCTGCATGGCACATTCCGACAAAACAGTACGCAGCCAGGCATTAAAAACGCTGGTAAGACTGGCAGATGAAACGACGCCTGCAACGCTGGCGGGTTATTTTCCGCAGGAATCGCCGGCTAACCAATTGTATATACTGGATGCTTTACGCACGCTGGCTACAGAGAATGAAACGGACTTCCTGGTGTCGCTGCTGGATCATGAGAATGATACTGTAAAACTGAAAGCAGCCGTGGTACTGGCAGAAGTATCTGAAACGGGTATGGAACTGATTACCGAAAAAAGCAGGCTGCAACCGGAACCCTTTGAGAGGATCTGCCGGCACATAAAAACGATCAAATGAACTGGGATACAGTGGGCACATTCATATTTCATTTGCTTACTTACGGGATCTTCCTGTATTCTTTTGTGTTGCTGTTATCATATGTACTGATCGCGATCTATTCGATCGGTGAAACCCGCCGTTACATGTGGAAGAACAGTTTTACCGATTACCGGGTACTGGCCACTTCGGCACACGCCCCATCGGTAAGCATACTGGCGCCCGCCTATAATGAAGGAAAAACGATCGTTGACAATGTGCGGTCGCTGCTCTCTATCTACTATGCCAACCTGGAAGTGATCATCATTAATGATGGCAGTAAGGATGATAGTCTTGAGAAACTGATACAGGCATACGAACTGGAGAAGACCGACTATTTTGTGAATGAGCAATTATCTACCAAAGCCATACGGGGTGTTTATAAAAGCAGGAACAGTATTTACAACAAACTGATCGTAGTAGACAAGGAGAACGGTGGAAAAGCGGATGCGCTGAATGTGGGTATCAATGTTTCGTCTAACGACTACCTGGTTTGTATTGATGTGGATTGTATACTGGAGCAGGATGCGCTGCTGAAGATGGTGAAACCGTTTCTGGAGCAGACAGACAGGCGCGTGATCGCCACCGGAGGTGTGGTGCGAATTGCCAACTCCTGCGTGATAGAGGATGGAAGGCTGATCAAGGTAAGACTGGCCGAAGACTACCTGCCCAGGATCCAGATACTGGAATACATACGCGCCTTTATCCTGGGAAGAATGGCCTGGAGCCGTTTAAACGGACTGATGCTGATATCAGGTGCTTTTGGTGCTTTTGATAAGGAGATCGCCATCAGGTGTGGGGGTTATAACCATGATACGGTGGGAGAAGACATGGAGCTGGTGGTACGCATGCGCCGTTACATGGAGGAACGCAAAGAGAAATACGCGGTGACCTATATACCCGATCCCCTTTGCTGGACGGAAGCGCCTGCCACTTTCAAGATACTGGGCCGACAGCGTAACCGCTGGATCAGGGGCACTTTTGAAACACTGATGATGCACAAGCGTATGTTCTTTAACCCCAGGTACGGTCTGCTGGGCATGCTGAGTTATCCGTACTGGTTCTTTTATGAACTCTGCGCTCCGCTGATCGAATTCTTTGGCCTTGCCTGTTTCCTGGTGTTCGTGTGGAACGGATTCATTGCCTGGGACCTGTTCTTCTCCTTTTTCCTGTTCATCGTCTGCTTTGGTTATCTCTACTCTTCCTTTGCCATATTGATGGAAGTGTTCACCTTCAACCAGTACAAACGCAGGATAGACATCTTACGTTTGCTGCTGACGGGTATGACGGAGCCTTTTTATTACCACCCCTTTGTGGTATGGAGCGCCATCAAAGGTTTTTGGGACCTGCTGAAAAAGAAAAAGGGCTGGGGCGAAATGACCAGGCAGGGATTTGCACAGAAAAAGAACGGTACAACTCCACTGGCCGTTCCGGCAAACACTACAGTAACAGCAGCAGCCGTTACTATGACCGCCCAGCCTGAGGAACAGACTGGGCCGGAACCGGAATGGTTCGTACAGCGTTCGATTATTCCGGTCATTGGCAGGTTCATCGGTTTTGTTGGCAGATCGCTTAATTATTATGTCAACCATAGCATCATCCTGTTGCTGCTGCTGATCTGTGCGCGTGGATTTGAACTGGTGTACGAGATGGCGCAACATGGCGTACCCCGTTTTGTAGGCAAAGTGGTGTTGATGGGTTTTGCCAAAGACCTTGTATTCTTTCTGCAGATCAGTGCCGGTGGTTACCTGCTGTTTGCATTGTTGTACCTGATACATAAGAAACTGGCACACCTGTTTTTTGTTGTGGTGTCAGTGATCCTGTTGCTGCTGCAGGTATTGTTGTCTGAATATTTTGTGACCACGCTGTTGCCGCTGGGTGCGGATCTCTGGTCCTATTCTGTTGCGGACATCAACCAGACACTAAGTGCTTCGGGTGGTATCAAGCCCTCCATCATCGTGTTGTTGCTGGCAACGGTATCACTGGTCATAGCCGGGTTCATCTTTTTCTTAAAGAACAACAAAGCCAGGAGCTGGACGGTTTTCATCTTTTTTGCTGCATTCATAGCGGTAACATTCACCAACAGTCCGAAACTGGTGAACGACTGGACGCCGGGTCAGGAGCACAGCAATAACATAGCGCTGAATAAATCGCGGTACTTTTTAGAATCCACTCACCGGTACTTTTTTCCACCCGCACAGGAATTGGATATTTATTCGGATCATTATCCGGAAACTACGGTCCCGCTTACAGGAGATGCTGTAAAGTTTTCTTTCCAATATATTGATGAGGCCCATTACCCATTCCTGCATGTGACAGATAGTATGAGGGATGTGTTGTCTCCTTTCTTTACCCCATCGGTAACCCCACCCAATATTGTGGTGATACTGGTAGAAGGACTGGGCAGGGCGTTCAGCAACAAGGGCGCTTACCTGGGAAGTTTTACGCCTTTTATGGATTCGCTCTCAGGAAAAAGTCTTTACTGGGAAAACTTTGTCAGTGAAGGGGGTGGCACATTTGCGGTATTACCTTCCCTGCTTTCCTCGCTCCCCGTTGAACTGAATGGTTTTAATAAACCGGGAGAAGCCATGCCCGAACACCCGTCGCTGCTGAACCTGGTTAAGAAAAACGGCTACCACACTTCTTTTTATTATGGCGGAGATGCGCATTTTGATAATATGAGCATTTTCCTGAAGAAGAACCGGATTGATGTACTGAATGATGAAAACAGCTTTCCGAAAGGGTATACCAAAATGCCTTCGCAAAACGGGTTCAGCCGGGGCTATGGTGATAAGGAACTATTCCGGAGATTTTTTGACAGACAAGCAGATAAACAACAACCTTATTTGTCGGTCCTGTTGACCTTGTCCACGCACAACCCTTTCCTCATCCATGAACAGGAAAAATACCTGCAGCAATTTGAAAACAGAATGCATGCGCTGGGTTTATCGGAGCAGGAGAAAGCAGAGAGAAGAAATTACCGTTACCAGTTTGCGAGTATCTTATATGCAGATGATGCTGTGAAGGAGTTCATTGCGGCTTATCAGAAAAGACCCGGATTTGAGAATACGGTCTTCCTGATCACCGGCGACCATCGTATGCCTGAGATACCCATGAATACGCGGATAGATCGTTACCATGTACCCCTGATTATCTATTCACCCATGCTGAGAAGAACTGCGAAGTTCTCTTCGATGTCTACGCATTTTGATGTGGCCCCTACCCTTACCGCCTGGCTCAAGAGAAGGTATCACTTACAGATACCCAACCAGGTGAGCTGGCTGGGAGCAGGGCTGGATACAGCACGCCAGTTCCGGAATCTGCATGCCTACCCGCTTCTGCAGGCCAAGAACGAAGTGGCTGATTTTGTCAAGGGCGATTATTTGCTTAGCGGCGACAAGTTATTCCGCATCAGCCATAATCTTGACCTGAGCCCGGAAACGAATGAAACCCAAAAAGCAGAACTGCAGGCGGCTTTCAACCGGTTCAAAGCAAAGAGTCACCAGGTGATCGAAACACAGAAGATCGTTCCTGACAGCATACTTCAGCGTTACATCCGTTAATTATGTGGCAGGGTCTGATAATAATCATTCAGTATCCTGGTTACCATGGGTTGGTATACATTCCAGAAAAAACTGTTCCTGTCAAGCGGATCTTTTCTGTTGTACAGGAACATTTTGAACCAGGCGATCTTTTTGAAATACGAAGAAGAGAGGCTGAGCGGGTTATCGGAAAAATCTGCCGAGAAATAAAAAAAGCGATAGTCGCTGCTCACATGTGCGGTGATAGCAGGGAAGGTTGGCTGCAGGTTATGCGCGGCCAGTAGTTTTTCGCCTGCTTTGTTCACTTCTATCTTAAAACTGGAAAGCACGCGGTTGTGCGAACTGTCGGGTACGATTACATCGAACCAGAAAGAATAAGGAATAGAAGCAGGCAGACTATAGTATTGCTGTTCTTCTTTGCCTGAAATGATCAGGGGCAGTTCCTGTTTGAGATGTGTGTTGTTTTCCAGGATCAGCACATGATCGTCTGTGTTTACCAGGGCAATGCCACTTTTTGTAAAAGGCCAGCTGCCATTGTGTTTTTTCCGGTACAGTTCAGTCAGCCATCGCGGCAGGTCGGGGTTGTTTGCGGTATCGAGTGAAGGGAAATAACGGCCGATCCATTTGGTCCAGCGGATACCGAATGCCTTTTCAAACGAAGTCCTTACGGCAGGATGGGTGGGTGTGGCCAGACAATTGAATTCGGTGATGATCAGTTTATGCCTGGCCTGCATCTGTTTGATGAAGTAAAGATCCTGCTGGCTCATGCCTCCGTATAAGATACCGGTGACCGCAGTATCGGTGTTCTCATGGTACCACTCATTCTTGTAAATACCGTAGGTGTCTGTCAGGTATACCAGGTCTACATCCTTGCTCAGCTGTTCCAGCCGGCTGTTGCTAAAACGCTCGAGACCTTTAACCTGGAATTTCTGGTCATCCAGTGGGAAAAAACCATAATAATCCTTTTCGCGATTGTACAGCTCTTTCCGGTTCTTGGTGAATTTTTCCTGGTTCAGGATCCAGTTGATGGAGACATGTTCCTGTCCTTTTTTGTTGAGCACGGTCTTGTCTACAATGGCCACCACCAGTTTTCTTTTCTCTGTGAGCAGCCAGGCGATATATAACCATAGCGGTGTCAATACCACCACCATGATTAAGATACGAATCAGGCTGCCGGTACGGGTCTTTAAAACCGGCGCAGCCATCCTATACTGATTTGGTATTGGTTTCCTCTGGTTTGCGGAAGGTACTCCTGGTTGAACCAGCTGCCGTCTATGCTCAGGATATTGTACAGGGATATTTTCTTTTTAAACATGAAGCCAACCTTGTAAGAGATCAGGCGTTCCTTGGTATCGAGCTGGATGGCATTGAGGCGGTCGTCGGGTGAGATACCATAGCCGATGTTCATACCCACCAGGTCGTCGGCGCTGCCATAGTAATAGCGGGCGGATACATTATAAGAAGCGGATACGGTACTGGTATACGCGCTTGGTGTAAGATAGGTGCGTGCACCAAACAACCAGCTTTTATAATACTTGCCAAGGTATGCTGTATAACTCCAGGTAGCATCGCCACTGAATTTCAGGTAACGGAAACCCAGCTCGCCCTCGAAACTTGCAGGCAGGTTGGCATACAGGGAGAAACCTCCGCGCCAATGTGGAAATACGCCCACTTTATCGGAATAACCGATGCTGACATAGGAATAAAACGTATTGGAGATGCGTGGATACGCTTCCAGCTCATATTGCACACCGTTTTCTTTGAAGCGGTTGGCATAGTTGATCCTGCCGGTAACGGAACCGAAACCTCCGGTGCGTGTATAATCAAAGCTGGCCAGGTGCCAGGGATCAGCGAACTGTTTGTCGAAATACACATAATCGTAGCTTAACCCGATCCTGTTTTGAGAGGATGATTCTTTGATGCGGTTAGCCAGTGAACGGGCTTCCGTATCATTCCTGTTTATTTGCAAGGCCTTGTCTATGGCAACCTGTGCTTCTGCATACCGGCTCGATGCATTCAGCAGTTTTGCCTTTCTTATCCAGAGCGCTTGCGATGACGGGTGTGAGGATAGTGCTGTTTCAACTATTTCCAGTCCTTTGGTATAATGATCGTTCCAATATTCCAGGTCAGCCAGTGCCAAAGAAGCGTCTTCATGTCCCGGGTTGTTCTGTAATACCCCGTTGAAATAATAGCGGGCGCTGTCGTATTGTTTGGTCCATGCGTATATCCTTCCCAGGAATATCCTGACATCTGCATAATCAGGGCTAAATGAGAGTGCTTTATACAGATAGGTTTTGGCTTTGCTGTAATTGTTTTCTTCAAAAGCCGCTTTGCGGGCTTCTTTCAGTAAACCATCCGATGTGGTGGTGTCCTGTGCATGGGCGGCTGTGCCCAGTAACAATGATGAGAGCAGGAGAACAAGGCTTTTCAAATGAACAGGGCGGATCATGCGTATGGTATTAGCTCAACAATAGCTTCTCATAAAAAAGCATCAGCTTTTGGCGCGTATAATGAGGCGTTTGACACGTACTGCCAATTCATTTAAACTGAATGGTTTGGTGATATAGTCATCCGCACCCAGTTCAAATGCTTCCATCACCACTTTTTCCTGCTCCATGGCTGAGAGGATGATGATGGGTGTTTTGCGGTTCAGTTTCTGCCGCACAAAATTGATCACTTCCAGTCCTGATGCATACGGCATCATGATATCAGTAACGATCACATCCGGATTGGCCTGCTCCAGTTGTTCTATCGCCTCACGACCATCATTGGTGACAACAACCTCATATCCCTCTTTTTTGAGTTTCATCTCAATGGTCTTCCGCAACATGGCTTCGTCTTCTGCGACCAGTATTTTCATAGTTATTCCATCGGGTTTTTACAAAATTAATTCATTTTAGGCGCCTGCTGCCAGCTCTTTTTGGATCCTGCTCACTTCCTCCTGCAGTTGTTGTTCTAATGCTGCAAATAACTTCAGCACTTCGTTTACCTCTTGTGCCAACTTTTCCATTGGAGTGTCATTTTTGGCTCCCTGTTCTATGTCAGCCAGCAGTACCCTGATTTTTTCCGCTTTTAACATTCCTGCCGCACCCTTAAGTTTATGTGCTTTTTTAGCCAGTGATTCGCGGTTGTTCTCTAATACCAGCACATTCAGTTCTTTGATGTCGAGCGGGGAATACTGCAGGAAATAGGTCAGTACTTCCAGTACATAATTCGGGTCTTCCAGCTCTTCCAGTAAAGCCAGGTCGTACATTTTTTCCGTTTTTTCAGGTTCTATAGATACCAGTTCGGGCTGAACCGATACATGGAACAGCAGGCGGATCATACGCGCATAGAGATCGTTGAAGTCGAAGGGTTTTACCATGAAATCATTCATGCCCACCTCAGCGCTTTTTTCCTGGTCCTCTTTTAAGGCGGTGGCAGTCATAGCGATGATAGGTGTTTGCAGGTGCATTTTCTCCCGTAAGTATACCGTGGTCTCATAACCATCCATAATAGGCATCTGCAGGTCCATGATGATGAGGTCGTATGCCGGATTCTGTTCACAGAGTGCGATGGCTTCTTTACCATTATTGGCGATATCTGCCCTGATCTGCATTTTCCGTAATACAAAATCTATCAGTTTCTGGTTGACGATATTGTCTTCTACCACCAGTATCTTCCTGCCCGCCAGTCTTGCTGCAAAATCTGTTTGTCCCGTCACCACATCATTGCTGTTCGTTTTCCCAAAGGGGATCACCACCACGAACTCGGAGCCATCATCTGGTTCGCTGTTCACTGTAATGGAGCCACCCTGCAATTCTATTAACCCTTTGCTGATGGTTAAACCCAGTCCCGCGCCGCCATAACCACTGGCGATCTTTTTGCCGGCCTGCGCAAAACTCTTGAAGATCGTGTCCAGTTTGTCTTTTTGAATACCGATACCCGTATCGCGTAAGGCAAAGGAAAGACTGCATTGTTGTTCGGTCTGTTGCTGTAAGGATACCGTCAGCGTGATGGAGCCTTCCGTGGTGAATTTGATGGCGTTATCGATGAGGTTGGTCAGGATCTGTTTCAGGCGGAAAGCGTCACCTTTTATAAAAGCAGGCACCCCCTTCTGTATGTTCAATGTGAATTGCAGCTTTTTGTTTTTAATGGCATACTCAAAATGCCTGGTGAGCTCTTCCAGTGTTTTTGACAGGTCAAACGCAAAACTGTCGAGCGTGAGTTTACCGGTGCTGAGGTTGGAATAATCGAGCACATTGTTTACAATGACCACCAGGTTGTTAACGGAGCGACTGATGATATTGGTGAAACGTTCCTGCTCTTCCGTTAAGGGGGTTTCCAGCAATAAACGGGTCATTCCCTGTATACCGTTCATGGGTGTACGTATCTCGTGGCTCATGTTAGCCAGGAACTGTTCCTGTATCTGTTGCGCCGTTTCTGCTTTTTCTACGGCCTGCATCAGTTTTTGCCGGCTCTCCACCGTATCTGTGATATCGGTGGCGATACCGCTGATGCCGAACATTTCATGGCAATCATTGAACAACGGAAATTTAATGAGCAGGAAATTCCGTTTGCCTTCGGGCGTATCAAGTACCTCTTCCAGCTGAATGGACTTTTTGCTGGCGATTACCTCATCATCTCCTTTCTTGTAGTGGTCGGCCAGTGCCTTTACGTTGAAGTCGTAGTCATTCCGGTTAATGACCATTTCATCGGTAACGCCAAACACTTCTTTGAAGCGCTTATTCACCATCAGGTATTTTCCTTCGAGATCCTTGATGAAGATGATGGCATTGGCATTATCGAGAATGGCATTGAGGCGGTATTCGTTCTCTTTGCGTTTGGCTTCCGACATATCCAGCTCCTGCTCCACCAGTTTCTTTTCTGTGATGTCTTTTGCCATGCACTGCAACCCCTCTATTTCGCCGTCATCTTCCAGCAATTGCGCCGATTGTTCTATCCACTTCAGCTCACCGTTCCGGCTGAGGATCTTGAATTCGAGGTAGGTAGCCGGTATCTTTTGCGTGAGCTGGGTTGCGTAAAAATTCTTTACCTCTTCTAAACAGCTTTCGTCAATCAACGTATAATAGGGTTTACCAATGAGTGCTTCCGGCGGGTATCCTGTAAGGGCCAGCACTTTGTTGTTGACAAAACTGATCAGCCCGTTCTTATTGATGGTATACATGACCGAGCCTGCGTTTTCTATCAGTTTTTTATACTGCTCTTCGCTGGTTATGAGTTCATCTTCTGCTTTTTTACGAAGACGCATGTCCATGTTCATCCGTAGCAGGACACCCAATACCAGCAGGAAAGAAAAAACACCACCGGCAAATGCGATATAACCGATTTTTTTGAAGCTGTTCTGGTTAGATGCCATCCGCTGCAGCAAACTCTTTGCTTCTATATCGCGGATCTGTTGTAGTAGTTTTTTTACGGAATGACTGATCGCGGGACCTTCGCCATCAATCATTTCATTGATAGCACTGCCGGTGTTTGGGGCTTTCATTAAACGTACCTGGAACGTTTCTTTTTGCAGGCAAAGGGTTTCCAGTTTGCTTGTATGCTCCAATAGCCAGGATTCTTCCTGTGTTAATTTTTTCAGTGTCTGTACAGAACTATTGATCAGTGTATGTAAACGATAGGTCTGCTCTTCCCACTTTGGTTCGCGGCTGACAAGATAACTCCGCGCGCTTACTTCGGCTTCGGAGAATACCAGGCCGATGGTATCGATTTCTTTGATCAGTACATTGGTTCGGTCTACCAGTAACCGGGTTAACTCCTGTTTCTTTCTCTGTTGCGCCATTACAAACAGGAACAGGGAAAAAGCCACCAGCGAGAAAACGATTAACCAGCGGATCTTTCTGTCGGGTATCAATAAGCGGATGGTGCCTGTTTTTTTCATGGATAGGGCCTCTGAACAGAAACACGGTTGTGTGCTTACGTGCGATCTTCAAACAGAAGAAAGCTTCTTATGCAAGTTACGCATGAATCCGTTAATAATTTCCCGAAGCAAACTGGCGGGCAGGTAAACACCTGTAAATTTTCCCGAGTGACGCCTATCCCCCGGCTTCCAGCCTGAAAAATAATACCCTGAACCGGCCAGGCCTCAGGCACTCAGCTTTTTCTCGAGCTCTTCCAACGAAACGCCCTTGGTCTCAGGTACGCTGCTGAATACCCAAACCAGCTGCAGCACCATCATAGCGGCAAAGAATGCGAAGATGGGCCAGGGATTGTCTTTGAAGATGCCATTGTCGCTATCCAGAAATACAGGGGTTACCAGGGTGATCAGTGCCGCAAAGACCCAATGCACGCTGGCACCGAAGGATTGTCCTGCACTCCGGATCTTGTTGGGAAATATCTCTGAAATAAACACCCAGATCACCGCACCCTGTCCAATGGCATGCGCCGCAATGAATAGCAGCAGGAAACTCATCAGGAAAACAGGTCCGGCATGGCTGTAAAAAGCCCAGGACACCATGGCAAGACTAAGGATATATCCCAATGAACCAATTACCAGTAGGGTTTTTCTGCCCAATCGGTCTATCAGGTACAGTCCTACAAACGTGAACACGAGGTTCACGCCACCGATGGCGATGGAGTTGAAAAGGGATTCTTTTGCTGCCAGCCCGGCTTTCTCCAGGATCTCCGGGGCGTAGTAAAGAATGAAATTGATACCTGAGAGTTGGTTGAAAAATGCGATCATGAACGCCAGGTAAATGATCCTCCTGTGTTTGCGGTTAAGGAAAGACACGGTTTGTCCCTTACTGTCGTGTTCGTTACTGCGGAGGATGGATTCGGTTTCAGCAGCTACATCGGTTACACCGATCTGCAGCATGATCTCACGGGCCCTGGCCAGGTCATTCTTTTTGGTAATGAGCCAGCGGGGACTTTCCGAAACGCCCAGTACAAGTAAGGTATAGATGGTTGCGGGGAATGCCAGTACACCCAGCATCCAGCGCCAGTCGTTCCCGCCGCCAACACCCTGCAGGAAATAATTCGAGAGAAAAGCCACCAGTATACCGAATACGATATTGAACTGGTACAGCGCACCGAGCCTGCCGCGGGTTACAGGAGTAGAGATCTCTGAAATATAAATAGGGGCTACTACCGAAGAGACACCGATACCTACGCCACCCAGAAAACGGAAGAAAGAGAACATGTACGGTCCTGTTGCCAGTGCAGAGCCCACCGCTGAGACTGCGAACAGGATACCTACCCAGAGCAATACCGCTTTTCTGCCGAACAACTCAGTGGGCACGCCACCAAAGATGGCGCCCAGTACGGTACCCCATAATGCCATCGACATAATAAAGAAGCCATGAAACAAAGGCGTGGTATGCCAGAGTTCTTTAATGGGCTGGTTAGCGCCGGAAATAACAACGGTATCGAAACCGAAAATGAAACCTGCCAGTGCCACTACTATTGACCACTGTACCAGTTTGCTTTTGTTCATAGCAATCGATTTTGGTACAGGAAGATACGAGGAAATGGGAATATTGAATTATAACAAGGAATGTTGAACGCTGAGGGATCAATTCGATCGATAGTCAGGGTTCCTTGTTCATGATTCAATATTCCCCACCAGTTTGGCGGCGCGTGCGAGATCTTCGGGAGTGTCTATTTCAATACCCATATAACCGGTCACGACCATTTTCAGCAGGATGCCGTTCTCCAGGTAGCGGAGGCATTCGATCTTTTCTGCGGCTTCCAGCGGGGTCATTTCCCAGTTGGTGAAATTGAGCAGCGCCTGTTTGCGGAAAGCATATACGCCGATATGTTCATAATAAACGGTGCTGGCCTCAACACTGCGCGGGTAAGGGATCACGCTGCGCGAGAACATGAGCGAGTTCATGTGTTTGTCTACCGCCACTTTTACGTAATTCGGATCCTCGATCTGGCGCTGGTCTGTCATTACCTGCATCAGCGATGCCACCTGTACCGTTTTACCGGGCTCGCCTTCGAATACACGCAGCAGTTGTTCAAGGGGTTCGCGTTTTACAAAGGGTTCATCGCCCTGCACGTTCACAACAATATCAACTGCCAGGTCTGCAACAGCTTCTGCAATGCGGTCGCTGCCGCTTTCATGGTTCTTTTTGCTCATGACGGCCTTACCGCCATGCGAGGTGATCTCGTTGAAAATGATGTCGCTGTCCGTAACCACATAGACCTCATCGAAAAGACCGGTGGCAAGCGTATTATCATAGGTATGGCGGATCACTGTTTTGTTACCGAGCTGTTGCATCAGTTTGGCCGGAAACCTGGTGGCGGCATAACGGGCGGGAATAAAGGCACAGATTTTCATAAACGACGTATTTGAGCCGCGTTTGTGTTGTCAGGTGCAACGGTTCTTGTTCGCACAAAGGCACAAAGGCGCGGTTGGAAGGGTACGGGTGCAAAAGTATTTTAATAATCTGTCTTTACGGTCTTGTCGAAGGGGATCTGTAACTGAAAAGGCAGGTTCTCGTCTTTTGCATTGTCCAGCACATCCAGCCCATAACGGATCTGATCAATGGGCGTATCATTATAGGTCCCGAAGAGGCGATCCCAGATGGAAAAGATATTCCCGTAGTTGCTGTCTGTCTGCGGACGCATATAATGGTGATGTACTTTGTGCATATTGGGCGATACAAGGAACCAGCTCAGGGCATTGTCGAGCCAGAGCGGTAAACGGATATTGGCATGACTGAACTGTGTAAACACCACGCTCAGGCTCTGGTACATCATCACCATCCACATGGGTGCGCCGCTCACCACTACTCCCAGCATGGTAAAGATCACGCGCAAGACACTTTCACCGGGATGGTGGCGGTTGGCGGTAGTGGTATCCACATGGGTATCGGCATGGTGCACCATGTGAAATTTCCACATCCATTTGATCTTATGTTCCAGCAGGTGTACAAAATAGGCCCCGGCAAGATCGAGCAGCAGCAGGCCGGCGATCATGAATAACCAGAGCGGCATTTTTACGAGGTATAATAATCCGAACTGATGCGCCACCACCCAGTCGCTGGCTTTCACGATCAGCAGTGCACAGGCGAAGTTGATGATGATGGTGGTGATGGTGAAAAAGATATTGATGGAAGCATGTTTCCATTTGTGGTACCTGAACCCGAACAGGGGTATCACACCCTCGATCAGCCAGAAGAAAGTAATACCCCCGGCCAGGATAAGTGCCCGGTGCAGGCTGGGTATATGATCAAAATAGCTGATGATATTCTCTACCATGGTGCAATCGTTTAGAGAGTCAATTTACTAAGAAATCACTTACAGCCAACACCGGTAATGGCCCGCAAAGACGCGGAGTGCTACGGACAAGCATTCATTCATCATTCCTTGCTCGTCTGTTCATCTGTTCCTCTGTTCAACAGAAAGCCCCCGTTTCCGGAGGCTTAGTTACTTCATTATATTGAAAGGCTTTGTTTAGTTATTCAGCATCAGCGGCATCACCAGCATCAGCAGGTCTTCGCCCTCGGCCTGTTCGGTGGGTTTGATGAGACCGGCTTTGGTTGGGGTTGACAGCTCCATGCGTACATCATCCGTATCGGCTGCATTCAGCATTTCGATGAGGAATTTGGCATTGAAGGCGATCTGCAGGTCTTCGCCATCATACTGGCAGTTCATGCGCTCATTACCTTCAAAGCTGAAGTCAACATCCTGTGCGGCCATCTGTAATTCGCTTCCGGTAATGTTGAGGGCGACCTGGTTGGTGCTCTTGTTACTGAAAACGTTCACACGGCGCAGTGCATTCTGGAAATCGGCCTTGTTCACGATGAGGCGGTAAGGATTGTCTGCAGGGATCACCACTTTATAATCCGGGAAGCGGGCATCGATCAGGCGACAGATCATCTGTGTAGAACCATGGTTAACGAACAGATGGTTGCTGTTGTAAGTGATGGTAAGCTCATCATCGTTATCGGGTAAAGCATTCTTCAGCAGGTTCAGCGGTTTTTTGGGAACGATGAACGAATCTGTTTTGGTTGCTTTGGTATCTGTTCTCTTATAACGTACCAGCCTGTGTGCATCGGTGGCTACGAACTGGACCGCATCTTTGGACAGTTCAAAGAAAACACCTGTCATGGCGGGACGCAGGTCATCGCTGCTCACGGCGAACAGGGTCTTGTTGATAGCGGTGAGCAGGGCGCTGCTGGTCATGGTAAAACCGGTAGTATCATCGGCAGCGGGTTCTTTCGGAAAATTGTCCGGGTTTTCGCCCATTACCTTGTACTTACCATTATCGCTGGTGATCTCAACGGCGAAGTTTTTATCGATATTGAAAGTTAGCGGCTGATCGGCAATGTTCTTCAGTGAATCCATCAGGATCTTGGCCGGGATACAAACCTTTCCATTGGTTTTGCTTTCCACATCCATCTGAACCCGCATCACGGTTTCCAGGTCGGTAGCGACTACATTCAGTTTTTTGTCCTGTATCTCAAATAAAAAGTCTTCCAGTATGGGCAAAACCGTATTGGCATTGATTACCCCACTGATTTGTTGCAGGTGTTTTAACAGCGAAGACGACGAAACAATAAATTTCATTCTACACAATTTAAGTTCGCAACAAACCTAATGTAAAATGTTAATATTCCGCACTAGAAATCGCGGGTAACCCCGTTAAAAAACGGAATGTGAATGAGTTGTGGATTGGCTGATACTTGTTAACAGGCAAGGTTTTCCATCAGCTCCTGGTAGGTGCTGCGGTTAACGGGTTTTACCAGGTAGTCGGTAACGGTTTTGTAAGAGCGGGAACGTTGCATGTCGGTGCTGTTCACCGAAGAGCTCACTACATAGACTACGATGGGTTTGGGCAGAGCGGCTCCCAGCTTATCGTATTCTTCCAGGAATTCCCAGCCATTCATGATGGGCATATTGATATCGAGAAAGATCACATCGGGGAGTGTATCGGCGTCGGCAGAAAGTTGCTGACGGAAATAGGTAAGCGCTTCGTTTCCGTCGTAAAAAGAGTGAATATGTTTGGCTAATCCGGTAGATTCAAGGATGATCCTGGCAGTATACTGGTAAATATTATCGTCATCTATCAGGCAGACGATATGTTTCTGTTTCACGTCGGTCATGGTTCTTCAAATAAATGTTACTTTGAATGGGGGGTAAGGGCGGATATCGGCGGAAATAGTTTTCAAATATAGGTTTTTATACAATAAGTTGCACATGTGAAAAAGAGCCTGACGCCAGAAATGGCCTATCCCAAGATCCGGCATTACTGCGGTTACAGCGAAAGATGCCATTATGAGGTAAGGGAAAAACTCTTCAGTTTCGGATTGTTCAAGAAGGATGTGGAGATACTGCTCTCCAGGCTGATTGAAGAGGGGTACCTGAACGAGGAAAGGTTCGCGATCTTGTTTGCCGGGGGGCATTTCCGACAAAAACAATGGGGCCGTACCCGTATCATCTACGCCCTGCGCCAGAAAAAAGTGAGTGAACAGAACATCAGGCGGGCCTTGAAAGAGATAGCGGAAGACGCTTATCTGGCTGTTTTACAGAAACTGGCCCTTGCCAAATGGAACAGCCTGAAAGCCGAACAATACATCAACCGGGAAGCCAAAACAACGGCTTACCTGTTACAGAAAGGCTACGAACACCCGCTGATACAAAAGACCCTGGCGGGGATACGCACAGAAAAGAGCAGTTAAACTACATACAGAGTCGCATGTTGAACAAGATCAAAAAAGGATGCCTGTACCTGGCTGCTTGCTGTATGGTCCAGCTGGTGCATGCTCAACAGAAAACAGCTCTTGTCCACACCCGCGAATTTACGTTCACCACAGAGAATGATGCTTACCTGTTTCAGAAAAAAGACGCTTATTATACCAATGGTTTTGCTTTCACCCTTCGTACGGCCGGTGAAAAAAAGGGGGTACGCGTGATGCACACGTATGAATTGGGGCAAAAGATCTACACGCCGCTGCTGCGTAAGACCACCGGTCCCCAGGATATTGACAGGCCGTATTGTGGTTATCTCTATGCGCAGTATACCCAGACGCGTTTCCCTGTGGGAGATGCCATTTTACAGTATGGAGCCACGCTTGGTCAGGTTGGCCCCTATTCGCTGGGTGAAAATGTGCAAAGCAGTTATCATAAGATGCTGGGTTATGCCCGGTTTACCGGATGGCAATACCAGGTGCAGAATTCATTGGGTGCCGACCTGGGTGTCCGTTATGCCCGAACGGTATTTCAGGATAGCAGCCTGTTTAAATGGGTGCCCGTAGCGGAAGCCAGTCTGGGCAGCAATTTTACCTATGCCAAACTGGGCGCTTACCTATGCGTCGGTGTTTTTGAAAAAAACCAGCAAAGCGCCCTCTGGAATGCCAGGATACAGAAAAAAAAATCCCGCACAGAGCGGGCCTATGAATTATTTGCCTATTGGTATCCGCAGGTGTTACTGCAGGGATACAATGTTACCGTGCAGGGGGGGCTGTTCAGTAAAGGAAGTGGGGCCGTGCTGTCAGACCCCAAACGGGTAATGTTCCAGCAGCAATTTGGGCTGTATTATGCCAGCGGTAAAATTTCTGCCAACCTTGCGCTGGTGATACAATCCAGGGAAGCCATCACCCAAATTAACCTCCAACGATACGGATCTGTGCAGCTGAGTTATCGTTTCCATTAACTTGCAGGTATAATAACCCAATATGCCTACACTTAGTTTCACCATCATACAAACCAACCTGCATTGGGAAGACAGGGAAGCCAATCTCTCCATGCTGGAAGAAAAGATCATGGGTATCCGCGAAAGGACCGAGATCGTGGTATTACCGGAAATGTTCAGCACAGGGTTCAGTATGCAGCCGGATAAGCTGGCCGAAAAAATGGATGGCAAAACCGTTCAGTGGATGAAACGAATAGCTGCCACCAAAAAGATTGTACTTACCGGCAGCGTGATCATTGAGGAAAAAGGGCATTATTACAACCGCTTGCTCTGGGTGCTGCCGGATGGGCAGCTGGGTTATTATGATAAACGACACCGTTTTGCTTTTGCAGGTGAGGACAAAGCGTATACGCCCGGCCATAAACGACTGATAGCCCAGGTGAAAGGCTGGAAGATCAACCTGCAGGTTTGTTACGACCTGCGTTTCCCCGTTTGGGCGAGGCAGCAGGTGAACAATGCTCCCGAATATGATGTATTGTTGTATGTGGCCAACTGGCCCGAGCGCAGAAGTCATGCCTGGAAAACCCTGCTCACTGCACGCGCTATTGAGAACCAGTGTTTTGTAGTGGGTGTGAATCGTGTGGGGGAAGATGGTAACGGTATTAATCACAGCGGCGACAGCATGGTGCTGGATGCATTGGGCACTACCCTGTATCATAAACAGGATCAAGAAGATATTTATACTATTGTTCTGGAGAAATCGGGCTTAACAGAAGTTCGGGACAGATTCCCTTTCTGGAAAGATGCCGACCAGTTCAATATCATATCCAACGAAGAAGAATAAATTATGGAACAGTATTATGCCGAGAAGTTATTTACCGGGAATGAATTTTTGCAGCAACAGGTGGTGACGGTTGCTGACGGGTTAATCGTTGATATCGCTGCTGCAGGAATACCTGCCGAAAAGCCAGCGAAACAATACGATATCATCGCTCCGGCATTCATGGATATCCAGATTTATGGGGCACATGGAAAATTGCTGGCAATATACCCGGAAGCCGATTCTTTGCACAAGCTGTACGACTACTGCAGCAAGGGAGGCGCCTCTCATTTTCAGGCAACGGTGGCAACGAACAGCAAAGAAGTATTTTTTGCGTGCATCGATGCGGTAAGGGCTTATTGGAAAGAGGGCGGCAAAGGCTGTATTGGCCTGCATGTAGAAGGGCCCTGGCTACACCCTGTACGTAAAGGGGCACATATAGAATCTTTCATTCACTCGCCATCGGTGGATGAGGCACGTGAGCTGCTGGAATATGGCAAGGGCGTGATCACCATGATCACCCTGGCGCCGGAAGTATGCAGCCAGGAAGTAATTGACCTGGTACATTCCTATGGTGTGGTGATCTCTGCCGGACATAGCAATGCCACTTATGAAGAAGCCACAGCAGCCTTCAACAAGGGAATCCCTGCTGCCACACATTTATACAATGCCATGAGCCCCCTGCAGCACCGGGCACCGGGAATAGTGGGTGCTATTTTTGATCACCCGAAAGTAATGGCCAGTATTGTACCGGATGGTTTTCATGTTGACTTTGCTGCTATCCGCATTGCCAAAAAAATCCTGCAGGAACGGTTGTTTGTGATCACAGATGCGGTTACAGAAACCAGCGAAGGGCCATATCCGCACCAACTTGCCGGCGATAAATACGAATCGAACGGTATCCTCAGTGGTTCTGCGTTGACCATGGCCAGCTCCGTACGTAACCTGGTGAATAAAGTTGGCATAGCAACGGACGAAGCCCTGCGCATGGTGAGCCTCTATCCGGCACAAGTGATGAAAAGGGACAAACAGATGGGCAAGATCGCCAAGGGATACGAAGCCAACCTGGTAATGCTGGATAACGCATTACAGGTGCAGGCGTTGGTTACTGCTTAGTGCTGTTTATTTCTGGAAAGCATTCCAGCCCTGAGCGGTGATCGGGAAAGTATTGCCACCCTTGGTGTGCAGTTTGCAACCTGTTTCAATGTCTGTCATGTAACCGATCACGCTGATCTCTTCGTTGAGGGTGATCTTTTCGTAGTCTTCCTGTTTCATGGTGAAGATCAGTTCATAATCTTCGCCTCCATTCAGTGCGCATACGGTAGGGTCCAGACCGAACTTATAAGCAGCTCTCCGGCTATCGTCGGAGATGGGGATCTTTTCTTCGTACACCACGCAACCCAGGTTGCTCTGTTTGCAGAGATGCAATACTTCACTGCTGATGCCATCGCTGACATCCATCATGGATGTGGGCATGATATCGTTCTGTTCCAGGAACTTGATGATGTCTTTTCGGGCTTCAGGTTTCAGTAAACGGCCCACGATATAACTTTCGTTCTCCAGGTCGGGTTGCAGTTGCGGGTTTTCAAGATAAATCTTTTTTTCGCGCTCCATCAGCGTCAATCCCAGGAAAGCGCCACCCAGGTCGCCGCTCACACAGATCAGGTCGCCCTTGTTGGCAGTACTTCTTTTCACCAGTTTATCCGCCACCACTTCGCCGATGGCCGTAACGGAAATGATGAAACCTTTATTGGAAGAAGAAGTATCTCCTCCCACCAGGTCAACCCCGTGTTTTTCGCAGGCCAGGTATACGCCCTCATAAAACTCATCCAGCGCTTCCAGGCTGAAACGGTTGCTGATGGCAATGCTCATGGTTACCTGTGTGGGTGTGGCATTCATGGCATAGATATCACTCAGGTTCACCATGATGGATTTGTAGCCGAGGTGTTTGAGGGGGGTGTACATCAGGTCAAAATGAATGCCTTCCACCAGCATATCGGTGGTGATCACGGTCTGTTTGCCAAAATGGTCGATCACGGCGGCGTCATCGCCCACACCCAGTATGGTGGACGCGTTGTGTATCTCAAAATTGCGGGTCAGGTGATCTATCAGACCAAATTCTCCCAACTCACTGATCTCTGTTCTTTGCTCCATATATAATGATGAATTGAGAAATGTGAACGTTTACTACTATGATAACCTGCTTAAAATACAGCGCCATTCACAATAGAAAGTAATTCGTCGTGAATCTTTCCATTAGTAGCGATGATATGCGGTTGGTAGGGCGAGTAATAGTCGCCATTGAAATCGGTCACTTTGCCACCCGCTTCTTCAACGATCAGAAAACCTGCGGCGCTGTCCCATGCCTGTAGCCTGTGTTCGTAAAAACCATCAAATCTTCCGGCAGCCACCCAGCAGAGATCCATAGCGGCACTGCCCAGCCTGCGAACAGGAACACCTCTGCGTATCAGCTTCGAAAATACTTCAATGGGGCCGTTGGGCATATCAAGGTAGGTATAGGGGAATCCGGTAACGAGGCAGCTGTTGATGACTTCCGTTTTGTGGCTGACATGGATCTTTTTGTTATTCAGCGTAGCGCCAAAACCATGCTGCGCAAAATAGAGTTCTTTCAGGAAGGGATTGTATACCGCACCCATGACCATCTGTCCGTTATGCTCCACGCCGATACTCACACAACAGATGGGGATGCCATTGGCAAAATTCACGGTACCGTCGATCGGATCGATGATCCATTTGTAGGCCGAATCCATTACGATCTCACCACTCTCTTCACTCAGGATGAAATGATCGGGGTATTCTTTCCTGATCACATCAAAAATGGCTTTCTCTGCCGCATGATCGGCCTCAGTAACGAGGTTGTTGATGCCTTCCTTATTACTGATTTTGAATTCGCCATTAAAATAACGGGTCAGTTGTGCAGCGCCGGCTTCTGTTGCTTTCAGCAACGCGTGTTTTAACATCATGCTGCAAAAGTAAGAAAAGGATGGCAAGTCTGTTTATCCGGCTGCTACCCGGAATCCAGTATCTTGTAGTCCGAATCCGCTTTTTTGCAAGTCTCCATTGTCATAGTGAATTATAATGTCAGGTATTTCCTGGAACAATGCCTGCATACCGTGCTTAGGGCTTCTGCTACGCTGGAAACCGAATGTTTTGTGGTGGACAATGCCTCTTCTGATGATAGTATGGCTTACCTGAAACCCTTGTTCCCAACGGTCAGGTTCATTGAGAACAGCAACAACCCCGGTTTTGCCAGGGCCAATAACCAGGTTTTGTCATTATGCCGGGGGGAATACGTTCTTTTCCTGAATCCGGATACCCTGTTACCCGAACATGCGCTGCGGGACTGCCTGGCGTATATCAGACAACAGCCCGATGCCGGGGCGCTGGGCGTAAGAATGATAGATGGACATGGCTGTTTTCTGCCGGAGAGTAAACGGGCTTTTCCCGCACCACTGGTGTCTCTATATAAACTGAGCGGATTGGCTGCCCTGTTTCCCCGCTCCGGCATCTTTAACCGTTATGCACTGGGTAACCTTGATGAACATGCCAACCACCGTGTTGATGTGCTGGCAGGGGCTTGTATGCTGGTGAAGCATGACCTGCTGCTGCAATTACATGGTTTTGACGAACGTTATTTTTTATATGGGGAAGATATTGATCTCAGCTTCCGTATCCGTAAGGCCGGATACCAGAACCTGTATTTTTCCGGTGTTACCATTGTTCATTTCAAAGGGGAAAGCTCCGGTAACAATAGCCTGCGTCATGTAAAATATTTTTATGAAGCCATGCTGGTGTTTGTAAGGATACATTACCAGACCCTCGCCGGAAAATCATTGGCTGTTTTTCTGCAACTGGCCATCGGTTTACGTGCGGCTATGGCAGCCATTACTCGTCTGATGCGGCCATTGTTATGGCCGCTGGCAGATGGCATGCTTGTCTGGCTAAGCCTGCAGCTCACAAGGCTTTTCTGGATACAGGCGTTCCGTAACGGGAGGGATTTTGGCGTGGATGTTCTGGAATATGCGTTCCTTGTTTTTTCGTTGCTTTTTGTGGGCGCTGCAGCTTTTGCGGGTATGTATGATCTGCGCACACGCATATCGCAAATGTTCTCGTCGCTTGTTTTTGCCATATTGTCTTTACTGTCTGTGTATTCATTATTACCCGAGACCGTTCGGTTTTCAAGAGGTGTCATGTTGTGGGGTGGTTTGTTGGCAACACTGCTGGTTTTGTTGACAAGGAAATTATTTCGCCACCCCGGTGCGGAATGGTTACCGGATGTTTCAGAGGCACTTACCGTGCTGGTAGCTTCTGAAAGAGAGTATACCCAAGCGCATCTTTTGCTGGAAAAAGAAATGCTGGATCAGCAGTTACTTGGCCGTATATCGCCGGAACCGGGCGATACAGATGCAATGGGTTGTTTAACAGATCTGCCGCTGCTTGCGGAGAAACTGCGTTTTCGCAGAGTTGTCTTTTGTTTGGGCGATCTTACCCTGCAACAAGTGTTGCCGGTATTGACGGCATGCCGTAAACAACCACTGCGTTTCCTGTTTCATGTATCGGGAAGCCGATCAATGGTGGGCAGCCAGGCAATGGCGCCCGGAAACGGGATCATTATTCCGGAGTTTTCCTATGCCATTCAACAACCTCACCAGCAAAGAATGAAAAGGGTGATTGACCTGTTCTTCAGTTTTGTATTTTTCTTAACGCTTCCGGTACATCTGCTGCTGCAAATCCATCCTGCGGGTTTCCTGAAAAATATTTTCCGGGTGTTACTGGGTTATAGAACATGGGTGGGCTATGCATCTGCTGCAGATCAGCTTCCATGCATAAGGCCTGCTGTATTGGCTTCAACAGGCATACCGGGTAGTGTTTCACCATTGGTTGAACAGAAGGCTGATCGTTTGTATGCAAGGAATTATGACTGGTGGGGCGATATCCGTATCCTGTTCCGTTATTACCGTCAATTGGGGAATTGAAAAGCCCACCCCTGATCAAAATCGTATCATAATTACGGCTTTTGCGTTAGCTTCGTGCTTTCTTAAACCCTGCTTCTAACGATGGCTATACTTGATATCAAGCTCCCCAATACCATTTTAAAAGCACTCCGTTTGCCGCAGAACAGTCCTCGCAGGCAACAGATCAAAGTATTGAAGAAACTGCTCCGAAAAGCCCGGTTCACCGAGTTCGGCCAGCAATATCTGTTTGATGAGATACTGCTGAGTAAACATCCGGGAAAGAAATTCCAGGAACTGGTACCCACTTTCAATTATAACAAGATCTATAAAGAATGGTGGCATAAGACCCTTGAAGGGAAACCGGATGTATGCTGGCCCGGTAAGATCCGTTATTATGCACTCAGCAGCGGCACCAGCGAGTCGGCCAGTAAATACATTCCCATCACCAACGACCTGTTGCGCGGCAACAAGATCGTCATGATCAAACAACTGCTGAGCCTGCGTACCTATGAAGACATCCCTTACAGCTCTATCAGCAAAGGATGGCTTACACTGGGCGGCAGTACAGACCTGCAGAAAGGAGCAGGTTATTATGCCGGTGACCTTAGTGGCATCACCGTTAAAAAAGCGCCTTTCTGGTTCCAGCCTTTTTATAAACCAGGGAAAGAGATCGCTAAACAAAAAGACTGGAATAAAAAACTGGAAGAGATCGTAGAGAAAGCGCCGCAATGGGATATTGGTTTTGTGATCGGTGTACCAGCCTGGATACAGATGTGTATGGAAATGATTATCCAGCGCTATCAGCTCAACAATATCCACGAAATGTGGCCCAACCTTGCCTTTTTTGTGCACGGGGGCGTGAGTTTTGAACCGTATAAAAAAGGTTTTGAGAAATTGCTGGGCAAGCCCATTACCTATATAGAAACCTACCTGGCCAGCGAAGGGTTCATTGCTTACCAGGAACGGCAGCATGCCCAGGGTATGCGGCTGGTAACCGGGGAGCATATTTTTATGGAATTCGTTCCTTTTGATGAAAAGAACTTTGATGCCGACGGAGAAATGGTTGCTAACCCGGAAGCACTCATGATACATGAAGTGGAAGAAGGAAAAGATTATGCCCTTCTCATCAGCACTGCGGCCGGCACCTGGCGTTACCTGATCGGCGATACGATCCGGTTTGTGGATAAGGAAAGATGCGAGATCGTGATCACGGGCCGCACCAAACATTTTCTTAGCCTGGTAGGGGAACACCTGAGTGTTGAGAACATGAACAAAGCAATTCAACTGGCAAGTGAAGAATTGAATATCTGCATACCCGAATTCACGGTTGCCGGCGTACCCCATGGTAACTTTTTTGCGCACCACTGGTATGTGGCCTGTAATGATACCGTAGATGCCACTCTGTTAGCCAACAAGATAGATAACCAGCTGAAAGAGCTGAATGATGATTATGCTGTTGAAAGAAAAAGCGCATTGAAAGAGATAAAACTGGAGGTGCTTAGCGAAAAACAGTTCATGGATTTCATGCAGCTCAAAGGCAAAGTTGGCGGTCAACACAAATTTCCGCGGGTTCTGAAAGGGGGAATGCTGGACGATTGGCAGGCCTTTCTTGCTTCGCAGAACCATTCTAAATAAACCTGCAACCATGGTAAAGCGTTGGGGGATATTTCTGTTATTTGTCGGTTTTGCCTGCAGCATGGCAGCGCAAAAACCGGATATTTCCATCCTGAAACAAAGAGCCCCCGAAACCTTCCGCGCTGTGTTCACTACCACAAAAGGCGATTTTGAAATAGAAGCATATCGGAAATGGTCACCACTGGGTGTAGACAGGTTGTACCAGCTCATCAGTACCGGTTTTTATGACAAGGCATTACTCTTCAGGATGGAACCTGGTTTTGTGGTACAGTTCGGAATTGGTGCCAGCTACAGCGACAATCGTTTCTGGGACCCGAAGAAATTACCCGATGAACCCATGCTGCAAAAAAACCTGGCAGGAACCATTGCTTTTGCAAGAGGCGGCCCTAAAGAACGGGCTACGCAGATATTTATCAATCTTTCTGATAATACAAAACTGGATACGGTTCTACGGGGTGGCATAAAAGGGTACACACCTATTGCCAAAGTGATCCGGGGAATGAATCATATAAAAAAATTCTACAGTGGTTATGGAAGAAAGCCGGCACTGATCCAGGATTCTTTATATAAGTATGGTAATGTTTATTTCCAGGAGCGCTTCCCTTTTCTGGACCAGATCATCCGTGTACGGATTGTTAAATGAAGTACACCAATTTGATGAAAGGCAACCACACAAATGTAAAATTTAGAATTTACCACTTACTTTCGGGTAACATTCGAACCGCGAACAGTGATAATAGCGCCATTGATTAAAGGACTGGTATTGGGTATTTTTCTGGCCATTTCGGTAGGGCCGGTCATATTTGCCATTCTTAAACAAAGTATTAATAACGGGCATAAAGCGGGGTATGTATTTGTGGCCGGCATTTCGGTAAGTGATATTGCACTGGTATTGATCTGTAATTTTTTCACCTCTCTTTTTCAGCAGGCACTTACCCATAAAACAGTGATCGCTGTAGCTGGTAGTATTTTTCTGGTAGCACTGGGTGTGTATACGTTGTTCTTTAAAAAAGTAAAAACGGACGAGGATAATAATATCATTGTCAAAAAATTCCGCAAGCGTGATTACCTCGCGATCTTCCTGTCCGGCTTCTTTATCAATGTACTTAATCCCGCTGTTTTTCTTTTCTGGTTTGCATGGACAGCAGCGATCCTGGCCGATTCGCAAACGGCCCCCAATCCGCTTCAATACAGGGCCATTGTATTTGGTACCTGTTTGCTGTTTGTATTACTCACCGATATTGTCAAAGTAGCCCTTGCATCCAGGTTACGTTCCAAACTTACCAAACACAACCTTGTTAATATCAACCGTATTTCAGGATTGATTTTGATCGGTTTCGGCATAGCCCTGGCCTGGGGTATCATGAGCTACGGAGACCAGATTAAATAAGAGGTGAGTGGGCAGTCGTGAGTGGTGAGTAGTCAGTAGGTAGTGACTGAGGGCAGAGACGCCAATTTTCTCTATTAAAGACCAGTATAGTGAATCGTCAATGGTGAATATAGATATTTGTGACCATTCCGGCTAATAAGAACTCCACACTGACCATTCACCATTAACAGTTCTTTTGCGCCTCATTCCCCGCTATCTGTTACCTTCGACCAGTGAAACCACTGTTAACTGCTGCACTTATTGTATGGAGTCTTACGGGTAGTTATGCGCAAAGCGATCTGCTGGTATTGAAACAAAAGAACCAGACCATACAAACCTGGGTGCCAGGCAGCCTGATCAGCTTCCAGTTCAGTAGCAAACAATGGTTGCAGGGTATCATCAGGACCATCCGCAATGATTCCATCATTATGGAACAGATCGATATCCGTACAGTCCCCAATGCTTTTGGTTTTCCCACGATTGATACGGCCAAACTGGGTCTGATGAAATTACACGTGAATGAAGTGTACGGTATGCCTAAGCGCGTATACGGAAGTGGCATTTTCACCAATGGTATACTGTTGCAATTGGGCAGCGGTGCTTTTATGTTCCTGAATATTGTCAACAGCCTCATACGAAACGAACAGGTGTTCAGTTCCCTGAATCTCGGACGCCTGGGTGTGGCCGGCGGCGTATTTGTGGTGGGTAGTTTATTGCGGGCCAGTCATAAGACCTATATTGTCCTGGGTAAAAAGTATCGCCTGGCAACCATACAGGTGGGCGCCGCTAACAGGTAGCCGGCTTTTGTTTTGCAACAAGTGCTCCGGGGTTTTAGTATCTTGCTAACCAGATGGCAATCAAAACTTTATTCAAGACCACCTGGCGGTGGACCAAACGTATCCTTTTCTGGGGTTTTGTTTCTTCTCTTTTATACATTATTGTCTGTCGCTGGGTAATGCCCCCCATTACGGTTACACAGCTTACCAATAGTTTCAGCTATGGTTTACAGAGGGATTATGTAAGCGGCAAACAGATCTCACGTAATGCCAAACTGGCTGCCATAGCCAGTGAGGACCAGGCTTTTCCGGACCACGGCGGCTTCGATTGGGATGCCATTGAGAAAAGCCTGCGCCCGAAAAAGAAAGGAAAGAAAACCAGGATCCCTCTTGGTGGCGGGGCCAGTACCATTACACAGCAGGTGGCCAAGAACGTTTTCCTCTGGCAGGGTGGTCGCTACGATAAATATATCCGGAAAGTGCCCGAAATGTATTTCACCAAAATGATTGAATGGATCTGGGGTAAACAACGGATACTGGATGTTTATCTGAATACCATTGAAATGGGTCCTGGCATTTTTGGTATAGAAGCGGCATCGCAGAAATATTTTGGTAAACATGCAAAAAATCTGAGTCGCGCAGAAGCCGCCATGATCATTGCCTGTTTACCCAATCCTAAACGATTTACTGTTAAACCCATGAGCCGCCGCGTAGCCTGGCGTTATCCGCAGATAGTACAACAGATGAACAATATTGAAGACGATGAAGATGTACAGGCTTTGCTGAAGTGAACCTTACAGGTATTCTGCTATAGCGGCTATGGAAGTGGTTAAACGATCATCATATCCGCCGGTGATCTCTACCCAGGGAACGGACTGATTGATGAGAATGTCTTTATAGATATGATACAATTCTTTCCGGTTCTTCTCATCGGGGTATTCCCGTAATTCATCTTTCACCCACGGCAGATCCGTATTGCATAATAAGTAGAGATCGTATCTTCTTTCTACTATCTGATCCAGAATGAACTGGTGACATTTACCAAATACATATTCGCACCAGACCTTCATCACATACATGTCAGTATCAACAAACAACAGCGGTGTCTGCTGACTGGTTTCCAGCGAATGCGGGTTCACCCAGGTTCGTTCATTTACTTTGGCCCACTGGCTGTTCACCAGGTTGGTATATTCATCTTCCAGCGCCAGTTGTCCTTTGGCAATGGTGAGCAGATCATCGAATTGGTAATCTTTACCATTGGTGAGCAGGTATTCCCTTGCAAATTCGGGACACCACTGCATACGGTAATGTTGCGCCAGCAATTCGCACAAAGTGCTTTTGCCGGTAGACTCGGGGCCGATGATGACAACTTTTTTAATCATGAATACAATATGATGGGAACAGATGAACAGATGAGCAAGGAACAGAAGAGTGCAGAATTTTGTTTAACATGACTGTTGTGTTTTCTCCGTACTCCGATTCTTCTGTGCGGTAGAGATACTTTTTACAAATATGCTGATAAGTTCGTTACATTCTGTTAGCTCTGCATAGATGTTATGTTCCTTTAGCCAATCCAATTTATCAATAATTTTTAAACAGTTATACGTTTCTCTGAGTTCTTTAACGGCGATTTTCATCTTATGGATAAAATCAGACCTGGATTCTGCTGATTGAGCTTCGCCATATTGCAATGCAGGGGATGAACCACTTCTTGTTAATTGCCTAGCCAAATGGTAGCCAGCTATATTTTTAGGCAGTTGATCAGTTACAGTTATCATTGATACAGCAAAACTTATCAGTCGATCACTTAGGTTATGATAGCTTTTCATATTTTCCCGTTTGCGTGTCAAAGTGGGAAGATTAGCGATCTCGGTCAAGCGTATTTCCCGCAAAATCTAATGTATTTACCCCCTCTTTCCTCATTCATCTGTTCCTTGCTCATCTGCTCATCTGTTCCATGTTTCCTGCTCTTTTCCTCCACTCTGCCAACCCTGCAATAGCCAGAACTAACAATATGATAAACTGTACACTTGTGAATACATACCCTTTGATAAAGTATAACGGAACGGAAGCCATATTGGTTGCGATCCACCAGATCCAGCTTTCTACTTTCTTTTTGGCCATCAGCCACATGCCGGTATAGGCGGTGGCAGAGGCAAACGCATCGGCCCAGGGAATGGCTTCGGGTGCAAATGCCCGTTGCGCCCAGGTCAGCGCCGCAAAAATGACGAAGTAAAAAGCGGCGAAGAACAGCAGCTGTTGTATCCATTCTTTCCGATCGCTGTAGCTGATGTGTAAGACCAGCTCCTGCCTGGCCTTATCTTTCTTAGACCAGAGGATCCATCCATAGATACTCATGATGCTGTAATACAGGTTTACGCTGGCTTCTCCCAACAGATGACCTTGTATGCTGAGGTAGATGTAGAACAGCGTATTGATCAGTCCTACAGGATATACCAGGATATTTTCCTTTCTGCTGAACCATACACTGCCGATGCCTGCCAGTACGGCAATAAACTCAACAGGCCCCGTTTGCTGCAAGCCTGTAATGAATTGTTGATAGATCTCTGTTGCACTCATAATAAGATACTCAATGTAAGGAATCCTGTTGAAGTAGGATGACAGTCTGCCAACACGGGATGTTTTGTGCTTTGTTGGTAAAAAAATACCCTGCAGTTTTTACTGCAGGGTAGAATAACCATATCAACTCACAAAATTATTCGGCTTCTGCCACGACTTCTTTTACCTCGGGGATCATACGTTTCATCATTCCTTCGATACCTGCTTTCAGGGTGATCATAGAGGATGGACAACCACTGCAGCTTCCCTGCAGCATCAGGTTCACGGTTCCATCGTTATAACTTTTGAACTGTATGGCGCCACCATCCATTTCAACGGCGGGTTTCACATAATTTTCCAGCAATTCCTTCACGCGTTTTACGATATCGTCATCATCTGCGCTAACGGCATTAGAGGCTTCCTGTTTTACTTTGGCCACTTCCTCTTCGTTCACTACAACACCACCGTTCTCGAGGTATTGTTTCAGGAATTCTTTGATGGTAGGAATCACATCCTGCCAGTCGTCGGTATCTACTGTTTTGGTCAGGGTTACAAAATTGCTGGCAATGAATACGCTCCTGATAAAAGGGAAACTGAACAGCTCTTTTGCCAGGGGGGATGGGGCCGCCAGTGTTTCATCTGCAAAATCAATACTCTTGCCGGGATATAGTAATTTGTTGGCCACGAATTTCATGGTCTCCGGATTGGGCGTCATTTCGGTATAGATACTGATGACCGGATTGCCTGTTTGAATCATAATACTTGGCTTTTGTGCTACTGCAAAAATAAACAAAAGCCAGGCAGGGAAGGTTCAGATGGACTGTTGGAGCCATTCCGGAAGCCATATTTTTCGGATATCGAAACCCCGGTTCGCTACCAGCAGGCAAAACGAACGCTGCCTTCCTCAATGGAAAGGGGTGTTTCTTTACTTGAGTTGGGTTCAACAGTCTGATTATCAATGCAATCAATGGGTTTTGCTACAGGTTTTTCGATTGATTGAATCAGCGGTTGTGGATGTGCAATGTTTTGGGTGGGGGCAGCCAAAACCACACTTGCCAGGCAAAACAGGCTGAGAAGGGTATTTTGGTACACTGCTTTCATATTCAAAATTATGGAACAAAAATATTCTCGAATCTGCATGTTTGCAACCACATAAACGTGTGAATTGCCGGTTTGTGCATGTTTTGAATACAAAAGCCCGGATTTTGTCCGGGCTTTTGGGCGAATAATAGTTTGTTTCTATTAATAGGAGAAAGTAGCATTCTCTATTGTATCGGGGAACCCGGTTGATTTGGTAACGGTCTTGCGGGTCAGCGGGTAACCGCCGGTATCATAGGTATAGGTATGGGTCACGGTCTCTTCTATATTACCCAAAGAATCGTAGTGTATTTCTGACAATGGGTTGTTCGGGATAAAACTTTCCATAGGCAGGTAGGGGTTGGTTTCAAAAACGGCGCTGGTGTTCGGGTTGGTATCGTACTGGCTAAATACAAACTCGTTGGTTTTATCCAGCGAACCGGTTGTTGCGTCCTTAAAATAAAGGGTCATTTTTTTCAGATTGCCATTGGTATAGTATTCGTTTTCGTAGCGTAAACTGGGTGTAACAGAAACACCGCCACCAGGTACACGGGTATATCCGTCTGTCTTCCAGAGTTTACCATTGGCATCGTAAGTATAGGCATACCAGGCGATCAGGTTCCCCCCCGCGTTAAACATTTCTGTTTTACTCAGTTTATTATTGGCATCGTACGTGTATTTGAATTTACTGCCGTCATCTCCACGCACTTCAGCTACCTGGCTTCCTGTGTAAATAAAATCATACACAACATGTATCGGTGTACTTGTGCCGAAAGTAATATGATTGATGATGGTTTTAATGCTTCCGTTGCCGTTGTAGGCGATGCTTTCATAGCTACCGTCATCGTAAGCGATCCTGGATAATTTTTTGGTACTGCCCGGAGGCGGATTTTGTGGGTCGGGTGTAACAGGGTTTTTGGTGCAGCTGGTTACCAGTAAGGCAAATAAGAGATAGCATACACCAGTTTTCATCGATAATAATTTCATTTTTTTCATAGTATTCGTTTGTAATCTGTAGCAAACCTAAGCCTGCAAGAACCGGCATCCTATTACATGAAAATGTGGTTGGGATAAAGGGTGCCAATCCTGTAAGAGCGGTCTGACCGGTTTATTGAAAATAAAAAGCCGCAGCAAACGCCGCGGCCTGGTTTCTCAGTCAAGGATCGATTATTTAATATCGGTCGGTGGTACCGGGTTGGGTACGGCGTTGTTAACCGGTTTGGTTGATTTGAGATAGGCGAATATGGATTTCAGGTCCTCATCTGTAAGTTTACGGAAGTTGGGCCATGGCATGGGTGGCAACAGTTGGCGACCACCTTCCAGTCCCTTGAATTTGCCTTCACGTAACGCACGCATAAAATTTTCTTCTTTCCAGCCACCGATACCAGTACTGTCTGAACTAATATTCGATGCATAGGAAATACCCCACGGTCCTACAGCAGCTGTCAGGTCCGGAGCAAACAGGGCCCATCCGTTCTGAACGGCTTTTTTATCTGCCGGAGGCAGTTTGCCATCTTTCTGGAACCCGGAGAAGCGTAGTTCTGGAATGAGTTCGGGACCGTGTGCGCCCATTCTTTTGGGAGAATGGCAGTCATCACATCCGATTGTATTTACCAGGTATTCGCCACGTGCGATCCTTTTAGTGGTGTCAACAGTGTTCTCGCTGGTGGCGGCAGTGTTTGTTTGAGAATCTTTGCCGGAAGAGCTGGTGCAGGAGATAATTGCGGCGGCAATAACGGCAGACAGGATGGTTACTGTGAGAAATTGTTTTTTCATGGTTGGTTTGTATGGTTACATAATTTTGGAAAATTCATTTCAGCTACAGAAATGTTTTTTATTGCCGCAAACCTACCTGTAGCAGCAGGCCTGGGCAATCACATGAAAATGTGGTTGGGTATGAAAGGGAAATAATCGGTAGGAATGGTAAACAACAGAGGCTATCCGGTGTAGATAAACACAGGTACAAAAAATAGCCGCGAAGCTGCAGAACAGTAATCTGAACGGCAACCCGCGGCCCCCCAATTATAAACAGAATGTTATACCAGCTTGTCTTTGAAAGCTTTGGCTACAGCTTCACTTTTGCTGTTTACGTGAAGCTTTTCGTAGATTTTTTTGATATGGCTTCTTACCGTATCGATGGCAATGAACATTTCATTGGCGATCATTTTATAACTATAGCCTTCTACCAGGAATTGTAATACCTGTTTTTCGCGATCTGATAAATTGTAGTCTTCCCCTTTTTCATTGTTCATAGAGGAGAACATCTTTAATACCTGTGTGGCAATGCTGGCGGTCATAGGAGCGCCGCCGCTTTGAGCCTCTTTGATGTATTCAAGCAGTTTGGAGGGAGGTGTTTTTTTCAATACATACCCATTGGCGCCGCTGCTGATGGCCTGGAATACGTTTTTGTTATCATCAAAAACAGTGAGCATCAATACTTTTACATCGTCGTTCACCTGGCGTATCTTCTTCAGGCCTTCAATACCGTTGATTCCGGGCATATCTATATCCATCAGTATCACGTCGGGTTTCCAGGCGGTGACTTCTTCGGTTACGTTATTGCAGTTCTTAAATGCGGCCAGTACCTCAAAACCTTCCGATCCATTGATGAGCATTGTCAGTCCTTCACGTAGCTGGGGGTTATCTTCGTAAATCAACAGTTTCGTCATTATTTCTCTTTTACCGGTTCAAAAATAGGCAGTGGGTCAGGATAAATCAACCGCATAAATATGTTATCCTGTCTGTTATCTATGGTTAAAACCCTCTTCCGCCGGTTGCCCACCGGTAACAACCGGGTAAATATCGCCTGCAGAGCGCTCCCAATCCCACACAGCCAAAGAAAACGACCGCGGGTGCCAGCAGGTAGGTGATGAGGCGGTAATTCGGTATATCGTTCAGGTACAGGTAAAACAGCCGGGTCAGATAAACCACCAGGGGTGCATGTAACCCAAAAATAAAAAAGGAGAAAGAAGAGATCCAAAGAAACCAGTGCTGCCGCATACACCATTTTACCAGGGTATCGGCGCCGAACCATACTGCAAGAATACCGGCCAGTACGGCAATATCGTGCAGGATATTCAGCAGAATATAGGTGTATTTACTGTTCGGATCCAGCTCAAAAGCCATGAAGCTTTTAATAATGCTGAATCCGACAAATAAAAGCCAGGCAAGGTACAGGCTTAGCCATTTTGGCTTTTTTTCCAGGTTAATACCGGCTTTTTGCAGCCATACACCTGCAGAGAAAAAAAGTAGTCCCCTTCCATCAAACACAAAAAACCCCAGTTCAAATACCCAGAGGAAAAATGTGATGGCGAACCATCCGACAGGAATAAAACGGATAGCCCAGCGGATACCCGGATAGATCAGGTTGGTGAGAAACAGTGCCAGGATAAACCATAACTGAAAAGAGATGGGTGCTACCAGCCACCTGACAATAATACCCCACCAGCCGATCTCTGTATAGGGGCGGTTATCTCCCATTTGATCCAGTTTTGATTCTAGTACTGCCGTGGCGGTAACGGGAAACTGCTGCCAAATATAGGTGGTGGCTAAACCAATCGCACTCCAGATCAGGTAAGGGGCCAGTAATGTTCTGGCCCTTTTAGAGACCTGTTGCAGGTAAGGTGCTTCCTGGTCCTTAAGCGCATAGATATAACCAGATATCATGAACAGTAACGGTATGCGGAAACGCAGGATTCCATTGGCCATAAAGTATTCGAAGAAAGAAGTGAAGGTCAGGGGCTCCTGCACTGTGGTAAAGGGTTGCAGGTAAGTCTGGTTCAGGTTATAGCCATGCACTGCCAGCAGCAATGCAATGGAGATAAATGTATAGAAACGTAGTTTCTGGCTAACCAGTCTGCTGATCTGCACAGGCATGAAGTTGGATTTAGGTTACTGGTATGTTCACCGTTACTTTTGCTCCACCGCCGGGTTTTGATAAGATATGTAAACGTCCCTGCATGGCATCGGCTCTTTTCTGCATATTGCCCATTCCATTTCCGCTGTCTGCTTTTTCGGGGTCAAAACCGATGCCATCATCTTCTACTACCAGCAGCAGCCTGTTATTGTGTAAGCCTATCTGCACAATCACCATACTGGCTTGTGAGTATTTGGCCGCATTGTTCACTGCTTCTTTGAATATGAGGAAAAAATCTCTCCGGGCTTCCATATTCAGTTTTACATCAAAGACCGATTCATCCACACGAAAATCCAGTTCTATTTCTTTTGCTTCGAGTACATTGGTGGCAAACTCACGCATTCGGGCAGTGATCTTCTGCATGCTGTCGTTGCTGGGTTTGATGCTCCAGACGATATCATCCATAGCTTCCATCATACGCTGACTGTTATCGCTGATCTTGCCGAGGTATTCCGTGGTTTTTACAGGGTCTACATGGATCCTGCTTTTGGCCATGGAACTGAGGATATTGATGGTACTGAGGGTACTGCCCATATCGTCATGCAGATCGCGTGCCACACGGTTCCGTAATTTTTCAACAGCCAGTAATTTGTTTACGCGTAACCTGTGCACTGCATAGATACCTAAGGCCAGAATGAAAAACAGGGTACTAATGAACCAGTAGGTACGCCAGAAAGGCGGTTTGATATAGATGTGCAGTTGAGTGATATTTCTGGAGCGGTTGCCGTCAATGTCCTCGCAGAACACGCTGAATGTGTAGTTTCCGGGTGGCAGTAATGAATAATTGATAAAATTCTGGCGGTCGGCTTTGATCCAGTCCTTATCAATGCCACTCATCTTATAATAATAAGTCAGTTTTTCACGGTCAAGATAGCTGAGCGAGGCAAAATAAAAACTGAATGAATTCTGTGTGTTTGAGAACTGGATGCGGGGTAAAGATTGCAAAGAATCGACCGACAGGTAATTGTTCAGCAGTTTGAAATCGGTGATCACCACATCTCTCGGTTGTTTGTTCCGGAAGATGCCGGGTTTGAAATAGAGCAATGCATTGTTACCGGTAAACATCATGTATCCGTCGGCGCTGAAAAAATCTGCTTCGGTGGTGGCATGTGCCAGAGTGATGCCGTCTTTTCTTCCATATGGTGTAACCCGCCTGGTACTGGGGTTGTAACGGCATAATCCATCGAGCGTGATCATCCATAGGTAACCCTCTCCATCCATGCGCATGCGCATGATGGTATTGCCTGGCAATCCGTCATCGTATGTAAGCCAGTACACTTTACCCGTTTTCTTGTTGATGAAGTTCATGGCCCCTGCACCAAATACAATGGTGCTGTCGTTCAGCTGCTCAATATCCTTGCCCACATTCATGAACAGTTTTTCTCCGGCAGGACCTTCGGCGGTATAGTGTTTGAGGATGCGCGTACCATCGCTGCTGAGGCAGTACAAACCCTTACTTTCAACGGACACCCACAACAGTCCTTCCTTATCGACAAAGATCTTGTTGATGACAGAGCCCATTTTGTGAAGTATGGTGAACTTCTTACCGTCGTATTTCACCAGCGAGCCGCGGAAACTGGATAACCAGATATTTCCTTTTGTATCTCCTGTGATGAAATTGATGGTTGCGCCTTCAAAAGCCGGTTCGGTCAGAAAACGGGTTTGTTTGGTGGCAGTATCGTAGATCATGTAATTGCCTGCCTGGCAACCGATCCACACTTTTCCGTCCGTATGCTGGTACAGGGCCCAGGTTTGCCGGTATTCGATCCATTTATCGCTGCCTTCAGGTTTGTTGGCATAGATGCCGGCATCATAGGTTTCCAGGTTTCGGTTCAGGGTAAGGATGCCACGCCCCCAGGTGCTGAGCCAATATTGTCCCGAGTGCAACTGATAAATATCGGTACACTCCACTGCGCCTTTTTTTTCCGAGAAAAGAATGTTCACCACCGAATAAGTGCCACTGCCCGGGGAGGCAAAATATAGCCCGTTGTCGGTACTCACCCAGATGCTTCCGTCATGGTCTTCCATTATCTGGTATACAAAATGAAACTGTATCCCGGTTGCTGCGCCGGCTTCATGTTCATAATAATAGAAACTGCGGGTGTCATTGTCAAAGTTGTACAGTGCATTGGTGCCATACATCCAGAGCAGACCCTGCTTTGTTTCATAAAAATTCCGCAGTTCTGAATAGTCGGGGTTATAGTTCAGGCCTGCAGTATCTTTCAACGGTTTGCCGGTTGAGTCGTAACAATATTTTACATGTGCTGCCACCCAGGTAAATAACCAGTGCCTGCGTTTGCTATCGATAAATACTTCTGATGCACCGGCCCCAAGTTCTTTCCGGTTCAGCAAGGGAATTTTTTTGGGATTGTACTGTTTGGTGTACATTTTTTTATCCCTGACATCATATACCGAAAACCCGTTATCCCCGCAGGGGAACCAATACTGCTGTTTCGGGCTATCCTCAAATAATCCCGGACCCGGTATCCATCCTTGGGGAAACTGAAAATAGTTGTCATCTATAAATGCTTTCTGTTTTTTATCGTAGTGCAAAAGCCCGAATTTATTGATGATCAGGAAGGTCTCACCACGACTATCCTGCCATAGCTTGAATCCGCCGAGGTTATTAATGGGCCGGAAACTTTTTATCGGAACAATGGTATAGGTCAGGGTAGCCGTATGATAAATGCCTATTTCCTGCAGGTTGGGAAAACAGAGCCAGAGTGAGCTGCTATCGTAAGGGAGTATCCCGGTAAGGTTGGATGCCCTGGGACTGGCAATATTGGCTGCATTGAAACGGATAAATTTGGAGCCATCGAAACGCTGTAGCCCATTGGCCGTTCCTGCCCAGATAAAGCCCTTTTTGTCCTGGTAAGTGCAATACACAACATTAGAGGTAAGGCCAATACCATCATCGGTACTAATGCGATTGAACGTAAATCCGCGCTGCGCCAGCAACGGGGTTACAGAAAGCAGTAAACAGGCAAAAAGTTCAAGGGTTTTCTTCATGCAGGGTTTGGATGTATCAAATCTATAAACAAAAAGGTTTACTGGATACCGGAACAGGAAATTCACCCTTTTATGTGGTATAAACGGTTTACCGGGCGTATCAAATGGGCGGTTGCCGGCAGAAGAATAGAAAAGCCCCAATAGGAATACCGGGGCGAAACTAACTGCATATTATGAAAACGGGGGATGTTATTGATCCTTGCCATACCCCGTATTGAATTAAAATTGCAGCAGCAGTACCTGTAAAAATATCGGATAAGGATAAACGGAGGATTGAAAACGATGAAAGGCAAACCACCTCACATAAATGTGTGATAGGTCTAGAATCCTTACTGGTAAAGGATTTCACATGAATGTGTGATTGTACGGTAAGGAATTTGGAGGCAATTTTGCACCATCTCATCACATAAAAACAACTATGAAAGGAAAATACATCACCACTTCTTTAATGCTGGCTGTGCTGGCTGGTGGTAAAAACGGGGTAAGTGTACTGGTGGATGAAACCACAGCCGTTACCCAGGATCATACACCAATCTGGACCAGGGATACCAACAAATCAGCAGAAAAACAACCCAGAATGCAGGGCAGGGATGAACTTAAACTGGCTTAACCTGTTATATCAATTACCCGGAAAAAAATACCATGGAAAAGAAATTCATACAACTGATGGACCGCTTTTTCACATTTCTCCTGCTGATCTCTGGCGAGGAGGATTATGAAACTGTTTCCATCAGTCATATCCTGTAATGTTCTGCTTGTTATCCAATAAAAAGGGGAACCTCTTTTCGAGATCCCCCTTGGGTTGGTAAGTATGCAAGCTTATAAGTTTCGTAGTGCCAGTATTTTCTCCCAACGATGACGGATGCCTTCATTGGCCAGGGCCAGGAACTCACCCGCTTTCTCGGGATCATTGTTCTTAATAGTGGCAAACCGGTTCTCATGATAGAGGAACTCATCCAGTGCAACAGAAGGATCTTTGCTGTCAAGCACAAATCGTTGTCCCTGTTCTTTTAATGGATTGTAACGGAACAGTGGCCAGTAACCGGTTTTCACGGCCAGGTCCTGCTGGTCTAATCCATGGCACATATCGTATCCGTGTGCAATACAGTGGCTATAGGCAATGATGATGGATGGACCAGGATAGGCTTCTGCTTCCAGAATGGTCTTCAGTGCATGAACATCGTTGGCACCCATGGCGATCTCAGCCACATAGGCAGATCCATGTGCGATGGCCTGCATGGCCAGGTCCTTTTTACCGGTTGTTTTTCCCTTGATAGAGAACTTAGCACTGGCACCGATCGGTGAAGATTTCGATTTCTGTCCGCCGGTATTGGAATACACTTCTGTATCCAGGACCAGGATGTTCACATTTTCGCCGGTTGACAATACGTGATCCAGTCCGCTGAATCCGATATCATAGGCCCAGCCATCTCCACCCACGATCCACATGGATTTGTGTTCGAGGAAGTCGGCTACCTGGTATAATAATTCCGCTTCTTCTTTCTGTATCTCTTTCAAACGGCTTTTCAGGGCTGTCACGTTCTTACGTTGCTGTATCACTTCTGCTTCGTTGCCCTCTACGTTGTTCAGAATGGCGTCGGTCAGTTCACCGCCCACTTCTTCGCGTAGGGTTTTCAGCAGTGAGAGCGCATAGTTGCGTTTCATATCGGTAGCCAGCTTGATACCCAGACCGAATTCAGCATTGTCTTCAAAGAGTGAGTTGGCCCAGGCTGGTCCGTGTCCCTCTGCATTTTTGCTCCAGGGGGTAGTGGGCAGGTTACCGCCGAAGATAGAGGAGCAGCCGGTTGCATTGGCAACGATCATCCTGTCGCCAAACAGCTGGGTCAGCAGTTTCAGGTAAGGTGTTTCACCACATCCGCTGCAGGCGCCGGAGAATTCGAACAGGGGCTCCAGTAACTGTGAACCTTTTACGGTACCGCGGTTCACACGGGTTCTGTCGATATCTGGCAGACCGATAAAGAAATCCCAGTTTTGTTTCTCAGTCTCTTTTAATGGCAGCACATCCTGCATGTTGATGGCTTTGTGACCTGGCTCTGTCTTGCTCTCGATCGGGCAGGCTTCCACACAAAGGTTACAGCCGGTACAGTCTTCTACAGCTACCTGTAAAGTGTAAGATTCAGTGTCTTTAAAGAACTCCTTACCCACCGGTGCAGTATGTTTGAAGAAGTCCGGTGCATTGGCCAAGAGGTCGTTGTTGTAGACTTTCGGACGGATGGCAGCGTGCGGACAAACAAAGAAACATTTACCACACTGTGAGCAGATGCTGGGATCCCACACCGGAACCTGGTCGGCAATATTCCTTTTTTCGTAGCGGGTGGTTGCGGATGGATATACACCATCAGCTGGGAATGCGCTTACAGGCAAACTATCTCCTTCTCCTGCAATGATCCTGGCCAATACCTGCTGTACAAACTCAGGCGCTTTACCGGAAATAGCAGGCTCACTCTCCTTGGTACCGATGCTGTAGTGAGAATAATCCACCAATGACAGGTTCTCAAGCGTTTTATCGACGGCCTCATAGTTCTTCTGCACCACTGCATCACCTTTTCTGCCATAGGTCTTTTTAATGGCCTTTTTGATATAACTGATGGCTTCGTCTTTCGGCATCACATTGGAAATGGCAAAGAAGCAGGTCTGCAGGATCGAATTGATCCTGGAACCCATGCCGGTTTCCTTGGCTACTTTCGAAGCATTGATCACATATAGTTTCAGTTCTTTCTCCTTGATCTCTTCCTGGATATTGCGTGGCAGGTTAAACCATACATCTTCTGTGGGGTATGGGGCATTGAGCAGGAATGTTGCCCCATGTTGTGCATCTTTCAGGATATCGTATTTCTGCAGGTACTGGAAGTGGTGACAGGCCACAAAGTTGGCGGAATTGATCAGGTATGTGGAACGGATGGGCTGTTCGCTGAAACGCAGGTGCGAAACAGTGAGCGAACCGGATTTTTTAGAATCATACACAAAATAGCCCTGTACGTGGTTCTGAGTCACATCGCCCACGATCTTGATGGTGTTCTTGTTGGCACTAACGGTACCATCGGCCCCCAGGCCAAAGAACAGTCCGCGGAACAGGTGCTGGTCTTCCAGTGAGAAGGTTTTGTCGTATTTGAGACTGGTATGCGTAACATCGTCCTCGATACCGATGGTGAAACCGTTTTTAGGTTTATCTTTTTTCAGCTCATCGAAGATGGCTTTTACCATACCGGCATTGAATTCTTTGGATGCCAGTCCGTAACGGCCGCCGATCACAGCAGGCATTTTACCCTGCCAGCCGGCATGCAGTGCGTTGATGACGTCCATATACAAAGGCTCGCCAATAGCGCCGGTTTCTTTGCAACGGTCCAGTACCGCAATGTTCTTAACACTCAATGGAATGGCATTGATAAAGTGTTTTACGGAGAATGGACGGAACAGGTGTACATGCAGGTAACCGGTTTTTTCTCCGGTGCTGTTCAGGTAATCTACGGTCTCGTGTACGGCACCGGTAGCAGAACCCATGAGAATGATGATGTTCTCTGCTTCGGGATGTCCATAGTATTCGAACAGTTTGTAGGAACGACCGGTCAGTTTTTCGAACTGCTGCATGGTGTTTTCCACGATCTCGGGTACTTTCCAGTGAAACTGGTTACAGGCTTCACGGCTCTGGAAATACACGTCCGGATTCTGGGCGGTACCACGTATGGAAGGATTTTCGGGGTTCAGTGCACGACTGCGGTGGCGGGCCACGGCATCGTTATCGATCATCTGGGTAATGATGCTGTCGGGGATGATCTCCACTTCATTCAGTTCATGTGAAGTGCGGAACCCGTCAAAAATATTCAGGAAGGGGATGCTTGAACGCAGGGTGGATGCGGTGGCGATCATGGCCATATCGTGTGCCTGTTGCGGACTGTTGCCGAATAACATGGCAAAACCGGTGGCACGTACGGCCATCACATCGCTATGGTCTCCAAAAATGGAGAGGGCATGTGTGGCCAGCGACCTGGCGGCAATATGAAATACGGTAGGGGTCAGTTCACCCGCGATCTTGTACATATTGGGGATCATCAGCAGGAGACCCTGTGAACAGGTAAAGGTGGAAGCCAGTGCCCCGCCCTGTAAGGCGCCGTGAATGGCGCCGGCAGCGCCTGCCTCACTCTGCATTTCTATGACTTTGGGAACTTCCCCGAAAATATTCTGTCTGTTATCACTGCTCCACTCATCAGCAAATTCGCCCATGGCAGAGGAAGGGGTAATGGGATAGATGGCACATACTTCGCTGGTCTTGTAAGCGATGTGGACTGCAGCCTCGTTACCATCTATGATAGCAAGGTTGGCTTTTTTCAGTGGGGTTTTACCGGCAGACTTGCCCCGGGCAACGGTTGTTTCCATGGCGTGAGATTTTGGGTATTTTGAAAGCACCAAATTACCCTTAGTGCCAGGCGTAAAATATGACCAATGTCAGCCCGGAATATGATTTATATAGGATTTAGGCCAAAAAGGCGCTCATTTTATCAGTAGCATTACCGTTTCTTATTCATTTATATCGTTTTATCACAGAAAATAACGGCTCATGTAAATCCGCGGTGGTTACGGAGCTTACCTTATTAATATTGTATCAAATCCGTATGCATGAAAAACCAGGGCAGGCTGATATGTTTATTGGGCATGATGGCCGTTACCATGACCGCGACCGCACAAAAAGGCCTGAGTGGCCTGATCGAAGCTGAACGGGCTTTTGCCCGATTCACCGAATCCCATAGCATACGGGATGGGTTCCTGAAATTCATGGATACTGCCGGTTTGATCTTTCAAAAGGGAGAGCCCCTGCATGCGCACCAGGTATACCAGCGGCAGAAAGCCGGTCCGGGTTTGTTAAGCTGGGCGCCCGATTTTGCCGTGGTAAGTGCTTCGGGTGATATGGGTGTAACTTCAGGTCCATATATCATGCGGGCGAAATCCCTGACGGATACACCGCTAGCAAGAGGCTATTTTTCTTCCATCTGGCGGATCAATGCGCTTGGCGAATGGAAAAACCTGGCCGATCTGGGAACGGCTTCCGCAACCGCGGAGTTGCCGGTGAAGAACCTGGTCTCATTCAGTATACCCAACCAGCCCCTGACCGATCCCAGTTATGCCTCCATTCTTTTGCTGGATAACATGCTGAATACGGCCATTACCGGTAGGGACAGCCGACAGTTGGAAAAATTCCTTACGGCAGAAAGCCGGATGAACCTTGAAGGGCATGCACCGGCCTCAGGGCAAAAAAACATCATGGGACTGTTATTACAGGCACCGGATCAGTTACAGTTGGCGGCTATCGGCGGAGACATCTCTTCGGCCGGCGATTTTGCCTATACCTATGGGGTGGTCACCAACGGTACCCGGAAAGAAAACTATCTCCGCGCCTGGGTGTACCGGCGGAAAGAATGGAAGCTGATACTTCAGACGATCAAATGGTAAATAACGGGATCAGAGTTTTACACCTACACTCAGGGTCACATAAAACAACTCTTTTCCTCTTTCAGACAGGTCCGGGCGTCCGGCAACCGTGATCAGGTTCTGGGGAACGGTATAAGAAGGAGTGACCGATGCATTGAATTTACCCGAAACAAAAACAACCGGAACTGAGATCTCGTAGGAAAGCAGGTTGAATTGGGTCACTTTCTGTGTAGTCTGCTGCGAGATGGGAATACCCAACACGTTCCTTTTTGCCAGGTAGGTATTGGAAAACTGTTGAGTGCCGAAATAGGCATATACGGAAGGATTGATGGCGAAAGCTGCATTGGTCATACCCTTGTTGAACAGGAAAAGGTGATCAATGCCCAGCGTGGCACCCACGTCGGTCTGGTTACTGAATTTCAGGTCAAGCCCGGTATTGATATTCACGATCTGTGAGAGGTAATTGAGGTTGATCCCCGTTTGTGATCGTAAGGCAGATTGCACCAGCGTGCTTTTGTCTTTGTACAGGAACTGTGTATAAAACAGGTTACCTGAAAAATGCGGGGTTTCGCGAAAACGATAACCCGCTTCAATAGTAGTACCGGTATAGCTGAGTGGAAGGGTTTTATTCTGAACAAAGATAAAATTACCCTGTGCATACAAACCCACTGCCGATTGAAACCCGATAGTCGGGAAGAACCCACTGCTGGTGAGACTGTCTGTTCTGCCAAAATAATGCAGGGCAGACTGGTAATTCACAGAAGCGCTGAGTTCGTTTTTCCGGGTATTGTCTGTATTCCCTTCCTGCGCAGCAGAAAACAGGGGTAAGAGCAATAGCAAAAAAAGACTGGGTGTTCGATGATTTGTTTTCATATGCATGGCATTTAAACAGCTGCCGGAACTATCTATTGAAACGGGATCGGATATTGGATTGCTAAAACGGGACGATTACTGTTTGCCTGCCTTTACTGAACCGCTGGTTTTGGCTTCTGCACTGGCTTTAACAGAAGGTTTTACTGATTTTACTTTTTCTTTTGCTTTACCTTCTGTTTTTTCAGCAGCTTCTTTTGTTTTTTCAACTTTTTCTTTTGCCTGTTCAGACTGCTCTTTCAGAGACTCTTTTGCTTCACTCATCGGAAGTTTGGCATTGGCATTGGCATGTACTTCAGCCTCGGAAACAGATTGTGCACGTACCAGACCTCTTTCTTCACCGCCTGCATTACTATGAAGGTTTGCTTCATCGCTGTGTTTCACTCCGGCGTCTGCCTTTGCATTGACACTGGTATTGCTGGCGGCCTTATCTGCAGCTTTTAATGATGCGGCAGATGCCTGTTTTGCTGCTCCGGTAGTGGCTTTTACGGCGTTACCTGCAGCAACGGTGGCACGGTTGGTGGCATTAACCGCTGCGGTAGTGGCTTTAGTAGCATTGGCAGTGGCTTTTACAGCCGCACCGGCATTGGTTTTCACGGCTACCTGTGCATGAGCGGCCTGGAATAACAGAACAGAGGCCAGCAGAGCTGAGGATTTCATTAGTGTTTTCATAGTTGTTGTTTTTTGGTTAAGGATGCTTTTCGAACAATGAAATCCAAATACTGTGCCAACAGGAATAACGACACAAATAAAAATGTATAAGATGCTGATAATAAAAAATTTAAGAAACGCTAAAATCTTTCCGACCATTCTTACGCATAATCCTCCTTTCATCATACATACATATTTGTGCGATAGGGAACATATGAGGCGCAAGAGATATTTGCACTTAAAAAAATGACACGCGTAATGAATCCTGTGCGATTGTTAGCCGGATTATTGTTTTTCGCAGTAGCCTGCACAAAAGACCCTGTAATACATCCTTCAACACCGGCAAATGTCATCAGTAAACTGGAAAAAGATGGTGATAGCTGGGAAGTTTCCTACAACCCGGATGGTTCCATCCAACACCTTACCCGGCGGCTGGCAGACAGCTCTGTGATGGCACGTTATGATTTTGTATATGCCAACGGGAAACTGTTTGAAGTGAATGCTGGTGGTAAATGGAGGTATTATTATAACGGAGATCAACTGACACAGATAGAAACCTTTAACAACCAGGGTGTATTGCGGTATCGTTCAGTGTTTGTATATACAGAGGGCAAAATAACCGAGCGGACCAACTATTATGCCAATACACCTGTGCCCCTACGGCCACTTAACCGTATCCGGTATATGTACAATACAGACGGTAACGTGGTGGTAAAACAGCATTTTGATTATGTCAATAACGACTGGAGAAAAACGGAAGAGATTCATATGCTTGCTTACGATGATCGCCCAAATACCTATGAACACCTGGAGACCTTTCCATATTTACCTGCCAACCTGCTTTCTGTGAACAATCCTTTGCGCGAGGAATATGTTGGCGTGGATGGTCAGTCCTATGGATCTGCTGTGTATGAATACCAGTACAATGCAGTGGGCAAACCTGCCTGGCGCAGGATTACCTATGCATATACGGGTTTCCCCGATACGCATTCGGAAGCGAGGTTTCATTATTGACACCAGGGTTGTTTACAGGTAACCGATGTTCTGTTTATTGAATGATCCGCAGTTTGGCGTAGTTGAGCATGATCTTTTTTTCGCCATTCAGTTTAAAGTGAATGGTAGCAACAGGATTATGGGCTGAACCTTCTACTTTGATGACGGTACCGAACCCGAATTTCTGGTGTTCTACTTCCTGCCCGGCTTGTAACTGGCTGGTATCACTGGCTACAAAATCAGCCGAAGGTCTGTGTTCCACTACTTTATTGACGGGCGGGTTAATGGGCAGGTATTCTGGTTTCTGGTTTCTGCTTTCTGGTTTTTTCGAAGGCGGCGGACCGTATCTTTTTTCAGCGCTGGCTGCAGAATCACCGAAGCCAAACCCACGTTGCATACGTTCATAACCACTGCCCCATTCTGCACCAAGGTTTCTGGCGCCGCCGCCGGCATAACTTTTATCGATATACTGCTCCGGCATTTCTTCAATAAAACGGCTGGGTTCATTTTGTACCAGTTGGCCAAAACGGTAACGGGTATTGGCATAGGTCAGCCACAACCGCTGTTTGGCACGGGTAATGGCCACATAGAACAAACGACGCTCTTCTTCCAGCTCTTCACGGGTGTTGATGCTCATGGCGTTGGGGAAAAGCATTTCTTCGATGCCTGCCACAAATACGCAGCTAAATTCAAGTCCCTTGGCAGCATGTATGGTCATCAGTTTTACCACATCGCTGTTTTCTTTATCGTCATCGGCATCTGTGAGCAGCGTGATCTGCTGCAGATAGGCACCCATGGTTTTGTCGCCCAGTTCCCCATCGTCATTACTGGGACTTTCTGTCCACTCCTTGATAGAGTTGAGCAGCTCTTGTATGTTCTCGTAACGCGCCAGACCTTCGGTGGTCTTATCGCTGAATAATTCCTTTACGATATTGGTGTGTTTGCCAACCTGTACCGCTACATCATATGCATTCTTATCGGTAAGCATACTTTGGAAATAGCGTATCATGGTCACAAAATTTTGCAGGGTCTCCAGGGTGCCTGCACGGAAGCCGAATTCAGCTGCACGTGTCAGCACTTCGAACATGGGAATGTTGTGTTCGTTGGCAAAGATCACACATTTCTCCACGGTGGTTTTGCCAATGCCACGGGCCGGGTAATTGATAATCCGTTTTAACGCTTCCTCATCTTTGGTATTGACGATCACGCGCAGGTAGGCCAGGAAATCCTTGATCTCTTTCCGCTGGTAGAAGCTGACGCCACCGTAAATACGGTAGGCAATACCCATCCGGCGCAGGCTTTCTTCAAAAGAACGGCTCTGGGCATTGGTACGGTATAGTATGGCAAATTCGCGGTTATAATAATGATTGCGGAGTTTTTGTTCCTGGATGGTATCGGCAACGAATTTACCTTCATCGTTATCCGTCATGGTGCGTACCAGGCAGATCTTTTCTCCTATGCTATTCTCGGTCCAGAGGTTTTTGGGGATCTGGCCTTTGTTATTGCTGATGACCCCATTGGCCACGTTCAGGATACTCTGGCTGCTGCGATAGTTCTGTTCCAGTTTCACCACTTTCACATCATCATAATCTTTCTGAAACTGCAGGATGTTCTCAATGGTGGCACCACGGAAACTGTAAATGCTCTGTGCATCATCCCCCACCACGCAGATATTCTCGTGCGCGGCAGCCAGTAGTTTGGCTATCTGGTACTGTACGGCATTGGTATCCTGGTACTCATCTATCAATATGTATTTGAACTTGTGCTGAAATTTGTACAGGGCTTCCGGAAAATTCTTGAGCAGTTCGTACATTTTCAGCAACAGATCGTCAAAATCCATCGCTCCGTTTTTGAAACAGCGGCTGGCGTAGGCAGCATAGATCTGTGCAATGGCCGGTCGGTTGGCACGCATATCTTCCTGCTGTATATAATAGTCTACCGCATATTCCGCCGGACTCACCAGTGCGTTTTTGGCAGATGAGATGCGGTTGTGTACTACACTGGGCTTATAGTGTTTATCATCCAGGTTCAGTTCATTGATTACGGTCTTGATCACGGAACGGCTGTCGTCGGTGTCGTAAATGGTAAAATTGCTCGGATAACCCAATCGGTGCGCTTCGCCGCGCAGAATACGCGCAAATACGCTGTGGAAAGTGCCGATATAGAGGTTGCGGGCATCAGAATTACCCAATATCTTCTCTACCCGCTCCTTCATTTCGGCAGCAGCTTTGTTGGTGAAGGTCAGTGCGAGTATATTGAATGCGTCTACCCCGTTCGCCATCAGATGGGCAATACGGGTAGTGAGTACTTTGGTCTTTCCACTGCCTGCTCCGGCAATGATCATCAATGGGCCGTTAATATGCGTAACCGCTTCCATTTGCGGTTCGTTCAATCCCTCCAGGTATGCTTGCATGGCTGCAAGATACTATGGAACCTGCTTGCATACAAACAGGCAGACAGGTTATCAAGGGTATTTTGCTGACAGTTTGTTGCCAAAGAGGAGATATATAGTGCAAAGGCTATCAATGCCTTTGTTTTCGAAAGCCGAAAATAAACAAATTATATAGTCTATTAATTTGATAGACTAATAAAATTATTGTACCTTTGCATGGCGAACATAAGATCTTATTAGTATGAGTGAAGCCGTTATACCGTTTCTGAACGGTATGGCGGCTTTAACCAAATAAGCCTCTTTTGAGAGGGCCACGTGGCCGAGCGGTTAGGCGCAGGTCTGCAAAACCTTTTACGGCAGTTCGATCCTGCCCATGGCCTCACGTATATTGATGTTCTTTTATATGGCAAGCAATCGTAACGGGGCTGTATGTCTATATGGCCCCTTTTTTCTGAAAACCCTGTTAAAGCGGAGCCGCTTGTTTCACCCGGTTGCAGATATTCCGTAATTTTGCACGCAACCATTACCAACCAACGCTTTTCGGCAGTTTTTACTGGATTTTACTGTAAACCCCCCAATTAACCGATATGAAAGTATTCAGGCAAAGGAAATGGCATACCCCGATATGGGTAGCAGCAGTATTGTTTGTGATGATGACATTGAGTTTTACTGTTCCGGCTCCGAACCCTCCGGCAACAGCATCCAGGGAGCTCAGCTCCCGTCCCACGTTGGTAACAGCGAAAATGGAATTATATGAGCGTCTGAATCTGGCGTCGCTGGGTCTTTCGCACGAAGCGTTTGTGTACGGCCTTACGGGCTTTCATAATCTGCTCAGCAGTGGCAAAGTGGTAAAGGACAATATCCTTTCGATCGTGGATTTCAGTCTGCCCTCCAGCAAAAAAAGGTTGTTCGTGATTGATCTGGAAGCTGGCGAGTTGCTGTTTCACACGTACACGTCGCATGGACGCAACTCTGGTCAGATACTTCCTACACAATTCTCCAATAAGGCCAACAGCAATAAGAGCAGTCTGGGTTTCTATATTACCGGTGATACTTACCAGGGTAAACACGGCGAATCGCTGCGTTTGCTGGGAGAAGAGGATGGCATTAACGACAATGCCCTGAAAAGAGGTATTGTGATGCATAGTGCTACGTATGTTGATGAAGATATCATCAGAAGCCAGGGTTTTATCGGGCGTAGCCAGGGTTGTCCGGCACTACCTAAAAATGTCTATAAGCAGGTGATCGGTACTATCAAAGACGGTACCTGTCTGTTTATTTACAGTCCCGACAAATACTACAAGACCCACTCACGGTTGCTCCGGGAGCTGGTATAATTTTATTACATGAATGGCTGAATGATGATATGCTGCGGCATTTGTATGTTTAAAATGCCGCAGCATATTAGATAATATACGTGCACACCCTTTTTCAATAGTACTATCACCGTAAATCACTGGCATTCTTAGAAATTTCTTGATACTTTCTGGGAAGCTGATTTTAGTAGTTTGTAGAAGTGTAACCCCAAGATTTCTCCGATGCGCTTTATCTCAATACAGGTTATATGTATCTGATTCACCTGGAAATATCTTTGTCCCGCAATTGGTAAACATCGGTTTTCTATAAGAACAGACGCTTGTCTGCTACTGTCATTTTTTATCACCTGACCTGTGAATATATGTGTGATGAAGGATGATGCGATACAATTCATCGGGCACAAAAGGTTTTACCACAATATCATCAATACCACTGCTGGTGATCCTGTCTTCCACTTCCCTTGGCAGGCTGGCTGTAAGTGCGATGATCGGAATACGTACGCCACGTTCGCGCAGTATGCGGGTGGCTTCATAACCGTCCATTACCGGCATGTGCATATCCATCAGGATGAGTTTGTGTTTGGAAAGGTCCAGCTTGTTCAGTGCTTCCTGCCCATTCATGGCAACATCGATCGATGCACCCCAACGTTCGAGAAATGTTTTAGCAACGAGTATGTTCACTTCATTGTCTTCTACAAGCAGTACAGACATACCAGCAAGTGGTTTACTTTCTTCGGTGGGAGTGGTTTTTTTCTTCGCTTCTGTTTTCTTTTCGGTGTTCACCAGCTTCGGGAAGGTCTGGGTAAAATAAAATACGGATCCTTTTCCCTGTTCGCTGGTGAGGTGCAGTTCGGTTCCCTGTAAGGCCAGCAGCTTTTTGCAGATGGCCAGCCCAAGTCCGGTTCCACCGAAATTTCGGGAGGTGGATGTGTCTGCCTGTGTGAACTGTTCAAAAATAATCTTTTGTTTTTCCTGTGCGATGCCGATACCGGTATCTTCCACACTCACCAGCAAAGTGATCGTGGAGGGGCTCTGACCCATTACTTTGATATCCAGTAGCACATACCCTTTTCTGGTGAACTTGATGGCATTGTTAACGAGGTTGGTGATCACCTGTCCGACCCGGGTGGGATCGCCCAGTACCTTATGCTGCAGGGCGGGATCGATTTGTAACCTGAGTTCGATACCCTTGTCCTCTGCAGAACTACGGAGGCCGGAGATGATATTCTTCACCACGTTCGGGATATCGGTCTCAATCATTTCAAAATTCACTTTTCCGGCCTCTATCTTATTATAATCAAGTATATCATTTACGATCGCCAGCAGGTTATTGGCCGAAAATAACAGTACATTCAGCTGCTCTTTCTGTTCGGTACGAGGGTTATCGCGAAGGATCAGGTGGGTCATGCCCAGGATGGAGTTCAGCGGTGTCCGGATTTCGTGCGACATGGTTGACAGGAATTCGTTCTTTGCCTTCAACCCCTGCTCGGCCGCCTCCTTGGCCTGTTTCAATGTGGAAGCAAACCGGAAAGACAATATCAGCGATTGCAGGAAGAAGAAACTGATATACCCTATAAACAGGATGCTTTTATGAGGCGCTACAATACCGAAATACTGAAGATTGATCACCACAAAGACCACCAGTACAACAGCAGTGCTTACTAATGCGTATTCAGCTCCAAGCCTTTTGTTACGCATAGCTTTCACGTACACATAAAAGGCATAAGCGATCACCCCAAACATCAAAACCAGGAACGGGTTGATAAGATAGGTGAACACAGCAGGCGGGAACAGAATTACGATGGCAGATAAACTCAGTCCCAGCCCTACTTCAATCCGTGTTGTCAGTTTGCCCGATTCTTCGGGATACAGGTATCGCGTATACAAACTGAAAAAGACCAGGCTGATAAAAAGGCTGAGGTATTCAATATGCGTGGTGATACTCCAGGGTATTTCAGGCAAAAGTGTATGCAGCACATAACTGCGGGAACCGATCATCCGGTAACTGTATACCATACAGAACAGGGCAAAATACAGGATCGATTTATCGTGCTGGCCAAACAGGAATAACCCGAAAAAGAACAATCCGCCCATGAACAGGCAGCCGGTCAGTAACAGGTCAAAAGCCATGTCTGTATCGCGTTCATAAAACAGCGCATCTTTGCTACCAATAACAATTTCTTTGTACGGCCCACCTTTTGAATGCCAGAAATTGGCTATCTGCAATACCAGTTGAATCGTGTCTGGGCCTGACGGGAGCTCAACGGTATGCTCCATCCATTTCGGGACCGCTTTCTCTTCCAACGAATCGGGTGTGCCCGAATAACAGAGTAAAGTGCCATTCACAAACAGCCGATAGGAACAATACGTATCGGGTACCTGTAATGCCAGTTGCCTGTTCTGTTTTGGTAACAGAACGGTGGCTGTATAAGTAGCATAACCATCGGCACTCAGTTTTGCATTGTTGATAATAGTATTGTTGAACAATTTAGGGAACGTAACATATACCGGCGCCTGTTTCGTTGTTGTACCGGGCGTGAGTAACTGCTTCCAGTACATTCCCCACTCTCCTCCCAACGGAACGGATTCCTTCTGCAGATCAATGCTGCGCAGATCAATAATGCCCTTTATGGCTTTGGGATATTTCTCCTTTTGGCTATAGAGATGGTTGGATAACCCCAGGCAAGCCAATAGCATTGCCAGAACAAACAAAGGATGACAGGATGGTTTTTTCCGGAGCATGGATTGGCAGATATGATAAAACAATACCCGTTGAAAACAAGGGGAGAAAACGGGGCGGCTTCTTATAGCAAAAAAAAGCTAATTTCAATATCCTGCAATCAATTCGTATGAAACAATACCTGATTTTTTTTCTTTTGTTCGCCTCGGTACAAACGGGATTTTCGCAGAAAACTGACAAGCACTTGCAGAAAAAGCTGTCGGAAATGGTTGGTGATTTTCGGGGAACGCTGGGTATATATGTGCATGATCTCTCTTCTAACCGCGTGGCAGCACTGCAGGCCGATACTGTTTTTCCCACTGCCAGTATGGTAAAATTGCCCATACTGGCTGGCATTATGCAGAAAATAGACAAGGGTGAAATGCAGTATCACCAGGTACTTACGTACAGGGATTCGCTGTTGTATGCAGGAGAAGATATCCTGGGGTCATTCAAAACCGGGGAGAAGATTGAATTGAGTAAGGTAATATTACTCATGCTGAGCACCAGCGATAATACGGCCAGCCTTTGGTTACAGAGCCTTGCCGGTACTGGCACCGTCATTAACCGACTGATGGATAGCCTGGGATTGCGGGATACCCGTGTCAACAGCCGTACACCCGGAAGAGAGCCCAACCGCTTACAATATGGCTGGGGACAAACCACACCCCGGGAAATGGCGGGCCTGATGGAATTGATTGTGAGCAAACAGGTAATCAGTCAGGCTGCCAGTGAAAAAATGCTCCGTTTGCTGAGCAGGAATTATTGGGATGAGGAGGCCATTTCACAAATACCTTCGGATGTGTTCATCGCCAGTAAAAACGGGGCGGTAGATGCGAGCCGCAGCGAAGTGCTGTATGTGAATGGTAAAAAAGCCAGGTATATTTTCTGTATAGCTACCAAAAACAACAGTGATACCAGCTGGAAAAGCACCAACGAAGCCTGGGAGCTGACCCGTAAGATATCCCGCTTTTTATGGGAATACTATCAGTAAAATGAACCAGGGGCTACTGCAGCGTCACCAACCCTTTTTTGATGGCTTCCATGGCAAGTCCCACACGGCTCTGCACTTTCAGTTTGCCAAAAAGTGATTCACGGTAGCCATCAATGGTGCGTTCGCTCAGGCACATCAATGCTGCAATCTCTTTGTAGGTAAGATCGGAGCAGGCATGCTGCAGGAATAGCTTTTCTTTTTCTGTAATGACCACCGCATCCTGCTCAGACTGCAACAACCGACGGAAATTGATATTGCTTGCATCAGCGTTGTAAAAACCGTTTGTATTGATTTCCTGCAGTGCTTTTTCCAGCTCATCGGGATGGGTTTCCTTCAGGAGATAGGCGCAGCATCCTGCTTTGATCATGTCAATGATGACCATATCATCATCATTCATCGAAAGTGCCACGAGTTTCATCTTCGGGTATTTTTTGCTGAGCCACCTGGCAGTTTCAATGCCGTTCATGACGGGCATGTTTACATCAATCAGCATGATGGCCGGTGTGGGGGCTCCCTGTTCCAGTTTTTGCTGCAGTTCTTTCCCGTGTAAAGCTTCCAGTACCACATCATAAACGGCAAAACTTTTCAACATCAGTCCCAACGACTTCAGGAACAACTGGTGATCATCTACAATTCCGATAGGTGTTTTCATTGGTTGGTTGGATTTATGGGTAGCTGTATGGTAAACTGGGTACCCTTATTGATAGAGGAAACCAACTGAACGCTTCCACCCAGTAGTCCGGTCCTGTGCTTGATATTCAGAAGACCTACGCTCTTGGTAATGGCCGCTTCATCAAAACCGATACCATCATCCCCGATGAAGATGGTTAGCTGTTGATTATTTTCTTTGATCTTGATCTCGATATTCCTGGCAAAAGCATGTTTGATGGCATTCTGCAGGATTTCCTGTACAATGCGAAAAAGGATGATCTGCTCTGTGGCTTTCATAGAAATGTTTTCGGGCCGGTACAGGTGTATCTGCAGGCTCTTGGCTGCATTAATGCGGTTGATCTCTGCTTCCAGGTTCTCCATGAAATTGAATTGCTGTAACCATTCCTTGTTAAGCGATTTTGAAAGTGCACGAACTTCGGCAATGGCTTTGCCCAAGCTGTCATCGGCCATATTCAGGGTTTCAGAGGGTTCAGGCAAAGCACGTTGTGTAATACCGATCAGCAGTTTGGTGCTGTTGAGTAATTGTCCAACATTATCATGGATCTCATTGCTAAGCTGGTTCAGTGTTTCTTCCTGTGTTTCCAGCTTTGAACGGAGTAACTGGTTCTCAAAATCGGCTTCCATACTTTCTTTTTCCTTCAGATGCTTCAGGTCTCTTTTGAGGTAGGCCACCACCAGCATGACAATAAATAAGGTAATCAGCAGGAGAATACTCGATGCAGCCAGAATGATACTTATGTTTTCTGATAATTTTTGCATGTGAGGCCGTAGATCGAATAAATACAGAAAATGGTTAAGAGCAGGTTATGAAACCGCCAGAGAATACCGATAACCTCAGCTTCGCGTACAATGAGGTACTTGTATGAGATAAATATAAAAAAACTACCCGTATAGTAGGTAAAAACACCGATGGCCGACCAAAAAAAGGCGCTGTCGGTCACAGCGCCCGAATACTGTTTATCCTTTACCAGGCGCCAGTAGAAAAAGATCAGGCAATAAGCGGTGATAATAAAACTGGCCGAAGCGGATATGATGCTGTTATAGGTTTCAATACCATCCCCGTTGGCAATGGAGTAAGTGGCAAAAGCGAGAAAGAGCAGTGAAGTGAACGGAAATATTTTTCTGATCAGCGGTATCCCCAGTTCATAGAAAAGAATCGACAGCACAAGAAACGACAGGATAATATTTAACAGGTACACTGAGTAGTTGGTGATGTGCATTTTTTCCAGAACGGTAGCCGTTACATTGGTGATCAGCTGGATGCTGATAAAATAAAAGATATACAGGAGTTCCTTTGACAGCCTGTTTTGTGTCAAAATCCTGATAAAGACCAGTAGTGCCAGCAAGGGAGCGCCGATATCTATATAGTTCAGTATGGTAATAATGGTTTTCAAAAATTTGCAGCTGATTCAGTGATAAAATGTTTGAACATCAAGGATTTACTCTGTACAGCCGGGCGGGTAGGGGCAACCGTTAATGGTTTCTTCACCAGTGGGTACCGATGTTTTCAGTTGGGTAGTATCTGTATTTTGTTGGTTTTCTCCCAGGTCGGGCCTGGCTTTGATACGGGTTACATTCACATAATGATCGGCACCCTTGGGTTTTTCCCTGACGATCTGTTGCGATATGATGATACCTTTTGCTGTAGGGTTGTCGGCCAGCAATCGGGCCATTTCTTCGGCTTTGAAATAAAATTCAATCCTGCATTCGTGCGGCATAATAATTGGGTTTGGTTGTCTGAGGATAAAGAACCCCAAATATTCAAAAAAAAACGGCATTAAATAACCGGGCTTTTTCTTGATGGCATACGGGAAAATTCCCGTTACGGATAGGGGAAATGGCTCCTTGTGTTTATCGGGGTTTGTCCGCATATTTGGATCAGTATAAAACCGGCTCATCAGCTAACGTCATTTTAATATCCATCCTATGTCAACCTTTAACATCCTTGCCATCGATGGCGGTGGCCTGCGGGGTATTGTTCCCCTTGCCATCCTGCAGACAATTGAGTCTATCACAGGCAAAAAAGTCCAGGAAACTTTCGACCTGTTTGCCGGTACTTCTACCGGTGGACTGATTGCCTGCTGTCTTACCCTGCGCGATGAACAGGATCCATCGCAACCCAAATATTCATTACAACAGGTGGCAGATATCTATACCAACTATGGCAGTATTATTTTTCCGGCACGATCGGGGTTGAATAAACTACTGCACAGGTTGATCAGTTTAGTGGCACCGGCGTATGGTCCGGAAGGACTTGATAAGGCATTGCGTTGTTTTGTAGGTGAACAAACCATTCTGGAGGCGCTCCGGCCGGTGTTGGTACCCACGTATGACCTTAGCAGTAACCAGCCTGTTTTTTTCAAGTCAAGTGAAGCTTCCGACGATCCAACGGCCAATGCTAAAGTGTATGATGTGTGCAGGGCTACTTCTGCGGCACCCACCTACCTGCCGGCCTATTCATTCATACATAAAGAGAAACTGCTTACGGGGATCGATGGCGGCGTGTATGTTAACAATCCATCTATGGCAGCCCTTGCAGAAGTTAGCCGGTATGGCGATACCGGATTTTATCATAAAAAGGATGGAAACAAAGTTGCGTACGATGATATCCGCATTCTTTCACTGGGTACCGGTAGTTATGAAGGAACCATCACCCGGGAGCAGGCCATTAGCTGGGGCCAACTGCAATGGATCACCCGTATCACTGATATCATGATGAAAGGGGTGAACAAAAGCACCCACTATGAAGCATGCGAAATGCTGGATATGGGAAAATACCTGCGCTTATCCATCAATATACAGGATGAGCAGTACTCGGATATGGCCGATTCTTCTGCCGGTACGCGGCAATATCTTTTACAGCAGGTGAAGGAACAGGTAACCCATCATCCGCAGCAGGTAGAGAAACTAACACAGTTCCTGGCAGGTATAAGCTGATAATTTTACTGATTGCCCTGTTAATAAGATAAGTATCTTGACAGCTGTTTAGAATTGTTTCTTTTATGCAGAAGACCAAGCGTAAACATTCGGGCAGCCGTATCAGAGCCATCGTAAGCGGATCAGTGGGGAACCTGGTTGAATGGTACGACTGGTACGCATATGCAGCATTCTCACTTTATTTTGCGCCGGTATTTTTTCCAGGTAAGGATGCTACGGCCAATCTGCTACAGACCGCTGGCATATTCGCGGTGGGTTTTCTGATGCGCCCCATTGGCGGATGGTTGTTCGGCAGCCTGGCCGACCGGAAAGGAAGAAAATGGGCGATGACTTTATCCGTGCTTATTATGTCGCTGGGTTCCCTGATGATTGCTTTAACGCCCTCTTACGAACAGATCGGTATCCTGGCGCCGGTATTGTTGTTGGTGGCCAGGTTGCTGCAAGGACTGAGCGTGGGTGGCGAATACGGTACTGCAGCCACTTACCTGAGTGAAATGGCTGGTAAAGGCAGACGGGGTTTTTATTCCAGCTTCCAATATGTGACACTGATCGGCGGGCAGCTGGTGGCTTTAGGAATACAATTGGTGCTGCAACATCTTTTTCTTACCAATGAACAGATGCATAGCTGGGGCTGGCGGATTCCCTTTTTTATCGGGGCTGCCCTTTCGCTGATCGCTTTTTACCTGCGGCGTACCATGGAAGAGACCGAGGCATTTGAAAAAAGTAAACATGCTTCCAACGAACAGAAGGGAACCCTGTGGGAATTGTTACACCATCCACATGCGGTAGCCACCGTTGTAGGATTGACCATGGGCGGTACGCTTGCCTTTTATACCTACACCACGTATATGCAGAAATTCCTGGTGAATACAGTACACCTGAGCAAAGCGGAATCTACGCAGTTAACGTTTTTGTCATTACTGATCTATGCAATGCTGCAACCGTTTTTTGGTGCCCTGTCTGATAAAATCGGCCGCAGGCCCCTGCTGATCGGTTTTGGTGTTCTGGGAACCGTGCTTACCGTACCCATACTTACCACGCTCAGTCATACCACCGATAAACTGGACATATTTCTGCTCATGCTATTACCATTGCTGATTGTGAGCGGGTATACATCTATTAATGCAGTGGTAAAAGCAGAGCTGTTCCCCGCAAAGATCCGTGCACTGGGAGTGGGTTTTCCGTATTCTGTTACGGTGGCCCTATTTGGGGGTACTGCAGAATACCTGGCGCTCTGGTTCAAGAATAATGGTAATGAAACGGGGTATTATTGGTATACTACGGCCTGCATCTTTGTTTCTTTGCTGGTATATATTTTTATGAAAGATACCCGGAATACCTCGTTGATAGAGAAAGGAGCGTAACGATTAACTGAACACCTGGTAAACGATCAGGCTTAATACATAAGCGAGTCCGGTCATATACACGAACTGGAACACTGGCCATTTCCAGGAGCGGGTCTCACGTTTTACCACGGCCAGCGTACTCATACACTGCATGGCAAATACATAGAAGATCATAAGCGAAAAAGCAGCGGGTAGCGTGTATACCTTGGTGCCGTCTGCATGACGGGCCGCATCCATTTTCTGACGCAGGGAGGTGTCGTCGGTCTCTTCCACACTGTATAAAGTGGCCATGGTTCCCACAAATACTTCCCTCGCAGCAAAAGAAGTGATCAGGGCGATGCCGATCTTCCAGTCGTAGCCCAACGGGGTGATCACAGGTTCGATGCTTTTACCCAGGATACCGGCATAGGAGTTCTGCAGTTTTTCAGAAGACAGATGTTTTTCAAGTGAGTCTTTCTGTGCAGGATACTGCTGTGCGAGTACGGCATATTTCTCCTCCACTTTCTGCATTCGGTCACCTGGTCCGTACGAACTCAGGAACCAGAGCAGCAGGCTGATGATCATGATGATTTTTCCTGCATCGAATACGAATATCCTGGCTTTCTCTACCATGGTAATGCCCACGTTTTTCCAGCGGGGTGCCCGGTAGATGGGCAGTTCCAGAATAAAAAAGCTTTTTTCCTTGATCTTGATGAACCATTTCATCACATAACTTACAATGAGAGCCATCACAGTTCCCATCAGGTATAAAGCCATCATCACAAGTCCCTGCACACTCAGGAAGCCGAAATAATACTTGTCGTCCACTACCAGGGATATCAAAATGGTATACACCGGCAAACGCGCGCTGCAGCTCATCAGCGGTGTGATTAATATGGTGAGCAGACGTTCTTTCTTATTTTCAATGTTACGGGCGCTCATGATGGCGGGTACGGCACAGGCAAAACCGCTGATCATGGGCATCACGCTTTTTCCGTTAAGTCCCACTTTGCGCATGAGCTTATCGCTGAGGAAACTGATACGGGCCATGTACCCTGTATCTTCCAGTATCGTGATCAGTCCGAACAGGATCATGATCTGGGGTATGAATACCACGATACCGCTTAACCCGGCTACCAGTCCATTAATGAACAGATCGCTCCACCAGGTTTGTGGTAAATGCTGGTTCAGCCAGCTGGAAGTTTGGGTAAACAGCCATTCAATCCCATCCATCGGGAACTGTGCCAGCCAGAAGATACTCTGGAACAGTAAAAACAATACAACGAGCAGGATCAGGTAACCCCAGGTCTGGTGCAGTAACAGGTTATCCAGTTTGTCGGAGAACATTTTTTTCTCCATAGGTCCCGGTTCCACCACATGTTTCTGCATGATCTGCCTGATCCGGGTATACCGCTGCATGATCTCTTCTGCCTGTGTTTTGGTGGGATTGAACCGGTTATCGATCTCTATTTGTTCCACAATTTCCTGCTCCTGGTCGGTCAAAGGAAAGTTCTCATGATTGATCAGGTAATGGATGCCGGCATAATCACTTAATTGGGGAAACAGTTGCTGTACACTTTCCACAGCGGCAGGGGCCAGCTTGCGAGTGTCCATGAAATCACGGTTCTGTGTACCCGGCGCCATTCGGGAAACCTGTACGAGCACTTTCTTTACTTCGTTGAGGCCTTTGTTCTTTCTTGGGTTTACAGCCACGATGGGAATGCCCAGTTCGGCCTGTAAGCCGTTGATGTCGATCACGATGTCCTTTTTGGCGGCGATATCGGTCATGGTCAGCACCATCACCACCGGTATCTTCAGGTCAATGATCTGTGAACAGAAGAGCAGGTTCCTTTTCAGATTACTGGCATCTGCCACCAGCAGCACGATGTCGGGCCTGATCTCGCTATCGGCGCCCATCAATACCTTGTAAGCAACCCACTCATCTCCCCGGCGGGGATACAGGCTATAGGTACCGGGCAGGTCGATCAGTTCGGCCTCCAGTCCTTCTTCCAGTGTAAGATGCCCGGTTTTTTTATCAACCGTAACCCCCGGAAAATTTCCTACTTTCTGGTTCAGACCAGTTAAAGCATTGAACAGCGAAGTTTTTCCGCTATTGGGGTTTCCTACGAGGGCAATATGTAAACCGGGTTTCGACAAATTCGCTAAATGCTTGCAAAAGTAGCCGCAAACGGCAGGGATAAGTTACGAGATTGGGAACAGAATCTTACTGATTTTATGATCTGCCGGCAGTAACACCATATCATCCACTTATTTTTGCGGCATAAATGAACTCTGTATGAAAAAATTACTGCTGGTACTGGTACTGCTACCTGTGTTTTCGTTGGCCCAAAGCAAAAGAAAAAAACGCCTTGCCGAGGAAAAAGCCAATGCAGAACTGGTGACCAACCTGTCGGCTCATGTACAATACCTGGCAGATGATAAACTGGAAGGCAGAAGGGCTGGATCTCCGGGAGAAGAACTGGCCATGCAATATATCATTGACCAGTATACCCGCCTGGGACTTGAACCCAAAGGAAACAAAGGATATATACAGGAGTTCCCGGTAGAAGAAGGCCGCCAGGTGGCAGCCGGTTCTTTCCTTACCGTGGAAGGTAAAACACTGGAACTGGCCAGAGAATACCAACCCCTCGCTTTCAGCGCATCCGCCAGCATCAAAGGGAGTCCTGCCATGGCGCTCAGCGAAGCCAAACAACCCTGGTTCAAAGACCTGAAAGACCTGCTGGAAGAAAATAAGAACAACCCGCATTTTGAGATCAACGAGGAGATCAAAAAATTGGCCGACAAAGTAGCGGCCAAGGGTGCTACGGCCCTGTTCCTGTATAACAGTTCAACGATCACTGATAATGTCCGTTATAATAAGAATGATAAAAGCCAGCCGGTTAAGATCCCGGTAATTTATATCACCAGGGAAGGGTATGAAAAACATTTCTCAGATCATTCGGCCACACTGGAAATGGAACTGGTGCTAAGTTTCACTGAAAAAACACGCACTGCCCGCAACCTCGTGGGTTTTATCAATAACCATGCGACCACTACGGTGATCCTGGGAGCCCATTATGATCACCTGGGTTATGGGGAAGATAAAACAGCACTTGACACAGGATATGTGATCCATAATGGCGCCGATGACAATGCCAGCGGCACTGCTGCCCTGATAGAACTGGCCAGTATGCTGAAGAAAAAAGCACCTGCAAATAACAATTATCTTATCCTCCATTTTTCAGGAGAAGAACTGGGCCTGCTTGGAAGTAAATACTGGCTGGAGAACCCGACCACCACGATCACACCTAATTATATGATCAACATGGATATGGTGGGACGGTACGACACCTCACACAAGCTGACAATTGGCGGATACGGCACTTCCCCGGTTTGGGGAGAGTTGCTGCCGACCATGCACCATAACCTGCTGGTAAAATTCGACAGTACCGGAAGCGGTCCCAGCGACCATGCTGCCTTTTACCGGAAAGACATGCCGGTGCTGTTCTTTTTCACCGGCAGTCACAGCGATTACCACAAAGCCACCGACGATTGGGACAAGATCAATTACACCACTCAGCGTGATATTGTGAAACTGGTATACCAGATCATCGAAACAGCCGACAGCAAAGGCAAACTGCCCTTTACCAAAACGCGTGATGCACAAACAGGCCGCAGCAGCGGCTTTAAAGTGAGCCTGGGGGTAATACCCGATTATGGTTTTACCGGAACCGGCATGCGGATTGATGGGGTTAGTCCGGGTAAACTGGCCGAGAAACTGGGCCTGCAGGCAGGAGATATACTTTTGCAGTTGGGAGAGTTTAGTTTTGTAGACGTGAACAGTTATATGCAATCTCTTGGTAAATTCAACAAGGGCGATAAAACCCGGCTGAAGATCAAAAGAGGCAACGAAGAAAAAACATTCGACATCGTATTTTAAATCACCTCTCTGCGTAACCTCTCCGCTCTCCCCGGCTCTGCGGTGAACAGTCTTCACGCATTGTTGGTGATAACGCTGAGCCACGCAAAGGACAATACAGTTTTATATGCGTCTTCGCCTGAATGTAGATGAACTGAATGATGACTTCTTTGAAGACACCCGTTTACTGGGCATAACCGCCCCGGTGAAGAACTACCAGTTCTGTCTGCAACTGAATAACCAGCTGGGATACGATTTCAGGCTGAATAACGATATCGAGATCCACCTGCGCAAAAAGGAGCGCAGTTATTATTTTTCCGTGTACCAGTCGATAGAACCCAACAGTTTCCTGGTACATTACCTGTACCACAACCAGTTCGACGGCGAGTACCTGTTACCCGAATTCAAACACATGGATTTTTTATGGCTGATGAAAGGAGATCTGGTGGATGATGAAAAATGCGACTGGATCAAACAATCCGTCAAGAACATCAACGGGGTACAATTGGTGGCCGAGCTTACCAACGAGCAGATCAGGAACAAGGGGAATATGGTATTTTAATGCGACACAGCTAAATCACTTCATATGTGGACAGAAGAGAACGATACGCTCTACAGAAAATTCGTGTTCAGCGATTTTTCTGAGGCATTTGCTTTCATGACCCGGGTGGCGATCGAAGCCGAAAAAGCCGATCATCATCCCCGCTGGACCAATGTATGGAACACGGTGGAGATCTGGCTCAACACCCATGATGCGGGCAATATCGTTACTGAAAAAGACCGCGCACTGGCCCGTAAAATAGATGGCCTGCTGCCACTCAATCATTAAAAGAGCCCTATTTTACGGTCACTGTTTTTTCGAATGCCTGGGTCATGATACCAATGGGCTCTGTGAAATCTGCCAGTCCTTGTTCTTTCAGCACTTCCTGCACTTCTGCCAGTGCTTCCGGGGCAACAGCGATCAGTAAACCGCCATTGGTTTGGGGATCGGGTAAAATGGTGAAAGCTTCCATTACATTCACACCAGGACCAAAACCCACTTTGCTGCTATAGCCGTTCCAGTTACGGTAAGTAGCATCCGGTACAATGCGTTGGGGCAGGTATTCTTTGGCTGCCGCCAGTATGGGGATCTGCTGGTATACCAGTTCGGCTCCCAGTTTGCTGCCTTCAGCCATTTCTATCAGGTGGCCCAGCAAACCAAAACCGGTCACATCGGTCATCGCGTGTACACCTTTTATTTTTCCGAGAGATTCGCCGGTTTTGTTCAATGTGCCCAGTTGTTTGATCATGAGGGGAAGATGTTCTTCTTTCAGTACATTCCTTTTCTGGGCGGTAGACAGGATGCCTACGCCCAGCGGTTTGGTAAGTAAAAGCAGGTCGCCTTCCCGGGCGGTGCTGTTTTGCTTCAGCTGGTCAATTCCTATGAGTCCGTTCACAGCCAGGCCAAAAATGGGTTCAGGACTGTCAATGCTGTGTCCGCCCGCCAGCGGGATACCGGCTTCTGCACAGATCTCACGGGCACCTTCCAGTACCTGTTGCGCCAGTTCAGCGGGTAATTTTTCTACGGGCCAGCCCAGGATGGCAATAGCCAGCAAAGGTTTGCCTCCCATGGCATATACATCACTGATGGCGTTGGCTCCGGCAATACGGCCAAAGGCAAAAGCATCATCAACGATCGGTGTAAAAAAGTCGGTAGTACTGATCAGTGCGGTACCGTTACCCAGGTCGTATACGGCAGCATCGTCTTTGCTGCTGTTACCTACCAACAGGTTCTTGTTATCGGAAAAAGACAGGCGGCTTTGCAGTATTGTATCCAGAACAGCGGGGGCAATTTTACAGCCACAGCCGGCACCATGAGAGAATTGCGTAAGTTTTATAGGGTCCATTGTCATTGTTGGTAAATGTAAAAGATAGTGCAAAGTACAATGGAAACCGAAAAAACCGCAGGATAGGCCAGAAATGAAGAAAGCTGCAGTTGATGCAGCTCTCTTACCCCCAATTATTACTGATTAAGTAACGGGTGTAAGTTGCAGCAATATATTTTTGATTTATGCTTTTTTTTGCCAATCACCACTTTTATCCCATGAAATAGGTAGGTTTATTTACCAAAGCAGTTTTTTGGTAAAAAACAGGGTAGAACCCTCAAAAAAGCCTGATTATCAATAACAGCAGTTAACTTTAAATCACTGTTTGTTTAGTAAAAACAGCCCAGATGCGGATTGTACCGGTCATTTTACTGCTTATGTTCTTTTCCCAGCTAAAGGGGCAGTTTCCGTATGCAAAAAAACTGAACTACCCCGAGCAGTTGCCCACCCAGGTGGTATATGATATGCTGACCGATAGCAAGGGGTATGTATGGCTGGGTACAGACAGGGGCTTATACCGGTTTAATGGCCGTACTTTCGTTGCCGTTCCATTCGATAATACCTCGTTTAAAGCGGTCAGTTACCTCCAGGAAGATGCGCAGGGCACTATCTGGTGTATGAACTTTTATAACCAGCTTTTCTTTTTTCAGAAAGATACGCTCCGCAGGTTTATAACCGATAAAGATGTCCATATCGGACCAGTTACCTTTCAGAATGTGGTGGTTGGTGCAAATGATATCAAATTCCAGTCGTTTAAAAATATTTACCGGGTTGATAAAAGCAATCACCGATTGCTTGATATAATTAATGCGCCATTATTGTTTGATCCCGTCATCAGTTCACTGCACTATAAAGGCCAATACTATGCTTTTTCTAACAGCGGATTCCTGTTTTCATCGTTGCAGAACAAATGGCTTAATCTGAAACAATCTTACCATGATTTCAGGCTGGTAGACGGGAAAAATAGATTACTGGGATTGGGAATTGGGTTTGAAAGAAAAGCGCCGATCGAGATCATAACAGGAGACAGTACAGTACAGTTGCCCAGGATAGATCTTCCCGCAGACGTGTATATTTTTCAGGCGATCTGTATCGATAGTAAAGATTTTTGGCTCTGTACACAAAGCGGAGCCTATAAATGGACACCGGAAACAGGAGAAGTAAAATGTTATTTTCCGAATGAAAGAGTTTCGGATGTGGTGAAGGATTACCAGGGCAATTACTGGTTCAGTACATTGGATAACGGTGTGTTTATGTGCGCCTCCCTGTATAACACCATGTTGAAGATCTATAATGACCCGCTGTTGGATAATTTTACCAAACTGGCAGGATTGCCCAATGGAGAAATTGTTACGGGGAACAGCCATGGACTGCTTACGAAAACAAATCTTGAAACAAAGGAGCACCTGCGCTACAACCTGATGCGGGAAAGGCAGACAGAATTTATCAGTTACGATTCACTGTCTAACATGATCATTTCTAACCGTGGCGTATTCAAGCGTGATTCGAAAGAGCCCGTAGAGATCATGGATTTTAATAAAGGAGTTACCCGTGACCGTTACGGAAACCTTGTGTATGCCGTATTTAACGGAGCCTATGTGATCAATGATAAATTCGGCTCAAAACACAGAAGACCCGAACCGAATTGCAAACTGTATCATAAATTCATCAAGGATACGATCCATTTCCAGGGCATTTTTGAATCGATCCTGCTGCGACCCAAAAGAGCCCTTTCTGTTCTGTCATCAAATAAAAAAGAATGCTTCTGGGTGGGATATGACGATGGGTTATATGAGTATCATTATGACCAGGATTCAATACGTATACTTAAAGATGAACGTGGAGATCCGGTTATTGCCAAATCGTTGTTACAGCTGCCCAATGGAGACCTGGTGGCGGGCACTTCCACCAGAGGGGTCATGTTTATTCGGAATGGTAAAGTTTAGAAAACCTATACAAGCCGGGACGGCCTCAGCAGCGACAATATCTGGAAACTGCTTCGGAAAGACCAATATATATGGGTACTGACGGATGGCGGATTGGATCGTATTGATACGGAAAAAGATATTGTCAGTAACTATCTGGAAGATTATGGTTTAACCAGTACCATCATTAACGATTTTATCATACAGAAAGGGAAGATTCTGTTCGCCACACCATCAGGTATACTGATCAGGTATAATTTACCTAAATATTTCAATTTCCAGATCAAATTCCCCCTGCTGAAGGCGAGCAGTAATGGCACAGCGTTAAACAACAATGATATTTTACCTGATAAAAACAGGGATATTGTATTCTATTTTGAGGCGCTGCACTATCTCTCATCCAATGCACTGACCTATCAATACCGCTTAAAAGGTATCGATACCATCTGGCGCTCAATAGGCAATTTCACCAACCAGTTAACGTTTAATCGTCTTTCACCGGGTAATTATGTTTTTGAGATCAAGGCCCTTGCAGGACACAATTATAAAAGTGAAACCAAAAGTTTTGCATTTACAGTATCTAAACCGTTCTGGCAGAAAGCCTGGTTTTTTCTGCTGCTTTTGGTGGTAATAAGTATATTGTCATGGTTGTTTTTACAGCAATGGAAAGTGAGTTTATTGAAACGGCAGGAAATAAAAGCGCAGTTATTGAAAAGCCAGCTGGTGGCCCTGCGGGCACAGATGAATCCGCACTTCCTCTATAATGTGTTGAATACGGTACAGGGACTGGTGTATGGCAACCGTAAAACCGAAGCCGGCGAACTGCTGGGTAATTTCAGCGACCTGATGCGGAAGACCCTGCAGGCCAGTGATAAACAATTATTGCCCTTGCAGGATGAAATAGACAACCTGCGCTTGTACCTGGAACTGGAGAAAGCCCGTTTTGACGGAGGGTTTGAATACCATATAAACCTGGTGAATCTGGACGATCTCTCTTTTGTATATGTGCCTTCGCTGATGTTGCAGCCATTTGCCGAGAACGCAGTAAAACATGGGCTCATGCATAAAAAGGGCTATAAGGAAGTGTTGATACAGTTCGAAAAAGAAGCCGGGGGGCTGAAAGTAATCATTGACGATAATGGTATCGGAAGAGCGAATTCTATGGAAATCAATAAACGAAGCAAGAACAAGCCCTTTAGCTTCGCTACGGTGGCGTTGAATGAAAGAATGGACCTGTTCAACAGTTTATACAAACAAAAGATCACTTGCAGGATCATCGATAAAGTAGATGAAATGCAACAGCCGTTGGGTACCCGCGTAGAGCTGTTGATACCCGATTACACCCACGATCCGGATGCTTTATGAAAAAAATATCGCCTGTCATATCATAACAGGGGCTGACAAAAAAATTGCGCCATGCCACATACTAAGCAAAGCTACCTTCGGAACTCAATGCAGAAGATTAGCGCTATTATTGTAGATGATGAACCCAACGCACGCCGGGCATTAAGGGGTTTACTGGAGGAGAATTTTAGCCAGGTGGAAATAGTGGGCGAATGTAAAAGTGTGCCGGAAGCAGTAAAAGCGATCAACCGGTTTAAGCCCGATGTGGTTTTTCTGGATATTGCCATGCCGGGGTATAGCGGTTTTGAACTGCTCGATTTTTTTGATGAACAACACCTCCGGTTCAGGATTATTTTCGTTACGGCATACAGCGAACACTCTTTACGGGCTTTTGAAACCTCTGCAGTAGACTATATCCTGAAGCCGGTACGGCTGGAACACCTGGCCCGTGCATTGAAAAAGATCAATATTGAAGAACCCTCTGTTGCCTCAGAGAGCCGGCAGTACCAGGTACTGAAAGAGAACTTTACCAACCAGCTGGATAAAAAAATTGTGCTGCAGACGGCAGAAACCATTTTCGTGGTGCGCATGGAAGATATTATTTACATGCAGGCAGAGGGAAGTTATACCCGGTTTTATACCACATCGCACGGGGTGCTGACCATTACCAAAAAACTGATTGACTTTGAATTCCTCGAAAGCAACGGTCCTTTTTTCAGAACACACAGAAGTTATATTGTTAACCTGAACCACATCAAAAAAGTAGATAAAAAAGAGTTTATCCTGATGATGAGTAATGATGCAGAAGTATACCTGGCGCAGGATAAAAAGAACCTGCTGTTGGAAAAGATCATTCAATGACCCACTCCAGCTCCCCAAAGCGGAACCGGTCTTTCCATCCGCCGCTTACCCGTAAATCGCCATCGGCTGTAACTTCCTGTATACGGCCATAAAAACCGACAGAGCCATATCTGAGTCTCACTTCCTCCTCCCGTTTGTAGAGGACCCGGTTGTATGCCTCCAGTAAACCCGCTTCATCCCCGTTTTTTAGCTGTACAAAACGTTTTTCCAGGCAACCGCAAAGTTCCCTGGCCATGGTTACAGGATCGGACTGTTTACCCGTGATCTGTTTCAGTGAAACGGGGTTACGCGCCAGTGGCGGGAAAACGGTCTGGTTAAGATTGATACCGATACCTACCACCGACCCCTGCCATTTATTGCCCCTGACCAGGTTTTCGATCAAAATACCCCCTGCCTTTCTGTCACGCCAGTAAAGGTCATTTGGCCATTTGATGCGTGTTTCATCACCTGCATAATTGCTAAAGAAATCATAAGATGCTACTGCTGCCATCGAACTTAAAGGGAACTGGTGGGTTATGGTAAGGAAAGAGGCATCTATGATCACGGATAAAGCGATGTTCTGGCCGGGCTCGGCTGTCCAACTGCGGCCCCGCTGGCCTTTTCCGGCAGTTTGGTGGTGGGCAAAGAACGCAGCGCCATGACCGGCCAAATTAGCCTGTAACAGCTCCATGGCATAGATGTTGGTACTTTCTACCGAAGCCAATTCCATGAAAGGTTGCCCGATGGTAGTTTTGGTATCTGAGGGTAACAAAGAATTAGTATTTTTGACGAAGTTAGTCCAGCCGGTCATACAGCCACAGAAAAAGCAGTAGAAGCCGTCCGGGCAGGAACCTAATTAACAACTTAAATCCGATCGATTATTGGAACCTCTTTCTGTTTTACAAAGCCGTGAAAAAAGCCAGATCACCCGGCTTACGCGCAATTCAAAGATCTTCAAAACGATTATCAAAGCCATCCAGGATAAAAAGGGAGAGCATATCATCAGTCTCGACCTCCGGAAAATACCGGAAGCTTCTGCAGATTTCTTTATCGTATGCGAAGCCTCCAGTACCACACAGGTAAAAGCTATCTGTGATTTTGTTGAGCATGAAGTGAAAGAAAAGTGCGGTGAAGCACCCTATAAACATGAGGGACGCCAGGCATTACAATGGGTTTTGATCGATTATGTGAACATAGTGGTTCATGTAATGCACCCCGAAGCAAGAAAATTCTACAAACTGGAAGAAATGTGGAGCGATGCGGCATCGCAGCTGCACGACCTGTAGGATTTAAAATATACCAAACAGTTATTCGTTTACCATAGAAACCGTAGTTATTACAGAGGGATTTTGATATGTCACAGGAAAACAAAAATGCAAGAATAGGTGGGCCTGATAAAGGCGATGGTTCACGAAAGGGACCCAAGTTTAATATATACTGGATCTATGCGATCATAGCAGTGGTGCTGTTATTTGCCCAGTTCATGAAATTTGCGCCTGAAACCACCCAGACCTGGGAACAGGAATTCAAACAAAAAATGCTGCTGCAGGGCGACGTAGAGAAGCTTGACCTGATTAAAAATAAGGACAGGGTACGCGTTTACATCAAACCGGACAGTATCTACAAAAAATTCTATTCCGAAAAACTGCCCAAAGCCATCCTCTCAAAAGAGAAGGTGAAAGGCGTTCCTTTGTTCGAATTCGAAGTGAACGATATCAAGAGTTTTCAGGAGAGGCTTACCGAGATCTATAAAAACAATCCCACACTGGAAGAAATTCCGGCAAGGGTAACTTCGGAAGGCGAATGGTTTGGTCCCGTAGCCAATACCGTCATTTCATTGTTGCTGATCATTGCCGTTTGGGTTCTGCTCATGCGTAAGATGGGCGGCCAGGGTGGTGCCGGAGGTCCGGGCGGTATTTTCAGTATTGGTAAATCCAAAGCCACTTTGTTCGATAAAGGCGCCAAAGTAAATATCACATTTGCCGATGTGGCCGGTCTGGATGAAGCCAAAGTGGAAGTGATGGAGATCGTGGATTTCCTGAAGAACCCTAAAAAATATACGGCACTGGGTGGTAAGATCCCCAAAGGTGCATTGCTGGTAGGTCCTCCCGGAACGGGTAAAACCCTGCTGGCAAAAGCCATGGCGGGTGAAGCGCAAGTGCCTTTCTTCAGTTTGAGCGGCAGTGATTTTGTGGAGATGTTCGTAGGTGTGGGCGCCAGCCGTGTGCGCGACCTCTTTAAACAGGCCCGCGAAAAAGCCCCCTGTATCATATTCATCGATGAGATCGATGCCATCGGTCGCGCCCGTGGCCGTAATGCCATCATGAGCAACGACGAGCGAGAGAACACCCTGAACCAGCTGCTGGTAGAGATGGACGGTTTTGGAGGCGATACCGGTATCATCATCCTGGCTGCTACCAACCGCCCCGACGTGTTGGATACGGCCCTGCTGCGTCCCGGACGTTTCGACCGCCAGATCTCTATCGACAAACCCGATGTGAAGGGAAGGGAGACCATCTTCAAAGTGCACCTGCTCCCCATCAAGATATCTGAATCGCTCGACCTGCATAAACTGGCTGAACAGACACCGGGTTTTGCCGGAGCCGATATCGCCAACGTATGTAACGAAGCGGCACTGATCGCGGCAAGAAAAGGGAAAGAATCTGTAGAAATGATTGATTTCCAGGATGCCATCGACCGTGTGATCGGGGGACTGGAGAAAAAGAACAAGATCATCGCTCCGCACGAGAAATCCATCATTGCTTATCACGAAGCAGGGCACGCAGTGTGCGGCTGGTTCCTGGAACATGCGTATCCACTGTTAAAAGTGACCATCGTACCAAGGGGAACCGCAGCACTGGGTTACGCACAGTATACGCCAACAGAACAGTACTTATATAATACAGATCAGCTGATGGACCAGATCTGTATGACCCTCGGCGGCCGTGCTGCCGAAGAGATCTTCTTTGGCAAGATATCTACCGGTGCGGCCAATGACCTGCAGCAGATCACCCGGATCGCATATAGTATGGTTACCGCTTACGGTATGAATAAGAAAATAGGAAATGTAAGTTTCTACGATCCTTCGCAGGAGAATACCTTTACCAAACCGTTCAGCGAAGAAACAGGTAAACTGATCGATGAGGAAGTAAGAGGTATTATCGATAATGCATACCAGCGTACACTGAAACTGCTGACCGAGCGTAAACAGGAAGTGGAAACACTGGCAAAGGAACTGCTTGACAAGGAAGTACTGCACAAAAGTGATGTGGAGACCCTGATCGGCAAGCGGCCCTTTGAAGAGAAAAAGCTGATAGAGATCGAAGAGGAACTCGATAACGGGCAACCTGTTGGTGAAAAGAAATTCGACGGAGAGCGGATTGATCATTCAGAAAACACGACGATCGGATAATGACAAACAATGCCAGAGAAAATATTCTGCGTAAAATAAAACAGGCACTGGGCAAACCAGTGCCTGTTCCTTTTCCCTCGGCAGGAGCGGACGGTTCTGTTTTTCTGCCCCAGCAACAGGAACTGGAAATAGAATTTGCAGAGAACTTCAGTAAACTGGAAGGCCGTTTTTCTTTCTGTGCCGATGAGCAGGAACTGGTGAACCAGTTGCGGGCACTGGCAGCTTCCCGGAAGTGGACAAAGATCTATTCCCGCGAAACCGCAATACAAGATCTGCTGGCCAAAGGCGGATGGGATCTTCCCTATACAGATGACCTCAATCATTGCGAAGCATCTATCACCGGCTGTGAATCGCTGGTGGCCCGTACGGGCAGTATTGTGATGAGCAGTGCACAGCAAAGCGGACGTACAGTAAGTGTATATGCCCCGGTGCATATCTGCATCGCGTACACCCGGCAACTGGTATACGATATCAACGACAGCCTGCAACAGCTTCGCGAAGGCTATGGTCAGCAGTTCCCTTCACTGGTAACACTGGCTACAGGACCCAGCCGCACCGCCGATATTGAAAAAACACTGGTGGTGGGAGTACATGGCCCGAAAGAAGTGTTTTGTTTTTTAGTAGACAATTAATACGATTGTATGACGGATCCCAATAATGGCCAGCTGTTTGTATATGGATCACTGCGAAGCGGGTTCCATCATCCTGCGTATGCGTATATCAGTCGCTATTTTACTTTTATCAGCGATGCCAAAGTGAAAGGGGCTCTGTTCGATATGGGTGATTATCCCGCAGCTATTCCCGTGGATGCCGAGCTGTTCATTATCGGCGAGTTATACCATATCACCAATCCTGATGAATTTTCCTGGGCCATGGGCCAGCTGGATGATTACGAAGGCTTGCATACAGAGAACAATGAGCCTGCCCTCTACAGGAGAGAACTTACGACCATCTATGTGGCCGACAAACAAACACAGGCCTGGGTATACTGGTTTAACGGAGATGTGACCGGCAAACCGCTGCTAGAAAGTGGGGATGTATTGCAGTACCTGCATGACAAGCAAAAAAGTGGAACCGTATGACGGCATCACCCGATAAAAAGATCTATTTCCTTTCCGATTTTCATTTAGGGGCACCAGATCATGACAGCAGTTTGGTACGGGAGAAAAAAGTGGTGGCTTTCCTGGAAAATATCCGGCACAGCGCTGCTGCCATTTTTATTGTGGGCGATATTTTTGATTTCTGGTACGAGTATAAAAAAGTAGTGCCCAGGGGGTACACACGCCTGCTGGGCAAACTGGCCGAGATCACCGACAGCGGTATCCCGGTGTATGTGTTTGTGGGTAACCACGATATGTGGATGAGCGGATATTTTGAACAGGAACTGAATATCCCGGTGTTTCATCATCCACAGGTATTTGAATGGAACGGTAAAAAATTCCTCATCGGTCATGGCGATGGATTGGGACCGGGAGATCATGGGTATAAGTTCATCAAAAAAATATTCCGCAACCCATTATGCCAGTGGCTGTTTGGTCAGCTGCATCCAACCTGGGGTATCGGGCTTGCCAATTATTTCAGCCGGAAAAGCCGTGAGAAGACGGGAAGCTCGGACGAAGTGTTCCTGGGCGAAGAGAACGAATGGCTGGTGATCTACTGTAAGGAAGTGCTGCAACAGGTACAGTATGACTATTTTATTTTTGGACACAGGCACTTGCCCCTGAACATTGCATTGCCGCAAAACAGCAGGTATATCAACCTGGGCGACTGGATCCGTAACTTTACGTATGCCAGTTTTGATGGCACAGAAGTGCAGCTGCACAAATGGGAAGGTTAATTTCCCGGGGCATTGTAACTTGCAGTTATGGAAAACCTATTACAGCACAAGGTTCTGGATAATACCATCGAGAGTTATCTCTATGTGTTGGGAACCATACTGCTGATACTGCTGGTCAAACGGCTTATCTCCAAATACCTGGCCAAGCTGTTGTATAAGATCGTGGCCAAAGCGGCAAAGAACATTGCGCGCCAGTCATTCCTTGATCTGGTAGTGCAGCCCCTGGATGTTTTTCTGGTCCTGATCATTTCCATCATTACACTGGATAAACTCAGGTTCCCCTCTGCCCTTGATTTTACCATCTACCACATCACTTTCAAGCAACTCATCGATTCGCTGGCCACTACTACGCTGATCATAGTTTTTATCTGGCTTTGTCTGCGTGTGATCGAATTCATTGCCATGATCCTGGAAGAAAAAGCCAATCTCACCAAGGACCAGACCGATAACCAGCTGATTGTATTTTTTAAGGACTTCTTCAAAGTGATCATGGTGATCATTGGCATTCTGCTGATCCTGCGGTTCTCTTTCAATAAGAACATCGGCAACCTGCTTACCGGTTTAAGTATCGTGGGTGCTGCCGTTGCACTGGCAACAAGGGAAAGTATGGAGAATCTCATTGCATCGTTCATCATCTTTTTCGATAAGCCCTTTATTACGGGCGACCTGGTGAAAGTGAACAACTTTACGGGTAATATTGAAAAGATCGGATTGCGCAGTACACGTATCCGTACAACAGACAAAACTTTTATCTCGGTGCCCAATAAACAGATGGTGGATACGATCGTGGACAATATCACCCTCCGTACCCAGCGGAAAGTGGAGTTGCGCCTGGAGATCAGTTTGTCTGCCACAGCACAGCAGCTGCGAACGTTGCTGCCTGTTGTTCGTACCGTACTGCAGAAACCGGATGTAGAGCATACCATCGTATATCTGATGGATACCGGTAAAACAGCACATATCATTGCAGTGGATTATTTCACTTCCATGCAGCAGTCCATAGAAGAGTTCAACAGCCTGCGCGAAGCAGTGAACCTGGAGCTGATTGAATTGTTGGAAAAATCAGGCATAGAACTGGCCGCTGCCAATACGGATGTGATCGTAAGGTCAAAATAAAGATTGCCGTGCTATTAAGCCTGCAGGTTGGTCTTTAATTCTAACAGGAAAGATTTGAACCTCGTCAGCGATTCCATCAGCCGTATCTGTGTATCCGCTTCCTTTTTATTGTTCTTGAGGTAGTTCTTAGCACCATCGATCGAAAACTTGCGCTGGCGCAGCAGGAAATAGATCAGCTGCAGGTTCTTGATGTCCTCAACACGGAACAAACGGTCTCCCTTACGGGTTTTACGGGGTTGCAGGATATCGAATTCGTTTTCCCAGTAGCGGAGCAGGGAAGTGTTTACCTTGAACCAGCTGGCCACTTCACTGATACTGTAATATAATTTCTGACGCAGCACATCTTCTTCGGGTACTTCTATCAGGTCGGCCTCATTGTCCATCTCTTTGAAAGATTTCCTGCCGCGTTTACCGGCAGTTTTGGATACCGTTATCTTTTTAGGCGCAGCGGTTCTGGTAAGCCTGATGGGCTCGTCTACCACGATGGCTACTTGCTCGGTTGCTTCCTGCACTTGCAGGGGCACCACTTCTTTTTCAGCAAGCACAGGTGCTTCCACAGGAGCTGTCACCGCTTTTACGGTCTTCTCTTTTTTCTTTGGCTGCACCGTTGTTTCAATGGGGAAACCAAAAAGATCGAGTTGCTGCAGTGTTTTTTGCATGAAGTAAAAATACAACAACCCATCTGCTCACTCAGCCCTGCTTGCTGGTAGGTGGAAAAGATGTAAGTATCTTATGAAAATAGCACTGTTTCACCCGCATCAGGTATCCTAACAGCTTACAAAAGGCATTGAAAAAGACAATACTGTACTTTTACGGCAAACAAAGAAGGATGCATACCATCAAGACGATCTGTGTTTGCGGTGCCGGTACCATGGGTAGCGGTATTGCGCAGCTAACGGCCCAGGCGGGCTATATCACCATACAGTTTGACTTAAGTGCAGCTATGCTCGAAAAAAGCCGTGAGGCTATCGAAAAAAACCTGCAGTGGCTAAGCGGGAAAGGAAAGATCGATGCTGCCACTGTAGCGGAAACCATGAGCCGTCTTGTATTTACCACAGCAATAACAGATTGTGTGGCCGATCTGGTGATCGAAGCCATTGTTGAAAAGCAGGATGCCAAGGTTGACCTGTTTAATCAGCTGGCAAAAGTGAACAGGCCCGATACCATTTTTGCCACCAATACTTCTTCCATTGCCGTTTCTTCTATTGCAGCATCTGTGCCGAATGCTGCGCGGGTGGTCGGTATGCATTTTTTCAATCCCGCGCCCCTGATGAAACTGGTGGAAGTGATCCATACCGAAAAGACAGATCCTGGTGTGATAGATACCATTACAAGTTTAGCCGTGACATTGGGTAAAACTGCCGTTGTTTGTAAAGATGCCCCAGGGTTTATTGTTAACAGGGTTGCCCGTCATTATTACCTTGAAGCTATGAAACTGGTGGAAGAGGGGCTTGCTGATATGCAAACGGTGGATACTGTCATGGAAGCATCAGGTTTTAAAATGGGCCCGTTTAGGCTGATGGATCTCATTGGCATGGATATCAATTATGGTGTCAGCCAGATTGTCTGGGAAGCCCTCGGTAAACCCGAACGCCTAACCCCTTCGCCCTTACAGCAACAAAAAGTAGCCGCGGGAGAACTGGGAAGAAAAACGGGCAAGGGATTCTATGAATATTGAATGATGAGCAAGGAATGATGAATGTTGAATGGAGCTCACTTGATCATTCAGTGTTCCTTTGGTGGCAAAAAGTGCACAGATAATTTCGCTTATGTATTTTAACCGTTTTGCGGCAGTGTCACCTACTTTTGCAGAAGATGCGGATCGCTGTTAACACTATATTCCTGCAGAATGGCCAACTGGAAGGCTACGGTCATTATGCCAATGAAATCCTGAGCCGGATGGTCAAACAACATCCTGAACATGAGTTCATTTTCCTGTTTGACAGGACATATGATCAAAAGTTTGTTTATGCAGAAAATATTACGCCACTGGTTGTGTCGCCTCAGGCACGTCATCCGCTTGCTTTCAAATACTGGTACGATGTGGCAGCACCGATGGTACTGCGGAGAAAAAAAGTGGATGTGTGGTTACAACCTTTTGGCTTTGCCAGCCTGACAACCTCTATCCCTCAGGTATTACTGGTACACGATCTGGCTTTCCGTCATCACCCGCAGTTCCTTCCCTGGTATCACCGGCGGTATTACCAGCTTTTTACCGCTGCTTTCCTGAAAAAAGCCAGGACAGTAGTTACGGTTTCGGATTTTACCAGGTCAGATATCCAGGGAAAATACCAGATACCGGCAGAGAAGATCAAACTGGTGAAAGGAGCGGCACGCAACATTTTTACCCCCATCTCCTGGCAGGAGAAAGAACAGGTGAAAGAAACTTACTCAGATGGGAAGGAGTATTTTCTGTTTACCGGAGGTATCCATCCCCGTAAGAACCTGCTGAACCTGCTGAAAGCTTTCTCGCTTTTTAAGAAATGGCAGCACAGTAATATGAAACTGCTGGTAGTGGGCAGACTTGCCTGGAGTTATGCTGAAGTGCTGGATAAACTAAAAACGTATAAATACCGGAACGATGTGGTGCTGCTCGATTACCAGCCTGATGAACAGCTGGCCCGTTTAACTGCTGCGGCCTATGCGATGGTATACCCGTCGTATTTTGAAGGTTTTGGTCTGCCCCTGCTGGAAGCTATGCAGAGCGGTGTGCCGGTGATCACCAGCAATACCAGTAGTATGCCCGAAGTAGGTGGTGATGCAGCCCTCTATGCTGATCCGGCTGATCCGGATACCATTGCCAAACATATGCTGCACCTATACCGCGATGAATCGCTGCGGAGCCGTTTGGTGGAAGCAGGTAAAGAACAGGCTGCCCGTTTCAGCTGGCATGACTCGGCGGAACAGTTATGGCAGGAGATTTGTCTTGCTGCGGCCAAATCATGACCCGGATACCCCGCAACCGATGTTTTGTTACTTTTGCAGTTCCGATTAACCGAAAATTACAAGAACCATGCATAAATCGAATATCTCGATAGAGATCGAATTAGATGAGAATAAAGTGCCGCAACAGATTCAATGGAATGCCAGCGACAGTACTGCTGACATGATGCAGCAAGCCAAATCAATGATGGTGGCATTTTGGGACGGGGCTGATAAAAGTGCCCTGCGCATCGATCTCTGGACCAAGGAAATGATGGTGGATGAGATGGCCGATTTTTACTACCAGACCTTCATGGGTATGGCCGACACGTATATGCGCGCCACCCAGCAAAAGGAATTGGTAGAAGATATGAAGGCTTTTGCCAGGGATTTCTACAAAAAATTCAGGGAAAGCCAAGTAAAAGAGAACAAATAAAACATTCGATATGAGTTTAGAAGAAAAAGTAATGGCACAGATGAAAGATGCCATGAAAGCCAAAGACGAAGCGTTGCTTCGTGGTTTACGTGCTATTAAAGCAGAGATCATCAAGGCCAAAACAGAACCGGGAGCCAATGGGCAGGTTACAGAAGATGGCGAGTTAAAACTGTTACAGAAGCTGGTGAAATCGCGTAAGGATTCACTGGAGATCTATACACAGCAGAACCGTGCAGACCTTGCTGCCAAAGAATCAGAAGAGATTGCAGTTATTGAAAAATTTCTGCCTGCACAATTAAGTGAGGCCGAATTACAACAAGCCGTTGCCGCCATCATAGCCGAACTGGGTGCTGCAGGTCCGCAGGATATGGGCAAAGTAATGGGCGTAGCTTCCAAACAGCTGGCCGGTAAGGCAGATGGCAAAGCAGTGGCGGCAACCGTGAAAGAATTATTAAACAAATAAAAGCGTATGGGGTGCCACTACCCGCGGGGTACCCCTTTTTGCCATGCTGATCGATGTGATTTTCCTGATACTCATGATCCTTGCCATGATCAAGGGCTTCCGCAATGGCTTTGTGGTAGCTGTCTTTTCATTCCTGGGCATCCTTATCGGACTGGCGGCGGCTATGAAATTCTCGACACTGGTGGCAGAATGGCTGAGGGAGAGTACACATATATCCGCTGCCTGGCTGCCATTCCTGTCGTTCATATTTGTAATGATCGCGGTGGTATTGCTGGTAAGACTGGGCGCCATGTTCATCCAGTCGGCTATGGAAATGGTATTGCTGGGTTGGCTGAATAAACTCAGTGGCGTACTTCTGTACGCTGTGCTGTATACAACCCTGTTCAGTGTAGTGCTTTTTTATGCGGAAAAGATTCACTGGATCAAACCGGAGACCTTTCAGACTTCTTATACCTACGCGTTCATACAACCCTGGGGTCCTAAAGCCATCAACCTGTTTGGAGCAGTAATTCCTTTTTTCAAGGGAATGTTCGAAGAACTGTCGGTATTCTTCGACGCTGTTCAGGCGAAGATTATATAATCGTTAAACCTATACCGGCCGGTATCCCTGTTTTTGCCGTAAAATCAGTACTTTAGCAAAGGTTACAAATGCCAGGTACAGAAGTGGTTTTTCATTTATTCGTATTTGAGTGATTTTCCTTTTATTTGTACCGATCCCAATCACTGCTTGTATAAGAAATTGACTAATGAATTACGAGATAAAACAACAGGATAAGTTTAAGTTCATTGAAGTAGGAGAAGGTGAGCCGCTGATGTTATTACATGGTCTGTTTGGCGCATTAAGTAATTTCAAGGATCTGATCGAATATTTCAAAGGAAACTACAAAGTGGTGGTTCCGCTGTTGCCATTGTTCGACCTGGATATTTTTCACACATCCGTGGGAGGGCTTGAAAAACACGTACAGAAATTCATCGAAACAAGGGACTATCGCAATATTCATCTCCTGGGTAACTCCCTGGGCGGACATGTGGCCCTGGTGCATATCCTCAAACACCCGGAACGCATCAAATCGCTGATTCTTACCGGAAGCAGTGGTTTGTTCGAAAACGGTATGGGTGATAGTTATCCCAAGCGGGGCGACTACGAATACATCAAAAAGAAAACACAGGTCACTTTTTATGATCCCGCTACGGCAACCAAGGAACTGGTGGACGAAGTGTTCGAGATCACCAATAACCGTTTAAAAGTGATCAAGATCATTGCGCTGGCCAAAAGCGCTATCCGAAATAACCTGGGTGAAGAATTGAACCAGATCAAACAGCCCACCTGCCTGATCTGGGGCAACAATGATACCATCACCCCGCCCTTTGTAGGCAGGGAATTCAACCGGCTGATACCGAACAGTGAATTGCATTTTGTAGACAAATGCGGTCACGCCCCAATGATGGAAGTACCTGATGAATTCAACAGGATACTGGAAGGTTTTTTAAACAAGCTGAAGTCATAGCCGGAAACCCTGGCCTGGCTGGCAGCGTATATGCAGAAAAGAACAGATGCTGGCATCACAACTCATTAATTCCGGTTTTCCCGCTATCAACCTGTTTGATAAGATATCCTTTGCGCTGCAGCTGATGGATGAGTACGACGTATTACACCTGCCGGTACTGAGCGAAGAAAAATACGCCGGCCTGATCAGTAAGGACGATCTGCTCGATGCTGATGAGAGTAGTCTGGTAGCCACCCTGGAATCATCGCTGCAAAAAGTTTCTGTAAAAAGCGATGAATATTTCCTGTCGGCCCTCCGGATCATTGCTGATCATGAATTATCCCTACTGCCTGTGATCACGGCGCAATCGGAACTGTCGGGTGTGATCACAGCCCGCGACCTGCTCAGAAGACTCTCTTCTTTTGTGGGTAATGACGATAAAGGCGGCATCATTGTACTGGAAACCGAGAAGCGGAATTTTTCTTTCGGTGAGGTGAACCGGCTGGTGGAGACCAACGACGCCTATATCACACAACTCAATACATACACAGAACCTGATACCGGCCTGGTAGTAATTACGCTGAAAGTGAACAAGATCGAAATATCAGATATTGTGGCCACCTTCCAGCGTTACGATTATGCGGTACGTTATTATTTCGGTGAAGAAACCTACACCAACGAACTCAAAGAGAATTATAACCACCTGCTTTCTTACCTGAATATGTAAAGCAAATGCAGGACTGGTGCGTTGGTTTGCATCAGCTTAAACAGATATACGCATATTCCTGGCCCCATATTCCCCAATCCACCTATTTTTACCGCAATTATCAATTGAATTCCGCAGATGAGGTTATCGTGTGTTATTGTTTTACTGGTGGTGTGTGTAGGATCTGTGTTACCCCTTACTGCCCAATACTTACCTGATTCTGCTGCTGCTGTGCCACAGGCCGATACCATTGCCCCGCAGAACCGGCCGGTTATGGTGGGCGATATCATTATCACCGGAAACAAACGTACCAAGATCTTCATTGTAACCCGCGAACTGCCTTTTGTTAAAGGCAGCCGTTTTACAGAGGGGGGTATGGAGGAGCAACTGATACTGGCCAAACAACAACTCATGAATACCAGCCTGTTCGTGGATGTGGACGTATACGTGGCTTCGCGTAAGGGTAATGTATTGCAGGTACAGGTGGATCTTAAGGAACGCTGGTATTTTTTTCCGCTTCCTTATTTCAGATTGGTAGACCGTAATTTCAACCAGTGGTGGGTGGAACAGAAGCGTAGCCTGGAAAGGGTGAACTACGGGATCAAATTCACCCAGAACAATATCACCGGCCGTAACGATAACCTGGATATCTGGGTGATCAATGGGTACACCCAACAGCTTACCTTGCGGTATAACCTCCCTTTTTTCGACCGGAAACTCAAACAGGGCTTTAATGTAGGTATCATTTCGGCCACACAGAAAGAGATCAACTATGCCACGGGCGATAACAAACAGCTTTTTTACAAACAGGAAGGCATTGCCAAAAAAGCGCTTCGTTTCGACTTTACCTATTCATTCCGGCCGGATGTAAAACAAAGGCATTATTTCAGGGTATCGTATAATGATGAACGGGTTGCGGATACCGTTCTCAAGATCAATCCCAATTATTTCCCTGATAACCGTACTCGCCTGCGTTTTGTGGATTTCAGTTACCAGTATAAGTACTATAACGTAGACTATATCCCTTACCCCACCAAAGGATTCCTGTTCGAGGGTAACCTGTATCGCCGCGGACTGGATAATACCGTCGGTTTCTGGCAGCTGGGAACAAGGGCCGTTTATACGTTACCGTTCACCAAAACCAGTTTCCTTCATCTGGAAGGACTGGCTATAGCCAAAGCACCTTTCCGGAATTATTTTGTGAATGAGCGGCTGCTTGGCTATGGTTTTTACCAGATGCGCGGTCTGGAGTACAATGTAGTGGACGGCATGCTGGGTGCAGCCTTAAAGACCACGGTTCACAAACAGGTTCTTTCATTTATCCTGCGCAACCCCTTCCCCAGCAAAACCCATGACAAGATCCCTTTCCGCATTTTCCTGAAAGCCTATGGCGATTTGGGTTATGCATATAGCCCTAATCCGAATATTAGTAACACGTTGAATAACAAGCTGCTACGAACATGGGGTTTGGGTATGGATATCGTTTCCATCTATGATTTTGTGTTTAAAATCGAGTACAGCTTTAACCAGCTGGGTAAGGATGGCTTATATTTACAGACGAGAAACGATTTTTAAATCGATTTGAAAATCAGTTGATTTGACAATGCCTGGCATTTGTCCATTCACAGATTTTCAAATTTTCAAATTCTTCAATGAAAGTAGCTATCTACAGCCGTGGTCTTGATTTTGAACAGGAGAACCCCTTGCTGGTATTGCTGGAAGAACTGACCCGCTACGAAATAAACATTCTGATCTATCACCAGTTACTGAACCAGTTCACCCTGCCTGCCCACTTGCAGGAAAAACTGACACCTTTCGCCAGTTCAGACGAGCTGGAAGAGCCTATCGACTGCCTCATCAGTCTTGGTGGGGATGGCACATTGCTCGATACGGTTACACTGGTAAAAAATAAGAATATTCCGATCCTGGGCATCAATTTTGGCAGGCTGGGTTTTTTGGCCAGCATCAGTAAAGAAGAATTGGCCAGTGCCGTAGATGCATTGGTGAACAGGACCTACCTGATCGATAAAAGGTCGCTGATACACCTGGAGTCGAACCTGCCCCTGTTTGGTGAAACTCCCTTTGCCCTGAACGAATTTGCCATTCATAAAAGAGACATTTCGCCGATGGTGAAGATCCATACCTATCTGAACGGTGAATTCCTGAATACCTACTGGGCAGACGGGCTGATCGTATCCACGCCCACCGGGTCAACCGGGTACAGTATGAGTTGTAATGGTCCCATCATGTTTCCCGAAACAGCTTGTTTTGTGATCACCCCCGTAGCGCCGCATAACCTGAATGTGCGCCCCATCATTGTGCCGGATACCAATGTCATCTCGTTTGAGGTGGAGAGCCGGGCCGACCAGGTGATCTGTGCCCTGGACGCACGCCGGGAGATCGTGAACAAGAGTATCCAGCTGGCCATCCGTCGAGAAAAATTCGGGGTGAACCTGATCAGGCTGAATGAGAATAGTTTTTTATCTACACTGCGTAGTAAACTTACCTGGGGACTGGATAAAAGAAATTAACTTTTATCGTATTAAAATTTGGTGCTATTTTACAATGAAATCGTGAATACCCGGATGACTATGTTTAGAAAAACCATCGCCCTTTTTTGTTTGATTGCAGGATTGGGAACAGCCCGTGCACAGATGCTGGAGCCTTATGTGCACCAGGGCGAAGTGGGTGTTTCCGTTGGACTGGCGCATTATTTCGGCGACCTGAATCCCAACACGGGTCTGAACCGTCCTAAGATCGCTGCGGGTATCTTTTTCAGAAAACAGATCAGCAATTATATTGGCATCCGCATTGCGGGTGATTATGCCTTGTTGGGTTATTCTGATGTATACAGTTCTAACCCGGTGCAACAAGCGCGCAACCTCAGTTTTAATTCCAATGTATGGGAGCTCAGTCTTGCCGGCGATTTTAATTTTTTCGAGTTTCACCCGGGTTTCGAGGGTTATGCCTTTACCCCCTATGTTGGTTTGGGTGTGGGCGTTTTCTCCTACGATCCCTATGCCTACCTGAATGGTGAGAAATACCTGCTTCGTACTCTGGGTACTGAAGGTCAGGGAAGTTCACTCTACCCGAACCTAAAACCATACAATCCTATTGCTATCAGCATACCGTTCACGCTGGGTGTTAAATATGCCCTGAGTGCCCGTACCAATGTATTTGCCGAACTAACCTACCGGATGACGAATACCGATTACCTGGATGATGTCAGCGGTCTGTATGCGCCGGATGCTTTCCCTCCCCTGCCGGACGGCTCGCCATCGCCTGCCTTCCTGCTGCAGGACAGGAGTTATGAAACGGGTACATCCATCGGCATCAAAGGCAAACAACGGGGAAACAGCCTGCAGAAAGATGCGTTCGCCACGCTGAAAGTGGGTGTCTCTTTCAACCTCTCTTCTTACCGCTGCCCCACTCCTCCGGGCAGGTAGGCGCTGTTTGTAAGGCTACTACCCATATTTAGGCAATTATATCCCGCTATAAGCGTTGGTTTTGTTAGATTTGCAGCCTAATTATAGTTACTCCTATGCAGGAAGGCCTGATCGATAAGATTGACCGGGAACGCTTACCCCGCCATATTGCCATCATTATGGATGGGAATGGACGTTGGGCCGAAGAAAAAGGCCAGGATCGTCTGTATGGTCATTTTCATGGGGTAGAGAGCGTTCGTAACATCGTTGAGGGAAGTGCCGAACTGGGTATTGAGTACCTTACGCTGTATGCATTTAGTACCGAAAACTGGGACAGACCACAGCAGGAAGTGGAAGGTTTGATGTCGCTGCTGGTAGAAACGATCCGCAAGGAAGTACCCACGCTGAATAAGAACAATATCCGCCTGCATGTGATCGGCGACCTGAATATGCTGCCGGCATTTGCACAGGCCGAACTGAAAGAAGCGCTGGAACTGACCAGTCAAAATACCGGTCTTAACCTCATTATGGCCCTCAGTTACAGCAGTCGCTGGGAACTGGTGAATGCCGTAAAGAATATCGGGCGCGATGTAAAAGCCGGTAAAATAGACCCTGAAACCATTTGCCAGGAAACCCTGCAGCAATACCTTACTACCAGCAAGTTCCCCGATCCGGAGCTGATGATCCGCACCAGCGGAGAATACCGGATCAGTAATTTCCTGTTGTACCAGTTAGCGTATGCCGAATTATATTTCACCAACACCCGTTGGCCCGATTTCCGCAAAGAGAACCTGTACGAAGCCATTATCGACTTCCAGGGTCGCGAGAGGCGGTTTGGCAAAACCGGGCAACAAATACAGGAGGAAACCCAATTGGCATAGCTATTTAACACCACACCTAATCATGCAGGGGTGATTTAACAAACAATTTTTAATTATTCCAGTTAATTTGCCCCGCCTAAAAACCTGAACCTATCGCTGACAGAGCCTGGAATGTTCTTTCAGTCGGCAACATCACAAACCGAAACCGGATGCAGAAAGTGTACAAAATTTTAGTGTTGGCTTTAGTAACATCGCTCGTGAGTCTCCCGGCCCGTTCGCAGCAAACCGATACTACCATAACCTCTATTGATGTTGACCTGCTCAATATTTTCACTCAGAAAACACCCCGCAAATACAAAGTAGCCGCCATCAGGGCAGTAGGTAACCGTTTTTTTGATGAGAATCTTTTGTTTTCTATTGCCAATATCAGTGTGGGTGATGAGATCATGATACCCGGTGGCGACAATTTCTCCAAAGCCATCACCAAACTCTGGGGCCAGAATTATTTTTCCAATGTTGAGATCTACCTGACCAAACTGGAAGGAAAAAATATAGATATCGAGATCGCCGTTACCGAAAGACCCCGTTTGTCGAGGTTCTTCTTCAAAGGCGTACGTAAAGGAGAAAGTGATGATCTTTCCGGTAAAACAGGACTGGTACCCAACCGGGTGGTCACCGAGAACATGAAGATCTCTGCGGTGGAAGCCATCAAAAAATACTATGCCGAAAAAGGGTACCTCGATGCAAGGGTAACCATTGATCAGAAAAATGACACTACTTTCAACAATACCCTGGCGCTCGATTTCCTGATCGACAAAGGGCCGAAAGTGAAGATCAACAATATCAACTTTGGCGGAAACACGGTTGATGCAGGTAAACTGAAGAAGCAGTTGAAAGATACCAAAGAGCGTTCGCGTTTTACCCTGTATCCCAGTTTCGATAAGGGTTACCTGGTCACTCCGCAGCGGTATAAGTTCCAGCAATACCTGCAAGAGCACGGGTACCTTACTTACAGCAAAACCAAAAAGTTGCTGGATCCCTATATCCGTTTGAAACTGACAGGTGCCAAGTTTGATGAGAAGAAGTTTGTAGACGATAAAGAAAGCCTGCTCGAATATTATAACTCGCTCGGTTTCCGCGATGCGATCATTGAAAAAGATACCGTATACCATGTACGCCGGGGCGGTTTGAACATTGATATCAAACTGAACGAAGGGCACCGGTACTACTTCGGTAATATTGCCTGGAGAGGTAATACCAAGTTCCCGGATTCCGTACTTACGGCCATTCTTGGTATCCGCAAAGGAGACATTTACAACCTGGAAGTGCTGAATAAGAAGCTCGGAAAATCAGCTTCACCCGATGGTGGCGATATCAGCGGCCTGTACCAGGATGATGGTTATCTATTCTTCCGCACAGACCCTGTTGAGACGGCCGTGTACAACGATACCATCGATTATGAGATCCGGATCATTGAGGGCCCGCAGGCTACCATCAAGAATATCCGCATCAGCGGTAATGATCGTACCAAAGAGTATGTGATCCGCCGGGAACTGCGTACCATACCCGGTGAAAAATTCAGTCGTACCGACCTGATCCGCTCCCAGCGTGAGATCGCACAGCTGAACTATTTCAACCAGGAAAAGATCAAGATCGACCCGGTACCCAATCCTGATGACGGAACCGTAGACATCAACTATGGTGTGGAAGAGAAATCGAGCGACCAGCTGGAATTGAGTGCCGGTTGGGGTGGTTATATCGGTTTGACCGGTACATTGGGCGTATCGTTCAATAACTTCTCTATCCGGAATATCTTTAAAAAATCGGCTTGGGATCCTTTGCCCATGGGTGATGGACAGAAACTGAGCCTGCGTGTACAGAGTAATGGTAAAGCGTTCCGCTCTTACAACTTCTCTTTCACCGAACCCTGGCTGGGTGGTAAAAAAAGGAATGCCCTGACCGTGAGCCTGTACAATACCAAGTACGGACAGACCTACGATCCGCTCACAGGCTTGTATGATCCGAATGTGGCCAATTCAAGGTATATCTCTACCACCGGTGCTACGGTGAGTCTTGCCCGCCAGCTGAAATGGCCGGATGATTATTTCTCTCTGTCAATGGGTCTGAACTATACCCGTTACAAACTGAGCAACTATGCCATTGACCCTACCAACCTGCCTGGTTTCGACAATGGGGTGGTGAACAATATCAACTTCCGTATTGCCCTGCAAAGGTCTTCGGTGGATGCACCGCTGTTCCCGCGTTCGGGTTCTACCTTCCTGCTGAGCCTGCAGGTGACGCCGCCGTATTCGCTGATAGATAAGAATATCAATTCTTCCGCCAACCCATACAGCTTCATCGAATACCATAAATGGAGGTTCAATGGCGAATGGTATGTGCCTTTGGGCAAACCACATGGCGAAGACAGGAACAAACAGTTCGTATTGAAGGCTTCGGCCAAATTCGGTTTCCTGGGAAGGTTTAACCCAGAACTGAAGATCTCTCCTTTTGAGAGGTTCCAGGTGGGTGATGCGGGTCTTAGTAACCAGTTCGCCTTATTGGGTTACGATATCATTGCACACAGGGGTTATCCTGTATATGATAATTCAAATCCGAAGATCAATCCCGACAGGCAAACAGCCAGCCAGTATTTTACCATCTTTAATAAGTACACGCTGGAAATGCGTTACCCGCTTAGTCTGAACCCAAGCAGTACCATTTACGCACTGGGCTTCTTTGAGGCGGCTAACGGCTGGTATGAATTCAAGGACTATAATCCATTTAAACTGAGACGTTCGGTAGGTCTGGGCATGCGCTTCTTCCTGCCCATGTTCGGTTTGCTTGGGTTTGATTATGGCATAGGATTGGATAGGTTTACGCCGGGAGGCGCGATGAAAGACGCAGCAAGGTTTACCTTTATGCTGGGCTTTGAGCCGGAATAACCCAAAACCTAAACTAACTACCGTTATGAAAAAAAACGTATTGCTCCTCATTGCTTTTGTGGCACTGGCCATTGCCGGTAACGCACAGCGTTATGCCATCATCGACACCAAATACATCCTGGGTAAGATCCCTGAATATAGGGATGCCGATAAAAAACTGCAACTCATAGGCGAGCAGTGGCAGAAAGAGATCGACGACAAACAGGCGCAGCTGGACAAGATGTACAAGAATTATGAGGCCGAACAGTTCATGCTGACCGATGAACTGAAGAAAAAGCGGGAAGACGAGCTTTTCCAGCGCGAGAAGGAAGTACGTGACCTTCAGAAACGCCGTTTCGGTTACGAGGGCGACCTCTTCAAAGAACGCCAGAAACTGGTAAAACCGGTTCAGGATAAAGTGTACAATGCCGTACAGAAGATGGCGATCTCCAAAGCCTATGATTTTGTACTCGATAAAAGTGAAGGAATTACCATTATATTTGCCGACCCCAAGCTGGATAAAAGTGAAGACGTACTGAGAGAGCTGGGCATTAAAAACTAGTGTAAACCAAACAATCATAAATTTCACTACAATGAAGAAATCATTATTTGTGTGCATGGCTTTTGCTGCGATGCTATTGTTCTCAAACACAACCAGCGCACAGCAGAAAATAGGATATTTTGACGAACAGCTGACCCTGTCTCTGTTCCCTGGTATCGGTAAAGTAGACACTTTGTTGTCCAGCTATCAGAACGACTCTCTCCGACTGGAATACGAAGCACGCGTTTACGAATTCAACCGTGCCGACAGTATCTATAAAAAAGATTCAGCTTCTATGCCTGCCAAAGCACGCGAACTGGCCCAAAAAGATTTGGCACAGAAACGTTACATGCTGATTAACTGGCAGCAGATCGGACAGCAGATGTATGAGCAGAAAATGGAGCAGTTGCTGAATCCTTACAAACAGAGAATGTTTGATGCACTGAAGCTGGTGATTGCAGAACAGAAATATACGTATGTACTGAATTCAAACTCACTGTCTCCTTACGCACAGCCACCGCTGCTCGATAACTTATCTATCCGTGTGGCCATGAAGCTGAAACTGCCGCTGACCAAAGAGATCGAAGATGCCTGGAAAGCAGCATCCGGTGCAGGCGCAGCAGCTCCTAAGAAATAAGTTGACTTATCAATAATAATATTTGGTCTGAACCCCGTCCTTGCGATGGGGTTCTTACTTTTGTCATATGCAGCCCGTCAAACCCATTGGTGTATTCGACAGCGGGTATGGTGGTTTAACCATACTGAAAGAGATCGTGCAGGAATTACCGCAATACGATTATCTCTACATGGGCGATAATGCGCGTGCCCCTTATGGTCCGCGTTCATTTGCCACTGTGTACCATTATACGCTGGAATGCGTGCAGTGGTTTTTTGCACAGGGATGTGAGCTGGTGATCCTGGCCTGCAATACGGCTTCCGCTAAGGCACTGCGGACCATTCAGCAGAAAGACCTGCCCGGTATCGACCTGGACAAACGCGTACTGGGGGTGATCAGGCCTACGACAGAAGTGATAGGTCATTACTCCAAAACCGGGAGAGTGGGGGTGCTGGGAACATTGGGAACCGTACAGAGCGAGAGTTATCCCATTGAGATCGCTAAATTCTTTCCCCAAGTAGCAGTGTACCAGGAAGCCTGCCCCATGTGGGTGCCCTTGATCGAGAACAATGAATATGATACCCCCGGTGCAGATTATTTTGTGCAGCAGCACCTGCAACACCTCCTGAACCAGGCGGAAGGGATCGATACAATACTGCTCGCATGTACGCACTACCCTTTGCTGATCAATAAGATCCGTCAGTTCCTGCCGGCGGGTATCACGGTGGTGTCGCAGGGTGAGATCGTGGCCCAAAGCCTCAAACAATACCTGGAAAAACATCCCGACCTGGCCCGGAAATGCAGTCGTAATGGCCGGATCAGCTTTTATACCACCGATTCTACCACGGATTTCGATACCCATGCCACCCGCTTTTTTGGGCAACCGATCGCTTCAAAACACCTGGATCTGGGCCGGAAATAGGGTAAAAAGGGCAAACCGGGGTAGTTTTTCGCAAAAAAACAGCATCCGGCCTTCCTTCGTATGGCTGATTTCCCTACCTTTGCCGTCCTTTCACAAGCAGCAGTATGGTGACTGCAGGCATGAAACGAAATCATATTACCGGGTTAGTAAAAAACTAGAACATGAAACGTACATTCCAACCACACAAGCGCCGTCGTAAAACCGTTCACGGTTTCCGCAAGCGTATGGAAACTGCCAATGGCCGCAAAGTACTGGCGAGCCGCAGAGCGAAAGGTCGTAAGAAACTCACTGTTTCCAGCGAAAAAGGATTAAAATAATACACCAGGCCTTCGGGCTTTGCCGTGTAAAAAATATAGCCTCATCTTTGTGATGAGGCTTTTTTAGTTTAGCAGAACCATGTCAGCAGGCAACCACACATATTCCCGGTCAGAAAAACTGAAAAGCCGAAAGGTATTGAGTACCCTGTTTACGGGTGGCAAAACCATTTCTGTATTTCCGGTGAAACTGTTCTGGATGCCTGCCGGTAATAGCGCCGAACAACCTGTTCAGGCCGGCGTAGGCGTTAGCGCCAGGCATTTTTCAAAAGCGGTGGACAGAAACCGCATCAAACGTTTACTGCGTGAAGGTTACCGGCTGAACAAACAACCGCTGCTGACTAAGCTTAAGACCCATCAAAAACAGATAGCTGTGTTTTTCTTATATATTGGGAAAGAACTGCCCGATCATGGTATGCTGACCGAAAAAATGCAGCAGGCCCTCACCAAACTGGAAGAACAGATTGTGCGCTGAAAAGAACATACCACCCCAACAACCGCGTTCATGGATCACCTGGTTAGCCGTGGTGATCAGTTATCCGTTCATTTTGCTGATCAGGATCTACCAGTACGTGATCTCTCCGGCCATTGGTCCTAAATGCCGTTTTACACCCACCTGCTCACAGTATGCCGTACAGGCACTGCAAAAACACGGGCTGATCAAAGGAGGCTGGCTGGCGGTAAAACGTATCAGCAGATGCAGGCCGGGTGGCGGACATGGATACGACCCGGTTCCCTGATAATTTGAAAATTCGGGAATTTGAGAATTTGGAAAGGTAGTGGAAGGAATGACTTATTGCTGGCAAGAGCATTTACCATGAGTACCCTTTCTGTGGAACTTATAGATCTCTATCCTGACCGAAAATCCATTCTCAAATTTTCAAATTGCCGAATTCTCAAATTATTCTTTCGGTGCCACAGTCAAAGCCTGCAGTTTGCCGATGATCTCCCGGACCTCCTTGATACTGTAGAACCGGTATACTTCCGGGGCTTTCCCGTCTACTTTTTCGGCAGAGCGCATACGGTGGTAGGGACCAACGATCATGGCAGCCGTATTATCGGTGACCTTAACGGCCTGGTTGGGCAGGATAAAGAAATTTCGATTGGCGGCACTCACATTTTTTCCTTCGGATAATAACTGCAGTGAATCGATCTGCTGCTTCAGTTTCTCCTGGGTAATCACCTGCTGCGATACGGAGGGATCACTGTATTGCTGGTAACCGCCAATAATGGTATCGTTCTTTACGTTCACCACATACAGACCGTTTTCTTTCAGCTCTACGGTGGCTTCCCCGGCAGGTGTGTTCAGTTTAAATACAATGGATCCACCGCCCAGAGTCACAGCTGTTTCTTCATGACCCGCACCATCCTTGGCCTTGATGGTCTTGGCTGCCACATCAATGTCGGCAGCGCCTTTACTCATTACCACCAGGGTCTTGCTTTTGCAGGAAGCGAACAATGCAATGGCGCAACAGAAGAAAAGTATTTTTTTCATAAGTATAGTTTCAATAAAAAAGTCCCGCTGCTTCACGGCGGGACTGTAAAATAATATTATTTACTGACAGCGATTATTTTGCTGCGTTAAAACGTTCCGCAACCTTGTTCCAGTTTACCACGTTCCAGAATGCGCCCAGGTAGTCAGCACGGCGATTCTGGTATTTCAGGTAGTAGGCGTGTTCCCAGACGTCCACACCCAGGATCGGAGTGCCTTTCACTTCGGCAACATCCATCAGAGGATTGTCCTGGTTGGGAGTGGAAGATACTTCCAGTTTACCGTCTTTGACCAGTAACCAGGCCCATCCGCTGCCGAAACGGGTCATACCGGCATTGGCGAATTTTTCCTTGAAAGCATCAAACGAACCGAATGCGGCAGTGATGGCATCGGCCAAAGCGCCGGTTGGAGCCCCACCTGTCCCGCTTTGGGCAGGAGATGCCAGGCTTTCCCAGAAAAAGGTATGGTTCCAGTGGCCGCCACCGTTGTTACGTACCGCAGGACTGATAGAGCCGGCCGCAGCAACCAGTTCTGCCAGTGATTTGCCTTCGTTGGGTGTTCCGGCAATGGCTTTATTCAGGTTATCTACATAAGCCTGGTGGTGTTTACCATGGTGAATCTGCATGGTAGTGGTATCGATATGTGGCTCCAGTGCATCATGTGCATAAGGTAAAGGGGCGAGTGTAAATGACATAGTTTATAAGTTTTTGAATGAAAAGAAGGTTATTGGATGAATAACAAATTTACTGATGTTCGGTTGATAAAGGAAGCCGGTAATCAATTCTTTCTTAATTCGAAAAACATCCTTATCAACAGGGATCGTAATGATTACTGCCGTTTGGCTTTAAAGAAAGATCGCATCAGTTGTGCGCATTCGTCTTCCAGCACACCTTTCACCAGTTCTGTTTTGGGGTGGAAGGGCCAGTTTTCTTTGGTAATGTGTTTAAAGCCGTTTTTCTCATCGGAAGCCCCATAAACAATGCGTCCGATCTTACTCCAGTACAGGGCTCCGCAGCACATGAGGCAGGGCTCTACGGTTACATAGAGGGTGGCATCGGGCAAATATTTAGCCCCAAGGTAATGGTAGGCAGAGGTGAGGGCCAGGATCTCGGCATGCGCGGTGGAATCGGTCAGCAGTTCCACCTGGTTATGCCCGCGGGCAATGATCTTGTTGTTAATGACCACCACCGCACCTACCGGAACCTCATCGGCCTCATAGGCCAGTACGGCTTCTTTCAGCGCCTGCTGCATGAAATAGGTATCATCAAACTCAATCATGCAGCGAAAGTAGGCTTTTGCAGGGAGCAAATAAAAAAGCCACCTCATTTTGAGATGGCTTTACTAAAATGGGCTTTTTTATAAATTCCGGATCATGATATTCCGGTACCAGACTTCATTACCATGGTCCTGCAGAGCAAAACGGCCTTTGAAAACTGTTCCGAAATCGGGCCACTGTTTGAATTTACTTGCGGCGATCATTTGTTTCCAGCTGTCATCTCCATAAGTGGTAGACAAAACCGTTTCTCCATTCAGGATAAAATCCATTTTGCCTTTGTTACAGATGATCTCTGCTGTATTCCATTCGCCAACAGGTTTTACCACGCCTTCTTTTCCGGCGATCAGATCGTACAGGTTGCCCGCACGGTGTTTATTGATCTTACCATCCGGGTGGCCATCATTGTCCAGCACCTGCATTTCGGGACCGGTATGATAGGTCTGTTTGTATTTGGCAGTGTCTTCCTGTACCCAGAAGATCAGGCCGCTGTTACCGTTTTTGGCGATCTTCCAATCGTATTTGAAGTGGAAGTTCTCGAATTCCTTATCGGTTACCAGGTCGTTCGATCCTCTTTGTCCGGGAACCCTTTTGGAGGGGTTGTAAAAAATAGCTCCGTCTTCAACGGTCCAGGCGGGACTTGTGGTTGTTTTACCATAGTTATGCCAGCCGTTCAGTGTCTTTCCATCGAATAAAGCTATCCAGCCTTTTTCTTTTTTCTGCGTTGCAGAAGGAAGTTCTGTTGTTTTGGCAACAGGGCCACCCAACAGTAAGGACAATGCCAATACGGTGATCGCTGTGAATGATTGCATGTGGATTATTTATTTCTCAGTAAGAGGATATATTTTACCATTTGTTTGGCATCGTCTTCACTCAAAGTTGGGTGAGGTGTCATTGGGATGGTACCCCATACGCCCTGACCGCCTTTGATGATCTTGGATGCTAACATATTGATGTTTTCATCAGTGCTCTCGTATTTCGCAGCCACGTCTTTATAAGCAGGACCGGTTAATTTCTCACTTACTTTGTGACAGGTAAGACAATCTGATTTGGCAACCAGTGACAATCCTTTTTCATAGTCAGGATTGCTGGCCAGGTCATTGGCAGGTGCTGCTGCAGGAGCGGCTGCTGCGTCGGCTGGTTTTTCTTCTTTTTTCTCAGAACTGTTACTGCCACAGGCAACTGCAAATGTTAACAGGGTGATGGCTACAAGATACTTTTTCACGTCAAATGTTTTTAGTGTTACAAAAATTGAGACAGATCTTTCAGCGATCTATCTCAATACATCGCTGAAAGACGCTATGAAGGTATTAATCAATTCCCAAAATGCGGCGATTAAAGTTTTCATCTGAACCTGTTCCGGCAAAATCATCAAAGGCTTTTTCGGTTACTTTAATAATATGGTCTTTGATGAAGGGCGCACCTTCTGCTGCACCGGTAGCGGCGTCCTTAATGGCACATTCCCATTCCATTACAGCCCATCCTGTATAGTTATATGCGGCGAGTTTGCTGAAGATGGATTTGAAATCAACCTGCCCATCACCCAGTGAACGGAAACGACCGGCACGGTCAACCCAGTTCTGGAATCCGCCATATACTCCTTGTTTACCTGATGCGTTGAACTCGGCATCTTTTACATGGAACATCCGGATGCGCTCATGGTAATGATCGATATAAGAAAGATAGTCAAGGCATTGCAAAACAAAATGTGAAGGATCGTAGAGCAGGCAGGCCCGGCTATGGTTGTTCACTTTTTCTAGGAACATCTCGTAGGTGATGCCATCATGCAGGTCTTCGCCGGGATGTATTTCATAGCATAAGTCAACCCCCGCTTCATCAAAAGCATTCAGGATGGGCAACCAGCGTTTGGCCAGTTCGGTGAAACCGGTTTCCACCAATCCTGCCGGACGCTGCGGCCAGGGATATACGGTATGCCATAACAGGGCGCCACTGAAAGTGGCATGTGCATTCAGCCCTAAATTCTGTGAAGCTTTAGCGGCATATTTTAGTTGTTGAACTGCCCATTCCGTTCTGGCTTTGGGTTTGTTACGCAGGTTCTCGGGCGCAAAGCCGTCGAACAGGGCATCATAAGCAGGGTTAACCGCTACGAGTTGTCCCTGCAGGTGCGTTGACAGTTCTGTGATCTGCAGGCCGGCAGCCTGTACAATTCCTTTGATCTCATCGGCATAGGTCTTGCTTTCGGCAGCTTTCTGAAGATCGATGCAGCGGCTGTCCCAGGTAGGGATCTGTACACCGGTAAAACCCAGCGAAGCAGCCCATTTACAGATCGTATCGAGTGAATTATACGGAGCGGCATCTCCCATGAACTGGGCAAGAAAGATACCGGGTCCTTTGATGGTAGTCATGTTATCAATGATTGAATGAGTGATTGAGTGAATGAGTGAATGGTGTGAGTAGTGAGTGGGCTATAATGATTTTCCTTACTCCCTGCTCACTACTCACCACTCACTACAGTTCATATTTTGTCCACTTGACATCGCTCTTGGCAGATGCTACAACGTTGTCGATGAACGCCATACCGCGGATACCGTCATCGCAGGAGGGGAAGTCGAGCATTTCGGGTGTAGGGGTATTGCCATCTATTTTAGCGCTTAGGGTTAAAGCGAAGTTGCGGTAGATATTACCGAATGCTTCCAGGTAACCTTCGGGGTGACCGCCCGGAGTGCGGCAGTTATGAGTGGCAAAACCTGACAGGCGGTCGCCGTAATTGCCGCCGGCGCGAAGGATCTGCGTCGGCTGGTCGAGCCATTTTACCAGCAAGGTATTGGGTTCATGCTGGAACCATTCAATACCGCCTTTTTCGCCATAGATACGGATCTTCAATGCGTTCTCTTCGCCGGCGGCTACCTGCGATGCCATCAGTACGCCGGCTGCACCGTTATCGTACTTTAATAATACGGCACCGTCATCATCCAGTGCACGGCCTTCCACCATCACGTTCAGGTCGGCACAGAGGTGGGTGATCTTGGCACCGGTGATGTATTCAGACAGGTGTGCGGCGTGGGTACCGATATCGCCCATACATCCGCTTTTACCCGATTTTTTGGGATCGGTCCTCCAGGCAGCCTGTGCATTGCCTTCGCGTTCGCTCAGTTTGCTGAGCCAGCCCTGTGGATACTCCACCCAAACCTTACGGATCTTGCCTAGTACGCCTTCCTGTACCATGGCTTTGGCCTGTTTTACCATGGGGTAACCAGAGTAGGTGTGCGTGAGACAGAGGGTCAATCCTGTTTCTTCTACTTTCTTTTTCAGCAGCTTGGCTTCGTCAAGCGTGAATGTCATCGGTTTTTCGATGACCACGTGGAAACCATGGTCCAGCGCCATCATGGCTGGTGCAAAGTGTGCGAAGTTGGGCGTAACAATCGTTACAAAATCCATCCGCTTGTCGGCGGGCAACTGGCTTTCTTTGGTAATCATCTCTTCGAACGTCAGGTAGGTCCTGTCGGCAGGAAGGAATAACATTTCACCCGATGCCTTCGCAATTTCGGGGTTGATGCTGAGTGCACCACAAACGACTTCGATGAGGCCATCCATATTGGCGGCCAAACGATGGATGGCACCGATAAAGGCATCTTTGCCTCCGCCTACCATTCCCATTCTGAGTTTACGATTCATGTTTTGATACTTTTTTATGAAATGCTGATATTATTTTAATATGTCAGGTTAAAAACAGCTGTTAACTGTAAAGCTTATAAAAAAAATTGATGTTCGACCGATTTTATCAATCCAGTTTTAAAAATAAAAAATTACATTTAACCACAGATTGTTTTTCCATATTAATTCTAACGACATGCAGACTACCCCTCAACGTAGCCAATTATTCGTGGCCAGTTGCCTGGCTTTATTAGTGACCTCTCTCTCTTTTGGAATCCGTGCCGGTATATTAGGTCGCCTGGGCGTTCAGTTCGAACTGAATGCAGGACAGTTGGGAACCATTGCTGCCACTGCATTCTGGGGTTTTCCGCTGGCAGTGATCATTGGTGGTTTTGTGGTGGATGTGATCGGTATGAAGCGTTTGCTTATTGTGGCATTTGTTTTTCACCTGGCGGGCATTCTGTTAACCATATTTGCAGGCGGTTACTGGAGCCTGTTCATTTCAACACTCTGTATCGGTATTGCCAATGGTACGGTAGAAGCTGCCTGTAATCCGTTGGTGGCCACCATTTATGCAGACAATAAAACCACCAAGCTGAACCACTTCCACTTGTGGTTCCCGGGTGGTATTGTGATTGGTACATTACTTGTATACTTTCTTGACAAAGCAGGTATTGGCTGGCAGGTTCAGGTGGGTCTGATGGCCATCCCTACCCTGATCTATGGTTTTCTGTTCAGCAAACTGGAATTCCCGGTTACAGAAAGGGTGGCCAGTGGTGTATCTGCAGGTGAAATGTATAAGGCCCTGCTGAGTCCGCTGTTCATTGTCATGATCATCCTGATGTTTGGAACAGCGATCACCGAACTGTTTACAGGTCAGTGGATCGATGTATTATTAAAGAATGTATCTGATAATGCTATCCTGCTGCTGACCATTGAAACGGGTATCATGGTGATTGGCCGGGGTTTTGCAGGTCCGGTGGTGCACAGGTTCTCACCAACGGGCGTATTACTGATCTCTGCTATTCTTTCTGCGGCGGGTCTGTACCTGCTTGGTCATAGTTCAGGTAATATGCTTTTTGTGGGTGCCATCATATTTGGTATGGGGGTTTGTTATTTCTGGCCTACCATGCTGGGTTTTGTTTCGGAGAACCTGCCCAAAACGGGCGCTGTGGGTATGAACCTGATGGGAGGTGCCGGTATGTTTGCCGTTTCAGTGTACACGGTTTTTATGGGCGAATATTATGACGAGCTGGTCAATGCCAAACTGCCTGCCGGCGACACTTCAGAAGCTGCGATGAATGAAGCCAAAAAGCTGGCCGGTCCGGAAGTGCTGAACGCCACACTGATTATACCAGTGGTTCTTTCGGTAGCTTTTGCCATACTGCTTTTGTATATGCGTGGAAGAAAGCAGGCATCAAAATTATCAGCAGCCTAAAAGAAGATAGCTGAGTATATTTAAGTCCCCGATTATTATATGCCTCCATATTCAAACAGAAGAAAAGCGATCAAAAACATACTCGCAGGTTCTGCGGCGCTGGCTGCAGGTACTGCCGCCGTACCCGCTTTTGCTGCCGGCGAAAAAAAAACAGCTATGCTTAAAGGGAATATCCAGCACTCGGTATGCCGCTGGTGTTTTGGTAACATAAGTCTTGATGAACTCTGTGTGGCGGCTAACCAGATCGGTTTAAAAGGGATTGACCTGGTGGGACCCAAAGACTGGGCTACGCTCAAAAAATACAACCTGGTATCAACCATGTGTAACGGGGCCGAGATCGGGTTGACCAAGGGCTGGAATGACAAGCAGTATCATGCCACTTTGATCAAAAGTTACACCGAACATATCGATCTGGTTGCTGATGCCGGTTTCACCAATCTCTTCTGTGCCAGTGGCAACCGTAATGGTATGGATGATGAGACGGGCCTGAAGAACTGTGTGGAAGGGCTGAAGCAGATTGTAGGCCAGGCTGAGAAAAAGGGTGTGGTGCTGACGATGGAATTGCTGAACAGCAAAATCGATCACAAGGATTATATGTGCGACCATACAGCATGGGGTGTAGAACTCTGTAAACGTATCGGCTCACCCAACTTCAGATTATTATACGATATCTACCATATGCAGATTGATGAAGGAGATGTGATACGGACTATCCGCGATTACCATACTTATATCGGTCATTACCATACGGCCGGTGTACCGGGCAGACATGAGATCGATGAAACGCAGGAGCTGAATTATCCGGCTATCATGAAAGCGATCCTTGCTACCGGGTTCACGGGGTATGTGGCGCAGGAATTCATTCCCACGGCCGCCGATGCACTGGGATCGTTGAAGAATGCAGTGATGATATGTGATGTGTAATAAAGAGGAATGAGCTGGATAATTCGCCACATTTCATTCTCATTTTTATAGAGAACAAGTAACCATAAACCAATAAACAAACAGAATCATGTCCGATCAAACATTTGATGCCATTGTTGTCGGCTCCGGAATCAGCGGTGGCTGGGCAGCCAAAGAGTTAACTGAAAAAGGACTCAAAGTGTTGCTGCTGGAGCGTGGGCGTAACATTGAGCACATCAAAGACTATGTAAATGCCAACAAGGAAGCCTGGGATTTTCCGCACCGTGGAAGAAGAACCCAACAGATGATCAAGGATTATCCTGTGCTGAAAAGGGACTATCCGCTGAATGAGACCAACCTGGATTACTGGGTGAATGAAAAAGAAAGTCCGTACACAGAAGTAAAACGTTACGACTGGTTCCGTGGCTATCATGTAGGAGGACGCTCCCTGATGTGGGGCAGACAAAGTTACCGTTGGAGCGATTTCGATTTTGAAGCCAATGCGAAAGATGGTATCGCTGTTGACTGGCCGGTACGTTATAAAGACATTGCACCCTGGTATGATTATGTAGAAAAATTTGCAGGTATCAGTGGTAACCGCGATGGACTGGCACAATTACCTGACGGACAGTTTCTGCCACCAATGGATATGAACTGTGTTGAAAAAGATGTAGCTGCCAGGATGAAGGAATATTACAAAGGTGCGCGTTCCATGATTATCGGACGTACTGCCAACCTAACGGTTGCTCACGAAGGAAGGACCAATTGCCAGTTCCGTAATAAGTGCTGGCTGGGTTGCCCGTTCGGCGCTTATTTCAGTACACAGTCGTCTACTTTGCCCGCAGCCATGAAGACAGGAAAACTTACCCTGCGTCCATGGTCTATCGTAACCAAAGTGTTATATGATAAGGATAAAAAAAGAGCAACGGGTGTGGAGGTGCTGGATGCAGAAACCAACAAGACCTACACGTTCAATTCAAAGATCGTTTTCCTGAATGCATCTACGTTTAATACTGCCTGGATTCTGATGAACTCTGCTACTGATATATGGCCCGGAGGTTTGGGCAGCAGCAGCGGAGAGCTGGGTCACAATATTATGGACCATCACCTGGGTGTGGGTGCCAGTGGAAGAGTGGAGGGTTATGAAGACAAATATTATTTCGGACGTCGTGCCAACGGTATCTATATACCACGTTACCAGAACCTGTTTGGCGATAAGCGTGAATACCTGCGTGGCTTCGGTTATCAGGGGGGCGCCAGCCGCCAGAGCTGGGGTCGCGATGTGGCTGAACTGAGCATTGGAGGTGAATTCAAAGATGCGTTGACAGAGCCCGGTGGCTGGACCATGGGTATGGGTGGTTTTGGAGAGATCCTGCCAGATCATTCCAATAAGGTGACACTGGATAAAAATGTGAAGGATAAATGGGGACTGAATGTATTGTCGTTCGATGCAGAGTTGAAAGAAAATGAGCTCAAAATGCGTAAAGACATGCAAAAAGATGCCATCGAAATGCTGGAAGCAGCCGGTGTGAAAGATGTAAAAGGCTGGGATGCCAATGGTTACCAGGGTCGCGGTATTCACGAAATGGGTGCTGCCCGTATGGGAGCCGATCCAAAAACATCGGTAGTGAATAAATACAACCAGGTATGGGATGCACCGAACGTATTTGTTACCGATGGTGCTTTCATGACATCGGCTGCCTGCGTAAACCCGTCGCTGACCTATATGGCATTTACAGCAAGAGCAGTGGATTATGCAGTAAACGAATTGAAAAAACAAAATTTATAAAGTGAATGGTGAGTGGTGAGTAGGCAGTAAAATCTCACTCATCACTCACTACTGACTACTCACCCTTAAAAAATCAATCTCATGAATAGAAGAGAAGCCTTATCCAGTGTAGCATTGCTCCTGGGTGGTACTATTTTGGGCGCCGAAGCATTTCTCTCCGGCTGCAAAACCAAAACAGATGCAGGCGTAAGTTTCTCCGCGTCTGATATTTCTTTCCTGGATGAAGTGGCAGAAACCATTTTACCCGCTACCAGCACACCCGGCGCTAAAGCCGCTAAAGTGGGCGAGTTTATGACGGTAATGGTAAGAGACTGCTACGAAGAAAAAGACCAGAAGATCTTTATGGAAGGAATTTCAAAACTGGACGAGGCCAGCAAAAAGAAAAATGGCAAGTCGTTCATGGAAAGTACTGCCGAGCAGCGCCATAACCTGCTGGTAGAGCTTGACAAGGAGCAGAAAGAATACCAGAAGACTAAAAAAGAAGATCAACCTACCCACTATTTCCGCATGATGAAAGAATTAACCCTCACCGGTTTCTTTACTTCTGAAGTAGGTGCTACACAGGCGTTGCGTTATGTGGCGGTTCCGGGTAAATATGAAGGTTGCATTCCTTATAAAAAAGGAGATAAAGCATGGGCAACCTAGTAATTAGGAAGTAATAATTAGCAATTAGTAATTATTGAGCATGTCCTACTCAGGGTATGGATAGTTTTTTATCATCATATAAAGATTATTGTATGTCTACTAACAGGCGCGACTTTTTACGGAACAGTACTTTTGCCGCTTTGGGTTTATCACTGCCCTTTGCTGGTAAATCGTCTTTGCTGAATATGGCACCGTATAAAAATATTCCCGCATTTGGTATCCAGTTATGGACGGTGAAGGAAGACATGGCTTTGAATGCCAAAGAAACCTTACGGAAGATCTCCAGTTATGGATACCGCATGATTGAAAGTTTTGAAGGATCCAAGGGTATGTTCTGGGGTATGAAAAATACCGAGTTCAAAAAATACATGGATGAGCTGAACCTGAACATTGTTTCAGCACATTGCAATATTGAGAATGATTTTGAACGGAAAGCGGCAGAAGCTGCTGCTATCGGAATGAAATACCTGATCTGTCCGTACATTGGCCCACAGAAAAGCATTGATGATTTCAAACGCTATTCTGATAAGTTCAATAAAGCCGGCGACATCTGTAAAAAGAACGGTATCCGTTTTGCGTATCATAACCACGATTACTCGTTCAAACCGGTTAACGGACAGGTACCTCAGGAGGTAATGATGGCATCTACCAATAAAGACACAGTAGATTTTGAAATGGATATCTATTGGGTAGTAGCGGCAGGTGAAGATCCCAAAGCCTGGTTCAGCAAACATCCGGGCCGTTTCAGGTTGTGTCATGTGAAAGACATGGCGAAAACCAATTCAAAAGAAGGACATGAGTCTGTACAGATTGGGAAAGGAACAATCAATTTTGCCTCTATCCTGAAGACAGGTGCAGAAAAAGGACTGAAATACCATATTGTAGAACAGGAAGCTTTTACCGGCAGTACTCCGTTATTGAGTGCTGAAGCGGATGCTAAGTATATGAAGTCTTTTAGCTATTAAACGGAAGCTACTTACTCACTGAGGTAAGGCAAAAGATAGAAATGAAAACTGCGGTTATTGGTAAACCGCAGTTTTTTTATGCAAGGTGTTGTTCCCCGCAGAACCGCAACGGACGCGGAGTCATCGCAGAGAAAACGCAGCGCGATCTCTGTCTCTCTGCGGTGAAAAGATATCTCAACAAAAAGCGGCTCATATCATATGAGCCGCTTTTTGTTTATGGTAACTAGCTTCATTTTTACACACCCAGGCTCCAACCTTCTCTATAGGTTCTCTTCACATACTGGTTGGCTTCGTCAAAGTTGGTGATGCGCATGTTGGGGCCATCCCACATGAGCTTGATGTTGCGTCCGGGATAAACAGTGGTTTCTCTGCCTCTGCCATCTTTACCCGGTCTGCCGATATTGTAACTGCGGATGGCCAGGTTGCCCATCAACACACTTTCGGTCAGAGGTCCGGCAATATCGAAGTTGGAGCTGAGGTTTTTGGCCTGTTCAGAACCATATCCGGCAATGGCTGCTTCTACCCATGCGGCATAGTGTCCTGCATCACCTTTCGGAACGCGTTTAACTGTTTGCGGAACCGAAGTTTCTTTGGTTCGTGTGGTAGGTAACAGGTTAGGATACATACCATAAGTGCCACACATCATTTTTCCTTTGGTGCCGATAAAGATGGCGCCATTACCGCCGTCTCCCATCATTTCATTAGGACCCAGTTCATCAGGCCGTTCAGGTTGTATACCGCCATCCATCCAATGGAGTTTAATGGCTTTGCCATTAGCACCCCTGAAGGATAACGTGATAGAGGAAGAAACCGGACCGGAATCGGGGTAATTACCACGTGTCCAGTTTTCGATATAAGGAGTGGCTACACTGCACTCAGCAGACTCCGGATATCCCAGGCCGAGTACGGCAAAAGCGGGTGCCATGATATGACAGGCCATATCGCCCAATGCGCCGGTACCGTAATCCCACCAGCCGCGCCAGTTAAAAGGAACCAGCTTTTCTACATAATCGCGGTAAGGAGCGGTACCCAGCCATAAGTTCCAGTCGAGTTCGGCAGGAATCGGTGGTTTATTGCTGCTCCAGGGAATGCCCTGGGGCCAAACGGGCCGGTCGGTATAACAGTAGATAGTGTGTACATCGCCGATCAGGCCGGCGTTGTACCAATCCTGCAGTTGCCGCACACCATCGCCGGAAGCACCCTGGTTACCCATTTGCGTAACCACTTTATGATCGTGGGCTGCTTTGGTTAACATGCGTGCTTCATAAATATCGTGGGTAAGGGGTTTTTGAATATACACGTGTTTACCCAGTTGCATGGCGGCCATACCAATAACGGCGTGCATATGATCCGGGGTGGAAACTGATACGGCATCAATACTCTTATGCTCTTTCTCCAGCATTTCGCGGTAGTCTGTATAGAGTTTGGCTTTGGGGTAACGTTCACGGCTTTTACGTGTTTGACGTGCATCCACATCGCAGAGAAAACCGATCTCGGCTTTGCCACTTTGGTAAAAATTCCAGAGATCGCTTTCGCCTTTACCACCGGCACCTACGCCGGCAACCACCAGCTTATCACTGGGTGCGGTAAAACCGCGGCCCAATACATGGCGCGGAACAATGTAGAATCCGGCCGCAGCCAATGCCGCATTCCGGATAAAGGAACGGCGTGAATCCTGGTTTTGGGTGTTTTGAGTCTTGTTACCTGAACTGGGTTTGTTTTTCATACTGAACAATCGTTGGGTGTTTTGATAAAAATAGGAGACATGAATTTATCGAAATATCAGATGGCTTGGACATAAAAACCGAGAAATAATATGAGAACTGCCACAACCCAATCAGATTCTATAATATGGAACAGTCTTTGGGGTCTGTTGGGAAGTGTTTTGCAGAATGACCCTCCTCTGCACAATAAAAGGGGGGCATAGGTAGTTATAAAAGCATAGTTGAAATCCAATATGCAACTGCCTGTTCTCAAAAGAACAGGCAGTGTTGTGTATATCGATGACAGATGATTGATTTACAGGGACGGCGGACGGCGGTTCTCACTGTAAATATCGATGCCGGTAAATCTTCCATCCACTTTTTTCAGTACGTTGGTATCTACATAACCGTATTTTCTCTGAATGCTGAGCGAGTCGGCACTGGTATAATTCAGAATGATCCATCTTTCGGTGTCCAGTGAAACCGGTTTTGTCACAACCAGGGTTCTGTTTGCTGTTTCCGCCGTAACCGAATAGGCACCTTTGGCAAAGCTGCCTACTTCAAGTTCCTGTAAACCAGGTTGTATGGTATGGAGTATGACTTTATGCGGATTGTTTTTGTTGTTTTTTGTAATGGATAAGCGGATGGGAGCCTCTTTATCAGAATTGTTATAGAAGATCAGGTGAGCCACTGCGCGGGAACTAACACAAGATTGTAGTAACCAAAGACTTAAACAAGCAATCAGCAAAAATGAACATTTCTGTGTCATGTGAATATTGGATTTATGTTTCAACGAATCGGCGCAAAAATAGAAGCCATAATCATATAGCCAAAAAACTATTATGTGTCCATCACTGATATTGACACCGATAGTAAGCTATTCGTTGCCTGATTTGTTGTCCTGCCGAAAAACTATTTTTCTCTGTAAAGGTTGACTATAAAAGAACTACAGCGAAACATTGGATTATACTAGTCACTGCGCATGTGAACAGGCGAACTGTCTTTTGCTAAAAAAGGGTATTCGGATTATTTTATAAACGGTTGGGATGTGAGAAGAGCGGTTACAAAGATGATTTCGTGTATGAGCATAATGTAATGTCAGGAACGCCGATGCTTATTGTATTAATGATAAATTCCGCTATTTATCTATCTTACAGGTAACAATTCTGTCTGCCATGACGATTCTTTCACAGCTGGCCGCTATGCGGTCGTATTTTGAAACAGGAGTTACCAAACCGTATGCATTCCGCAAACAGCAATTGCTGTTGCTGAAGCAGGCCGTGATTGCACATGAGGAAGAGATCTATGCAGCTTTGTATGCCGATCTTAAAAAGAGCAAGGAAGAGTGCTGGGTAACCGAGAACGGTTTTTTCCTGGCCGAACTGAACGATACGATCAATCACCTGCGACAGTGGATGTCGCAGGAATCGGTACGTACGAACCTGCTTAATCTTCCGTCGAACAGTTATATACTTCGTGAACCACTTGGGATTGCATTGATCATTGGTCCCTGGAACTATCCTTTCCAGTTATTGTTTACGCCATTGATCGGGGCAATTGCGGCAGGTAATTGTGCTGTGCTGAAACCCAGTGAATTTGCACCGTCCACTTCGGCGGTGATGCAGAAAATCATCGAAACCACTTTCCCAAAAGAATATGTTCTTTATGTGCCAGGAGACGGCGCAGCTGTGATCCCTGGCATGATGAATCATTTCACTTTTGACCATGTTTTTTATACCGGAAGTACAGCGGTCGGAAAACTTATTTATAAAATGGCCGCCGAACGCCTGGTTCCTGTAACGCTTGAACTGGGCGGTAAAAGTCCCTGCCTGGTAGAGAGCGATGCCAATATCAACATCGCTGCCAAACGTATTGTGATGACCAAGTTCTCCAACGCAGGCCAGATGTGTGTAGCACCGGATTATGTATTGGTGCATGTTTCACAGAAAGAGGCACTGGTAAAAGCCATGAAGGAGAAGATCACTGAGTTCTTTGGGGAGCATGCGGAAGAATGTGAGCATTATGGCAGGCTGGTGAATACCAAACAGTTCGACAGGGTAGCTGCTTACCTGGCACAGGGCAACCTGCTGCACGGAGGCAGGCAGAACCGGTCCGACCTGTTTATTGAACCCACTTTACTGGATCAGGTAAACCTGGAAACGGCTGTGATGAAAGAGGAGATTTTTGGTCCCGTATTACCCATACTCGCGTTCCATACAACGGAAGAAGCCAAAGCGATCATTGCACAAAATCCTAATCCGCTGGCGTTTTATGTATTCACATCTTCTTCTGCCAAAGAAACTTTCTGGCTGAATGCCATACCTGCCGGAGGTACCTGCGTGAACAATGCCAGCTGGCATCTCACCAATCCCTATCTGCCTTTTGGGGGAAGGGGTTTTAGTGGTACCGGGGCTTATCATGGCCGTTATTCCTTCGATACATTCAGCCATAAAAAAGCAGTGATGAAAACCCCTACCTGGTTTGATCCTTCAATCAAATACCCGCCGCTGAAAGGGAAGCTGAAGTTGTTTAAGTGGATTATTCGGTAACCCTTTCCGACACCTTTGTCACTTCTGAGAACTGCCGGTGTCAGGTAAATACTTTTTATGCGAAAACTATTCTTCTTTCTTGCTGTTATCCTTATCGTATCATTCCTCATCAAACGTAAAGACATGACCTGGCGGCAATCGGTTCTCAAAGCGGTATACCCGCTCATTATGCTCAAGGGGAAATTAATGCCCGGCAGTAAAGACATACAGGAGAACAGAAACCAGTCATTGCCACCTGTTTCTTTTTATTCTCTGATGGCTGTCAGTAACCAGGGCGATACGGTTGATTTTGGCCGTTTCAAAGGGAAAAAAGTGCTTATTGTGAATACTGCCAGCGACTGCGGCTTCACCGCACAGTATGAGGAACTGGAAAAATTGTACCGGCAATATCAAGACAAACTGGTGATCCTCGCTTTTCCGGCCAATGATTTCAAGGAACAGGAAAAAAAGGATGACGCAGCCATTGCAGCTTTCTGTAAGCTGAATTATGGAGTAACCTTTCCTATCATGCAGAAAAGCCAGGTGGTGAAAGGCCCGGGGCAGCATGCAGTATTTCAATGGTTAAGTAATCCCGCGGCGAATGGCTGGTGCAGTCGGCAACCGATGTGGAACTTCAGTAAATATATCATTGATGAGCGCGGCGTTTTAACCCATTTCTATTCGCAGCACATTTCGCCCCTGAGTAAACAGGTAATCACAGCTATCCAATGATCTCCCATATAGAAACAGAAACGCTATCAGTCCCCCTCCATAAAACATTCACTCATTCACTCATTCTATCATTCTATCATTAATCCTACACCGGGCATTTCTCATGATAATTGATGAGTTCTATCGGTGCCCTTTCAAAAACATATCCTTTATAATGTTGCAGGATATCATCCAGAACGGATTCCACTTCCTCACCGGTTTTGTAAGTGACCAGTTTGTAACGGTATTCTTTGATATTGGGTAAACCCTTCAGGTAATTGGTATAATGCCTGCGCATTTCGTTGATACCGGCAATGGGGCCTTTCCATTCGATGGATTTGCGGAGGTGTTTGCGGGCAACTTCCACACGTTCCTCCAGTGTAGGTGATGGCAGTATCTCACCGGTGGCGATATAGTGTTTCACTTCGCGGAAGATCCAGGGATATCCGATGGCGGCGCGGCCGATCATGATACCATCTACTCCATAGCGGTTCTTGTATTCGAGGGCTTTCTGCGGACTGTCAATATCTCCATTGCCAAAGATGGGGATCTGGATGCGCGGGTTGTTCTTTACCTTGGCGATCAGGCTCCAGTCGGCCTGGCCCTTGTATAGTTGGGAACGTGTACGGCCATGGATCGCGAGTGCTTTGATACCCACATCCTGCAAACGTTCGGCCACTTCTTCAATGTTTTTGCTGTTATCGTCCCAGCCCAGCCTTGTTTTAACGGTAACAGGCAGGCTGGTGCTTTTTACCACCGCTTCGGTCAAACGTACCATCAGGTCCACATCTTTCAATACACCGGCCCCGGCTCCTTTGGAGACCACTTTTTTTACCGGACAGCCAAAATTGATATCAAGCAGGTCGGGATTAACGGTCTCTACGATTTTGGCACTGATGGATAGGGCTTCTTCATCACCTCCAAAGATCTGGATACCTACCGGGCGTTCATATTCGAAAATGTCCAGTTTCTGGCGGCTTTTGATCGCATCCCGGATCAAACCTTCGCTGCTGATGAATTCGGTGTACATCAGGTCGGCGCCGTTATCTTTGCAAACGGCGCGGAAGGGCGGATCACTCACGTCTTCCATGGGAGCGAGTAAAAGCGGGAAATCGGGTAGTACTATCTGATCTATTTTCACCATATTGTGCGGGCAAGGTTGGGAAAGGGGTTGTAGGCCACTAATCCTTTCGATGCTTGCTTTTTGTTACGGAATTTGCAAATTTACAACCTTATTCTTTAGCCGATGAATCAAAAGCCGGTGATCAACTATCCATCACAATTTGCCTTCCTGATGGGCCTTATGGGCGTGTTTGTGGTGCTGGGCTCTTTTTTGCTGCCCTTGGTAGGCAGCCTGGTGCTGAAAGTACCTTTCATGCAGGTAATCAGCCAGTTAAACCGGCCGGAAAATGCCAATCTTTCGAGGTTACTGAATACTATGGCTTCTTTCTTTGCCTTTTTACTACCGGCACTCGTTCTGGCAAGGATCTTAAGTAAACAACCCTTTGCACAGTTGGGCTTTCATGGTTATGTCAGTTCCAGACAACTGGCGTTGGTATTGGCGATCACTGTCTGCAGTATCATGCTGAGTGGTGCACTGGGCCAGCTGAACGAGTGGATCCCGTTACCAGCTAAATGGTATGCCAAAGCCAAAGCCATGGAAGATGCCTATAAAGCTACGATGATGGCCATGGCGAATATGAAATCGATGACCGATTACCTCCTGGCCCTGCTGGTATTGGCGGCGGCCCCGGCTTTGTTTGAAGAAGTCCTGTTCCGGGGAGGTTTTCAGCAGGTGTTTGTGGGTTGGACCAATCATAAGTGGGCAGGTATCCTGATCACCAGCATCCTGTTCAGCGCCATTCATTTTTCGTATTTCGGCTTTTTGCCCAGGATGGCATTGGGTGTGGTGTTGGGATTACTCTTTTATTACAGTAAAAATATCTGGTTGTCCATATTACTGCATTTTATGAATAATGCACTGGTGGTAACGCAGCTGTATGTTACTTCACGACAGGGAAAACCAATCGAAAAGACCATGGACGAAAATGTGCCGATATGGTGGGGTGCTATTGCGGTTATTTTGCTGGTAATGCTGTTCCGCTCTTTCCGGAAGGAAAGCGAACGTTTACTGGTAGTCAAAGAGAAAGCGGTACATTCATCCCCCGAAAATATTCTTTCCTGATGCAGACCTGGCAAAAAATCTATGCTACCCGAAATCCTGCAGAAGCCAGTATTATACAAGGCATGCTGGAAGAGAACCATATTGCTGTGCAAATCATGAATAAACAGGACAGCAGCTACCTGAATTTTGGTGATATTGAACTGTATGTGCCTGCAGTTCTTGCAGAGACCGCCAAACAGCTGGTGGCCAAGAACCTGCTGAACTGATTGACCAGCCATAGGCTGAAAACCAGTTATCGCGGGTGGTTGTATTTGGATATCTCCCACATACATTCGTACTTCGTGGTTCATCAATCATGCTTAGCAATGGCTTTTAACCTGCAAACATTCAAAACACGCGCAGTAACGGCAGTGGTATTTGTGGTGATTATGCTGGCCGGCTTATTGTGGAACCAGTGGAGTTTCCTGGTTCTGTTCTCTGTGATTCATTTTGGCTGTTGGGTAGAGTACCAGAAACTGCTGGGACTGATTGATCCGGAATACAAAGATATCAGTCCCCTGCACCGCTATGGTGTGATGCTGATTGGTTTTGGAATGATGTTATGGATGACAGATGCGGGCTTTTATATAGGAACCTTACGGCTTGCACTGATTGGCTGGAGCCTGTTCTGGGTGGGACTGATCGGCTTTATCCTGAGTGAATTCCTGCTGGCAAAAAAACTGAATCCTAAAATCTGGGCCCATTCGGTTTTGGGTCTGTTATATATATCGCTCAGCTGGGGGCTGATGATGCAACTTTTTGGTAATCTCAATGGCAGTATTCTTGTAGGCCATACCTGGATCTTACCCGTGATCCTGATCGCTTCTATCTGGATCAATGACACCATGGCCTATCTCGTAGGGTCTTTCATTGGTAAAACGCCCTTGTCTCCCGTATCGCCCAAAAAGACCTGGGAAGGAACCATTGGCGGGGCCATACTGGCTGTATTGATTGTTACACTTGCCGGGGTATATCTTTTTGATTTTTCATGGAAAGCGATGCTGCTGGTATCGGTCACCGCTTCCATCACAGGAACGTTGGGCGATCTGTTCGAAAGCAAACTGAAACGACTGGCAGGTGTAAAAGACAGCGGCCAGATCATGCCAGGACATGGTGGTTTTTTAGACAGGTTCGATTCTCTGCTGGTGGCTACTACGGCCGTTTGGGTGGTCCTGTATTGCTTTTACTAAACTCTGTTACGCTCCGTTGCTGCAATCTCAACAATCCGTTTTACATTTGCAGTTCAATCATTTCAGATGACCATTCACAGAGAAGGATATAAAACCATTGCTATCACTGCATTGCTGTTTGGGTTGTTTAACCTGGCATCTTTTACATTTTTAAGTGCATCGCTGCCCTGGCTGGCTATGCTGTTGTTTGTGGTGACCCTTTTCCTGTTTCTGTTCATCATTTCTTTTTTCAGGATACCTAACCGCGTACTTACCATCAATGATAACCAGGTGGTCTGCCCGGCAGACGGTAAAGTAGTGGTGATTGAGGAGATCACTGATGAAGAATATTTCAAAGACCGCCGTATACAGGTAAGCATCTTTATGAGTCCCGCCAATGTACATGTGAACCGTAATCCCATGAGCGGCGAAGTGGTGTACAACCAGTACCACAAGGGTAAATACCTGGTGGCATGGCACCCAAAATCTTCCACCGAAAACGAACGATGGAGTGTGGTAACGCGTAATGAACATGGTGAGATCCTGTACAAGCAGATAGCAGGCGCTTTAGCCAAACGCATCTGTAATTATACCGCTGTAGGCCAGCAGGTAAAGCAGGGAGATGAATATGGGTTTATCAAATTCGGAAGCCGGGTAGATGTGTTATTGCCCCTGAACGCCAAAGTTAACGTGGAACTGAACCAGGTAGTAAAAGGCGGGGTGACCGTATTGGCCAGCTGGTAGCCGATTTTAACAAATTGGAACAGGCAATCCCATACAAATTGCCTATTTTCAATGCAGCATTTATTTACACTTAAATAGCCAAGTATGAAAAAATTATTCGTATTAGCCACTACTGCTTTCCTGGTTACCGGTATCGCTTTTGCACACGAAGGTGATGGCAAAAAATGCGCAATGGGAAAAGAGTGCTGCAAAGACAAAAAAGAATGCAGCAAAGACATGAAAGACTGCAAGGACATGAAAAAAGACAGCAAGAAAGATGCTAAGGAAGCAAAACCTGTTGCTAAAACAAAAGCATAGTTTTCTTTTCTGATCGAAATAAAAAAACCGCTATCAGCGGTTTTTTTATTTGGGTACCTATCTGTATCCAGGATTGTAAAGCGAATATGCTATCATGATCAGAGAATATTCTCCAGCTCTTTCAGATGGTGTATCACATAAGTGGGCTGGCTGTAGGGCTCTACATTCAGGTGGTTCACAAAAACGGTGTCCATACCGGCATTTTTACCACCTACAATATCAGCATCCTGGTTATCGCCTATCATAATACTTTCTTCCGCCACGGCGCCGGTTTTTGAAAAAGCATAGTCAAATATTTCCCGGTTGGGTTTCAGGCTGTTGCTGGCTTCAGAGGTAATTACCTGGTCAAAGAAACCATCCAGTCCTGATAGTTTGATCTTACCGTACTGCACTTTTTCAAACCCGTTGGTTACCAAGTGCATTTGATAGTTCTTCTGCTGCAGGTATTGCAGTATTTCGATTGTATAGGGAAACAGTGAATTCTTTGTTGGCAGCAACTCCAGGAATGCTGCCGCCATCTGGCGTGAAAGGGGCTCATCGGCCAGTTTAAAATCCAGCAGTGCCAGCCACATCCTTTTCCAGCGCAGTTCTTCCTGTTTGATATGTCCTTTGGTGTATCGGTCCCATAGCCGGTGATTATGGTAACTGTACCGGTCATAGAATCCATCGAAATCCGGGATGCCTTTTTCGTGCAAGGACAGGCTATTGAACAGATCGGCCATGGCCAGTTTGGCATTGGTTTCGAAATCCCACAAGGTATGGTCCAGATCAAAAAAGAGGTGACGGTATTGCATGCCGCAAGATAAAGCAAACTCCGGGCTGGTGAATGCGAAGTGTACACTGTTAACAAAAATGTTCGTACTTCGTGTTTCTAACCTATTATGTATGCAGGTGATCATTACAGGCGCTTCCAAGGGTATCGGTAAAGCCATTGCAGAACAGTTTGCTGCCGCAGGTCATACCCTGCTTATTTGCAGCAGGGGCGAAAAGGGTTTGTATGATACGGTGGCCGATCTGCAGAACAGGTACCCGCAAAGCACCATCAAAGCCAGACCCGTAGACATGGGTATAGCGGAAGAAGTGAAAGCTTTCGCCACCTGGTGCCTGGGTTTCGGTATTCCGGATGTGGTGGTGAATAATGCGGGACAGTTCATGCCCGGCAGTGTATATAATGAACCCGATGGTACACTGGAACAGATGATCGAAGTAAACCTGTATAGCGCATATCATCTGACCCGTGCCCTTCTGCCAGCCATGATGGAGGCAAGAAAGGGACATGTTTTCAATATCTGCTCCATTGCATCCCTCCATGCATACCCCAATGGCGGCAGCTATAGTATCAGCAAGTTTGCGTTACTGGGATTCAGTAAAAATCTGCGCGAAGAAATGAAACCATATGGTATCAAAGTTACCGAAGTTAGTCCCGGCGCTACTATGAGCGCCAGCTGGGATGGATTTGAGATCGACCCACAGCGCATTATGGAAGCTGCGGATATAGCTAAAATGGTGTATGCTGCTTCGTTGTTATCTCCGATGGCTGTGGTAGAAGATATTGTTCTGCGCCCGCAACTGGGAGATCTGGATTAATGATAGTGAGTGAATGAGTGAATGAGTGGATGAGTGAATGGATAACTGGGAGGTAACAATTCGTTCATATACATATCATATTAGCGTAACATAGCTGTAACATTCTATTCATCTGCCTGATGGAGTTTTGCTAAACCTCCTGTATGGAAAGACGTTCGGTAGATGTAGTTGTTATGAGTGATCTTCACCTTGGCACCTACGGCTGTCACGCCAAAGAGCTTGTTAATTACCTCAAAAGTATACAGCCGCAGATCCTCGTCCTGAATGGCGATGTGATCGATATCTGGCAGTTCAATAAACGATATTTTCCTGTTTCGCACATGCAGGTCTTCAAAGAGATCATGAACCTGCTGAGCAAGGGTACACGCGTGATCTATATCACCGGTAACCATGATGAAGTGTTACGCCGCTTCAGCGATATTGAAATGGGTAATTTCCAGCTTACAGATAAGGTTGTGATGGAGATCGACGGCAAAATGACCTGGATCTTTCATGGCGATGTGTTTGATGCCACCACCAAAGGCAGCGCTAAACTGCTGGCCAAACTGGGCGGACACGGATACGATCTGCTCATTCACCTGAACAGTTTTATCAACTGGTGGCTGAAGCTGATGGGCAGGGAGAAAATGAGCTTCAGTAAAAAAGTAAAGAATAGTGTAAAAAAAGCCGTAGCCTGGATCGGCGACTTTGAACAGACTGCAGCTGAACTGGCTATCGAAAAAAAATATGATTATGTGATCTGCGGGCATATTCATCAGCCACAAAAAAGAGAAGTCACTACTAAAGAAGGTTCAGTAATGTATCTCAACAGTGGCGACTGGATAGAGAACCTCACCGCACTTGAATACAAGGATAATGACTGGAGCATTTATCAATATGATGAAAAACAGTTTGCCTCGTTAACCGCACCGATCGTTACCATGGAGCGAAAATTACCTCAACTGAATGTGGTTACAGATGAGATCGCTTTATTCCTTCATTCTTTAGCAAAGACATCATGAAAATTTTATATTCAGTACAAGCCACGGGCAATGGCCATATCAGCCGGGCTATGGAGCTGATGCCTTATCTGCAGCAATATGGCTCTGTAGATGTTTTTTTGAGCGGAAGTAATAGCCACCTGCAACCCAATCTGCCGGTAAAATACAGAAGTAATGGGGTGAGCCTGTTTTATGGAAACACCGGGGGACTTGATTACCTGCGCATGTGGAAGGAGTTTAACCTGAAACGCATCTGGAAAGAAGCCAGGGAATTGCCTGTTGAAAAATACGATCTGGTGCTGAATGATTTCGAAAGTATTACTTCGCTGGCCTGTAAGCTGAAAAAAATACCCAGCATTGGTTTTGGCCACCAGGCAAGTTTCCGTAGTAAACATACTCCCCGTAGCAGTAAGAAGGATATAGCCGGAGAACTTGTACTGAAACAATATGCCACGGCTACAGATTATGTGGGACTGCATTTTAAACAGTATGATGATTTTATTTATGCTCCCGTTATAAAAGAAGAGATCCTGCAGGCAGACAGAAAGGATGAAGGGCATATAACCGTATACCTGTCGCATTACAGCGATGATGTGGTGGTAAAAGCCTTGCAGCAGTTAAGTTTGATCCGGTTTGAAGTTTTTTCGAAAAAAGTAACGGAGACTACAGTTAAAGGAAACATCACCCTGTATCCGATCAGTAACGAAGGTTTTACCAGGAGCCTCATTCACTCGCACGGGGTGATCACTGGTGCGGGTTTTGAAACACCTGCTGAAGCCTTGTACCTGGGTAAAAAATTATTGGTGCTGCCTATCCGTGGCCAGTATGAACAGTTATGCAATGCTGCCGCCATGAAAGATTTTGGGGTAGTGGTGGTAGATAAGATCACCCACGATTTTGCGGCACAGGTAAAACAATGGCTGCTCACACAGCAAATAACTCCCCTGACCTTAACGTATTCTACCTATGAGATTGTTCGGTTGGCAGTAGCAAAAGGAAGGTCTTTGCATAAACACCAATTATCCGGGGAAGGCCTGCTGACCGAGGAAGATATGTTAGCCCTGTACTGATACCTCCTGCAGACTGGTTCGGCACCATTCTTTAATCGTTGTCACCGGCCAGTAATACCTGCCAGGCTTCTGTGATTTTTCCTGAATCGAGCAGTTCGGCCGCATATTTATGCAATTCGTTTTCCATATCTGCCGGATTGATCGAAAAATACTGGATGATGTTCTTCAAACGCTCATCCTCAAAAGCCGGATTGATCTCGGGCAGTTCGTGAACATTTCCCAGTAGCCCCAGGTGATTACCCGTTAAAATAGCACTGTTACGGATACCCTTCGGTAATGCGTCTATACCTATGCCGAGCTGTGTATTGGGCTTGGGTACTTTGAACAGGTTGCTCTCATCCACTTTGCAATACCAGTCGCCGCCAAGCCGGGCCACCAGCTGCAGTTTCCGCTGGTCTATTTTTCCGTCATCGCCCAATATTTCAGGGTCAACATGCATGCACAATACTTCGGCAATAACCAGCTGTCCGGCACCGCCTTCTTCGCCCAGGCTTTTTACTTCGTTCACTTTACATTCCAGTTTGATCCTGGCTTCTTTTACCATAGGTGGTCTTACCATTGATGCGGTTTCTTTGGTAAAACCTGCTTTTACGAACTCGTCCACTCCTTTCGGAAATTCGCAGCTGGCGAGACTGGTTTGCTGTACCATATCGTAGTCAACGATATTGATCACACATTCCGGGACCTCCATTACATTCTGAAGTGTGTGTTTGGTGCTATTGTCACGCACCCTGCGGGCGGGAGAAAAGATAACGATAGGCGGTTGTGAGCTGAACAGGTTGAAGAAGCTGAAAGGACTCAGGTTTACATTTCCCTCTTTATCTATGGTGCTGGCAAAACAGATAGGCCTGGGTGCTACAGCATGGTTGAGCCATTGCTGTTTTTCGCCGGTGGTTATTTTTGAAAAATCTATAATCATAATCTTTATCCAACCGCGGAGAACGGGAGAGAGCGGAGTTTTCGCAGAGTTAGAAGCGATAAACCAATCTTCTGAATCCGTCCTTTAGCAGGGTTACGTTAAAGTTAATAAGATATCCAAGTCTTTTGTCGGCTAATTTCAAGTAGGTGATCAGTTGTGACGCAAATATCGGATTGATTACGTCCACTGATTTTATCTCGATGATGATTTCTTCTTTCACCAGAATATCCATTATGTATGATTTACCTAAAGGAACACCTTTATACATTAGTTCAACAGGCACCTGGGTTCGGATAGGAATATCTCTTAGTCTGAGTTCTTTTGCTAATGCCAGCTCATAAGCAGATTCCAGTAATCCCGGCCCCAACTCTCTATGAACGGCAATAGATGCATCCAGAATAACCCCTCCCAGCCGGTTCAATTCTTCTTTGGTCATATCTCTGCGTTTAACTCTGCTTCTCCCGTTCTCTGCGGTTAGCAGAGTCTGGTAACATGGCACGTTAAATTAAACGAAAGAGCCTCTATAAGAAACCTTATTTATACCCAGTATTTCTACTATTGTTATTTTTTCCTCTCCAAAATGGAGAAACTACTGTCTTCTGCCACAATGGTGTTGCTGAGTTTACCAATACCTTCTATCTCCATTTCTATGGTATCGCCTGCCTGTAGCCATTGCTCCACATAATCGGGATCATTCAATTTTCCGGTTCCGTTCAGTTCGAGAAAACAGCCTGTGCCAACGGTTCCGCTGCCAATCACATCGCCGGGGTGTATGTCTGTACCATAGGCGCAACGTTCAATGATCTCTGCAAAGGTCCAGTCCATATCACCCACATTACCGCTGCTTACCTGTATGCCATTTACCCGGCATTTCATAGGCAGGTTCCAGTTCTTGCCGGTATGCCCTTCTTTGCAGGGGATCTCATACTGCTGCAGTTCGTCCAGGGTAACGAGGCAGGGCCCTATCACAGTCGAAAAATCCTTTCCCTTGGCCGGTCCCAGGTTCAACAGCATTTCTTCCATTTGTAAACGTCGGGCGCTCATATCGTTCATGATCATCAGTCCGCCAATATACTGGTCGGCTTCTTCAGCAGGAATATTCCTGCCCTGCTTACAGATAACAATTGCAGCTTCCAGTTCAAAATCCAGTTTTTCAAAATGGTCCGGCATACAACGGATCTCACCGGGACCCTGTATGCTGTGGTGGTTGGTGAAATAAAAAATGGGATACTGGTCAAACTCGGGTATCATCTCCACTTTCCGGTTACGTCTTGCTGCTGCCACATGTTGCCGGAACGCATACCCATCCCGACAGGAAGTAGGGAATGGAACGGGTGCCAGCAGTGGTACCTCTTCCAAAGCAATGCCCTGCTCATTTCCAATTTTACCCGATTTGATCGCGGCATCCACTTTCTGTGCTATCGGGTACATATCTTCCCAGTAGTGCAGGAACATGTTCATGCTATTCGGCAGCTCGGGATGCAGTGCATCGCAGTCGAACAATAAGCCATCTACTAAAAATGCCAGTTGGTCGCGGCCATCGTTGAGGTAAGAAACCAATTTCATAAGCAAACAAAGATGAGCGACGAAATTAGGGCAAAAACCACAGCTAGAAACAGCCGTGATGACTATCTTTAATCAGAAATGTTGCTTTATGAAAAAATGGACATGGCTGCTTGCATTTATTTGCAGTACTGTAATAGCACAGGAAAGTTCCTGGATCCGTATCAACCAGTTGGGTTATCCCACCCAGGGCAGTAAAGTGGCCGTATGGGGCAGCAAGACAAATAAAATAATACCTGATTTTGAGGTAGTGGATGCTAAAACGGATAAAGTAGCGTATCGTTATACGGCTGGCAGGGCTTTCGGTGCTTATGGACCCTTTGTGCAAACCTATCGGCTGAAGTTCACAGATTTCACCAAGGCAGGTACCTATTACCTGCGGGTGGGAAAAACCCTGTCGCCGATATTCAGGATCGATGATGATGTGTACAAGGGTACCGCGGACTTTTGCCTGCGGTACATGCGGCAACAGCGTAGCGGATTCAATCCCTTTCTGAAAGACAGTTGCCATACGCATGATGGATATACCTTGTATGGGCCTATGAAAGACAGTACCCATATTGATGCTACCGGAGGATGGCACGATGCAAGTGATTATCTCCAATATACCACCACTTCTGCCAATGCTACCTGGCATTTGCTTTCTGCATACCGGGATTTTCCAGGTGTTTTTTCTGATACCAAACAAGCCAATGGACTGGAGGGTAAAAACGGAACGGCAGATGTGCTGGATGAAGCAAAATGGGGGCTTGACTGGTTGCTGAAAATGAACCCGAAAGATGACTGGATGTTCAATCAGTTAGGTGATGACCGTGATCATATGGGAATGCGCATACCCAAAGAAGATACTTTTTATAGCAAAGGTTTTGAGCGCCCGGTGTATTTTGTTAATGGAAAACCCCAGCAGCGTGGCAAATTTCTGAATGCCACTACGGGCGGAGCATCTACTGCCGGTAAGTTTGCGAGCACTTTTGCCTTGGCAGCGCAGGTGTTTAGATCCGCTTACCATAGTGATCGTGAATTGTCAGATATGTTTCTGCGTAAAGCGGAAGCAGCTTATCGATATGGAACCCGTATGCCCGGTGTTGCACAAACAGCATCGGTACGGTCGCCGTATATTTATGCAGAAGGCAATTGGGTAGACGATATGGAACTGGCTGCGGCAGAGCTGGCATATGCGGGCAGGAGCAATTTTAAAAATTATGCAGATCTGGTGCAACAGGGTTTTGCTTTTGCAAAGCAGGAACCCGTTACTCCCTGGTTAGGGAAAGATACAGCCCATCATTATCAATGGTATCCTTTTGTGAATGCAGGGCATAACAAACTGATCAGAACAGCTGCAATGGCCGATGGTTTTGAGAAGATAGGGGATACACTGAAGCTTTTCTATAAACAGGGAATTGAACAGGTTTGGGATAAGGCAAAGAACAATGCATTCTATAGGGGAGTGCCGTTTATCTGGTGCAGTAATAACCTGACGGTTTCTTTTGCTATCCAATGTTTGTGGTATGCGCAGTTAACCGGTGATCAACAGTTTGCAGAACTGGAGCAGGCCAATATCGATTGGCTATTCGGATGTAATCCCTGGGGAACCAGTATGGTGTATGGATTACCGGCCAACGGTGATACACCTGTAGACCCACATTCGGCTTTCACACATATCGGGAATTATCCTATTGATGGTGGTTTGGTGGATGGACCGGTTTACACGGCTATTTATAAAAACCTGATCGGCATCCAGTTAAAAGACCCCGACGAATACGCCGATTTTCAAAGTGACCTGGCAGTCTATCATGATGACTACGGCGATTACAGTACCAACGAACCCACCATGGATGGAACGGCTTCGCTGATCTATTTGCTGGCGGCCAGAGAGGATGCCTATAATGCAAAACAATGCGTAAAATGGCAGGGAGTGAATCCTTTCGGATCAGGTAAAACTTTTTCGCAGGGTGCCATTATCCGGGCTGATACCACTGCAAAGCAGGTTGCATTGGTTTTCACCGGGGATGAATTCGGTGAGGGGCTGTCAACCATCATGCATACACTGGAGAAACAACAGGTAAAAGCCAGCTTCTATTTTACCGGAAGATTTTATCGGAATAAGCATTACCAACCTGCTGTTAAAAGACTCTATCAGCAAAAACATTTACTGGGACCACATTCAGACCAGCATCTCCTGTATAACGATTGGAGTAAGCGGGATAAGATCCTGGTAAGCCGTGATTCGCTGGAAGCTGATTACAGCAACAATCTCAAAGCCATGCAACAACTGGGTATCAGGCAGCTGCCCGGAAAACAACTGTTTATACCACCCTACGAATGGTGGAACAAAGAGATCGCCGGATGGTTTGGTACCCAAAATGTGCAGCTTTTCAGCTTCACTCCCGGCATCACCAGCAATGCAGATTATACCTGGCCGGAAATGGGTAAGGCTTATAAAACCAGTGAACAGATTATGACCACGATCAAACAGCTGGCGGATAAACCGGGCGGATTGAATGGTGTTATCCTGTTGCTGCATGTGGGAACGGACCCGCGTCGTAAAGACAAACTCTATCATCGTCTTGATGAGCTGATCATGTATGTAAAAAAGCAGGGCTATACGTTCAAACGGATCGATGCCTTATTGAAATAATCCTGCGTAACCTCCCCGCTCTCTGCGGCTTCGCGGTGAAAATAGGGTCTCACCATTTTTCATCTTCCGGAATATCATCCTGCTGCTTGAATAGTTGTTTGTTTTTCTCTCTCTGAGCGATCCGTTCCAGGATCAGTTGGGCGATCATTTCGCCGGCATCCCTGGTGGGATGCTCCAATAACACCGACCTGAGTTTTGCCTCACTCACATCCAGCCTGTACAAAAGCTGAACCAGCCGGGAAAAATCCTTATCGATCAGTTGATGGATGAATTCGGCCAGTTGTTCCGGCCCCAGGTCTTCCAGATTAAGGAGTTCATTGTCGGTAGACATACTTCTCTAAAGATACTAAACCCACATGTAAACGCAGTACAGTGAAATGATGGCCGGTTCTCCTCCTGCTCCGTTATTGTGTATCTAATCAATATTTTTCCATCACACCCAGTCCGAATAAGGCAAAATCATATTTCACCGGATCGTTGGGGTCCAGCGTACGCAGGTAGTTGGTCAGCTCTACAGCGGCCTGCCAGTCGATCTGTTTGCGGTCCAGTAATCCAAAACGTTTGGCCACCCTGGCTACGTGCAGGTCAATAGGACAGATCAGGTCTGCCGGCCTGATCTTTTTCCAGATCCCGAAATCAACGCCCAGCCGGTCTTTGCGCACCATCCAGCGCAGGTACATGTTCAATCTTTTACAGGTGGAGCTTTTATAGGGTGTGGCAATATGTTTCCGGGTGCGGTTGGGTACATGTTCCAGAGAGAAAAAATAGTTGTGGAAATGGATGAGCGTCCGCTCAATACTGTTTTCCGCTTTCCCAGGCACAAAAGCTTCTTCCAGGCTGCTGTGACGGGAGTAATGGTATTGCAGGAAAGTAACAAAATATAACAGGTCCGTACTGTTGAAAGTGCGGTGTTTGAATGAGGTCAGTGATTGAAGCTCTTTGGCACTATGGTGCAGGCAGAAATCATAAGGAGCCTGATCCATCAGCTGCATCAGTTCGCGCGATTTATTGATGATGGTAGTCCGGTTACCCCAGGCAAACACTGCAGCGAATAAACCCGCTATTTCAATATCCTGTTTCCGGGTGAACAGGTGTGGTATGCAAACAGGATCATCTTTGATGAATTCGGGGCGATTGTACTGACGCACTTTCTCATCAAAGAAATCTTTCAGTGAACGACCGCTGGGTACTGCTGGTGACTGCATATGCAAACTTACCCAAAACCACAACGCGGAAATATAACAGAAAGACCTCCCGCAGGGCAGGAGGCTTTCCTTTTCTCACCACGTATGTTTATTTTCTGCGGATCCTGCCCGTGCCGCTTACCAGGGTATTGGTAATGGCCGGCCGGCCCCAGTAATCAATATTCCCTGATCCGTAAATAAAGGCACTGATTTTCTGTGAACAGGTGATCTCTATGTTCCCTGATCCAAAGATCTCGGTATTGGCTTCCAGAGCAGTGCATCCCAGTCCATAAATATTACCAGTCCCGTTCACTTTCAACTCTACCCGTAAGAAGGAAGAATTGGCGATCGTAATATTTCCCGATCCGTTAACAGAGCCCGCGAGATAGGGTTTATTGAAGAAGTTACTGATATTGATCTGCCCGGAACCATTGCTCCTGACCAATTGTATATCCGGCACCACTAGGGTAACCCTGATATTGTTCTTACGAACCCTGTAATAAGGATCCTTGAAGCGTAATACAAGGTTCCCGTTATTTACTTCGGTAAGGAAGAGGGGAACAAGGTTTTCGTAACCGCTTACCGTAACTACCTGCACATTACCCTGAATGATATCGACTATCGCCGTTCCTTCCAGCTGTACACTGCTGATAGCATCTATAGAACGTGTTTCTGTAATGGATTCACCATGACCGCGGATGCTTTTGGTACAGGAGTTGAACAGGAGAGAACATAAGAACAGAACAGGAGCCCATTGCTTCATCGTATTACTTTTATGAAAGCAAAAATGAGTTCTGTGCCCTGAACTATTTTTTGAGAATCAGTAAACGGTTCATTTTAGATGATGAACAGCCGATAATAAGGATAAGTGTAAATCTTTTATAATGCTTGCTGGTATTGTGTTTTAAAAGAATCACATGTTTATGTGATAAATAATCAGTGCCTGTTTTATTAAACAGATTTCTCTTTTTTAGTGATGAGCCAGGTAATGGGAATCAATACAATAAGAAACATGAGGTACAATAGTTGCCCGGAAAATTTGCCATGTCCGTTAACGGTATGCATAACACTATGTGTGGTATGGTATACGATATTACCAGCCCAGTGTAAACCCAGTGTCAGCCAGATATTGCCCGTTCTGACCATCGCCAACATGAGGAAAATACCAATGATGAGGATATACGACCAGAATGCCGGTCCTTCAGAGAGGCGATAAATATGATTGCCGAGATAAACCAGAGAAGACAAACCGATTAACACATAACGGTTCATTTTCCCGTTAAAAAAACGATAGAGGTAACCACGTGTTAACACATCTTCAGACAAGGAAGAGAAAAAAGTGCCAAAGGCAAACAACAGGAACTGTGAAATAAAAACGGAGGCGGGTGGTATTTCTTTGATCCTGTCTATATCCAGTGTAAAACTGGTTAAAGTAAACAGGATATAGACGATGATTCCCACGGCAAGCCCGGTTCCCAGCTGGTCCCAGGTTTTTTTCTCCAATACCATTCCCCAGGCAGCTAAACCGGGCAGTCCCTGCCATTTGGCTACCAGCCAGGCCACCACAAAAAATACGATACTGAGGCTGAGAAAACCTGCGGGACTGTTCTGAAACAGCATCATATATTCTGCAGCATGATAACAGGCGAACAGTGCAATAAAACCCAGCAAAGCTTTGGCAGCAGCAATTTTTCTCATGGTGTGTATTTGCGAGTCGGTTAACCGATGGCCTGGTTCAGGTCTTCGATCAGGTCTTCCACATCTTCAATACCCACACTTAACCTGATCAGGCTGTCTGTTAAACCATTTTTGATGCGTTCCTCCCTGGGGATCGATGCATGTGTCATAGATGCGGGGTGATTGATGAGTGATTCTACGCCACCGAGACTTTCAGCCAGGGCAAATACTTTGGTAGAAGATAATACGCGTTTGGCATTCTCCACGCTGTCATCTTTCAGTGTAAAACTCATCATACCACCAAAACCGCGCATCTGTTTTTTGGCAATAGCATGGTTATGATGGTCTTCAAAACCGCACCAGTAAACCCTTCCCACTTTGGGATGGTTGCGCAGGAAGTGGGCCACTTTTTCGCCATTTTCGCAATGGCGCTGCATACGTACATGCAGGGTTTTGATGCCGCGCAGTACCAGGAAACAATCCATCGGTCCGGGTACGGCACCGCAGCTTTTTTGGATGAAATACAGCTGCTCGCGTAATGCCGCATCGTTCATCACCAGGCAGCCCTGAATCACATCACTGTGACCGCCGAGGTATTTGGTAGCAGAATGCATCACAATATCTGCACCCAGGTCAAGCGGGTTCTGCAGGTAAGGTGAGGCAAAGGTATTGTCTACACAAAGGATAGCTTTGGCTTCTTTGGCGATCTCAGAAACGGCTGCGATATCCGTGATATTCATCAACGGGTTCGTAGGAGTCTCTATCCAGAGCAGTTTGGTTTTGGCTGAAATGGCTTTGCGAATCTGGTTCACATCGGTTGTATCTACATACGTGAACTGTATCCCGTACTTGGCAAAAATTTTAGTGAACAGGCGATAGGTACCGCCATACATGTCATTGGCACAGATCACTTCATCGCCGGGGGATAACAGTTTGATCACCGCATCGGTAGCTGCCACACCGCTGCCGAATGCCAGGCCGAATTTGCCGTTCTCGATCTGCGCATAGGCATCTTCCAGTGCTTTTCGGGTTGGGTTCTGGCTGCGGGCATATTCGTAGCCTTTGTTCACACCCGGTGCTTCCTGCACATAGGTGGAAGTCTGGTATATCGGGGTCATGATGGCACCGGTAGATGGGTCGGGTTCTGTTCCGGCATGTATGTATTTGGTAGCGAGTTTCATAATATCAGGTTCTTAGAATGAAGAAGTTATTTTGGCTGTATGGTAATCGGTAAGCTGGCTTTCAGGTCATCCCAGAGAAAAACCAGGTTAGCGCTGTTCTTGCCATCTTCGAAATACATCGTGAATGCTTCCACGGTATCGGTGTTTTTCTCAATATCGATATCTGTGCGCAGCACGTCCTTTTTACTGTCGTAAGTGTATCCCCCCCAGCTGTAATTATCCCGGTTCACAATGATGGTCCATTTGCTTTCGGAGGGGATGCAGTATAAAGTATAACGTCCTTTGGCAATGGATTTGCCAGCGATTTTTACATTGCTGAAAAATTCGATCTCGGTAGCTTCATTGGCACCCAGGCGCCAGAGTTCATTGTATTTGAGGATGCCGCCAAAGATGTTCCGTCCATTTTTCAGGGGGCGACCATATAATACGCGTGCCACCGGTAAGGCGCCGGCTTTGCCGCTCATTTTCAGTAAGGGGTAGTTATTGGGCCAATAGCTCATATCCATTGGCGACTTATCCAGTTCGGTCGGTTTGGGTTGTGCCTGGGTCGTGGTCAACAGCAGCAGGCATGCCAGGCTAAAGAATAGTTTCATGTAAATGGATTTTTTCAAAGATAAATGCTATTGGGATAGTAACTCGCTGAAATGTGCGGAAGCCAATGATTTAACATCCGGGAAGAAGGCAGCATATAGTTTTTCCAGTTCCGCATATTCTTTCCTGAATACACGGAAAGCTTCAGAAGCATCATCCAGGTAGGCGGCTCTGCGTACCAGTCCCCCAAAACTTTTTTCAATACCATATTCCGATCGGTAATGGTATAACCAGTTCTGGGTACGCATATAGGGTAACATGCCGGCAAATTTTTCGGGTAACAGGTGATGATGAGCAGTCAATTGTGCATATACCTGTTCTGCAAAAAGCTGTAATTCCGGTTCGGCCAGTTCCGATTCGTCTTTTGCCAGGAAATGATCATACACCACGTCGATAAATGCGCCGGCATAGGCGCCTACCGCCGGTTTCATAATGGCTTTCGCCTCCCGGGTGGCAGGGTGCTGATCGGTATAGCTGTCGATAAGCCTGTGCAGCCGGATGCCTTTTTGTATGGTATCGGGGTATTCGTATTGTTTTTTACCCTTTACAAAATCGCTGATCATATTGCCCACAAGTATGCCCGGATCGTTGAAGGAGAGATATGCGTGGGCGAGGTAGTTCATGATTCAATGAGTGAATGAGTGAATGAGTGAATGAGTGAATGAGTGAATGAACACTTTATGTGGTAAAGTTCCTTCATTTCGCGCCACTTTTCAAAATTAACCCGTTGGTAACGGCTTTTGTGATTTTGTTAAGAAATGTGCTCAAATGCTTAGCAGGACTACATTCTGTAGTACCTGGCTCAATTGATCAGGACCGTTCATCTGCCGTTCGTACCAATTTGCCGGAGGGATACCTGCTCTCGTCACAATTCGCTAAAACCGGCAACCTGGCTTTCTACATTTGATTTGTCAAACAGAAATGACAACAGCCAATCATTAAAAAACCGAAAACAAAAACTATGAAAAAATTATTCATCGCTGCCCTGTTCGTGGTGGTAGCAGGAAGCACCGCTTTTGCGGCAGATGTAACCACCAGATTGAACTACAAGGTGAAAAGCAATTTTGAATCACGTTTTCATGGCGCGCAGAATGTGGTATGGAGCGCTACGAATGCTTATCTGAAAGCCAGCTTCAGTATTGCTGATGAGAATGTAGAAGCATTCTTTGATGGACAGGGCGACCTTATAGGACTGACCCGTAAAGTGGACCTGAAAAAACTTCCCCTGAATGCGATCCAGAAAATCAAAAAAGAATATGCTTCTTACCGGGTAAAGGAAGCCCTCGAGTTTGACAGGGATGGCGATAAATCTTATTTCCTTTCGCTGGAAGATGGTACTAAAAAACAGATCCTGGAAGTGTCACTGTATGGCGCTGTTTCTAAATTCAAAGGATTCGAAAAATAAGTACAGGTTAGGTTGCAAAAATCACGGAGGCCCTGCTATTGAGGGGCTTTCTGTTTTACAAAATCATGCATTGAAATGAAGTCGCCTTCTTTTTTCAGGTCTTTGACCAATTGCTGTAAACGATTCAGTAAAACCAGGCCATGGTGTTTTTTGGTAAAACCCGGTAACCCATAATTGCCGATATCGGTGAACTCCCATGGATGGAAATAGAGGCAGATATAGCCATCTTTTCGCAGTGTCTGTACACTCAGCTGTTTAAAAACGGCATAGGGCAGGTTCTTAAAACTCAGCCAGAAAAGCGGGATGCGCAACAGGGGCGATACGGAAGCCGGCACACGTATCATTCCTTCATCCAGATAAAGGGTACGGGGCAGGTGCAGGTTATTGTACCTGCCGGGTAACCAGGTAGGGTTAACAGATGAATCATAGAGGTAACCTGCTTTTTTTACTTCCTGCATGGACACTTTGCGCATGCGGGGCATACGCAGTCCTGTTATGTTCTGGCCACTGATCTCTTCCAGTTTCTGTCTGGATAATAGCAGGTGTTCGTCTGTAAAATCAGAATGATAAAAAGTATGCGAAGCGATCTCATGCTGCTGCGCCAGTTGCCTGATAGCAGCCGGGTAATGCATGGCAAAGTTGGCCGTAGTGAACAGCGTACTGGTAATGGCCGGATCTGACAGTACGGGCGCAATGGCATCCAGTCCCTGTTTACCAACGCGCATCTGTTCTTCGGCACTGATGGGGAAGTTGTATTCCAGTGGCATGTCGAATTCTTCCACGTCGAAACTCAGGAGCACAAAACGGTTCATGCCGGAAGATTTGATTCTTTTACAATGTAATGTGGCCTTTGTTTGCCCTGCATGAACAGTTTACCCAGGTACATTCCGATGATACCGAGGATCATCAATTGTAATCCCCCGAAGAAAGCAATGGTGGCGATCATGGAGCTCCAACCGGAGATCGGGTGGCCGAAATAATAACTGTATACAATGTAAGGGATGTACAACAGCGAAGCCAGCGAGAACAGGAAACCAAGATAGGCTGCAATATACAGTGGCCTGGTACTGAAAGACGTGATACCCTGTAAGGCAAAACGGATCATCCGCTTTACGGTATATTTTGATTTGCCCTGTGTTCTTTGAGCAGGATCATATTCCAGTCCCAGCTGTTTAAAGCCCATCCATTTTACCAGGCCACGCATGAACAGATCGGTTTCCTTGAATGCGCGGAACACTTCCACCACTTTGCGGTCCATTAAACGGAAATCGGCTGTGCCGGGCTCCAGTTCTATATCGGATAGGTTATTGATGAGATCGTAGAACATATTGGATGTTTTACGTTTCATCAATGGCATTTCTTTATGGTCTTTGCGGATGGTGTATACAATGTCATAACCTGCTTCCCATTGTTTGATCATATCCGGTATCAGCTCTGGTGGGTGCTGCATGTCACCGTCCATCATGATCACCGCATCGGCATCCACCATATCCAGCCCGGCTTTTAAAGCGTTCTGATGACCGAAGTTGCGCGACAGTGAGATGAAGAAAACATTGGGGTGAAGGGCAGCCAGCTGTTTTAGTTCTTTCAGCGTGCCATCGGTGCTGCCATCGTCTATAAAAGTGATGTCGTACAGGTAGGGCAGGCTGGCAAAAGTCATCTGCAATGCGCTGGTGATCACACTTACATTGGCCTCTTCATTGCAGGCAGGAATAACTATGGAGATCCGTTTTTTCATCAGCTAACGGCTAAAGGGTTTCATGCGTAGGCAAAATACAATTATTTCTGCAGTTCCTGTGTTTGTGTTGCAGTTCCGGCAGGCAGCACTGTACCTGCAAAATCTTTTCGCAACAGCTGGTAAACGATCACACACCAGGCAGTAAAACAAGGCAGCGCCTTCAGAGAATAGGGCAAAATGATATTCCGTCTTACATAAGGTGGAAACAGGTCTGTTGCCGACAGGCTTGTGAGCAGGATCACAAACAGGAGCAAGGCGTTCATCCATTTCTTGCGGGGCTCTTCCTGTATGCTGTACCACAAAGCAATACCGGTTACCGCCAGCACGAATGTGGAAGATTCTGCCGAAGAGCTGAAGATCACTGCGCCGATCAGCAGCAGGCACAGGTAGCTCATCCGGAACGTTGCATACCGGTATTGGCTGATCCGTAAAAAAGGCAATGCGTAAAACAGGGCGGCAGGACCGATAACAAAGTAATTCTTCACCTGTACATGCCCCATGCGGCGGATCATACCCATCACCGAAATATCCTGCATCAGGTTTTCACCGGCGAGGTTCACATTCTCGGCATTCTTTTGTATAAGGGACTGGAGCCAGTCCTTATAGGATTGAATGATGAATTCCGGAGAAGACAGCAACATTGGCAAACAGAACAGAACCACTCCCCAGAAAACCAAAGAAAGCAGGAAGCGCAATTTATGTTTTGAGAACAGGAAAAATGCCACACCCACAATGCCATACAATTTTATAAAGAACCCGGCCATAATACATAAAGCTGCCCATCCGTCTTTTTCTTTTTCTACCAACACATAACTTAACAGGATCCACCCGGTGAGCATGGGGTTGAACTGTACGTTGTGTATGGCGGTCATCATTTCCACCAGCCCGATCAGTAAGATGAGCAGCTCCTGTTTTTTGCTCAGTTGTAATTGTTGGATGGCGTAGAACAGGACCCCGGCATTGGCCAGGCACCAGAGAAAACAACCCAGCCATACCGGCAAAAGGGCAAAGGGTGCTATCAGTATGCTGAAAAGCGGTCCGTAATGGTTAGAGTCCAGGTATTCGCCGGGATACTGCAGGTACAAATGTTTTTGTGCCAGTGTGTGCTCAAAGACCCCCTTGAAAATATAGTAGTTGTTGATGGCTTCCTGTCCGCGACTGATCTCGGCAATGGCGGCCAGTATGGCCAAAAAAAACCAGGCAAATACCGGCAGGGGTATGCGCAGGCTACCAATTGTTATGGATCTGTTCAGTAAATGCATGCAAGGGGTCAGGTGCAAAAATATCGGTAAGATCCCGGTACGGAAAAATAAATATTGCCCAACCTTCTATTCCGGCAAAAAACCGGTCAAAAAAATTACTTTTGCCCCCTAAATCAAGAACCATGAGTAAAGGACCTGTTTCGCAGTTTATCCAGCACCATTATAGGCATTTTAATGCCGCCGCATTGATCGATGCAGCCAAAGGATACGAGACCCACCTGCTGGAAGGGGGCAAAATGCTGGTAAGTCTGGCCGGTGCCATGAGTACCGCAGAACTGGGCATCAGCCTGGCCGAAATGATCCGCCAGGATAAAGTGGCCATCATCAGCTGTACCGGCGCCAACCTGGAAGAAGACATCATGAACCTGGTGGCACATAGCCACTACAAACGTGTTCCCAACTACCGTGATCTGAGTCCGCAGGAAGAATGGGACCTGTTGGAGAACCATTATAACCGTGTTACTGATACCTGTATTCCTGAAGAAGAGGCATTCAGAAGGTTGCAGCAGCATATCCATAAGATCTGGTCAGAAGCCGATGCCAAAGGAGAAAGATATTTTCCGCATGAGTACATGTACAAAATGCTGCTGAGCGGCGTATTGGAACAATACTATGAGATCGACCCCAGGAACAGCTGGATGCTGGCTGCCGCAGAAAAGAACCTGCCGATCGTGGTTCCGGGTTGGGAAGACAGTACCATGGGTAATATTTTCGCTTCCTATGTGATCAAGAATGAACTGAAAGCCAGCACGATGAAAAGCGGTATCGAATACATGGTATGGCTGGCCGACTGGTACCGCCAGAACAGCGGTGGTAAAGGAGTAGGTTTCTTCCAGATCGGCGGTGGAATTGCCGGCGACTTCCCCATTTGCGTGGTGCCCATGATGTACCAGGACCTGGAATGGCATGATGTGCCTTTCTGGAGTTATTTCTGCCAGATCAGTGATTCTACCACTTCTTATGGTTCCTACTCAGGTGCGGTTCCCAATGAAAAGATCACCTGGGGTAAACTGGATATCCATACGCCCAAATTCATTGTAGAGAGTGATGCCACCATCGTGGTGCCATTGATCTTTGCTTACCTGCTGGGTTGGTAATAAGAAAGAATTAGGAAACGTCATTTCGGATGGGATGCGGGTAACTACCTAAGCTATCCTTTTTTCGGAATGACGTTTTTATTGGATATATCTCTATAACAAAAAAACAACAAAGAGATCCCAGGTTTCCCCGCAATCCTCCTTATCTTTCTTTTCTTAATCATTTACAAACCATTTCATGAAAAAAATTATCCTGCTTGGATTCAGCTTAGTATTCTTTTTCCAGATCCAGGCACAAACCAAACTAACTAAAGCCAATGTAATTGGTAAATGGAACGTGTCTGCAGTAGAGATGACAGGTATGTTCTTTTACAGTATCGATAAAGATTCACTTGCTTTTGGCGAGATGATGAAAGCACAGGTAAAAGACGAGCAACAACTGGCATCCATCACCGCTATGATGAAACCGCAGCTCAGCATATTCAATAATGTGGCTTTCATCTTCAAGGAAGACGGTACGGCAGAGCTGGGTACGGGCATGGAAATGGCAGAGTCGGCCACGTACAAAGTGGATGAGGCCAATTCCACCATCATCACCACCGATAAGAACCAGAAAGAAGATGTGTTGAAAGCGGATTTTAAGGAAGACAAACTCCGCATCACTGTTAAACAGCCACAGGGTGAGATATTGATGGTGTTGAAAAAAGCAAAATAAGTACCTCCCTGTTTATAAAAAGCGAAGCCGCATCATTCCGATGCGGCTTCGCTTTTTTATGATATTTCTGCGTTTATTATCTCGCAGGCATGGTCAATGGAATGTCTCTTTTCAGCATGGTATCGCGGTTGGCAATTACCCAGGCAGTATGGAATACCAGTTGGGTACGTTTTTCCATGATGCCGAACTGGATCTTGTCTACGGTGTCGGTGGGTTTATGGTAATCAGCACCCAGCATACCATCGTAGAAGAACAGGATGGGAACACCTTTGCGGGCAAAATTGTAATGGTCGCTGCGGTAGTAGATCCTGTTACGGTCGTTGGGATCATCGTATTTGTAATCCAATGCAATGTTCACGTATTGTTTGTTCACGCCTTCATTGATCGGGGCCAGATCAGAACTTAATTTGTCGTGACCGATCACATAAATATAGTTCAGTGTATCCCCTTTGCGTGAAGAGTCACCTCTTCCGATCATATCGGTGTTTAGGTCAACAGATATTTTGGCCATATCTACCGTTGGGTGTTCTGAGTAGTAAGCAGAGCCTATTAACCCTTTTTCTTCACCACTGACCGTCATGAAGACCATCGTTCTGCGGGGTTTGTTCCCTTTTTTGGCGGCTGCAGCAAAGGCTTCTGCCATTTGCATTACGCCTACAGTACCTGAACCGTCATCATCGGCACCATAGAAGATGGTATTACCCTGTTTGCCCAGGTGGTCGTAGTGGCCGGTCAGGAATACGTATTCATCTTTTTTATCGGTTCCGGGTAATACACCGATCACATTACTGCTTTCCAGTGTTTCTGTATTCTTAATAGCGCTAATGGCTACTTCAGATACATAGTTTCCTTTGGGGGTATTTTTCAATTCAGCCTGAGAAATTTTGGTGGTTCTTCCCAATAAAGCGGCGGCAACTTCCTCAGAAATAGTAGCTACCACAAAATGGTTGGTAGCCGCAGCAGTAGTAGGTTTAGTGATGTACAAACGTCCCTTGATAGAAGTAGGATATTTGCGAGGGAAATCTGCTGAAATTATCAATATTCCTGCAGCGCCATTTTTGCGAGCAGCATTTATTTTGGCCGCAGAAGGACCTCCGAAGTTGCGTCCGGCAACAGGTGCAGCTGTTAAGCCTCCATCCATTACGAGTACGAGCTTACCTTGTACATTGAGGCCCTCATAATCGTTAACATTGGTGGCAGAATCTACATTGCCATAGCCTGCAAATACAACACTGTTATAATTCCAGTTGCCAGTAGAGATTGCCTGCATACTGAACATGAAATCTTTATCCCATTCATAGGATTTACCATTTATGCGGAATTTCTTTTCGCTTAGCACTTCCTCATAAACAGGGTATAATTGCTGGTAACTATCGCCATTGCCTGGTTTCAGGCCGATCTTTTTGAAATGGTCTTCAATAAATGCAGCGGCTTTTTTCTGGCCCGGGGAAGCGGTTTCACGGCCTTCCATTTCGGGTCCGGCCAGGATGGTCAGTTTTTCTTGTAATCCTTGTTGGGTGATCAGTGCGGCATATTTAGCGGCAACATCATCCCCTTTCTGCGCCATTGCCAGTGTTGCGGCAAACGGCAGGCAGAGCAGTAGCAGTTTTTTCATCATGTATGGTTTGGTTAAGAGCAAGCGATCTTACCTACGCGGGTGGCGTGGCGTCCACCTTCAAATTCGGTGGTCATAAATAATTCCAGCATCTGTTCCGCCAGCGCCAGTGATACAAAACGGGCGGGGATACAGATCATATTGGCATCGTTGTGTTTGCGTACCAGCAATGCCACATCATTCTGCCAGCACAGGCCCGCACGGATCTTCTGGTGTTTGTTGGCGCTTATAGCCACCCCATTGGCACTGCCGCAAAGCAGGATACCGAAAGAGGTCTCACCGATCTCAACACTGCTGGCCGTAGGATGGGCGAAATCGGGATAGTCAACCGAGTCGGCAGAATAGGTGCCAAAATCCTTTACCTGGAAACCTTTATCGGTCAACCATTTTACAAGGGCTGTTTTGTACTCAAAGCCGGCATGGTCGCAACCAATGGCGATGGGTTTGGAGGGGTCAAAAACGAAATTCATATGTGTTGATTAGGGCAGCTAAGTTAACGGATTGGAAAGATAGGGCTGCAAAATAATGTACGAATGGAGTAGAAGTGGGTGGGTGGGGGTTAAGGTGGTTAAATGGGGTTAAAAAAGTCAAGGTGGTTAAAATGGTTAAAGCAGTTAAAGAGGTTAAAGGGGGGGGCTTGGTCTCACTGGGTAGCCCTGTAACGCTCTAAACCATTCTAACTGCTTTAACGATTTTAACCTCTTTTAACCGTTTTAAAGGGTTATGGGGAAGGTACGTAAGCGCCCCCCCCATTTTAACTATTTTAACCTATTTAACTCTTTTAACTATGCGTTACCTCAAATCGGCTCTACAGACCCGGTTTAATCCCATTCTTCGTCTTCCTGTTTGTCCTGCTCCCTTTTTGCTTTGGCAGAAACCAGGATACTCAGTTCATACAGCAGCCATAAAGGAATGAATACAATCATCTGGCTCATCCAGTCGGGACTGGGTGTGATGAATGCTGCCAGGATCAGGATAACTATAATAGCATATTTACGTGCCTGGCGCAGGAAGCTGGGTGTGACCAGGCCGATCTTGGTAAGGATAAAAGCCAGTACCGGCAGTTCAAATGCCAGTCCGCAACCCAGTATGATATTGGTGAGGTTATCTATATAATCCGCCAGCGTGGGCATGGTGGTAATAAAACCCTGTGTACCCAGCTGAAAACCGCCCAGGAAGTTGAAAGTGAAGGGTCCCAGCAAAAAATAACCAAAGGCAGAACCGGTAAAAAAGAAAAAACTTACCCAGAAGATCACAAAGCGGGTATTCTTGAGTTCTTTTTCTTTCAGGGCGGGTTTTACAAAACGCCAGAACTCCCAGAATATGAAGGGAAACGCTGCAATGATACCACCGATCAGGGCCATGGAAATACTGCTGAGGAACTGACCGCCAAACGTGTTACTGATCATGTTCACTTTTACTGCGGGCATACAAAGTGCATCGCCCATATGTGCCCAGTGACTGAACTGGCAGAGTTTGCGGTAGCTGATGAAGTCGGGGTTCAGCGGGCCATAGATCACGTTATCAAAAACCCAGTTACGGTAAATGAAGATGATGACCGCCATGACCAGTATGGCCAGTACCGAGCGGATGATATGTACCCTTAATTCCTCAAGATGATCAATAAACGTCATCTCATTATTTTCCGATCCGCGGTTTCTGTTAAATATTGCCATTGCGTTCTTTGACTGTTATCAGCGGCCAAAGTTACGGGTATGGATAACATAAAAAACAGGGGTTTTGGGGTGGATAAGCCGATTTTTTGGCCGGCTCCGGCATTTTTCGGCGGGTGTCAGGCTTTACAGCCCTGCCAGTACTGGCTCCAGAACAGCGGCTATGGCGCCGGCATTCGTATAGATAAGTGAATGGGTAGCACTTCCGGATGCGGTGGTGGAATGTTCGGCTCCTGCATTGCGCAGGCAGATCACCGGTTTTTGCAGGGCGGCAGCATAACCGATCTCGATACCTACGCCCATGGCTTTTTCAGAAACTTCGGCGATCAGCAGGTCTGCTGCCTCAATTTCACGGAATGCATGCTGCATCATCTGTTGTTCTTGCTGTGGCACAAAACGGTATCGGTCCACAAAAACAAAGAGATGGATCCGGTGTTCGTTAAGTACTTCCCGGATGGCGTTTATTTCAGCATCCAGTAATGGCCTGCTTTGATAACCAACGGAGAAATAGGCTTTTTTCATGGGGCTTCCCTTAAACAGGGTTCAATGACTTACACTGTACCGGAAAGTATTACCGGAGAATCTTCATTTTTACCGACTCGATCCGGGTATCGCTTACGTTCAGGATATCGAACCGGTAATCATCGATGATGATGGTCTCTTTCTGCTTGGGAATGGTTTCGTGTTCGTTGATGATATAACCGCTCAGGGTTTCAGATTCGCCTGAAGGGAATTTCATGTCGTATTTCTCATTCAGGTAATCCAGTTCCATACGGCCGCTGAAAATGAATTCATCTTCTGCCAGCTGTTTTTCTACCAGCTCTTCCACATCGTATTCATCCTGTATTTCACCAAAGATCTCTTCCAGCACATCTTCCATGGTCACAATGCCTGCGGTGCCGCCAAACTCATCCACCACCCAGGCAATGCTTTTTCTTTCCTTAGTGAATTTGCCGATCAGGTCCGTAGCGCTCATACTCTCCGGTACCGCCATGATCGGGTGCAACACAGAACTAATGGAATCGGGTTTCTTGAAAAGGTCCAGCTGGTGTATATACCCCAGAATAGAATCGATATTGTCATCATACACTACCAGTTTACTCAACTGCGTGCTGATGAAAGTCCTTTTGGCTTCTTCTATCGATGTATTGATATCAATGGCTTCGATCTCGGTCCTCGGCACCAGGCATTGCCTGATCTTTACCATAGGCAGACTTAACGCATTCTCGAACAGTTCGGTGTTCAGTTCCTGGCTGTCTTCATCCTGCTCTTTGGATTGCTGGAAAAAATGTTCCAGGTCTACTTTGGTGAAAGCATCTTCCTTGTCCTTTAACCGTACATTGAACATATACTTGAGTATCCACTGCGAGATATCCACAAAAAAATTGGTCAGGGGCAGGAACAGGGTATGGAAAAAATTGGCTACACGCGCAAAAAAACTCAGCAGGGAATCGGCTTTGGCCCTGAAGATGGCTTTGGGGATGAATTCGCCAAATACCAGTACCACCAGCGACGACATCAGCGTATCAAAACCCAGTTTCACATATTCGTTCTGGAATTTCAGGCTGGTCCATAGGGCCGTCCAGATGGTCTTCGACATCAGCTCATGTACCAGCAAGCCGTAGATCACCAGGAACAGGTTCAAACCGATCAGGCAGGTACCGATGAAGCGGGCGGGATGCTCCATAAAATTGGATAAAATGATCCCGCTTTTTTTACCCTGTTTTTTCTTGAGTTCGATACTCAACCGGTTGGCCGATACAAAAGCGATCTCATAACCGGCAAAAAAACCGATCAGGATCAATGTAATGCCTATCCAGATAAGGGTATACAACTCCGTCATGGAGGGAAATTACAGAAAAATTATGATTAACAAGGGCGTGAATCGTGAGCAGTGAGTGGGGAGGGTTGTTTTATTTGCCGGGTGGGGGTATTAGAGTTTTTTCTGTTAGTGCGGTGATGTTCAGGATGATTGTTGTTGTAAATGATGGGTTTAGCAATGTATATGGAAAATTATTTTAGGAGAATGTTTTCTGTGTGATGAAAGTTGTGGTGTTTTATCATCAGTCGGGTCTTGACAAAGCCCTACCTGCTGTGTATATTTAGCAAGGAAGGCAGTTGGGATCGATCCCTTTTTATCAGGTATCGGATCGGTTGCAGGGCGCTCCCGGGTGTTAGCCGAATACAGGCTGAATTGCTACCGGTTATGGAATGGGCAGGAGTAGTATGTGAGCAGGACAGAGATCGGATAGTGACTGGATAGTGACTGGATAGTCTTAGCTATAACTTAGCTATAAGTTCGCTATAACTTAACTATAACTTCGCTATAAGAAAAACCATGCATCAGCCACCACCCTGCCCCGATCCGGAACGGTATATTCTGGTTAAGACACAGGAGGGAAGCTTTTGGCGCCTGAAACGTGGGTTAAAGAAAACGGCGGTATTGAACGATAAGATGTTGTTGCATGCCAACTATCTTTCTGTTTCGAGTAAGGCTGCCAGCAGGATGTTGCAGGTTTTGAGGCCCTATTTATGTGGGCTGAGTCCCGGTCGGATCAATACCCGCTTTTCTTCTTTTCTCCATAAAAGCCTTACACGGTCAGGAAAAGCCGACTATGCTTTTTTCCGCGACTATGATTTTCAGAAGAAACATACATTATCATCCCTCCTGATCGGTGGACCGTTCGTACAAAAGGAGGAGGGCCGTATCGGGATCCGGTTGTCATGGCCTCCGCATGGAGATATCATCATTGTCAAGAACCAGCTCATCAATGGTTTTGAATTTTCGGCTATTCTGTTGTTGGGTGATCCCTGTGGCATCAACCCTCCTTCTATCACTGCGGTTACATCGCCAGTATTCCTGCCCCGCAAAAAAGAGGAGCCTTGTACCTTATGGCTCCCAATGCCTGCCAGTGACCAGTCCTGGATCCTGTTTTGTAAAGTATCCTGCTATGAAAACAATGCGCCAGCCCATCATTACAAGCACTATGCTATGAAAGTAATGTTGGTGAACAGCTGAAACCCTGCTGAACAATAATAAAGTAGTGATACGCTCCTCATGTTCCAGTGAACTTTCAGAATATCTCTGCTAAGTAAGACAATTGATGTCACTCACCATTCACCCCCTCACACAAATGCCCCGTTTTTACGGGGCACGTTCGCCGATCGCTAAAAACATGAGAAAAATCGGCTGTGTGAGCTCGTGGAATAATGAATATTGAACAAGGAATGATGATCTGAGCGTACTTCAACATTCATCATTCCTTGCTCAATATTCAAAATTTATTTGCGATACAGTTCTGGCATTTCACTTCCTATCCTACCTACCCTATATACTTATTTACTTTACATACTCCTCTACTGCCCCTCTACGCCAGATCAAGAAATGGCTTATTCTGCAGGATCTCTTCGATTTTGTTCATGACATCATCTGAAAGGAGTTTTACGGCATCGAGCGCTTTCAGGTTCTCTTCCAGCTGTGTTTTTTTGGTGGCACCGAGGATGGCGGTGGTCACATTCGGGTTTTTGATGGTCCAGGCAATGGCCAGGGCGGCAAGGGATACGCCCAACTCGCCGGCAAGTTGTGTCAGCTGTTTTACTTTGGCCAGTTTGGCGTCCTGTATCCAGCGGTTTTTGAGCCAGTCAAAACCTTCAATGGCCAGGCGTGAATCTGCGGGGATGCCCTCATTGTACTTGCCGGTTAAAAAACCTGCAGCCAGCGGGCTCCAGATGGTGGTTCCCAGGCCAACGTTCTTGAATACCGGCAGGTAATCCTGCTCCACTTTAAAACGTTCGAACATATTGTACTGCGGCTGTTCAACAGTGGGTCCGATAATATGGTACTGATGGGCCACGCGGTGCGCTTCCATGATCTCGGCGCCGCTCCACTGGCTGGTTCCCCAGTATAGCACTTTGCCTTGTTGTATCAGGTTATGCATGGTCCACACCACTTCTTCAATGGGCACATTGGTATCGGGGCGATGGCAGAAATAAAGGTCCAGGTAATCGGTCTGCAGGCGGCCGAGGGCTTCGTGACAGGCTTCCACGATGTGTTTGCGGCTGAGTCCGGTCTGGTTGGGTTTGTTGTCTTTTCCGCGCCAGCCAAAATATACTTTTGAGGAAAGGGTGAACGAGGTCCGGTCCCATTTTTTTGCCTTCAATACGCGTCCCATCATTTTCTCACTTTCACCAAAAGCGTAGCCTTCGGCGTTATCAAAGAAATTGATGCCATTATCGTAGGCAAGTCCCATCAGTTCATCGGCGCTGTTATCGGCGATCTGTTTGTGAAAAGTTACCCAGCTGCCAAAACTGAGCACGCTTAATTCGAGGCCGCTGCGCCCCATTCTTCTGTATTCCATAGTGATTTTTTTAGAACAGCAAGTTACAAATATGCAAGAGCATGGCGTTCAAATAAATGCAGAAGGTCATCTATTTATGTGTGGTATCCGCTGCAGGGCTGCTCCCGTTGGCCAGGCTGTCTGCGATCATGGCAAAACTGCCCGGTTGTATTTTGTAGAGGGTAAGGTTGGTCAGGTCTTGGTTACAGATCATACCAATGCCGGAGAAACGTTTTTGGGGATAACGCTGGCTGATGGTGACTTCTTTTTCTGTGTAGAATTTCTGCTGGTTCTGGTCCCAGTACATTTCTTTACAGAATAAGGTATCACCTTTCACATTAAAAGCTACCACGCTGTCGCGTAAGTATACCTTGCTTTCGTTCTCCATATAGCGGCCATAGCGGGCGCTTAACTGGCTTTCGATGAGGGCGGTACTGTCGTTATAAAAATCCACATGCAATGACCTGGGAAACTCTGTTTTTCTGCCGGTATCGCCCTGGTAACGGAGCATCAGGGGGGCGGTCAGGTGCGCTTTCATCTTGCCGTCCATACTCAGGTAGCTGTCAATATTCCGGCCTTCCTCCACATTCTCTTTTTTGCGGCCCAGCTCCCTTACTTCGTTCACGTCGTTTTCGCAGGACTGCATAAAAAAGCAGCCCGTCAATAAGGCTGCTATGGTAATTATTTTATGGTGGTTCCGATTAATCATACCTGCGTTTGGTAAACCAAAGATCGCTGAAACTCATTCCAAAACTGAACTGGAAATAGTTTTCTGTGATATTATTAACGGCTGAACCGCGTTTGCCTATCTGGAAAGCTGTGTTCAGGAAAGTGAACTGGTTATCGTATCCCCTCCATTTCTTGATCGGCAAACCGGCACCAAAGGATACGCCGAACTGTTTTAAGCCATTGCCATCTGCGTTGATATAGTCTTTGCCGGTAAACACACCCGCACGGTAATTCACATTGTTCCAGTAACCACGGCCAGAAGACGGGTCGGGACAGAACTGGACTCCGAGTTTCATCTGCCAGCTGTTAGACAGTTGATCCGGCTGACCGTAGAAACGGTATTTGGTCCATTGTGTAGAAGTGTATTCTGCGCCGATCGACCACATTTCAAACACACCACGCTGGTTGCTCAGTGTTTTGTGCAGGGTGAATCCCGCGGTATAGGTAGCCGGTAATTCGATCTTACCTTTTACATTGAATTGTTCAGCCACCGAATCGATCTTGTAATCGCCGTTCACAGTGGCGGTATAGGTTTGTTTGATGAGGTCCTGTGAGGCGTTCAGTTTCTGCTGTAGGGTTGCGGTTGCGCCCAGTCTGAGCAGGTAGTTCTCAGTGGTTTTAGCTTCCGTATTCACTTTTTTACCCAGAGAAAACTCATACTGGAAACCGGCATTCAGGAACATGCCACTGAAGCTGGTTTTGGTAGAAGAGATGGATTTGTAATACGAAACTGTATCATTCAGGAAAGCTTTCCTGGTATCGATCTCTCGCTTTCCGAAATTCATACCGGTGTTGAAGCCGATGCTGAAGTTGCCGATCTTTTTACCGAGTCCTATGAATAGTTGGTTTAAACCGCCCTGTCCTTCGTAAACGGTCTGCAGACTGTCACCGGCAACCCTTTCGCGGCTCTCGATGGAATAGCTGATATTGCTGAGGGGTTTTAGACCAAAAGCCAATCCCCATCCCTTGCTTCTTTTCAGGGGCATACCCAGGGAGAGGTAGGAAGGAACGAAATTATTGGTGCTGAACTTTCCGGCAGGTGTTTTGCTGACGAGCGAGCGAGAGTCGATGGTCAGACCCACATCAAAAGTCACCATGTACAGGGAACCGTAAGTGGCGGGATTGTTGAAATTGATTGCCTGGCCCACGTTGTTGTTGAGGCCATCTGCATAGGCCGCCGTGAGGCCTCCCATGGAGCGGCTGATCACGTGTTGGTTGGTATAGAATTCTCCCAGACCGTACCTGGAAAAAGGGGAGTTCTGTTGCGCAGAGGAGCTAAGCAGAAAAGAAACCGGTAAAATAGCCAGGAAAATCCTAGCGGTTGTTGAACTCACTGATCGCATACAGGCCTTTGTAGATTAAGTTAGGGTCGGCAAATATCTTGTTTTTTAGGTGTGGTACAAAAAAACCCATATCACCCCCGGTTAACAGCACGTTAAAGTTCCCGTATTTACGGGCATAATCGTCAATAATTCCATCGATTTCCCTGGCCATTCCGAGGATCACGCCGCTTAGAATATTGGTTTTGGTATCATATCCCACCAGCGGAAAGCCATATTCTGCCTTTATCAGCGGTAACAGGGCGGTCTGCTCATGCATGGCCCTGAAACGCATATTCATACCCGGAGAAATACTGCCTCCCAGGAATTCGTGCGCCTGGTTGATGAAATTATACGTGATACAGGTACCCAGCCCGATGGCCAGGTTATGTCGACCGGGAAACAGGTCTACCGATGCGGCACAGATGGCCAGCCTGTCGGCCCCGATGGTTTCGGGTTTGCCAACGGGGGTGGTAAAGGGAAGTTGGCTGGTATGGCCCAGCTTATGAAAACGGCTGCCCGCTGCCAGCACTGTTTCAATTTCCGGCGGATGGTTGATCACGGATGACAGGATGGAGTTATCCGGCCGGAACCGGTTCACCAGTTCCCGGATGGTATCAGGCTCGGCATCATCCAGTACTACTTCTTCCTTGAAGTCCCTGCCGTGAAACACAGCGCATTTTAACCGTGTATTGCCAAAATCGAAACAAATAGTGGTTTGCATAGTGAGTGGTGAGTGGTGAGTAGTAAGTCGTCAGTCGTCAGTCGGCAATGGTGAATGGGCAATAGGCCATGATAGAAATCCATTGCCCATTCACGCCCTACTCCCCACTGACTACTCACGACTGACGATTCACGTCTGTTACTTGTCAAAATTAAAGCCTTTCAGCTCTTTAAAATGCCCGTTCAGCTGGATCCTTTTTTTGAGCGCTTCCATTCCGGTCATCACGGGCAGCACTTTGCTGAGGTGCTGTTTCAGGTATTCCAGGCGGTGTATCTCATGAAAAAGTCCCAGTAATTCATATTCCTCTTCCAGCGAAAGACCGGCATGATGCGCCACATCGTAACTGGTGAGTTCCTCGTCTGGCTTGTGAAAATCCTTCTGTATGTTCAGCAGCCGGTGCAGCTCCCGGATATTTTCGAGTACCCGCTGCATCAGTTTGGGTTGCCTTGTTTCTCCATTGTTCGGGTAGTTCACAATAGCACCGCTATAGAGTTTGTCAGGAATGGATTTGATCAGTTCCAGTGTCCTGAACACCTGGAGGCCCTTGGTATGGATATCCATCTTGCCGTCCTCATACATTGCTGCAATACCTGTGATGCTTACCAGCGTGCCCATTTCGGAAAGGCCTTTCTCCAGTACAACCGGGATGCCAAACGGTTTTGCCTCTGCATAACATTCTGTGATCAGTTGCTTGTAACGGGGTTCGAAAATGTGCAGGTTCACCTGTTCACCGGGATAAACCACGATGCCCAATGGAAATATGGGGATGAAATTGGTCATGCAGCAAAAGTAATCCTTACAAGGATTGACCGTTGCCTTTGTTCAGTTCTCTTAGCCGTGCATATTTGAGCCAGGTATACCAGGCGTTCATCCGGGCAACGGTATAACCCGCTTCCCCATCCAGAAAACCCAGCCGGAACAGATAGTTCTTGATGAACGAAAAAGCAGGTGCCAGCCTGCATTTCAGCCATCCCGCCCGTTTGCCCTGCTGGTGGTATTTCAGGGCATTCAGCATGGCGTAGTTCACGGTCTTGGCAGCAAAGTCCTCGAGGTTGCGTGAGGTATAATGATGAATATATCCTTTCAGGGTTACGGTTCTGGTATCGGAAGGGAATACCAGTCCCTCGTGCACGGCGGCCTGGTTCCAGCCGCCATGTTTCCGGTTGTACAGGCGGATATGGCGGTCATTACTCCATTCTCCATGCCGGATCATCTGCTCACCCAGGAAGGCACGGAACCGGATCATATAGATCACTGAAGCATCGGTGAGAGGCAGGTTTTGCAAGGTGTGGGCCAGTTCGTTGTCAACGATCTCATCTGCATCGATGGACAGGATCCAGTCGTTGGCTGCGGCAGCCACCCCTTTGTTCTTGTTGGGACCATATCCTTCCCAGCCGGTCTCTATCAGCCGTGCGCCCAGTGAGGTAACGATCGATTGGGTGCCGTCTGTGCTGCCACTATCAACTACCACAATATCGTTGGCAACTCCCTTTACAGCCGTAATGGTTTTACCGATGATATGCGCTTCATTGCGGCAGATAATAACGACGGAGATCTGATTATTCATGCGTGACCGGTGTTTCTGCAAGTTTCTGTTGTCCAAAGAAAGCAATAAAAGCCAATACTATCACGCCTGTTTGTCCTTCCAGTGTATCATCAAACAAAAAAGGCAATAAGGCAGTAACAGAAAGGATCACTGATAAGATATTTCTCCTGGTAGTGAAATACAGCAACGCCAGGAAACCCATGGTAAAACAAATGGATCCGGGAATGCCGCTGCCTGTTCCGTATACCAACCATTCGTTGGCGGGTAAGAAACGTTCATAGTCCGGGCTTTCGGGATGATGTACCGTGTGCCATTGATCCACGGCGCTGCGCATATCCCCAAAACCCACACCCTGCAATGGGTGCTGCAGGGTAAGCTGGTAACCGGCTTTCATTGACCATAAGCGTGAAGCATCGGTATAGCCGGGGAGGGTATTGCCTTTGGCATAATTGGACAGGTCGTAGACCACATATTGTATGCGGTTGCGCAAAGTGGGAAGTGTGAAGTAACAGATGGCTGCTGTGGCAATGGCTGTTGCCACTATGGCCAGTCCTGTTTTCCATTGTTTGCGGATGAAGAAGGCATATAAAACATAGATGCCGATACCTGTATACAGACCCACCAGACCCGTTTTGGCAGCCAGCAGGTGCAGGTATACGACCAGGAAAACAATGGCTGTCGATATCCCTAACCGGGTCTGTTGTTTCTGTTCGGTAAATACAAGATGGGTGCCCAGCAGTATGGCCACCACCACCATCCAGCTGAAACGGATATGGTCGTCATCGCTGGGTGTGGGTAAGGTCTTGGCCCTGAGATAGGCTTCGTGCATGGCCGTGGTATCGGTCAGGTATTGTGAAAGGCTCCAGGTACAACCCAGGCAGATCAGCAGTAGATACAGGTAGGCTAATCGGTTTTTGTTGCGTTGGGAGATGGTTACGGAACTGATACCAAGGAATAAGGTCAGTAAGGGCAATCTCACGGCAACACTGTTCCACCAGGAATCGATATCACTGCTCCATAGGCCGGACAGGAGTACGGGTAAGAGCAGTAAGGAGATGGCAACCAGTATTTTCCGTTGTGTAAACCATTGCTGATTCCCGAAAAAGAAAGGCAATACCATCAGTACAGAGGTAAAAGAAACCAGTGCACGGCTCACCAGTAAACCCACCAACAGACCCACCAGCATCCAGCAGATCCAGGCTTCTCTCCATTTATTTTTCAACAGGACTGTTGCCATGCGTCTAAATTCGTTCTTCCGGATTACTTTAGCAATCATGTGGGAAGAATTATTAGCTGCGATACGGAAAGGCCATATCAAATCACTGGCCCGTTCCATTTCATTGGTTGAAAATGAAGTGGCGGGTTATGAATGGCTGATGCAGCAGCTTCCCGCTGTGTCAGATACCCGCATCATCGGCATCACCGGTCCGCCGGGGGCCGGTAAAAGCACCCTGGTGGATGCACTGATCGGAGAAATGGTGGCGCAGCACCAGAAAGTGGCCGTGTTATGCGTGGACCCTTCTTCACCATTTAACCTGGGAGCCTTACTGGGCGACAGGATCCGGATGAGTGAATGGTACAACCATCCATCGGTATTTATCCGTTCACTGGCCACACGCGGCAGTCTGGGCGGATTACATCCCAGGATCATTGAAATAGCCGACCTGGTGAAAGCGGCAGGTTTTGACCAGGTGATCATTGAAACGGTAGGGGTAGGACAGAGCGAGATCGAGATCGCCGGACTGGCAGATACCACGGTGGTAGTGATGGTGCCCGAAGCCGGTGATGAAGTGCAGACCATGAAAGCGGGCCTGATGGAGATCGCCGACATATTCGTTGTGAACAAGGCCGACAGGCCCGATGCAGATAGTTTTGTCAGGAACCTGCGGCTGATGCTGGCACCGGTTTTCCACCGCACCACGCATGAGATCGCCATTGTAAAAACAGTGGCTTCGCAGAAAGAAGGCGTGAAGGAATTGTTTGAGAAGATCCAAACACACCAGCAACTGGTACAGGGCAACGATAAAAAATACTGGTTACTGGCCGAGAAAGCCTATCACCTGATACAGCAGCGCCGGATGAAAGATGTAGATAAAGCAGAATTGAAAAAGCAACTGGAAAAAGCGACCGATACCAACCTGTACCAGTTTGTCAAGAAATACCTGGTGTAGTAATTTGATCTGGGGGCAATAGTAATGTTCCGGTTAGGATTGTTGGTCAGATGACAACTATTGGCGGTAAAAAACTGAATTTTATACGCATTTGAGTGCGGGGAGTAGTCTAAATATTACACCCCTTTCGATAACTTACAATGTATTTTCTCTATATTCATTATCTATTAGTTATATACGTGAAGCCAACTGAAATAGCGGTATTGGTGCTTTAGTTAATCGTGTATATATAAGTGAGCCACAATTCTATCGCAGGTTTTGTAACCCATATTAAATCAACTTGACATGAAACTGATCTGTTTTTTTGTGATTGGTCTTACTTTTTTGTCTTGCAAAGGACGAAGTGATTCCGCAAATACCCATTCGTCAACGATTCAATATGTTTTAGACACTGTTTGGACGCAAACAGGTAATAACCATATTGTGAGCCAACCAACAGGTATTGGTATTGATAAGTACGACCATATTTTCGTTTTTCAAAGAACCGGACGCAGGTGGACTAAACCATTCCCTGATTCAGTGATTTCACAAAACACCGTGCTTGAGCTTGACAATGAAACAGGAAAACTCATTAATTCATGGGGTGCAAACTATTTTATAATGCCCCATGGATTGACAGTTGATAAAAACAACAATATATGGGTAACTGACGTAGGGCTACATCAAATTTTTAAGTTCAGTCACGAAGGAAAACTTCTGATGAAACTGGGGACAGCAAAAGTACCCGGGAATGATTCTTTACATTTCAATCTTCCCACTGACATAGCTGTTGCTGATGATGGCACTTTCTATGTAAGTGACGGTTATGGTAACAGCAGGGTGGCTAAGTTTTCTTCATCCGGAAAGTTTATTAAAACATGGGGCATATACGGCAGCAAGCCTGGCGAGTTCATGATACCTCATGGGATAGCAATTGACACGAAAAATGTTATTTACGTTGCTGATCGGCAGAATAACCGAATACAATTATTTGATACTTCAGGTCGTTTTGTTAAGGTGTTAAAAAACAATGCGCAAGTGGAGCAGCTTCCATCAGTTGCCATTGATAATAATAATAGACTCTTTGCCATTGACTACGATCCAAGGAAAAAAGCAGATAGCACGGTGAATGGCTCAACTTTTTTTGAGTTTGACTCGTCGCAACAGGCAACCACTCATTTTGGAGCAACCGGCTCTGTAAACAGAACTTCCTGCTGGTTTCATGATATTGCTGTTGATAGCAAAGGCAATATTTACACAGGAGATATTATCGGTTTAAAAGTGCTTAAGTTTAAACCCATAAAAAAACTTCAATTATAGCAGTGCTGTTTAATTCACTAAACTGCTGTTAGTATTGCATTGGCAATAGGGCAGGGTAACGAATATGTGCTGAGCTTCTGTCCCTTATTCCTTTTCAGTTCCGGCAGACGAATAACGCCGGGCTGCAGAATAAACAATGAACTTTTGTATGATTATTTAGCATTCGTTCCAGGGTGCATGAACAATGAATGCCGCCACATGACTAAAGCTTTGATGTTGTCCGAAAGAGACCGGCAACTAATAAGCCAGTATTTACAAAGACATTCCTGGGTAAATCAATGCGAGATCAACAGGGCAAAAGTGATCATCAATTGTCAACTGACATCGGTGGCAGGGTTCAATACCACTTCATCATTCAATATACCTTGCTCATAATTCGATATTCCCTCCGGCTTCTTCGTTGTGTAATGACTTTTCCGTCTTCCACCAGCGCCAGCCAATATAGCCCATGATCAGGAAGGGGGCGGCTGCCAGGTAAATGATGGCGGAATTGAGTGCAGAAGCGGGTCCCTCACCCAGCTGCGAAGCGGTTTTGGTGCAGATGGAACACTGGGCCAATAATCCGGTACTGTAGGCGGAGCACAGCAGACCGGTGATCAGTAAAAATCCTTTCTTCCTCATGGGGGACTTGTTTCAGCTGCAAAGATACGAGAGGAATCATTTGATAAATCGTTAACTTTCTTTCTCAATATTGGCACATGGAACCCCGGAGAAAATTTTTACAACAGGTTGGTTTACTGGCAGGAGCTTTCTCTGCCAACAGTTTGTTTAACCAGGTGCATGCTGCCTCCTGGGAGGCTGCCGCACAAAAGATCCAGCAGCTGACGCCTGAGCAGGCTGCGGCGGATGAAGATTTCTGGACAGTGATCCAGCAGGCGTATACGGTAAATTCCAACCTGATTATCCTAAACAATGGGGGTGTCAGTCCTTCGCCCCGGATTGTACAGGAAGCGGTGGAGCGGTACAATAAACTATCGAATGAAGGTCCTTCTTATTATATGTGGCGCATCCTTGACCAGGGCCGTGAACCGCTCAGGCAGAAGCTGGCGTTACTGGCCGGCTGCTCGCCTGAAGAGATTGCTGTGAACCGGAATGCCACAGAGGCATTGAATACGGTAATCTTTGGTCTTGACCTGAAGGCCGGCGATGAAGTGATCGGTACCAAACAGGATTATCCCAACATGATCAATGCCTGGAAACAACGGGAGGAACGCGAGGGCATCGTATACAAACAGCTGAGCTTCCGGTTTCCGATAGAAGATGATGAAGAGATTGTGAGTGCGTATGAGAAAGCCATTACGGTCCGCACAAAGATTATCCATATCACCCATGTGATCAACTGGGTGGGACAGATCATGCCGGTGAAAAAGATCGCCGCTATGGCGAAGAAACATAACCTGGAAGTGATTGTGGATGGCGCGCATTCATTCGGTTTGCTCGATTTCAAGATCCCTGAACTGGGTTGCGATTATTTTGGTACCAGCCTGCACAAGTTCCTGAGTGCGCCGATCGGCAGTGGTATGCTGTGGATCAAAAAAGAGAAGATCGGAAAGATCTGGCCGCTGGTGTGTAATGATAAACCCCGCGGCGAAGACATCCGTAAGTTCGAAACCCTGGGTACCCGGAGTTTCCCGATAGAACAGGGTATTGGTGAAGCGGTGAACTTCCAGAATGCCATTGGCAGTAAACGCAAGGAAGAAAGGATCCGGTACCTGAAAAACTATTGGGCTACCCGTGTAAAGGATATTCCGAAAGTAAAGATTCACACATCATTCAAACCCGAGTATTCCTGTGCGATCTGCGGGGTGTCGGTAGATGGTATGACACCGGGCGAACTGGACAGCGCGCTGTTCAACAGTTATAAGATCCATACGGTGGGTATTGTATGGGAGAATGTTTCCTGTGTACGCATCACACCGCATGTATACACGCGGCTGCAGGACCTGGATAAACTGGTGATGGCGATCGGGGAGATCGCTGGTCGGAAAAAATAAAATGGGAACCTGGTAGCCTTCTGAGGATGACAGATTCCCATTTATCCGGAATACGGTAGGTAGCTTATGATGCCTTTACTGCAGGCTTCTTAGACTTAGTCGTTTTTGCAGGGCGGCTTTTGCCGAATGAACCCTGGAATCTTTTACCTTTTGCGGTTTTTTTGTCGCCTCTTCCCATGGTATGGTTTTTTTGAATGAATGATGTAAGGCTGCAAAAATAGAAAAACCCACGGATTTCGGTACTTTCATTTCGTTCCGGCTGGAATCACTGTGGGATGACCATAAAAAAACCCCGCGGGTTACGCAGGGTTTCAATGGGATCGGGTAGTAATTAGAGCTTAGCGCTTAATTCTTTACCAGCTTTAAATTTAGCAACTTTTTTAGCTTTGATCTTGATCGCAGCACCGGTTTGTGGGTTACGGCCTGTACGTGCAGCACGCTTAGACACAGAGAAAGTACCAAAACCTACTAAAGTAACCTTGTCACCTTTTTTCAGGGTTTTGGTTACAGCGCCTACAAAAGAATCCAGAGCAGCGTTAGCCTGAGTTTTGGTTACGCCTGCATCTTCAGCGATCTGAGCAATTAATTCAGCTTTGTTCATAGATGTGTTTTTAATGTTTTAATAACTGGAACAAATTTATTCGCTTTTCGCAATCGACAAAATATTTTATTATTTTTTTAATCACGGTTTGTTTGCGTAAAACCCCTATGTATAAAGGATTTCAGCTGAATGGGTGGCTTCGGAAGAGGTTGTAAAATTTCAGGTATTCCTTCTGAAACCCTTGTGTAGCAAGTGTTTCAGGAAAAAACGGCTGAAATTCAATGCCCGAGCGGGTTTTAAGGGAATATAACAAAGATTTGTGATTGCCAAAACGAATTCGGGAAACTATCCACACTCAATTCACAAGTTCCATTAATGAGCGGAAACCGATGAACTGGTCGCCCCAGTTATCCAGTGCGTCTTTCCGCAAAGCTGCGGCATGTTCTGCCAGGTAGCGTTCGTACACTTCCCTGCTGGCGGCATAGTATTGTGTGGTATAGGTGGGCCCCTCGGTCTCGTCCGTTTCCAGTAAACGGGCAAACCGGTATTCGCTGAAACCGCCTTTCTCCATCACTTCAGGGATATGTTTCTCCAGCATCCATTTTACCCAGGCCTCGTGAATGGTCCAGCTCACTTTGGTGGTTACATTATAGATCAGCATGTTACTATTATTTGATGGCAATCTCTGCATAGATCGGGCAGTGATCGCTGTGTTTGGTATCGGGATAGATACGCGCGTCTTTCAACTGTGTTCTCAGGCTTTTTGTGATACAGATATAATCGATCCTCCATCCTTTGTTCTGCAGCCGCACGGTAGGGAACCGCTGACTCCACCAGGAGTACGCACCAACGGCTTCGGGATTCAGTTCCCGGAAAGTGTCTACCCAATCGTGCTGCAAAAACTTATCCATCCAGGCACGCTCTTCCGGTAAAAATCCGGATGATTTTTTATTGCCTTTCGGGTCATGGATATCCACTTCCTTATGAGCGATATTGTAATCCCCTACCACAATCAGTTTTTTACGTGTCTTGCGCAGATCCTGTAAATAATCGAAGAACTCATCCAGCCAATGATATTTGTAGGTCTGACGCTCATCACCGCTGGTTCCGGAAGGATAATAGGCATTGATGAGCGTAACATCGCCAAAATCGGCACGGATCACCCTTCCTTCAAAATCGCTTTGCTCTTTGGCATGACCGTATTCTATATTATCCGGTGTTACTTTGGTCAGTATGGCCACACCGCTGTATCCTTTTTTCTGTGCAGAGAACCAGTACGACTGGTAACCCAGTGCTTCCAGTTCTTTCAGGTCAACATCTTCTTTGTTGGCCTTGGTCTCCTGCAGGCAGATCACATCGGCGGGATCTGTTTGCAGCCAGTCTAACAATCCTTTTTTAATAGCGGCGCGTATGCCGTTCACATTATAAGAGATGATACGCATGTGTGGTGTTTAGGTCATTCAAGAAAACGGTTGAAACTGATCAGGAATAGCTGGTTCAGTTTTTCTGCGGATAAAGATGCATCAAAAACAACAAACTTTTCAGGCCGATATTTTCCCTGTGCAATACAAACCAGTTTGCCTGCCAGAAAGATCTCCCGAATGGTATTGTCTGTGCCGCTGCATTTGACCTGGAATGGCATGCCGGCAAATGAACCGTTGAGGATATAGTTGTATAGGACAAACCATTCTTTGGCATTGCTGATGGGTGACGGCAGGCTGTATAAGTTGCTGCTGTCGTAGCCGTTGGATAACAGGTTGGGATATACTTTGTTGTTCTTTTCCCTTACCTGTTTCAGGATGGAGAATTTGGCCAGTGTGTCTTTTTCCAGAAAGAGATAATGAAAATCTCCCCCCAGGAAGTTGGTGAATAGATACCTCCTGTCTTGTGGAATATTGGCTGGATCTACCTGTGTAACCAGCTGGATCAGATAGTTCCTGTCCCTTGCCACATCCCTGCCTTCCTGCCGGAGAAACACATAATCGGAGGCGGAAAACCTTTCGGTGGCTTTAATGGCAGCCGTAAGATTGTCGGGGTATTTCTCTGCTTTTTTACCCTTGATGCGGATTTCCACATAAAGGGCTTCACCGGCTCTGATCATTTCTGCCTGGTTTCCCCAACGATAAGTGCTGATGTTATTGTTATCTGTTACGAATACCCTGGGTTTGTGACTGGTCTTAGGCAGCAGATAGTTGTCTGCATAATAGGCAGGTTGCAGGCGTAACTCTATCATGGACAGATCATTGTCAGGACGCAACAGCATAGCGCTGGCAGTTTTGAAAAGATCTGTAAAAGTTTTCGGTGTGACTGTCAGGTCTGTAAACCGGATACCATTATTATAGAGATTACCGATGCCAGGTGTGTTGGCTTCACTTACGGCGATGGCCATAGTTTCCCTTTTTAGGGGCTTTTTGTCAGCAGTAAAAAAACGGGTGGTGAGCAGGAAGACCGTTTTCACCCTTTTGATCAGGCTGCTGTCCTCCGACTGGTATTCGCCGGACTTGAAAAAATAATAAGGATCTATTTCAATAAAATCAACGTATACGTGCAGGTTGCCCGTATCATTATCCGTGTATTCGGGTTTGATGACCGGCTCAATAAAATTGAAGTCGAGCAGATCAACTTCGAAGCTACTGGTATCAGCCAGGTACAGCTGTTGCTGTTCCAGGGCATGGTGTAAGTGTGTGGCAATGGTTTTCCTGATATCACTGCTGGCCAGGTAACTCAGTACCGGGTTATTCATATTATAACAACGGAATTTTTCCAGTATTACTTTTTTTTGGGCCGACAAAGTCTCTGTAAGCAGTAATAGCAGCAGGCAAATCGTTATTTTCCTCATAAATAAAGGCAGTTAAGTCGGTTGTATCTTTACTGCAGCAAATTTTATGCTAATTTGAATCGTTGTTGAATATAAGAATAGAAAATGGATAAAACAGAACGGATCATACCTGCGGAGAAATTTGTTTACCTGGATGGCCCCAAACCCAGGATTAATGAATTCTTTTTTGCCTGGAATGTGTTCCGGCAGATGATCAAGGGATTCCGTACCCTGCACTTTCTGGGACCCTGCATTACCGTATTTGGATCAGCCCGGTTCAGGGAGGGTGACCGTTATTATGAAGTGGCGCGTGAGTTTGGGAAACGTATTGCCGGACTGGGCTTTACCACTATGACGGGCGGCGGTCCCGGCATCATGGAAGCGGCCAACCGGGGTGCTTTTGAGAACGGCGGGCACTCGGTGGGCTGTAATATTAAACTGCCTTTTGAACAGCATCCCAATCCCTACATGCAGAAATGGATCACGTTCGATTATTTCTTTGTCCGGAAAGTATTGCTGGTGAAATATTCCTACGCATTCATCATCATGCCTGGTGGTTTTGGTACCATGGATGAACTGTTTGAAACGATCACGCTGGCGCAGACAGATGTGATCAATGACTTCCCTATTGTTCTGTACGGTAAGGAATACTTTGCCCCGCTCATGGAGGCGATCGATACGATGGTGGAAAAGGGAACGATATCACCGGCCGACAAGCAGCTGATACTGCTGACCGATGATATCGATGAAGCGATTCGTTATATACAAACGTATATCTCAGCCAACTTTACGGTTAAGCCGAGAAAAAGGCTCTGGTGGTTATTTGAGAAAAGGTAAGCGCTTATTTCCCTTCCATAACTTTTTTACCCGCATTGATGTTGAACCCGAGGTTCAGGATCAGTTCATAAGTGCCAAAAGCCTGGCGGGCTTTTCCCTGGTATACTTTCAGGTCTGAGTAGCGGGCATAATCCAGTTTATTGGAGAACTCCAGAAACACCCATCTGTTAAAAGTGGCACGCACTGCGGCTTCAACCCCCATGTTCCAGCCACCGATCTGAAAACCCGGATCATTGGCTTTGCCAAAAAGGCTGTTCTGCACATGCGGTATCACAGGACCGATGCCCGCTTTGCCCAACAGGTCCAGCTTGAACTTCCCGTTTTTACTTTCCTGCCAGTTCCATCTTTTTACAATATTGAAAAGCAGGAAATTGGCGCCGTTGTTCAGGTAATAATAAAAACCGTTAGCTTCTGAAAAGTTGATCGTGGAATCCACCTGTCTGCCGTTAAGGGTTCCGGAGATGCGTACATTCTGTCCATCACGTATCAGGTGTTTGGTATGATCAAAATTGATCTCGAAAGCCAGTCCTTTTTTCTTGTTGAAGAAATAACCCAGCCGGTAATTATACTGTGGAATGCTCAGAGGTATGCTTAACAGGCCCTCATCCCATCCGGGATGGTCCTTTGACCGAACATTGTGTAAGGTGTAATCATTGTTCAGTGCAGGCTGGTTCACCCGTACGTTGGAACGGGTATACCATTCTTTGTTGTATCCCCAGGAAAAATAAAGTTCGCCCTTGCGCTCTGTTTTTGTCTTTTTCTCCTGCGCCAGTCCTAAAAAAGGCAGGTAACAGATTGTTGCGATCAATACTTGTTTTATGCTCACAGTTGCTTGTTTTCTGCAGGCAAAATTAGCAAGAACCGGCATACCGTATAGAATTCAATATAGTAAAGTGATACAGACTGGTCAGCTGCCTTACTCCAGCACGGGGCTCAACCATCTTTCAGCCTCTTCTATCGGCATGTGTTTGCGTTTGGCATAGTCTTCCAGCTGATCACGCTGTATCTTACCTACCCCGAAATACTGGCTCTTCGGATTCGAGAAATACCAGCCGCATACAGAAGAGGCCGGGTACATGGCCAGGCTCTCTGTCAGCTGAACGCCGATGGTATCGGTAGCTTTCAGCAGGCCGAACAATTTGTATTTCTCTGTGTGGTCAGGACAGGCAGGATAACCTGGTGCCGGCCTGATGCCCATATATTGTTCTTTGATGAGTTCTTCGTTGCTGAGTTGTTCATTTTTATCGTAGCCCCAGTATTCTTTTCTTACCTGCTGGTGCATTGCTTCAGCAAAAGCTTCGGCGAACCTGTCGGCCAGGGCTTGCAGCATGATCTTATTATAATCATCATGACTGGCTTCAAAACGTTTGATATGGTCTTCTATACCATGCAGTGTAACGGCAAAAGCACCGATATAATCTTTTTTACCGCTTGTTTTTGGGGCGATAAAATCGGCCAGTGACAGATTGGGCTGATCCGCTGCTTTTTTGATCTGCTGGCGGAGGAAAGATAATTGCACCAACCCTTCGGGACTGGTCACTTCCACCTGGTCGTCTGTGCTGGCGGCTTCCCAGAAGCCGATAGTACCCTTGGCCGTCAGCCATTTTTCGACAATGATCTTATCGATCAGCGCATTGGCGTCGTTATAGAGTTTGGTGGCTTCTTTTCCTACTACGCTATCCGTTAATATCTCCGGGAAATTACCGTGCATTTCCCAGGCAATAAAGAAAGGTTTCCAGTCAATAAATGGCCGCAGGCTGTTCAGGTCATAGTCTTCCCATACTTTGGTTCCGGTAAAAGCGGGTGTTTGGGTGGTATGGTGTTCCCAGTCTACCGCCACTTTGTTCTGTAAAGCTTCTGCGTAGGGCAGGTAGGTCTTTACGGTCTTTTTATTATCGAAAGCTTCTTTCAGTTTGGCATATTCCACTTGCAGTCCTTCGATGAAATCAGTTTTCTGTTCCTTACTTAACAGAGAGCCTGCTACCGTAACACTTCTGGATGCGTCCAGTACATGTACAACACCTTCCGGATATTCGGGAGCGATCTTAACCGCAGTATGGATGCGCGAAGTGGTGGCGCCACCGATCAGCAGCGGTTGTTTCATATTACGGCGTTTCATCTCTTTGGCAATATGCACCATCTCATCCAGTGAGGGAGTAATCAGTCCGCTCAGTCCGATAATATCTACATTCTCTCTTTGTGCGGTCTCCAGGATTTTATCGGCCGGTACCATTACACCCATATCAATGATGTCATAACCGTTACAGCCCAACACCACGCCTACAATATTTTTTCCAATATCATGCACATCGCCTTTTACGGTGGCCAGCAGGATCTTTGCGGCACCTGCGGCTTCGCTGTTGCTGGTACCTGCGGCAAGATGCGCCTGTTTCCTGGCTTCTTTTTCTGCTTCGATATAGGGGGTAAGAATGGCTACGCTTTTTTTCATCACCCGGGCGCTTTTCACCACCTGGGGGAGGAACATTTTTCCGGCGCCGAACAGGTCGCCTACAATACCCATCCCATCCATCAAAGGTCCTTCGATCACTTCCAGCGGGGTGGGGTATTTCTGGCGGGCTTCTTCAGTATCAGCATCTATGTAATCAGTGATACCGTTGATGAGGGAATGCGCCAGGCGTTTCTCAACCGTTTCGTTTCTCCAGGCCTCGTCTTTTACTTCTACTTTTCCCTTCGCTTTTACGGTTTCTGCAAAAGCGATCAGTTTTTCCGTGGCTTCGTTGTTATCGTTGTTCCGGTTCAGTATTACATCTTCACACAACTGTTTCAGGGTGGGTTCGATCTCATCATAAACCACCAGCTGACCCGCGTTCACGATACCCATATCCATACCCGCTTTAATAGCGTGGAACAGGAATACGGAGTGAATGGCTTCTCGTACATGGTCATTACCACGGAAGGAGAAAGATACATTGGATACCCCGCCGCTCACTTTGGTCAGTGGCATCAGTTGTTTGATCTCGCGGGTGGCTTCAATAAAATCCACTGCGTAATTATTGTGCTCTTCTATACCCGTGGCAATAGCGAATATGTTGGGGTCAAAAATGATGTCCTGCGGGTCAAATCCTACTTTTTCGGTGAGTATCTTGTAGGCTCTGTGACAGATCTCTACTTTCCTTTCCCTGGTATCGGCCTGCCCCACTTCGTCGAAAGCCATCACGATCACGGCTGCACCGTAGGCTTTACAGGTGAATGCCTGCTCAATGAATTTCTCTTCTCCTTCTTTCATGGAGATAGAATTTACGATACAGCGGCCCTGCACACATTTCAATCCCGCTTCTATGATCTCGAATTTAGAACTGTCGATCATGATGGGGATCTTTGCAATATCCGGCTCACTCTGTAACAGGTTCAGGAAGGTGGTCATGGCGCTTACACCTTCCAGCATGGCATCATCCATGTTTACGTCCAGTACCTGCGCCCCGTTTTCTACCTGCTGGCGGGCTACGGACAAAGCTTCTTCAAAATGTCCTTCGCGTATCAGGCGGGCGAATTTTTTGGAGCCGGTTACATTGGTACGCTCACCTACATTCACAAAATTCGTTTCTGGTCTGATCACCAGTGGTTCCAGTCCGGATAAACGTAAATAAGGTTTGATGGTTGTGCTGCTCATACTATCTTTTTTTCTGTGTTGCTACGGGCAAAACAGGCTGATTCATTTATAAACTGTGTTCTATAACGGGCAGGGGTCTTGGGCTGATCTTTTTCACATGGTCTGCAATGTGTTTGATATGATCTGGTGTGGTGCCACAACAGCCTCCCACGATATTCACAAAACCTTCTTTGGCCCACTCTTCAATAAAGTGTGCGGTTTCGTTGGGTTGTTCATCGTATTCACCCATGGCATTGGGTAAACCTGCGTTCGGGTATGCTGAGGTATAACAGGCCGCTATCTGCGACAGCTCCTCTATATGACTCCTCATTTCTGCAGCACCGAGGGCGCAGTTCAGGCCAACACTAAGCGGTTTGGCGTGCATCACAGAAGTGTAAAAAGCTTCCAGGGTCTGTCCGCTCAGCGTTCTGCCGGAAGCATCTGTAATGGTACCGCTGATCATGATGGGCAGTTCTTCTTTTTTGTGATCGCGGAAATATTTTTTGGCGGCAAATATGGCGCCCTTGGCATTCAGTGTGTCGAAAATGGTTTCGATGAGTAACAGGTCAACCCCGCCATCAACCAGGCCTTTGATCTGCTCATAGTAGGCAGCAACCACTTCATCGAACGTAACGGCCCGATAGCCCGGGTTGTTCACATCGGGTGAGAGGCTGAGGGTTTTATTCAGCGGGCCGATAGCTCCTGCCACAAATTTTGGGGAAGCACCGGGGTTCTCTGCCAGGAATTCTTTTACGGCATCTTTGGCACAGCGGGCTGCTGCAACATTCAGCTCGTAGGCCAGCGACTGCATATCGTAATCGGCCATGGCGATAGTGGTGCTGCTGAATGTATTGGTTTCAATGATGTCTGCACCTGCGGCAAGGTATTGTTTGTGAATACCCTTGATGATTTCGGGCTGGGTAATGCAAAGCAGGTCATTATTGCCTTTCACATCGGTATGCCAGTCTTTGAATCGCTCGCCGCGGTAGTCGGCTTCGGTCAGTTTGTGCCGCTGTATCATGGTACCCATGGCCCCATCGATGACAAGTATGCGCTTTTCCAGTTCTTTTCTGATGTCCATACAATTCATTTTAGCTTATCTGCAAAGCATTGGCCATGCCGATAGCGATATATTTAATAACGAACTGTAAACGCTTTGAGAAGGTAAGTGGGGGTCACTTCAAAACGTTTATTAGTTCGATTGTTCCCGCCGCAGCGGAAAATCAGGCCGAACAATAAACAAATCCGCCTGGTAGTAAGGATGGCAAAGATAGGATGGATGAGGATTATGACAAAATATAAGGCAGGAAGGGCGTAGACCCCGTTGAACTCAGCGTTTCCCCTACCTCTCCGCGGCTCTGCGGTGAAAAGAGTAACAACAGGAATGAATCGTTATTTTTCACTGCAGAGCCACGGAGATAGGGAGTTTCGCAGAGAACTACTGATAGGCTAAAGCGTTATTTCTTTTTACCGATATGGAAGATCCTGGAGATGTTGAAGCCCCAGCGGATATCCCCATTACCCCAGGAACCGGTGGTTTCATGGAGAAAACTATGTTCGTTCATACCTGTGGCATTGGTGAAATGGAGTTGGAACACATGGCCACCGGTATTGATGTCGACCCCAACCGACAAAGGATCGTGCATGCCATCGAACTTGCTGGCCTGCGCAAAATATTCCACATTGATGCTTATTCTTTTGCTGATCCGCTGGCGTGCCAGTATTCCAAGGGCAAACTGGTCTGCAGAACCGCCATTCAGGAACAGTAAGCGGTTATAACGCGTATAGGTGGGAGAGAGCTGAATAGAAGTGTGTGTGTTCAGTTTCCTGGCGATCATCAGTTGTGCTGTGTAATAAGTGCGGTCCGCGCCGGTCACTTTCAGGCTGGGATCCATTTTGATATTGCGATAGGCCATGGCGCCGAGTAAGGTGATGGATAGCGGTTTGCCTGTTCCTTCCTGCTGGTGCATGAGGCGGTATTTGACAAAACCATCGTATTCTTTATTGATAGTGGAGCGACCAATTCCCAGCATCAGGTTTTTTGAAAGACCGAAATCAAAACCCAGGCGCATGGAAGCGTAGTCCAGCCCGAACATATCGTAGAATCCCATGTTCAAAGGAGAAAAGCGGTGGTTGATGCGGAGGTCCATGCTGCCGGTACCCAGGATCTCAACCGTATGGCCATTTACCAGGCGGGTAGAGTAAAAAGTGTTGATCACAGGTTCTTTGCCCAGGCGTTTGTTTTCTTCAGCATTGGTGCTGTCCTGCATTTTAAAAAGATCAACCTGTTGGGCAGTGCCGGTAAAACAGGCGAGTAACAGGCATAACATGGCCAGTAGCCTTGGTGCAAAGCTTTTCATAGGTTATATTTTAATTGTTAACTGACGGGTTATTGAAAGGCACAGGTCACTTCCACATTCACTTTTTCGGTAATGCTGGAAGCATCTACGTTAAAGTCTTTCATCAGGATCACAAACTTGCAGGAGGCAACTGGTTTACCACCTTTGATCTCAATAGTGCCGTTGGCGGTCAGATTTTTGGTCACGCCATGCATGGTAAGATCTCCTTTAACGGTTACTTTGTACGAGCCATCCCTGGTAAAATTGACTTCTTTCAGGTTAACGATGTTTCCCTTGAAATCGGCTCTTGGAAATTTATTGCTCTCCAGGTACTGGTCATTGAAATGTTCCTGCATTTCGGCGTACCTGAATTTAAATCCTTTGATCAAGGCACTAAACGTGATCTGGCCGTTATCGGCTAAACGGCTGGCTACTTCGTTATTGGTTGCCTTTACATCCTCGTCTGTTGGCGAAATAAAACTGATTTTCCCATTACGGGTTCCAAATACTTTCTGTGCTTCTGCCTGTGTGCCTAATAATAAAATGCCTGTCAAAAAAACATAAACAAATTTCATGTAAACGGGTTTAACTATTTAACTAATACACCTTCATTGATCACAATATTCATGTCCGGGATATACCCGGTACAAATGCCTTTGAACGTGATGGTTTGTCCCGGCTGTAATACACCCGGATCCGTTTTAAAGGTACAATTGATCACAAACAGGGGGTCGTTGGTTTTAAAATTCACGACCGTATTGCCTTCCTGGTTTTTGGTGATATCAGCCACTTCGCCGTTTAATTCGATCGCTTTGTCCAGATATTGGGAATTGGCTTCTGTTTCGTTGGTCTTAAAAGCATCGAACAAAGCCTGTGCCGTTAATTGAACTGCTTTTTCTTTTGCCACGTCACGGTGCGGCTTCAGGTATACATAGAGTACAACTGCGCCTGCAGCCAGAACGCCTGTGATACCAATGATGGCCAGCATTTTTTTCCATTTTTGCATACCGGGTAAATTTGGTGTTTAAACAGCAAATTACGCATTGTATCAATACAAATCGATACGGCGTAATAGAATTATGGTTGCCTAAATGCTAAAATTTTGGTGAAAAGGAATCTATTTTACGTACTGCTGAACCGGCAGTCGGTTGGCGATGCTGCGGGCCAGTGTCATTTCATCGGCATATTCCAGCTCGCCGCCAAATGCGATACCCCGGGCAATAGTGGTGATGCGACAGGGCAGGTGGGCGATCTTTTTCTGGATATAATAGATGGTGGTATCGCCCTGGATATTCGGACTGAGGGCAAAAACCAGTTCCTCGGTTTCTTCTTTCGCGATGCGTGATACCAGTGAAGCAATGTTCAACTGGTCAGGACCTATGCCGTCCAGTGGTGAAATAATACCTCCCAGTACGTGGTAGGTACCATTCAATTGCTGGGTACTCTCTATGGCTATCACATCCCGGATATTCTCCACCACACAAATCATCCGCTGGTTACGTATGGAATTGGCACAGATGGAACAGATATCGCCGTCGCTCACATTATGGCAACGCTGGCAGAATTTGATATCGCGTCGCATCCGTGCAATGGTTTCTCCAAAATGCTGTACCTCATTCACATCCTGCTTCAAGAGGTGCAATACCAGTCGCAATGCCGTCTTTTTACCAATACCCGGTAATTTGGTAAACTGGGCCACTGCATTTTCCAGCAAGGAAGAGGGTAATTGCATGGGTGATGATTAGAGGGCAAAGGTAAGGGTGAATGGGCAAAGGTGAATTGACTCTACCCACTGACTACTCACTACTCACAATGAAATGGTCACTTCATTGTCCCAGTTGGCGCGGATGGCCAGTTGACGGGGCACCAGGTATACCACTTCGGGTTGCCGTTTCAGTTTAAAATTGCCACTGTCCCAAACCCCGTTTTTATTCGTATCATACAGGATGCGCAGCTCATAGGTACCCGGCTGGTATAGTTTACGCTGAAAATCAGTAACGGTAAGTGTCACCGATTCAAAAACTTTATCGTTCTGTACCAATTGCAGTACCGGATTTTTGCTGAGATCGAGGTTGGTGAAACGGATGCGGATACTTCCGTAATCGGACCCACGTTTGGCAAAAAAACGTAAAGTGTCCCCTTTGCTCAGGCGGTTGCCTGCTGAATCGGCCACCGCATCCTGTGCTATCTGTAAACGGAATGCCTGTGCTTCTTTCCAGGGGTAACTAACCTGTACTTTGGTTCGGGTACTGTCTAACCGATACCGGACTCCCTGCAGGGGCTTGAAATTCATTGTATCAGAGAGGATGAACTTGCTGGTGTCGAAACCGGTTAGCTTCCGGTTGAAACTCAGGGTCAGCCCGCCCAGCAGATCCTGTAACCCGTTGTCGAGGTTATGGGTATACCGCAGCCGCTTCTCGTCGCGGACCGCTGCGGTTGCTTTGGGGGTGGTGGTACCGGTTGTTTTGAATTCTTTTCTTTTGGCTTCTTCAAAAGCGTACAAGGTATCGCGTTGTGTACTGCCGCCCACATTTACCGGGCTGTTTCTGAAGGCAAACATTTTGGTACTGTCGTCATAGCGTTGCGAAATACCTGAACCCGGCAGCACATATACGGCAAACTCTCCTTGCGGCAGGTTCCTGAAACTGAACTCGCCTTTGCCGTTCAGGCGTGTATAATAACGGGGTCTTTCTTTTAGTACGGCCGTATCGGCAAGATTTTTATGCAGCAGAACGATCAGGGTACTGTCGGTTCTGCCTGTCTCCGCCAGGATCACTTTTCCGCTGTAACTGTTTCCATCAATGGATGGACCGGTTGAGAAAACATAGGTAAAGTTCTGTGCAATATTTCCTTCATTCACATCACGGATGGCATCCCCGAAATTGAGGGAATAGGTGGTATTGGCTTCGAGACTGTCTTTTAAGCGCACTATCACATTGCGCAGTTTGTAATCTACAAAGGGCTGTCCCTGCGCGGAATGATTGGGCGATATGATCAGGCTCTGCGAAGCATTCTGCAGGGTAACGAATTCATCGAACGTAAGAGTGATGTTCCTGGACCGTACATTTACTGCCGAATCTTTGGGAACCGCTGTCACCAGTTTTGGAGGTAAACTGTCCCTTGGGCCGCCACTGGGCGGGATGATATTGGCGCAGGAGCTTAATTGTGATATCCATACCACAGAAAGTGTGATCACCAGTAAAGAGGACAGGAACTGTTTCATGATAGGTACAAATATAGAACACCGCACTGCTTTAACCCTAAAAGGATTGTGAAGGGAAAGCAAATTGTCGTTTCCGTAAACCCGGCCCGCGCATTTTCAGCTGGTGGTGATCCAGGTTGGAAAGGTTATTCCGGATCCGTTTCTTCCGACAGCTCGTGCAGGGCTACGGCCATTTCGTTGGTCTTTACAAAATTGCACCAGTGGCATTCCGGTTTTCCGCAGCCTGTATAAAAATCACGGTCCTGTATCTTCTGCCATACGGTTTTGATCTGTTCGGTGACCGTAGTAATGTCTTCCGGCCTGATCAGGATCTTTTCTTTCCGGTATTGTTTCTTTTTGTCCGGTTCAATAAAATCGAACTCGGTACTTACGGCTGTCCAGTTCTTCTGTTCGTAATGATCTACCAGTATTTTATAGAAAACAGCCTGGCGCCAATAATCGCCACCATTGGGATCTCCTTCATGTGGCGGTTTTAATTTGTCTTTTGCTTTGTCTATGTCACCGGTTTTATAATCTACTACGTTCACGTCTTTCCCGTTGAATTCGAGTTTATCCAGTTTCCCTTTCAAAGGCACGCCCTGCACTACAATGTTCCGGATGGTTCTTTCTACGGCCACCACTTTGTTCCAGCTGCTGATATACTGGTTGTAGTAATTACCCAGCACTTCCTGCCCGTATTCCATCCTGCGTGCAAACTGTTCTTTGGTAAAACTTTCCCGGTTACGGTTCATGTACCATTCAAAATCGAGGATGAATTCCTCTTTGCCCGGAAACTGTTCCGTCTGTTGCATTTTCTCGAACAGCTTATGTAAAGCATGGTGTACCGCGGAACCGAATTCGGTGGCTTCCGATTTGCCCGAGGGAACCCGTACCAGATTCTGGAAATAAAACTGCAGGGGACATTTCAGGTAATTGTTCAGTGCGGTCACATTCATTACGAATTTGTCCAGTAGTTGTGTCACAAATTCAGCTTCTGTTCTGTCAATTTCCGGTGCCTGTATTGCAGTGAACTGAATCATGGCGAATTCACTTAATACATCCTTATCCAACAGGATCTTTTCTACCGGAAGAGCATGTGTATCCTGTATCTCTGCAAGGAACATGGAGGGTTCCAGTTCTTTGCCGTCATTCTTGAAACGGCTGTAGGAAATGTGCAGGTGTAACCTTGCCCGGGTGAGTGCTACGTAGAACAAACGCCTCAGTTCCTCTTCCTCTTTTTGTTTGGGTTGAGAGCTGAACATGGTATCGGGGAGACTGTAGCCGCCGCCGGGTTTGCGTTTCTTTTCCCAGCTGGCTGCATTACAGCCCACCAGGAACACGTGTTCAAATTCGAGCCCCTTGGAACCGTGTGCCGTTAACAGGTTTACCCCTTTTTCGCTGCCGCTTACCTGAACCAGGGGTAAACTCAGTCCCTCTTTTTCCATCAGCATAAAAATATTCACCAGCTGATCCAGCGTAAGGTTTGGGTTACGACGGGCTTCCTCTTTGATGAAATCGAATAATCCGGTCAATACCTGGAGCTGCCAGTGTTTATCCGGACCAAGCATGACACTGTTCAGCACACCTGCATCGCGGATGCAGTTCTCAACAAGGTTCACCAAGGTGGTATTGGAAACATCCGACAATAGTTTTTCGATGGCATCACTCGCTAGTTTCATACCTGTTGGAGCGGCCTGACTGAACAGGTCGCGCGGCGGGGTATTCACTTTTTCATACAGGAGTTTGCGGAGAGAAGTCTTGTTCTGTCCGAATTTTCTGTCGGCCACAGCTGTAGTGAGTTTGGCGATTTCTACCGGTGCAATACGGAACCAGTCGAAATGCAGTATTTCGAACAGCATTTCATCGCCGCCATCGGGTATATCATGTTCGGCTGCCAGGTATTCGAGCAAAAGGATGATTTTTTTGGCCAGTGGTATTTCCAGTATGTTCAGGTTGCGTTTGCTGTATACCGGTATGTTGCGCTGTGCAAAATATTGTGAGAGTTCTTCTCCGTATTTATTCTCTTTATAAATGATGCTGATGAAACCTGGCTCTACACCCTGTGCCAGCAGCTTTTCCACGGTGAGTGTGATGTGGATCATTTCCTGACGCTGTGTTTCATATTCCGTGATCACAGGTTTGTGGCTTAGCTGGTTGATTAGCTGGTTGGCTGCGATCAGGTTTTTGGTAAGTCCGTTTATCTTTTTCACCAGCCGTTCCTCGTTGCGGTCGATCAGTGTTTTGGAAATATCGAGTATGGGTTGTGTAGACCGGTAATTGTCTTTCAATACCACTGCCAGCAGCTCTTCTTCGTAGCGTTGTGCAAAAGCTTCCATATTCTCTACGTTGGCGCCCTGGAAGCGGTAGATGCTCTGGTCATCATCGCCCACCACAAATACATTGGGTTGTTCCCAGTAGCTGATCAGCAGTTCTACCAGCCGGTTCTGCGTGCCGCTGGTATCCTGGTATTCGTCTACCAGGATGTATAAGAATTGTTCCTGGTAGCGGGCCAGCAGTATTTTATTTTCTTCAAAAGCCCTGATCACCCAGTTGATCATGTCGTCAAAATCATACCGGTTGCGGCTGCGCATCAGTTTCTGGAAACGGTCGAACTCATTTACGGCAGCCCGCAGTTTTTCCATCTTTTCTTTGGCTTCTTCTATCTTGTTCTCTTTCGGGTCTCCCGCCTTGAACTGTTTGTAGGCTCTTTGGTAAACAAATTCGTCGCGGGTAGGGATCGATGCGAGGTACTCGTCTATTTTCCGGTTGATATAGGCGGGTGTCCACCCTTCGCGTTTCATGGTGCTGAACAGCTGTTGCAGGTTATTGATCTCAAAATACACGTCTCCCCGGTATCGTTTCAGCGGGTGATTTTTTGGAAACCCATCGATGAGCTGTTTGAAGAGGTCTATTTTTTCCAGGTCTGAGATAGGGTCCAGGACGGTCTTCTCAAACAAGGAAAGATTTTCCTGGATGATATCATTACAGAAGGCATGAAAGGTATAAATGTTCACTTTGTAGGCATCGGGACCGATGAAACCCAGCAAACGTTTGCGCATGGCCACGGCACCCGCATCAGTATAGGTGAGGCAGAGGATATTCTCCGCCTGTGTATCTGTGTCCAGCAGGATTTTGCCAATACGCGCACCCAGGATCTGCGTTTTGCCGGTACCGGGTCCTGCGATCACCATTACGGGTCCCTCGATGGTATCCACAGCGATCCGCTGCTGCTCGTTCAGGCTGGCATAGATCTTTTCGAACTGTTCTCTTTGTTGTTGGGTGGCAGACATAGGGTAAAGATAATCAACTCGTCCCTACCGGTTGTGTACAAACTGATAGGTGTGACCGAACAAAATACCGGTTGTGCTAGCCGAACTTTTTGGTTATGCACTTGTTGTTCAAGCATGTCAAAAGTCTACTCGCTCAAAACCGTACAAAAGATTCCGATCTCTCTGGATGAAGCCTGGCAGTTTTTCAGCCGTCCCGATAACCTCAAAGACATTACGCCTCCCAACCTGGGTTTCCAGGTCACGTCACGGCATCATGGGCCGGTAATGTATCCCGGGCAGGTCATTGAATATATCGTGCGACCTATTCTGGGCATCCCACTGTACTGGATGACAGAGATTACCCATGTGTCGGACAAGCGATACTTTGTGGATGAACAGCGTTTTGGTCCCTACAGCTTATGGCATCACCAGCATCATTTCACCGAGATCGAGGGCGGTGTGGAAATGACGGATATTGTACACTACAAGATTCCTTTCTGGATCCTGGGCGATCTGGCACAGGTGATCATGGTAAGATCCCAGTTGAAAAAGATATTTGACTTCCGGTATGCCGCAGTCGAAGAGCGTTTCGGCAAATGGAAATGATCAGGTTCGTTGAGCAGTTATCTTAATTCTGTCATCGGGCTTACATTGTTATCCAGATCCACCGAAACAAAGAAGATCCGTTTGTTTTGGGTGTCTGGCAGTTTCGACAGGTCGATCACGGCTACCTTATCGGCCACTACCACCTGTACCAGTTGCGCCAGTGCGAATTTCACTTCGGTGTTGAGTGTGAGGGTAAGAACGCCAAAGGCTTTGATCTTTTCCTCACCCTTGTACACCAGTTTCACCATATTGTTATCAAGCTTCTGTACCAGGGGTTGTGCCGGTGCCGAATTATCGATCCAGGGCATGGGTGGCACCAATGCCGGGTAACGGTAGTAATGGTTGCGCAGGCTGTCGTTCCATCCCAGCGGATTCTTTTCGAATGTTTTGCTGCTGAAATAGACACTGCCCTGTGTGGTGGGATAGTTCCTCAGTGCCTGTATCTGTTTGGGTATTTCATCTGGATTTTTCCATGCAGTATTCGTTCCCGCCCGGTAAATGCCGTGACCTATGTACAGGTGTTTGCCGTAACTGTATTTGTTCCACCAGTCAAGCAGTACGTCGTAGTCGGCCAGTTTGTGCCCGCGTTCCCAGTACAACTGCGGCACCACGTAGTCGATCCATCCTTTCTGTAACCATAACAGGATATCGGCATACAGGTCATCATAATTGGTCTGTCCGCCACGGGTATCGCTTCCCATGGCATCCTGGCTTTTATTGCGCCAGATGCCGAATGGACTCACTCCAAACCGTACATGGGGTTTTACACTCCGTACGATATTGTGGATGAGTAATATCACGCTGTCGCAATTACTCCTTCTCCAGTCGTCTTTGCTCATACCCTTTCCGTATTTCAGGTAATCTTTCTGATCGGGGAATTCTTTGCCTGTTATGCGATAAGGATAGAAGTAGTCGTCCATATGTATGCCATCCAAATCGTAGCGGGTAACCATATCGCGTACTACTTTACCCAGGTGCTCACGTACTTCGGGTAAACCGGGGTTGAAATATTTTTTACCTCCATATACCAGGAACCATTCAGGATGTGTTTTGGTGAGATGGGAGGGTGATACGGAAGACCGTAGCATATCGAACACCGCCCTGTAAGGATTCAGCCAGGCATGAAATTCCATGCCACGTTTATGGGTTTCGGTGATCATGAATTCCATGGGGTCGTAAAAGGGCGTAGGGGGTAATCCCTGTTTACCGGTGAGGTATTCGCTCCAGGGTTCAAACGGTGAGGGATACAAGACATCTCCTGCGGGACGAACCTGCATCACGATCGCGTTCATGCCGTTTCGCTGGTGCAGGTCAAGCAGGCGGATATACTCTGCTTTCTGTTCTTCAACCGACAGGGTCTTTTTACTTGGCCAGTCGATATTGACCACCGAAGCGATCCACACGCCCCTGAATTCATAATTGGGCGAACCTGTCTGGGCATGGCTGTCTGACAGCAGCGTGATGGCTGCCAGCAGCAGGTAACAACGAAGGAGGGTATTCATATCACGAAGATAAACTTATGCAAGTTGGCTTGCCTGTTTTGTGGATGAATTCGCAGAAATGTGCAGGTAATTCACAGGTTGGTTATCGGGCATCGCGCATTTTATCAAGCAGGTCATTCAGGGCTTTGGCTTCTTCGGCATTGAGGTTGTGCAGCATCTGGTCTAGTTCGCTGTTCTTCCTGTCCAGCTTCTCCAGAAGGGCCAGTCCTTTTTTGGAGATCACCACATCTACCAGGCGTTTATCGGTGGGACAGGTTTTTTTCTCTACCAGGTTCTTTTTCTGCAGTCGTTCCACAATGCGGCTGGTATCGCTCATCTTGTCCAGCATGCGTTCGCGTATCTGCAAAGTGCTGAGGGGTTCTTTATGTCCCCTGAGTATCCGGAGTATGTTATACTGCTGCGGGGTAATATCTTCTGTATCCAGGAAGTTCTTGATCTTTTCCTGCAACCAGTTGGCGGAGAAAATAATATTCACCGTAGCTTTCTGGTATTCATTCCTGAATAACTGCTGCTGGATATCTTTTTCTATGCCCATGATTTTGTAAAAATAAGGGTATCGGGGGAATCGTGAGTTGTGAATCGTGAGCCGTCAGTCGTTAACAGGCAATAGCGAAGGAATGGCCAAAAACTACCCACTCACTACTCACTACTGACGACTCACGATTCCCAAACTTTCAACCCTTCGCTGCAATTGGCGCAGATATCTATGTTTTTACGGCTGGTAAGCAGTTCCCGGCGAAATTGCTTGTAGTTATCGTTTTGCCAGGTTTCCTTAAAGCTTTGGGTTTTCAGGTTACCCAGCTGGTGCATGGCATCCTTGTCGAAACAGCAGGGTACCACCAGTCCATCCCAGGTGATCACGTTCGCGTGCCACAATTTCCAGCAATGGTTGCTGAGGCCGCTTTTTACGATCCTATTGCCCCTGGCGTCTTGTTTATACCGGCTATATTTCTGGTTGGTGGGGATTAGTTGGTTCGGGTCGTTCTGGAAATCGTATACCTGGGCCGTTTTAAAACGGACCTGGTCAACCCCGATCTCGCGGCCCAATTCCTTAATGGCGTTTATCTGATGCTCATTGGGTTTTACCACCAGAAACTGGAAAAACACGAAGGGGGTTTTACTTTTCAGCGCTCTCTTCCATTTTACAATGTTGCGGGCACCCTCCAGCACTTTATCCAGTTTGCCACCTACGCGGTATTGCTGGTAAACATCCTGCGTAGTGCCATCGATGGAAATAATGAGCCGGTCGAGCCCGCTTTCCACCGTTTGTTTCGCTTTTTCGTCTGTGAGGTAATGGGCGTTGGTGGAGGTGGCGGTATAAATACCCTTATCATGGGCATATTTCACCATGTCCAGGAATTCGGGGTTCAGGTAGGGTTCGCCCTGGAAATAAAAGATCAGGTATAACAACTCCTTGTGAATATCATCAATGGTCTGCCTGAAAAAACTGTTTTCCAGCATACCTGTTGGCCGGGTAAATGCGCGCATACCGCTGGGGCATTCCGGGCAGCGGAGGTTACAGGAAGTGGTTGGCTCAAACGAAATAGACATAGGTAAACCCCACTGGATGGGTTTGCCGCTTAGTTTGCTGAGCTGATAACTGCTGTACACTTTGACAGCATTCCACAACCGCTGCAGGGTTAATTTTGAAAAAAAATTAATACTATCGTTCCAGTTGAAATAGGGCATAATTATTGTAAAAATAAGATGAGAACTATGATATGTAAGGAATTGTGTTAAAACCTGTCGCTAAATGATCCGTGAGGTGTTTGTTTTACCGATATTACCCCTACAAATTCCGGAAAACGAGTTAATCTATGGCATTTTAGCTATAATTTTGCCTCAACTGTACTATAACCGATGACTGATCATAGCACTTGTCAATCCTGTTCACAACGGTTCAATTCTGTTTTTTGTAAGGCAAAAGACGAATTTGTTAACCAGATCAACGAACAGAAGATTTGTAATGTATATAAAAGAGGACAGATCCTGTTTAACGAGGGTTCATACCCTTTTGGTGTCTACTGTATCAATAATGGTAAGGTAAAACTGTCGCACCTGGGCGATGATGGTAAGGAGCAGATTATCCGTCTGCTGAAAGCCGGTGATGTGCTGGGTTACCGTGCACTTTTGAGCGGTGATCGCTATAGTGCCAGCGCCGTTGCATTGGAGGATACACAGATCTGTTTTATACCCAAAGAGCTGTTTGTAAATGTACTCAAACTCGATCCGGGACTGGCTTTTGAGATGATGAAACTCCTCAGTGATGAGTTGCATCGTGCCGAGATCAAATTGACCCACCTGGCCCAGAAGCCCATACGGGAACGACTGGCTGAAACCCTTCTCTTTATCAAAGAAACCTACGGTTTTGAAGAAGATGGCGTTACGCTGAATGTACGTCTTTCGCGCGAGGAGATCGCCAACCTGGTAGGAACTGCTACCGAATCTGCCATACGCCTGCTTTCCGAATTCAAAAAAGATGGGATGGTAGAACTGGACGGCAAAAAGATCAAGATCCTGAAACAGAAGGAATTGATCCGGGCAGCCAACTTACAGGATTAACACACATTATTTTTTTTGATATATGCCAAAAACATGACAAAAATCATGTTTTTGGTTGAGCATCATCATATATCCCCCTTACTCACCGGGGTATCTTGCATTCAAATGGAATGGGAGATGTTGATGAAACAATGGGATACCAAATTACAGGAAGCATTAGACCCCACGGGTTTGTGCAACCTTATAGAAAAGGAATGCCAGCGCGATATCAGAAATTCCTGTCATAAAATAGCCGATTATTTTTCACAGGAATCCAATAAAGTCACACCAGAACCGGTTTATGAACTGGTTCAACTACTTTTCGTCAAGCTCCAGGACGAGCTGGATCACCTGTTCCTGAAAGAAAACGGTATTATTTTCCCTGCCATCAAAAACGGGGGGCCGGCTTATATCATTCCTCCAAAAATTCCTGAAAATATTCACCAGACACAGCAGGTTATGATTAACTTGTTACTCAAACTCAGGCAACTGCTGAACAATTATGTGGTGCAGCCCAGCTGGTGTAAAGAATGGAAGGCCTGTGTCAATGAACTGTTTTTCCTGGAAAGACAGATTCATCAGTGGATTTATATTGAACAGAGCCTGTTATATCCCTCTATCAGTAGCAAAACTCAACCGGCAGAATAGACATGAGTAAACCCACCACTTCTCCTGCCACACCCAGGTGTTATCATTGTGGCGAAGACTGCCATGAGGAAGTGCTTCATGCGCACGACAAGGATTTCTGCTGCAGCGGCTGCCAGATGGTATACGAGATCCTGAACCAGAATGGTATGTGCGATTATTATACGATCAGTAATAATCCGGGTACCAGCCGCAGGACAAAATTTCGCGAGGATAAGTTCGCTTTCCTGGACGACGAAAAAATAGCCGATTCTCTTATCCATTTCAAGAACGATGCGCAGAGCCATATCAGTTTTTACGTACCTCAGATACACTGCAGCAGCTGTTTATGGCTGTTGGAGAACCTGCACCGCCTGGAGCCGGGTGTGCTGAGCAGTAAAGTGAACTTCATCAAAAAAGAAGTGGACATTGTTTTTGATCACCAGGTTTTTTCTCTTCGGAGACTGGCGGAACTGATGACCAGCATTGGTTATGAACCGTATATCAGTTTCAGCGATATGGGCACCAAAAAGACCCGGATTGATTCGTCAAAACTCTATAAACTTGGGGTGGCCGGCTTCTGTTTCGCCAATATCATGCTCATGAGCTTCCCGGAATATCTGGGTATTGAGGCCAAAGAAAAGAACCTGCTGCTGGTATTCCGTTATGCCAACCTGTTTCTTTCCCTGCCTGTCTTCTTTTATAGCGCCTCAGAATTCTATATCAGTGCCTGGAAAAGCCTGAAACACCGGTTTCTCAATATCGATGCTCCCATTGTATTGGCTGTCTGGGTAACTTTTGCCCGCAGCGTGTACGAAGTGCTGACCGCTACCGGCGGTGGTTATTTCGATTCCATGAGTGGTATTGTATTTTTTATGCTGGCCGGAAGGGTATTGCAGGATAAGACCTACCAGCAACTGAGTTTTGAAAGGGATTATACTTCCTATTTCCCCATTGCGGTTACCCGTATCCGTGAACAAAAGCAGGAAACGGCTACCCTGCCGGATATCCGTTTGAATGATACCTTACTGATCCATAGCGAGGAACTGATACCCGCCGATGGTATTATTACCCGCGGCAAAGCACTGATTGACTATAGTTTTGTAACCGGCGAAAGTTTACCGGTTGCCAAAGAGATGGGCGAGATCGTGTATGCCGGCGGCAAACAGACCGGTGGTAACATTGAGATCCTGGTGATCAAGGAAGTGGCGCAGAGTTATCTCACCAAACTCTGGAACCGGAATGAAACACCTGTTACGGCACCGGATGATGAACGCTCTTTTGTGCACCTGCTCAGCCGTTATTTTACCATCATACTTTTCACCATAGCCGGTTCTGCGGCTGCGTGGTGGTATTTTCACGATCCATCCAGGGTGTGGACTGCGGTTACCGCCGTACTGATCGTTGCTTGTCCATGCGCCCTGTTGCTCAGCAATACCTTCACCAATGCCAATATCCTGCGCCGCCTGGGCCGCAACCATCTATACCTGAGAAATGCACAGGTAATTGAAGACATGGCGGAGGCAGACTGTATTGTATTTGATAAAACCGGAACACTTACTACGGGCCTGTACCAGGATATCCTGTACGAAGGAGAACCTTTACAGGAAAAACAGGTAAAAGCTATTGGCGCTTTGGCGGCACAGTCTACCCATCCTTTCAGTAAAGCCATAGCGGCATGGGCGGGTAACCCCACCAGGCAAGGGGTCAGCGGTTTCCGTGAGATAGCAGGGAAGGGTATTGAGGGTATTGTAGATGGTGACCTGGTTACCCTTGGTTCGGCTGCATTCGTAACCAAACAGCCACTGGAGGGAAATGATGCTTCGGTGGTGTATATTGCTATTGAGGAAGAAGTGTGGGGCCGGTTCAAATTCAGGAATCATTACCGGGATAATATTCCATCTTTATTACAAAAACTGGGTAAAAATTACCAGCTGGCCGTGTTGAGCGGCGACAATGCCGGTGAGCAGGCTTACCTGCGTAAGATATTGGGTTACGATGCCATCCTGCTGTTCAACCAGCAGCCTATGGATAAACTGGAAGCCATCAAGACATTGCAGGCGCAGGGCAGGAAAGTGATGATGATCGGGGACGGACTGAACGATGCTGGTGCTTTGCAGCAGGCAGATATCGGAATTGCCGTATCGGAAAGCAACAACAATTTTACACCCGCCAGCGATGCGATTCTTGCGGCAGAACAACTGCCATTACTGGATCGGTTCATCCGGCTGGCCAAAGCCAACAAACAGGTGGTGCTGGCAGCTTTTGTGATATCAGTCCTGTATAACCTGGTGGGACTTTTCTTTGCGGTTACAGGGGTTTTATCCCCGATGATCGCAGCCATTCTCATGCCCTGTAGCAGTATCAGTATACTTTTTGTAACTTATGGACTTAGTAACTACTTCGGCTTCAGGGAGAGATTGAAGTAGCATTTGGGAAACAGCATGACAAAAGTCATGTTCCGTATTGATGTAAATCATGATCCGGCGGGCCATGCTATGCTATTTTTACACGCGTTAAATTATGCCTATGAGCGTCATTATTCTGTTATTGGTTGCCAGCATCTCGGTTGCATCCCTGTTCCTTTTCGCTTTTATCTGGAGTGTGAAGGACGGGCAGTATGATGATGAAATAGCTCCTGCCGTACGTATTTTATTTGATGATATATCTGCTACTTCCAAACCTGAGCGGGAACTGCTTCCGGAGGAAACTGTGAAATAGGCATCTCCAACCAAAACATAAACTCCAAACCTCAAATTGATATAATGCAAGTAGAAAAGTTCTATTACGACAACAAGACCGTTAAAATGTTTGCGTATGCCACCATTGTATGGGGTGTATTAGGTATGCTGGTGGGTTTACTGGCTGCCGTGCAGATTTATCTGCCCGCGGCGAATTTTGGTTTACCCATCACCACTTTCGGCCGGGTAAGGCCCCTGCACACCAATGCGGTCATTTTTGCCTTTGTAGGAAACGGCATTTTCATGGGTGTGTATTATTCGCTGCAGCGTTTGTGTAAAGCGCGTATGTTTAGCGATGGCCTCAGTAAGATCCATTTCTGGGGCTGGCAGCTCATCATTGTGGCGGCTGCTGTTACCTTGCTGGGCGGTTACACTACCGGTAAAGAGTATGCCGAACTGGAATGGCCGATCGATATCGCCATCACCCTGGTATGGGTGATCTTCGGTATCAACATGTTCGGTACCATCCTGAAAAGAAGGGAAAGTCACCTGTATGTGGCTATCTGGTTCTACATCGCCACCTGGGTTACGGTTGCCATGCTGCATATTGTGAACTCTTTCGAGATCCCCTTCTCTCCGCTGAAAAGTTATAGCTGGTATGCCGGCGTACAGGATGCATTGGTGCAGTGGTGGTATGGTCACAACGCGGTTGCGTTCTTCCTGACCACGCCTTATCTGGGTGTCATGTACTATTTCCTGCCAAAAGCGGCAAACAGGCCTGTTTATAGCTATCGCCTGTCTATCATACACTTCTGGGCGCTGATCTTCATCTATATCTGGGCCGGACCTCACCACCTGTTATACACTGCGCTTCCTGACTGGGCCCAGAGTTTAGGTACTGTTTTCAGTATCATGCTGATTGCTCCGTCATGGGGTGGTATGCTGAACGGTCTGTTTACCCTGCGGGGTGCCTGGGATAAGGTAAGAGAAGATCCTATCCTTAAATTCATGGTGGTAGCGGTTACCTGTTACGGTATGGCCACTTTTGAAGGACCCATGTTGAGCCTGAAGAACGTAAATGCCATTTCGCACTTCACCGACTGGACCATTGCCCACGTACACGTAGGTGCGTTGGGTTGGAACGGTTTCCTCACATTCGGTGTGTTGTACTGGCTCATCCCAAGAATTTTCAATACCCCGTTATATTCCAAAAAACTGGCCACTACGCATTTCTGGATCGGCACCATCGGTATCGTACTGTATGCCATCCCGATGTACTGGGCCGGTTTTACCCAGGCAATGATGTGGAAGCAGTTTACCGATGATGGAACCCTGAAATTCCAGTTCCTCGAAACCGTTACCCATATCATCCCATTGTATGCATTGCGTAGCGTGGGTGGCCTGTTGTACCTGGTGGGTGCATGCATCATGGTATACAATATTGTGAAAACCGTGAAAGCGGGCAGCCTGGTGGCCAATGAAGAAGCAGAAGCTCCGGCATTGCCCAAAGAGATCGTTACCCATGGTAAGGAATACTGGCACAGGTGGATCGAGGCAAGACCCGTTCAAATGCTGGTGTTCAGTTTAGTGGCCGTAGCTATCGGCGGTATCCTGGAGATCATTCCGACTTTCCTCGTAAAGAGTAATATCCCCACCATCGCATCGGTAAAACCGTATACACCCTTGGAACTGCAGGGAAGAGATATTTATGTGCGTGAAGGTTGTTACCTCTGTCACTCACAAATGGTTCGTCCGTTCCGCGATGAAGTGGCCCGTTATGGGGAATACAGTAAAGCTGGTGAGTTTGTTTATGACCATCCATTCCAGTGGGGAAGTAAACGTACCGGACCGGACCTGGCCCGTATCGGTGGAAAATATCCCGACAGCTGGCACTACAACCACATGCTGGAACCCCAGAGTATGAGTCCTGGTTCTATCATGCCATCCTATAGCTGGCTGCTCGATAACCCGATCGATACCGCCATTACACCGGCCAAGATCAGGGCTATGCAGACGCTGGGTGTTCCTTATCCTGCGGGTTATGATAAAGTGGCCAATGCCGACCTGATGTCGCAGGCCAACCTGATCAGGATCAACCTGAAGCTGGATAAGATCAATACTTCGGCCAATAAGGAGATCATTGCGTTGATCGCATACCTGCAGCGCGTAGGAACCGATATCAAAGCACAACCTAAACCATTGGCGGAAAAATAGTGAATCGTGAATCGTCAGTGGTGAGTAGTGAGTAATTTATGTTTCGCCCACTCACTACTCACGATTCACAACTGACCACTCACCTAAAAAAACCTTATGAAATTTATCAACTACTTAGAAAAGATCACAGGCGTAGATATTTATGCGCTCAGTTCTTTTTCGATCTTCTTTGTGTTTTTTATCCTGATGGTATTGTGGGCCTGGAAAGCAGATAAAAAAATGATCGATGAGATCAGTCGTATGCCCTTAGAAAATTAACTAACTGAATTATGCTTAAAACACCTGATATGAAAAGATCTTCTGCAAAAAGATATAGCTGGTATGCCCTGGCAGCCCTGATGGTAATGCTCTGTGCTTTCCCATCCGGCGCATTTGCTGCCGGTCCCCCGGTACCATCTGAAATGTCCAAACCCATGGCTCAGGTCCTGATATTTGTTATCATTGGTCTGCTGCTGATCATTGCCCTACTGGCCAATGTGGTGATGGGTGCGGCCCAGTTATTCCTGCAGCGATACAAAGATGCCAAAAATGCGGTACACAGTGGCCCGGGTAAACTGCTCAGCCTGCTGGTGGTTTGTTTACTCAGCACACCCCTGTTTGCGCAGGATGCAGCTACTGCTGCAACCGTTACTGCTGCCGCAGCACCCGCCGCAGCGGATAATTATGGCGGATTATCGGCTACAGCATTTTATGCATTGATCTCCGTGATCTTTATTGAGCTGATCATTTTGTTCACGCTGCTGTATAACCTGAAATTATTGCTGGCCAAAGAAGCGGCCGCCATCTCCGTTTCCGGTGAAGTAGCCGTAAAACCTGCCTTCAGCTGGAGTGCCTGGTGGGACAAATTCAACAGCCTTCGCCCCATACATGAAGAAGCAAATATCGACCTGGGTCATGACTACGATGGTATCCGCGAACTGGATAACCGTTTGCCGCCATGGTGGTTATACGGGTTTTATATTTGTATCGTAGTGGCCGGCGTTTACCTGTACCGTTACCACGTAGCGCATACGGCCCCATTGCCCAAAGAGGAACTGCAGATAGCCATGAAAGCGGCTGAAGAACAGAAAGAAGAATACCTCAAAAAGTCTGCCAGCAAGGTAGATGAGAATACAGTAACTTACCAATCAGATGCGGCCACACTGGAAGCAGGTAAGAAGATCTTCACCACCGTTTGTGCAGCCTGTCACCTGGCAGATGGCGGCGGTTCCGTAGGTCCCAATCTTACCGATGATTACTGGATCCATGGCGGAAGCATCAAGGATATTTTTAAAACCATCAAATACGGCTGGCCCGAAAAAGGTATGAAGAGCTGGCAGGATGATTATTCTCCTGTACAGATTGCCCAGCTGGCAAGTTTTGTAAAATCATTGAAAGGTACAAAACCAGCCAAAGCCAAAGAACCGCAAGGTCCGCTGTATGAAGAGAATGCAGGAGGTGCCGCAGCTCCGGCCGCAGCAGATTCTGCAAAAACACAACAACCGGCCGCTGACAAAAAATAACAGTGGCCATCAGATAAGATGAGTGAGATAAAGCATACCAACGAACCGTTAACCGAAAGTTTCCGCGACCGGATCGCGACAGTAGATGAGAGTGGCAAACGGAAATGGATCTACGCACAGAAACCGAAAGGGAAGTTTTACAATATCCGGACCTGGTTAAGTGTACTTTATTTTATTATTTTCTTCGGGCTGCCCTTTGTGAAGATCAATGGGCGGCCTTTTTTCATGTTCAATATTCCGGAGGCGAAATTCATCCTCTTTGGCAAAATCTTCTGGCCCCAGGATTTTTTCATTTTCGGGATCACGATGCTCACTTTCGTATTCTTCATCATCCTCTTCACCGCAGCCTTCGGCCGACTGTTCTGTGGATGGGCCTGCCCCCAGACCAATTTCATGGAAATGATGTTCCGTAAAGTGGAGTTCTGGATCCTGGGCGATGCTGCTGCACAGAGAATGCTGAACAATGCACCCTGGACAAGCAGTAAGATCCTCAAAGTGGGGGCGAAACACCTGGTGTTTTACCTGCTTTCTTTTGTTATAGCCAATTTCTTTCTTGCTTATGTGATTGGCATGGATGAGCTGGAGAAAATCATTACGGAACCTGTAAGTCAGCATATTGTCGGTTTCTCTTCTATCCTGGTATTCAGTGCCGTATTCTATGCGGTGTATGCTTTCTTTCGCGAGCAGGCCTGCATCGTGGTATGCCCCTACGGTCGCTTGCAGAGTGTGCTGCTCGACAAGAACTCAATGATTGTAGCATACGATTACAAACGGGGGGAACCCAGGGGTAATGCCAAAAAATCGCATGATGAGAACCTGGGCGATTGTATCGATTGCCACCAGTGCGTAAAAGTTTGTCCTACCGGTATCGATATCCGTAATGGCGTTCAGATGGAATGTGTGGGCTGTACCGCCTGTATCGATGCCTGTGACAACATCATGGATAAACTGGACAGGCCCCGTGGTCTGATCCGTTATGCATCCGAGAATTCAATCGCCAATGGCGAACCGCTGCGTTATACCATCCGTATGAAACTGTATACCGGTTTGTGTGCTTTGGTATTATGCGCGCTTACCATACTGCTGCTCAGCAGAAAAGATATAGATGCCACCATCATGCGTACACCGGGTATCCTTTACCAGGAGCGTGGTACCGACAGCATCTCTAACCTCTACAATATCAAAATGGTGAACAAGACCATTGAACCTGCACAGGTTGTTGTAAAACTGGAAGAGGGTGATGGTAAGGTGGAGATCATCGGTAAGTCTTATATTGCCGTAGAAAAAGAAGGTCAGGGTGCCGGCTCCTTTTTTGTGGTACTGCCAAAATCAAGTGTGCACAGCCGTAAAACAGAAGTGAAGCTGGGCCTGTACATCGCCGACAAGAAAGTGGTTACTATGAAGACCAACTTCCTGGGTCCGGCAAACTAATTTTTAAAACTGTAACATGAACTGGGGAAATAAACTGGTGTTTGTTTTTATCGTATTTGCTTTGCTGATGGGTACACTTGTGTATAAAGCTGTCAATACGAAGTATGAACTGGTGAGTAAAGATTATTATAAAGATGAGTTACGTTACCAGGACAGGATCGATGGTAAGAATAATGTGGCAGCGTTGACCGGAAAACTGAATCTGACACAGGATGCGGAGGCCGTGATGATCAACCTGCCTGCAGAAATGAAAGGGGTGAAAATAGAAGGCGAAGCCTGGTTCTATTGTAAAACGGATGCTTCGCGCGACCGTAAAATACCGCTGCAGGTAGACACAGCCGCAAGACAGGTAATCCTGAAAAAGGAACTGGTAAAAGCAACCAGCTACGAATTGAAACTGAACTGGCAGGTAGCCGATCAGAAATATTATGTTGAGCAATCCATCCATGTTGATTAAACCATGTACACACAATTGCTGATAGCAGGTTTTCTATTAGGTGCAGTGAGTAGTTTTCACTGTGTGGGTATGTGTGGCCCCATTGCTTTTTCTTTGCCGGTGCACTATCTACCCAAAGCACAAAAGGCAATCGGTATCTTTCTCTATAATTTTGGAAGAATTACTACTTACGCGTTGCTTGGCCTTCTGTTTGGGTTTGTTGGGCGCCAGGTATACCTGGGTGGTATGCAACAGGCACTATCTGTTTTTTTAGGGGCACTGATCCTGTTTTTTTTGCTGGGCTCCCTTTTTCAGAAAAAGATCTTACGATTCCGGTGGGCTGAAAGATTCACCCAATCGCTGCAACAGTTCATTGGCCGTTATATGCAGCAGAAAAAGCTGTATGGCATGTTTGTATTAGGTCTTGCCAATGGTTTATTACCCTGTGGCATGGTCTATTTTGCCATAACGGGCGCTTTGGCTGCCGGATCGGTCAATGGTGGCGTTGTATTCATGGCTGCATTCGGTTTGGGCACCCTGCCCGCGATGTTTGTGCTTTCTTTTTTCGGAAGCATGATCAGTCTCTCTGCCCGCAATACCATGAAAAAAGCAGTCCCCTATGTATTGTTCACTATGGGTATTTTACTGATTCTCAGAGGACTGAATTTGAATATCCCGTATGTGAGTCCCTATCTCCAGAATCATTCCATCGACGCGGTTACCTGCCATTGAGGGTTTAACAATTTATTGATAAACCATTGACACTTTATTGTGTCTATTAAAATGAACTTTGCATCAGGCAACAGGGAATCATCATCCTGTATCTTACAAGAAGAGAGCCTGAAAGCTTTAACAGAGTTTAACAGAACAGAAAAACAAGTGGCATAGGTTTTGTGTTATTTAAAGCAGAACGCATAGATAAGTTTGCAATTTTTTCTCATAAGCAGTTAGTTTTGGTTGCGGTCCCGATTTCTATCGGGACCAATTTTTTTCTATCCCTTCCCCACGATTTTACTGCGGTTATACAGGTAAGCCAGTAAACAACCCACACTGTCGGCAAGGATATCCCAGATCTCGAAGGAACGGCTCAGCACCCAGTTCTTTTGTACAAATTCTATCAAAATCCCATACAGGATACCCGATAAGCTGATGACCAGCAGCCATCTCAATTTTTGCTGATCTGTAAGTGCGGTAGAACGAATGGGTAATGCAAATAAAAAGCAAAGCATGCCAAAGAGACCAATATGAATCCATTTATCAGCGTGGATTGTGGCCAGCCAGGGATATTTGGGAATGCGGGAGCCCGGTAAGCATAGTAGTAGAATACTCAGGGCCAGCCAGAGAAGAGCCGGAATAAAACGTTGAAAGCGCAAGGAATAAACTGTTTAGGCCAGCAAGTAAGACAATTATTTACAAATGGGATTGTTAAACAGTCGATTCTGTATCAAATAAAAAGCCGCAACCTACCTGATATAAGTTGCGGCCCTGTTGTATGATTGACAGGAAATAAAATCTTTTCGGGTGATTATCCTACCAGGGCAGCATATGCGGCACTATCCATCAGAGCCGATACAGCAGCCGGGTCAGCTACGGTGATCTTGATCATCCAGCCATCTCCGTAAGGGTCGGTATTGACCAGTTCTGGTTGTTTTTCCAGCAAAGGGTTGGCTTCTGTAACGGTTCCTTCTACAGGCAGGTACAGGTCACTAACGGTTTTTACCGCTTCTACGGTACCAAACAGGCTCTCCGATTTCAGGTTCTGGCCAATGGTGTTGATGTCTACGTATACAATATCACCCAGTTCGTGTTGCGCAAAATCGGTGATACCGATGGTGGCAGTGGTACCATCCAGGCGGATCCATTCATGGTCTTTGGTGTAGCGGACATCTGTAGGGAAATTCATAGCGTAAATTTTAGTATTGCAAATATTTAGATAAAAAATGGTTGTGAGAAATTTAATAATGGCGACCGGAACCCTGAGCCAGGAATAAAGGCCCTGATCGGCCCATTTTACCGTCCCGGTTCTCCGGTTTTTGATCCCTAAAACCCTTCCTGCTCAAAATAGAGCAATACATGGTCTTTGATAAAGTTCTCCTGTTCGGGCAGTACCATTACGGGTAATTCCTTTACCTGTTTGTAATGGGGCCATCCCTCTTCATCGGTACCCTCCAGCAGGTAGTACCCGCTCTGGCTCAGTACCCGGCACACGGCCACGTGCATCAGGTCCTGTTTCTGTTCTTTGGAGATCTTGTCCTGTATGAACCCCGTTTCCTGCATGCCGATCAGGAATAAAATGGCTTCGAGATCGGGTTTTTTACCAAATCGCTCCACCAGTTTGGCCTCCAGGGTCCACCATCTTTGCTGTAAATCGTCTGAAATAAACATATTATGGCAAAGGTAAACTACGGAAGCATGCCATCATCAACCGGCAAAAGTTATCTTTGCGGCAAATAGACCTGATTATGTTACAAGTGAGTGTATTGCGCAGCAATCCGGAAGAAGTAAAAAAAAGACTGGCGGTAAAACATTTTAATCAGCCCCAGCTGGTAGATACCATTATTGCCTTAGACGACCAACGCAAGAAATTACAGGCAGATTTTGATACCACCCAGGCCAAAGTGAACAGCGCTTCCAAGGAGATCGGTAAACTGATGGCGCAGGGTAACAAAGAAGGGGCTGAAGTCCTGAAGCAGGATGTGGCCAGCTGGAAAGCCACACTGGAACCCCTGAAAGAGCAGATGGCCAGCGTAGAAAAAGAACTGCAGGATACCATTGTTATATTACCCAACCTGCCTTCTCCCCAGGTACCCGAAGGCCGTACGCCGGAAGAGAATGTGGTGGTGAGAGAGGGAGGCGTGAAACCACAGTTGCCTGAAAAAGCAGTACCACACTGGGACCTGATCAAACAATACGACCTGGTGGATTTTGAGACCGGTGCCAAGATCACCGGTAGTGGTTTCCCATTGTACAAGGGCAAGGGAGCCAAACTGCAGCGTGCGCTGGTGCAGTATTTCCTCGATTTCAATACCACTGCCGGTTACACCGAATACCTGCCTCCTTTTATGGTCAACGAAGCCAGTGCTTTTGCTACCGGCCAGCTGCCTGATAAGGAAGGACAGATGTACCACGCCACGGCGGATAATTTTTACCTGATACCTACCGCAGAAGTGCCGGTTACCAATATTTACCGCGATACCATTCTGAAAATGGAGGAACTGCCCGTGAAGATGACCGCTTACTCACCCTGTTTCAGAAGAGAGGCGGGAAGCTTTGGCAAGGATGTGCGCGGGCTGAACCGCGTACACCAGTTTGAAAAGGTAGAGATCATCCAGATTGTTGAACCTTCTACCAGTTACGCTGTGCTGGACGAGATGGTGGCCCATGTAGAGAAACTGTTGTTATCTCTGCAACTGCCTTACCGTATCCTTCGTTTATGCGGCGGCGATATGGGTTTTACCAGTGCCATTACCTACGATTTTGAAGTGTTCAGCGCCGCCCAGGAGCGCTGGCTGGAAGTAAGCAGTGTCAGCAATTTTGAAAGTTACCAAACCAACCGCATGAAATGCCGCTACAAAGATGCGGATGGCAAAACACAGCTCACCCACTCGCTCAACGGAAGTTCATTGGCATTACCCAGGATTGTAGCCTGCCTGCTTGAGAATAACCAGACAGCCGAGGGCATTAAATTACCCGAAGTGCTGCACAGTTATTTCGGAGCTGAAAAAATCTAGGGAACAGACGAATATTGAACAAGGAACACTGAATGTTGAAGTAATTGCAATCGACATTCAGTGTTCCTTGTTCAATATTCAACATTCCTACGGTCTTATTTCTACGATTGTTCCTACAGGTAATAAACCGAATATTTCCTGGATATAGATATTTTTGGTACTGATGCACCCTTCTGTCCAGTTCTGGTATTGGTCGATCATAAAATCTTCCCGGGGCCAGGTGCCGTGTATGCCAATGCCTCCCCCGATCTGTGCGTTAGCGGGGATGAGACCTCTTGCTTTTCTTTCGTTGAATTTCCGGTAGCTATCGGCATTGGGGTAGTCGATGGCCAGGAAGGCTTTCCATTTATCATGCCTGCGTTTTAACGAGATATGGAAAATGCCTTCCGGTGTTTTACGGTCGCCCTGCATCATCTTGTCGCCCAGGTTCTTGTTGCCGAATACAACGGGGTAGGTTACGATCCGTTCGCCACTTGAATCGAAAAGATACATGAGGTATTTTTTCTTTTCTACCAGAATATAATAGGTACGGGCCGTTGCGTAACTGCTACCCGGCGGGATCTTTTTAAAAGAGGTTTGCGTAAGCGTGATCATACCCAGCACGGAGAGACACAGGCTTTTTTTCATGCGGCTTCGATTTGCTGCAACCTATACGATCGGGATGTTGTGGTATGGTTAATTCACCAAAAATTAAGTTAATGATGGGATGTTCATGCAGCGAATTGGGAAAATGCTAACCATTGCACCTGTTTCGATTCTGCTATAACGAAAGCGCCACCTGGAAAGGCGGCGCTGAATGTATAACATGAGAAATAAAACGATCCTGATCACCAGTTGCTGAATCGGATACCTACTGTATAGGGATATTGTTCAACACGGGTAACATCTTTCTGTAAACGGTTCAGGCTATAGCTTCCGTACAGGCGTACCGGCCCGAGGCCCATTTCACCGATCATTGCTATGCGCCAATTTTCAAAGTTAAAATCACCCTTGATTTTTTCTTTGCCGCGCTCTCCGCTGACCTGTTTGTTGCGGCTGTTGGTAAGGTAACCCGCACTGACGCCGGCACTGAAGCTGAAGCCCCTGCGACTGTCTGGCGTGGTGTTAATGTTCAGCATCACCGGGATGGTCAGGTATTCCACATATAATTTGTTCTTGGTGAAACTGATCGAGTCATTGAATACATAGGGCACGGGGTCTTTCCGGTAACTTAACCGGGTGTCATAGCGGAAATTATACATTTCCAGTCCCAGCCCGTATTTCAGGTTCACCACATGTTTGTACAGGTTTACCTTTTGCATGAAGAACCAGATATTCACGTTGCTGGATTTCCCGTTGATGAGTTTATAGCTGTTCTGCGTTACCGGTCCGTCTGCGGGGCGAAGGGTTCTGAAATATCCACCCGTCTGTGCGGCGGCATAGTCTGTCTGGTCGCGCATGTTGGCGAAACCAAGGTCTATGATCCACCAGTTGGTGCTGATATTGCTTCTTCTGCGCGTGCGGCGCTCGATGCTGTATTCCAGCGATCCGCGTTTTTTCTCGGTATCATCCGAAACACTGCCGGCATTTTTCTTTTTAATGATGACGAAGTTGCCCACTTTAATGGTATCTGCATTTTTTGCCGTGCTGTCTGTTTGTGCAAAGCCAATGCTGGTAACCACCAGGCAGGCTGCTGCCATGATAATCTGTTTCATATTACGATCCTTTCTGATTATTCTGATGAACGGGTATTGGTTGTAACGGGTTCTTCTTCGGTCTTGGATTTGCTGCGAAAGATACTACCGGCTTTTCTAAAAAAACCACGGAGTTTGTCTTTATTGATCTCCAGGGAACCCAGCAGTAAACTTTTTTTCTGATCGGCGGATTCCGTGTCCAGTTCGCGATAGACGGCTGGTCGGATATGATCGGTCTCGTCAGTGTCGCTGTGTTGTAAACCGGCGGGTCTTACCATATCTACATTGTCCAGTACTGCATTATCACCCGAAATACCATGTGCAACGGGCGATGTTATGCTGCCTGGGCCATTGTTTGCACCAGTGGTGATCACATCAGCATCTGTCCGCTGTATGCCGTTTGCTCTGGCAGGCTCGGTATTGACTGCCAGCAGGTCGGTTGACCGGGGGGCCGGGTCGGTCTGCTGTATAACATTGGTTACGGTCACAGGCGTTTCTGTCCGGGTGACAGCGGCCTGGTTTCCCTGATCCATTTGGGTCTCTGTTATATTACCGGTTGCAGATTGTGTAACCGGTTGTTGGGTATTCCGGCTTGCTTCGTTGCCCGATTGTTTGGCCAGCATCGGTTCATGGTTCTTCTGCTGGGGAACAACGGTCCAGAGCAGGAGTGCCAGACCGGTGAGTACTGCGGCAACAGCTATCCGCTGCCAGCTCATGTAGAGGATGCGTGGTTCTTCTCTCCGGTATAGGCTTGTTTTATCGGGAAATGCCAGCAGTTCGGGTTCCAGTTTTGTTCGTTTCAGCTGGGTGAAAGATTCCTGCAGCAAAGGATGTTGCAATACGAATCTTTCCACCTTTTCCCTGTCAGCTGCATCCAGCTCATTATCTACATACAGCAGGAACTGTTCCTGGCAATTGCTGCTATTGATCTCAGCCGATTCACTCCGGTACAATTGATCTTTGTTCCCGAATCCCCAGTCCTCGACCGGTAACTGTGATTGCTGCAGCATATCCAACTCAACTGCGAGGTCAGGATTTTCCTGCACAAACCGTTCAACGGCCAGTTTGTCTGCTGCAGACAGCTCTCTGTCTACATACAGCAGGAAAAATTCCTCGTAATTATGTTGGTTAATTGGGATCACAGATTATTTGATTGTTTGTATGATTTCTCTGATATATGATTTACTGATTGTGTTATCTAACATTTTCGGCACTTACTAAGTAATTCCGTAAGGTGAGCCTGGCCCTGTGCAGGTATACTTTCACCTGGCTTTCGTTCAGTCCCATGATTTCACCTATCTCTTCATAACTGTATCCTTCATAATCTTTCAGCATTACCAGGCTTCTTTGTGTTTCATTCAGCTGGTTCAGCGCTTCCATCAATACTTTCTTCAGGTGGGTATTGGCGGACTGCTGCACCCGCGTATCATCCGCAAAATCCTCTTTCAGCTGGATCCGTTTGTTCTTGCGGATATGGTCGATCATCTGGTTATAGGCAACGGTGAACAGGTAGGATTTGGATTTCTCCGGTTCCACCGAATCCCTGTTGCGCCAGAGTTTCTCGAAAGCTGTCTGCACAATATCCCGTGCATCCTCTTCATGGCGAAGATTCTTCACGATGAACCGGTACACGTTATCCGCATATTGGTTCACACAGTCATTGTACGCTTTCTCGGTCATAAACAGCAGGGAATAGCTTGGGTTTGTTTGCCTTGTTTGGTAGTTATACGTGCCTGGCGGTATTATGTTACAGTACAAAGAAAAAAAATCCCGCAAGGGTTACGCGGGATCGGTTGTATCAATTGTTGGATACGATCAGGTGATTGACAGGTGTTTCCCATACCTCCTGCCCAGGGTTGGTTACGGTTTTGGGGGCTTTACAGCAGCTCGCCTTCCTTTCGCAGGCCAGGTTGGATGCAAAGGAATGTATGAGCAGAAAAGCCATAAAAACCGTGATCGATACGATCGTTACCGTAAGCAGCAGGGCAGGTCTTGGTTTCATACAGGGATATTTGTATGCGAAAATACCTTAATCTGTATGCCCGGGGTTCAACAAAACGTTAAATCAGCCTAGTAATCGATCACCTGCTCCTGTATAGCTTCGGGGATGGCCCTGAATTCATACTGCTGGCTTCGTAACTGGGGTTCAAAACCGGCTTCGCGGATGGCATCCTGCATGGTCTTGTAGGTAAACCGGTGTGGTGCACCGGCGGCGCTTACTACGTTTTCCTCGATCATGATGCTTCCGAAATCATTGGCACCTGCATGCAGGCAGATCTGGGCGGTCTGTTTGCCCACGGTAAGCCAGCTGGCCTGGATATTCTTGATATTCGGCAGCATGATACGGCTGATGGCGATCATACGGATGTATTCGTCCGGTGTGGTCAGGTTATGTACGCCCCTGATCCTGGCCAGTAAGGTATCCACATCCTGGAAGGTCCAGGGGATGAATGCCAGGAAACCCTTGGCATGCTCAGGTTTCATACTCTGTACTTCACGGATGCGGGTAAGGTGTATGAAACGTTCTTCCAGGGTTTCCACATGACCAAACATCATGGTGGCACTGGTGGTGATATTCAGTTTGTGTGCTTCGTGCATGACTGCCAGCCACTCATCGGCACCGCATTTTCCCTTGGAGATCAGGCGGCGTACCCTGTCAACCAGTATCTCGGCCCCCGCTCCGGGTAAGGAGTCAAGCCCCGCTTCCTGCAAGGCTTTCAGCGTATCATGGTGACTCATCTTCTCCAGCTTGCTGATATGTGCCACTTCGGGTGGTCCGAGTGCATGCAGTTTAATGGTTGGGAACTCCTGTTTGATGGCACGGAAGGTGTTGGTATAGAAGTCGAGCCCCAGTTCGGGGTGATGTCCCCCCTGCAACAACAACTGGTCGCCACCGTATTTCAGGGTTTCTGAGATCTTCTTGCGGTAGGTGTCCATATCAGTGATATAGGCTTCCGCATGACCCGGCACCCGGTAAAAATTACAAAACTTGCAGTTGGCGATGCAAACATTGGTGGTATTGACATTACGGTCTATCTGCCAGGTCACTTTGTTGTAAGGCACCTGTATTTTCCGCATTTCATCGGCTACATACATCAGTTCGGTAAGAGGGGCCTGTTCAAAAAGGAACATGCCTTCTTCTATACTCAGGAATTCAAATTGAAGGGCTTTTTGGTAGAGGTCGGCTAATTGCATATTCAACACTTTATAAAGAAGGCACAAAGATACCGGGATAGGTTGGATTGGCACCGTTTCGAAAACCAAATATTTACGTCATGCATTAGCGCCGTTTATCTGTGTAAGGGGCAACCTCGTACAGAATAAGGCCGTATGATCGTCAAATCGGCGTATTTTCAAGGAGCATGAAACGGATCTGCTTTGCTTTTGCCATGGTTTGCCTGGCTGTATCAGGCACTGCACAGGAGGAATTTGTTCTTCCTGAGGCAAAACTGCTGACCAGATTCCCCTTTACGCAGCTCAGTGGTGGCATTGTGATCGTAAGAGCCCTGATTGATCACTATAAGGACTCCCTCAACTTCGTATTTGATACGGGTAGCGGAGGTATTTCAATGGATTCCACTACGGTGAGTGAAATGAAATTGCCTACGGTAAAATCGGAAAAGACGATCCGCGGGATCGCCGGTATCAAGAATGTGGATTTCACCATGAATCATACCTTGATATTGGGTACACTGGAAACACAGCATCTCGACTTTCATATCAACGATTATGAACTGCTTACCAGCGTGTATGGTGTCCGTATCGACGGTATCATCGGGTATAGCTTTCTGCGCAGGTACATTGTAAGGCTGGATTATGATAACATGTTCATCGAAGTGTATACCCCCGGATCTTTTAAATACCCGCGTGGCGGTTACCTGCTGAAGCCGGATTTTTCTACGTTGCCGTTGCAACCTGCAGTAATAGAAGATGAACGTACCATCATCAGCCGATTCATCTTTGATACCGGTGCCGGTCTGAGTTTCCTGCTGTCAAAGGATTTTGTAGATGATAGCCTGGTATTCCGGAAAAAACGGAAATTTTATCCCACACAGGCAGAAGGATTGGGAGGGAAAAGACAGATGATGGTCTCGGTGGTGAAAGAAATAAAACTGGGCCCTTATAAGTTCAAACGGGTACCTGTTCATGTTTTTGAAGATGAGTATAATGTAACTTCTTATCCTTTATTGGGAGGGCTGATCGGCAATGATATCCTGCGGCGGTTTAATGTGATTCTGAACTATCCGGAACAGCGTATTCATATCAAACCGAATACCCATTACAACGAGAGTTTTGATTATTCCTATACCGGATTGGGTATTTACCTGATAGATGGGGAGATCAGGGTTGTAGATGTGATACCCGGTTCACCGGGAGATAAAGCCGGATTTTTACCCGACGATGTCATCTTTTCTGTGGAAACCAATGCTTCTAAAAATATCCAGGTATACAAAAACCTTTTCCAGAACAGTATTGGTAAGATGAAAGTGATCGTTTTCCGAAACCAGAAACCGCTGGTACTCACCATCGATATAAAGGACATCAGACGCTAGGGAACAGAACAGACGAATATTGAGCAGGGAATGTTGAATTATGATCGGAGGGTATATAACTCATAATTCAACATTCCCTGCTCAATATTCGATATTCGCCCGATTCTTCCGGTTTTCGTAGGTGCTTATTTTGGGTAATCACCTAATTTGCAGCTTCTTTAATTGTACGTATGATACGATATGAACGTTTTGTGCTGGATAACGGCCTGCGGGTGCTGGTGCATGAGGACCATTCCACCCCAATGGCCGTGGTCAATATCATGTACGATGTGGGTGCACGTGATGAGAACCCCGATAAGACCGGTTTTGCCCATCTTTTTGAACACCTGATGTTTGGGGGCAGCATTCATATTCCGGATTATGATGAACCGTTGCAGCGTGCAGGTGGCGAGAACAACGCCTATACCACCAACGACCTTACCAACTATTACTGTCAGCTGCCTGCGGAGAATATTGAAACCGCTTTCTGGCTGGAGAGCGACCGGATGCTGAGTCTGGCTTTCAGTCAGAAAAGCCTGGATGTGCAGAAAAAAGTAGTATGTGAGGAGTTTAAGGAACACTATATCAACAAACCTTATGGCGATGTGTGGCATAAAATGCGTGAACTGGCTTATACTACACACCCTTACCGCTGGATGACCATTGGGAAGGAACTGAGCCATGTGGAGAATGCGCATATCGATGATGTGAAACATTTCTTCTTCAAACACTACCGCCCTGTTAATGCCATCCTGGTGGTAGCGGGACATGTGCAGCTGGAAACGGTCAAACAACTGGCACAGAAATGGTTTGGCGATATCCCGATGGGAGAGAAATACAACCGTACCCTTCCCCAGGAACCCAGGCAAACCGCTGCCCGCGTATCTGAAGTATATGCCGATGTGCCGTTGGATGCATTTGTCAAGACTTGGCATATGGATGCGCGATTAGACAAGGGCTATTACGTGATGGACCTTGCCACAGAAATACTGGGCGGAGGTGGATCATCCCGTTTGTACCAGGCGTTGGTAAAAGAGAAACAACTGTTCTCTAACATCGATTGTTATCATTTTGGCAGTATCGATAAGGGTTTGCTGGCTATTGAAGGCAAGCTGGTGAAAGGTGTCAGCATGGATACCGCAGCACAGGCTGTGGCAGAAGAGGTAGAAAAGATACAGAATACCGTTGTGCCGGATAATGAATTGCAGAAAGTAAAGAATAAAACAGAAAGCGTGATCGCTTTTGAGGATATGGGTGTGATGAGCCGTGCCAACAGCCTGGCTATGTACGAGCTGTTAGGTGATGCAGAACTGATGAATACCGAACTGCAACGGTACCAGGAAATTACGGCAGAGGAAGTGCAACAGCACTGCAGGGAAGTATTCCGTAATGAGAACAGTAACACTTTATTTTATCACAGTAAGTAACGAGGAATGATCAACAGAAAAACTGCGCCGGAAATCATTGATGCGGTTAACATGCAGCTGCATTTAAAACCGTATGATCATTTTACGCTGGATAACGGAGTGCCCGTATACAGTATCGATGCAGGCGCTCAGGAAGTGTTGCTGATCGAATGGGTGTTTTATGCGGGTAATTGGTACGAAGACAAGAATATTGTGGCTGCCACCACCAATTTCATGCTGAAGAACGGAACCCGGCAGAAAAAGGCCTTTGCCATTAACGAACACTTCGAGTTCTATGGTGCTTACCTGAACAGGAGCTGTTACAATGAAACTGCTACCATCACACTGCATTGTCTGAGTAAACATTTGCCGGAATTGCTGCCGGTGGTGGCTGAACTGATGACAGAGTCTATTTTCCCCGAAGAAGAGCTGGCCATCTATAAGCAGAACCAGAAACAACGGCTGGAAGTGAACCTGAAGAAATGCGATTTTGTGGCCAATCGCCTGATCGATGAGTATGTGTATGGCTTTCACCATCCTTATGGTAAATACACATCTACGCTGGATTATGATAACCTGCAGCGTGAGGAACTGGCTGCTTTTTACAAGCGTTTCTATACTGAGGGCAAATGTCTGATGTTTGTAGCCGGTAAACCGCCTGCCAATATTCAGGAGCAGCTGAACAACCTGTTTGGTCATCTGCCTTTTCGCCAAGATAACCTTCCGGAGATTGGTTTTACCCCGCAACCGGCCGAGACCCGAAAATACCATATCATCAACGATCCCAATGGTGTGCAGGGAGCGATCCGTATTGCCAGGCCTTTTCCCAACCGGCACCACCCGGAGTTTTCCAAGGCGCAGGTGCTGAATAATATTTTCGGCGGGTTCTTTGGATCAAGACTGATGAGCAATATCCGCGAAGACAAAGGCTATACCTATGGAATCCACAGTTATATGCAGAACCATATCCACAGCAGCGCCTGGCTCATCAGTACCGAAGCAGGCCGAGATGTATGTGCAGCCACTATCGATGAAGTGTATAAAGAAATGGCGATCCTGCGGAATGAACCGGTGGATGCTGAGGAACTGGACCTGGTACGTAACTATATGATGGGTTCCCTGCTGGGCGACCTGGATGGCCCCTTCCAGATCATTGCACGCTGGAAGAACTATATCCTGAATGGGCTTACCGATGAATATTTTTACAACAGCATCCGCGTGGTACAGACGATTACAGCAGAAGAGATCCGGGCCCTTGCCCAACGCTACCTGGAACCCGAATCGTTCTATGAAGTGGTCGTCGTGTAACGAATATCGAATCATGAGCAGGGAATGTTGAGTCATGATCGGAGTAAACCTTACTTCATGATTCAACATTTAAATGCTAATTTGATCTTTCAATCAAGCAATATGGGAAAGTTTTTTGCCAAAACCGTCGCAACAGCCGTTGCTGTCCTTTTTGCAGCGTATATATTGAAAGGGGTTCATGTTGACAGCACCGTAACGGCCTTGCTGGTGGCAGTTGTCCTGGGCCTGCTCAATAGTTTCGTAAAGCCGATCCTGATCCTCCTCACCATTCCTTTTACCATTATCACGTTGGGTCTGTTCCTGCTCTTCATCAATATCCTGATCGTAAAATGGGCAGCCAGCCTGGTACCGGGTTTTACGGTGGATGGCTGGGTGGCCGCACTGGTCTTCAGCCTGATGGTCAGTATCGTTTCTTCCCTTATCGAAGCGCTGATCGGCACCAACAGGGATGATCGTTCTGCTTCATAGTTCGTTCAGTAACTGCTTTACTTTTTCACTGATCAGGTCGCGTACCTGGTTGAATTCAGCAGGCTCCATGTGTTTCGGGTCGGGAATCTGCCAGTCAATGAATTTTTTGGCGGGCATCCAGGGACAGGCATCGCCGCAGCCCATGGTCACCACAGCATCGAAGGGAGCGTATTTTTCAACCTCCTGTAATGATTTGCTGTCGTGCGTGCTCAGGTCGTAGCCCAGCTCTTTCATGGCTGCGATGGCTTTGGGATTTACGATACCGCTGGGTTTGCTGCCGGCGCTGTAAGCCTCTATATCGGCACCGCCGTGAATACTGGCAAAAGCCTGGCTCATCTGGCTACGATTGCTGTTTTCAACACAAACAAATAGGATTTTTTTTGGGATTGACATGTGTATAGCAGTTTATGGATGTGTAGTATGGGTTGGGTGCGTATAATATTTTTTCTTCAGCCAGAATGCTACATTCACCAATGCGATCAGTGCAGGCACTTCTACCAATGGACCGATAACACCGGCAAATGCCTGTCCCGAATTGATGCCGAACACACCGATGGCTACGGCAATGGCCAGTTCAAAATTGTTGCCGGTAGCCGTGAATGCGATAGCTGCATTTTTGGAATAGTCGGCACCCAGTTTTCTGGCAATGAAAAAACCAGAGAGGAACATCAGGATGAAATAGACCAGCAGGGGCAGGGCAATACGTACAACATCCATCGGGATACGTACAATCAGTTCTCCCTTCAGGCTGAACATGATAACGATGGTGAACAGCAGAGCGATCAGTGTAATGGGTGAAATGACCGGAATGAATTTTTGCTGAAACCAATCTTCTCCTTTTAACCGGATCAGTGCATAGCGGCTGATCAATCCGGCAGCAAAAGGAATACCCAGGTAGATGGCTACAGATCTTGCGATCATCCCGATGGTAATGTTCACTTCGAGTCCGCTGATGCCGAAATACGGTGGCAGAACCGTGATGAAGAACCAGGCATAAACACTATACAACAATACCTGGAAGATACTGTTCAATGCCACCAGGCCTGCAGCATACTCGCGGTTGCCTTCAGCCAGTTCATTCCATACCACCACCATTGCGATACAACGGGCCAGGCCAATCAGTATCAGGCCGGTCATATATTCCGGATATCCCTGCAGGAAAAGAACTGCAAGTAGAAACATGACGATGGGACCAACGATCCAGTTCAGTAAAAGGGAAGCACCCAATACGCGCTTGTTCCTGAATACTTCCCCCATGTTTTCATAACGTACTTTGGCCAGGGGTGGGTACATCATCAGTATCAGCCCTGCCGCCAGCGGTATATTAGTTGTGCCGCTTGAAAAATGGTTGATGAAAACAGCCGATGATGGGAACAGATACCCCGTGCCCACACCGATGGCCATGGCCAGGAATATCCAAAGGGTGAGATAACGATCTAGAAAACCGAGTTTTTTTCTTTCATGAGCGGGGGCGCAGTTATGGACGGACATAAGCAGTTGGATTATTGAAAATTTCTGAAACATACGCAAAGAAACAGTTACGCAGGATGCCCATGTAGCTGCTACTTTGCTGTTGTCATGCATTCGTTTTGCTAACAGCAACCCGAACCCGGTGTGCAACAGTTTTCTTTATTATCTCCAGGTTTCTCGGCATAAACGGTTACGCTGTAAATACCCATATTACTGTTCCGGAAAGCGGCGATCTCTTCCTTGCTGATATACTTGATCAGGATATCATCCGGAATGTTGATCACTTTCTCTTTCTGCAAAGTAATGTTGGTAAAACCGGTTGCATGGATCAGTTCCAGATATACCTGTTTCTGAATGGCACCTGATACACAACCGGCATACATTTCTGCGGCCTGTTTCAGTTGAGCGGGCAATTCCCCTTCCAGCACAATATCAGAGATGCTGAAGTGGCCGCCGGGTTTCAATACGCGGAATACTTCCTGTAATACATGGAACTTGTTGGGAACCAGGTTGAGTACGCAATTGCTGACCACCACATCTGCAACATTGGCCGATACCGGCATGTGTTCGATATCGCCAAAGCGAAACTCTACGTTGTGGTAGCCCAATTTTTCGGCGTTTGTTCTTGCTTTCTCGATCATCTTCTCCGTAAAGTCGATACCGATCACTTTACCGGTTTCGCCGGTGGCTGCGCGTGCCACAAAACAGTCGTTACCGGCGCCACTGCCCAGGTCTATCACCACATCGCCTTTTTTGATCTTCGCGAATTCGGTGGGCAGACCGCAACCCAGGCCAAGGTCCGCATCGGCCGTGTATCCTTTCAGCTGGCTATAGTCATCGGACATGATGTTATAGACTTCATCGCTGCAACAACCAGAGCCGCAGCAGGATGAGAGATTCTGTGTGCGGGATTGATCAGCGATCTCGCTATACTTTTCTTTTACGAGTGCTTTTAATTCCTTTTCGGTTTGCATATACATGTATTTAAGATTTTATAAAATGTCTTTGCAGGTAAGCAACGGCTGTAGGATGAACGTGCAGAAACTTGTCAGCAACAGTTACCGGCGATCTCTGTTTGCAGTGTTTGAAATAATGCGTTGAATTCCTGATTTAATTTTTCAAATGCTTCCCGGTTGATGCAATAACAGCTCTTGGGTCCTTCGATGGTTCCTTTGATTAGTCCTGCATTCTTTAATTCCTTTAAATGTTGCGATACGGTGGATTGAGCCAGGGGCAGTACTTCTACGATCTCGCCACAAATACAGGCGTTCTGTGCTGCCAGTATCTTTAATATGGCTATACGGGCCGGGTGCGATAGTACTTTCGCAAAAGCGGCCAGATCCTGCTCTGCCTGTGTAAATACCTCTGTTTTTGCTGATGCCATTGGTTTATCGTTTTTGTACGATAATGCAAAGTAAAAGGGATTTGTTTATTTATCGTACAAATACGATAAATATTTTTTTTCAGATCTCGACAGGTTATGCAACAGAAACCGTTTGTCAATAAATAGAACCGTTTAACATTTCTCAAAATACTCCACTATCGATAAATAAATGATAATCAATAGTTTATAGTAAACCAGTTATTGTCCGCTACCTATTACCTGAAAAAAACTGGTACTATGTGTTGCATAGTACCAAATAAATGTACATCTTTGTGTTGTCAAAGGGAATGAACCAGAAGAATCACAGCAGGATCCTCCCCAACAACGGAAAAAAGAAAACATTAAAATAAAGAGATCATGAAAACGCAAAACAACTTCTTCTTTCAGGCACTGGGCGAAAACCAGTTGAATAACTTAGTGAAAGAAGTGAAAGAGACAGTAGCCACAAATGTTGCCCAGGTAAACCAGAAACCCGCTTTTGGAGTGGTAGACCTCTGGAACATGGAACGCAGTCGCAGGACAAGAATTGTCAGAAGACATTTGGCATACTAACAGCAACGACATCATTCAATCACAAAGCCTGCCAATTTAATCAGTAAGGCGGCAGGGCAAAAAACTCCGGTTATGGACATTCAGAACACACAAAGTCAGATGCGAAAGGGCGTATTGGAGTTTTGTATTTTATCCATCATTCGCCAGGGTGAAGTGTATCCTTCAGACCTGGTTGAGCGGATGAAAGCAGCTAACCTCCACATCCTGGAGGGAACTCTCTATCCTTTGCTTACTCGATTAAAGAATGCAGGACTGCTTACCTACCGCTGGGTAGAAAGCAACAGCGGACCACCCCGTAAATATTTCGTGATGACCGATAAAGGCCTCGAATTCTACGGAGAACTGGAAAGAACCTGGCAGGAACTGGCGGATGCTGTTCATGCCCTGACACAACCTGCAGAAAACAAACCATCCGAAGAAATCCAATCCCAACCTTAACCAACCAATAAAATTGAACTGACATGAAAAAGGTAATCAATATAAACTTTCAGGGCAGGGTGATCCCCATTGAGGAAGCTGCCTACGACATGCTGAAGCAGTATGTGGAAAGTTTGCGCAGGTTCTTTGCAGATGAGGAGGGACGTGATGAGATCATCAACGATATTGAGGGCCGTATTGCCGAACTGTTTGGCGAAAGCCTGAAGAAAGGGAGCACCTGCATTACAGAAGCAGATGTGAACCAGATCATTGAAAGTATGGGTCGCCCCGAAGACTTTGAAGGAGAAGAAGGTAAAGTAAAATCCCAGCTGGGTGGAGAAGAAAACAGGAGCCAACAGCATTCTGCCGATAGCGAATCGCCCCGTGGCCGTTTATACCGTAATGAGAATGATAAGATACTGGGTGGTGTGTGCGGTGGACTGGCTACGTATTTACGGGTAGATCCTACCATTGTTCGCCTGGTATTCGCTTTGATCAGCTTCGGCGCGGGAACCGGTATCCTTTTATACATCTTATTGTGGATCATACTTCCTTCAAAGGCATTGGTGCATACCACATCTACCAAACGCCTGTATCGTAACCCGGAAGAAAAAGTAGTGGCAGGTGTGGCCAGCGGTATCGCTTCTTATTTCGATATCGCGGTGTGGATACCTCGGTTGATTTTTGCCCTGCCGCTGGTACTGGGTATCATCAATTCAATTTTCAGGGGTATCTTCTGGTTTGATGTGGATCCCTTCCCCAGCATCATATTTGGATCCTTTGGCGGTACCCTGTTCATCGTGTATGCCGTATTATGGGCGGTGATCCCGGAAGCCAAGAGCGCTTCTGAAAAACTGGAGATGCGTGGCGAAAAAGTAGACCTGAATACGATCAAAAATACGATCCAGGAAGACCTAGAGGGGTTTAAATCACGTGCCGAGAAATGGGGTGGCGAATTTAAAAACAAAGCCAGGGATTTCAGCCAGGAAGTAGGCAGTACTATCGGACAGACAGGGCAGCAGTTTGGGGCGGAAGCAGGTTCTGCCATTAAAAGAGGCGGAAGTCGCCTTGGCCGTGCCATCGGTATCCTGTTCAAAGCCTTTTTCCTCTTTATCGCCGGTATCATTGCTTTTGCTTTACTGGTAGCGTTACTGGCCATTATGGTAGCAGGTATAGGTGTTTTTCCCTTAAAGAATTTTTTCCTGGAAGGGTTCTGGCAGAATTTCCTGGCATGGTCTACACTCCTGTTATTCCTGGGTGTGCCCGTGGTAGCCTTTATTACCTGGGTCATCCGCCGGATTATGGGGGTAAGATCGGGTAACAAATACCTGGGATTCACTTTCGGTGGCCTTTGGTTCATAGGCCTGGTATGCGCTGGTTTACTCGCGGCTTCCATTGCACGCAATTTTGATGCAAGGGCGCGCGACAAACAGGATTATACCATTGTACAGCCCAGCACAGGAAAACTGATCGTGAACGTACCGGAGAGTAAAGTAAAAGTGTATGGCCGCTGGTTCCGGATGGATGGTATCCTGAGCATGAGCGATGACAGCCTGTTCCTGAATAACGTACGCTTACGCATCGTAAAAAGCAATGACTCACTCTTCCATATCGGTTCTTATAAGTACAGCAATGGTCCGGATGAAGGCTCAGCCCTGCGTAATGTAAAAGAGATCAGCTACGGGATCGATCAGCAAGATAGTCTGGTCTACCTGGACCGCGGATTCTCCTTGCAGCGTGGTACCCGTTTCCGTAACCAGAGTGTGACCGTTAACCTGCAGGTTCCTGTTGGTAAACGCATCGTGATCAAGGAATCCGTATCGCGCAGACTGCATTCATTCCATATCAATTCGGGTCGTAACGACTGGGACTTTGATGAGGACTGGAACAACGACTACTGGTGGAGTTCCGATGTGGAATATGTGATGACACCCGGTGGACTGGAGCGGTTAGACAAGAAAGAGAATGACAATAACGATGAGAACAGCGATACAGAGGCAGTGGAGAATTTCAAAAAAAGCAAGGAAGAACTGAAAAAGGAGTACGAGAAGAAGCAGAAAGAAGCGGAAGAGCTGAAGAAAGAACTGGATAAACCGGTAGATACCACCCGTTATCGCTACCAGAAAACAGCAGCTACGATTACAGCGCCCAATGCAACGAAAGCACCCGATGCACCGAAAGCACCGGAAAACGGTGAGCAACAGCCCACGGTTGCTGAGCTGTCAAGACTGACAATGATGCAGATGACTTTATAAACTCGGTTGAAGTTGGGATCCAAGAACCCTGTCTTGATCACAGGATGGGGTTCTTCCCTTACTTCGGACGATCGTTTCATTTCTCACGATATCCATTTCTATGCCTGCCTCACTCAACCGGATCTTACTGATCTGTTTCCTTCTTTTTTCATTGGTTGCCAGAGGTGCCGCACAGCCACATAAACAGGATACCCAGGCAGGCCCCCTTTACCGGGAACTGGCTACCATGGACAGCCTGCTTTTCCAGGCGTTCAATATGCGTGACCTAGAAGGCATGAAAAAATACTTCTCGACCGGCCTAGAAGTATACCAGGATAATGCCGGGTTCAGAACTTATGAGGAAACAATGGTTTCGTTCAAAGAGCTGTTTGCCAAAGAGTATATTCTGACCTGGGAACTGGTAAAAAGCAGCATGAAAGTATACCCCATCAAAGCGTTCGGGGCCATTCAGACCGGCTTGCATACGTTTAGTCATAGGGAATAGGGTAAAATGGTGCGGGGAACATTCAAGTTCCTGCATGTATGGGAAAAGACCAGTGAGGGTTGGAAGATCAAACGTCTCATCACCTATGATCATTGATGCATATAACACTTGCATAAAGCAGTGCCTCCCGGTTACTGCTTTTTATTTTTTCGGCAGGGGTGCTTCACCTATTTTTGCGGCGTTTACCAATCCAGAAACACCATGAAGTCGACCCCATTTACCCAGAAACACATTGCTCTCGGCGCCAAGATGGCGGAATTTGCAGGGTACAATATGCCCATCAGTTATAGCGGCATTAACGATGAACACGCAGCTGTTCGCAATAATGCCGGGGTGTTCGACGTGAGCCATATGGGCGAGTTTATCCTGAAGGGTGAACATGCGTTGGACCTGATCCAGCGGGTTACTTCCAACGATGTTTCCAAGATCACTGACGGACAGGCCCAATACGGCTGTTTACCCAATGAGCAAGGCGGCATTGTAGACGACCTGATTGTATACTGCATTGAATACAATAAAGTGTATATGATCGTTGTGAATGCTTCCAATATTGAGAAAGACTGGAACTGGATCAGCAAATACAACACCGGGGGTGTGGAAATGCATAATATCAGCGATAAGACCTGTCTGCTGGCGATCCAGGGGCCCAATGCCACCAAGATGCTGCAGCCGCTGGTGGATACCGATATCATGAACCTGAAATACTACACGTTCACCAAAGGAAAATTTGCCGGAGTGGATAATGTGCTGGTCAGCGCAACCGGATATACCGGCGCGGGTGGCGTGGAGATCTATTTTGAAGACAAGGACGGAGCAGCAGATAAGATCTGGGATGCCATTTTTGAGATCGGTGCCCCACAGGGCCTGAAGCCGATCGGACTGGGCGCACGTGATACACTGCGACTGGAAATGGGTTACTGTTTGTACGGAAATGATATTGACGATACCACATCGCCACTGGAAGCGGGTCTGGGATGGATCACCAAATTCACGAAGGATTTTACAGCCAAAGAGATCCTCCAGCAGCAGAAAGCCGCCGGGGTTACCCGTAAACTGGTGGGTTTTGAGATGATCGACCGCGGTATTCCCCGCCACGATTACCTGATCAAAGATGCCGCTGGAAACACTATTGGTAAAGTAACCAGCGGTACGCAGGCACCTTCGCTGAACAAGGGTATCGGTATGGGCTATGTATCTGTATCACATGCTGCGCTGGACAGTGAGATCTTCATCGATATCCGCAATACACCGGTTCGGGCGAAAGTGGTGAAAACGCCTTTCGCATAAGTATTTACTGAATGATATTTCAGCCGCTGATCAGCCTGGTCAGCGGCTTTTTTATGGATTGTTATTAACAAAACCAACGCTTTGTTGATAATAAATGTTTTTCTTCCGGAGTAGTGCTGGATAGCTTTGTACCATGATAAAACAACTGTTACCGGTTTTGTTAGCCTTTGTATTACTGGCAACTTCCTGCCATCGGAAACATACACCAGGTTCTTCGCGTGAGGTGAGCGGAACAGAAACCGGAATAGCTTCTTTTTATTCGGAAAGTTACAATGGGCGCAAAACGGCCAATGGAGAGATCTACCATTCTTCTAAACTCACCGCGGCACATAAAACACTTCCTTTCGGCACCAAAGTAAAAGTTACCAATCTTTCCAATGGTAAATCTGTCAAAGTGCGTATCAACGATCGCGGACCTTTTATTCCGGGCCGCATTATCGATCTTACCCGTTCCGCTGCCCGCAAAATAGATATGGAGAATGCGGGAGTGGTGAAAGTGAAGATCAGGTATTGAACAGATGAACTGATGAACAAGGAACAGACGAATGTTGATCGAAGGGATATTCATTTGTTCCTTGTTCCTCTGTTCAATATTCTCTCACGATCGCTACCTGATCTTTGTCCAGCAACCGGTATCCGTAATCGTAGCAGAAATATACCGGGTTGCCTTTCCGGTTGGTTTGCTGGTGGGTAAAATAGCGAAAACTGAACCCTTTGTTTTGCAGTAACTCACGGGGGTACCTGGTGATGAGTCTCCCGTTCTGCAGCAGGTTTTCCAGGATACGCCGGTTCTTGCGCAGGCTGTGGTTGATGTTGCGCATACAGCTGTTACCATCACTGTTCAGCGTATTGTGGTGTGTGTTGCGGCAATAGTCATTACAAAATTTTTTGTCGGTACGGCCATGTAGTTGCGTATGGCAGTTGAGGCAATGTTTGGCAGTGGTCAGCATGAGGCAGATTTTGGATTGGGTGATAACCTGTTAGCCAAAATAGGACGTGCATCAAAAAAAAGAAAGCGTATTTATACGCTTTCTATCTGTTTTTTTAGCTGTCCAGCTTATGACTGATACTGACTGATTACCTGTTGTAACTGATTGGCCGCCACAACGCCGGACTGTCGCCATACGGGCTGACCATCTTTGAAAAGGATAAGCGTAGGAACCCCCTGTATCTGGAAGTGATTGGCCAGTGCGGGATTCTTATCCACGTCCATTTTCAGGATCGTGGCATCATCGCCTATTTTGGTCTTCAGGTCTTTCAGGATGGGCGCCATCATTTTACAGGGACCGCACCATTCGGCGAAGAAGTCTACCAATACCAGTTTCTCCTGGTTCAGAATATCTGTAAATGCTGCCATATCAGGATTTTTTGGGAGTTGTTTTAGGATTCACATAACACTGGCCGCCATAGCAGTTGCCCGAGGCACAACCGAAAGCAAATACACCCATGGCGGTAAAGTAAAGGCCTGGCAATAACCAGATCCATTCTTTGTCTATAATACCCTGAACGACTACAATAATGCCCAGGATCAGGTATAGGACCCTTCTTGCAGACCAGCCGGTAAGAATTCTTTTTTTCATATTAACGGATTTTGTTTTGTAAACCAGCCCATCCACCACCGTTGTATACTTCAGTATAGCCATTTGATAACAGGATCTGTTTGGCTGATCCGCTGCGCATGCCGGAAGCGCAACAGGTGATCACAGGTTGATTCTTTTTGATCTTCGACATTTGTTGATGCAGTGTATCCAGCGGGATATTGATGGATCCTTTGATATGTCCGCTTCGGAACTCTATCGTGGTTCTTACATCAATGATCTGCGCCCCGTTCTTTACCAGTTCTGCATAATCTGTTGCCGGACCCATGCCCAGCATACTCTTTAAAGCATCTAACATGTAAGTGTTGGTTTTAGTTAAGTTCTGCTATGGTTTCTTTTTTGTTCGAGAAAACGGATACACCGTTATAATTCACTTCCCAGGTAACTGGCATGATCTGTTTGAGCATATGGCTTACACCACAGTATTTTTCCTGTGAGTCCATCACTGCCTGAAGTGCCGCATTGCGGTTTTCTTCCGGTCCTTTGAAATCATAGATCACGTGGATGGCTACATATACAATGGGAGCCTGTTTACTGATTTCACCCGATACTTTTATATCAAAATCAGTTACTTCCTTACCGGATTTACGGAGAATAGCTGCTACATCCATACCTGTGCAACCGGAGAGTGCTGTCAGAACGAATGGTTTGGGTATGGGCCCCTGGTCTTCACCGCCCACTCTTTCGGGACCATCCATAACAATAGTATGCCCGTTTACCAGTGCATTAAACTGCATTTTTCCCATCCATTGGGTTTCAATTTCGTGTGTCATTTTCAAACTTTTTGGTAGGTGTATAGAATTTGTTTGTGTTCAGGCGTAACGTGTGGTACAAAGGACAGAATCCCAGGACGCTGGTCATGATACAAGCCAGTCCCAGCAACACTGCGCTAATGGCCAGGGTTTCACTCAAATAAGTGGTCAGGTACAGTACGGTAAAAACAAGGGTTGCCAGGAATAAACGGATCACCCTGTCTGTAGTACCTATATTCACTTTCATATCTGAATTGTATTCTTCAATACAAAAGTACCAAGGGTATGCAGGGTTATCTGTTACTTATGTTACATATCCCCAAGGAGTCTTACCTGGTTGCGGTATAAAAGCAGTTTTTTCTGGTTCTCCAGTTTTTTTAGCAGCCTGGAAACCACCACGCGGGAAGTAGCCAGGTCGGTAGCGATCTGTTCGTGTGACAGATTCAGTAAGGGTGAGCCGCTGATCTTTACTTTTTCTTTCAGGTAGCGGACCAGCCTTTCATCTAACTGTTGAAAGGCGATCTGGTCAACCGTTTTCAGCAGTTCCTGGAATCTGTAATGGATGGTGCGCATCACAAAACTTTTCCAGGTGGGATATTTTACCAGCCATTGGTCCATAACGGTAATGGGCAGGAACAGGATCTCGGAGTCCTCTTCGGCTACAGCCTCGATCTCACTCGGAAACTGTTGCATACAGCAGGTGAAGGTCATGGCACAACTTTCGGCCGGGTTTACATAATACAGCAGCAGCTCTTTTCCGTCTTCGTCTACCCTTGATATTTTCAGGGAGCCGGATAACAATATGGGCATCTGCCTTACGGTCTGTCCAATAGAAACCAGTTTGGTTCCGGCAGGAATAAAACGATGTTCCGCCCTGGTTTCCAGTTCTTCCAGCAGTTCGGGTTCAAAAACGGTATCGAGTAAAGGGTATAGACTCATGATGCTTCAAAGATACGCTTAGTCGGAAACATGCAGGCTTCTCATGCCCATTCCTTACCGGATAACCGTAACGGAACCGGAAAAGAGAAGGTTCCTGAAATTAGGGCGTACAATATAGTAGTAAGTGGCTACCGGTACCGGTTTACCGTTATAAGTGCCATCCCAGGGCTTGTCGTATCCTACTGAACTAAAGATTTTCTGTCCGGTTCGGGTATATACTTCTACTATGGAGCCCGGGTAATTGGCCAGCTGTGGGATATTCCACAGGTCATAAATTCCATCGCCATTGGGCGAAAAGATATTGGGGATGGTGATCTGTTTCAGTACCCGTACAAATACCTGGTCTTCTGCCACACAGGACCCTGTACCGGTTACCCGGATCGTATATGTCTGGTTATTGGTAGCAGTCAGCAATGGGTTCCTGACAGTGTCGCTGCTGAGGTAAAGATCCGGGCTCCAGAGGTATGTAAGATCATTTCCGGTGATTTCCGGCCTGAGAACGAAACTTTCTTTTTCAAACAGCAACAGATCTTCACCGGCATTTACATGGGGAGCAGGCCGGATGGTATACGCCACCGTATCTTTTACAGGTAAACAGCTCCCATTGTCGGTGCTGGTGAGGTAAAAATTGAGTTTGCCTTTCTGTATATCGGTGGCTGAAGGGGTGTAGATATAATGCAGCGGGTCAGCGTCTGCCTTTCTGAACAAGCCTGATCCTGAGCTTTGCCAGCGGGCACTTCCCGCATTGCCTACCCATCCCTGCAGGTTAATGAGTGAATCATTGGCACAAACTGCTCCATCACTACCGGCATTAACAATGGGGGCAGGGTTAATACGGATCTGCATCGAGGAACTGGTAGCCGCGCAGCGTTTATTATTGCTGGTGGTAAGTGTAAGTATAACCGATCGTTGAACCGTATCTTCTTTGGCCGGCAGATACATAGCGGATAAGCTATTGGCATTGGGTGAAAAAACACCTTTGCCGGAGCTGGTCCAGGTTCCTGTTTGGGTATCTTCCCCGGTTATCGTTCCCGTAAGCCATACAGCAGCATTGTTGGCACAAACTGATACGTTACGTCCGGCATTGGCTATGGCGGGTTTTACCACCGTTACTTTGGTAAATGCGGTATCACCTTTGCATCCGTTTCTGGTGGCAGTTACAAAGTAGGTTTCGCCGTTGACTGCAGTGATATTGGTGAGCTTAGGGTTTTGTTCATTCGAACGGAAACCGGAACTACTGCCCCATTGATAACTGGCACCTGCCAGGCTGCTGGCTGAAAGTGATAAGGTACTTCCCTCGCAAAGGGGTCCATTATTGTTTATCTGCTGAATATTGGGGATCATATTCACTGCAACCGTTACAGAGGCTGCACTGGTAGTAGTACATCCTGGTATACTGGCGGTAACATTATAAGTGCCGTCATTCTGTACAGAAGCTTTCGGGATAACCGGCGATGCGGAATTCGATGAAAAACTATTAGGCCCCGACCATTTGAATTGTGTGCTGGCTGCACCCTGTGCCTGTAATACAATGGAGTCGAGTACACATACGGGTGAATTGGTGGTGATGGCCGGTGGTCCCGGAGGTCTATTCACTTGTATGATCACAGAATCTTTCAGGCCCTGACAACCGGCAATAAAAGCGGTCACATAATATATACCGGCTTTATTGGTGGCCGCAGCAGGGAGTGATGGGTTCTGCGATAAGGAACTGAAACCAAGCGGCCCGCTCCACTGGTAACTGGCCCCGGACAGTCCGGCTGTACTGAGCTGTATGGTATTACCCTCACATACCGGCGAATTGCTGCTGGCTGACGGGGCTGCTATTACGGGAGCAATGGTTTTGATGCTGGGCATACTGCTACACCCGTTCACGGTGATACGTACCTGGTAGTTCCCTGCCGACGCCAGCACCACATCTGTGATCACAGGGTTTTGCAGGGAAGAAGAAAAATTATTGGGTCCAGACCATTGGTAGGAAGCACCGGTTACCGTACTGGTAAATAAAGAAAGTGCAGAGCCCACGCAAACCGGTGTGCTGTTGGTAAGTGTAGGTGAAGCCGGTGTTGGTTTTACCAGTACCGTATGCACGAAAGGGTCGCCGATGCAGCCATTGTTTTCGGGGATGATCTGGTAGCCAACCGCTATGTCGGAGGAGGTAGTGTTATTAAGGACTTCTACAATGCTGTTGTCGGTATGCGCACTGTTCGCTGGATTACTGATGCCCCCAATGGCAGCACGACTCCACGTGAAGGTGCTTCCGGCACGATCACTCAGGATCTGATAGGTCATGGGCTGGGCCGAGCAGACTTCGCTGTTGGGGGCACTTATAATAGAAGGTTTTGGGGCAACGGTAACAGTTACAGGGGTACGCGGACTGATACAGGTATTGACGGTTGTTTGCACATAATAAGTATTGTTTGCAGAAAGTACTGGTGTTGTAAAGGTGGCTGTTTTGTTGATGGGTGTACCTCCACTGGCTAGGTTGTACCATTCATAATTACCTCCGGGTGCCGTGGCTGTTAAGTTGGTTGTGTTACCAATACAAATGGAGACGCTTTTAACTGTTGGTGCAGCAGGGGTAGGTATGATGTAGATGTTCATACTGTCTCTGGCAGCGGCACAGGGACCGGTTGGATCATTGGACGTGAGATACAGTTTGATGGTCGTTTCGTTGGCATCAGGTGTGTATTGGGTAGCCAGTTGTGACGGAGTGCTGAAAACACCATTGCCGCCAGACCAGCTGACACTGCTGGCAGATCCGCCAATGATACCGGCAAGATTGACTATTGTGCCGGAACAAACGGTTTGGTTTGCACCAGCATCTGCAATGGGTTCTGTATTGATGGTTACGGAATAGGTAGCACTGGTTGCAATGCACCCCGTGGAAGATGCCGCAATATTATTGGTAACGAGGTAAGTGCCTGGTGTGCTTAATTTCAGGTCTATCTCGCCAGTGCTGCTATTTTTAAATACCAGCCCTGCTGCAGCACTGAAAACACCTGCACTGGCCAATGTGGGGAAGTCAGGTATTGCCGTCAATTGTTGCGGACAATATGGCCCCTTATAAGAAAAAGAAGCGTTGGGAGCATTGGTGATGGTAACCGTTGATGTGCTGGTATAAACACATATTCCATTGGTAACGAACTGAACGGTATAAGTACCTACCCGGCTGGCCGCAACATTGATCTCTCCGGTTGTGGTATTGGCAAACACGAGTCCGTCAGGCGAAGCGCTGAAAGTGCCGCTGACCGAAGCGGCAATGGTTGGAACGGGGTTACTTCCCGAAACACAGAAAGTTCCGGACGGATAGGTAAATGCCGGGTCCTGTTTGGGAATCACAGTGACGTTTACCTGTGTTCTGCTGCTGGTACATCCCGACAGGGTTGTTTGCACAAAATAGCTGGTGGTAGTGCTCAGCACAGGTGTCGTAAAGCTGGTAGAAGAAGCCAATAAACTACCTCCAGATGCAGCATCATACCATTGGTAATTACCACCTGGAGCTGTGGCATTGAGCAGTATGCTGTTACCGGTACAAATACTGCCCCCACTTGCAGTTGGTGCAGCAGGTATGGCAATTACGATAGCGGTAATGGTAGCTCTTGGACCTGTGCATCCATTCACAGAGGTTTGTACATAGTAGTTGGTGCTGGTGCTGAGTACGGGTGTTTGATAGCTGCTACCTGTGGCAAGCAGTGAACCTCCAGATGCAGCATCGAACCATTGATAAGTTCCTCCCGGTGCGGTTACAGAAAGAGACGCACTGTTGCCAGCGCAGACAGAAGCAGCCTGTGCTGCAGGGGCGGCCGGTTTGGGTGTAACATTCACTGTTACGGCAGTTCTGTTCCCAGTACATCCTGCAACGGTTGTCTGTACATAATAGGTCGTTGAATTGTTCAGCAAAGGGGTTGTAAAACTGCTGCCGTTACCTACCTGGCTACCATTAATGGCGGCATCGTACCATTCGTAATCACCTCCGGGAGCGGTGGCGGTAAGAAAACTACTGTTGCCGGCACAGATGGTGCTACCCAATACCGCAGGTGCTGCCGGCGCCGGGTTCACGGTAACTGTTACAACCGAGCGATTGCCGGTACATCCTGCCAATGTTGTCTGAACATAATAGGAGGTAGATGCATATAGAGAAGGTGTCGTATAGGTATTGGCAGATGTCAGTAAGTTACCTCCGGATACTGCATCATACCATTGGTAAGAGCCTCCGGGTGCTGATGCGGTAAGTGTAGTGGTATTGCCGGTACAGATACTTGTATTGGCTACGGTTGGTGCGGCAGGCAGTGGTGTCACCGTTACGGTTACAGGAGTGCGTTTACTCTGGCAACCGGCAATTGTTGTCTGAACGTAATAGGTTTGTGAACTGTTCAAAATGGGCGTACTGTAACTGGCGCCTGATCCAAAACGGTCGCCACCCGTTGCTACGTCGAACCATTCGTAACTGCCTCCGGGAGCGGTGGCTGATAAAGTAGTGGATTGCCCGGCGCAGATGGTTGTACCTGCTATGGTTGGTTTGGTGGGTGTAGGAACGATGTACAGTACCACGGTATCTTTGGCCGCAGCACAGGAACCGGGAGCATTGGTGGTCAGATACAGGTTAACGGTGGTTTCATTTGCTGCGGGGGTGTACACGGTGGATAATTGCGATGCATTGCTGAAACTGCCGCTGCCGCCCGACCAGCTGGCACTGCTGGCAGTTCCGCCGATGATGCCGGTAAGGTTCACTGCAGTACCGGAACAAACCGTCTGATCAGCACCGGCATTGACCGTAGGTTCGGCTGAAATGATAATACTACCCGTAGCGCTCGTGGCGGCGCAGCCACCAGCAGCCGTGATTGTATTGGTAACCGTGTAAGTGCCCGGTGTACTTGCTTTGAGATCTATCTCACCGGTACTGTTATTTTTAAACACCAGACCGCTGGCGGCGCTGAAGATACCTGCGCTGGCACCCAAGACGAAACTGGGCGTTGCTGTGAGTTGTTGCGGACAGTAGGGGCTGCCATTGTAAGAGAAGGAAGCATTGGGTGCATTGGTAATGGTAATATTCGCAGTGCTTGTATAGGTGCAGGTACCATTGGTCACAAACTGGATAGCGTAGGTTCCGATTTTACTGGCAGCAATATTGATCTCTCCGGTTGTTGTACTCACAAAAACAAGATCTGCGGATGATGCACTGAAGCTTCCCGAGCCCACGCCGCCTGCAATCGTGGGTATCGGATTGGAACCGGACACGCAATAAGTTCCGGAAGGATACGTAAATGCCGGGTCCTGTTTGGGTATTACGGTAGCCGTTACCTGTGCCCTGGCGCTGGTACATCCGGATATACTGGTCTGTACATAATAGCTGCTGGTGGCATTCAGTATAGGGGTGGTGTAACTGTCTGTTGATGCCAGCAGGCTACCACCGTTGGCAGCATCATACCAGGCATAGGTACCGCCCGGAGCAGTTGCAGTAAGTGTGAGAGAATTGCCAACACACAAACTCCCGCCATTAACGGTAGGGGCGGCGGGAATTGGATTGACCGTGACTGTAACAGGCGTTCTTTCACTTATACAGCCATTTACGGTAGTTTGTACATAGTAGGTAGTGGTACTGTTAAGAACGGGTGTGTTATAACTGCTGCCGGTACCAAGCAGCGTGCCGCCGGAAGCTGCATTGAACCATTCATAAGTGCCGCCCGGTGCGGTGACTGTGAGCGTGGTATTATTGCCGGCACAGATGGAAAGGCCTGAAGCGGTTGGTGCAGCGGGCGTAGGTGCGGCAGTGACTGTTGCCGTTTGTGTGATGGCGGCGCATCCTGTTGTATTGTCTGATACGGTGACCGAGTAACTGCCAACAGTATTGGCAATAATACCCGTGCCGCTGGCGCCGGTGCTCCATGCATAAGTATAGGGTGGATTACCTCCTGTAACGGATGCGTTTAGAGCAGTACTGGCACCGGAACAGATGGCAGGATTATTGGGGGTGATGGATACGGCCATGGTTGGTCTGGCATATACACGGATGGTATCTGCTTTACTGGTTGCACAGTTATTAACATTGCCGCTGACTTTATAATCTATATAGTCAGGAGAACCAGTTTGTGGCGTAACCGTTGTGGAAGTGCATCCTGACGCACAACTTAAGTAATTATTGTACTGTCCGATTGTGCCTGGATAAACGGAAGTCCATATAGTAGATGTTGCTTGTAATCCGGTTACACTCATTAACCCCGAACAGTTTTGACGTAACACGAGATCGGCAGATCCTTTTACAATAGAAGATGCTGATATGATGTAATCGGGAGCATCATTACCGGATTTACAAAATGTAATTACAACTTGAGAGAGGCCCGAAATACATGCTGGGGTGGCTAAAGAAGTAGCTGGTCCACAATTTACTTGGTAATAAGTTGATGCTCCTGTGGGGGCGGGCTTCTGAACATCAAGGTTTACCAAGTCAGAACCGGGATTAAGTGTAATATGAAATTCGATACAATTACCATTTGCCACATTACAGGCACTTCCGTTTCTCTTTAAAGTTGAGAAAGTAACAGAAGTGTCTTTTGCATTACTGAAATCAATAAATACAGTAGTAACCTGCGCTATGGAAGCATTTCCCAGTACTATACCAGTTGCTCCTAAAATTAATCTCAGTTGTTTTTTTACAGGCAGGCCAGAAAATATTTTTTGCCAAAGTCTAGATAACGGAATAGCCTGATGACTTGTTGAATCATTCATCCAATACACATAAAGAAATAGCCTTCTGAAAAGATTTCGGAACATGTAAATGTGATGATGAATATTGTGTTGTTATGATCATTAATGCAATCCAGCTTATGTAAAGTTAAATCCTTTTTCGTCTACACTTGACGAGAACGCCTGTAGTTGTTATACGACACAGCCCTGTTTATCAATAAAAAATACATAAACGGTTGTTTTTGAAGATGATCGTACCGTGCTGGTTACTGTTAGTTATTTACAAATATTTATTTACGAAAGTAAACGACTAAACACCGTCTTTCGGATGTTGTGATTTTCATATTTGCATTGTTATGGGCAGGAGGGATACTGCCATTTTATTACGCTGAAAAACAAAAGTTTATGAATGCAATTAAGAACAAAGTACAGTTGATCGGGTTCCTGGGACAGGTGCCTGACGTAAAAACGATCGGTGATGGTAAAAAAGTGGCCCATCTGAATGTGGCTACCCACGAGACCTACAAAAACGCAAAAGGGGAGAGGATCACAGAAACACAATGGCATTCCGTGATAGCCTGGGGTAAGTTGGCAGAGATCGCCGAGAAATACCTGGTCAAGGGAACGGAAGTAGCCATCGAAGGGAAACTCGTAAATCGTAACTATACGGATAAACAGGGGGTGAAAAAATTTGTGACAGAAGTACAGGCTAATGAATTACTGATCCTCACAAAAAAAGCATAGATCTGTCTGGGTTAAGAATGGCAGTATCGGAATCAATGTATCATCAGTTACCTTACAGGCATTCCTGACCCCAATTTCTCATAAGCGAGGGTTGGAGAAACTACTATCGGGAAAGTTCGATATGGGTAAAGGAGTATCTTTGCTGTTTTATGAGTATAAAACCTACCCTGCATACGGTTCTTTCACCACGGTTACTGGACCTATATGATATCAGCGACAGCATCGTGGTGGTGATTGATGTTTTTCGTGCAACATCCACCATTGCCACGGCACTGTACAACGGAGCCGAAAAAGTGATACCGGTAGATTCGGTTGACCAGTGTATCGAAATTGGTAATAGAACCGGGGGAATCACCGCTGGAGAGCGGGATGGTAAAGTGATACCGGGTTTGTCTTACGGGAATTCGCCTGCTGAATACCCGCGCTCTTTTATAGAGGGTAAAACACTGGTGCTGACCACCACCAATGGTACCAAACTGCTGCATATGGCCTTAAACCAGGGTGCGGCAGAAGTGGTGACAGGCTCTTTCCCCAATATTTCGGCAGTATGCCGGTTCCTGGTATCACAGCAAAAGAATGTATACCTGGGTTGTTCTGCCTGGAAAGACCGCTGTAACCTGGAAGACGCTTTGTTTGCCGGAGCTGTGATCCATGAGATCAAAGACCATTTCACCATTCACTGCGACAGCAGCCTCATGGCCGCTGATATGTATGAGATGCATCGTGGCAATATGAACAGTTTTATTCGCCGCACCACCCATTGGCACCGGCTGGCATCTTATGGCCTGGAAAAAGACCTCGAATACTGCGTGAGCAGGGACTTGGCCAATGTTTTGCCCATCTACAGGAATGGAGACCTGGTGGTTGAGCAGTCATAAACCATTGATTTTGCATAGGCGGTCTCAGCCGAAACTTTCGTTAACAAAAGATTACCAATTAGCCCATTATCTGTTAACAAACCCTTTATCGGGACAGATTTCTTTTATTTCCCTTCGCAAAGCCAGTTCCTTTCCTTTACTTTTGCAAATTGCCCTTTTCAAAACCTGGTCCGGTGACTGTTGTTTGAAAAACCTGTTTTTCTGCAACCATACCGATGCCAGAAAGCAAATCAGTCACAGAACATGGCTTTACCTTACCTGATCAAACATATCTATAACAGTGGCACAGAAGAAGTGATCCGCCGTGGTAAAAAGATTCATGCCCTGGGTAATGTAGAGTTAGTGGAATATGATGACCTGATGGCTTCTGTGATCTTCCGCGTAAAGGATGATGGGTATACCACTTTTTATAAAGTGCATATTACCCAGTTCAAAGATCCCAAAACCCTATCGCTCCGGTGCAGCTGTCCCTATAATCTTTCCGAAATATGCCGACATAAAGCCGGAGCATTGTTTCACCTGCAGGACCTGTTGGATAAGAACCTGTTGGGCGATAAGGAAACCGTATACGACCAGCGGCATACGGTAGTTAAAATGAAACAATTGGAGCTAAAGCTGATCCGCATGTTATCAGCCCAGGAAAATTTTGAAGCAGCCGAAAATTACCTGCGCAGCAACCGGAGTAATATCCTGGAAGCCAAAGATGAGCGTGTGTTGGCCGAACTGGAGTATGAAGGAGAGCAGTTCAAAGTACTGATCCAGAAGAACGAAGAAAGAAATTTTGATACCAGCTGTACCTGCCAAAGCGATACGGATCATCCCCTTTGTTTACATAAAGGCATTGTATTGCTGCAATTGCTGCATAATTACGGACCTAATTATTTTGACAGTATCCGTAACTGGGATAAAGAAAAAAATAAACTCCTGGCCCTGTATGGCTATTCACTCAGTGACGATCTGAAAGGTAAATTTGAATTTACCTATACAGACGGTAAGCCTTTTTTACGGGTACTGGATAGCTCGATTAAAAGGGTAACGAATAATACAGCAGCAGAGCAACGACCCCGGCTGTCGGAGCCTGAACCGGCTCCTGCTGTTACGGCTCCAATTATTGTTGAAGAAGAGACTGGTAAAACATCCCTGAAACTGGGGGTGGTAATCACAGGTAACGGACAGCAATACCCTTATGTACAGTTGGAGGCAGTACAGGGCGAAGCCGATGAAGAACTTACCCGCTATATCAGTAAAACTGTGAAACTGGATCTTGCCAAGTTCATTAATACGGAAGTGTTCAGTGAAGATGATAAGATGCTTTTGCAACAATTACGCAAGCTGATGCCGGCAGAAGTGAGCCGTTACCTGAACCGTAACTCTCCTTTCAGTGGTATCTGGGAAAACATCATCCAGCAGCATGACGATGAATTACCGGAAGAAACGAGACACCTTATCAACGAATTCCTGCATCCCAAACTCAAAAAGATATTTACCGATCTGGCAGATAGCCGGTTCGTGTTTTACCTGCCCTCCCGGAAAACCTTCACTACAGCGAACCTGAAACAGGCAGAGCTGATGCAGCAATTCATCAGTCCCGAATTCGAGGTAAATTATACGAATGGCAGATACGAAGTGGATTGTCGTGTTAAACTGCCACTGGCCGACCTGAATATTTCGGATAATGAAAGTGAGTCGGCGCTGCTGTTCCAGTATCACGACCAGTTTTTTACGTGGCAGCGTGCAGAAGATATTAACCTGGTTGAGAAATTCCTGCCTGTCGGAAAGATCAGCATTGCAGCGGAGGACTGGGCAGTACAGCTACAGCAGTTCATACTTCCTTTATCAAAGGAATATAATGTACATTTTACCAATGTGCAGAAAGAAGAAGTGAAAGATTGCAAACCGGAAGTGAAGGTATTATTGAAAGAAAAAGGCGAATACCTTTTGTTTCAACCGGTATTTAATTACAGAGGGTATGATGTGCGGCCAGCTGATAAAGAGAAGATCATTTTACCGATTACTGATAAATTGCTGGTGATACAGCGAAACCTGGAAGCAGAAAAAGAATTTGTACAGAAGTTAGAATCTCTTCACTCCGGTTTTATCCGACCGGTAGAAGGTAATGTGTTGGCTTTAAAGGGGACGGATGTATTGCGAAACAACTGGTTTTTCCTGTTTGTAGATGCGGTAAAGGAAATGAATATTCCCGTATTTGGTTTTGAAGCGCTGAAAAATTTCCGTTTCAATACGGCTAAACCTTCTACCAAGATTTTTATCAGTAGTAACACCGATTGGTTCGATGCAAAGGTGGAGATATTGTTTGGTGAACAGAAAGTAACGGTGGACGAGGTAAAAAAAGCCCTTACCAACAAGCAGCAGTTTGTGCAGCTGCAGGATGGCACATTGGGAATTTTACCGGAAGAGTGGATCAAAAAATATTCGCTGCTGTTCCGTGTGGGGGATGGTAAGTCGGGCAACATGAAGCTGAGCAAGTATCACTTCAGTGTCATCGAGGAATTGTACCTGCAGCGCGATGAGGAAGAGCTTTTCTTTCAACTGGAAGAAAAATATGAACGCCTGAAGGACAATCATTCCATCAAACCCATACCAGCGCCGGCACACCTGAAATCGGTATTGCGTCCTTACCAGGAGAGCGGTTTCCAATGGTTGAATTACCTCCGTGAAGTACAGTGGGGTGGTATTCTGGCCGATGATATGGGATTGGGTAAAACCATTCAGGCTTTGAGTTTTCTGCATCACCTGAAAGAGGAGAATGGAAGTCTGAAAGCGTTGGTGGTTTGTCCCACCACGCTTATGTTCAACTGGCAGAACGAGATCCGGAAATTCACGCCGAATCTTACGTTCTCCATACACCATGGGGGAGGTCGCTCCAAAGAAAATCTGGCCGACCCGGAGATCGATGTGATCATCACCACCTATGGTACCCTCAGGAGCGATATCAAGCAGTTTGTAGATGTGGCTTTTGACTACGTGATCCTCGATGAAAGCCAGGCCATCAAAAATCCGAGTAGTAAAGTAACCAAGGCGGCCGGATTATTGAAAGCCAGAAACCGTTTGTGTTTGAGTGGTACACCATTGCAGAATAATACATTCGATATTTTTGCGCAGATGAATTTTCTGAATCCTGGTATGCTGGGAAGCATTGAATTCTTTAAACAGGAATTCTCAGTGCCAATAGATAAGTTTGGTGAGAAAGAACAGAAAGATCACCTGCGTAAATTATTATACCCCTTTATCCTACGACGCACCAAAGAACAGGTGGCCAAAGATCTTCCCGAAAAACAGGAAATGGTCTTGTTCTGCGAGATGGGCGATGAACAGCGTAAAATTTATGATGCTTACCGGAATGATTACCGCGACAAGATCCTGGGCGTAGTTGAGAACCAGGGTATCCAGAAATCACAGCTCACCATTTTGCAGGGTCTGATGAAGTTGCGCCAGATCTGCGACAGCCCGGCTATTGTAAAAGAAGAAGAACGTTTTCCGAATGTATCGGTAAAGCTCGAGGAGATAGGCCGAGAAATCACCGAGAATATCAGTAATCATAAAGCATTGGTGTTCTCGCAGTTCCTGGGTATGCTGGCGCTGATTAAAGAAAAAATGAAGGAACTGGGTGTAGATTATGAATATTTCGATGGAAGCAGCACCGTGGCTGAAAGGGAAAGATCGATCCATCGATTCCAGAATGATGATAATTGCCGCGTGTTCCTGATCTCGCTTAAAGCAGGAGGCGTAGGTTTGAATTTAACAGCGGCAGATTATGTATATATTGTAGATCCCTGGTGGAACCCGGCTGTTGAGCAACAAGCTATAGACCGTACACACCGTATCGGCCAGACCAAGAATATTTTTGCTTACCGCATGATCTGTACAGATACGGTAGAGGATAAGATATTAAAACTGCAGGAACGCAAACGTAACCTTGCCAAAGACCTGATCACTGATGATGAGGGATTTGTGAAGACACTGACAAAAGAAGATGTGGAATACCTGTTCAGTTAAACAGGATTTCTTGGTAGTACAGTAGTTAATAACCGATACAATATATAAAATAAAACAGCCTGATAGAAGGCTGTTTTGTTTTATATGCTTCTCTGAATTCAGAGGCGGGGTATTGCTAATACTTATTTTTTCATTTCTGCTGCGGCGATCATTTTTTCAGGATCTTTCTGGAAAGCTTCTTTACATTCCTTTGAGCAGAAGCCCAATACCTTCTCTTTATAATGCGCGGTATCGTGGATACCAGCACTTACCGGCATACCGCAGCTGGGATCTTTTTGATTATCAACTAACAGGTGCTCAAATGCATTGCTGGTGCTGTCGGTTACCTGCATGGCGGCTATGCTGTCGGTGGCAGGTTTCTCTTCTGTTTTAGCGGGCTCAGACTGGCAGGCTCCAGCCAACAGGCATACGGTTACCAGCATCATGAAAGAAGCATACAGGGCATTTGTTTTTTTCATATGATTGTTTTTTTTAATGACTTTTTACGTATGCTGATATACAGCAACAAAGCTACTATCACCATAATCACCTGTGCTGCAGACCAGAAAAAGGTACTCAGATCTGTTACTTTTTTACCAAAACCTGCAAGAAACTCATGTTTATGTAAGAAAGCAAAACCATAACTCTCTATCATGTCCAGGTCACTGATCTTTGCGGCAAGTTTTCCGGTTGCAGTTTCTACATAGTAACGTTCATGATGACCGCCTTTTCCGTAAGTAATTTTACAAACGGGTAATCGCTTATTGGTAAAACCATACTCTCCCGCAAATTTAGTGATCGTTTCCGTGTTTTGTATGTCTTTTTCCGTGTAACCGCTGAAGCAATTGGCCAGGTAACGGGCATAAGCTATTTCTCCCTGCGGTAATATTTGGTTATCAGTAACAGATACATAGATAGTAACAGGCGAGAATATCTCACGATCCCTCATTTCATGGCCATGCCCTGCAGATTTAGGATCAATGAATTTGGCAGAAGGGGTCCGGACCTGCCAGTAGGATTGACCGTGCATGTGTACCAGGCTAATCGTAAGAATTTTCTTTTTTACAACGGCTTCAATTGTTGCCAGATCGAGAGGGATACTACTAGTTTGGAACCAATGCTGATCATAGTAACTGTTGCGTGTGTCATTGGGAATTTTTTGTATTAAACGGTGTAAGCCACTGAACGTGAACATAAATGTGAATAACACAAAACAAATGGAAGTGATGCGGTGATTTTTCCTGGCTTTCATTGCAGGATTACCTTTTGTTGGTTTGGGTCGGGTAGTGCAAAAGATATACAAACCGGAAGCGAGTGAAAACAAGAGTAACAGCAGTAGAACGATCTCCACCACCATTCTTCCCTTACCCATAAATGATAACCAGCCCCAGGTATGAAAGAGGGTAAATACCCTGCTGAATAGAGCCCGCTTGTTATCTACCGCCAATACAAACCGGTCCTGCAGGGTTTCCACATATATTCTGATGTTATCAGATCTCTTGAATTGTACTTTGTAAACAGGTAAAAACCGGTTGCCAGGCTTATATTCTTCATCAAAACGGGTTAAACGGGTTGCTTGTATGATTGAGGTAGTTCCGGTATTTTTTTCAAGAAACTGCTGAGCCAGATATTTTGCATATAACATATCTCCGTGTACTAATATCTTTCCCGTTTGTGTACTCAGGTATAGAGGTGTTTTATGCACACCCGTTTGTACCTGGTAAAACCAGGCGCTGTTGATGGACACTATCCGGATATTCGTTAATGAATCAATGCCGTTCTGTTGCAGTGACTGTTGCAGGGTAGTCTGTATCCGGCTACTGTTGACAGGTTGGCTTTTTATCCATTGACTGGCTACATCCGGCCGCATGTTAGCCATAATCGGGTGGAGTAAACCGCTAGCCGCCCAGAGAAACAGCGGTAAGGCAACTACGATGGATATGATGCGGTGCCATCTGTATATTTTTTTCTTCAGCATGGAAAATGTATCTACTGTGTATATATTTTGATAACTGTATGATTGTGGTGGACAGGGGAGCTCTATCCTTTCTTCCCGAATGTATAACTGATGCCTAACGTAATTTCTCTGGGATCACCCAGGTTATAGGTGTAGGATCCAGATCCCTGGGCTGCAGATTTGGAAGCAAATCCTGAATAGTAGAGGTTACCTGCATTCAGAATGTTTATCCATACTTCGGTATGCATTACAGTATAACCTACTCGCAGGTTAATCAGATCAAATCCCTTATAACGATAGGCATTCAGGTCGTCCATGAAATAGCCATTTTGATGCTGCCATTCAACACTGATGCGAAGTCCGGGCAGACAGGCAGGCTTATGCGTAAGCTCTGCATTCCCGATAAAGCGTGGTGCAGCGCTCATTTCCTTTCCGTTGTAATTAATTCCTTTTACCACATTTTCGATGAACTGGTGATAGGCATTGGTGGCACTTATACGGAACATCCAGCTTTTGACAGGGTGATAAGTGATCCCATATTCAATTCCCGTATGGCGTGTTTTACCGGCGTTTTGATTAATGGTAGTGCCATCATTTTGTTTTACCGAAATGATTTCATTGCGGCCATCCATCCGGTACAGACTCCAGTCGACGTATAGTTTATTTTGCAGAATAGATAACCATCCGCCGATCTCATAATTGAAAAAGGTTTGTGGTTGCAGATAGGGAACTTTTGTGCTGTTGAAGAGTTCTGTAATTTGTGGCGGTACATATCCTTCACTGTAGTTACCGTAAAAACCAATGCCATTTCGGTTATAGGTAAACCCGATTTTTGGGGTGAGCCTGCTGAAACTATTGATGGTAGAAGGCGCACCTGAAGAAGCAGATGCAGGAAGATGGTTCCTGAAATTATATCGGAACGCATCATATCTGACAGCTGTTACGATCTTGAACCCTTTCCATGGTTTTATTTCGAGATCAATAAAAGAGGCAAGATTGCTGATGTCTGTTTGATAATTGCTTAATAAAGAGTCAGGTGAAGGCGCATAGTAGTCACTGTATTTTTCCGTGACCGAATTTTTCCTGATCCAGATAAACCGGGCGTTATAGTTCTGAGGACTGATATCTATACTTGCACCGGCAATCAATTTGCTGTTAAGCCAGTTGATTTTTTTAGTATGCTGTATAAAAAATGCATAGGTCTGGAAAGCATTTTTGTTGATCTGTCCGCGAAATAACAAAGGATTGGCAGTACTGCCCACTGAATATGATGGATTCTGGTCAATGAAGTTGTTCCGGTATAAAGCCGTAATGGTTGTTTCTGATTTTTCGTTCCACTGTTTTCTTAACATGGATTTGAAACGTAAAGAATGTACACTGCGAAAAGTAAAACTATGGGGTGTACTGTAGTTACGCTGCGCAAATTTCAGACTGTCCAATGCGCCAGTCATGTCGCTGTAGTAATCTATATAGCTGAATGTGTTACTCCAACTGGTACTGGTATTGGCACGGTAATCGGTTCTGATCGAAAAGGCGGTTTTATGAAAGTCACTATAGTCAACAGGTCCATTGCTCCGGTTGGCGTAATATCCGCTGGCTAGGAGTCCCCATTTGCCCCAACTGCTTCCAGCCTGAACATCTACTCGTTTATACCCGTTGTTGTTAATCTGGGTGCTAACGGTACCGTTGGTGAAAGCCGGCGATGACTGGGTAATGATATTGACAGCGCCAGCTATCGCTTCTGCCCCATACAGGGCAGATGCTGGTCCTTTGATCACTTCGATAGACCTTGCTGCTGTCATATTCATTTCCAGTAATGCATTGTGATTATAAATTCCCGAACTGCGAATGGGGATACCATCTTCCATATACAGGAAAAGGCTTTTGGTGGTCATAGGCTGCCTGATACTCATTTCATGCTGCTCATTACCGAGGTTCACCATAAATACACCGCTGACTTTATTCAGTAACTGATCTAAGCGGTTGGCTTTGGTATCTTCCATGGTCTGTTTGCTGATAACACCAATGGCAATTGGCGCTTCACTTCTTTTTTCAGAAGTCCGGTTGGCGCTGACCACAACTTGCTGAAGTTCTCTATTGGAAGGAGTAAGCGCCACATGCATGTTTGTAGTGTCCTTTACCGTGAATTGGGCGGTTTCAAAACCGGTATGTTGTATGGTCAGTGTTCCGTCGTTGGTGCGTATCTGGAACTTACCGGTGGCATCTGTCAGAACCGTATGTTTTCTGGAATCACTTACGATAGCGCTTTGAAGGGGTTCTTTGCTAATTGCATCGAACACTTTGCCTTGAATGGTTTGTTCTGATTGTGCCAACAGATGGATGGCAGGTAGAATTGTTAAAAAAAATATCGCAATTTTTTTCATCTTTTATTTTTTGCATGCGAAAAGCACCCTGTTGATAGACTTATCGCACTGAGCAGGAATGGTTGTAATAAGATATATTGGCGCTACAGGTATACTGCTGCTTTAGAGGCAGTAGTGTTTTGCCCCCAAACGATGTTAATACAGGATATGATCGGGTCTGGTAGCTCCGGGAAGGGACTCAGAAGCAGGGTGGATGAAAGATACTATGGGCCAACCCGATGATAGGTGGAACGGGTTGCACAGCATAGGAGAAAACGATATAATTTCTGACCAGGGAAATTACTGCAAAAAAAGATTTAGAAGAAATGACCGTTTCCTTACCGTTATTGCGGCGCTCAGGATTCTGGCTGTCTTTTTTCTCCTCCTGTTGTAATTTTTTCAGCATCTGGCACTTGCCGTTGCAGTGGAGTTGAGGCTTGGCTTTGTTTACACAATTGCGGGCAAAAGAGTCTTTGTTTACATAATAGCTACCTACAATGGCCGAACTGCTTAACGTTTGCAGTGTCAGGCAAAGCAGTAATATACCGGTAGCGATCTGTTTAAACATGAAAAATACCATTCATTATGACTGCAAAATAATACCAGAACAATGGTTTTTTTATGCGGCAAGTCATAATACAGGGGGTATCTGCAATAATTTCAGACTATTCGTGTATGCTTCTTCGGTGAGCAACCCTTTTCATCCCCTAAACGGCGATCCTGGATTACCCTACCTATCCCATAGAAGTTTTCACCGATTTTGTATCACTGATACCCAACTATCACAGTAGTTTTCCGTTGGTCTGGATACTCCGAAACAGCCGATTAAGGAAAACGATATTTGTTTTCAGAATTATATCCGAAATGTTATGCGCAGAATTGCTTTTTTTATAGTCCTTGTTTTTTTGTTCGCTACCGTGTCGGCCCAAAATTCCGGTTCGGTAAAGGGCAGGTTGATTGACTCGCTCAATAAACAATCATTGAAAGATGCTTCAGTAACCATACTGGATGCCCGTGATTCCACCCTGGAAGTGTTCACCCTTGCCAAAGAGGATGGTAGTTTTTCTTTGTTGAACATTCCTTTTGGCGAGATGATCCTGCAGGTGAAATTCCAGGGATACGAGCCTTACTCCAAAAAGATCATTTTCTCTGCCACCAATGCCGTTGTTAACCTGGGAAATATTTACCTGAGAACGGCGGCCAACGACCTGGGTAATGTGACCGTTACGGAATCGGTGGTGCGTATGAGAAAGGATACGCTGGAAGTGAGTGCTTCTGCTTTCAAGACCAAACCCAATGCCGTTGCGGAGGATCTGCTGAAAAAGATCCCGGGTATGGAAGTTGCCAAAGATGGTTCTATCAAGTCGCAGGGCGAAACTGTGCAGCGGGTACTGGTAGATGGGAAACGTTTTTTTGGCGATGATCCTAGAATGGCTACGAGGAATCTTCCGCCCGATGTGATCGACAAGATCCAGGTGTTTGATGACCAGAGCGACCAGGCAAAGTTCAGCGGGTTTGATGATGGGAACCGTATCAAGACGATCAATATCACTACCAGAAAGGACAAGAAAAAAGGATTGTTCGGGAAAGCGGTGGCGGGCATCGGTACGGATGGCAGATATGATGAGAGCTTTAATTTCACGCGCATCAATGGCGACAGGCAGCTGACTTTCCTGGGCCAGGCAAACGATATCAATAAACAGAATTTCAGCCAGAACAATATTGGCGGCGGCGGTGGTCGTGGAGGATTTGGTGGTGGCGGATTCGGTGGCGGTGGTGGCGGAAATTCCAGTAATGGCATCACTTCTGTATTGGCCGGGGGATTGAATTACCGTGATGCCTGGAGCCCTAAAGTAGATGCTTATGGAAGTTATTTTTACAACACATCAAAAGTAAAGACCGGACAAAACAGTTTGGTGGAAAATATCCTGAATACGGATTCATCTACCTATAATGCATCTACCTCCGCTGCGGAAACAAAATCAGAGAACCACAGTTTTACCTTTAACATTGAAGACCGGATTGATTCAATGAACTCATTGATCTTCCGTCCTAATTTCCGGTTACAGAGCAGTAACCCTGTATCAAGTTCCGAAACGGTAACTACAGGCGGTAAGAACAATACACCTATTTACAGATCATCCAGCAGGACTTCCAGCTATAACAGCGGGTATAATGTGAACGGGTCCAATCTTACCCTGCGTCATCGTTTCGCCAAACGCGGACGTACAGTATCTCTTGATATGAACTTTTCGGCCAGTGAGAACAATGGCGATGGACTTATCTATTCAGTCAACTCTTATTACAAACCATTTATCAAGAGCGATACCATCAACCAGCATTATGTAGATTCATCACGTTCCGTAAGTTTCAACCCTACTCTATCATTTACAGAACCACTGAGTAAAAACCAGATGATCGAGTTGCGGTATTCTTATAATTATAGTAATAGCAACAGTACCAACGCTTCATATAACTTTGATAATGCATCAGGCAAATTCAGTAAGTTCGACAGCCTGTTCAGTAATTCATACAAATACACCAACACGTCGAATACCGCTAACCTGAGCTGGCGCCTGCAGCAGACGAAATTCAGCCTGAACATAGGTTCCGGGCTCCAGTTCACCAATATCAACAGTACGAACACCACTAAAAATGTGGTGGTGAAACGGGACTTTGTGAATTTTACACCCAACCTGTTTTTTACCTATAATTTTTCGCGTACCAGGAGCCTGCGGGTGTTTTACCGGGGAAATACAGGACAGCCAAATACTACCCAGTTGCAGCCGGTTAGAACCACTACAGATTCCATTAATTTCCAGGTGGGTAATCCGAACCTGACACCTTCTTTCAATAATAATATCCGGATCCTGTTTAATTCATTTGATCCGTTCACACAGAAGCTGGTGTTGGCAACGATCAGTGGATCGATTACCGGGAATGATATCGTGAGTTCCATCACTCAGAACCCCAACGGTGGTAAGACCACCACTTATGTGAACCTGGGAAGCACATATAACCTCTCTGGTTATTTCATGTATGGATTCCCGATCAAACATCCCAAATCGAACCTGAATCTTCAGACAGATATCCGGTATGCCAGTGGGCAGTCGCTGCTGAACAATGTGCGGAACCAGACCCGAAGCACTACGATCACCGAAACTGTGAAGTGGACCACAAACCTGAAAAATAATTTTGATATGAACCTGAGCGCATCCTACGGAATCAACCCGATCAGGAACTCGCTTTCAACCAGTCAGAATACCAATTATACCACCGCCAGTCTTGCGGCAGACTTCACACTGTATTCCAACAATGGGTGGATATTAGCCAGCGATTTTGATTATACGCATTATGGCAATCGTCCGGCAGGATATAACACAACGGTATTCCTGATCACACCCTCCATCGCCAAACAGTTCCTGAAGAACAAAGCGGGTGAACTGCGTTTGAGTTGTTTTGATGTGTTGGGACAGAACAAAGCGGTCAGCTCCTCTGCAACGGCCAACCAGATTGTGAACAGCATTTCCAATACCTTGACCCGCTATTTTATGCTCACTTTCACGTATAATCTGCGTTCATTCGGGGCACAACAGCAACAGCGCGGCCAGATGATGCGGGGTATGTTCCCAGACGGAAGGATGGGAGGCGGTATGATGGGAGGGGGTAATTTCGGCGGTAACCGCAGGGGCGGTAACTAACGTTCAATAGTTTTCTGCAGACTCAAACACTCCTTATATAGAAGTTTAAGGCCGCCTGGTAATCCCGGCGGCCTTTTTTTTGCTGAAGTCAGGCCTTAACCAAACTTTTGGAAAAAAAATGGCCCTCATAATTCAAACTGTTATACTTTTACAAAAATTTTTAAAGGGATTTTAGACACCCATCAGTGAAACAGCCTTTTATACATATTAATCTCTCCCCGGTAGTTACTGCTGCTGAGCCCATGGCCCCGGCAACTCTCCCGTGTAACTCCCTCCCGCGACCACGACGTGGTTGCTGATAGGACGAGCAACTGGCACTTGCCCCTATCAGTGGAATTTCTCCCGGAATTGGATCTACAAACACAGCAGGTGTTTTCTTTTTCACTCTATTAATCAGTACAAGTTGGAAGATAATATTATTGTTCGTGTAGCGAACGGTGGCGACACCCATTACGCACAGACTATAACAGACGAGATGGAGTCCTCAGCCAAGGCCCGTGGAACCGGTATTGCCAAACGCAGTCCGGAATATGTTGCCAAGAAGATGGAGGAAGGTAAAGCGGTGATCGCTGTACTGCCTGATGGTACCTGGGTGGGTTTCTGTTATATCGAAGTTTGGGGCCATGAGCAGTTTGTGGCCAATAGCGGACTGATTGTGGCACCCGCATTCCGCAAAAGCGGAACAGCCAAGAGGATCAAACAGACCATATTCAATCTTTCCCGTCAGAAATACCCCAACGCAAAAATATTCGGGTTAACTACCGGTCTTGCGGTGATGAAGATCAACAGCGACCTGGGTTATGAACCGGTTACTTATAGCGAACTGACTGATGACGAAGAGTTTTGGGCGGGTTGTAAAAGCTGCGTGAACTATGATATTCTCATGAGTAAAGGCAGGAAGAACTGTTTATGCACAGCTATGTTATATGATCCTGCAGATCATTATGAACCAACGGAAACATCAGAAGAGTTTAAGCAGAACTCAAAATTATATGAACGTTTTATGAAGATCAAACAAAGCAAACTGCTGCGTTTGTTCCGCAAAAAAGAAACAGGCAGTGGAACCGGCGTAGGAAACAAACCCAGATCCATCTTTCAGCAATTTTTTAATCTGTAGCACTGTTCGCTGCAGGAACAACAATAGTCAGATCACAGAAAATACAGCAAGCAATGAAAACCGAAACAGCAAGCAACACCACATTACAGAAGGGCGACCAGGTAGTACTGGGTTTCAGTGGCGGATTGGATACTTCTTTTTGTGTAAAATACCTTACAGAAGATAAGGGATACGAAGTGCACAGTGTGATCGTAAATACAGGTGGTTTTAGTGATGAGGAACTGGCACAGATCGAAAAACATGCATATGCACTGGGTGTAAAAACACATACCACGGTGAATGCGGTGAAGAGTTATTATGACAGTATCATCAAATACCTGATCTACGGAAATGTACTGAAGAACAATACTTACCCGTTAAGTGTCAGTGCCGAGCGTTTAAGCCAGGCCCTGCACATTGCCGAGCACGCGAAAAAGCTGCATGCGAAGGCTGTGGTACATGGAAGTACCGGCGCTGGTAATGACCAGGTTCGTTTCGACATGATCTTTAACATCATGATCCCGGGTGTGGAGATCATTACCCCAATCCGTGATATGAAACTGAGCCGTGAAGCAGAGATAGAATACCTGAAAGAGAAGGGTGTAACAATGAATTTTGAAAAAGCAGCCTACTCCATCAATAAAGGATTATGGGGAACCAGTGTGGGAGGAAAAGAAACACTTCAGTCAAAAGGCATCCTGCCCGAATCTGCCTGGCCTACACAGGTTACCAAAACGGGAGAGGAAGAAGTGAAACTGCATTTTGAAAAAGGGGAACTGACAGCTGTTAACGATACAAAATTCGATCATCCGTCACAAGCTATACAATACCTGCAGACGATCGCCGGTTCGTATGGGTTGGGACGTGACATACATGTGGGTGATACCATCATCGGTATCAAAGGCCGGGTAGGATTTGAAGCAGCCGCACCGATGGTAATTCTAAAAGCGCACCATGCACTGGAAAAACATGTATTAACCAAATGGCAGCTGGGTTGGAAAGACCAGCTGGCACAATTCTATGGTAACTGGCTGCATGAGGGTCAGATCCTGGATCCAGTAATGCGTGATATCGAAGCCTATCTGGAAAGTTCACAGGCTCATGTTACCGGCGATGTATTTGTACAGTTACTGCCTTACCGTTTCCAGGTGATTGGCATTGAGTCTAAGTACGACCTGATGAGCAGCAAGTTTGGCAAGTATGGCGAAATGAATAGCGGCTGGACAGGCGATGATGTAAGAGGGTTCTCCAAGATCTTCGGCAATCAGACAGGTATTTATCATCATATCACCGAATCGAACAAATGAGTGTAAAGGTTTCCATACAGGCACCTCTTGCACACTACCGGTGGGGCGATGGTTGTGATGGATGGAACTTTGTGGAGGAGTCCACGCTTTCTGTGAAGCAGGAAAGAATGCCTGCCGGTACCAGTGAGGTATTGCACTATCATCAACATGCACAACAGTTCTTCTTCATATTGAAAGGAAGCGCCTTGTTCGAGGTAGAAGATGCGTGCATTATTGTGAATGAAATGGAAGGCATCCATATTCCGGCAGGTAAGCAACATCGTGTCATCAATCATACAACGTCAGCCATTGAATTTATCCTCTCGTCGCAACCATCAACCGTGGGCGACAGGATCAACCTATAAACTATGAAACAAATAAAAGCAGGTATCGTTGGCGGAGCAGGATACACCGGTGGTGAGATGATCAGGTTACTGATCAATCATCCTGATGTTGAACTCTCTTTTGTACATAGCACCAGTAATGCGGGGAATGCAGTAAGTAAGGTACATGCCGATTTGATCGGTGAAACAAATGTCGTCTTTACAAACACTTTGAAGGATGATATTGATGTATTGTTTCTTTGCGTAGGACATGGTGATGCCAAAAAGTTCCTGACTGAAAATGCAGTTGCAGCACATATCAAAGTGATTGACCTGTCGCAGGATTTTCGACTGTTGGGTAAATCAGCGATAGGCGAAAGAAATTTTGTGTATGGGTTGCCTGAGTTGAACAAGACTGCTATTCAGACTGCCTCCAATATTGCTAATCCCGGATGTTTTGCCACAGCTATTCAGCTGGGCCTGTTACCATTGGCCAAAGCAGGTGTGTTGGGAGATGTGTATACAACGGGGATCACGGGTTCTACCGGTGCAGGCCAGAGTTTGAGTAGTACTTCCCATTTTAGCTGGCGGGCCAATAATATACAGGCATACAAATCCTTGCAACACCAGCACATCAATGAGATTCACCAGAGCCTGCAGCAACTGCAGGGCAATGATGGCATGTATGTGAACTTTGTGCCCTGGCGGGGAGACTTTACCCGTGGTATCTATATCAGTTCTGTGATCGACTGTGGGTTGCCTGCAGAAGAGATCAAACAATTATACAAATCCTATTACCAGGAGCATTTGTTCACACATGTGAGTGATGGTATGATTGATCTGAAACAGGTGGTGAATACCAACAAGTGCCTGCTGCATGTAGAAAAGCAAGGAACCAAGATTGTGGTGCATTCGGCCATCGATAATTTACTGAAAGGGGCCAGCGGGCAGGCAGTACAGAATATGAATCTGATCTTTGGTCTTGAGGAGACATCAGGCTTAAGATTGAAGGCAAATTATTTTTAGCTTTTTTTCAAAAAAGAAACTACAATCAACTAATTGGAACCATTAAGCTGATTGTTGTTTTATAAAGAATAGAAATATGAAATTATTTGATGTTTATCCGCTTAATAATATCACCATCACAAATGCGAAAGGCTCTTATGTATGGGATCAGGAAGGCGTACAATATTTAGATATGTATGGCGGACATGCTGTGATCAGCATTGGCCATACCCACCCGCACTGGGTAAAAAGGATTGAAGAACAGCTGGAGAAGATTGCGTTTTATTCTAATTCAGTGATAATTCCTATCCAGAAAGAGCTGGCTGACAAACTGGGCCGTTTGAGTGGCAAAGAAGATTATCAGCTGTTCCTCTGTAACAGTGGTGCAGAAGCCAATGAGAATGCGCTTAAGCTGGCATCTTTTTATAACGGGCGCAAAAAGATCGTCGCTTTCAGTAAGTCTTTTCATGGAAGAACATCACTGGCGGTGGCTGCAACGGATAATGCTGCGATTGTTGCACCGGTGAATGAAACGGATAATGTGATCTTTCTGCCCTTTAATGATGAGAATGCGCTCAAAGCCTGTTTTGCAGAATATGGCAAAGAGATCTCTTCGGTGATCATCGAAGGTATACAGGGTGTGGGCGGTATCAATATTGCCAACGAATCTTTCCTTCAATTGATCAGAAGCCTCTGCGATGAACATGGAGCGGTATATATAGCGGACAGCGTACAATGTGGTTATGGTAGAAGCGGCCTTTTTTTCGCGCATGATTTTGCAGGCGTGAATGCAGACATTTACACCATGGCCAAGGGCATGGGAAATGGTTTTCCTGTAGCCGGAATCCTTATTGCACCAAAAATCCAACCCAAACATGGGATGCTGGGCACCACATTCGGTGGTAACCAACTGGCTTGTGCTGCTGCACTGGCGGTGCTGGAAGTGATGGAAGAGGAACGTTTGATAGAAAATGCCAAAACTAACGGTGCATACCTGATAGAGCAACTGAAAGCCATTCCCGAATTAAAGAATGTTCGTGGTCGCGGATTGATGATTGGGTTTGACCTGCCGGAAGAACTAAAGGACCTGAAAAAGAAACTGCTTTTTGATTTCAAAGTGTTCACAGGAGAAGCAAAACCCAATGTGATCAGGTTGTTACCTTCCCTGGCTTTATCCAAAAAACAGATTGATGAGTTCCTGGCTTCACTGGCAGAAGCGATAGATGAACTTAAGAGCAAGTAGCAAGCTTCAGACCGTGACATCAGGAAGTATCATAACAGTACAAAAGTTGATAACCATAAAATTCCCTTTCGGGTAGTAAATGAGAAAATTCATTTCTGTTAAAGACGTAACCGATATTAATGCGCTGGTAGCAAAGGCACTGGCATATAAGGCCAATCCATTGGCCGACAGGAATCTCGGTGCCGACAAACGAATCGGTCTGTTGTTTCTGAACCCCAGTTTGCGTACACGATTAAGTACGCAGATAGCGGCCAAGAACCTCGGGATGGAAGCAGTGGTGTTCAACGTAGATAAAGAAGGCTGGGCACTCGAGTTTGAGGAAGGGGCTATCATGAGCGGCAGTACTGCGGAGCATGTAAAAGATGCTGCTCCGATTTTGGGACAGTATTTCGATATTCTCTGTATCAGAACATTCCCTTCTCTAAAGAACCGGGAAGATGATTACAGCGAAATGTATATTAACCAGTTCATCAAATATGCGGGCGTTCCCGTGGTAAGCCTGGAAAGCGCCACACTGCACCCATTACAATCGTTAACAGATATCATCACCATTACAGAGTCGTTGAAAAAAGAACCGGCAGGCGGTGCCAGAAAACCTAAAGTGGTACTTACCTGGGCGCCACACGTAAAACCCCTGCCGCAATGTGTTGCCAACAGTTTTGCACAATGGGTGAATGCCTGGGGGGAAGCGGATTTTGTGATCACACACCCGCAGGATTATGAACTGGCTGAAGAATTTACCAAAGGAGCCACCATTACACATAACCAGGATGAGGCCCTGAAAGATGCAGATTTTGTGTATGTGAAAAACTGGAGCACATACAATGATTACGGTAAGATCTACGAGAACGATCCGGGATGGATGCTCACCGAAGAAAAATTGAAAACGACACACAATGCAAAAGTGATGCATTGTTTACCTGTGAGAAGAAATGTAGAGCTCAGCGATGAGGTACTGGATAGCACACATAGCCTCGTAACCCGGCAGGCCGGTAACAGGGTATGGGCGGCACAGGCGGTATTATCAGAAATATTGACAGCAACAGGAAAATAAATAACGTGGAGTCAGTGCATATCATAAAGATCGGCGGGAATATCATTGATGATGAAGTGAAGCTTTCTTCATTCCTTCAGTCTTTTGCCGCTGTCGAAGGAAAAAAAATACTGGTACACGGAGGTGGTAAACTGGCCACCCGACTGGCCGACCAGATGGGCATACAGCAACAGATGGTGGATGGACGGCGAATCACCGATGCAGAAACACTGAAGATTGTAACCATGGTATATGCCGGTTACATTAATAAAAATATTGTGGCACAATTGCAGGCATATGGTTGTAATGCTATAGGTCTTACCGGGGCCGACGGTAATCTGCTGCTGGCACATAAAAGAACACACGCTACCATTGATTATGGTTTTGTAGGTGATGTGGATACCGTAAATACGGGCCTGGCAAAATCATTGCTTGACCAGGATATTACCATTGTAGCAGCTCCCATTACACACAATGCAAAAGGCGATTTGCTGAATACCAATGCAGATACCATTGCACAGGAACTGGCCACTTCGCTGGCCCATCTATACCAGGTATCGCTGATCTATTCCTTTGAGAAAACTGGTGTATTACTGGATGTAAATGATGAAAATTCAGTGATCCCTGAAATGGGTCCTGCTTATTATAACGAACTAAAACAACAACAATTAATATTTGCCGGGATGATACCTAAACTCGACAATGCTTTTGCAGCATTAGCAAAAGGAGTAGGTAAAGTGATCATCGGGAAGGCAGAACAATTACCTGGGCTGATTGCCGGCAGTGCAGGGACAACCATTCGCTATGAATGACCAACAACATATACTAACAGGCAAAGCGGTTGAACTATTACAACAATTGATCGCCACCCCTTCTTTCAGTAAAGAAGAAAACGAGACAGCCACCATTCTGGAGAACTTCCTCCAGCAACATGGGGTAAGTACCCAGCGTTACCTGAACAACGTTTGGGCAAAGAACAAATATTTTGAGGCAGGCAAACCGTGTCTATTACTCAATTCGCACCACGATACGGTTAAACCCAATAAAGCATATACCCTAGACCCATTTGCACCGAATATCAAAGATGGTAAATTATACGGCCTCGGCAGTAATGATGCCGGCGGATGCCTGGTGTCACTGCTTTCCGTGTTCCTGTACTTTTACGAAGCCAAAGACCTGAAATACAACCTTGTTTTTGCGGCAACAGCTGAAGAAGAAATATCCGGAAGGAATGGTATTGAAGTCCTGCTCCAGCACCTGCCGGAAATTGAATGCGGTATTGTGGGAGAACCTACGTTGATGGACATGGCCATTGCAGAACGCGGTTTACTCGTACTGGATGTGACAGCCACAGGTAAAGCAGGACATGCAGCCCGTGAAGAAGGAGAGAATGCTTTATACAAAGCGCTGACCGACATAGAATGGTTCCGCAATTTTGTATTCGAAAAAGTATCACCATTACTGGGGAAAGTAAAAATGTCAGTGACCGTGATAGAAACGGAGAACAAGGCCCATAATGTGGTTCCTTCTTCCTGCCGTTTTGTGGTGGATGTACGGGTGAATGAATTGTATACTTTTGAGGAAGTGCTGGAAATCATCAGAAGCCATGTGAAGAGCGAAGTCGTTCCCAGAAGTCTGCGGATGCGTTCTACTTCTATCAGTCTGGATCATCCATTGGTGCAGTCGGGAATAAAACTGGGTAAATCTTATTATGGCTCACCCACCACCAGCGACAAAGCCCTGATGCCTTTCCAGACCCTGAAAATGGGTCCTGGCGACAGTGCACGCAGTCATACAGCGGATGAGTTTATTTTTGTAGAGGAAATACAAAAAGGGATAGATCTCTATATTCAATTATTAAAGCAAGTGTTATGAAACTGTGGAGTAAAGACAACACAGATACCTCCCGTCTGGTGGAAAAATTCACTGTAGGAAGGGATAAGGAATTCGATCTTCTCCTGGCACCTTTTGATGTGCTGGGGTCCATCGCACATGCAAAAATGCTGGCCAGTGTGGGGTTGCTTACCGGGGATGAGGCTGATAAACTGATTGCTGAGTTACGGAATATCTATCAGCTCATCGGTAAAGGGCAATTCACTATAGAGGAAGGAATAGAAGACGTACATTCGCAGGTAGAGCTGCTACTCACCCAGAAACTGGGTGATACCGGTAAAAAGATCCACTCAGCCCGCAGCCGGAATGACCAGGTGCTGGTTGATGTGAAACTTTTTCTGCGTAATGAGATTGAAGAGCTGGTAAGAGAAGTGCAACCAGTGTTCCAACTCTTGCAACAGCAAAGTGAACAATTCAAGGACCACCTTTTTCCTGGTTATACGCACTTGCAGCTGGCTATGCCTTCATCTTTCGGCTTATGGTTTGGCGCCTATGCAGAAAGCCTTGTTGATGATATGATCACTCTGCAGGCCGCTTACCAGGTGGTGAACAAAAACCCCCTGGGTTCAGCTGCCGGATATGGTTCCTCATTCCCCATTAACCGAACCATGACTACTCAATTGCTCGGTTTTGCAGACCTGAATTACAATGTGGTATATGCGCAAATGGGCCGTGGCAAGGCAGAACGGATTACCGCCATGGCATTGGCTAACCTGGCCGATACTTTGTCGCGACTGAGCATGGATGCCTGTTTATACCTGAACCAGAACTTTGATTTTATCAGTTTCCCGGCTTCACTCACAACCGGTTCCAGTATTATGCCACACAAAAAGAATCCCGATGTGTTTGAGCTGGTACGTTCCTACTGCAACCGGCTGAAAGCATTGCCTAATGAAGTGCTCATGATGACAAGCAATCTGCCTTCAGGATACCATCGCGATCTGCAATTGCTGAAGGAACACCTGTTTCCTGCGTTTCAGACATTGAAAGATTGCCTGAATATGGTTAGCCTGATGTTATCCAATATCAGTGTCAAAGAGAATATTCTAGCCGATGAAAAATACAAATATGTATTCAGCGTGGAAGAAGTGAATAAGCTGGTGCTGCAGGGGATTCCTTTCCGGGATGCCTATAAACAGGTGGGTATGGCCATTGAAGAAGGCAGGTTTACCTATACTACCGGGGTTAAACATGTGCATGAAGGCAGTATCGGTAATCTTTGTAACGGTAAGGTAGGAGACATGATGCAACAGACCCTGAACCAATTCGGTTTCCAGAAAGTAAATGCTGCTATCAGGGACCTGGCAGGATGATCGTTTTCCTGCAGGAAAGAAGGACGCCGGCGAGTTTAAGATAATTTACGTTTCTTTGATCTTCACAAAAACAACAACATGAAGCAATCGTTTCTCGTTTTTACCTGTTTACTCCTGGTTATGGCAGGATTTTCACAGGCAAAAAAAACTGCTGTCAGCAAGCCGGCAGCAAAACCAGCTGTAAAAAAAACGGTGTCTCCCAATCCTTTCAAAAATAACCTGGACAGTACCAGTTATGCCTTGGGCGTTCGTATTGCGCAGAGTCTGAAAGCACAGGGTTTTGATAATGTGAACATGGCACTTTTTCAGAAAGGCCTGGCCGATCAAAAGGCAAATAAAGCCGTATTGCTGGATGATGCGGCCATACAACAATGTTTTACCCGTTTTCAACAAACCGCCAGTGAGGGAAAAGCTGCTGCTGCCAAAAAAGAAGGACAGGCATTCCTGGCGCAAAACGGGAAACGTGCCGGTGTGGTAACCTTGCCCAGTGGCCTGCAATACGAAGTGCTGAAAGCTGGAACGGATAATACCAAACCTACATTGGACAGTAAGGTAAAATGCCATTATACCGGAACCCTGATCAACGGAACCAAATTTGACAGCTCGGTTGACAGGGGAGAACCGATCACTTTTCCTCTGGCCAATGTAATTCGTGGCTGGCAGGAAGGTCTGCAATTGATGACAGTTGGCAGTAAGTGGAAACTATACATTCCTGCCGACCTGGCCTATGGCGATAATGGTCCGCCTAATATTGGGCTAAGCGCTACACTGATTTTTGAAGTGGAATTACTTGGAGTAGAAAACTGATTGATAAAAGGGGAACCCAAACTCCTGATAACCGGGACATTCTGTGATCATTATATAGTGACCATGGAATGTCCCGGTTTGTTTTTGGTTACTTTAACCTTCATTAACCTTTCCTCAAAGTTTATTAACCGCTTCTCTGTCTTTAGTCGGCTATTTTTGGCAACTTAAAATATGAAGGCTATGTACCGGATCTGTATCCTGTTTTTTGTTTTTCTACTACCATTTTTTTCCTGGGCCCAGCAAACGCCGTCAACGGTCAGGGGAACTGTTTTTGATACGGTTTCTAAGAAAGGCCTGGCTTATGCCACCGTTTCTATTGTAAATGCCAAAGATTCCACACTGGTTAGTTTTACCCGGGCGGATTCTACCGGTAAGTTCAGGTTACCCGGTATCGCCAAAGGCCGTTACCTCCTCTCTGCATCCTATGTGGGTTATCTTCCTGTATGGAAAGACCTTGATGTCAGCGGCGACGCCAAAGAGATCAGCCTGGGTAATGTAGCTATGCTGGATATACAGAGCACGGGTAATGTGACCGTTACCGCACGTCGTGCACCCGTTACCATTAATAACGATACGGTAGAGTTCAATACCGAAAATTTTAAGACCCAACCCAACGCAGTAGTGGAAGACCTGCTGAAGAAGTTGCCAGGGGTTACCGTAGACAATGATGGTACGGTTCGGGTAAATGGGCAGCGCATCAATCGTGTACTGGTGAATGGGAAAGAATTTTTTACAGGAGACCCCAAAATGGCTACCCGTAACCTGGATGCCGATGCGATTGATAAGGTACAGGTATTTGATAAGAAATCAGACCGGTCTGAATTTACCGGGGTTGATGATGGACAAAGCGAGAAAGCCATTAACCTAAAACTCAAAAAAGACCGGAACAAATCCCTTTTTGGCAAATTGATGGCTGGTGCGGGGTCCAACGAACGTTATGATGGCCAGACCAATGTCAACAAGTTCAATGGCGATCAGCAATTATCAATGATCGGCATGGCTAACAATACCAACAGGCAGGGATTCTCTATCATGGATGTATTGAATTTTACAGGAGAGTTATCAAGGGGTATGCGCAGTGGTGGTGGTATCACAGTTCGCGCCGGCGGATCGGACGATAATGGGTTGCCGGTTACAGGTTTCGGACAAAACCAGCAGGGTGTGGCTACCACAGTGGCAGGTGGCGTCAATTTCAATGATCTCTGGAATAAAAAGACCGATTTTAACGGAAGTGCCATGGGAACGAATATCGACCTCCGTACCGATCGCAATACCATCCGTCAGAACCTTTTACCAGGGAATAATTTCACTTATGAGTCTAACAGCAACACCTCTCGCAACAATAAGCAACAGCGGTTGAATATAACTATCGACAGCAAGATCGACAGCTTTCACTCTGTTAAGTTTACACCGCAGTTTACGACACAGCAAACAGATACCAGGAGTACCAGTGATTATATATCGGTCGATAACAAAGGGATGAAATTAAACTCGGGTATGACAGACAGCAAAACGCATTCCGATGCGTTCAACTTTGGTGGGAATGCCTTATTGCGTAAGCGTTTTCAAAAAAAGGGAAGAACTTTATCCAGTACGATCAGCCTCGCATATAACGACAGTAAACAAAGCGGTGACCTCTATACACGAAATACCTTTTATGCCAATGGAGTGGGGTTGAAAGACTCGATCACCAACCAGAAAAACCGTCGCGAAGCTGTTAGCCGCAGTGTGGGTGCCAACCTGGTATATACAGAGCCAATCGGAAAAAAATCATTGCTTGAACTTAGCGCATTTTACAGTACCAATGTAGGAGACAGCAAGCGCACAACATATGATTATGGGGTTACTACTGGCAAGTACGACCAGTTCAACATTTTACAGAGCAACGATTTCAAGAGTGAATATTCCTATACAGGCGGCAGTGTCAGCTTTCGCTCCAACCAGAAAAAAGCCAGTTTTACCTTGGGAACCTCATTGCAGGGAGCCACTTTAAACAGTACCAATAACACCAATGGCAATGTGATCAGGCAAACATTTACAGACCTGTTGCCCAATGCCAATATACAATATCGGGTACACAGCTCCAGTAGTATTATTCTTAACTATGTCACTTCCACTATGCAACCCAGCACCCTGCAGTTACAGCCAGTAGTGGATGTAAGTGATCCACTGAATACCTATACCGGAAATCCCAACCTGAAGAGAAGTTACACCCAGTCCCTGTCTATGAATTATTTTGCGGTTAATACGTTCACGCAACGGAATATGGTTGTATTCCTGTCTGCATCCAGGGTGAATAATGCTATCGTAAATGCAGACCAGGTGCAAAACAATGGTTCACGGGTGACCATGCCGGTCAATGCCAATGGTAATTATACATTGTTCGGACAGGTGAATGCCGGGTTCCCGCTGAAGAAGATCAAATCGAGGGTGGATATGGGTGTGGGTGTTAATATGCTGCACAATATCAGTTTTGTAAATGGTGCGGAGAATGGAATTGATAATATCGGGATAGGGCCTAATTTGAACTACCAGTTCTCTCTGGAGAATAAACTGGACCTACAGGTGACCAGCAGGTTCAATTTTAGTAAAGCAAAATATTCTTTACAGTCACAGTTGAACAGCAATTACCTGCAGCAAGTATATGGACTGGATATGACCAATTATCTGCCATGGGGCTTAGTGATCAACAATAATATGAACTACACAATTAATTCAGGAAGGGCAGACGGTTTTAATACCCATGTGGCATTCTGGAATGCATCGGTGGCAAAAAGTTTCCTGAAAAACAAACGTGCCGAGATTAAGTTGACGGCTTATGATATCCTGAACCAGAACCAGGGGATCAGCCGGAATGCCAACCAGAACTATATTGAAGATACCCGTTATAATGTGCTGCAACGTTACTTCCTGATGAGTTTTACTTTTAACCTGAACAAAGCAGGCAATTCGGCGCAAGGTCCCAGAATGGTAGTAAGGGTTGGCGGATAGATGATTTATCTAAAAATAGGTAACAAGCCCCGTTCAGGAAAGAGCGGGGCTTGTTGTTGGGTGATGATAGCTCTATGTAGAATGGGGTTGCAAAAACTTCTATCGATCAGTAATTATAGGTTATTAGAGGTGTATATCCCGCTGCGTTTTGAGCCAGCGATATTTCAGGAACTGGTACCATGCTGTCGGGATAACAGCAAAGAGTGCAATAGTTCGAAGATAGAGCATATTGCCCTGCATAGCATAGTTACAGCGAAAAGAACAGTTCATCAGGATACTGCACGAGATATACCTGAAAAAGCCCGTTTGTTCAGACGGGCTTTTTTCAAATGATTTATCTTATTATCCACCTATCCTGAATCCTCCGCCACCATTGCTCATCATTTCGGTCATCATTTTTGTGAATTCCTGGCGGGTAATTACTTTCCCTTTTTTAGGCTCCTTTAGTTCTTTCAGATCGACTGTTTTTTTGATCTCGGTAGCAGTATATATGTTGGCGGCATTGTCAACGTCCAGCTGTAAGATAACGCCGGGTAACTGGCCGTAATTCTCAGGTCCAACAGGACTTACCAGATCATCGGCATACCAGGCCACTACTTCCACTTCCTTAGCCTGCTGACGGGTTTGGCTGCTGGTATCAGTGTTGCCGCCACCCATTACAATACGGCGGATACCACCGGCTGCCTGCATTATTTTTCGGGTAGCTTTATGACAGGTATAACCAAGGATGATTTTGGTTTCTGTTCCCAGTTTCCAGGGTTGCTGCCGGATAGAATCGGTGATCAGAAAATTCCTGCCTCCCAGTTCAGCAGTCTGAACCGATTTTGCCTGGCTGAGATTCTTATAGAGGTCTCCACTACCTGCACCAAAACGGGTGATGACACGCATTCCATTACCACCTGCAAAAGGATCGGGAGCCTCATCTTCCGGAACGGTTTTGTATACGGAGATGCTATCGCTGAATAATAGCATGAACTTAGCTGTTCTGAATTCCGGTATCATTGCCTTCATCTGCTCATCCTGGATGGCCCTGTGCATATTGGTTTTCTGCTCGTAAACGATGGTACCCTCTTTCACCTGGGCTTTCAGGGCGCTCAGGCAAACCATGCCTGTAAATAGGAAAACAACTCTTTTCATGTGTGTTGGTTTTAGATCTCAAATCTAAACCAGTGCTTGGTTAAGGATGCTTACTCAAAAGTTAATTAAGGTTAATAAAAGGTATGACCGGTAAAAACGCGGGTTATATTTGTGCCATAATGGGCCAGATGAACAAGCTAAAACTTTCACGTATACTGTTGGTGGCGGCGATCCTGCTGATCGTGGTCTTCCAGTCGTATTGGCTCAACCGGCTCTACAAAGAAGAATGGCAGGCGCTGAAAAAAGAGACCAATGGTATTTTCCGCGATGTGGTATATAAGATGCAGGTAGACCGGTTTAAAAACGATACGTTTATCTATAAACAAGATCCTGGTAATAATCTTTTCGTATACAATGCTATAAATGTTCTGCGGAGGAAGAACGATGACCTTAAAAAAATAATGGTCATAGAAAAAAAAGATTCTGCAGTCAAAGGTAAAAGTCAACGTTTGTTTCTGCCCGATACCAATAACAGTATACGGCCTGAAGAGATCAGCAGTATACGGGTAATGCGCGCCGATAAAATTACTCCGGAAGTTGCGCAGATTCTGCTAGATCATAAACCTAATGCGATAAAACTGACTCCCATGACGGATACAGCTATGCTACACCGCATGTCTCAGTCCGGATTAAAGGTAGTAGTTGGTTTTAATGGCAAAAATATTGATAGTGGATATCGTACTGACATCATAGGAAAAGATGCCAGAGGTGCATCTTCCGCAAAGCCTAAGCGTGCGCCGGAAAAGCTGATGCAAACGGTAACAGTTACCAATAATGTTGGTAATACACTGACTGTAAAAACGGATAACCTCCGCTTCGAAAAATCTTTTGCCCGCATGATCGCTTCCGGAAAAGCGCTGGATGATACGCTGGCCATTCCCAGGATCGATTCCGTTTACAGAAGGGAATTGCTGAAAGCGGGTATTTCCGTCAACTTTCATATCATCAAAGGCAAAGAAGATTCTTTGCACCGAAAAGATACCATGACAGCCGTGCTGGCTACCAGCCCCGCCATTGTTGGTTTTTTTCAACCTCACTGGTACCAGGCTGGATTCGAAAACCCAACCGGTTTTTTACTGAAAAAAATATCCCTGCAGATATTGTTCTCTGTTTTCCTGGTTGCATTCACAACAGTTGCTTTCATATTCCTGTACCGGAGCCTGCTGGCGCAACGTAAACTGACGGAGATGAAAAATGACTTCATCAGTAATATTACCCACGAGCTAAAGACACCGCTGGCTACTGTAAGTGTGGCTGTGGAGGCACTCCGGAATTTTGGGGGATTACAGAACCCCGAACGTACCAAAGAGTACCTCGATATTTCAGCATCGGAATTACAAAGATTGAATTTGCTGGTAGATAAAGTGCTTAAACTGTCTCTTTTTGAAAACAGGGAGCTTGAATTGAATAAGGAGATGCTCGACCTGAAACAGCTTACTGAAGAAGTGCTGAACACAATGAAACTCCAGTTCGATGCGCAGCAGGCCTATATACAATTGGAAGTACAGGGTAATTATTTTACGATCCTGGCCGACAGGTTACATATGACCAGCGTATTATTTAACCTGCTGGACAATGCTCTGAAATACAGTAAGGAGAAACCGGAGATCACCATCCGCCTGCTGCATCAGGCCGATACGGTTGTGCTGCAGGTACAGGATAAGGGTATTGGTATTCCCTCAGATTTTCAATCTAAGATCTTTGATAAATTTTTCCGTGTGCCCAACGGTGATCATCATAACAGTAAAGGATATGGTTTAGGACTCAGTTATGTGTCGCATGTAATTCAACAACATAATGGAGTCATTGCGGTAGAAAGTCAGCCAGGCCAAGGTAGTTTGTTCACGGTAAAATTCCCAGTTGCATGAGTATCAAGATTCTATATGTAGAAGATGAACTTTTTCTGGGCAAGATTGTCAAAGAGACCCTCGAGCTTAGGGGTTTTGAAGTGGTGATGGAAAGCGATGGGGCTGACGTAATCGAAACTTTCGAAGTGCAGCAGCCGGATATCTGTATCCTGGACGTGATGTTGCCCAACCGAAGCGGCTTTGAACTGGCAGAAGATATCCGTAAGATCAACGGGGATGTGCCCCTGTTTTTCCTGACCGCTAAAACACAGACCGAAGATGTAGTTCAGGGGTTTAAGATCGGCGGTAATGATTATATCCGCAAACCTTTCAGCATGGAGGAGCTGATCGTACGGATTGAAAATGTGTTACGGATCAAAAAAGACAATCCGGTACTGCTTGCCGGTGATACCATTACTATGGGCAGGTACCAGTTTCATCTGAATAAACAGGTATTGGTCATAGACGGCACTGAACGGAAACTTTCTTATCGGGAAACTGAATTATTGACCTACCTCTATCATAAAAAAGACCAGGTTATCGATCGTCGGGAATTGCTGAACCATATCTGGGGCAATGATTCCTTCTTCAATAGCCGTAACCTGGATGTATACATTACCAAGATCCGGGGATACCTCAAGGAAGATTCCTCACTGGAGATCATCACCATCAAGGGGGTAGGTTACCGTTTTGTACTGTAACCCCCCCCAACTGCCCTTTTGCGCCTCCGTGGAAACCACTTTGAATGAGAGCATAGTTTATCCCATACTAGTATCTAATATTCCCCTCTTACTGCTACCTTTGCCCTCTGAAATGCATCCATATGAATGAAAAATTTGTTACCCGGATCGGGGAAGAATTAAAAGAGATCGAAGCGGCAGGTCTGCTGAAAAAAGAACGTATCATCACCAGCGAACAGGGTCCGGAGATCACCGTGAACGGGAAAAAAGTACTGAACTTCTGTGCCAATAATTACCTCGGACTCTCTTCGCACCCCAAAGTGATTGAAGCTGCCCACAAAGCCATTGATACCCATGGCTATGGTATGAGTAGTGTTCGTTTTATCTGTGGAACACAGGACATACACAAAGAACTGGAAAAGAAGCTGTCTGATTTTCTCGGCACGGAAGATACCATCTTGTACGCGGCGGCTTTTGATGCCAATGGTGGGGTGTTTGAACCCCTGTTTGGCGAGCAGGATGCGATTATCAGCGATGCACTGAACCACGCTTCTATCATTGACGGTATCCGTTTGTGCAAGGCACAACGCTATCGCTATGAGCACAATAACATGGAAGACCTCGAGGTCAAACTGAAGGAAGCCGCTTCCTGCAGAAGCCGTATCATCGTTACCGATGGCTCATTCAGCATGGATGGAACCATTGCACAACTGGATAAAATCTGTGATCTTGCTGACAAATACGATGCGATCGTAATGACCGATGAATGTCACTCCTCCGGTTTCCTCGGTAAAACGGGTCGTGGTACACACGAATACCGTAATGTGATGGGCAGGGTAGATATCATTACGGGTACACTGGGTAAAGCCCTCGGTGGCGCCAGTGGCGGATTCACATCCGGCCGCAAAGAGATCATAGAAATGCTGCGCCAGCGCAGTCGCCCCTACCTGTTTTCCAATACGGTAGCTCCAAGTATAGTAGGCGCATCCATTGCGGTGCTTGATATGTTAACAGAAACCACTGAGCTGCGCGACAGGTTGGAGTACAATACAAAATATTTCCGTACCAAAATGACAGAAGCAGGCTTCGATATCAAACCCGGCGATCATCCTATTGTTCCCATTATGTTATATGATGCGGTGGTGGCACAGAATTTTGCAGCAAAACTGCTGGAAGAAGGCGTGTATGTGATCGGATTCTTCTTCCCTGTGGTAGCAAAAGGACTGGCGCGTATCCGCGTACAACTGAGTGCAGCCCACAAGCAGGAACACCTGGATAAAGCGATTGCAGCTTTTACGAAAGTGGGGAAAGAATTGGGTGTTATCAAGTAATTCAGAATTAAAAATGCAAGCAATGAAAACGCTGTCCATACTCAGGAAACTGTCCCTGGCCTTTTTACTTTTTACTTTTTACTTTTTACTTTTTTCCTGCTCTCCCAATAATGTGAAAATAGATAACAGTCTGGGTAAACTATTTGAAGAGCAGAAGCTGACAGGAACATTCGGCCTGTATGATAATGGCACGGGAGATTTCATGATCTATAACCTGGCTCGTTTTAAAGATTCAGCGTATCTGCCGGCATCCACTTTTAAGATAGTGAACGCACTGGTAGGTTTGGAAACAGGCAGGGTAGCTAACGAAAAGACCGTTTTCAAATGGGATGGTCAGGTGCGTCTATTTCCCGGGGGCGATACAGCCACCAGCTGGAACAAGGATCTCTCACTGGAAGAAGCGTTCAAGGTGTCTGCTGTTCCTTACTATCAGGAACTGGCACGCCGTATAGGAAAAGATACCATGCAGCACTGGCTGGACAGCCTTAAATATGGAAGCCGCGTGATCAAAACGCGTATCGATTCCTTCTGGCTGGATAATTCACTGAAGATCACACCAGATGAAGAAATGGGGCTGGTGAAGAAACTCTATTTCGGGCAGCTGCCTTTCCAGAAACGTACACAGGATATTGTTAAAAAGATGATGCTACAGGAAGACAATGCCAATTATAAACTGAGTTATAAATCGGGTTGGGGCTTTCTTGAGAATGGTAAATCCTTAGGCTGGATCGTAGGCTGGATCGAGGAAAACCGGCATCCTTACTTCTTTGTACTGAATGTAGAAGGGGGTCATAACGCAGACTTGAAAACTGCACGTCTCGCTATCCTGAAAGCAGCCCTCAAACAATACGGGTTCTTCGAAGGGAAACGGTAAAATAATAGCAGAAACAGAAGCCGGCAACTGGAATTGCCGGCTTTTTAATGCAACCTTTCTGCCCTATAACTGTTAGTTTTGCAGAACATAGATCAATTATGCAATTGTATTGTAATTCATTAACGGAATATAGCCGCCTGGCCACCCGCGAAGTAAAAGTGGGCGATCTGCTGCTCGGTAACTTTCATCCCATCCGGCTGCAGACCATGACCACTACCGACACGCTGAATACCCTTGCTACTGTGGAACAAAGCATCCGTTGTATCGAAGCAGGAGCAGAACTGGTCCGAATTACTGCACCCAGCCGGAACGAAGCAGAAAACCTGCTCAATATCAAGAATGAATTACGGAAACGTGGATACCATACACCCCTGGTAGCCGATATCCATTTTACTCCCAATGCTGCAGAGATTGCTGCAAGGATTGTAGAGAAAGTAAGGGTAAATCCTGGCAATTATGTAGACAAGAAGAAATTTGAACAGCTCGATTATACCGATGCGGAATACCTGGAAGAGATCGAACGCATACGCGAACGTTTTACACCACTCATCCGGATCTGTAAGGAATATGGAACCGCCATGCGTATCGGCACCAACCACGGTTCGCTGAGTGATCGTATCATGAGCAGGTATGGCGATACACCCATGGGAATGGTGGAAAGCGCCATGGAGTTCCTACGGATCGCGCGCAGCGAAACCTATCACAATATTGTGTTGAGCATGAAAGCCAGCAATCCGCAGGTGATGGTGCAAGCCTACCGCTTACTGATACAACAGATGGATACTGAATTCGGTGAATGTTATCCCCTGCATCTGGGAGTTACGGAAGCCGGAGATGGTGAAGATGGACGCGTGAAAAGTGCAGCCGGTATCGGCACTTTACTGGAAGATGGTATTGGCGATACGGTCCGTGTAAGTCTGACCGAAGATCCCGAATTCGAGATCCCAGTTTGTCGCGACCTGGTCAAACGGTATACCAACAGAAGATTGAACGCTACGAGTATTCCGGCAGTTGATAAGATACCATACAGTCCTTTTACCTATCAACGCAGGGAAAGCTTTGCTGTATCCAATATCGGAGGCAAGCAGGTTCCTGTAGTGTTGGCGGATATGAGTAAGGTGGATTCCATTACCCCTGCACATTTGCAGGGTATCGGATATACTTATGATGCAGCTACCGACAAATGGAATATCAGTGATGCAGCGGCAGATTATATCTTCACCGGTCACCAGGTACTGGATTTTGCTTTGCCCGGTACCCTGAAAGTGCTGGTATATCCTGCCACATGGGCTGCAGTAGAAGACAGAGAAAAATACTTCCCCATTTTTGAGGCGTCTGGATATGTGTCTGCTGAGCAGAAAAGTGATACACTCAACTTTGTGATGCTCGATTGTTTCAGTGATGAGACATCTATCAACGATTTCACTTATCTGGATGAGTTGGCAAATGATACAAAAGTGGTTCTCTGCTTCAGCAGTAAAAATCCCCATGCCATGCCTGCAGTACGCAGGATGTTCCTGGAGCTGATGAACCGTAAGATTCAGAATCCTGTAATATTGGTCACCGATAGCAATTGGCAGACCACCGATGAACACCTGATTCACTATTCAACCGAATGCGGCGCTTTGTTTCTGGATGGTTTTGGTGATGGTATCTGCCTGGGCATGACGCCAGATAGTTACCAAGTGCTGTCAAAGGGGAAACAGGATACCAGCGGAAGGAATTACAGCAGTAATCATTCAGCAGAACAGTTTATCAATGCAACGGCATTCACCATACTGCAGGCAACACGTACCCGTATTTCTAAAACAGAATACATCAGCTGCCCCAGTTGTGGAAGGACTCTCTTTGACCTCCAGGAAACAACTGCCAAAATCAGGAGTGTGACCCATCATCTCAAAGGCGTCAAGATCGCCATCATGGGTTGTATCGTAAATGGTCCTGGTGAAATGGCGGATGCTGATTTTGGTTATGTAGGAAGTGGTCCCGGAAAGATTACACTCTACAAAGGGAAAGACATCATGAAACGGAATATCGACAGTGAAATAGCAGTGGATGAACTCATTAACCTGTTAAAAGAAAATGATGCCTGGATAGAGCCGGTTGCCTGATCAGTAAGGGATACTTGCTGTTTGTGCAGTGGCCTGTAACAGTGCAAATACTTCTCAACTAAAATCCTCCTGGAAAATATGCAGACAGATTTTTTAGTCATAGGGTCCGGTATTGCAGGGCTAACCTATGCACTTAAGACCGCAAAGGAATTTCCCGATAAGAAGGTTACCGTTATTACCAAAACACAGGCAGACGAAACCAATACCAAATATGCGCAGGGTGGCGTAGCCGGTGTATGGGATGAAGAAAAAGACAGTTATTACAAACATATAGAAGATACGCTGGTTGCCGGCGATGGACTGTGTAATGAAAAAGTGGTAGAGATCGTTGTAAAGGAAGGGCCGGAACGTATCAAAGAGATCATTTCTTATGGAGCGGAATTTGATAAGGATGAGCAGGGTGAATACAGTCTGGGTAAGGAAGGCGGCCATAGTGAGAACCGGATCCTGCACCACAAAGATGTTACCGGAAAGGAAATAGAACGGGTCCTGTTGGATCAGATGGCTTCGGTAAAGAATATTGAACTGGTCAATCACTGTTTTGTACTGGACATTATTACGCAACACCATCTGGGCTATCTGGTAACCAAATCAACATTGGATATTACCTGTTATGGCGTATACGTATTGAACCTGCAAACGCAGCAGATCGAAAAAATTTTGGCACGTATTACTTTATTGGCAACCGGTGGTTGTGGACAAGCCTACAGAACCACCACCAATCCGCGCATCGCCACGGGTGATGGTATTGCGATGGTTTATCGTGCAAAGGGTAAGATTGAGAATATGGAATTTATCCAGTTCCATCCAACTGCTTTGTACGAGCCCGGGGTATCACCTTCTTTCCTGGTTACAGAAGCTGTTCGTGGCGATGGAGGTATCCTGCGCAACAAGAATGGAGAAGCGTTTATGGAAAGGTATGATGCACGTAAAGATCTTGCTCCCCGAGATATCGTAGCCCGAGCCATCGATAATGAAATGAAACGTACCGGTACAGAACATGTGTACCTGGATTGCAGACATATGGACCAGGCCAAATTCGTACATCACTTCCCTAACATTTATGAGAAATGTCTAAGTATTGGTATTGATGTGATGCAACAGATGATACCAGTGGCACCCGCTGCTCACTATAGCTGTGGTGGTATTAAAACAGATGAATGGGGCAGGACGTCCATTAAACATTTGTATGCCTGTGGAGAATGTGCCAGCACTGGCTTGCATGGTGCCAACCGATTGGCCAGTAACAGCCTGCTCGAAGCAATGGTATTTGGCCATCGTTGTTTCCTGGATAGTAAAAAAGAAGTGGATACCATAGCATTTGAAGAGAGGATACCCGACTGGAATGCCGCGGGCACCACAGAACCCAGTGAAATGATCCTGATCACGCAGAGTCAGAAGGAACTGCAGCAGGTGATGAGCGATTATGTGGGGATCGTCAGAACGGATATCCGTCTGGAGCGGGCTATGAAGCGGCTGGACCTGCTGTTCACTGAGACAGAAGCCCTATACCGGTCCACAAAAGTATCACCGCAATTATGTGAACTCAGGAACCTGATCACGTTAGGCTACCTGATTGTAAAAGGAGCCGAATTCAGGAAAGAGAGCCGCGGCCTGCATTACAATACAGATCATTTGGAGAAAAGTAATCTGCTGCAGAACATCATTTTATAAGAGCGGAAAATACCGACCTGGGGAATCCCATATCTTTATCCTATTCAAAGCAAGCGAATGTATTATCTGGTGTATGGCTTTTTCTTCCTGCTGTCGCTGATTCCCTGGCGGATCATGTACATCATCAGTGATGGGTTGTACCTGCTGGTATACTATGTTTTCGGCTACAGGAAACAAGTGGTGATGAAAAATCTGGGTATTGCTTTCCCTGATAAAACAGCGGCAGAACGTGTTTTGATAGCAAAAGGGTTCTATAAAAATTTCATCGACACTTTTATTGAAACCGTCAAACTGGTTTCCATCTCATCGAAGGAATTCGACAAACGGTTTGTGATCAATGCAGAAGTGCTGAACGATCTACTGCCTACAGGGCAAAGTGTACAGATACATTCAGGACATTTTTTTAATTGGGAGTTCCTGAACCTCGGTGTAGCAAAGAGCAGCAAATACCCTTTGCTGGGAATTTTTGCCGCGTTAAGCAATAAAACATTCAATAGGCTTATTACAAAAATCCGTTCTAAATACGGTACCATCCTGATCTCAACTGCTGATTTCAGAACACGTTTCCATTTGTACACAGAGAAACCCTATGTGCTGGGTCTTGTGGCAGACCAGAACCCGGTAGATCCGACCAAAGCGTACTGGGTGAAATTTTTCGGCCGAATGACACCCTTTGTGAAAGGACCGGAGAAAGGTGCTAAGAACATGAATACAGCTGTGATCATGGCAGATTTCTACAAAGTAAAAAGAGGCTATTATAAAGCTGATCTTACCCTGCTCACTACCACTCCGAAAGATACGCCCAATGGTTTTATCACCCAGTCTCTTGTGAGATTTATTGAAGATTGCATCAAAAAAAGGCCCCATAATTATTTATGGAGCCATAGAAGATGGAAATTCGAATATAATGCGGAAAAATTCGGCAAGTATGTGATTGGTGAAAAAGATTAATTCAGTACCGCTGTTTCTTTTTCTATCTCAAATTTATCAGGTAATTCAGTGATCTTTCCCCAGCCACCCACAACATTACGCAGGTTATGAATGCCCTGCCGTTTCAGCAATGATGCAGCTATCACACTCCGGTAACCACCGGCGCAATGAATATAGATATTGTGCCTGTCTTCAATGTCGGCCATACTTCCCGGATCCATCAGGTCCGTAAGTGGAATATTGATCGCATCTTTGATATGGCCATCCGCATATTCAGGGTTTTTACGGACATCCACGATCAACAAGTTGGAATCAAAAGGAATATCCATGGCCAGCTCATCCGCTTCCACATCAATCACCATATCAGTTTTTTCACCTGCAGCCTGCCAGGCAGCATAACCACCCTCCAAGTAACCTTCCATTTTATCATATCCCACACGTGCAAGACGCACAATGCTTTCTTTTTCCTTGCCGCGGTCTGTGACCAGGATCAGTTTTTTGTCGAAAGGCAATAAACTACCGGCCCATTCTGCAAACCGTCCGTCAAGACCGATACTGATGGAGCCGGGTACAAACCCTTCTGTAAAAGTGGAGGACAAGCGGGTATCCAGTATGATCACATCGTCTTGTGATGCTTTTGCTTTGAAGGCTGCTATATTCAGCGCCTGCAGACCTTTTTCTAAAACGGCATTCAGGCTTTCGTAGCCCTCCTTATTGATCATGGCATTGATCGGGAAATATTGCGGTGGTGCGGTCAACCCTTCGGTTACTACTTTGATGAATTCTTCTTTTGTTTGCGGCTGAAGTGCATAATTGGTTTTTTTCTGCTCACCAATGGTACTGGATGTTTCTGCGCCCAGGTTCTTACCACAGCTGCTTCCCGCGCCATGTGCAGGATACACGATCACATCATCTGCCAGTGGCATGATTTTTTTCCTGAGGCTTTCGAACAGCATACCCGCCAGATCATCCATGGTGATTTCGTTGGTTTTCTGCGCCAGGTCGGGGCGACCCACATCACCTACGAACAAAGTGTCACCGGTAAATACGGCATGGTTTTTCCCGTTCTCGTCTTTCAGCAGAAAACAACTGCTTTCCAGGGTATGCCCCGGAGTATGCAATACTTCGATCGTGATTTTACCCAGTGAAAATTGTTCACCGTCCCGGGCAATATGTACAGGCAGTTTGGTTACGGTATCAGGTCCATATACAATGGTAGCACCAGTTGCGGCGGCCAGGTCTAAGTGGCCACTGACAAAATCAGCGTGGAAATGGGTTTCAAAGATGTATTTGATCGTAGCCTTGCGTTCATTTGCCAGGTCGAGGTATTCCTCAATATCTCGTAAGGGGTCAATGATTGCAGCAACGCCTTCACTTTCGATGTAATAAGCCGCTTCACTTATGCAGCCGGTGTATAATTGTTTGATGAACATATTATCAGGGTTTGTGCAAAGTTATGGCAAGCTTCAGGCCAAAATGGTCAGAACATTGTTAAAGGACTACATTGACATACTGCAATCAACCTACCAGCGTTTCTACAAACTGCACTACTTCCGCCAGGCGGGTATAGTTAACAGAATAATAGATGAATTTACCGTCCCGGGATGTACTAACAATACCAGCCCTGCGCAAAATGGCGAGGTGTTGGGATGCTACGGATTGTTCCAGGCGAAGTTTTACATAAATCTCTGTAACCGTCATTTTCTGGTGCTCATCCAGTAATTTGATGATCTGCTGGCGGAGTTTGTGGTTAATTGATCTGAGAATCAATGAGGCTTTCTTGGTGTGAAGAAAGTCAACCTTAATCTGATTTTTGCCGTTAATCAGCACAACGGCTTGCAAGGTCTGGCTCATGGCAATAAAGTTGTAATTGGGGGGTGAAAAAACTATAATCGCATTATAAAGTTACGCAATTTGTTTGGGGATTCATAGTATAAATTTCGTCTATACTATTTCTCCATCGGTCAACCCTTTTTTTTCGGGTCGAAGAATTCTTTTACATATAGGGGTTCACTGTAAGCAAGGCTGGCAAATTGGCCAGAATGATAGGCAGAAAGAGCCGGAGCGGTCAGGTCTGCGGCGTTATGGAGGATGTGTGAATATGACGCATTGGGACTGTTTACCAGCTGCTTCAGCTTGAGATGTCCTGAGCCGCTGAATATAACTGGCTGATTCGCAAGGATGTCTGAAAAACAGTCTTCTTCCAGGATCAATGCATATGGGGCCTGTGTCTCAGCCAGGTCCAGGGTATACAAGGCGGTAAAGACCTCCATTCGGCGGGCATCGATCATAGGGCAAAGAAGGGTTCCGGAAGCTGGCTGGATTCGTTGTTCTTTTAGGTCGCGAAGAACCGCCCTGGCCATTACTTCCAAAGTATTTACCAGGATCAGTGGTTTTTGCAGCGCATAGGAAATGCCTTTGGCAGTAGCCAGTCCTACACGTAAGCCCGTATAACTGCCGGGGCCTGCGGTCACGGAAATAGCATCCAGCTCCTGCATGGTACACCCGTTATCGGCCAATAGCTGCTGTATGGCAGGTTGCACAAAACCGGCATGGTTCTTCTGTTCCTGGCTGGATACCATGCCAAGTATTTTTTCCTCCCGGCTTAAACAAACGCTGGCTTGTTCGGTAGCTGTATCAATATGTAGCAGTAATGGCATGTATCAGGATTAGATCAGGTAATTTCTTTGGTTAATGCAGGGGCTACCAGGTAGCGACGGCTGCTTTCGGAAAGTTTACTTAATAGTGCATGGATCCTGCCTAAACCTATCTTTTCACTCCATTCAAATGGTCCGAAGGGATAATTGGTGCCCAGTTTCATAGCAATGTCTATTTCTTTCTTACTGCTGATCTCATCGCCCAGGCCGAAATAAGCTTCGTTAATAATCATGGCAATTACACGCGCTGCGATCATACCAGGCACATCCGGCACCCACTGGTATTTCCAGCCCAGTGCCTGTATCAGCTGTTCTGCCTGTAAGGCGAAACGATTGTTTTTGCCAACTGCCATTTCCAGCAGGTCCCTTTCCAGAAAACTGTTCCAGGCATTAATACGGATGCAGTTGGCGGGGAGCTGGTTGGCTGTCGCGATCACCGCATTTACAAATACAGGTACATCAGTAATATTTGAAAAAGCTGGCCCTTCTTCTTCAAATAACAGGTCGAAATATGCAGCCACGCTGCTGTGGGCTGGCAACTCGTCCGGGGTAAGAACGTCAATGCCAGTGGGGATCCCCCTGGCAAGGAATACCTGTTTCTGCACTTCTGTGGCTTTGAGTATGATCTGCATGCGGATAGGTAAAATGCAAATTTAGGTTGGCAGGTTGATAGAAAAGCAGCAATTTGCTGCCGGTAAAACGAATCTTATGTCAAAACAGATCATTAAAACAGATAAGGCACCGGCGCCGATCGGTCCGTATAACCAGGCAGTGAAAGCAAATGGGATGCTTTTTGTCAGTGGCCAGGTGGCATTTGTACCTGAAACCGGCGAACTGGTGAGCAGTTCAGTTGCAGACGAAACCCATCAGGTAATGAAGAACCTGCAGGCCGTTCTGTCTGAAGCAAAACTGACTTTTGCCCATGTAGTGAAAACCAGTATTTTCCTGAGCGATATGTCCCTGTTTGCCCAGGTGAACGAAGTGTATGGCTCATATTTTACCGGCGATTATCCCGCCCGTGAAACGGTTGCCGTAAAGGGCTTGCCCCGCGGCGTGAATGTTGAGATCAGCGTCATCGCCGTCGTAGATCTCTGATGAATGATGAATATCGAACAAGGAATGATGAATGTTGAATTGGTTTGAAGACCCTTCATTCAACATTCATCATTCCTTGTTCGATATTCGATATTCTATAGCTGGTTCTGAAGACTTTCTGCTCATTGGGGGCCAGCATGATCAATCCCATGCCATTATTGAAATTATCCGGTGCGCCGCTTAGGTTCTCTATCGCAATACTCTGGCGATGGGCGGGAATATAAATCTGCAAGATCGGGTAACTTCTGCTGGGTTCTATGGTTAACTGTAACTGCGTATTCTTCAGCACACATTTAGGATGTTCCTTGTCTGCAGGCAATTCAAAAGAATTGTCAAGTGAAATTCCGCGTAAGGAACACCCGTTGATGAACCGGTCGTCTTTGATTTTATTACCTGTAGGAAGCAGATCTGCATTATATTCCAACTGTGTTTCGCTATCGAATTGCAGTGTGCAGTCATCCACCGCTGTACCCAATGTAAAATACGGATGCCAGCCATCAGCCATCGGAATAGCTTCGGGATTATGATGAAATACAGAAGTGGTAACGGTGAGGTGGTTATCAGCTACCAATTGCCAGTTTACCATCATAGTAAAAGCAAAGGGATAACCGGCATCTGAGCCTGGGTAATGGTATTCGAGCGTTACCGCCGCTTTTTCTGCACTGGCAAAACTATCGGTAACAGCAAATACAGCATCGTAGAGCAATCCATGGATCGCATGCTCACCCAGGTACCATTTTTCTGTTGTGTATTGTTTTCCCCTTAATTCGTAACTACCCTTGTACATGCGGCATACGAAAGGACTCAGTTTGGCACTTTTAAAGCCATTGGTAAGCTGTTTCAGCGCATCTGTGGCATTATCAAAGCCATCGATCAGGTTCTGAAATTTGCCTCCTGTAACGGGAATACGGTATGCATTCAGCATGGCTCCTAACGCATAGATCTCAGCCTGGCAACCACCCAGTTTATCGGTCAGGCGGATGATGGGGAACTCCGATTCTTTGTTTGTGCTTACTTCAAAACGCATAAAAAATATTTAGATTGGTGAAATTAGGAATATTGCATTGTAAAACAACAAGTTAAGTAAAAGCTAACACCTGTTAACCTTTGCGTTCAAACCTGTAAATTTGCTGCTTAGTTAATACAGAACCATGGCATATACACCCAAACATAAAATAAGGATCGTTACGGCTGCCAGTTTATTTGATGGACACGATGCTGCCATCAATATCATGCGCCGCATTTTACAGGCAAAGGGAGCTGAGATCATACACCTGGGACACAACCGCAGCGTGGCGGAAATTGTAGAGTGTGCCATTGAGGAAGATGCACAGGGAATTGCTATTACCAGTTACCAGGGGGGGCATGTTGAATTCTTTAAATACATGAAAGACCTGCTCGACCAGAATGGTTGCGGGCATATTAAAATATTCGGCGGTGGTGGCGGAACCATTTTGCCGGAAGAAATACGTGAGCTTCACTCGTACGGAATTACGAGGATATACAGCCCGGATGACGGCAGGCAGATGGGATTGGAAGGTATGATTGAAGATGTGATCCGCAAGTGTGATTTCAGTGTGGAAGGGAAGGGTGATTATAGCAAGCCCATGGGTCTGGATGAAGTGAAAGATGTAAGACAGGTAGCCAGGCAGATCACGATTGCAGAGAACAATCAGGAAAAGAAAAAAAACCAGAAGCAGGATACAGGCAATACCACGATCCCTGTACTCGGCATTACCGGAACCGGAGGTGCTGGTAAAAGTTCTGTTACAGATGAGATCGTTAGAAGATACCTGCACACATTTACGGATAAGACTATTGCAGTAATCTCAGTGGATCCATCCAAGAAAAAAACGGGAGGTGCATTACTGGGCGACAGGATCCGGATGAACGCGATCTCGAACGGACGTGCTTATATGCGTAGCCTAGCCACAAGAGATGATAATACGGCATTAAGCCCCCATGTACAGGATGCCATTGATATCTGTAAGAAGGCAGGGTTCGATTTTATTATCCTGGAATCTGCCGGTGTAGGCCAGAGTGATGCGTCGATACTCGATTATTGCGATGTCAGTTTATATGTGATGACGCCCGAATACGGTGCCGCATCACAACTGGAAAAGATCAATATGCTGGACTATGCTGATGTGGTCTGCATCAATAAATTTGATAAGGCGGGCGCTTTGGATGCATTACACGATGTACGCAAGCAGTTCAAACGCAATCACAATCTCTGGGATGCCAAAGATGAAACATTACCTATTGTTGGCACCATTGCCGCCCAGTTCAATGATGCAGGTGTGAATGAACTGTTCGAGAAGCTGTTTGATGCCATTGGTAAAAAAACAGGTGTGTCTTTTCAGCATATACCAGCACCAGGTAGCAGAGATATGAAGGGTGAAGCAACCTCTACTAAATCACAGATCATTCCGCCCAAACGCGTCCGTTATCTTTCAGAGATATCTGAGAACAACCGTGGCTATGATACCTGGGTGACAGAACAGGTTGCTATTGCTTCCAGGTTATATCAGATACAAGGTGTGACGGAGGTTTTGTTGCACGATGGTCCCCTTAAAAAGAAAGAAGGTGCCGATAATGCGGCGCTTGCTGAATTAAAGGCTCATTTTGAAAAACAGTTGCATCCCGAGTGTAAGGCACTCATAGAACAATGGCCTGCACTGGTAAAGAAATACGAAGCCGATTTTTTTGAATACAAGGTTCGTGATAAAGTTATTAAACAGCCCTTGACGGCGCAATCGCTCAGCGGATCAAGAATTCCTAAAGTGGTATTGCCAAAATACAAGGACTGGGGCGATATCCTGCGCTGGCAGTTGCAGGAAAACGTGCCGGGAGAGTTCCCTTATACGTCAGGCGTGTTCGAGTTGAAACGACAGGGCGAAGATCCCACGCGAATGTTTGCAGGCGAAGGCGGCCCGGAACGCACCAACAAACGTTTCCATTATGTATCGTTGGGTCAGCCGGCGATACGTTTGTCCACCGCATTCGATAGTGTTACACTCTATGGCGAAGATCCCGACCATCGGCCTGATATCTATGGAAAAGTAGGGAACAGTGGTGTTAGCGTAGCTACTCTGGATGATGCCAAAAAATTATACAGCGGTTTTGATCTCTGCGATCCCAAGACCTCGGTGAGTATGACCATTAATGGGCCGGCTCCAATATTGCTGGCATTCTTTATGAATGCTGCTATCGATCAGTTATGCGAAAAATGGATCGAAACCAATGGGCAATGGGATCAGGTACGTGAGTATACCCGTAAAAAGTATAGCCATTTGCCGGAGCCCGTTTATTATAACCCTGCATCGCCGGAACGGTTACCGGAAGGGAATAATGGATTGGGCCTCCGATTACTGGGTGTGAGCGGTAACGAGGTATTACCCAGCGATGTATATGAGAAGATCAAAGCAGAAGCCTTGTCGCAGGTGCGGGGAACCGTTCAGGCCGATATTTTAAAAGAGGACCAGGCACAGAATACCTGTATCTTTTCCACAGAATTCGCTCTGAAGCTGATGGGTGATGTGCAGTCGTATTTTATCGAGCAGAAAGTACGCAATTTTTACAGTGTCAGCATCAGCGGCTACCATATTGCCGAAGCCGGTGCTAATCCGATCACGCAGCTGGCGTTCACGTTATCGAATGGATTCACTTATGTTGAGTATTACCTCAGCCGTGGAATGCATATCGATGATTTTGCTCCCAACCTGTCTTTTTTCTTCAGTAACGGAATGGATCCGGAATATAGCGTGATCGGACGTGTGGCAAGACGCATCTGGGCCAAAGCCATGAAGTATAAATACAAGGGGAACGACCGTTCGCAGAAACTGAAATACCATATCCAGACAAGCGGACGGAGCCTGCATGCACAGGAGATCGATTTTAATGATATCCGGACCACGTTGCAGGCCTTGTATGCGATCTATGATAACTGTAATAGTCTGCATACCAATGCATACGACGAAGCCATCACCACGCCAACAGAAGAGAGTGTGCGCAGGGCTATGGCAATCCAGCTGATCATTAACCGGGAACTAGGTTCAGCTGTCACAGAGAATTTTATACAGGGAAGTTTTGCCATAGAAACGCTGACCGATCTGGTGGAAGAAGCGGTGCTTGCTGAGTTCGATCGTATCACAGAAAGGGGTGGTGTGTTGGGAGCAATGGAAAGGATGTATCAGCGCAACAAGATCCAGGAAGAAAGTCTGCATTATGAAATGTTGAAACATACGGGAGAACTCCCATTGATTGGGGTTAATACATTCCTGAATAAAAAGGGAAGTCCTACGGTATTACCCGGTGAAGTGATCCGGAGTACAACCGAAGAAAAAGAGCAGCAGATCGCAAACCTGAAAGCTTTTCAAAAACGAAATGCCGGTAAAAGTACTGAGGCATTGCAGAGGTTGAAGCAAGCTGCTATCAATAACAGCAATCTGTTTGAGGAACTGATGGAATCAGTGAAATATTGCTCTTTGGGACAGATCACGCATGCTTTGTATGAAGTAGGTGGCCAGTACCGGAGAAATATGTAAGAAGGATTTTTAGTATCTTTCCTTCGATTTGAAACTTATAAAGACTATGTACTTCAGGAAACATATACTGCTGCTGGTTTGTTCTTTTGGAATGATTGGTTTTTTGAATGCACAAGGCAGTTTTAGGCGGATCGATACTACCATGAAAGTAGGTAAAGTCGGATATCGCCTTACCTGCAGTAATAAGAATCCTGAAAAAAATACAGCATCCATTTCGCCGGTGGGTTTTGATAAGAATATGCGCGAGTTCTCATTCGAGATCAAAGGCCGGGTATCCAGGGCTGAAGTGGATGATGTGAACAGAGATGGTTACCCTGACCTGGTGTTCTATATCTACACCAACGATTCTATTCCCCGTGGTAATGTGATCGCTATCAGTTCTGAAAAAAACGAGAGTGTTGCTCCTATTTTTTTGCCGGATATTTACGATGATCCCAAATTACGGGTAGGGTACAAAGGGAATGACGAATATTTTCTGATGGAGGGTACGTTGATAAGGCGTTTCCCGGTTTACCCCGTTGAAGGTGCGCCTGCAGCACCCACCAGTGGTACTTTAATGCGACAGATACAATATATCGTGGTACCCGGCGATAGAGGTGCCAAGTTTAAACCAGCACGTAGTTACGAGTACACTAAACAATAACTTGGTTATTAATTTATTCTAATTTATTCTGGTTCTGGCCGTTTCATCCCGGTGCTTTGTACCTTTACCATTCTACAAAGAGACCGTCATGAAAAAATTATTCCCTTTTTTTATTGGTATTGGATTCTGCTTCAGCAGTCAAGCCCAAACGTTACAGCAAGTGGAAGCCAATAAGGTAACGCTCCCCAATGGATGGAGCCTGACACCTGTTGGCCGCAGTTTTCCGCTGGGTGATCTTCCCCTGAATATTGCTTTGAGCAAATCGAAAAAACTGATGGCGGTGACCAATAACGGCCAGGGTGTCCAAAGCATACAATTGATCGACCCAGTTACGGAAAAAGTGCTGGATTATGTGATTATCCCGAAAAGCTGGTATGGACTGCAATTCAGTGCAGACGAAAAAACATTGTATGCTTCTGCCGGTAATGATAACTGGATCACAGAGTATGCCATAGAGAATAAGAAACTGGTACTAAAAGACAGTATCAAACTGGGCGATAAATGGCCCAATAAAATAGCACCTGCCGGTATTGCTGTAGACGATGCGGCCCGTTTGATGTATGTAGTGACCAAAGACAACCAGTCTTTGTATATTGTTGATCTTGTTTCGAAAAAAGTGCAGCAGCAATATTCACTGGGCGGTGAAGCCTATGCCTGTGTGCTTTCACCCGACAGAAAAGAACTGTATATCAGTTGTTGGGGATGTGATAAGGTATATGTGTTTGATACCGGTAAAAAGAATGTGACCGCAGAAATCGGGGTAGGCGATAATCCGAATGAGCTCTGTCTCTCTAAAAATAGCAAGTATCTCTATGTGGCCAATTCTAATGATAATTCGGTTTCTGTAATCAATGTGACTCAGCGAAAGGTCCTGGAAGTATTAAATGCGGCACTTTACCCTGATGCGCCTAATGGATCCACTACCAACGGACTTGCTCTGTCTGATAACGAGAGGACCTTGTATATTGCCAATGCCGATAATAACTGTGTAACGGTCTTCGATGTGTCAAATCCCGGTCAAAGTAAAAGCCGCGGCTTCATTCCTGTAGGCTGGTATCCAACCAATGTTAAAGTAGCGGGTAAAAAGGTCTTTGTATCCAACGGGAAAGGTTTTTCTTCTATGGCCAATCCTTATGGGCCTAATCCGTTTATTAATCGCCAACAGGTGGTTTACCAACAGGGCGATCCCAACAAACCCATCGATGTACAGTACATTGCCGGGTTATTTAAGGGAACGATGACCGTATTAGAAGAACCTACCGATAAACAGCTTTCCATATACTCGCAGGTGGTATACCGGAATACACCATATAATAAAGTGAAAGAACTGCTGACACAGGGTGAAGAAGGGAATCCTATTCCAAGAAGAGTGGGTGACCAGGGTCCTATCAAGTATGTATTTTATGTGATAAAGGAGAATCGGACCTACGATCAGGTATTGGGCGATATCAAAGAGGGCAATGGAGACCCAAGCCTGGTTTTGTTTGGTGAGAACATCACTCCGAACCAGCATGCACTGGCCCGTGAATTCGTATTACTGGATAATTTTTATGTAGATGGAGAAGTGAGTGCTGATGGCCATAACTGGAGTACCGGAGCTTATGCAACAGACTTCCTGGAGAAAAACTGGGTGACCAGTTATGGTGGTCGTGGCGGTGGATATGATGCAGAAGGTAACCGGGCCGTAGCGAACAACAAAGGTGGTTTTATCTGGGATCATTGCAAAAGGGCCGGCGTTACCTATCGCACATACGGAGAGTTTGCGGATAATTATAAGCCCAATATTCCTTCGTTGAAAGGACATCTTTGTCCATACTTTACCGGTTATGATAATAAAGTGCAGGATACAGTCCGTTTTGGACAATGGAAGCGGGAATTTGATTCATTGTTATCGGTGAATGCTGTTCCGAGATTTAACAGTGTCCGTTTTTGTAATGATCATACAGAAGGTATGCGTAAAGGAAGGCCTACACCATATGCACATGTGGCAGATAATGATCTTGCTGTGGGTTTGTTTGTAGAGTACCTGAGCAAGAGTCCGATATGGAAAGAGACGGCTATTTTTATTCTGGAAGATGATGCGCAGAACGGTGCCGATCATGTAGACGCGCATCGCAGCACAGCGTATGTGGCGGGTGGTTTTGTAAAGAGAGGTTATGTGGATCATACCATGTACTCCACCTCATCTATGCTGCGCACGATAGAACTGATACTCGGAATTCCTCCCATGAGCCAGTATGATGCTGCTGCAACACCTATGTGGCGTTGTTTTACCGGCAAAGCAGATCTGAGGCCTTTTACCGCAAGACCGGCAACTGTAAACCTGTTGGATAAGAATACCGCTATGAATGAATGGCAAAGACGTTCCGAGAACTTTAATTTAACCAAGGAAGATGCTGTTCCTGATCTGGAGTTTAATAAAGTTTTGTGGCATGGTTTAAAAGGAGACCATGTTCCTTTCCCTGGGCCAAAGAGGGCGGCTTTCTTCAAGGCAGTGCCGAAAACGGATAAGGATAGGGACTGATTATCTTCCTGAACTGATTGCTATTTTGGTTGCGACCTTTTCAGCACCACTATCATCCCGAACCAGGATAAGGTAGATGCCGCTGGCAATTTTTTCGCCACGGTAATTTCGTCCATCCCAGATGGCTTGTCCGCCAAGTGCCCTTGTTTGGAAAACCAGGCGACCATTCATCTCAGTTATTTTAACAAGGGCATTGTTTACGAGCCCGCGAATGGCAATGCTTCCCTGATAACCTGGAGGCACAGGATTTGGGAAGACCAGTACGTTGCTGTTGGTATTGTCACCTTCTGTTGCCGTGCTTCTGAAACTGCAGATGCCGGAAATGGTTGCAATAAATACTTCACCGGTAGCAGGATCGACGGTTATTTTTTTTACGTCATTATTCAATAAAGGACTGTTCTCCTCTGTGAAACGATAAATAATCTTATCGCCATCAGGAGAGATCAGCCAAAGGCCATTTTTTGTACCGATCCATTTTCGGTCAGCACCATCTACAGCCATACTCTGAACGGTTTCGTCCCTGAACAAAAGTCCCGCAAAACGGTCAAGCTGCACAATTGGCAAAGTTGCATCGCAGCCTGTTCCGTTGAAAACCGCATCGGGACATTGAATGATACCAATGCCTTTGTCAGTGCCTACCCAGATGAACCCATTTTTGTCTTTTAGAAGACTTAAGACATTATTGCTGGGGAGATTACCGTTACCAATCCCTGACCGGTAAAATTTCCATTGATCGTCAGCAGGGTTATCAATATTTTGCCCGTGGTTAAAGCAGAACAGGCCGTTGTCTTTGGGGCTTTGTATCCAGAGTTGATCATGATCGTCAATGATGATTTGTCCAACGGCATTTTCCAGGTGTGAAAACGGGATAGAAAATGTTTGCCAGCTTCCATCGGCTTTTCTTACCTGTATATTTTTCGGTGCTCCATAATTACTGATCCATAGATTTCTATTCTGGTCAAAAGCAAGACCGCTCACGCGATAACTTGTGGGGTCGCCGATAGCTGCCTGTAAACTGCTGTTATTTTTTTTGTAGATAGCTGGAGGTTTGGATGGACTAAAATTCACCAGACCTCCACCATAACTTCCCGCCCAAAGGCTATTGTTGGAAGGTTCAATCGCCAGGCTGATAAAATCTAATACCGAATCCAGTACTGGTTCGTTATAATAACTTTTTGAACTCCATATATCCTGTTCAAAAAAATAGACACCGTTTCGGTTATATTGGTAATTCCATGCATTGTTTATGCTACCGGCTGCGGCATATAATCGGTTATTTTTTACCAGCATATCTCCTTCCGCTGGTCCCGGAGGGCCATTGGGTATGAACCGCTCTGCTCCAGGGTTGAATTTAGATAGTCCGCCAAACTGGTCTGCTACCCATACGTCATTGCCATCAATGATGGCTGACCGGGGAAAAGATATAACATTCGGCTGAGCAATCGTTTTCTCAATTTGGCCGGCCGAATTGAGAACTATTACTCTGGCATTGCCGGAAATTGTACGCTGGCAAACGAGGAGTTTGTCATTGGAAGATGAGGTGTTGGTGATAGGCCAGTTTTTATCAGCATATAACAATTGCCAATTTGTTCCATTCAGAATAAATAACGAATCATTTTTTTCGACGATTATTTTGTTATTGGTGCGCAGTACATTTTTTACTGGTCCTGTTCCCAATCCGCTCACAATGCCTGCAAGCTGCCAATTATTATAGTTGGAAGGGTTATTTGTATTGATAGATGTGGTTTTGAGCCCCTCTTCTGTAGCCGCATAAAATAAAGATCCATCACTGGCAAACGCATTTATTCCGACCTGGGAGCCATTATTACCGATGATCCATGTGTCTTTGATTTCAAATTTCCGGAGATCGGCCACGATGATTCCAAGACCACTTGACAGATAGGCCAATCCATTGTTGCAGAAAATGGAATTAATAGTTTTGTTTCCGGAGATCCTGCTTCTCTTGATATCGCTGATGTTTTTGACGATACCATCTTTCAGGATATCGAGGTTGCTGTTGTTGTAAGCAATAACCAGCTGATGGGTGGTTATGTCCCAGCCAAGGGTTTGTATACCTACATCATTAAGGCCGTTAGTTTTACTGAAATGGCCTGTTTCGTTTTTGTCTGTCACATAAAAAATGTGACTATTAGCGGAGCAGTAAATTTGATCGCCCTTGATTACCTGTGAAGTCTGTTGACTATTCAGGTGATCTCTCCATTCACCAATCGGGGGAATACTGTTTTGCGCGGAAGTCTGCAAAACAGGAAATAGCAAAAAAACACAAGTGAAAAAACAGAATCGGATGTCGGTAAAAAAGAATTGCTTACCGGTTTTGCTATTTTTTTTGTAAAGAAGAATAGTAAGCATACATGACTTTTACCGATAGTAGAGCAGCTCCCAAAATCGATCTAAATATTCACGATACCGTTCTTGATAGCAAAGATAGCAAGGCCAACCCTGGTCTTTACATCCAGTTTTTTGAAGAGGTTGTCCCGGTAAGTGTCAATCGTCCTTGGACTGAGGCACATTTCATCAGCAATCTCTTTATAGGTTTTTTCGGTGCAGATCCATTTCAGGAAAGTGGATTCATTTTCACTGAGACTATTTAGTGCAAAAGCATCTCCTTCCAAGACCTCTTCGTGGTTAATATAATGCATTAACTTATTGCTCACCAGTTCATTGATGAAATATCCGCTGTCACGTATACTATCAAGAGCGTCTTTAAATACTTTAGGTTTACTGTCTTTCAGAATATATCCTCTTGCTCCGTTCTTGAGCATGCGGATGATAGCGGTATCATTTTCCAGCATACTGAGTACCAGCACTTTGGTTTGTGGAAGGTTAGCTTTGATCCAACTGGATGTTTCGTAGCCATCCATAATGGGCATGGTTATGTCAAGCAGAACGATATCGGGAGGAGTTTTTGACTTTACTTTTTCGGTAAATTGCTTTCCATTATCAGCTTCCATCACCACTTTGAATCCTTCAAACGAGTTGATGATCGCCATAAGTCCGGTTCGCAGCAATTCATGGTCATCCACTAAAGCAACAGAGGTCATATATTGGATTGTTTGGGTTTGATGTACAAAGTTATGCTAGTTCCATTACCCGGAGAACTGTTCACGTGAACAGTGGTATTAATCATTTTGGCCCGGTTGATGATATTCTGGAGGCCAATTCCCGTTCGGGCTTGCTGTAACAGGGTGGTATCAAATCCTATTCCGTTATCACTGATCCGGATTGTTGTAGCGCCATTTTCACTTTTTACCTGTATGTCTATTTTATTGGCAGAAGCATGTTTGATAATATTATTGATGATTTCCTGTATCATCCGGTAAAGGATAATGTCGGTGTTCACATCGAGTATATGGAAGTTGTCAGATGTGTGGAAGGATGTCTGGAATCGGCCAGTTTTCTCAACCGATATCAGTAGCTGCCTGATGGATTCAATGATTCCGATTGAATGGATACGGTTATTCTGCAGGTTATGACTGAGATCCCTCAGGTCTTTGATGGCTTTTCCGAGCAGGTCATCTGTCTGGTTGATTTTCTCTTCCGTAACATGGTCTCCGAATGTATTGAGGTTCAGCCTGGCCAGACTCAGGATCTGCCCAATATTGTCATGAATTTCCTGGCTGATATAGGAAAATGCCTGTTCTTGTATCTCTAATTGTGTTTTGAGCAGGGTCTGTTCAAAACGGTTACGCATTTCTTCTTTTTCCTGTTTATTTTTTCGTTGCCTTCTTAGGAACACAAATACGATCAACAATAAAAAACTACCGATTAGCACAAAAAAAACCGATGCTACAACGATGGTTATGAGGATGTCTTCTTGTTGTCGGGGCATAAGAAAAAGGAAATAATAAAAGAGGTATACAATATTACGTTTAGGCTATTATTTATAATTCCGTAAATACGCATCCCCTCTATTTTCATATCATTTGTTGTAAGATAGTCAAATAGTGCGTTAATTATTACTGATCCTAAATAGTAAATTAAAAGTCCGCTGGATATCCAAAAAAAAGGTTGCTTTGAAAGTTGCTCATCAATTCTTTCTGGAAGAACTGATTCGTAAAAAAAACAGCAGCAAAAAACAACGACAAAAAATGAGCCAAGTAAAAAGGTGTAGGTGTGAAAAGTTTTATTTAACCCTTGGATAAAAGCTAAATTAATAATTACCAAAAAGGTAAAAGCAGGTATAAAAAAAGTAACAATTTTTTTGAAATATTCTTTTCTAAACTGATTATAGAATACGGAAGAATAGAATATAAACTCAATAGTTGTAAATATGTTATAAATGGCATACCGATAACTGGAAAACCATTTCGTTAGAACCCATCCGCTTCCAATAACTTCTATAACTACAGTTAAAAAAAGAAAAGGAATAAAGTACAAAAGTAATTTATTCCTTTTCTTGTAATATAAAACTGTAGAAATTAGGAAACTTAGTATCTCGAAATACAAGTAAAATTTCATTATCCAAATTAAGGTACCAGGCCACCGTGATTTAAAAACTCGTCTGTGCCATCAGAAGATCCATCGATACGACGACTTGCAGAAGGTGCTGGAATTTTATTTCCGGTAAAGAAAACAGTTAACCTGCCGACATCCTTGTGATCGAGAGGTTCAGCACCTTTCCCGTATACTCCGAAATTGACATAGATAACATCAGATTTATATTTGGTTTGGAGACCATTGATAAATGCTACCAAATCTTTTGCTTTAAATTCTACCCGTATGGATTTGTTGCCATATTTATCTACATAATTTGCAGCTAAACTTGCAGCGTATGAAGGCGTAATAGATCCCTCATAAGGCCCAACACCTGCAACACCTACAATATTGCCGTTTTCATTTGCAGCAGGGGTTTCTGCAACAGTCTGCTCTTTTTGACAGGAACTGAAGAAAACTGTAACAAGCATCATAGTTCCAAACAGAAGTACAAGCTTTTTCATAAGTCTTAATTTTGGTGAGGGCTATCCTGCGATACCACTCCGATAATATATTGATGCAAGGTAACAAATCCCTTATTTTTCTGGTGCACTAATTCAATGATATTACGGGAGTATTCTATCAAGTAATTGATAACCAATAAGTTAATAATATTTGATTAATAAAAAAACGGTGTTTTTCACGCTTAAAAAACGGTGTTTTAACTGGTTTATTGTCTTTTACTACCAAATTTTGAAGACTTACCACTACTTTTTTGTAGAATTTTTGACAAAAATCATTCTTTCCTAATCAATTTTTCTTTTTGTAGAACTCATTGTTTTTGATCCTAAATACTTGATAAGGAATTATTTTAAGATGGTCTTCGTGGTTATCCGTTGTTAAGTGGAAAATTTATATACTTTTTTATCGAACGAGATGTGACCCACGCAATCGTACCCGCTATCAGCATGGCTGTGAAAATTGTTGTTTTGCCTGGTAAAACTGAAATATAAATGCCTTTGGCTGACAATATCCGATATAAGAGAAACTGCAGAAAACCGAGTAATAAAAATGAAAGCACAATGATCCCCCAAGTGTCCGGCAAAAAGCGCTTTACCAGAAACCGGTGCAGTTGTGCAGGGGATGTACCCAAAACAATTAATAACTGAATATCCTCTCTGGAGGAAGCTACTGTTAGCTGAATGAATAAGGTAAATACCAGGAGTGCAAAGATTAGCAGGATAATACCCGTTACGCCGGAAATATTCACCACCATATCGACTATTTTCCGGTACCTGCTGAACCTCGTTTTATCAGCATCTGTGGAAAGTTTTTTTTCTTTTAGATAGGAACTCAATTTCGGATTACCGGGATCTTTTGTTTTGATGACGATGCGTGAGGGTTTCCTGTCCTGGGTTTTGGCAAAAAATTGATTTCCCCACCTCATAAATCTTTCCGGTACGAGCAGGGATGATATGCGGTCACTGAAACCTACCACCCGCGCGTTCAATGTAACCATCCCATTGGGACCATACAGGTTGATCTTGAATACGATCATTTTCACTACCTGTTGAGTCAGCTGCGGTAAACCTTGCGAAAACGAGAACTGGAAATTGTAAAAATCAAGAAACATATTCGGCGCAATGATGGGTACAAACAAAGCTTGTTCATCCCATTTCCAGTCCTTGGCTGCGATATCAATAAATTCCTGCGGTACACTCTCAAACGCGATATCCGTATAAAAAGGGAAACGGTCACTGGCACTTTGAATAGACGCCTTAAAATGGCTTGGCGTCAGCAATCCTACCGACTCCACAAACTCCTGTTTACGAAGGTCATTGATCTCATTGTCAGATAAACCTGTTGTACCTAGATTCTGATCCGTGATGGTTTTATTGACCACCAGAAAATTGGCAATACTATCCTGATTATTCTTGTTATATAGAAGGTCGTGATAGTTTGTCTGGATCTGCACTGCAGTAAGAATCAATAATACGGCCATTGCCAGGCCAGCCATTGCCATTATATGCCTGTTACGCCCTGCTCCTGTGCGAATGATCTTTTTCAGCAAAATATTCCATTCTTGCATATCTGGCATCTACATTTATAAATTCAATTTCCGGCTATATGGGAAATGAGTGTCATCATCCAGATCCGTAAGGATAAAACCGGCATTGCGCCGACTGCACTCTTCTTCTATCAAGGTCACAGCTTTTTGTATGTTAGTTGTATCAAGATGGCTAAAGGGCTCATCCATGATCAGCCACCCAAAGGGTTGCATCAGGGAACGAATGATGGCAATCCGCTGCTGTTCGCCATAACTGCAGAGTCCGGCTTTCTGATTCAGTATATGCCGGATACCCAGCTGTTCTGCCATTTCATCGATCCGGTTGCTTTTATGAAATGGCTCCTGCATCACCCGCTTTAACTCTATATTCTCCCTGGCAGTTAACTGTGGGAACAAACGGAGGTCCTGGAAGATGATACTTATCTTTTTTTGCCTGAGTTCTGATAATTCAGCTCTGCTGATGTTATCCGATTGTTTGTTTTCCACCCAAACAATCCCTTCGTAATCAAACCTTATCTGGTAAAGGATGTGCACCAGGGTGCTCTTGCCCTTGCCACTCGGGGCCATGATCTTGATCCATTCCCCATCATCAAAACGGATATGGGTATTCCATATATCCGACCGGCCCTGAAGAAGCCGATCCTTTAATGGAATTGGGATGAGATGGTCCAAGATAATTGCCATAGTCCTGCTTGCTATATCGAAAATACAAGGAATCAAATAATAAAGTCCTGCCATGCAGGACCTTATTTATATTCATCTTACAAGAGATCAATTGGTTCTGATGATCGGAGGAACCCCGCCCAGGAACATTTTCTCTTCTGTTTCGCGCTCTTTTTTCGCCTGTACACGCATGTCTATGGCTATATCTGTGATCAGGCTTGTTAAGGTAACAAGGCTGTTTTGCTTTTCATTCTGCATCCTGATTTCTAATTGTGCCTTTATGCTTTTACCGTCAAAATTGTCTGAAGTGGCCAGCACATCCCTGAATGTATTTTTGGCTGTGTTCAGCGATTGCCGGAAAGTTCCGTTAGCTTCTTTTGTAAATCCATTCAACGTATTGGCCACATCAAAATAGAAAACAGTTGACTTACCCTTGAAGCGATCCAGTGCCTCCTTGTTGATCGCCACTTTGCTGGTTTGAGCCATGTATTCGCTATAGGTAACGGAATCACTGGCTACTACCAGATTTTTATCATCTGCCATTATATACATGCCCGCTATCGATAGCAGGTTGCCTGCTTTGTATACATTTTTCTCTTTTACCAGAAAGCCCTGCTCTACGGCTTTATCCATCAGTTTGGCAAAACTTACCTTGTCACCGACAGGAGCGGTCAGGATCATTTTGCCAACAGGTTTTTTACGCATCATGCTGCGTTCGTCATGTTTGGCTTCCGGCTCTGCAGCAACCATACCGAAATCAGATACAATCACAGCAATATCCCCTTTCAATGATTTATACAGGTCCTGGCTGCTCAGCCCGCTTTTCTCGAGGAAATTATTTGCCAGTCCCTCTATTTCCAGTTGTTTCAGTAGTCCTCCGAAAATCTCGGGATTGAAGGCCGCCAACATGATAGCGTTGATGTTTTGCGAAGGATAATGATCGAGCATCGACAGGTTTACGGTGGGGCCGGCGTACTGTTTTAGTACACTGCTTAACAACTGGTTGGTATAACTGGTTGATTTAGCCAGTATTTTTCCGTCTTCAAAACTTAATGTGGCCGTTACATAATTGTCTTTCACCAGCTCTTCCAGTTTCGGTAACTGAAAAGGCATCATACTCAGCGCCGCCAGAGAACTGTTGGCGCTGGTAAAAGCATAACCATCAGCTTTTTCTTTGAACATATCTGTAAAAACAGAAAGCCCTGCCATCGATTCTTTGATCTTCTGGGTGAAATAATGATCCACTTCACGTTTCATCTCCTCTTCTGTATCAAGATGAGGAGGTTTCCTGAAACTCATCGTGTTGGTATCATACACCGGCTTCAGATTGTGCGTGTATATAGTGACAATAACCTGCTGATCATTCCATGCTAACATACTGCCTTCATTGTTGATGAGATAGCGGTAATCTTTTTCCTTTTTGATTTCCCTACTTCTGGTTTCTTCCTGTTTTTTCAGGTAAGCTTCCAGTTTGGCAGCATCTTCCAGTCCGCCCAGCAGGCTGAAACTGTTGGAGAGGCTGTTATCTGCATGTGTTTTCTGTGATCCGAAGACAAATATTTTATTGCTCCAGTCAATGCCGGCATTGTTTTTCAGCTCTTCCAGCTTGGCTTTGTCGCGCATGTCAATCGAATCGCTTTTGAACACCTTGCTCAGCAACGTGTCAATATTGATCCCGCCTTTCTGGAGTTTGTCTTTCATCTGGCCGGGATCAAGTGCCAGTACAAAATTGGCTTCTTTGGGGATGTATTTGGCTTCTTTGGGAACCTCATGTTTGCAGGAAGCTAATGTGGCTGCAAACCAAAAAAATACGAGGGCCTGGTATACTACTCGCTTCATAAACGCAGTGTTTAGTGAAGCTAAGGTATACCAAGCCCCCGATATGTCTGTTTTCTTTATGTTTTACTTCACAATTGCCTGATAAATGGCTTCCTGGATATTTGGGCGCACATTTAACTGACCCAGTTTATTGTTATTACGGGTGGGGGTTACGCGGTTCGACAGGAAAATATACACCAGGTTGTACTGGGGATCTACCCAAACACAGGTTCCCGTAAAACCTGTATGACCGAAGGTTTCGGACGATACACTTTTTGATGGGTAAGGCTCCTTGCGAGTTGCATTGTCTTTTTCCGGTTTGTCAAATCCCAACCCTCTGCGACTGATGTCACTGTTATACGCGGTAAATTTATCGATGGTTGATTTCTTGAATAAACGTACCCCATTCAGTTCGCCGCCATTTAACAGCAGCTGGTATAACTGCGCCAGGTCATAAGCATTGCTGAACAGGCCAGCATGGCCGGCTACACCTCCAAACATGGCAGCTCCTTCATCATGTACGTCACCCCGTATCAGTTGTTGGCGGAAATGTTTTTCCTCCTCGGTTGGTACGATCTGGTTAACCGGCATCAGTTCCCTCGGGCGATAGGTGGTAGTGGTCATGTGCAAAGGCGCATAAATATTTTCTCGGGCAAATTCATTCAGCGGTTTACCGCTAACGGCCTCTACTATTTTTCCCAGGAAGATAAAATCGTTGTCACTATACACATATTTATCAGCGGTTGTTAATTTACTCTGCAGTATGCGCTTATACAAAGTATCCTGCCAGTCGTTCCGCAGATAGAGGTTTTCGGCTACACGAGATTGGTGTTGTGCATCTTTCTGTGTAGTGAAATACTCGGGACGGGGCTGACCTGTGACTGTATCAATCACTTCCCTGTAAAATGGGATAAAAGGGTTCAGTCCTGCCTGGTGCAAAAGGATATCCTTAAGTTTTAAAGGAGCTTTGTCGGAACCCTGCACCCATGGCAAATAATCACCGAGGGTTTTCTCCAGATCGATTTTTCCTTCGTCATAGAGTTTCATGATGGAAACCGTGGTAGCGGATATCTTGGTAACAGATGCAAGGTCAAAGACCATGTCTGTGGTAACCGGCTCTTTTTTATCAAAATTGGTATAACCGAAAGCTTTGTTGTAAGCGATTTTACCGTTGCGGGCCACCAGTACCACACAACCCGGAGTAGCCCCTTTTTCGATAGCATCAGTTGCTATGGCATCGATCTTTTGTAAAGCTTCCGCCGCCAGTCCAACCGAGCCCGGATCTGCTTTCGGGAAATAGCTGTTATACAGGATGCCATCTCCGAATTTCAGGTTCTCAGTGACTGTCACGGGTAATTTACCCTTGGGTTCGATCTTGCCCATGATCAGGGATACGGCAGCTTCCTGTGTGATGTCGTCATCTTCGTAGCAGGCTACCAGGTTAGGAGCGTTGGCGATATTCTTGAGTGCATAAGGGTTCCCGAAAACAAGGGTAAGTGTATTGTTCTGCTGCAATCCATTCAGCAGGTAAACAGATGCATTGCTGATACCGAAATTATTGGCGGGCCGGCGACTGAAATTGTGCAGCCCAACGATCACCACATCATAGTTTTTTCCCTGGATGGTGCTGATGAGTTGAGAAGCGCCGGCACTATCACTTTTTTCTATGATGGTAACCGGATTTTTATCGTCCTGTAATTCCTTACCTACGGCATTTTTACTGCCAAACAGGTATACGTCGGCATTGTATTCGGTGCGCATGCGCGCTGCTATTGTGTTTTCTGAAGGGGCACCCATGCATACATAGGCGATTTTTTTGCCCTTTGCAAGCGGAAAGATGTTCTCATTCTGTTTACGCAACAAGGTGAGTGCATTTGCACTCAGTTGTGTTCTGATCAGGTTGGCCTGTTTGTTCAGGTCATCTAACAGGCCTTCTGTTTCAATGGGCTCGATTTTATTCAATCCCAGATGGTACTTGGCCAGCAGTACTTTCTTTACACGGGCGTTGATATCGTCCCAGCTGAGTTTCCCTTCCTTAATGGCTTCTTTTACTTTGGCAATACTTCCGGGGATATCGCCTGGCAGGCATAACAGGTCGTTACCCGCGATCAATGACATCACAGAAGCTTCTCCTTTCGGAAAGAATTTCGCCACACCCTGCATTTCCAGTGCATCAGTAAATGTGATGCCCTGAAATCCGAGTTCATTCCGCAGTAGGCCTGTTACGTTCTTATTGGATAAAGAACTGGGTAAGTTGCTCGTCGTGTCAATGGCCGGGATGGAGAGATGTGCGGTCATAACACTGCCTACACCAGACCTGATCAGTTCACGAAACGGATACAATTCAAGGTTATCGAGCTGTTCACGGCTTTTCAGAATTACGGGAAGGTCCTTGTGGGAGTCAACAGCTACATCGCCATGCCCGGGAAAGTGTTTGGCAGAAGCCATAACACCTACATCCTGCATGCCTTTCATATAGGCAACACCGTAAGTGGCCACTTTGTATTTGTCTTCACCAAAGCTCCTGTCATTGATGACAGGGTTCATGGGATTATTATTTACATCTACGTCCGGTGCAAAGTTTACCTGTATACCCATACGTTTACACTGTTCGCCTACTGCTTTGCCGAATGTGTAAATGAGTTTGGCATCAGTGGTGGCACCCATCATTAACTGGCGTGGGTAATTGATCACACTGTCCAGGCGCATGCCCAGTCCCCACTCACCATCGATCGAGATCAGCAATGGAGTTTTGGCAATAGCCTGGTATTGGTTGGTCAGTAATGCCTGTCTTACAGGCCCTCCCTGGAAAAAACAGAGACCGCCTACATTGTATTTTTTGATCAGATCGGTTACTTCGGCCACATGTTCTGCTCCCAGGTTGCTGTGCGCACGGATGATCATCAGTTGCGCGATGCGTTGGTCTTTATTCAGTTTCCTGAATTTCTTTTTTACCCATCGTTCTGCAGCGGGTGTCTTTGCAAAAAAATCCTGCGCATAAGTGGCAAGAGAGCTTGTCAGCAGGCAGGTCATCAACGTTACGGTGAACCAGTACTTTCTTTTCATATGGTGTATTGAGGAGGCACAAGTTAGTAATTATACAGGTATGGTGAACCTGTTGGAATACGAATCCGGCTGGCCATAAAAAAAGGCCGTAACAGATATTCGTTACGGCCTTTCCCGGTGAAATTTTGTTATGCTTCTTCTTCCGGTTCCTCGCTCAGTTTTGGCTCAATATTATTGGCTTTCAGGATCGAGAACCATTTGATCATTTTTTTCATGTCGCTGGCGTATACGCGGTCAAAATCCATATCGGCATATACTTTTTGAAAATAGGCTTTTACCGCAGCTGCATCTTTGTCGGATGGCAGGGCTTCCTTGCTTTTCCCCATGGCCTGGAACACTTCTACCAGGTTCACGTTCTCACGGATGGTATATACTTCGATACTTTCCAGGTGCGAAAAGTTGTGTACACGGCTGCTGACGAATTTTGTGGTCTTGTCTTCAAGCGATTTTACAATGGCTCCGTCTGTTTTGCTTCCCACCAGTTCAAATAAACCGTTCAAACCGGTTATAGATATCAATTTACTGTACTCCATAATATGTGATTAATTGCTGCAAAGTAAGGGGAAAAAGAAGAAAATTGATCTTAGAATCTCTTCAACGGGCATATTTATGATTTTGCCGGGTAACGGTTACCAGCCCGGCATTTTTCTTTATTGGTAAAGTTTGAAATGTTGGATGGGATGAGTAGTTTAGGAGCAGAAACCATTACATACACCAAAACTGCTGTTTATGAACCTCGAAACCATTAACTGGCTTGCCGTTCTGGTAGCCGCTATTTCTTCTTTCGCCGTGGGTGGAATCTGGTATTCCCCTGCCCTGTTTGGGAAAACCTGGATGAAAGCCAGCCAATTGACCGAAGATCAGATCAAACAAGGGAATAAAGGCAAGATATTTGGCTTCACTTTTGTTTTTTCATTACTGATGTCCGCCAATCTTGCCATGTTTCTGAATGATGCCAAAACCGACCTTGCCTGGGGCGTTTCAGCAGGCGTACTCGCGGGTATCTGGACTTTCTGTGCCATTGCTATTCACAGCCTGTTTGAGCTGAAGAGCTGGGCTTTTATCCTGATCAATGGCGGATACAGCCTGGTATCTCTTGCGTTGATGGGAGCCATATTGGGAGCATGGAGATAAGATAGATCTCCCAACTATAAAAAATGGATATGACCACGGCATAAATACGGCTGGTATCCATGTTTACGAGTAATACTCGTATCAACCAGCATTGTTCATCTCGGCCAGTGCTGCATTGAGCCGGGCGGTCAGGGTATCATAATCGGTATAACCCCGTGCCAGTAAAGTGAACCTGGTATCTGAATTCTGTAATAATACGCAGGGATAACCGGTTACCTGCAATTGTTTGCATAATTGAAACTCATAGTAAGCCTGTTCTTTGTATTCTTCCGAGTGTAACCTGGTATAGAATAGTTCCGGTTGGATAGAATATTTCTCCAGCAGATGCCGATAGGCCTCATCATCGGTCAGATCGCGCCCTTCAAAATGCAGTGCATATTGAAGATCGGAAGCAAAAGCCACCTGTTTTTCCGGGTAGATCTCTTTAAAGATACATAGGGCAATGGCCGGTTTCTCCGAATGCGGGAACCAGTCGCTCAGGTCGGGATGATTGATATGCCACAGATAATCGGCTCCGAATCTGATACCGGTATACTCTTCTACTGTTTGGTAGGCTTTTTGTATGTACCCGGCAGTAGCGGCTATTGGTACCGGATGTTCGGGGAGTATCATACCTCCGGATAGAACTTCGATTTGTATGGTCGGGTAATTCTCGGCAATCTTTTTCATTACCGGGCTAAATCCATAACACCAGCCGCAATAGGCATCGTAACAGTAGTAAAGAGTAGGGGTCATATGGCAAAGGTAAAGAACCCACCCGGTTCAGTGTATCCGATTAGCCATTGATGCGACAGATTATTGTAACTTCGCTTTCCCGTAAAAGGTAAACAGCGGGGTTCGAACCCCGGAACAACAAACCTCAAACAATCCTATATGCCCGGTTTTGAATTATTTGGTGCAGAAGAAAGAAAAGAAGTGAATGATGTGCTGGAAACAGGCATCCTGATGCGTTATGGCTTTGATGGCCCCCGTCAGGGTATATGGAAAGCCAAAGAACTGGAACAGGCCATCACCGAAGTGTTCGGTTGTAAATATGCACAGCTTACTTCCAGCGGCACGGCAGCGCTTACTACGGCCATGGCCGCATTGGGTATTGGTGCGGGTGATGAAGTGATCATGCCTGCTTTTACATTTGTGGCCAGTTTTGAAGCCGTGCTCAGTGTTGGCGCCATACCCGTATTGGTAGATATTGATGAGACCCTGACCCTGAACCCCAAGGCAGTAAGTGCGGCCATCACTCCCAGAACAAAATGTGTGATGCCGGTACATATGTGCGGCAGTATGGCCGATCTGGATGCGTTGAGACAGATCTGCGATGAGCATCGGCTGATCCTGCTCGAAGATGCCTGCCAGAGTATCGGCGCTTCTTATAAAGCACGTTCACTGGGTACCATTGGCGATGCCGGCACTTTCTCTTTTGATTTTGTAAAGACCATCACCTGTGCAGAAGGCGGTGTAGTGATGACTAATAAAGAAGAGGTTTACCGTAAGTCCGATGGATATACGGATCATGGTCATGATCATCTGGGGATTGATCGTGGCGCCGATCTGCATCCGTTCATTGGCTACAACTACCGGATCAGTGAACTGCATGCGGCTGTAGGACTGGCCCAGATCCGCAAGCTGGGGACTTTCCTGGGACTGCAGAAAAAGAATAACAAGGCGCTCCGTGCTTACCTGGAGCAGATACCCGAAGTAAGTTTTCGTGTAGTGCCCGAAGGGGGCGATGACAGCTGCAGTTTCTTAAGCTGGTTCCTGCCTACTGAAGAGCTCACCAAGGCTGTTGTGGCAGAAATGAAAGCACAAGGTATCCTTGCCGGTAATTTTTACTGGTTTGTGAACAACTGGCATTATATCAGCAAATGGGATCACCTGAAAAACGCAGTCACACTCAGTGCTTTAAGCGATCTGCAGCAGGCAGCTTTGCTACGCTTAAAAGAAACAGCTTTCCCTGCAAGTGATGCCATCATGAGCCGCTGTATCTCTACCGCTATCAGCCTTGTATGGACAGAGGATCAGATCCGCGAAAAAGGCGAGAAGATGGTGGCCGCTATCCGAAAAGTATTGCACGCAAATAAATAGCCTGTTGCCGTTGTAGCCAGATTCACGATACGTATTGAGGATTCAAAAGGCGTAGGAAAAAGTATTGATCCTGCCTGCAATGATTACTCGATGCAGCCTTGCCGTTCCTTAACTTTTTTTGATGATGGAGACACATGTTAGCGAGTGTCTATCTCACCATTTTCATTTTTATCTTGAATGGTATCTTTGGTGTCGGATCATCACGCAGGAACTATCATGTACATATCCATTGGATAAAACAAGAGCCTCATGGCAACAGCACTTTTAATCAGGAAAGTAGTTTTAGTAATAATCCTTGTGTAGTTGATTTTCGAAAGAAGATAAGTTTCAGATCCTGAAGTAGTTGTATCTGATTGCCACTACAAGAGAAATTCGCCTGGTCAATTTCGGGCAAATGATTTCTGTAACGGTCTGATATCGATGCCTTTACCTTCCAGCGCATTCACATGATCCAGGCTTCCCAATCTTATCCGCAGCGGGATCTTGGTTAGTTTTTCTACCTGTAATTCTTTTTTGCAGAAAAAACCAAGATGATTGCTGTAATAGTCCTGCGACAATAAACGGATGGGTATATTTTTCAGACTGTCAATATGCTTTTGTTTGCGGTCGAATACGGGCATGCCAGTCTGTGCAAGGCTTACAGCTGCGCTTATTAGCAATAAATTCACAAACAAACAAATTGCTTTCACGGTTGTGTTGCTTTCTTTTGTATGTAAATTTACGGCATTAAAATAAAAGAGGATCTGCGAAGTGGTTTATCGCATCGTGGTTCGAAGTTGAAATGTATTATGTCTCTTAGTCAATCTTTACAACAGAAGTTGTTGCAGAAACTGTCACCCCAGCAGATTCAGTTAATGAAGCTGCTGCAGGTACCTACTGCCAACCTGGAAGAGCGTATAAAAGAAGAACTGGAAGAGAATCCTGCACTGGAACTGGATGAAGAAGGACATGAAGATGAATACGGTGAAGATATGCAGGATGAATTTGAAACTGCCGCGGATGAAGATACTGAGCTTGATGGCAGCGAGGAAGATTACGACAATGTTGATATCAGCGAATATGTGGTGGATGATGACGGGGAGATCGCTGACTATAAAATGAAAGACGACAACTACCCCGAAATGGATGATCAGAAAGTGATCCCCATAAAGGTAGAAACCAGTTTTCATGACCTTTTACTGGATCAACTGGGTATGCTGGAGCTGGACGAACGCCGTTATAAGATAGCGGAACAGATCGTAGGAAGCCTGGATGATGATGGTTATCTGAGAAGGGAACTATCTTCTATTTCAGATGATCTTGCTTTCCGGCAGAGCCTGGTGGTGGAAGAAAAGGAGATAGAGGAACTGGTACAGCAGATACAACAGTTTGATCCTGCCGGTATTTGTGCGAGAGATCTGAAAGAATGTTTATTACTGCAATTAAAACGGAAACTGAATGAGGGCAAAAGTGTGGCGCTGGCTATACAGATACTGAGTAAGTATTTTGATGAGTTCACCAAGAAGCACTACGAAAAGATACAGCGAAGTCTGAACCTTACAGATGAGCAGATCAAGGAAGTGATCAACCAGATCATCAAGCTGAACCCCAAGCCTGGCGGCAATATCGGAGAGATCAACAAGGCGGAAAGTTATATCGTGCCTGATTTTTTCGTCATCAATAACAACGGGAAACTGGAGCTGACCCTGAATTCGAAGAATGCGCCCGATCTCCGTATCAGTGAAGGATACAGGGATATGCTGAAAGATTATGAGAAGGGCAGTAAAAAAGATAAACGCCAGAAAGAAGCGGTGCTTTTCATCAAGCAAAAGATAGATTCGGCCAAATGGTTCATCGATATGATCAAGCAGCGGCAGGATACGCTGATAGGGACGATGAGTGCAATTATGAAACACCAGCAGGAGTTTTTTCTGACTGGCGATGAGACCACTATGCGCCCGATGATCCTGAAAGATATTGCAGAACTTACCGGTTTGGATATCTCGACTGTAAGCCGTGTGGCGAACAGTAAGTTCGTACAGACCGAATTCGGTACCTACCGGCTCAAGTTTTTCTTCAGCGAATCACTGAGCACCGACAGTGGCGAGGAAGTGAGTACCCGCGAGGTGAAGAAGATCCTGAGTGATATGATCGCATCAGAAGACAAACGCAAACCTCTGAGTGATGAATTGCTGACCGACATGCTTCAGGAAAAAGGCTATAATATTGCAAGGCGGACCGTTGCCAAATACCGGGAACAATTGAATGTGCCGGTGGCGCGTTTGCGTAAAGAATTATAACTTGGGTACAGGTTGCCCGGCAACATACGAAACGATACATGGAACAAAACAGAGATATCACTCCCGATAAGCCATCCCTGCTGCTGACCATTCCGGCAAAACTGATCTCGTACCTGTTCCATCCGCTGTTCATTCCAACGTATATTTTTGTCTTCCTGATGTACCAGGTGCCTTATGAATTTGCCGGCATCACTGCGTACCAGTTACAACTCCGGTTATTCAGCATTTTCTGGCTTACCGCCTTTTTTCCGGCATTTGCGGTGTTCCTGCTTTGGCGACTGAAATTCAGCGAGAGTATTTTTTTGCGTACCCAAAAAGAACGTATTGTTCCATACATCATCACTATGTTCTTCTACTGGTGGATGTATTTTCTCAGCCGAAATTTTACCGACCAGCCTGCAGTACTGAAATTCTTTTATATGGGCATTTTCTCAGCCACGGTCTTCGGGCTGATCCTGAACAGTTATTTCAAGATCAGTCTGCATGCAATGGCCATGGGAGGGGCTCTGGCCGCTATCATACTTTTTGCCATGTATTACCGCATGCCACTGGGCGGTTCCATGAGCGTTGCCGCATTGCTTACAGGAATTGTGTGTACCAGTCGTTTCCTGGTGAGTGACCATACCAACCTGGAGATCTACTCGGGGTTGGCGGTGGGTGCCGCATGCCAGCTTGGTGCCTACTATTTTGTCATGTGATCTTTTCCCTGGCTTCTTTCGGATTCATTTCTCTAATACAGGTGTTTTGAGTATCTTCATCCTATATACGGCTATCTGTAGCCATTAAAATCCAATCGTGAAGAACCAAAGATCATACCTGGTTTCTTTCTTATCCATACTGCTTTCCCTGCAGGCACTAACTGCAAGGGCTCAATCTTCTAACTGCACAACTTTCCTGAACCAGAAAGACACCGTTATCTGTCCCGGTGCATCTGTACTATTGAACCTCCAGGACCCCCCAAAAAAAGACTCGATGCTGCCCGGTGTCTGGAAATTATTGATTCCGGGAACTGCGATCGACTCTAATCTTTTCAATATAAAAGCTTTCGGCTTTGATAAGGCAAACCAGTATCTCTATTCCATCATCCATAACAAAGTGATCAGGTATGATCTGAAGAATCGAACAGTCAGTGCTGTTCCGGCAGATAACTGGCCGGGAGACTATACTGAATTCACCTACGACTATACCAATAAACGATTGTTGTGCTGGCGTGGTGGACGCGATTCCGTATACGCATTACCCGAAACAGGAGGAAGCTGGGCACCAGTGGGTGCGGGCAGTATCGACCGGGAATCATTCGGCGCCTCCTCATTCTGGAATCCGGTAACCCGGCAAGTGGGGTTTTATGGAGGATATGGTTTTAACGAAGTGAAAAGCTGGATATTCGAAAATGATGGTTTCGGATGGATACAGAAAAAAATGAATCCTATTATCGATTCTGTTCCACCAAAAGGAGGAAATATACTTGCAGCCAATGCAAACGGCACTAAGTTATACCTGTTCTCTGGCCAGGGAAGTTATAGTGGTAATGAATTATCCGGTACTTGTGCATTGGGTAGTCCATGGGCAACCGCCAGCGGTATGTATTGCTGGCTGCGCGACCTGTGGGAGCTTGATCTGTCTACCTATACTTTTCAGAATATTCTGCCTGTAAATAGTGCATCCATACAATATGAGGGGGCGCTAAGTTATTATTATGATCAATCCAGGTTTTACCTGTTCGGAGGATATCAGCCTACCGGCAATTATGCTGCCAACCAGAACCTGCCCAATACCAATAAAACATTCTATTTCAGAAAGGGTATTGATACCGGTTTTGTAGAGATACAGGGTGAGGGAGAAGTTCCACCGGCATTGGCCAAAACCGCTCTGAGCAACTATGCTTATTACGATGTTACAGGCAAACGTATGATCTGGGCAAGGCATGATGGCATTTGGGCATATTACCCGGATTCAACCAGTGCAACGCCGGGTACCAGGTCCATCCTATGGTCAACCGGGGACACAACCTCGTCTATCACTGTGCGACCCACACAAACCACCGTATACCGGGTTACCCGTACCATTGGTACCCAGGTATGTAAAGACAGCATCACCATTACGGTAACCAATATGCAGACAACGCTACAGCCTATCGTGAATGTATGTGGTACTGCGACCACTTTAGATGCAGGAGCGGGTTTTGCTTCTTATCAATGGAGCAGTGGTGAAACTACCCGATCTATTACGGTTACAAAGAACGGTACTTACCGGGTAACCATAACTAAAGCAGCATGTACCCAAACCGACAGCAGTAAAGTAAATTTTGCTTTACCGGTGAGCGATTTTGTTGTGAGTGTACTCCGAGATTCGGTTTGTGCGGGAGATCGGGATTCTTTGTATGTGACGAATCCTCAGCCAGGTATCACGTATTCATGGAGGGTGAATGGTGTGGCCGCAGTAATCAATACCGGTACCAGTTATGCTGCTAATATCAATACCAGCACAGTGTATGATATTACCGGTACGAGTAACCCGGCGATCTGTTCTACCAAAACAGCCAGTACAACAGTGGTGGTGCGAGCTAAATTGTCAAAACCGGTCATGCGCGTAGATTCCATTGGCACAGGGAATCTTTTGTTCAGTTGGAACCAGGTGCCAGGCGCTACCGGTTATCTTGTAAGCGTTGACAGCGGAATCAGTTTTACGGCGCCATCCAGCGGTGTACAGGGAAGGGAGCATGCTATAAGAGGATTGTTACCCAATACGAAGATCAGTTTAGCCGTGAAGGCAACAGGATTGTATGCCTGCCAGACAAGCGATACCGCACAAGTGCCGGCCACAACCCTGAATCCTTTCGGAAACGGGATCTATGTGCCCAACGCCATAACACCTAATGGCGACGGTATCAATGATGTATTGCTGGTGTATGGAACAGCGATCCGCTCTGTCCGTCTGATCATTTATAATCAGTGGGGTAACCAGTTGTTCCTTTCAACAGACCTGACTAAAGGATGGGATGCAACAAACAAAGGAAAAAAAGTACCGGCAGGATTATATAGTTATTCACTCGAAGCCTTGATGGAAGATGGAACCAGAATTCATAAAGGCGGCACATTCAGTGTTATCAGATAAGACATGCGAAAATGCCTGATCATACTCATTGGTTTGCTGTTTGCATTTGATAAAATGCAGGCGCAGACTGATCCGCATTTTACCCAGTATTATGCCTATCCTTTGTGGTTGAACCCCGCATTGACTGGCGTGATCGATGGCAGCTCACGTGTAACCCTGAACTACCGCAAACAATTGCCCGGCCTCTATGCACCGATGACCACGCAGGGTATTACCGCAGATTTTTCCCTACCCAAAAATCTGGGACTGGGAGTTACTGCTCTTAACCAGCGGTCGACCGATGCCGGGTATCAATACACCAATGCATATCTCTCGCTTTCCTATCGTGTGCATCTCACAAAATACAGGATGCTGAGTGGTGGATTTCAACTGGGGCTGGTCAACCGGAAAGTTGACCCCGGCAAACTGCAGTTTGGTAACCAGTTCAACCCTTTGATCGGCTACGATCCTTCATTACCCTCTAATGAGGTCTTTACGTATCGTTCTGCCACATCGATGGACGGTAGCCTGGGACTGATGTATTTTGATGGTGATCCCAACAAATCATATAATCCATTTATCGGGGTAAGCCTGTACCATCCCACACAACCGTTGAACCGTTTTCTTTCCGGAGGCAATGATAATATTATTCCCATGCGTTATGCCGTGCATGGCGGCATTCGCTTCCAGGTCAGCAGAACGGCAGAACTGATCCCGCATATTTTGTTCCTGAAACAGGGCAATACCAGTGAGCTGGCGGGCGGAATGGTGTGTAACCTGAAGCTGGAGCCCGGAAAAGACCTGATTATTGGCGGTGTGTATCGGAAAGATGATGCGGTGGCGCCAAGTCTTGGTTTACATATCAACGGACTCACGATTGGATTCAGTTATGATGTCAATATCTCTTCCATGAAAACAGCTGCTGCTTCGAATGGAGGGTATGAATTGTCGATCAGTTTTACCAGTAAAAAGAAAACAGCCGATAGCCGGTTCATATGTCCCAGATTATGACCATACAACAAAAATTATTGCGTGCCTGCCTGTATCTCAGTATACTGCTTGTACTTGTTCCTGTAACATTGGCTGCGCAAAGTTCCCGTAAGCTGAAACGCAGAGGCGATGTTGCTTTTCAGCAGCAGAACTATTATGGGGCAGCCAGGTGGTATGCGGCAGTTTTGTATGATAGCCCGCTGGTAACCGTTTCACCGGCACTGGTATATCCTTTTCAGCCATCCCGTGGGCAGCATATCCGTAAGACCAAACCTGCACTGCGGAATGAGTTGCAGTTCAAGTTGGCAGAATCCTATCGTTTGTACGGTCATTACCATGATGCGCTTCCACAGTATGAACAATACCTGGCATCGCAGGATACCCGTTATCCGCTGGCGCGACTCTGGTATGCAGAGAGTTTGCTGGCTACCGATCAGCCGGAAAAAGCAAGCGCAGCTTACAAAACTTTTTTACAGAAATACAGATCTGTGGATTCGCTCTCACAAAAAGCAAGTCAGGGATTGGCCAATTGTGATTTTGTGATCGCTCAGAAACAACGGAAACCTGGTGCTGTCATTAACAGGCTTACTTCACTGGTCTCAGCAGATGGTTCTAATTTTGCTTTGGAAAAAACAGCAGAGGGGTCTTTTGTTTTTACCAGTTCGCGACATGAACTGCAGGGCAAGAAACAAGAAAAAGTATACCCGGTAAAACTCTATAAGGCTGACCTGGAAACAGGTAATATATCCGTATATACTGCTCCACCTGCCCATATTCAGATGGGGGCTTCTTCCATGTCGGCAGACGGACTTACCTTATATTTTACCGGTTGGAAAGAAGATCCAGCCAATCCGCAGCCAGCATATCAGCTCTATGTAGCTAGGCGTTCTGCCATCACGGATAACTGGGGAGAACCGGTCCTTCTTCCAGACAATATCAACCCGAAAGGGTATCGAACCAAACAGCCATTTATTACCCGTGACGGTCGCTTTTTATTGTTCTCATCTGACCGGCCGGGTGGTTTGGGAAAATATGATATCTGGATGGTGGCCTTGCAGGATGGAAAACCCTTTGGTGAACCCGTTAACCTGGGTAATCAGGTAAATACAAGCGGGGCAGAAGCGACTCCTTTCTATGACGCAGCTGCTTCCAGACTTTTTCTGAGTTCCAATGGCAGGGTAGGTATGGGTGGCATGGATATATATGCAGTTGACGGTGATATCAGCACCAACCAATGGAAAGAACCGGTTAACCTGGGTTCTCCCGTCAATTCTGTGAAGGATGACCTGTATTATACCAGGGATGCACATTCGGATACCGCCTATTTGAGTTCCGATCGGGCTTCAGCCTGTTGTATGGAAATCTTTGCAGCTGTGGCATTGCCCGTTAAGGACACGCTGCTTCCAAAGCTATTGGTACAGGAACCGGCGCCAGCTGCAAGAGATACCCTGGTTACAGTACCGGATGCCCAAAAACAATTGATAGATTCCATTAGTGCAGTTACGGTTGACAGGCTGCATGTCAATTACCGATTTGCCAGTGCCCGTATACGCAGGGTAGATTATCCGCAACTGGCACAGGTGGTGGCACAGCTAAAAAACAATCCAGCATTGAATTTACTGGTAGCTTCCTTCACGGATTGTATCGGATCAAGGGTGGCCAATGAAATTTTATCCCGTAAGAGATCAGAGGCTGTAAAAGCTTACCTGGTAGCAAAAGGCATTGATGCTGCAAGGATCAATATTGATTTCTTTGGCAAAAAACACCTCATCGTTCCGTGTAAAGAAGACAGTAGTTACAACCTGGCATCGCAGATAGCCAATCGCCGCTCTGACCTGATCGTTACCAAAGAAAAAAATCCGAAATGGACACCAACAGGCAGGGAGCTGGATATCTTCCCTGTTAACAAAGGGCTGGCCGTGGTTCCGATGGACAAACAAGCCAATAGAACAGTAACAGTTACCGGACAAACACCATCTGCCAACACGGTTACAACAACTAATATCACTGGAGTGCAAACCACTCATTCTGTGAATCCGCCAACAAGAATGAATGCAGCCGAAAAGAACCGTTCCCTATCCGGAACAACAAATCCATCACTGGCGAAGGCGAATCGTCTTGTAAACAATCGTCCATCAGTTACTGATAAAAAAACAGGCATATCTGGTAAAAATGATATCACAGCAAATGCTGTAAAGAAGACTAAAGATGTAAAAAACAGGAAGAACAATGTAGCAAGACCAACCGCAGAAATCATTCAGACGGATAATATGGCTGTTGCCAATATGAAAAAAGACAGCATACAGAACATGAAAATTACGGCACTATTAGATTTTAGCCCCCGCTTGAAAAAACCTTCTTTGATCGAGCAGATGACGAGCCGTACACCCAGGAAATCTTTTGAAGTGCTTACCACATCAGACTCAGTGAAAGTGGAGCTCTACGATAATGGTGTGTTTGATGAGGACTCTGTTTCAGTCATCTATAACAAAGAGTTGGTTGTGTACAAACAATTACTGCAGACGAACAAACCCATCAGTTTCTATGTAAAACTGAATGCGGATATACGGCGCAACGAAATGATCTTTTTTGCGGAGAACCTGGGATTGACCCCGCCTAACTCTGCGTTGATGATCATCACCGATGGGGAAAAGAAAAGAACAGAGATCAATGTGTCGAGTGACCTGGAACACAACTCTGTGATCTACTTCATTAAAGTGAAGAAATGAGAAGCGAATGGCTAACCTGTATTGTTACTATGCCCCCTCAGTTTCATATAGTCCAAAAGGGACTTTTCTACAATGGGAAAATTGAACTGGCGGAACAGGCTTACTTAAAACTTCGTGCAACGCAGTTTATCGAGTGTGGAGTTTCGGATCTTCAGGAAATCCCGGTATACGATCGACAATTCCAATCCTCCACGCCAGTTAGATACCACTTTCAGTTTGGAGATATTGATATCGTAGCTCAGGCCCACGCTGACATGACTGAAACCCATTTTTACAACAGGGATCAAAGCATCGCCCCATCTCATAAAAGCGCCCACATAAAAAATATCCGGGTCGCCATTGTCATATTCTACCATATTGATGCCATACATCAAACCGCTTAATAACTGGCGGTTTCCATTCTGTACCATAAAGTCTGTAAAAGCGGTAATATGTCCCTTTTCGCCGGATGGAGCATTGATACCTGCGTTCAGGATGATCTTAGGACGGAGAAATCCCGGAACATCACCCGTAACCGACCGGATGGTGGGAGTGGTGATATGGGACATGCCCACGGCGATATAGAAATTGGTCTTGTTCTTCAGGGAACTGCTGAACGACAGACCCGCATTCACATCCCAATAAGAATACTTGTTGCTGGTGATGGGCTGAGCAGTTGGGTTTGACGGATCAAAGGACCCACCCCGGAACTGGTCGCCCATTTTTAATTGGGTGGCATCGAACTGGCTGTTAACAGGACCTCCCTGAAAAGCGGCAGTGAGATAAGTATCATTGTCAGCACTCAACGATTTATGAAAACTAAGTGAAGGCAGTATCTGTGTCCTTTTCAAACGGATATCACCAGCAGCATCCACACTCATTTGTGAAGCAATGGTGATCAGGTCATGGGCACTTCCGACAGGTATCTTGTGTTCTATATTGAGCGATCCGGTACGGAAGGGAACAGTTACACTTCCCCACTGGTCTCGGTAAGACATCGACACCCGCAAATCACCGGTAAAAAGTCCCGCCAGCGCCGGGTTACGGAGCAGGGGTTGTTCGTAGAACTGGGAAAAGGTATAGTCCTGTGCATACCCCGTACGGGTTCCCAGAAATGCGATCAACAAAAGAGTGGTTTGTAGAATTCTTTTCATGGGGGTATCATTTACATTATTTTAAAACAGCAGTATTTCCTTTGAATATAGATGGAACACCTTTTTCACAGATCACTTCACATACATATACAAATACATCCGGAGGGGCAGGATTGCCCCTGATCTTTCCATCCCATGCATAGGCAGGATCACCTGGCAGGAAATTGGTTTTCTCAAAGACCACTTCACCCCAGCGGTTGAAAATTCTGAAGCTCTTGATCATCTTTATGCCTTTACCCTGTACCATCAGCACATCATTGATGCCATCTCCATCCGGTGAAAATGCATTCGGGATAAATACATCCGTGGTAGGACAGAATGTTTTGATCGAAATGGTATCAGTGCTCGTGCATCCGTAAGCGTTGATGGCAAGGCAGTAAATACTGGCGTCATTGGTAACTTTTACTGTAGGGTCAGGACAGGTTTTGCAGGAAAAATCAACCGGTCCGCTCCAATACCATTTTCTTATGTCCTGTATTTCCGGTGTAGCACGCAGCTGGTAACTGCCTCCGGCAACTACGGTAGTGTCATTTCCGATATGGATACGGGTTGGATTACCAACTGTGATCCTTATTTTGGCACTGTCTGTAAAGCAATCGTAATTATCCTTGCCTACTACCTGGTAGGTGGTGGTTACGGTTGGCCTTGCGATAGGAGCGGAAGACCTGCTGTTGCTCAATCCTGTTTCAGGATACCAGCTGTAATTGGCGGCACCTTTCGCGAAGAGTTGCCGCGACTGACCCACACAGATCGTATCGTTCAGGGAGGCAATCATTTTTAATGGCTGTATTACCCGCACCTCAGTTGTGGTAATCTGGCTGCAGCCGTACTGATCGTATCCCAATACCTTGTAAGTGCTGTTGTAAGTGGGTTTTACCCTGGTAGTGGTACAGCCATCGCAAATAATCCTGTTATCCTGGTCAGTCCAGATATAGTTAATGGCACCGTTGGCTGAGAGTATGGCAGAATCTCCACGGCATACTACCGGTTTGGTGTCAATGGTAACCACAGGAATGGGGTGAACAGAAATCTGTTTAAAAGCAGAATCAAAACAACGGTTTACAGTAGCAACGGTGAGTTTAACCGTATAGTTACCATCAGACATATATTGAACAGACACAATAGAGTCTCTGGGTTTGTCGCCATTGCCCAGGTTCCAGAGAATATAGGCGATGGAATCTTTTGAATTTACATCGGCAGAAGCCTGAAATAACTGGCTTCTGCAGGCATCTGCGATAGCATTTATATTGGCTTTGGGGAATTCATATACTACTACTTTGTAGAGGGCTTCTGTTTTATGCAAACATCCGGTATTACTTTCTACGGCCAGAACTATGTTTCTCTCGCCTTCAGTGGTATAAGAAAGTGTTACATTTTTCTGTAACATCGTATCTCCCGCGTTGTTATACCATTGATAATTTTTAATGCCAAAAACGGATTGGCTTGTATTGTTGAACCGGTAGGTGGTTTTACCGCAATCATTAATACTGGACAGTGTAAAAGAAGAGAGTACACGGTCTACTTTGATGGTAACCGTATCTGTGGAATTGGCACAGATACCATTGGAAATGCTCCATACAAAACGATAGGTACCTGTACGTAAGCCGGTAACCATGGTGTTAGGAGAGGAAGGATTGATAAAGGAAACATTGCTGGGTCCTGATGCCTGGCTCCAGGTTCCTGCACCACTTGTGGGGGTGTTTGCCTGGAGTAGGGTGGCATTGTCAGCATTACACAAAATCTGGTCCTGGCCTGCATTAGCGATTGTTACAGGCGGCACTACTGTGATCAGTATGCTGTTGGAATACTCTGTGGCACAGGCTCCGTTTCTGATCAGTGTCCTGAACAGCGTATTGACAGTAAGGTTATTATAGAGCAGGCTGTCAGTTGTATTGAACATCAGGTTCCAGTTGTTGCCATTATCGGTTGAGTATTCCCAATGAATCACTGCCCCTTTTCTGCCACTTAATCTGAGGGTGCCGGCATTTATACCGCTGCAAAGAATATTGCCACCGGCAAGAGTACCCGCAACTGTAGCAGCATCTACCTGTATCCTGGCAGTATCCGAATAGGCTGCAGAACAACTGCCATTTTTAATCAGTACCCTGAACCAGGTAGTAACGGCAAGACTTGTATACACATAACTGGTATCGGTATGTGCCAATATGGTCCAGCTTTTACCGCTGTCAGCAGAGGACTCCCATTGCTGAATGGTTCCGGTAAATCCTGTCAGTTGCAGACTGCCGGAGTTGGCTGTTATACAAACAGTACGCTGGTTAGGTAATAATTTTCCGCCAACAGAAAGCTGGTAAACATGAATGGTCACCGTATTGCTGTATTCACTGCTGCAAATACCGCTTTGTACCAAAGCGCGGTATTGAGTAGTAACCTGTAAGTTTTTATAGGTATAGCTGTTGGATGTATTGGTAATACTTGTCCAGGTAATGCCATTATCTGCAGATTGCTCCCAACGGATAATATTTCCTGTATAACCTGAAAGGGACAGATTGCCATCATTGCCCGCTATGCAGACAAATGCGTCGGCTACCAGTTTGCCACTATTGGTTGCCGGGGATACGGTGATTTGCATCAGATCCTGTGAAGCGGAACAGATATTGTTAGCGATGGTCCATGCGAGTTGGTAGGTACCTGCGGCTAATCCGTTGACAGTAGTGTTCGGATCATTGGGATTGGTGAAGCTAACGGCGGAAGGTCCTGAAACGAGCGACCATGTGC
>NZ_JBIQXQ010000001.1:253250-254922 GCF_058231045.1 Sediminibacterium sp. FW305-C-269 | reverse complement strand
GTGGTAGCAGAAAGATTGTTGTAAGTATAGGTGTCGGTAGTGGCGGCAATATTGTTCCAGCTGGCACCACTGTTGGTCGAGTATTCCCAACGCACTACGGAACTTAGATATCCGGTAAGTGAGAGTGTACCGGAATTGGAGGTAGCACAAACGGTAGCAGCTGCCGCAAGCGAGCCGGCAACAGTCGGATCATATACGGTGATCTCCATAATGTCTTTTGAATCTGAACAGATACCATTGGAAATGGTCCAGGCCAACTGATAGGTACCTGTTGTTAAACCGTTCACAATCGAAGCCGGATCTGCGGCATTACTGAAACTAACGGCGGAGGGTCCGGAAACAAAAGACCAGGTACCGGTACCGGAAGTAGGCGTATTACCTGCCAATACAGTAGTAGTACTGTTACAAACAGCCTGGTCGGCTCCTGCATCAGCAGGGGTAACCAGTTGTAATACAGTGACCGTGGCTGCAATACCTGAATATAAAGGCAGGCCCACCCCGTTTTGTACCAGGGCCCTGAACAACGTAGTAGTGGTCAGGTTGTTGTATTCATAGGTGTTCTGGTTGGTTCCTATAGTACTGGCGATCGGGGTCCAGGTTACACCGTAATCAATAGAAGATTCCCATTGCAGAATGGTTCCCAGGTATTCAGAGAGTACCAGTGTGCCGTGGTTATTACTGGTACAAACCACTGCATCCGGACCGATCCTGCCGGGATTGGTAGGAGGCTGCACTGTGATCTGCATGATGTCTTCCGAAACAGCACAAACCCCATTGCTGATGGTCCAGCGTAACTGGTAGATACCATCCGTTGGGGGAGATCCTTTAATAAATTCCAGTCCGCCCACGGTGGCTTTCGGATCGTTAGGGTTGGAGAAACTGAGTGTGGTAGGTCCGGAGATCTGCGTCCAGGTACCGGTACCCGATGTGGGTACATTGGCCTTCAGCTTTGTACTGGTAATGCCATTCACGATGATTACATCAGGACCTGCATCGGCAACGGTAGCAGCCTGCACCACATTGATGGTGGCGATATTGGAATACAGTGCCGGACAAACTGCATTTTGCACATACGCTCTGTAACGGGTAGTATTAGCGAGGTTATTGTACGTGTAACTGGAACTTGTATTGGCTATGTTATTCCATGTTGTACCATTATCTGTGGATGATTCCCACCGGAGGATGGAACTGCTATAACCGGTTAAAGAAAGGGTGCCGCTATTGGCAGTGGCACAAACGGTAGCATCTGATGCCAATATCCCGGGTATCGTGTTAGGATACACTGTTAGGCTCACCTGATCCTGCGATGTTGCACAAACCCCATTGCTGATGGTCCATGCTAATTGGTAAGTACCGGCAGTCAATCCATTAATGGTAGTAACCGGATTGTTGGCATTGGTGAAACTAACAGCGGAGGGGCCGGAAATCAATGACCAGGTTCCTGTTCCGGAAACAGGTGTATTGGCCGCCAAAGCAGCAGAAGTTACATTACACAGTTGCTGATCGGCTCCTGCATTGGCAGTGGTTACTGCTTGCAGCACGGTAATGGTAATGATATTGGAATAGATGGGGTTACAAACACCGCTTTGTACGGCCACCCTGTACTGTGTGGTGGTAGTAAGGTTTGTATAGGTGAGCTGATCAGTGGTATTGGTGATGTTGTTCCAGGTAT
>NZ_JBIQXQ010000001.1:0-253153 GCF_058231045.1 Sediminibacterium sp. FW305-C-269 | reverse complement strand
GAGTCCATTTACAACAGAAGCGGGATCATTGGCATTGGAGAAAGTGACAGCCGAAGGACCTGCAACAAAAGACCAGGTGCCGGAACCGGAAGTCGGAGCATTGGCTGCGAGCGTAGCGGAACTGGTGCTGCACAGAACCTGGTCTGTACCTGCATTGGCATTGCTTACAGCCAGCAGCGTGGTAATGGTTGCAGCTGCAGAGGCAAAAGCCGGACAGGCGCCACTTTGTACAGTGGCCCTGTATAGGGTGGTAGTGGTAAGATTATTGTAAGTGAGCTGACTGCTGGTATTGGTGATACTGGTCCAAGTGTTACCATTGTCGGTCGAAGACTCCCAGTTCAGGATGTTACCGGTATAACCACCCAGGTTCAGTGTGCCATTATTCGATCCGGTACAAACCGTCGCATTGGCTGTTACCGTTCCGGCAACGGTAGGAGCTGTAACAATAATGGTTACCGCATTGGAAGAGAGTGCACCACAACTGCCGCTTTGAACGATAGCTCTGAAAAGTGTCGTACTGGTCAGGTTGGTATAATCAAGATTAGCGGTAGTGTTGCTGATATTGTTCCAGCTGGTGCCATTGTCTATCGAAGACTCCCAGCGAAGGATACTGCCTGTATATCCGGCGAGACTGAGTGTGCCGCTATTGCTGGCCGAACAAACGGTTGCATCTGAAGAAACCGTACCGGGTACTGAAACCGGGTTCACCAGTATCGTAACGGGCGCACTGTTCACTGATGCGCATACACCGCTTTGTACTACAGTCCTGAAAACTGTGGTGACAGTAATGTTGTTGTAGGTATAGCTATTGGTTGTATTGGGGATGGCGATCCAGGTGTTGCCATTATCAGTAGAGGATTCCCAACGGAGGATATTGCCTGTATAACCCGAAAGATTCAGTGTTCCGGAATTGTTTCCGGAACAAACTGTGGCATCGGCCGATAAGGTTCCTGCAACAGATGGGGGTGCATTGATGATATCAACGGTATCTGTGGAAGCTGGACAGGTGCCGTTGGTGATGCTCCATACCAAACGATAAGTGCCGGGTATCAGTCCGCTTAAAGTAGTAGAAGCCGAAGATACGGACCCGAATACCGCGGTGGAGGGACCGGATAACTGTGTCCAGCTGCCATTACCCAGAACGGGGTTGTTGGCAGCCAGTAAAACGCTGTTCACATTACATAAAGTCTGGTCAGGTCCCGCATTGGCGATGGTAGAAGCGCCATAAATGAGGATGTCGGTAGAATCGGTCTGGCTGCAACCCTGCGGTGAAATAGCGGTGATCCGGTATCGTACGATCGCATTGGTTCCTGCGGCTGCTGTCAGAACATCTGTAATGGTATTGGTTGCAGATGCTGTTCCATTGGATGAGTTACCGGTGACCGATCCTGAAATAACAGATGAGCTCCAGGTAAAGGTTGAACCAGCCAATGAACTGCTGAACTGAAGGTTGGTAGTACTGCCGCTACAAACCGAACTCGTAGCATTGGTAATGGTAATACCGGGTTTGGGCATTGCCGTTACGGTAAGGGTAAAAGGTGTTCCACTGCAACTTACATTGGAAGGGGTGAATGCATAGGGAGTGATCGTATAAACCACTACGGCATCGCTGGCATTGGAAAGATTCACCAGTGAATCGATGATCTTGCCTGTTCCGCTGGGTGAATTACCGGTGAGACTGCCCGATGTGACGGAAGATATCCATGAAAAAGTACTTCCCGGAATGGCAGAACTGGGGGTAAAGTTTAACGTTTGGTTGGAACAGAGCACCTGCGTGCTGTTGGTACCCACATTATCCGGATATATCCGCAATACCATGGAATCGATACTGGTAGAACTGCCGCAGTTCCCGGTGGCATTCAGGGTGGAAGAACCACTCAGGTATATTTTGATCGTTCCGGTTGTCTTATCAGCCAGACTGGGTGTATAGGTTGTGCTCAGGGCGTTCGGATTAGAGAAAGTTCCTGTACCATTAGTGGTCCATTTAAAAGTATTGGTAACTGGCGATGCTTTTCCACTTAGACTGATAGGCGCGCTGTTGAAACAAACTGTTGTGTCGCGTGAACCTTGTATCGTATCGGCTGCGGTTACATTCTTGTAAACCATCTGTGTGTCAATACAGGTTACCCCATTGGTGGTAAAACGGAGTATTACCTGGTAGGAATAACCTGTCTGGAATTGCATACCCGGGTATTGGCTGCTGGCGGTAGACGACCCCTGGAAGCTAAAGGGTCCTCCGGTAGCGGTCCAGGCAAAACTGTTGCCTGCATTATTGTTGCTATAGGTTACGCCGTAATAACTATCAACGGCATCAAAATGCGCAATACCATTGTTACATTCGATCACATCGGGATGCAGGGTAACTGAAGCAACTGTGATTGTCTTACTGACCGATACGCTGCAGGATCCGTTGTTAACGGTATAGGTGATCACAGCAGAACCGCTGCTGAGCATGGAAACGGTTCCATCGGCAGCTACCGTGGCTACATCAGTATTGCTACTGCTCCAGGTTCCGCCTGAAGTGGAATTGCTCAATACAATACTGCTTCCTGCACAACCACCGTCAGCACCGGTAATAGCACCCACACTCGGCGGCGTTGTGCCAACAGTTACTGTGATGCTGGCACTTACTGCACAGTTCTTACTGTCAGTAGCCGTAAACGTATAGGTACCGGCAGCAGCAGTTCCTACATTGCTGATAGACGGATTGGTCAGGATAGAAGAAAACCCGTTTGGACCAGTCCAGCTATACGTGAACGGGCCTGTGCCACCCGATGTTGTGGAAGAAAAAGAAAGCGTATTGCCGGAACAAACAGGACTATTGCTGGTTGCGGTTACTGTTATAGCGGGGTTTACAGAAAGAGATACGGTATTTGAAGCGGTAACACAGGTGGTACTCGTTAAACTGGATACGTCGGGCCCCACAATTACCCGGTACATACCCGAATGTGTAGTGGCTGCACTGGCAATACTGTAATTGGCAGAACCGGTTCCGGCAGTCCCAATATTTACCCAGGTAGTTCCGCCATCGGTACTTTGCTGCCATTGGTAGGCGGGGTTGCTGAAAGGACTGTTTACCAGTGAACTGTTGATACTGGTAGCGGTACCGGCACAGATATTACTGCTGGTACTTAATGTAGCCGTGGCAGTAGGGGTACAGGCAGAAAAAACAATATCATCAATCGCAAGGTCATTGCCACAATAGGAATCCTGACCACCCCAGCCATCCCTCATTTCCAGAATCAGGGAGGTAGTACCGACAGGTAAGACAAACTGGAACCCATACTGTTGCCAGTTGGGGTCCATATTCGTTTTTTGTGTCAGCGGAAGGGTATCGGTAGTGAAGGTCTTGAGAATGGTACCTGACGTGTTCTTGATGTTGAAAGTGACTTTTGGCCATACCAGCCCCGATCCGCAGATAGATTTGGTAGACGAGATGGTATTCATGTTGGCAAGCCAGGCAGAGAAACTATAAACGGAACCCGGACAAAGATTATCTACCTGTTTTGAAAAGAAAAGATCTACCGGACCCGAAGAAGGCCTTCCTGCATTCACTATATACATATTACCGTTGGTATTACCGGTATGGTCAGCACCTTGTGCCCAATCGCTTTTTCCAGCATTTTTGCCAAGTGGTGTAACCATGTACTCACCATCTGAAAGTCCACCGCTACCGCTGTAGAATTGATAGTTTGTTACGAAGCCAGCCGGAATGGCGCTTTTTTTGGAAGGAGAACTGCTGACGCCGAATGTTTCACTGTACACCGGTGCTAATGCACTGCTCGAACATACACCCTGGGCCATCACGGAGATGCCGGGGTATATACTCATAAGCAGTATTAACAGATATGTATACCTGTTCTTTTTCATGGATATTGGATGCCATAACAAGAATACGTTCGTTGAAAACGCGTTCATTGATATTGGATACTTAAAATTAAGTGTTAATTATGCCTTTAATAACTCTTTTGCAAAACTCCGTGTAAACAACAGAAGCAAACGTTTAATCAACCGTAATTTCTTGTGACTTTTTATTGCTTTCTTTGTAGTATAAATTCTATCAACTAACGTACATGTGGTATCAAGCAGGCAAATTCATTCTGAAACACCGTTTTCCCCTCCTGGTTCTTTTGGCACTGGCCACGGGTTTTATGGGATGGCAGGCATCTAAAGTGCAATTGAGTTACGATTTTACCCGGGCACTCCCGACCGATAATCCCAAATACCAGGATTACCAGGCTTTTCTGAAAAAATTCGGAGGTGATGGTAATACCATGGTGATCGGTATCGGCTCGGAGAGGTTTTATCACAAGGACTTTTTTAATGAAGTAGCTGACCTGCACCAGCGCCTCAAAAAGGTCTCGGGTGTTACTGATATCCTGAGTATTCCGGAAGTGGTAACGCTCAAGAACGACAGTATTACCCAAAAACTGGTTCCTGAAAAAATATTCCACTACCCGTATACCTCTCAGGCTTTGCTGGACAGTGACCGCGCCGTGCTGGAGAATCTTCCCTTTTACCGTGGGCTATTATACAATGCCGATTCACATAGTTATCTGCTGGCTGTAAATGTGAATAAGGACACCATCAACAGCAAAAGCCGGACAAGGCTCATCAACGATATCATGCAGGAAGTACAGCTGTTTGAAAAGAAAACCGCCAGTACGGTACACAGCAGTGGTCTTCCTTTTATCAGAACCACCATTGGTAATCGAATTAAAAATGAGATGAACTGGTTCCTGGCAGGATCACTGATACTGCTGGTGATCACTATGTTCCTTTTCTTCCGATCGATCAGCGCCACCATAATGAGCCTGGTAGTGGTAAGCGCCGGTGTTGTCTGGAGCCTGGGAACCCTTGTATTACTGGGGTATAAGATCACTCTCCTGACTGCACTGATACCTCCGTTGGTAGTGGTGATCGGTATTCCCAACTGTATCTATTTCCTGAATAAATACCATACTGCCTATATCGATCAGAAAGACAAATACAAGGCCCTGGTGACCATGGTGGGCCGGATGGGGATTGTTACGCTGTTCTGTAATATCGCTGCTGCCATTGGCTTTGCTGTGTTTGCGCTTACGCATAGCGACCTGCTGAAAGAATTCGGTGCAGTGGCGGGTATCAATATTATGGTATTGTTTTTCATCTCGCTCATATTTATCCCGGCCGTACTCAGTTATCTTCCTCCACCGGAAGAAAAACATACCCGGTATCTTGAAAATGCTTTGCTGGAAAAAATACTGCTGCGCATTGAACGCTGGACCTTCCATCACGCCACATGGGTGTACGGCGTGACCGCAGTGATCACCGTTCTGGCGGTGATCGGGATCTTCCGAATCAAAAGCGAAGGGTTTATTGTGGATGACCTGCCTAAGAACGATAAGATATATACAGATCTCAAATGGTTTGAACAGGAGTTCGGCGGGGTGATGCCGCTGGAGATATTGGTAGACACGAAAAAGAAAAAAGGTATTTTCCGGATCGCTCCCATCAATAAGATAGATGAACTTTCAGCTTATATCGCAGCTGATTCCTCTACCGCCCGGCCCCTTTCTTTTGTGGAGGGACTGAAATTTGCCAAACAGGCTTATTTCGATGGAGACAGCCTCAGTTATACGGTACCTTATGAGTCAGATATGGTGTTTATGGCGCCTTACCTGCAGTCGAAAAATGATTCAGCCAAAACAGAAGGTAACAAAAACAAAGGTTTCCAAAAATTGATCAGTACGTTCATGGACAGCTCGCAACAGGTGGCAAGGATCAGTGTGAACATGAAGGATATCGGCAGCGCGAAATTGCCTGTTCTGCTGAACGATTTTCAGAAAAAAGCCAATGAGATATTTGATACGGCATCGTATAAGATAACATTTACGGGTAGCAGCATCAGCTTTCTGGAAGGATCCAGTTTTATCATCAAGGGGTTGAAGGAAAGTATTGTATGGGCTTTTGCGCTGATCACACTTTGTATGTTATACCTGTTCCGTTCTTTCCGCATACTGGTTTGTTCACTGATCCCGAACCTGATTCCGCTGGTCATTACTGCCGGTTTGATGGGATGGGTGGGTATTTCGCTGAAACCCTCTACCGTGCTCGTGTTCAGCGTTGCGTTGGGTATTGCTATCGATGTCACGATACGTTTTCTCATCAATTATAAACAGGAACTCCCGCATTATAATAACCAGGTATCACAAACACTGGTTCAAACCATCCGGCATACGGGTATCAGTATTATATACACTTCATTAGTACTGATTGCCGGGTTCATTATTTTCTGTTTCAGTGATTTTGGCGGTACCAAGGCCTTGGGCTGGCTTACATCGCTTACGCTGGTGGTGGGTACACTCACTAACCTGATCCTCTTACCAGTACTGATCCTCTCCACTTCCGGTCGCAAAACCAGATAAAATAATAGGTGTATCGTATTTTCCTACCCTCCGGCAAGCTGCTGCCGGAGGGTATTTTATGCCTTAATGTGTAGAAATTACCACTTTCCGCAAGACGAAAATTTGTTTAAATGCAGCTTTTTTTGTGTTTTTTTTGCCTAAGTTTATCTTTTTCCAAAAATTAAACCACTGCTCATGAGAAAACTAGTATCATTCCTGGCATGCTGTGTCCTGTTGATTGGACAACTGCATGCACAAACAAACAGAACGGTTACCGGGTCGGTAACCGACGAGAAAGGGGCCCCTCTTTCCGGGGTAACCATAAACGCTCTGGGAGCAGACCGTAAGGTTTCTGCAACCGCACTAAGCGATGCTTCCGGTAATTTTTCTATCAGGGTCACAGACAAAACAAGGTCTTTACAATTTGCCTATGTTGGTCTGGAAGAACAGACCCTGTCCATCGCCGGCAAAAATTCTGTTACTGTGAAACTGGTATCCAGCACTGCCAATCTTTCTGAAGTGGTTGTGGTAGGATATGGTACACAAAAGAAGAAAGATATTACCGGTAGTATTGCCAGTGTTAAGGGGGAGGCCCTTGCCAGCAAGCCCGTTCAGAGTTTTGAACAGGCATTGGGTGGTCGTGCGGCGGGTGTTCAGATCACCATTCCCAGTGGTGTATTGAACAGTCCTCCTGTGATCAGGATCCGTGGTACGAACTCCATCTCCCTGTCTTCTTACCCGTTGATCGTGATCGATGGTATCCCTACATTCACCGGTGATTTCAGCTCTACCAGTGCTGCCGGTAATGCGTTGGCCAGTATCAACCCCAATGACATCGAAAGTGTTGACGTAGCCAAAGATGCCGCTGCTACCGCTATCTATGGTAGCCGTGCTGCCAATGGCGTATTGTTCATCACCACCAAAAAAGGTAAAGCAGGTCGTTCCAAAGTAAACCTCGATAGCTGGGTTGGCTGGAGCCAGGTTCAGCGTTTACCGGAACTGCTGAATGCTTTCCAGTATACCGATTACAAAAACGAAGCACTTAAGAATGCCGGTACTTTCAGCGCTACCAACCAGTTTGCCCTGATGAATGGTCCCGACGGTAATCCCATCAACACCCGTTGGTATGATTATGTATACCGCAATGGTGTTCAGCACAGCAATACCGTAAGCGTATCCGGTGCCAACGAATCTACCAGCTATTATTTTTCCGGTGGTTACACAGAACAGCAGGGTATCATCAAGCGTAATGATTTCAAACGCCTGTCTTTGCTGATGAATATTGACCACAAAGCCGGTAAATATGTAAGCATGGGTGGAAAGATCCAATACTCAAACGAGAAAAACCTTTCTGCGGTAAGCTCCGGTTCTTTGGGTGATGCATTTGCTACAGCAGGTTTGGGCCGTGTGGCTTTGATCACGGCTCCTAATATTTCTCCTTATAATAACGATGGTACCTATAGTTACTCCGGTGCGCTGATTGGCGTGGGCGGTAACAAACAGGGTCAGGTTGGTTTTAATAACCCGGTAATCCAGCTGGATCAGAACAGGGCCAATGCAGAAACCGATCATATTATCGGTAACCTGTACCTGCAGATCAAACCGGTTAGCTGGTTAACACTCCGCAGCACCTATGGTCTGGATTATGTGCTGGTTGATAATGACCAGTATTACAGCCCGATCTCCGGTGAAGGTTTTGGTTCTAACGGATCTGTTACCAGCAACTTTACCAAGAATAAAAGAACAGTGTTCACCAATACCATCCAGTTCGATAAAACATTTGCCGATAAACACGCCGTTACCTTACTGGGTGGTGTGGAGCAGCAGCGTTCCACCGGCCTGGGTTATGGTTTGAACCGTATTACCGTATCTGACCCTGCGTTCACCAATATCCAGGGCGGATGGGCTACTCCGAATACAGCCGGTTTATCCATTGGTGAGAACTACCTGTATTCTCAGTTCGGCCGTTTAACCTATACCTACAATAAGAAGTACACACTGAACGGAAGTTTACGTCGCGACGGAGCTTCTCAATTGGGTGTGAACTCTAAGTATGGTACTTTCTGGGCGGCTTCAGCAGCCTGGGATATCGCAGCTGAAAATTTCTGGTCTTCCATGAGACTGGACAAAGTGTTCAGTAATTTCAGGATCAGGGCCAGTTACGGTAAAGTGGGTAATATCGGAGGTCTGGGTAACTTTGCTTCCCTGTCTACTTTCGGGTCAGGTCTGTACGGTGGTAATTCAACCGTTGCCTTTGGATCTGCCGGTAACAATGACCTTACCTGGGAAACCAGCAAAAAAACAGATATCGGTATCAACTTCGGTATCCTGAAAGACAGGGTGAATTTCGAATTGACTTATTATAACAGTAATACAGATGGTCTGTTGCTGTTTGTTCCACAGCCACCTTCTGCAGGTCTGCCTTCTACCATTCCTAAGAACGTAGGTACCATGTACAACAGAGGTTTCGAGTTTGGTGTGAATGCAACTCCGGTTCAGGGAAAGGATTTCTCATGGACCTCTGCTTTCAACATCAGCTATAATAAGAACATGGTTACTTCACTGGCGCTGGGACTGGATCAGATCATCTCTTCAACTGGTGGTCTGGAAAATCCAAGCATTACCAAACCAGGATATCCTATCGGTATGCTGTTTGTTACACAGACCAGGGGTGTAGATCCTGCTACCGGCCGCAGAATTTTTGTGAACGGTGCAGGAAGGGATGTGTATTTTCAGCACGTGGCCCCGGCCGGTCAGTTCCGTTTCTCTTATGCTGATGGCACCGTAGCGCCTACCGTAAGTAGTGCAGATGCGGTTGTGTACAGAAATACCAATCCTAAGTTCTACGGTGGTTTCGATAACACTTTCCGTTACAAAGGGTTTGAGCTGAACGCTTTGTTCACTTACCAGTTCGGTTCTTATCTCTACTATGGTACCAATGCGGGTTTACGTGACCAGCGTTTCTGGAACAACTCAACCGATGTGTTGCAGAGATGGCAAAAAGCCGGAGATGCAACCGCTATACCTAAAGCGGTATTTGGCGACAACGTTTCCAACGGTTCCTCATTCCCATTAGATATCAATGTATTTAAAGGTGATTTCGTAAAATTGAGAACACTGACATTTGGCTATAATCTGCCAAAGTCGCTGCTTGAAAAAGTGAAGATCTCCAACGCAAGATTCTATGTAGCAGGAAACAACCTGTTGATACTGACCAAGTATCCTGGTCCTGATCCGGAAGTATCTTCCAATGGTAACGGTTCATCCAACTTTGGTATCGATAGAAATACTGTTGCCAACCAGAGAACCATTACTGTTGGTGTAAATGTTGGTTTCTAATTGTTAACAGTTTAATTCAAGAAAATGAAAAAAAACCTTTTATATATTGTGCTGGCTGCATTGGGAATGCAGTTTGCATCGTGCGCCAAAGATGAATACCTGAATCCGGTTCCCACGAATTCGATTTCTGCTGAAACGGCTTTTGACAGCAAGGACAGAATCGAGGGACAGGTAAGGGCCATCTACGCGTCTATCAAGAATGCCGGTATGTATGGCGGCCGTTACCAGATATTTAATGATATCCGTGGTGAGGAGTTCTCCAACGACCGTACCAACGTAGTTACCGGATTTGATATCTGGAATTATACACCCAGTAACAGTTCAACCAATAGCGTATTGAACCACTGGTCACGTGCCTATTATGTGATCAACCTGGCCAATGTGTTCATTGATGGTATGGCTGCCAAGGGAACCAATGTGGTAGGAGCCACGCTTTCCGGCAACTTTGTGGCTGAAGCCCGTTTGTTGCGTGCCATGAGCTATTATTCATTGCTGCAGTTATATGCCCGTCCTTACTGGGACGGTAATGGCAGCAAACCAGGCGTGCCCCTGCGTTTAAAAGGTAACACCGGTTCAGGCGATTATGCGCTGGCCCGTGCTACTGTTGCGGAAGTATATACGCAGATACTTGCTGATCTGACTTTTGCAGAGCAGAACCTGCCGCTTACCAATGCATCTGCCCTGTTGAACACCACCCGTGCACACAGGAATACTGCCATTGCTTTGAAAACAAGGGTTTACCTGAGTATGGGTAAATATGCGGAAGTGATCACCGAAGCTAACAAGATCGTTAGCGCAACGGCTCCTTTCACGGCAACAACTGGCGTGAACCATGCATTACAGGCGGATTATACCAATATTTTCAAGGCACCGTACACGACTACCGAGTCAATCCTGTCCATGCCTTTTGCCAGCAATGAAACACCGGGTACCCAGAATCAGTTAGGCTATTATTATGGACCTTCTGCTTTTAATGGTGGTAATGGTGAATATTCTTTGTTGTCAACCGGCATCATTTCCAACACCGGCTGGAAAGCTACCGATAAGCGCCGCAGTTTTGTGCAGGCTTTCGGTAGTAAAACCTACCTGACCAAGTATAGTGTTCCTTCTACCTTTATCGACTATGCTCCGGTGATTCGTTATGCGGAAGTACTGCTGAACCTGGCAGAAGCGAGGGTTCGTTCTACCAATACCGTGGATGCACAGGCCATTGCCCTGCTGAATGCCGTACGCGGAAGGTCGGATGCTACCACCATATTCACTGTGGCTGATTTTGCCAGTTCTACCGCTTTGGCAGACCAGATCATGATTGAAAGAAGGATCGAACTGCTGGGTGAGGGATTACGTGGTACCGATATTACCCGTTTGGGTCTGCCATTGCCTGCAAAACCAGGTGTAAGTGCTATCCCGAACACTGGTCAGCAGTATATCTGGCCGATTTCTTCAGACGAATTATTGCTGAACCCGCTGTGTAAGGATAATTAATTTTATTCATATGTGTCCCTCTCGGGACGAACAGCTTATTTATCTTTCTTTTTCCGGGTCCCCGGCTAATAAACTGGCTGGGGACTTTTTTTGTTATGAATAATGTGCTGATAATCAGTTGATTTTTTAATTATTTGATAAAAAATGCAGGTATTTTTTGGAAATTGCAGCATTCGGCAACATAATCCTGTCTTTAAGCGTTATGTTATTCTTTCTTTAATTAATTTGCGACCCCTAAACTAAAAACTGAATTATGAGAAAACTATGCACAGTTCTCGTATTTGTGTTGGCATTAGTTACCCAACTTGCTGCACAAACGCGCACAGTGAGAGGAAAAATCACCGACGATAAAGGTGCTTCCCTTGCAGGTGCTTCTATTCTCGTTAAAGGAACCACAATCGGAACAAATTCCGGCGCAGATGGTACTTTTAGCCTGAATGTTCCCTCGTCAGCCAAAACGCTGGTGATTCGTTCTCTGGGTTTTGCCCAGCAGGAAATTGCTATTGGAAATGGCGCTATAAACGTTTCCATGAAAGCTGCCACAGATAATCTGGAAGAAGTGGTGGTAACCGGTTACTCCCGTGAAAAGAAGAGTAGCTTTACCGGTGCTTCCAGTCTTATTAGCAGCAAAGCCATCGAAACTGTTCCTGTGGGTTCTTTCGACCAGGCGTTGCAGGGCCGTGCTCCAGGTGTACTGGTTAACTCAGGTTCCGGTCAGCCAGGTGCTACTGCTAACGTAACCATTCGTGGTATCTCTTCTGTACAGGCAGCAGGTGCACAACCGCTGTATGTATTGGATGGTATTCCTTTGCCAGCAGGTGACTTTGCTACCCTGAATCCCAATGATTTCGAATCTGTGACCGTATTGAAAGATGCAAGTGCATCCGCATTGTATGGTGCCCGTGGTGGTTTGGGTGTAATTGTAATCACAACCAAAAAAGGTAAGGCTGGTGCAAATAATTTCCAGTTCAGGACCCAGTTCGGTTTCACACAGAAGCCTGACTTCTCTCGCCTGAACCTGATGAGTACCAAAGAGATGCTGCAGTATGAAGAGCGTGAAAAGATCCCCAGCACTCCAGGTTGGGTATATTCTCCGCTGAATCCTGCTATTCCTGCTGGTATGACAGCTGCCACTAAACAGCGTATGCTGGATAGTATCGGTGGTATTGATGTTAACTACACAGACATTTTCTATCGTCAGGGTATCTCCCAGACTTATGAAATGAACATGTCCGGTGGTACAGAAAAGACCCGTTACTTTGTTTCGGGTGGCGTATTCAACCAGCAAGGTATTGACTTGAATTCTTATCTGAAACGTTATACCGTACGTTTCAACATTGACCATACAGCCGATAAGCTGTTTGTTCAATTGAACTCGACTGTAGGTTATTCTCTGAACAGTTATGCGGAAGGTGATGTGTATGGAAACAGCCCACGTAACCCATTCCAGATGACCTATCGTGCGAAAACCTATGAAAATCCTTATAAAGCGGATGGTAGCCTGAACTGGGGTTCAAGTTCTCCGCTGGCATTGAAGCAGATCGCTAACCTGTTGGAGGGTATGCAGAATTCTTCCCGCAGAAGCAACCAGATCAAGATCAATGCCGGTCTGAACGTTGGATATAAGATCCTCCCCAGCCTGACCCTGAGCAATCGCCTGGGTATCGATGTGAACAGCAGTATGGATAGCCGTTATATCAATGCGAACTCATACATTGGTTCTCTGCAGACATTCCAGTCTGGTCTGGCTCAGGAAGCTGCCAACGTAACCAGCCAGCTGATCAATACTACCAGCCTGGTGTACAGCAAGCGTTACAATAATATGCATGATGTAGAAGTAGGTGCTTACTTTGAAACCGTACGTGGATACCAGAAAGGTCTGGGCTTGACCCTGTACAACCTGGATCCAAGATTGACTGAAACCGGTCAGGGTGCAGGTTCCTTACCTACCAATGGAGCCTCTACTTATCCGCAGAACTCTTCCAGTGCAAAAAGTGGATTTGGTATCCGCTCTTTCTTTGGTACTCTGCGTTATACCTTCAGCAACAAGTACACCATTACTGCCAATATCCGTCGTGATGGAACCTCTCGTATCGTGAACCTCGATAACAGAGAGATCACTACATGGGCTGCCGGTGCTACCTGGAACGCAATGCAGGAAGACTTCATGCGTAACCAGTCATTCTTTACAGACCTGAAAGTTCGTGCCAGCTATGGTATCGTTCCTAATATTGGTTCTGTAAGTACATCCAGCTATGGTTATCCACTGGGTGGCGTTACCAACTATCAGGGTACACAGATCCCAACTTTCGGAACCACTACCTATGTAGGTTCTCCGATTACAGGTCTGGCTCCTGCTACTCCGGGTAACCCCAACCTGCGCATTGAAAAAGTACAGAAGTACAATATCGGTGTTGATTTTGCCATCTGGAAAAATCGTGCACGTTTCAGCATTGATGCCTACTTACAGAGAACCATCGACCTGTTCGTGAACCAGCCTATCTCCGGTACTTCAGGATTCAGCAATGGTCCGCTGGCGATCAATGCTGGTAAGATGCGGAACAAAGGTCTTGATATCACTGCTTCAGTGGATGTGGTTAAATCAAAAGATGTGTTGTTGACTTTGGGTGTAAACCATAATATCAACTACAACAAAATTGAAGACCTGGGTCTGGTATCTGAATACGTAACCGGTACTTCTATTATCAGAAAAGGTATTCCATTTGGGTCTGCTTATACTTATAAATATCTGGGTGCAGATCCTGCCACTGGTCAGCCTCGTTACCTGATGGCCGATGGCAAATCTGAAACCTTCGATATCGGTAAAGCTGGTCAGTTCGCATTCGGAAGTTACCTGCCTGTTAACCAGGGTGGTTTTACCATTGACCTGCGATATAAAGCATTCAGTCTTTCTACTCTGTTCTCATACCAGTTTGATGTATGGCGCTATGATAACACATACAACTGGATTACCCGCGGTACTCCAGGGTATCACCAGTCAGTTCGTGCGTCAAAAGACCTGATTACAGGGCAGTGGACCAAACCTGGCGATGTGAAACAATTCCAGGCATCTGTATATGACAGGGGCTTTACTTCATCTGATCTTTGGGATGCTAAGTTTATGCGACTCAGAAATGTAACACTGTCATATCAGATTCCACAGTTGAAAACAGCTGCCGGAACCGTGTTGATCAAATCTTCCCGCTTCTATATCCAGGCGCAGAATCTGGCTATCTGGAGTCCATGGAAAGGTCTTGATCCTGAAGACAACAACAACATCAGTCTGAATGAATATCCAAATCCGAAATACTTTGTAGTAGGTCTGGATATCAATTTCTAATCTGAATTGTAGCGTATTCTGTTTCAAGAACTAAAAAATCAAACAATGAAAAGAAATAAATTTCTCTACCTCTTAGCTGGTGTCTTCGCAATCTCTACTGGTTGTCAGAAGGTGCTGGACGTAAAAGAGACGGATTTTATCGGCGGAGATGTCGCCTATAAAACTGTGACCAACTGCGAACAGGGCACTGTTGGAGCTTATGCAGCCCTTAGTATCGAGATGCCCGTGTTACTGAATGCCACATTTGCTGATGAAGTACGTGTTGCTGACTTCTACAATGCGGCCACCACTCACGAATGGCAGTACGGACCTGCTGACGTAGGTCTGCGCGATAATTTCACAGCATTTAACCTGTATTACCGTGTTATTGACCGTGCTAACCGTGTTCTGGCAGCTTTGCCTAATGCGACCGCATCAACCGCTTCAGCTGCTGCAACTGCCGCTGATGAAGCGTTGAGGATTAAACTTAAGGGAGAAGCTCTGTTCCTGCGTGCGTATAGCCATTTTGAGTTATACCGTTTCTACAGCAACAGTGCTGTTGGTACCGATCTCGCCATGGCATATATGGAAAGTCCTTCTTTGAATTCTTACCCACGTATCAACGTGTCTACTTACATGCAGAAGTTGAAAGCTGACCTGGCTGCGGCAAAACCACTGCTGCCAACAGCGCTGACTGATGTATCTCGTGCTACTGCTGCTGCCGTTTCTGGTATGCAGGCCCGTGTTGCCCTGTACCTGAAAGAGTACAATGACGCGATCACGTTCAGCACTGAATATATCAATGCAGTTCCACTGGCGTCATTGGCTAACTTCCCAGGTATCTGGACCGATGCTAACAAAGCAGAACAGGCTTTCCAGATCGTTCGTACCACTTCTACTTCTCGTATGGGATCACTGTTCAGAGGTACTTCTGCAAGTGCATCTAACATCGGTACCATCACCTGGAGACCGTCCGATAAAATTTGGGATAGCTATGATAAAGTGAACGATATCCGTTTTGCCGCTTACTTTAAAGATGAGCCCCTGCTGGCAGGTGGTGCCCGCTCTTCTACCCGTTTGATCAGCAAATATGCCGGTACAGCTTACGGAACAGCTGCTGAGAACGTAGCCAACCAGAAAGTAATGCGTACTGCAGAAATGTACCTGATCCGTGCAGAAGCCAAAGCTGAAACCGGTGATCTCGCAGGAGCAGCTAACGACCTGAATGCATTGCGTGCAGTGCGTATCAATGGTTATACCGCACAGACCTTTGCTACCAAAGCTGACCTGATCGATGCGATCATGACTGAGCGTTACAAAGAACTGGCGTATGAAGGCCATCGTTTCTGGGATCTGAAGAGAAGAAATCTCCCTGTTTCCAGGCTGGCAGCAGACGCACCTAATGCAGCTGCTCAAACACTTGCCGCCGGCAACTACCGATTCCTGTTACCTATCCCTGATCCTGAGATCAAAGCGAATCCTCAGATTCAGCAGAACCCTGGATACAATTAATAGTAACCAGTTTATATTTTCAAAAGGGACCGTATCTATGATACGGTCCCTTTTTTATTTGCTGTTATCAGGGTGCGATGCAATTACCGGGACGCATAAGCAAGCTCCTGCTACCTGATCAGGGCCGGTGAATTGGTTATATTGAATTGACAGGAGGAAATATGTAAGGCAATAGATCTTCTGCCTTTTCCAGGGGCCTACATTCCTCTGGTACCCACATGTTAAATACAGTCGGGTAATACACAGGATCATTCATATAGAAATCTAAACACCAGGGCTGATACATGATTTTGGATGAGAAGCAGGTATCATGACCCTATTGCTCCTGAGAGCAGCTGATGGATGGCTTTACCAGTTGTTTTAAACCAAGCAATAACAACGCCCATATATATTGTTTATATGGGCGTTGTTAATCTGTATATGAAGGATGCTTTTGTGTTATTTCAATACTTCGGCGAGTTTTCTCTCCAGTTCTTCTCCCCGTAAACCGGTAGCAATGATCTTACCCTGGGGATCAATCAGCACATTAAAGGGGATGCCATCGAACTGGTAGAGTGGAACCATACTGCTCTCCCATTGTTTCAGATCGCTTACATGGGTCCAGGTCAGATTATCGTCCTTGATCGCTTTCTCCCAATCGGCTTTCTCTTTGTCGAGTGAAACACCAAGGATGGTGAAATTCTTATCCTTGAATTTGTTGTAAGCGGCTACCACATTCGGGTTTTCTTTACGGCAGGGACCACACCAGCTTGCCCAGAAGTCAACCAGCACATATTTGCCTCTCAGGCTGCTGAGCTGGAATGTTTTACCATTTACATCCGGCAGGCTGATCTCCGGGGCCTGCTGGTTGAGCAGCGCATATTTTGGTGCAGCAGGCTGCTGAACGGTGAGCAGACTCTTGATCTTGGCCAATCCGCTATGGTCCTTGAATTTATCAAAAGAGGCATTGGCCAATGCCAGTACTTCTTGCTGACCCATGGTTCGGGAAGCCATGCCCAGTGCATAATAACGCGCAGCGGCACTATTGGATTGATTGATATAACCCGACACCATTGTATTCATTTCTTTGATCTGCGCGTCGCGTTTGCCGTGTAGAAGGTTCATGACACTATCGCCGGCATTTTGTTTCTGCAGCGAATCCAGTTGCATGAAAGTTTGGTAGAGTGCAGAATCCTTGCTGCGATACTCTTCAAACAGGGTGTGCAGGCTTTCACTGGCGGGGGACCCTTCCAGTTTATAGGCCCGGTAATTGTTCACATCCATTTCCAGTTTGATGCTTTTGCCATCGTTGACCAGTAACACATCCGGACCGTTTTCAATGACCAGACGGTAAAGACCTTCTTCTTTGCCCATTCCGCGCAGTGTAAAAGTCCCACTTGATTTCAGTGTGCCGGAATCCAGGATAACGGGTTGCTGGCCACCAAATGGAAGCTCCTGCAGAAATATTTTCTTACCGGAGGCATTGTCAATTTTACCACTGACAGTGAAGGCGCCATATTTTTTTTCCTGGCAGGCGTTCAGGGTGACCAATGCGACAAGAATAAATAGTAGTTTTTTCATGCGTTGTTTATTTGATTCCACCTTACCCTTGATGGGTTGAAAAGCCAGCGGATTATTGATTCAGTTTCTGCTCCAGCAGTTGTGTTACCAGTTTTGGATCAGCCTTGCCTTTACTGCGTTTTTTCACCTCACCTACAAACAGCCCGATCAGTCCCTTTTTACTTTTTCGGTATTCGGCCACTTTATCCGGCATGCTTTCCAGTGCATCATTTACCCAGGTTTCCAGTTCGTTTGTATCACTTACCTGCAGCAGGTTCAGCGTTTCTGCAATTGCCAGTGGCGCACCTTCACCGGCAATAACAGCCGGTAATATTTTAGAAGACGCTATTGAAAAGCTAACCTTACCATCGTCAACCAGTTGTATGAGTTCGGCCAGCAGGGCAGGGGGCAGTTTCATTTCTGCAAAACCGATGCCATGTTCGTTCAGGTATTGGCGAATGGGGCCCAGTACCCAGTTGGCAACGGCTTTGTATTGCCGGGTATGTTCAATGACCGATGCAAAAAAATCTGTGGTTTCTTTCTCATCACATAATTGTCCGGCATCGTAAGCGCTCAACCCCAAATCAGATTGGTATTTTTTCTTCAGATCAGCGGGTAATGCCGGTAATGCGGCAGCAATGTTATGGATGAATGTATCCGTCAGGTGAAAAGGGGCGAGGTCGGGATCAGGAAAATAGCGGTAATCATTGGCTTCTTCCTTATCGCGGATAGCGAATGTGGTATCGGTGGCCGCATCAAAACTACGGGTCTGTTGCTGTACTTTGCCGCCGTTTTCTACCAGCTCCACCATTCTTGCAATTTCGTATTCGATGGCTTTTTTTACGTTACGGATCGAATTCAGATTCTTCACTTCTACTTTGGTGCCCAATTTGGTTTCGCCCTTCAGACGTATGGAAACATTGGCATCGCATCGGAGGCTGCCTTCTTCCATATTGCCGTCGCAGATGCCGATCCAGCGAACAAGGCGGCGTATTTCGGTAACATATGACCAGGCTTCATCCGCCGAAAAAATATCGGGTTCCGTAACGATCTCAACCAGGGGCGTGCCGGCACGGTTCAGGTCGATACAGGTAAAATTTTCATCCAGATCATGGATGCTTTTTCCGGCATCTTCTTCCATATGTATCCGGTTCAGCTGTACCTGCCTTTCGCCGTTGGGTGTTTGTATAGTCACCTGCCCACCCTTACAGATGGGTGTTGTATGCTGTGATATCTGGTATCCCTTGGGAAGATCGGGATAGAAATAATTCTTCCGGGCAAAATAGTTGTCCTTCTCTATCTTGCAGCCGCAGGCAAGCCCCAGTCTGATGGCATACTCCACGGCTTTTTTATTGGTCTTGGGTAAAGTGCCGGGGTGGCCCATGGTGATGGGACTGATATGCGTGTTAGGTGCTGCGCCGAAAGCGGTACTGTCGCCACAGAACAATTTACTGTTGGTGGCCAGCTGTGCGTGTACTTCCAGGCCAATAACGGCCTCATATTTATCGTTCCATGACATGTTGTGGCAAAAATAGCCCTAATCGCTGATTTCGCGGATTGTTTGTAGGATTCCGGAGCAGTCGCTCGGCTCCGCCGAGTGACGCTTATCCCCAGGCTTCCAGCCTGAAAGGTATACAACTATCATACCCTGATGATTACGGGGATTGAGGGTACGATTCTCTTAATTACCGTTATCTGTTATAAAGACAGTATCTTTTGCAGATCTCCGGCTGTTACCGTCAGCAGACCAACAGGTGGCAGGCGGCGGGTAAGCTCTTTCCAGTTCCTGTCTTTCGCAAAAATTGTTTTCAGCATGGGCAGGGCCTTGGCAAGCTGTTGGTTATTGGCCAGGGTAATGGCCGTCCAGTACTGCATTTCCAGGTTGGCAGGAAAAAGTTTCATAGCGGCCTGGTACTCGTTCATGGCTTTGGTCATATCGTTTTTTTCTACGGCCAGATCGCCACGGTTCATGTGTTCATAGGCGATATGTACCGTATAGAGACGTCTGAGTTCCTGGAGGGGTTGGGGGGCATCGTCTACCCGTATATCCACCGATTTATTGTTCCAGCTATCTGTTTCGGTGCCGGGCACCACCACTATGGCGGCAGCCTGCATACCCCGGATATCGCCACCTGCTTTCTGGGCGGCTTCCAGTGCCAGCAAAACCCTTTCTGCCAGTGGTTTACCGGCTGATTGTTCAAATGACCGGGACATGAATGCACAAACCTGATCGCCCAGCATCATATTGCTTTGTACGCTATAATGGGTCCCTTTGATGTGATTGGCCACTTGTATGCAGTTCTTACCGGTATGTGCTGCCACATTACCCTTGTTATCAATGATGGCTACCTGGCGCACTTCCCTGCCCGGATCGGCTTTGGTGAGACTGTCGAGCGCCTGTTGGGCGGTATATCCTTTTTTTAATAAAGCCAGCGCCTTTGGCCCATATGATTTATCTACAAAGGATTGTGTGGCAACCACGCCCACCCCTGCTTCTGCCCAGGGAACGGATGTGCCTACGCTGAACCAGTGACTCTGCACACCTACGGCCATCTCACCTGTTTTTTCATCCCTGGCCACGATGGAATACGTGTGTACCAGGGGCTGTTTGGACGAGTATACCTGGGCATTGGACAGCATTGCGGATAACAGAAAAGCACTAAGCAATATGTTCTTCATGAGTTAGGGTTGAGCATTAAAGTTAGTGAGGCAGCGGCAATCACCGAAAAGAACGATCAGCAGCCCGGAATTTTTTTTTCAGTCTGCCGGAAAGACAAATAAAAACCGCGCTAAGAATAGCACGGTCGGTAACATGAGAAAATAAACAAGCTGTAGACCGGCAATCCATTTGAGGCCGGGGATACAGTAAATCGGTAACCTATAGTTCAGCTGTTTTCAATTTTTTGGGTAGGGTAACGGTTGCGGATTGAGTTTTACCCGAGCGAAGAAAAGTGACGGTCAGGCTGCTGCCTTCTTTTAAGTCTTTGGTTTTATTCTTCAGTTCATCTACTGAGTTTACTGCTGAGCCATCGATCTCGGTGATGATATCGTCTTTTTGCAGGCCGGCTTTGGCAGCGGGCGTATCTTCATCCACGTTCAGCACTTTTACTCCTTTTCCTTCTGCCAGGTCCTGTATACCCAGTCCCAGCCTCGGTTTCCGGCTATCATTGAAATCGAAGCGGAAATTACGATCGTTCAGGCGAGGCATATCTGGCATATTGAAATGGAAATTATCGCCGTCGATCCTGAAGGCTTGCACGTTCGGCATTTTGGCCTTACCCAGTGTGGCGGTAGCTGTATGGGTTTTACCATCGCGTAGATAGGTGATGGTCACTTTGTCTTCCGGCTTGTATTTGCCAATAGCTTCAAACAGACCTTCGCTTCCTTCAATGGCGGTGTCACCTACTTTGGTGATGATATCATCTTTTTGTAATCCTATTTTTTCAGCGGCCGTTTCTTTCTCCACGGAAGTGATCCTGGCTCCTTTCTCGTTCTTTTCGGTTGCTACACCCAGGAAGGCACGGTTAACGGTAAACGGGAAATCATCCCCCATCATCTTCAGGCTGCCCAGTGGCGCCAGGTGTTTCCTGATCTGCGGCATCAATTCACGGAAATGATCGTTCCGGAATACCTGCACATCGGAGTCTTTCAACTCTTCCAGCGGTTTGCCGTTCACTGTAATCTTGTCACCATCCACTACGATGGTCATCTTTTCTTTGCTGTCACCTTTTTTGCGGATCGTGATGGTTTTTTCTTTACTGGTTTTAGGCGATTCTTTGCTTTGTGCCTGACCTGCCATAGCAAAACCGGTGATCAGCAGGAAAAGGAATACTAATTTCTTGTTCATGGTACCTATATTTTAGATGTACGAATTTATTGGTAGATCAAATGTAGGAGATTTGTCAAATACGAAACAATTCGGAAATGTTAAAAATGGTTAATGATTTTCCGATGGGGGTAATAAGCAGGGTGTGGAGAATAAACAGCCACAGTTGTCATGTCAGACAGATCACTAGACAACTGTGGCTGTAAAAGGTATTAAGCCAGTAAGGATTTGACTTTTTCGATCACAGCTGGCAGGTTGGAGGCATCCTGTCCACCGGCCGTGGCCAGCGTTTTTTGTCCGCCGCCGCCGCCCTTGATCAGGCCGGCCACCTGCTCCTTGATGATCTTTGGCGCTTCCAGGTTTTTGGTTGCACTCACTGCTTCGTCCAGGAGAATGGCCACTTGCGCTTTGCCATCTACATTGGCAGCCAGTACCACCACATAATCGGTAAGGGCTGTTTTTATTTCGAAACAGAGTTTCTTCAGGTTATCTGCACTGCTTACTTCCACTACAGCACCCAGGAAATTAATGCCTTGTATGTTTTCTGTACGCTCCAGCAGTTCTTTTTTGGTTACGAGTAACTGTTTGGCTTCCAGGCTCTCAATGCGTTTTCTCAGTTCGCTGTTGTCAGACTGTAACGCTTCTACGGCTCTGCTGATCTCTTTCGGATTTTTGAGTGCTTCGCGGATCAGGCGCATCTGTTCAAACTGTTCGTGTATCAGCGATTCTGCTGCTTTTCCGCTTACGGCTTCTATCCTGCGCACACCAGCGGCTACTGCAGATTCGTGTTTGATCTTGAAGAAACCCAATTCGCCGGTATATCCTACATGTGTACCTCCACAGAGTTCGATGGAATAGTTCTTGTCCATCACCACTACGCGTACCAGGTCTCCGTATTTTTCGCCAAACAAAGCCATGGCGCCCATGGCAATGGCATCTTCCTTACTCATTTCGGTGATGTATACGGGAATATTCTCACGTATCTTTTCATTCACGATGGCTTCGATCTGTGTGATCTCTTCATCACTGACTTTGGCAAAATGTGAGAAGTCGAAACGAAGCTGCTCCTCGTTCACCAGGCTTCCTTTTTGTGCCACGTGTGTGCCCAGCACTTTGCGTAAGGCGGCGTGCAGTAAATGGGTGGCGCTATGGTGTATGGCGGTAGCATGGCGTTTGCTGCTGTTCACCCTGGCCATTACCGGCAGCTGTATGTTTGCAGGCAGTGTTGCTGTGAAATGAATGATCAGGTTGTTCTCTTTTTTGGTATCCGTCACTTCGACCTGTTCGCCATCAAAATCAAGTGTTCCGGTATCACCTACCTGTCCGCCGCTTTCTGCATAGAAAGGGGTGGCTTCGAGCACCAGTTGGTAGGCTTCTTTGCCTTTGGCCTTTACTTTCCGGTACCTGGTTACTTTACTCCTGATCTCAAGAGAATCATAACCGACAAATTCATTCAGGGTTGTATCGGTTATCACCACCCAGTCTTCGGTGTCAACGGTTCCTGCTGCACGGCTGCGGTCTTTCTGTTGCTGCATCTCTGCTTCAAAACCCTTCTCATCAATGGTGAGCCGGTTCTCTGAAGCGATGAGCCGGGTAAGGTCAATGGGGAAACCGAAAGTGTCGAATAATTCAAATGCCGCTTTGCCTTCGATCTGTTCTTTGGATTGCGCAATGATATCATCGATGCGTTTCAATCCTTTATCCAGTGTTTTCAGGAAAGCGTCTTCTTCTTCCTTCACCACTTTACTTACGAAATCGAGTTGTTTGTGGAGTTCCGGGAATACCTGCTCAAACTGCCTGGCCAGCAAGGGCATCAGCTGGAACAACAGGGGTTGTTTGTAATCGAGGTATGAATAGTAATACCGTACTGCCCTTCTCAGGATACGCCTGATTACATAACCTGCGCCGTTATTGGAGGGCAATTGCCCGTCTGCAATGGCAAAGGCAATGGCACGGATATGATCGGCCAGTACCCGGAAGGCGATGGCTTCTTTGCTGTCGCCGTAATCGTATTTTTTCCCCGTGATCTTTTCTGTGGCTTCTATGGTACCGGTGAACACATCGGTATCGTAATTGCTTTGTTTGCCCTGGATCACGCGCACCAACCGTTCAAAACCCATACCGGTATCCACGTGTTGGGCGGGTAAGGGCTGCAGACTGCCGTCTTTCAGGCGGTTGAACTGCATAAATACGTTGTTCCAGATCTCGATCACCTGCGGATGATCATTGTTTACGAGTGTCTTGCCATCCACTTTTTTCCGTTCCTCATCACTGCGGCAATCCACGTGTATCTCGGTACAGGGACCGCAGGGGCCCGTATCGCCCATTTCCCAGAAATTGTCTTTTTTGTTACCCGGTAAGATCCGGTCTTCCGCGATCACTTTTTTCCATTCGGTAAAAGCCTCTTCATCTTTGGGCAGGTTCTCTTTTTCATCGCCCTGGAAAATGGTCACATATAAACGGTCTTTATCCAGTTTGTATACTTCGGTCAGCAGTTCCCAGCTCCAGGCTATGGCTTCGGCTTTGAAATAATCGCCAAAACTCCAGTTACCCAGCATTTCGAACATGGTATGGTGGTAGGTATCCACACCCACTTCTTCCAGGTCGTTGTGTTTTCCGCTTACGCGCAAACATTTCTGCGTGTCGGCGATACGGGGGCTGGAAGCTTTTTTGTTACCCAGGAAATAGTCTTTAAACTGGTTCATGCCTGCATTGGTGAAGAGCAGGGTAGGGTCATTTTTCACCACGATGGGTGCTGAGGGCACGATCTGGTGGCCTTTGGAGGCAAAAAAATCCAGGAATTTCTGACGTATTTCGGCACTGGTCATCATCTATCTGAAAATTTTAAACAAATTGTTAGGGCGTTAGAAACTATATTTGGAAGCTTTTTAAGGGCATCAAAGGTAAGGAATCGGGGCGTGAAACGGTGAATCGTGAGGCTTGAATCATAGGGCAGAACGGCATTTATCCGTGATCCACGACCCATCCATACATCCCCCAAGCAGGATCGCTAATGAAAAAGGTCAAATACTACTATAATACCCATACCCTCCGGTACGAGAAACTGGAAGTTCCCCTGCGGGTGCGGTTATTACAGTTGATCGGATTCATTGCCGCTTCCATTGTTACCGGTGCTATTATTTTTGCCATTGCTTTCCGCTATATCGACTCTCCAAAAGAAAAATACCTGCGCCAGCAGAATGAGGACCTGAGCAATAATTACAGCGTTTTCATGGAACGGCTGAAACAGCTGGAACTGAAAATGAATGAGATCGAGAACCGCGACAATGGGGTTTACCGGTCCATCTTCGGGGCCGAGCCAATTCCTGACAGTGCACGTATCAAGGATATTGAACTGAAAAAAGAGGTGAAACTGGTACAAAGCATGGGTGAGTCCGAACTGGTTGAAAGCATCGCAGCACAGCTGAATAACCTGTCTATGCGAACCGCCTACCAGGTGAAATCTTTCGATGAGATCGGTAACCTGGTGAAGAACAAAGAAAAACTACTGGCGGCCACGCCTTCCATACAGCCCATCAGTAACAAGAACCTGAACCGGATAGCTTCTGGCTTCGGATATCGTATTGACCCTGTATATAAAGACCGGCGGGCACACCTGGGATTGGATTTTAGTGCGCCGATGGGTACGCCTATTTATGCCACGGCCGATGGTCGTGTGAAAGATGCGGGCTATAATACGGGCGGTTATGGAAACCGGGTAGTGATCTCGCATGGTTTTGGATATGAGACCCTGTATGGGCACATGGTTCGGATCAAAGCAAGGGTGGGTGAAACTGTTAAACGTGGTGAAGTGATCGGTTATGTAGGCAATTCCGGAAAAAGTACGGCACCGCACTGTCATTATGAAGTGCACAGGGGTGGTATACCGGTTGATCCGATCTATTATTTCTATAATGATCTTACGCCTGCACAGTTCGACCGCATCCTGAAACTGGCAGCTGCCAGCAACCAGAGTTTTGACTAATCTTTCTATGCTTTGGGGGGGACGGGTATTGCAGCTTTTTGACTTTTAGGCTGGAAGCCCGGGGATAGGCGTCACTCGGCGGAGCCGAGCGACTGCTTCAAAAATTTAGATGCGTTTGCCCTGCCGGCAGACACTTCTTTGACAACAATAATCGGTCTGACTTGTAATTAATTGTCAACCTTATTTTATGGAACCAGGTATCAGGGAATATATGCTACGGATTGTGAATACGATGTCACTGGGATTGCTATGGATGGCCATCAATTCTACGGCAGGCATCATGTACGACCTGGCATTTGTACATGATCACCTGCGTTTGGGCAATATTATTTTCTATCTCTGGTTTATAGCCAGCCTTGCCGTTTATCTCTGGTGGGTGATCCGTTTATGGCGTAAACCGCTTCATTTTGAAGATTAGTCCCTTCGGGCCGCCTGTAAAATAATCTACAGCAGTAAATCAAGTGCGTAGGGTTTTCGTTACTTTCAGGTGAGAAACCATTTCGCATGTACCTGAAGCATATTTCCAGGCGGGTGGTGATCCTGGGTACTTTGCTTATCTGGACCATCAAATTCATCATCAGGCCGCTGGTACCTATTCCTCCTGCGCTGAAACCATTGGTGGGATTTGCGCCTAACCTGATAGGATCCTTCCTGTTACCTTTCGGGGCTTGTTGGTTTTTTCAGCGTTATTTTCGCTTGCAGACGACCCGCGATCTGAGCTTTACCTGTTCATTCGGTCTTTTGCTGGTCATCATCAATGAATACCTGCAACTGATCCCGGTATTTGGAAGGACGTTTGATTACCTAGATATCTTTTCATCCGTAGTAGGTGTGTTCTGCGGACACTTTGTTTTTGCCGGGCTGATGGGATCGCAAATGGCGAGAGCGGAACAGTTACCTGTCTGAATATTCCCCTGCTTTGCTAACTGCTGTGGTCGGATACGATCACCCACTCACCACGGATCTTGCGGAAGATCAGTGTATAATGACCACCCACATCACCAATGGACCTGGTCAGTTGCCATTTGCCTAATACAAAGTAGCAGTCGGGAGAAAGAGCTTCCACTTTCAGGACAGTAAATTGAAGCTTGCCCATTACCGTGGTATCCGGATAACTTTTTCGGTAATTTTCGAGTGTGGTCCGGTAACCATATTTGGGACCGCTCTTTCCCACAAACAAAAGACTGTCGCTGTTCCAATACCCTTTCATAAATCCTTCGATATTGCCTTTGTTCCATTCGGTGGTTTGCCTGTTGAGTATGGCGCGGATGGTCTGTTCGTTGGTATGCTGTGCAGAGGCGGTGGTGAAGGTTAGAAGGGTTAAAGTGGTTAAAAAGGTTAAAAGGGTTACACTGGTTAGATGGCGTTGCATGGTGTATGGCGATTATTTAGGTAAGCTACAAAATATAAAGATTGGCAGATAATGAATTAGCGATTTTTCGGATTGTTTCAACCCGTTAATCCATCATTCGCGAATTTGTTAATTGGTTCATTTCCTGCCTGCTCTTACCATTTCGCGTTTGCCCCAGGGACCGGGGATCTTTTCAACGGTGAGACCTGCTGCCATCATGGCTTTTCGAACAACCGATTTGCTGCAATAGGTGACCAGTATACCTCCTGGCGAGAGCATTTGATACAGTTTTGAAAAAACAGCTTCTGTCCAGAGTTCCGGTTGGTGGGTGGGGGAGAAAGCATCAAAATAGATACAGTCAAACCGGTCTTTTTTTTCCAGTGTCAGCAGGGATGTTTTGAATTTGCGGATAGTGAAAAAAGGATGCAGCCTGATTGCTGTTTCCCATTCAGCTTTGTGGATGGATATAAAATCTTCCTGGCATTGCAGCAGCGTTCCGTAATTGATTTGCGAGATCTCATCTGTAGTCAATGGGTATAACTCCACAGTCGTGTACCGGATAGGGTATTGCTGCATGCGGGCTTCCTGCAAGGTAAGTAAGGCGTTCAAACCGGTTCCCATGCCCATTTCAAAAACATGCAGGGGTTGATGGGGTCTTGCTGCCAGCAATGGACGGAGACCCGCTTCTATGAATACATGCCTGCTTTCGCCAATAGCTCCGTGGTGACTATGATAGGTCACATCCATCCCGGGTATGGCAATGGTATGCGAGCCGTCTGCCGTTGGTCTAATTTCTCTTTGCATGGCTTTGCAAAATACTTAACTTACCCGCATGGAGTACCTGACACATCTGCAGAAAGATAAAAAGCTGGCGAAGATCCTTGGTGAGGAAGTACATGAGCTGAAGCTGCATCCCAATATTCCTGTCCGCATCATGGCCAGCATCATCAGCCAGCAGCTGAGTACCAAAGTGGCCAAAGTGATCTTTAAACGTTTCCTGGAACTGTATAAGGGCAAGGAACCCAAACCACAGCAGGTGCTGGATACTCCCGCCGAAACACTCCGCTCCATCGGATTGAGTAATGCCAAAGTGAGTTATGTGCATAATGTGGCCGCTTTCTGCATCGAACATAAGATCACCGATAAAAAACTACTGGCCATGAGCAACGAGGATATTATTGATCTCTTGGTTCAGATCAAAGGTATTGGTCAATGGTCGGTTGAAATGCTGCTGATGTTTACCCTGGGGCGTGAAGATGTATTTGCAGTGGATGACCTGGGCATACAACAGGCCATGTGCAAACTTTACCGCATCGACCCCTCCGATAAAAAGGAAATGAAAGCCAAAATGCTGAAACTGTCTGCCAAATGGAGCCCCTACAGAACCTATGCCTGCCTGCACTTATGGGGGTGGAAGGATAACAAACCGGATACCCAGTCATAAATCACCACAGCATTCCTTATGCCGAGTTCCGCGCAGCATTGATGATACCGAACATGCTGCGTGTGATCAGTTTCTCATAAATTTCCTTTGTGGTCGCATCTGCTTCTGTTTTGTGCAGTTGGTGTAATGCATATTGCTGGATGGTCAACAGCGGCAATACGATCTTATCGCGCATCTGAATGGAAGCCCGGCCGGTCTTATCGTCCTGCATCAGCTGTGTGCTGTCTGATAACTCCAGTACCAGTGTTGCTGTAAGATCGAACTCTTTTTTGATAAGCTTCCAGATCTCTCCGTATTCCGGATCCTCCTGTATGTACTGGGTCAGCGCAAAAGATGATTTGAGCATACTCATCATACTGTTATCGATCAGTGTCCGGAAAAACAATACGTTTCGGAACATGGCTTTTACATCCTCCCACAATCCTGTATCCTTCATGTGTTGCAGGGCGGTGCCTACACCAAAATAGCCGGGTACATTCTGTTTCAACTGGCTCCAGCTACCAACAAAAGGAACCGCGCGCAGGTCCTCAAAGCGGAGCCCGCCGCCACTGCCGCGTTTGGAAGGGCGACTGGCAATATTGCTTTTACTGTAATAATTCAGCGGACTGAACTGCTGCAGGTAAGCCAAAAAGAGCGGGTGTGTTTTGAAATCGCGGTAAGCTTCGTAACTCAGTTTGCCCAATTCATCCAGTAAGAACCGGTCGTGTTGCGATAACAGCATACGGTTGTCGGAGAACAGCTCGTTGCTGATCCCCGCACTGAGTAATTGTTCCAGGTTGTATTGTGATGACTGGATGGTTCCAAAATTGGATGTGATCGTTTGTCCCTGAACGGTCAGCTGTATCTCTTCGTTCTCGATATTGGTACCGAGTGAGGCATAGAATTTATTGGTTTTGCCTCCCCCGCGCGAAGGTGGTCCGCCACGGCCATCGAAAAACTTGGCTTTTATATTGTATTTACGGGAAATGGCTGTCAGGTTCTCTTTGGCGGTGTAGATGCTCCAGTTGGCCTGCAGGTAGCCGCCATCTTTGGTTCCGTCGCTGAAGCCCAGCATGATGGTCTGTTGCTGGTGACGCTGTTTCAGGTGTTGTTTGTAAACAGGATGGGTGTACAGGAACTCCATGATGCTTTCTGCTTCCTGCAGGTCATCGATGGTTTCGAACAGGGGGATGATGTCGATGCTGAGCTGCTCTGCTTTCCAGCCACAGAGACGGAACAGGGCAAACACTTCCATCACATTCACGGCACTCTGGCAGTTGCTGATGATGTATCGGTGGCAACCGGCTTCCCCGTTCATCTGCTGGATCGACTGTATGGCATACATACTTTCCAGCGTATCCCTTGTGATGCCTTTCGGGAAGAGCTGAACATCCAGTTTCATATCCAGTGAAGACAATACTTTGATCTTCTCTTCCTGCGAGAGGCCGGCATATTTGGCCGGCAGTATGCCGCGTTGTCCCTGGCTTTGCAGGGTGGTGTTGATATCCACCAGTACCTGGGTGTGTATGCGGCTGTCCTGCCTTACATCAAGCCCCGCAAAATGGGTTCCGAATATCTTTACTTTATGGATCAGGCTGTCTATCCGTTGCAGGAATAGACCATGGTGTTTCTCCTGCACCAGTTTGCGCATAGCCATAAGTTGCTGCAGCAATTCCTGTTTGCTGATATGATTGCTTTCGTTAGGGCGGAAGACATTCTCGTACAGCTGCTGTTCCAGGCTGTGGATCATCGTGTCTACACCGCTGAAAGTAAGCCGGCGCGCCAGTTTCCGGACGTCGCGGTAATAACACACGATAATGGCACTGCGTAATGCGGAAGCTACCCGTAAGGTGGTGGCTGCATTGACATAGGGGTTACCGTCGCGGTCGCCACCGGGCCAGAAGCCCAGTTCAATAAAAGGGTTGTCGCTGTCGTATTCACTCTCAAAGATCTCGCTGGCGATATGATTGTAAATATTCCCGATAGACTGATACAGTACATTCTCGAGATACCACATCAGGTTTACCGCCTCATCGTAAGGGGTAGGCTGTTTTTTATTAAAGAAGGGGGTGATACCCAGTTGCTGGATATATTGGTTAATGGTATGAAAATCGTTCTTGCCGATGGCTTCACTCATATCATGAATAATACCCAGTACGCTGCCCGGATAAAACTGGGTAGGGTGAGCGGTCAGTACTACACGAACCTTGAATTTGCGGAGTTTGTTTTTTAAAGCCTGTGTTTTACCCGCAAAAGCAGCTTCGTTGTACAGGGCTTTCAGACTTCCGGCACCATCCATATCGTTCACGGTAGTGAACGCAGCGTCTTCAATGGCATCAAACAATACCACCTGGCGCTCTATGTACTGTACGAATTTGAAGAGCCGGTCGATCTTTTCAGCATCTTTCTTAACGTGGGTATGCTTTTCAAAGAACTGGTCGATGATTTGCATCGGGCTCTTTCCCTCTGCATAACCTTCCATACAGGCTTGCAGTAAAATAGGCAGTAATGCACCAACGTTGGCGATACCGGAAAAGGGCAGGGCGGAAAACAGACTGTTGTAAATGGTATACTTGTCTGTTACATTCCTTTTGAAATTGTTGATATATAAAGAAGAGGGCATAATTTGCTTGCGAAGCCCAAGTTACTTCTTTTACAGAAAATGGTACTAACAAAAAAACGTCTTTAAGCCAATAGCAGCAATGTTTTCAGCTAATGATCGTTAGTTAACAGGCTCGTATCGATTAAACTTCACTTGTTTCTGGAAGTCCAACAGGCGTTTGTTATATTTATAAAAATACCTGCATGCACGCTGACGATAAGGAGCTATTGTTTCAGTTTCACCAGACGGCAACCAAGGAAAGGGCATTTACGGCGATCATTAAAAAGTACCAGGAGAAATTGTACTGGCATGTGCGCAGGCTGGTGGTGGATCATGATGATGCCAATGATGTTTTGCAGAATGTCTTTATTAAAGTCTGGAAGGGGCTGGAAAATTTTCGGGAAGACAGTCAACTGTACACCTGGTTATACCGTATTGCCACCAACGAAGGGTTGACATTCCTGGAGCAACAGAAAAAGAGGGGCACCATCAGTTTGGATACCGAAGAAGCGGGGTTAAGTAATAAAGTGCGGTCTGACAGTAATTTTGATGCCAATAAACTGGAGTGGCGTTTGCAGGTGGCGATACAGCAATTGCCTGAAAAACAAAGGGTGGTATTCAATCTCCGGTATTATGATGAAATGCCTTACCAGGAGATGAGCCGTATCTTGGATACCAGTGAAGGTGCTTTGAAGGCCAGCTACCATCACGCGGCCCGTAAAATAGAGGAGTTCATCAGGAATTATTAAACTTTGCAGATAAGAGGCTGTCAAAACAGCAATACATGGATAACAGAGCACATATCACAGAGGAATTAAGCCCTATTGCACCGCTGGTGGCGGGAATTGGCCTTAAGGAGCTGTATACCGTTCCCCAAGGGTATTTTGCTTCTTTTGCTGATGCAATGGCGGAAAGGATCCGTATAGAATCCTTGCTGAACCAGGCTTCCGTTCCTGTGTATGAAGTGCCGGATGGTTATTTTGAGCAGTTGCCAGGCAGTATTCTTACAACCATTCAAAGTGCTACCGAGATAAAGTCTGAACTGGAAGAGATAGCGCCTTTACTCAGCACCATCGGCAAAGAGAATGTGTACGGGATCCCGGCAGATTATTTTGTTCAGGCCGATCTGGCACGGCATGCACGTCGTGGGCAGCCTGCTGCCAAACGGGTCAGTTTACGCATTGCCCGCAGGTGGATGCAGTATGCAGCGGCAGCAGTGTTTGCCGGCGTATTGATCACCGGCGCCTTTCTGTTTACCGATAATCCAGCCAATATTGAAGAGGGCAAATACCAGTCTATTGACCTGTCATCCGAACTGGATAAAGTGAGTGAGGCCGACCTGCTGAAATACCTGGATAATCCAGAACATGTTGCCGCTGCGCCAGCTACCGTGCAACTGGCCAGCGAAGCAGATATGGCCGAAGTGAAAAATCATCTTCAGAACGTAAGTGATGAGGAACTGAAACAATATGTTACCGAAAATGCCGAAGTTTACGAAACTGTAACTTCAGAGAAAGAGGAAAGATGATGAAACAAATCTTTAACAGCCTGTTGTTGATCTGCTGCCTGGTATTCACCACGCAGGCGCAGCCGGCTGATGCTCCGTCTGCAACGGCCTCCCAGAATATCATCGGATTAAAAATGGCTTTTGTTACCAAACAACTGGCCCTGACCAATGAGGAGGCACAGAAGTTCTGGCCGGTATATTATGGCTATACAGCTGAACTGCGAAAACTGCGGCAGAACAAAAAAGAAGATGTACTGGCGATGGAAGAAGATATGCTGAACCTTCGTAAGAAATACCGGTCCGAATTCAAAAAGATACTCAATACGGATGAGCGGGTAAACAAGGCTCTTACGGTCGACAGGGATTTTATGATCGCCGTTCGGAAAGAATTACAGCAGCGCAGAAACAAAGTGCCACGCAAGCAATAACAGTTTACATTTATCTTTACCCTCTTTGTTCGGGCCAGACAGGACTTTTGATATCGTGGTAAAATAAGAAGGTCCAGTTTCCGGCCTGTCCTTCTTCCCACCATTGCCGGCGCAGTTCCATACTTTTTTTTCCGTCGAAATCGTATTTGGCCACAAAACGGCTCTTCATCTGTTGCAGCTGTGGTGCTACGTCGCCTCCAAAAAAAATCGTTTGTCCATTCTCTTCTATCCAGAATACCTGGTGGAACTTGCTGTGCGCTCCCGTGACCTGGTAACGGATATATCCATCGATCATGCCTTCATCTTCTCTGAGCCAGACCACTTTACTGAACTCGCCCAGTATGGAAAAGTCTTCGGTGAGGTACGATGCAGAACCTGCTTCCATGGCGTAGGCAAACTCTCTTTCCTGAACGTACCAGGTGGCATAAGGGAAACTCAGGAACCGGTCGTGACCGTTCTCCTGTTTGATGGTGACACCACCTGCATGATCCTTGTGTAAATGACTCATCAGCACTTTGGTTACCTGAGAGGGTTGTATACCTGCTTTTGACAGGTTCTGGTGTAATTGAAAAGTGCCGTTGCGGTCATTGTATCCCAATCCGGTATCCAGCAGGATCACATCTTTTTCGGTGATGACCAGAAAAGGCTGTATTTCCACGAGTAAACTGCCCACAGGGCGATTGTTGAGTTCTTCGGATGAAGTATCAAAAGGGACAAACACTTTGGTTTTGTCGATGGTGAAACTGCCTTCTGAAAGCGGAATGATTTTCATGAATTGCCCGATAGGGTAATTAGTACGGTTTGAAAAGAGATGCGAAGGTAATTACACAGCTACAATACAGTCGCGGAAGCTCATAAATTCTCTGCTTATCGTAATACCATCTGCCTGTCTGCATCCAGTCTTAACAAGACAAAAATCAGTATCGTGAACGTAAGCAGCGAGGAACCTCCATAACTGATCAGCGGCAAAGGAATACCCACGATGGGGAACAGGCCGATGGTCATACTTACATTCACGGCGATGTGGAAGAACAGGATACTTGCCACGCTGTAGGCATATACCCGGCTAAAAGTACTTCGTTGCCGTTCGGCGATCTTCACGATCCGGAACAGCAGGAACAGATAGATGCACAGGAACACAAAACATCCTACAAAACCAAAAGCTTCTCCCAGCGAGGTGAAAATAAAGTCGGTATGTTGCTCCGGCACATATTTACCTCGGGTTTGGGTACCTTTTAAGAATCCTCTTCCCGTTAAGCCGCCGGAGCCAATGGCTATTTTACTCTGGCGTACATTGTAATCATCCGGTTTGCGGGCTGCTTTTTCGCCGGCTTTCCTTTCTGATTTTTTGTTCTGGCTGCAATCGTATTCCTTACCGACCATGCTGTAGATACGGGTACTCTGATAACACTCCAGCACATTGTTGAAAATATAGGGAACCACAAATCTTTGTGTGCCCACGCACAATAACCAGATACCCAGCACCAGCACCGTCAGCCGTTTGCTTTTTTTGGCTTGTTTACGCAGCAACAGCAGAATCAGGGCGGCGATCACTGTGAGCGAGATAGCCAGTACATTCGGGTCAAGAATCAGCGTAGCAACAACCAATACAGCAAAGGAAGAACCTACAATCAGGATCTGTGCCGGCAGGCCTTCCCGGTACATTGCTACCAGAAATGCGGAGTAAACGAGGGCCAGGCCCAGTTCATGTTGCAAAATGGAAAGCAGGGCAGGCGCAGCTGCTATTAGTCCGGCGATCAGCTGCGACCGTAATTTGCTGAAATCGGTTTCCTGGCGTGAAATGAATTTGGCCAATGCCAGTGCCGTAAATATTTTACAAAGTTCCGCGGGTTGCAGGTTAAAACCTCCGCCGATCGGGATCCAGCTTTTTGAGCCATTGATATTTTTGCCCAATACAAAAGTGGCCAGCATCAGCAATATGCCCAATGCGTATAACAGGTTGGCAAAAGCAGTGAAGAGTTTACTGTCTGTCAGCAGTATAAATGTGGCCACTATGGCACAAACTCCCGCAAAGATCAGCTGCTTGCTGTAGTTGGTCTTGCCACCCAGGAAACTCTGTAACCAGTTTGAATCTATCCGGTACTCTACCATGAAAATGCAAAGGATGCCGATGCTTACCAGGATGGCGTATAGCCAAATGATGGTCCAGTCAACGCCCTGCGATATTGTATTGTTACGGTTATTCATTACCTGGCAGTTCTTTTATATTTTCTGTCATCATTTGTTAAAGCAGCCGGGGTTGTGTCCGGTTTCTTTTTGGGAAGGGGTTTGGGTTGCGGGTTTTTTTTCACCGGTGCTGCGGGGGTAGCGTTTTGTTCGGTGGGTTCTTCCCCGATACTCTCTTCATCTGTCCCTTCATCGCTTTCTTTTTTATTCAGTTTCTGTTCCAGCAATTGTTGGTTCTCCCTGAGTTTGCGCAATGAATCCTGTTTGGCAATGGCCATACGCATTACGGGTGGCAGGTATACCCTGTTGGTATATTCTTCCACCATGGCCTGGCGTTCTTTGCCTTTGATAGAGTCTCTCAGGTATTTTTCTACGATCAAACTGGCGATAGGGGCCGCTACACGTGCACCCTGGTCAGAGTTCTCGCATATCACCGCAATGGCGATCCGGGGATTGTCACGTGGTGCAAAAGCGCCAAAGAAAGAATGGTCAGGCTGTTTTTTCATGACGCCGTTCACTTTTGCGTAGTTTTCCACGGTACCGGTCTTTCCGCACATAATGATATCCGGTATTTTGGATCGTACGGCGGTACCATATTCTACCACGGCCTGCATGCCATCCTGTACGGAATTGAATACGGATTCAGGGATGCGGTTATCTGTATGTCGCTTTACTTTAAATTCATCCAGCAGGCCTTCGTCATCGCCTCCTTCTATGGAATCCACCAGGTGTGGCGTGTAGTACCAGCCCTTGTTGGCAATGATCGCCATCACGTTAGCCAGTTGTACCAGTGTGGTTTCTACCTTACCCTGCCCGATGGCGTTCGAGATCAGGTTGCAGGGAAATAATTTGCGTCCGAATTCTTTATAGTAATTGGAAGCGGTGGGGATCAGCCCGCTTTTTTCAAAAGGAAGATCCACGCCCAGTTTGTGGCCCAGGCCAAAAGAATTGGCGTACACATTAAATGCCGCAATGGCGCTATCGGTCGTTGGGAATTTGTTCTGCTCCAGGAACCGTTTGTATACGGTTGAGAAATAGCTGTTGTCACTATGCGCCACTGCACCGGTGAACTGGAATACCCCTTTGTCCAGGCACTTGGGTTTACCTGTTCCGCAGCCGGTAAAGTAACCGGGACAAACCACCGAAGTGTTCAGGTCAACCACACCTTCTGTCAGGCCGATAATGCCTACCACGGTCTTAAAGGTAGAGCCCGGCGCGTAGCGGGTGGTCAGTCCCCGGTTGTTCAGTGGCAGGCGGGGATCCAGTAAAAGATCGGCCAGGTGCCGTTTGTTCTGGCTGCCGGTAAGGTAGTTAGGGTTGTAGGTAGGGGCACTGACCATGCAAAGGATACCGCCTGTTTGCGGATCGATGGCCACGATACTGCCTACTTTGTTGGTCATGAGTTTTTCACCCAGCTTTTGCAGTTCCACATCCAGACTGGTATGGATATTCTTTCCGGCAACGGCGGCAGTATCATAAATGCCGTTTTCATAAGGGCCCTGTATCCGGCTTTTGTTATCGCGGATAAAGTTCTTCACGCCTCTCTGCCCCATCAGTACTTTCTCGTAGTAGCGCTCCAGGCCCGTCATACCGGCATAGTCGCCCATCTGGTAGCCTTCGTCTTTATGGATCCGGAGATAAGCCGTATCTACCTCGCGAATATAACCGAGTACATTGCCGGCAGCACTGTAGGGATAAGTGCGTACCGAACGTTCGGTGAGTGAGAAACCGGGGAATTTGTAGATGTTCTCATTCAGCCGGGCAAACATTTCGTTGGTGAGCAGCGGTTCAAATATGCTGGGTTTCACATAACCGTTCTTGAAGATCAGGTCCCGGATCCGTTTCTTGTATTCTGCCGTATCAATGTTGAGCAGGCCGCAGAGTGAAGCTGTGTCAAGACCTTTGGTTTCAGAAGGGATGACCACCAGGTCGTAACTGATGGTATTTTCCAGGATGGCCCTGCCTTCGCGGTCGAAAATGATACCGCGGTCGGGATATACCACTTTGCGAAGGATTGCATTGTTCTCGGCAGCCAGCTTATATTTTACGGAGAACAGCTGCAGGTTGATGAGCTGGCCAATGATGACCAGGAATACAACCGCGAAGATGATCTGTACAATGCGCCCCCTGCTCTGATTGAATACCGGCATAGCTGTTGACTAAGAAAGTGAAATGAGTGGTTGAATACTATTGGTTACAAAGTTGCTGAAATGGGGGTATGCTTGTATCAAGCTTTGTAAAAAAAGTTATTCAATAGATGTTAATGTTTGCGGGGGATATGGCTTTTGTTAATTCGTAGCCCGGTAACGGCTGTTCCGGTTAAATAGCAGTTCTGCCAGGATGATCATCAATAAGCTGATGGCGGTGGTGCCGGCAACTTTTCCCAGGAAATAAACAAAATTCCCAAACTGCAGCCATTCGATCAGTACCAGGTAAAAATGGTGTACAAAACTGAGGATACCCGCATACAGTGCATAGGGTGCCCAGCCCATGCTTTTATGACCGGGTTCTACATAACTCTGTTCCATGGTTTCCTGCGGTAACAGCAGGTTCAGCAGGGAGGGGCGTATATAGGCAATGAGCACACAGGGTGCCGCATGCAGGCCATAGGTTCCGGTGAAATAATCAAGACTGAGTCCAAAAACAAAACTGATCACCAGCAACCAGAAACGATTGATATTGAATGGCAGCCAGAGGATGTACAGGAAATACAGGTAAGGTACCAGGTATTGATGCAGGGGTGGTACCTGGTTCAGGATATACACCTGGAACAGGATGAATACCACAAAACGGATGATATTTTTCAACAGGCTGCTCATGGTGTTTTCGGTGTGTTGTTTTCTAACTGAACCTGTTCTGCATATCGTACATTGGCTACCAGGTATACATATTGCAGGTTAAAGAAATTGGTGGCTGTTTTTATTTTCAGGTTATAGAAATTGCTGGATGATTCTGAACTGATCTCAGCTACTGTACCGATCATCAGTTTGGAAGGGAAATTGGCGGAGTAATTGCTGGTAAGCACCGTATCTCCCTTAGCCACTTTGGCTCCTTTGGTCACATTACGAAGGGTAAGATAGCCCGGATCTGTACCGTCCCATTCAATGCTGCCGGCACTTTCGTCCTTTTTCAGCATGGCGCTCACTTTGCTGTTGCGGTGTATCAGGCTCATGATCTTGCTGAAATTGGCACTGGTCTCCACCACCACACCCACAATACCTGAAGAGCCCACAGCGGCCATTCCTTTGGTCACACCCTGGTTACTGCCTCGTTCTATCGTGATGAAATTGTTTTGCAGGGTATAGGAGTTACCCACTACTTTGGCGGGTAACCAGGTGAATTTGCGGGAACGTCCCAGGGTATCTTTTACCAGCGTATCAACAAATACCTGCCTGGATTGATCCGGAACAGAGAAATTCGACTGCAGCATATTACGCAAACGCACATTCTCCTCTGCCAGTAAACGATTGGTCTCTTTCAGGGAAAAATAATCACGGAACCCGCTATAGTGTTTGTTGATGTTGCCTGTCACTTCATTGGCGGCGGAAGCAAAAAATGACTGATGCGTTTTACTGGAATTGCTCAACATCACAATGGCAGCCACCTGTAACAGCAGAAAGCTGAGAAAGGTGAGGTAGCGGCGTATGAAGAGAAAAATATTTTTCACGAATGTGGGGTTCTGGATGCTGGGCTCTGGATACTGGATACTGGATGCTGGGTACTTCTTGTTTCATCCAGTAAATGATCACTGTAACCCGATATCCGGTATCTAGTATCCAGTATCTAGTATCCAGTATCTAGTATCCAGTATCTAGTATCCAGTATCCAGCAAACTAGATTATCTCATAATAAATGGAAAACGCTGGTAGTTCTTCAGTGCCAATCCGGTACCGCGCACAACGCTTTTCAATGGATCGTCGGCAACATGTACGGGAAGTTTGATTTTGGCGCTGAGCCTTTTGTCCAGACCGCGTAACAACGCGCCACCACCGGTGAGGTATAGACCACGGCGGTAGATATCGGCTGCCAGCTCGGGTGGAGTGGTTTCCAGGGCTTTCAGAATGGCTTCTTCTATTTTGAAAATGCTCTTGTCCAGCGCTTCGGCTATTTCCTGGTAACTGACCATGATCTGTTTGGGGATACCCGTAACCAGGTCGCGGCCATTTACCGGCAGGTCATCCGGCGGATTGTCCAGGTCTTTCATGGCGGCACCCACATTGATCTTGATCTGCTCTGCGGTACGCTCACCGATCAGCAGGCTGTGGTAGCGGCGCAGGGCTTCCATGATGTCGGCAGTGAACTCGTCACCGGCGATACGGATACTCTGGTCGCACACGATGCCCGCCAGGGCGATCACGGTAATACCGGTGGTACCACCCCCAATATCAATGATCATATTACCTACAGGTTCTTCTACGTCGATCCCGATACCCAGGGCGGCTGCCATCGGCTCGTGGATCATGTATACTTCCTTGGCACCTGCCTGCTCGGCGCTATCACGAACGGCACGTTTCTCTACTTCTGTGATGGAGGATGGGATACAGATCACCATACGCCAGCTGGGTGGAAACAGGGGTTTTTTAGGGTAGATCATCTTGATCAACTCCCTGATCATCAACTCGGCGGCGTTAAAGTCGGCAATTACCCCGTCTTTCAGCGGACGCACGGTACGGATGCTCTCATGGGTCTTTTCGTGCATCATCAATGCTTTCTTACCCACGGCCAGCACTTCCTTCATGTTATTGCGGTTCAGCGCAATGATCGAAGGCTCATTTACTACCACTTCATCGTTGTGAATGATCAGGGTGTTGGCTGTACCCAGATCCATGGCAATTTCCTGTGTGAAAAAGTTAAACAATCCCATTGTATATAAAAAGTTCGAATGTGTTGACCAATGCTTGCAAAGGTGACTGAAAATAGTGGATTCTCAAAGCCAAAATACTGAATTTTCGGGGGTTTTGGTAAAATCGTGAATGGTGAATTGTGAATGGGCAATTGGCTGGAGAAAACCTGTTATCACAACTCCATGCAGGAAATCCGAATAAACCGAATTTTCCTCCATGATCATTCACCATTCACCATTGTCAATTCACAAAAGGATTCACGCAAATTCATAGCCGATATCCTTCCGGTAATACATTCCTTCGAAAGAGATCTGCTCCAGTAACTTCTTTGATTTGGCCACAGCTTCCGGAATGCTGTTTCCGTAAGAAGTTACGGTCAAAACCCTTCCTCCATTAGTATATACCTCCCCATTCACCAGTTTGGTTCCCGCATGAAAAACAATGGAATCGTCTGCCTGTGCATGGTTCAGGCCCATGATCGGCAAATCCTTTTTGTAATCGCCCGGGTATCCGCCACTCACAGCCATCACGGTTGCGCAGTGTTGCGGATAGAATGCGATGTTAGCATCAACTAACGTGCCATTATCCATTGCGGCGAATAATCCTACGATATCTGTTTGCAACAAAGGCATCACCACTTCCGTTTCCGGATCGCCCATACGGCAGTTGTATTCGATCACATAGGGTTCACCGTCTACATTCATCAATCCAAAAAATACGAATCCATGATATTGTAAATTTTCCTTAGAAAGCCCATCAATAGTGGGTTTGATGATGCGTTCCTCTACTTTCCGCATGAAGGTATCGTCCATGAACGGCACCGGGCTAACGCAGCCCATGCCGCCTGTATTCAGGCCGGTATCACCTTCGCCGATGCGTTTGTAATCCTTTGCATGACCAATGATCTGGTATACTTCTCCGTCTGTCAAAGCGAACACACTCACTTCAATACCCTTCAAAAATTCTTCGATCACCACTTTGCTGCTGGCTTCTCCGAACTGTTTGTGCAGGATCATTTCTTCAAATACCTGCAAAGCTTCTTCGTGAGAGGAGGCAATGACCACTCCTTTTCCTGCGGCCAGTCCATCAGCTTTCAACACAACAGGTAAACTGTGTTGTGCAATATGTTTTTTTCCTTCTTCAAAATTATCGGCGGTGAATTCTGCGTATCCCGCAGTGGGGATCTGGTGGCGCTGCATGAATTTTTTGCTGAAAGCCTTACTGCCTTCCAGCTGCGCCGCTTCTGCCGATGGACCCACCACGATGATGTGCTGCAGCTGCGGATCGTTCTGAAAAAAATCGTAGATGCCCTTTACCAGCGGCTCTTCGGGCCCTACCACCAGCATATTAATCTTTTGCCCGATACAGGTCTGTTTGATGGCGGGGAAATCCGTTACCGAAAGGTTCAGGTTGGTTCCGTATTCAGCGGTGCCGGCATTTCCGGGGGCAATAAAAAGGTTATCACAGTGGTGACTTTTCACCATTTTCCAGGCCAGTGCATTTTCACGACCGCCGGAGCCGAGTAGTAGTATATTCATGAGGGTTCAATTGCCAAGCGAAAGTAGCACGGAGTGGGCAATTTTGGTATTTTTTGTGAGGGAGCGTGAATCGTGAGTCGTGAATCGTGAGTGGTGAGTGGTCAGTAGGGAGTGCAGGCATTTTGCCCTCTCGCCACTCCCCACTGACCACTCACTACTCACGATGCTAATCTTCTATTTCCGCCACGCCTACATAGCTTTTCTCCGGCAGGCGTTTGGCCACGAACAGGTAGAGCACAAAGAAAGCGGTGATGATACCGATAAAGAGCCAGTAATAACGGGCTCCGGTGAACTGGGCAAAAAAGCCATTGTTAGCAATGCTGTTGTTCACCAGGCTGGTGAAAAGATTACCCACTGAAATGCCCAGCAGGTACAAAGCGCTCATGGTACTCTTCATGGACTTGGGTGAATGCGTATAGGCATATTCCAGGCAGGTGACCGACACCAGTATCTCGGCAATGGCCAGCAGCAGGTAGGCAAGGATCTGCCACCACACACTCGGGCTTCCGCCATGGTCAATGCTTTCCTGGATCAGGGCTATGATCACAAAAGTGAGGGCGGTAAGCAGGAGGCCGGCCCCGATCTTACGCAGTGGGGTCACTTTTAATCCAATTTTTTCCAATAAAGGGAATACACCATAGGTCATTACGGGGATCATGCTCACCAGGAAGATCGGGTTGAAGGTCTGGATCTGTTCGGGGAACAGGGTATAACCAAACAGGTTCAGGTCCAGCTTCTTGGCCTGTAATACCCATTCGGCCAGGTTCTGGTCCCAAAGCGCCCAGAATATGGGTGTAAAGGCAAAGACCATGAGGATGCGGTACACGGCTTGCACCCCGTCGATGGATTTGGCCGAAAAACCGCGCACAGCACGTAAGCCCTCCCAGAAATCCTGCCCGTTCTTCTTCCTGAACAACTGGATGATGGCATAAAAGCTGATCACCATGAAATTCTCCTTTTTAATGCCCGATGGTTTTACCCGCACATATTTCTTTCTGCCCATCCAGAAAATAAGGGTGGCCAGGCACATCAGTACACCCGGAATACCAAATGCCAGTTCCGGGCCGTATTTATTGTAAATGATGGGGATCACCAGTGTGGAAACGATGGAACCTGTATTGATGGTGAAATAGAACCAGCCGTACATTTTAGACAGCAGGTGTTCGTTGGATTTATCGAACTGGTCGCCAACATTCGCCGACACACATGATTTGATACCACCTGCCGCTGCGGCAATGACCACCAGTCCGATGGTAAAGAAAGTCAGGTTATGCGTACTCAATGCCAGTAACAGGTTACCGATGGCATAGATGATGGATACATACAGGATCACCTTATACTTGCCAAAGAACCAGTCGGCCATGATGCCACCTACCAAAGGCATAAAATAGGCAAGTGTTACAAACAGGTGCACCATTTCGTTAGACCTGGCTTCTGCCACACCCTGTAACATGGGATTCATGGTGGGATTAAAAAACTGCGCCACCAGGAAAGTGCTCATGATAGAGCGGATGCCATAAAAACTGAATCTTTCTGCCGCCTCGTTACCAATGATATAAGGAACGGATCTGGGCATCCCGGTTTTCTGCACGCCGCTTTGTAATTCACTCATAAGTTGTATTTTGGATTTTTAAAGATATTGGAAACTGGTTAAACTTGGTTAAGGGGTTAAACTGGTTAAACTTGGTTAAAATAGTTAAAGAGGTTACACTGGTCTTTGGGGGTGAAGGATCTATGATAGTAACCCGATGGGCAATTCTGTACTCTCTTTGTAACTCCTTTAACTATTTTAACCCTTTTAACCTCTTTAACCAATTTAACTACCTTGCCTCCCTTTCCAACACCTTACGCTAACTAAAACTGCTATTATGTCTGAAGAAAAAAAATCCTTCAAACCATTTGTTGCTCCCGAAACGAATATGAAGGAACTTACTGTGAAATCCATCCTGGTGGGTAGTTTGTTCGGGGTCATTTTTGGAGCAGCTACTGTATACCTGGCGCTCAAAGCCGGATTAACGGTTTCCGCCTCCATTCCGATTGCGGTGATCGCGATCACGTTGGGAAGAAAATTCCTGAAGACAACCATACTTGAGAACAATATCATCCAGACCACCGGTTCTGCAGGTGAAAGTATTGCTGCGGGTGTGGCGTTCACTTTACCCGGTTTCCTGTTCCTTTCTTCACCCACCAGTGCCGAATATTTTAATTACCTCACCATCCTGATCCTCGCGATCGTGGGTGGTTTGCTGGGTACTTTACTGATGGTGCCCCTGCGCAAGGCACTGATCGTAAACGAGCATGAGAATCTTCCTTATCCCGAAGGAACAGCCTGTGGTGATGTATTGAAAGCCGGGGAGAAAGGCGGCGATTTTGCCAAGACAGCTTTCTGGGGGCTCGGTGTGGCTTTTGCCTATGCCATCCTGCAGAAGATACTGCACGTGATCGCTGAAACACCGTATTATACCACTAAGCAGATCAATAAATTTTTTCCTTCGGCCAAAGTATCGGGTGAGATCACTCCGGAATATATGGGTGTGGGCTATATTATCGGTCCCAAGATCGCCGGTGTACTGGTGGCGGGTAGTGTGTTGAGCTGGATGGTCTTTATCCCATTGCTGTCAACACTGGTGCCCGGTGAGGTTATTGCAATGCAGCTGGCTAAACTGGGTTACCTGGCCGATATCACCAAACCCGGTGGTAAAGGCGGATGGGATCCTGTAACACATAGTTTTTCTGATTATTCAGCTGCCATCTATTATGCCTATATCCGCCAGGTAGGTGCCGGTGCGGTAACCGCAGGTGGCGTGATCACTTTGCTGAAGACCATTCCTACCATTGTCAAATCCATCAAAGGAAGTGTGGCGTCCCTGAAAGCCAATAACCAGCCGGGTGCTGCCAGCGTTCTGCGTACCGAAAAAGACCTGAGCCTGAAAGTGGTGGGTGTCGGAAGCCTGGCATTGATTGTGCTTATCGCTGTATTGCCGCAGGTTCCGGGCGATAGTTTTATCCAGAAATTATTGATCGGTGTACTCGTGATCCTGTTTGGTGCTTTGTTTGTGACCGTATCATCCCGCATTGTGGGCCTGATCGGCTCTTCCAATAACCCCATCAGCGGTATGACCATTGCCACAGTAATGGGTACCAGCCTGATCTTCTTGAGCGTGGGCTGGACAGGGAAAGCTTTTGAACCCCTGGTACTGGTGGTAGGCGGTATGATCTGTATTGCGGCTGCCAATGCCGGTGCTACTTCACAGGACCTGAAGAGCGGTTTCATTGTAGGTGCCACACCACGTAACCAGCAGATCGCTTTGTTCGTGGGTGCTATTGTTTCTTCAATTGTGATCGGTCTTACCGTAAAATTCCTCGACAGGCCCACTACCGAAATGGTACAGCAGGGTGTGCAGCATGCCATCGGTTCTGATAAATATCCTGCACCACAGGCCACACTGATGGCTACGCTGATCAAAGGTATCCTGTCGCAGAACCTCGATTGGCAATATGTGGTGGTGGGAATTTTCCTGGCCGTCACTATGGAGTTATGCGGTATCAAATCGCTCAGCTTCGCCATCGGGGTTTACCTGCCGCTGGCTACCACATTGCCTATCTTCATCGGTGGTGCCATCCGCGGTATTGTAGAAGCCAAACAAAAGAAAGAGAACCTACAACTGAATGCAGAAGAGGAAGAGCTGGGTAAGGGTAACCTGTTCGCCACAGGACTTGTAGCAGGCGGTGCTGTAGCCGGTGTGGTGATCGCTTTCCTGGCCGGCTCAGACAGCGGTGAAAAGTTCCTGAAAGCCGTCAGTATGGAAGAAAGTATTGTTCATAATCTTTCGCAGGGTGGTTACTTCATATTGGGAGCCCTGTTCTTTGCTACCATGGGGTTGATCCTCTACCGTGTGGCCAGTAAAAAAACAGCCTGATAAACCGGCCTTTGTGCCTTGGTGTGGGAGATGTTGCAGACAAAGGCACAAGTGCCGGAATCATATTCACAACCCGCTGTGTTTTACAGCGGGTTTTTCATTACACGTAATGCGAACGGTTAAACCTCTTTGTACCCATTGGGTCATACATAAAATTTACGCTATGCATTTCCGGCGCATGTATCAAATATTCCTGGTAGGGGCTGGTATGACGGTGCTGTCTGCCTTTGTTCAGGGCCATCAGGATACCGCAGATCCCAGGCTGAATATGCCGTATAAAAAAATGGGGCTTACGCAGGAGCAGGCAGCGGCACACCTCTTGAACCGTTTCACTTTTGGCATCAGACCCGGACAGGTGAAAGAAGTCGTGGATATGGGATTGGATAACTGGCTGCTGCAGCAACTGGATGGTAAACTGCCGGATGAGGAAGTGAGCCGCCGGCTTCCTTCCGCCAATTATGAGGCGTTGACGATGAACAATGAGGACATCGTGAACCGTTACCTGAATGCAGGACAGATCATCCGTGTGGCGGCTAAAAATAATTTGCTGAACAAAGATTCTGTCAGGAACCTCGATAAACCGGAATACCGCGAACAGTTAAAAAAGCTGATGGATGCGCAGGGGTATAAACTGCCGCAGGAACTACATCGCCAGCTGGTGAACCAGAAACTGATACGGGCGGCATACGGGCAGAACCAGTTGCAGGAACTGCTCACTGATTTCTGGTTCAATCATTTCAATGTATCATTGACCAAGGGACAGTGCCAGCAGTATGTGCTCACGTATGAGCGAGATGCCATCCGGCCGAATGTGCTGGGCAATTTCAGCACCCTGCTTGAAGCAACAGCCAAACATCCAGCCATGCTTGAATACCTCGATAATGCTTCCAGCGTAAGCATGGATAATGAACTGGTCCGCAGGCAGGAAAAGAATGCAATGGCCAGGCTGGCCAAACAAAGGTTACAGCAGGTAGCAGAGGATACCACAAAACCCGGTACCAAAATGCTGCAGCAAACCCTTGCTGCACGGAAAACGCAGGGACTGAATGAAAACTATGCCCGCGAGATCATGGAGCTGCATACATTGGGTGTGGATGGCGGGTATACACAAAAGGATGTGACCGCTGTAGCAAGGGCTTTGACCGGCTGGGGTCTCAGGCCGATGTATAAGGATGGACCAGGAATGCGCCTGATGCAGGCAGCCAATCCAACCGTACTGGCACAAAGAGGTTTTGTAACGGAAGGTGATTTTATGTTCCGGGCAGATAAACATGATGAGCGTGCCAAAACCATCCTGGGACACAGCTTTCCGGCCAATGGCGGGTATGCGGAAGGGAAAGAAGTGTTGCAGATGCTCGCTACGCATCCATCCACAGCCAAATTCATCAGCACCAAACTGGCTACCCGTTTTGTGAGTGATACCCCTTCTGCTGCCCTGGTGAACAGAATGGCGGACGCATTCCTGAAAAGCAATGGCAATATCCGCACCGTACTGATCACCATGGTGAACAGCAAAGAGTTCTGGGATAAAAAAGCGCTGCGCGAAAAAGTGAAGTCGCCCTTTGAATTTGCGATCAGTGCCATACGCGCCACCCATGCGGATGTGCAGCAACCCTTCCAGATCTTTAACTGGTGCACACGGATGGGACAACGTTTTTATTATTACCAGGCGCCAACAGGATTTCCCGACAGGGCCAGCTACTGGATCAACACGGGCTCATTGCTGAACCGGATGAATTTTGGACTGGCATTCGCTACCGGAAAGATTCCCGGCGTTAAACTGAACCTGGCCGCACTGAATGATAACCATGAACCGGAAAGTGCAGAAGCGGCACTGATTACCTACAGTAAGATCTTACTGCCTGAACGCGACCAGGATGATAATATCCGCCGCCTCACAGCCATGGTGCGCGATACCAACCTGGAACAGAAGATCAGTGAAGCCGCCGATAAGAATACAGTTAAGGCTGCCGACGGCGCCATGGTGCAGAAAGAGATGATGGATGTGCAACCTGGTAAAAAGACTCGCGCAGAAAGAAACAATGAAAAGAAAGCACTGGGTAAAAAGAACCTGCCGGTGACCACTGTGTATGTGGCAGGCAACACCAACACGGTATCGCAGGTGACCGGTATCATCATCGGTTCCCCCGAATTCCAAAGAAAATAACCCGCGGCCTTTGCGCCTTTGCGAGAAAACCTTTCGCAAAAGCGTCAGGACGTACAAAAGAATCGTATGGTCAATCGCAGAGCATTTATGAAATCAGGCGCCATGGCGCTGTTTGCGGCAGGTTTCGGTGGTGTGCCCGCTTTTATAGCCAGGGCTGCCGATAGCGGTAAGATCCTGTTGCCGTATAAAAAGAATAAGATCCTGGTCTGTATTTTTCAACGTGGCGCCATGGACGGATTGATGGCAGTAAGCCCTTATGCAGATGCACACCTGAAAACATTGCGCCCCACTTTATATATGAGTCCGGCAGAAACCGAAGGCAGGATGTTCGACCTTGATGGCCGTTTTGCCCTGCACCCTTCGTTGGCAGCTTTCCAGCCTTTTTTTACGGAGGGCCGTATGGCCATTGTACATGGTGTGGGAAGTCCGAACAATACCCGCAGCCATTTTGATGCGCAGGACTATATGGAAAGCGGCACCCCATTCAGTAAAAGCACCAGCAGCGGCTGGTTAAACCGTGCCGTGGGTTTGCTGGGGCATGAAGGCACGCCTTTCCGTGCCGTAAGTCTTACCAGCTCGCTGCCAAGAAGCCTGTATGGCGATCAGGAATCGCTTGCTATCAATAACCTGCAGGAGTTTGCCATTCAAATGCGGGGCAATCCGCTGGCTACCAGCCTGGCATCCCAGTCTTTCGAGCAGTTGTACGATCAGACTTCCAGCCAGATCCTGAACAGAACGGGCAAAGAAAGTTTTGATGCGATCAGGATGCTGAATGTGAACAATAGTAAAAACTATCAGCCTGCCAATGGCGTAGTATATCCTAATTCACCGCTTGGCAATTCACTGAAGCAGATCGCCATACTGATCAAGATGGATGTGGGTATGGAAGTGGCTTTTGCAGAGAGTGGCGGATGGGATACCCATTTTGGGCAGGGTACAGTGAATGGTGCACTGGCACGTAACCTGAAAGATTTCAGCGATAGCATCGCCGCTTTCTGGAAAGATATGGAGGCTTATCAGGACGATGTTACCGTGATGACCATGACCGAGTTCGGCCGCACCGCACACCAGAACGGAACCGGAGGCACCGATCATGGAAGGGCCAGCTGCCTGTTTGTATTGGGCAATGATGTACAGGGCGGAAAAGTATACAACAACATGAAGTCTTTGGCCAAAGAAGAACTGGAAGATGGCAGGGATCTGCCGGTGAGTACGGATTTCCGTTCCGTATTCAGTTCGGTGGCGAATGGGCATCTGAAGATACATGATGACAGTAAACTGTTTCCGGGCTGGGAGGGAAAAGGGTTTGGGTTGATGAAGGGGTAGATGAACAGAAGACTGCGAAAACAAGCAGGTTGCCTGATCCTTCAAAGTCCTGTCTTTTTTGTATGATTAAGGTGAGGCGTTTTAGCTTCTTTAGAACTCATTTTCCCGAAAAATATTTTTATGAGTTGATCACCTGCACCACCCATAACAATCGTCATCAGGATCAGATAAAAGAATTCGGATTTTTCCTGCTTTGGAAACAATAAATAGGTACCAGCCAGTAGGATGAACACCAAACCTGCTATGATGAATGTGGGGGTATTATAGTTAGGTTGTAACGGACAGGTCACAGCCGTTTTGTGCATATATCGCAGAGGAAATTTCTGTTAAGGCAGGCCCGTGTATGGGAATGAAAATATTCTAGCCCATAAAATTTTTACATAAACCCGCTCATCTATTTTAGAAAGTAGTAGTTGGTTACCCTGATTTTCCCGATCTCGATGTTGATTATTCCCGATTTCAACAAACGATTCTGAATTCTGCGGACAGTTTTGCACATAAATTCCGCATATGCGTTTGAGAGCCTCCTGCTGTATCCTTTTTTCCTTTTCCACTTTACCCTGTTCTTTTTTGGCTGCGCAATCCTTACGGGGAAGAAACAGAATGGATACGGTTCATATACTCGATAAGGTAACGGTAACCGGTTACCGAACCGTAAATGGTGTGGGCCATTTTGCCGAAACAAAGGAAGGGGTGATTTATGCCGGCAAAAAAAATGAAGTGATCATCACCGATAGTCTTGATGCCAATAAAGCCATCAATAATACCCGCCAGATACTGGGCCGTATACCCGGACTGAACATTGTGGAGACCGAAAGCAGTGGTTTTACTGCCAATGGCATTGCCACGCGTGGTCTCAATCCCATTCAGAGTATTGAAATGAATACCCGCCAGAATGGCTATAATATCAGTGGCGACTCCTATGGCTATAATGAGGCTTATTACCTGCCACCCATGGAAGGGGTGAACCGGATCGAGATGGTAAGAGGTGCAGCATCACTGCAGTTTGGCTCCCAGTTTGGAGGATTGGTGAATTATGTAACCAAAGATGCACCCACTGATAAACCGTTTGAATCACTGACTTCCATTACACAGGGAAGTTTCGGACTTTTTAATACCTTCCAGTCGGTAGGGGGTACGCAAGGCCGTTTTTCTTATTACGGCATTGTACAGTACCGTAACCTTGATGGCTATAGGCCCAGCAGCCAGCAATGGCAGTTATCGGGTTTTGGTAAACTACAGTATCGTTTTTCCGGCAAGCTAAAAGCAGGCCTGGAATATTCGCTTTTGCGTAACAGGATACAGATGCCCGGTGGGTTAACCGATAGCCTTTTTGCTGCCAGTCCGCGTATCTCCACGCGCAACCGTAACTGGCTGAAATCTCCCTGGAATATCGTTGCGGCCCATGTACAGTTCAATCCTACGGAAAGAACCAGTATCAGCCTGAAAGCCACTTATTTATTTTCTAACCGTTCCTTAGTATGGCGTAATGAAGATGGTGGGCCGGAGGCAAAAGATGAGATCGATCCGACCACCAATGCCTATGTGCCGCGGGAAGTAGGCATTGAGCGAATGCACAATATTACTGCCGAGTTGCGTATAGCGCATACCTACCGGTTATATGGAAACGCATCGGTTTTATCGGGCGGACTTCGTTACAGTTATGCGTGGTTCAAAAGACTGGGCGGAGGGGAAGGAACAACGAATAGCGATTTTGACCTTTCAATCACCGGCAACTGGGGTTATGATTTTGATTTTAAGACCACCAATATTGCCCCTTTTGTAGAAAATCTTTTTAAACTCTCTGATCGCTTCAGCATTACACCCGGATTCCGGTTCGAATACCTGAACAGCAAAGCCAGAGGGTATAAAACCGACGGTCCCGATAAAATGGTTGCCAACCAGAACCGGAACAGGTATATTCCCCTGTTCGGACTGGGAATGGAATGGCGTACGGGTAAGGGCAATACCAATCTGTATGCTAATATCAGCCAGGCATACAGGCCCATTGATTACAGCCAGCTTGAACCTTTTGGCGTAACATCCAAAATTGATCCTTCACTGAAAGATGCTTCGGGCTATAATGCAGACCTCGGTTACAGGGGTACGATCCGCAATTATTTCAATTTTGATCTCAGCCTGTTTTATATGGCCTATAATAACCGGATCGGTTTAGTGGAAAAAACAGATGCTGTTACAGGTGCTGTATATACCCTGCGTACGAATATTGCAAATAGTGTGCACAAAGGGGTAGAAGCCTATGCCGAATGGAACCTGCTCAAATATTTCAGGCCCGTCTCCAAATATGGTATCAGTGTGTTCAATTCTTTTGCATGGATCGATGCGCAGTATACCAGTGGTGAGTTCAAAGGTAAAAGAGTGGAAGCGGCTGCAAAACTCATTAACAGGGCCGGTCTCATTCTCAGCTCACCCAGGATTTCAGGTACGATCCAGTGGAGCCACACGGGCGATGCATTTGGCGATGCAAGCAACGCATACAGCAGCAGCGATCCCGTGGCGGGCTATATTCCTTCTTATAATGTACTGGACATCAGCGGTACTTTTAAGCTGAACCAGATATGGATCAAAGCGGGGGTCAACAACCTGACGGATAGATCCTATTTTACCCGCAGGACCGATGAATACCCCGGCCCGGGCATCATTCCCGCAGTTGGCAGAAGCTATTATATTGGTTTCAGTATTAAAATGTAAATGTGATGCAGAAAATGCAGGCGATTATAACGCTGGCTATTGCGGCCACTGTGGCCATACTGGTTTCCTGTGGCAAAGAGATCAACGAAATCAGCATAAGTCCCTCAGATAAAGCGGTGCTGGGTAAAATGATCTTTTTTGATAAAGGGCTTTCTTATCCGGCCGGGCAATCCTGCGCCAGCTGCCATAGTCCCGAAACGGGTTTCAGCGACCCACTGCACAGGGTGGTATCTGAGGGGGCAAGGCATGGATTGTTTACTGCACGCAATGCGCCATCCATCGGGTATAGTATGTTTTCCTTCCCCCTGGAAATGGATATTTCAGATGCTTCTTACAGCGGTGGTTTTTTTCTCGATGGGAGGGCGAATAGTTTGCAGGAACAGGCCAGGCTTCCTTTCTTTAATCCGCTGGAGATGAACAATGCCGATGCTGCTTCGCTGATTGAAAAAGTAAAAAAAGCAGCCTGGTTCCCGCTTTTACAAAAAACGTATGGCTACCGGGAGGATGCAAATACCCTCCTTAATAGCATGACCGACGCCCTTGCAATATTTGAACAATCAGCAGAAATGAATCCCTTCAGTTCAAAATTTGATGGTTACCTGAAAGGACAGGCTTCCTTCACCGCAGAGGAAAAACTGGGCATGCAGTTATTTATGGATACGGCTCGAGGCAATTGTGCCGCCTGCCATATTGCGGAGCCGGATGCAATGAGTGGTAAAATAGTATTCACTGATTTTACGTATGATAATATCGGGGTGCCCAGAAATCCTGCCAACCCGTTTTATACCATTCCTTCGTTGTATAACCCCGATGGACCTTCGTTTAGCGATTTGGGCCTGGGTAAAACAACAGGGCAGAACAGACATAACGGGCAGTTCAAAGTGCCCTCGCTACGGAATGTGGAAGTGTCAGCGCCCTATTTTCACAATGGTTTTTTTACTACACTGGAAGAAGTGGTTCATTTTTATAACAGGCGGGATGTGGAAAATTTTCCGGTACCGGAGATAACTGCAACCGTGAACCACAGGGAAATGGGTAACCTGAAACTCACCGCGCAGGAAGAAAAAGCGATCGTTGCCTTCCTGAAAACACTGACAGACGGGTATCATCAATAATTTTTTTTGGATCCCCATACCGTTCGTTGGGCAATGAAGAGAATAATTGATTACTGCCAGACAATGTATTGTAACCTGTGGCGCCATTGGGCAAGGCAGATTTCCTGTTGATGGAAAAACCCAAACCGCCAATTCAGGGTGTTCGATGAAAAATTTCTAATCAGCCCCTGTGTATACCTCGCTATGCCGGATCTTTGTTCGGTGCCAAGCGTAGGTGATGACAGACAAAATAATGCATAGTATTCCGCTAAAAGCCTGTTGTATAGACCTATTCCTATATAGTTTCCGTCCCTGAAAAAAGGATCAACAGAAAGCAGCTCGGTAACAGAACGTAGCCTGGCGGACGGGAGCAACAAAAGCTCCCGGCTATCGGGCTGATTTTAATATCCTGATACGTGTATGTTTAGTATCGTATTTTTGATTCGCTGAACAGACGCACCCGTTATATCATCCGCCGCGAGTTACGCTCATTGCTCGAGTTGAAAAAAACAGAGCGGCTCTGGCATATCCCCTTGCTGGCAGGTCTTTGTGTGGGTTTACCCTTATTGGTGGGCCTGTTCTTTGGCCGGCTGAACGATGCCCTGCTGGCCTGTACGGGTGGCCTGGTGATCCTGTATATCCCGTCTACCCATGTTGCTGCCAGGATGCGTACCATGGTATTGTGCTCGCTGGGTTTTATGGTTGCGTTTTCGGTGGGACTGGCATTCAGTTTCAATCCCTGGTTATCCTCTTTTATGCTGGGCGTTCTTTCCTTTGCGGTGCACTGGATCATCCGTCGTTTTTACAGAAGGCCTCCGGGTAATTTCTTTTTCATTATGCTGCTGTCCATGGCAAGCTGTATGCCCTATCAACCCGAAACGATTGTTTTTAAAACAGCCATGGTAGGCCTGGGCGCTTTACTGGCCTGTGTACTGGCTTTGTTGTATACATTACTGGCCATCAGGAAATATCCTCCGAAACAGGTGGGGGCTTCTCATGCAGTAAGACAGCAACCTTTTGCCGGGGTCGTCACTTCTTCTGTGATCGGCCTGGTAATGGGATCTTCCCTGCTGATAGCTTACCTGTTGAAACTGGACAATCCTTACTGGATCCCTATTTCCTGTATCGCCGTTATGCAGGGCGCTGATCAGCGCCACGTTTTTCAGAGAAGCCTCCAAAGGATATTGGGAACATTTATCGGGCTGGGTTTTGCCTGGCTGATCCTCTCTTTTCATCCGGGTACATTGGCGGTTTGCCTGAGTATCCTGTTGCTGCAATTTATTGTGGAGATGCTGGTCGTAAGGCATTATGGCCTTGCGGTGATCTTTATCACCCCGCTCACCTTACTGCTGGCCGAAGCAGGAAAAGCCATGACAGCCAACCCGGCCGTATTGATCTCTGCCAGGTTCACCGATATTGTACTGGGGAGCCTGATCGGCGCAGCAGGCGGATGGATATTGTATCACCGTGAACTGCATTTAAGGGCCACAAGAGAACTTCGTAAAGCAAGGATAGCGGTACTGCGCAGATAACCCCAGGTGCTGCTGCAGAAGCGGTTATGTGGTAGTAAGTGAGGGACGGGTACAGACTGCTTACCCATTGGGTATGGCCAGGATGGCAGCAGGATAGGAACCGGGCCACCATCGGATAGTACCCGGATAGCAGTTGGATAGTCTACGCTATAACTTAGCTATAAGTTCGCTATAACTTAACTATAACTTAGCTATAAGTTCTCCACTGAAGTAGGATACCCTTATTTGTACCAGTACGAAATCAGTTTGCAACAAGCAGTACAGTGATTGACTGATCATTCACAGTTAATGCGTTATCCTATTAAACATCTACTTAGATGTTCCGTATCTCGTATCGCTATAAAGTTTAACGTGAATGAGTTTTCCTTTCCCATTCACTCATCCACTCATCCACTCATCCACTCATTCTCTCATTCTCTCATTGCCCCTACAGCTTCCCGTGTTTGATCTCATCCACCACTGCCGGATCCAGCAGGGTAGAGGTATCTCCCAGGTTCTGGGTTTCGCCTTCGGCTACTTTACGGAGGATACGACGCATGATCTTACCGCTTCTTGTTTTAGGCAGACCGCTGACAAACTGGATCTTATCAGGTTTGGCAATGGGGCCGATGATACGGGTTACGGTCTGGGTAATGTCTTTCCGGATCATTTCTGCGGTGCCGTGTGTATCCTGCCCGTGTGAGCCCTGGTAAATCACGTAAGCGTAAATACCCTGTCCTTTCACATCGTGCGGGTAACCCACTACGGCGCTTTCCACCACGCCGGCGTGCATATTGATCGCGTTCTCCACTTCTGCGGTACCGATACGGTGACCGCTCACATTCAATACATCGTCTACGCGGCCAGTGATGCGGTAGAACCCGTTCTTATCGCGCATGGCACCGTCGCCGGTGAAATACATGTTCTCATAAGTGGCAAAATAATTGGTGCGGCATCTTTCATGATCGCCGTACGTGGTGCGCAGGATACCGGGCCAGGGCGCTTTGATGCAGAGGTTTCCTGAAACGATCTCATCGCCTTCTGCCACCACTTCCTTCCCGTTCTCATCCACCAGTACCATCTGTAATCCGGGCATAGGTAAGGTTGCCCAGCTGGGAACAGCGGGTGTGATTCCGGCCAGGTTACTGATGAGACAGGCGCCGGTTTCGGTTTGCCACCAGGTGTCAACAATCGGGCACTTGCCTTTACCCACGTTCTCATCATACCAATGCCAGGCTTCCTCATTGATGGGTTCGCCTACCGTGCCAAGTACTTTCAGTGAGGAAAGATCTTTGCCATATAAAGGACCGGTGCCAAAGCCCATCAGGCTGCGGATAGCTGTGGGTGCGGTATATAAAATATTGACTTTGAATTTCTCAACAATGCACCAGAAACGACCGGCATCTGGGAAGGTGGGTACGCCCTCGAACATCAGGGTGGTGGCAGCGGCGCTCAATGGACCGTAAATAATGTAGGTGTGGCCGGTGATCCATCCGATATCTGCCGTGCAGAAATGGAGTTGTTCATTTTTGTATTGAAATACGTTTACAAACGTGTAATTGGCCCAGATCATATAACCGCCGCAGGTATGCACCACACCTTTGGGTTTACCGGTAGAACCGGATGTGTATAAGATGAACAGCGGATCTTCCGCATCCATTTCTTCTGCTTCAATAAAGGTGAGACCCTGCTCTTCCACATGTTTCATTTCTTCTTCCCACCATACGTCCCTGCCCTTGATCATGGATACGGGTGTGCGGGTACGGGTACAAACGATCACGCGTTTTACAGTACGGTTACCAATCAGCGCATCATCGATCACGCTTTTTAAGGGAATGTCTTTGGCGCCACGGAAAGCGCCATCGCAGGTAACAATGAATTCTGCCTGCGCATCATATAACCTGTCGGCAATGCTTTGTGCAGAGAACCCGCCGAACACCACGCTGTGAATGGCGCCAATACGCGCACAGGCCAATACGGCAATAGCCAGTTCGGGTATCATGCCCATGTAAATGCAGACACGGTCGCCTTTCTTGACGCCGTTGTTCTTCAGCACATATGCAAACTGGCAAACTTTTTCCAACAGCTTTTTATACGAAAGGGTCCGGTGCTGTTCATCGGGGGCATTGGGTTCCCAGATCAACGCGGGCTGGTTACCTTTTGTGGCGATATGCCGGTCCAGGCAGTTCTCTGTGATATTGAGTTTGCCGCCTTTGAACCATTCTACTTTGGGTTCTTTGAAATTCCACTCCAGCACAGTGTCCCATTTTTTGCGCCAGGTAAAATGTTCGGCAATGGATGCCCAGAAAGTGGAGGGGTCTTCGATACTTTTTTGGTAGACTTCTTTGTACTCTTCAAAGGATTTAATCTGATAGGGGTATGACATACGATCGGATGATTTTGGGGTATTAAAGATACGGGAAGTTAAAAGTGAAAAGTAAAAAGTCAAAAGTAAAAAGTGATTGCTCACTCACCGCTCACCATTCACGCCTCACGATTCACGCCTGCCCCATTTCTTGGATAAATCGGTTGAATAGCGTAAGTTGAAACGATTTATCTGCTATATGAGAAAAAACAACGGCATCTGGAAAGTGATCGGCGCTTCTTCGCTGGGCACTTTGATCGAATGGTATGATTTTTACATATTTGGAAGCCTGGCTACGGTGCTGGCCAACCAGTTCTTCCCCAAGACCAATCCCACAGCGGCCCTGTTATCTACACTGGCCACTTTTGCGGCGGGTTTTATTGTGCGTCCCTTCGGAGCATTGGTATTTGGTCGCCTGGGCGATCTGATCGGTCGTAAACATACTTTCCTGCTTACACTGGTGATCATGGGTGGTTCAACCTTTGCCATCGGCCTGATACCCTCTTACGAGACCATTGGGTTTGCTGCTCCCATACTGGTACTGGTCCTGCGTTTGTTGCAGGGACTGGCACTTGGCGGCGAATATGGCGGTGCGGCCACTTATGTGGCAGAACATGCTCCCCATGATAGACGCGGTTATTTCACTTCGTGGATACAGACCACGGCCACATTGGGTCTATTCGTATCACTCGGGGTAATACTGTTAACCCGCCACAGCCTGGATATTGACCAGGCCAGGTCCATTGCCAAGTTCAACGACTGGGGCTGGCGTATTCCTTTTCTGGTTTCCATCATACTGGTGGGGGTTTCCATCTATATCCGTTTAAAAATGAAGGAGTCGCCGCTGTTCGAGCAGCTGAAAACTTCCGGCACCCGTTCGGTCAATCCACTGAAGGAAAGCTTCGGACATAAGTCCAATCTGAAAATGGTGTTGCTGGCTTTATTCGGTGCTGCCATGGGGCAGGGCGTGGTTTGGTATACCGGACAGTTTTATGCGCAGTCTTTTATTGAAAATGTCTGTAAGATCGATTTTGACCAGTCGCGCACCATCCTCATCTGGGCCATCCTCTTTGCCACGCCTTTTTTTGTGGTGTTCGGAAGCTGGAGCGACAAAGTAGGCCGTAAATGGATCATGCTGGGTGGTATGTTCCTGGCCATTATTACCTATAAACCACTGTTCAGGCAGTTGCTGGTGCTGTCTGATCCTGCCGGTAAAACGGAGCTTGCCGATCTGAAACAGATCAAGACCACCCGTTTGCCACTTGCCGGAACTTCTGATACGTTACGCACCGTGACCCGACTGTCTTATTATGAGGATGGCATGGTACTTACACAAAACACCAAAGACACTGTATATGCCGCTGCCGGTAAACAGACGCTGAAGCCCGAAGTGAAGATCTCCAAAACCCTGGGTACGGGCGGGTACTGGCAAATGGTATTACTGGTGTTCATCATGATCCTGTACGTAACGATGGTGTATGGACCCATTGCGGCTTTCCTGGTGGAATTGTTCCCTACCAAGATCCGGTATACATCGATGTCATTGCCCTACCATATCGGTAACGGCGTATTTGGCGGATTAACGCCTTTCATCGCCACACTGCTGACCACCATCTATACAAATGATGCATTGGTGGGATTGATGTATCCCATTATCATAGCGGCGGTATGTCTGGTGATAGGTACCTTGTACATTAACAACCGCATCGATCCGCCGATAGAAGTGCCCAATGATTAACCTATTTTCTAAATGAAGACGTCTTAAACTGTTTTGTATGAATCAACTGAAAAGATTGGCCGGTATCATCTGGCTGTTGCTGGGGCCAGTGGCCGTATATTATCTGGTTAAGACCGCTGCTTCCGAGATCGCCAAAAAACCGGTGATGGATACCCGGATACAATGGGGTGTGTTCGTGGTCATCTTCATCCCCATCGCCATTGGTATGGTGATCTTTGGCTGGTATGCACTGAAGGGCGAGTACGATCATCTTCCGGAACGGTCGGAGGAACTGATCGATTAAGGGGCAGGTAGTTGTCAGTCGTGAGTCGTGAATGGGCAATGGTGAATAGAGAAAGGGGGCTATTGCTAACACACTTCCTACTCCCTACTCACCACTCACGAAGCTTACCATCAATCAGATGTGACAGCAATAAAACCGGCATCCCGGTTTCTTATCAATCCGTTAACCCCCTTTGTCGTCCTATTCAATTAATTTTGGCCGAAACCCGTCGGGCATGTCGATAGAAGTTACACAGTTACTGAAACAGTATGGCGAACAGAAAGCGGTGAATGGCGTTTCGTTCACTGTGAACAAAGGTGAGATCGTGGGTTTTCTCGGTCCCAATGGCGCCGGTAAAAGCACCACCCTAAAAATGATCACCGGTTACCTGCAGGCCGATGCCGGTACAGCCAGGGTTTGCGGATTGGATGTAGCTACCCAACCCATAGCAGTGAAAAAAAAGATCGGGTATCTGCCGGAAGCCAATCCATTGTACCCTGATATGTATGTGCGCGAATACCTGGCATTTGTGGCGGGGATCCACCAGCTCAAAGACAGTAAAGCCGCCATAGAAAACGTGATCGGACTCACCGGTCTCACGGTAGAATCCCGGAAAAAGATTGGGCAGTTGTCCAAAGGTTACAAACAGCGCGTTGGCCTGGCAGCCGCACTCATACATACACCAGAGGTATTGATCCTGGATGAGCCCACCAGCGGACTGGATCCGAACCAGATCATCGAGATCAGGAATGTGATCAAACAGCAGGGGCAGGACAAGACCGTTCTTTTCTCCTCGCATATCCTCCAGGAAGTGGAAGCCATCTGCGACCGGGTGATCATCATCAACAAGGGAAATATTGTGGCAGATGACCGCCTGGCCAACCTGCAGAAGGGTGGGGGCGATAAACATATTGTATCGGTACAGTTCAGTGAACCGGTATCACAGATGCTGCTGCAACAACTCCCAAAAGTTATCCGTGTGTCAGAGCCGGTGTCCGGAAACTGGCAACTGGAGACCACCGACCCCGATGCAGTGCGAAAGCAATTACTCACACTGGCGGTGGAGAATAACCTGAATATCGTTTCCCTGCAAACAGAGGGGCAAAGTCTGGAGCAGGTATTCCGAACCTTAACTACCCGTGTTTGAATCTGATGGATCATCTGCCCGGCATAGAACCCCTTGTTACGGTACAGCGAACCAGCCAACCTGCCGATCTGGAATGGTGCGCAAGGCTGATGGCTGCCAATGAGCCCTGGATCACGTTGCAGCGTAGTTACGAAGATTCTGTTGAACTGTTGTCCGATCCCCTGAGTGAGGTCTTTTTGTTCAGCCGGGATGGGGAGCGCCTGGGTTTTGTGATGCTGAAACTGAAAGGCAGTTTTACCGGATACATACAAACGATCGTTATTTCCGAAGCGGCCCGTGGACAGGGTATCGGTGAAGCAGCGATCCGCTTTGCGGAAGAAGTGATCTTCGCGATCAGTCCCAACGCCTTTATCTGCGTGAGTTCCTTTAATCACCGGGCCCGCGAGCTCTACCTTAGACTGGGTTATGAGCAGGTGGGCATTCTGAAAGACTATGTCAGCAAGGGTTACAATGAACTATTTCTACGTAAAACCCGTGGTTCGTGGAATGATTTCAAAAAACAAAAGCAGGTAAATACGTACATTGCGTCACCGAAACGCACAGACAAACCCAAATTATAAACCAACAAGCAATCCAACATGAGTTACATTATTGAAGTACACGCCCGCCAGATCTTAGACAGCCGCGGTAATCCCACCGTAGAAGTAGATGTAGTGACCGATGACGGTGTCATTGGCCGTGCGGCAGTACCCAGTGGTGCCAGTACCGGTATTCACGAAGCAGCGGAACTGCGTGATAACGACAAGAAGAAATATGCAGGAAAAGGCGTTCTGAAAGCAGTAAAGAACGTGAACGATATCATTTCTGAAGGCATTGTAGGTTTTGATGTGGCCCAGCAGGCTGCTATTGATGAAGCGATGATCGCACTGGATGGCACACCCAACAAGACCAAGCTGGGCGCCAACGCCATCCTGGCCGTAAGTATGGCCGTGGCCAAAGCCGCAGCGGAAGAAGCCGGTCTGCCCCTGTTCCGCTACATCGGCGGTACCAACGCAAAAACCCTGCCCATCCCGATGATGAACATCCTCAACGGTGGTGCGCACGCTGATAATAAGATCGATTTCCAGGAATTCATGATCATGCCGGTAGGCGCCCCTTCATTCAGTGAAGGACTGCGCTGGGGTGTGGAGATCTTCCACGTGCTGAAAAGCGTACTGAAGAAAAAAGGATTCAGCACCAACGTAGGTGATGAGGGTGGATTTGCACCGAATATCCAGAGCAACGAGGAAGCCATCGAAACCGTACTGGAAGCCATTACCCAGGCTGGTTACAAAACCGGCTCACAGGTAGTGATCGCGATGGATGCGGCCAACAGCGAATTATGGGATGCCAAGAAGAAAAAATACGTGTTCCATAAGAGCAGCGGCAAAGCCCTGAGCAGCGATGAACTGGTGAAATTCTGGGAGAAATGGGTGAAACAATACCCGATCGTTTCTATCGAGGACGGTATGGCCGAAGACGACTGGAATGGCTGGAAAGCCCTGACACAGGCCGTAGGCAGCAAGTGCCAGCTGGTGGGTGATGACCTGTTCGTGACCAATGTGAACCGTTTACAGACCGGTATCGATAAAGGTATCGCCAACGGACTGCTGGTGAAAGTGAACCAGATCGGAACCCTTACCGAAACCATCAACGCGGTAAGCCTGGCGCAGCATAATGGCTACAACACCATCATGAGTCACCGCAGCGGTGAAACGGAAGATACCACTATCGCTGACCTGGCCGTGGCATTGAATTGCGGACAGATCAAGACCGGTTCTGCATCACGTACCGACCGTATCGCCAAATACAATCAACTGATCCGTATCGAAGAGATGCTGGGTAACACCGGCCTTTATCCCAAAGGAAAGATCAAGTTTGGTTCTAAATAAGCTAAGAGCTTTTGGCTGTGAGCTGTGAGCAGAATGTTTTTTGGCTCACAGCTCATAGCTGGTTGCTCACAGCCAGTTCTTCACACCTGTTGATTAGTTGTTTGCTTGTCCGGAATACTAATTTTCTATTTTCACTGCTGTAGCCACTAATACTTTCACCCATCATGAAAAAAACGGCCGCCATACTTACCAACAAATACCTGGTTGCCTCTGTGTTTTTTGTAGTATGGATGCTGTTTTTTGACCAGCGCGATTATTTTCAGCAACGCGAAAGGCAGGCCGAGCTCGATAAACTGGAGGCCAAAAAGCGTTATTATGTGCAGGAGATAGAAAAGACCAAAAAACAGCTGCAGGACCTGCAGAATAACCCCGCAGCCCTCGAAAAATTTGCCCGCGAGCGTTACCTGATGAAGCGCGATGGGGAGGATATCTACATTATTGAAGATTCTGCCGACCTGAAAAAATAATTTTCCCGTAAAAACGTTGGCCCGCCAGTCAACAATATTCTGTTCCCTTCTCCGTTTTATATACACGCCGTATCCTCTTATTTTAAGATGTGTTATCCCGTGCTATGAAAAAAATTAAGGAAGAGGATCTGATCCTGTATTTGTACAAGGATTGTTCACCCAAAATGAGTGCCACCATAGAAGCGGCGCTGGAAGAAGACCTGGAACTGTACGACCGTTTACAGGTACTGCGCCGGACCATACGCCAGCTGGATAAGCTCAAACTCAAATCGCCCTCAAAGCTGTCTGTCAAAACCATTCTGCAGCACGCCAACCGGAAATAGGAAGTTCCTGCCTGTTATTTGTTCCTGTGCTCTTGCCTGCTTGTGAAAATTCATATCAATTATTGCGCCGCGACGTTTGTATCACCCTGTTTTGAAGTACATTTATCTTCACTAAAAAAGGAGATATGAAAACTGTTTTTTGCAAGATCCCTTTGCTGTTACTGGCTTTGTTCCTGAGCGTGTCATCCATGGCACAACCGCAGGGTAAAGTATATGAGACCAGAACGGTCAAGAGCGCCATCATGGGCAAAGAGGTTCATTATACCGTGTACCTGCCTGCTGATTACGAAAGTTCCAGCCGCACCTATCCCGTAGTGTACCTGTTACATGGGTATACAGATGATAACACGGGTTGGCTGCAGTTCGGGGAGGTCAACCGGTATGCTGATAAAGCCATTGCAGAAGGAACGATTCCGCCGATGATCATTGTTATGCCCGATGCAGATTCTACCTGGTATATCAATGCTTATGATGGCAAGGAACGATACGAAGATTTTTTTGTGAAAGAATTCATGCCTTCGATCGAAAAAACTTACCGCATCAAGGCTGAAAAGAAATACCGTGGTGTTGCGGGATTGTCGATGGGCGGTTATGGTACACTGATCCTGTCGCTCAAACATCCCGAGTTGTTTGCTGCTGCCGCACCGCTGAGCGCTGCCGTGTTAGATGATGATGCGATAGTCAGTACGGCTGAAGCCAGCTGGGCTCGCACTTTCGGACAGTTATACGGTCGCGACCTGAAAGACAAAGACCGTTTGACCAAAGCCTGGTATGATAATTCCATCCTCAAGATCGTTGAAACCAAATCGGTGGATGACCTGAAAAAGGTCCGCTACTGGATCGATTGCGGCGATGATGATTTTCTTACCAAGGGCAATTGCCTGTTGCATATTGCGCTCACTGAAAAACGCGTGCCGCATGAATACCGCGTTCGCGATGGTGCCCATACCTGGACCTACTGGCGTACCGGTATTACCGATGCACTGAAATTCATCGGTGAAAGTTTTAATCAATAAAAAAACTGTGCCTTGGTGCCTTTGTGTGAAGATCGATTCTCATACCAAGGAACCAAGGCGCCGTATAGGTTATTTGTATAGATGACAAAAAAAGAACGTTACCGGTTAATACTGGACTATTTCCAGAAGAACTCACCTGATGCGGAAACGGAACTTATCTACGACAATCCGTTTCAACTGTTGGTGGCTGTGATATTGTCGGCACAGTGTACGGACAAACGCGTGAACCTTACCACGCCCGCCATATTCGAGCGGTATCCCGGTCCGGAACAAATGGCCAAAGCCACATTTGATGAATTGTTCCCGCTGATCCGGAGTATTTCCTACCCAAATAACAAGACCAAACACCTGATCGGCATGGCGAATATGCTGCTGGAACAATTCGGCGGCAATGTACCCATGACGGTGGATGAACTGGTAAAACTCCCCGGCGTAGGCAGAAAAACGGCCAATGTGATCACCAGTGTGATCGATGAACAGCCGAATATGGCTGTGGACACACATGTGTTCCGGGTAAGTAAACGATTGGGATTGGTATCTCAAAAAGCTTCTACGCCGCTGGCCGTAGAAAAAGAACTGATCAAACATATACCCAAAGAAATGGTGCACAAAGCGCATCACTGGCTGATCCTGCACGGACGTTATGTTTGCCTTGCCCGAAATCCTAAATGTGGCGAATGTATGTTTACGGAGGTCTGCACGTATTACCGGAAGAACCGTGAGTAGTGAGTAGGAAGTTGTCAATGGTCAATTGTCAATCGTGAGCTAACCCATTCACCATTCACAATTGACAATTGACCATTGACACAAGTAGGAATAGCCGTATACGAAATTTCTCACTCCCTACTGACCACTCACTACTCCCTACTAACGATTCACGACCGCCGCTTCACTTCTTCCCCCTTACGAGTTCATACGAGTGATCGATAAAAGCTTTCAGTTCTTTTCCGGGGATGACGCCATCCACCACAACGGTGTTCCAGTGTTTTTTATTCATGTGGAAGCCGGGTAATACATGATCAGGGTATTCTTCCCGTAACTCAATGGCCCGGTCGGGATGGCATTTTACATTGAACCGGAGGGGATGGTTATCCAGCCCGGCCAGCAGGAAAATTTTGCCATTCACTTTGAACACGAGTGTGTTGGGCCCGAAAGGCAGGTCCTCTTCCACGCGTGGTTTCTGCAGACAGTATTCCCTGAGTTGTTCAATATCCATGCGGTTAAAATAAAAAGCCCTGCGGGTAAAACAAATCCGCAGGGCTTATATTTTTTGAAAAGATCTTACAACATCTTTTTAATGGTGCTGATCAGCTCTCCTTTGGTGATAGGGATACCCATCACTTTATTGTAAGCTTTGGCATCCACCAGGAACTGGTCGCGGATGATCTTGACCAGCTGGCCATTGTTAATCTCAGGGATCAGCACTTTTTCGAAGTTACCGATGATCTCTCCGAGATTTTTCGGGAACGGGCGCATATAGCGGATATGTGCATGGCTTACGCTATGACCTTGGGCCTGCAGTTCCAGTACGGCACTCTTGATGGAACCATAGGTAGATCCCCATCCCAGTACCAGTACTTTTCCTTTTTCGGCGCCGCTGTCTATCTTCTGTAAAGGAATATAGTCTGCGATCTTATCAACTTTTGCCTGGCGGGTGTTCACCATGTGCTGGTGGTTCTCAGGTTCGTAGTTAATATTACCGGTAATATCCTGTTTTTCCAGACCACCGATCCTGTGTTCCAGTCCGGGTGTTCCGGGAATGGCCCATGGACGTGCCAGTTTCTCATCCCTTCTGTAAGGCTGGAACTTGGGTTCGTCGTCAGCCAGTCCTTTTTTGAAACTAACCTTGATCTCGGGCAGTTCTGCAGCGGTCGGGAATTTCCAGGGTTCTGCACCGTTGGCAATATATCCGTCGCTCAGGATGATCACGGGTGTCATATGTTGCACCGCAATACGTACGGCTTCATAAGCTACTTCAAAACAGTCGCTGGGGGTAGAGGAAGCCACGATCGGCATCGGGCACTCACCATTACGTCCGTAGTAGGCCTGTAACAGGTCGCTCTGCTCGGTCTTGGTGGGCAAACCGGTAGAAGGTCCGCCTCTCTGGATGTTCACGATCACCAGCGGAATTTCCAGCATGACGGCCAGTCCCATGGCTTCTGTTTTCAGTGCCATACCTGGTCCGGAAGTGGAAGTGATACCCAGTGATCCGCCATAACTGGCTCCGATGGCCGATGCAATACCGGCGATCTCATCTTCTGCCTGGAAAGTACGGATACCGAAGTTCTTATACTTGCTCAGTTCATGCAGGATATCGGAAGCAGGGGTGATGGGGTAGGTACCCAGGAAAATGGGTAATCCGCTTTTTTCTCCTGCGGCGATCAGTCCCATAGCCAGTGATTCATTACCCATGATGCTGCGGTACAGACCGGGTTCCATTTTGGCTTTTTCCACCTTGTAACGGGTAGTGAAAGTTTCAGTGGTATCACCATAGTTATAACCCGCCTGTAATACTTTGATATTACTGTTGAGGATAACTGGTTTCTTGCCGAATTTTTCTTTCAGGAACGCGATGGTGGTATCCAGGCTGCGGTTGTACATCCAGTAGATGAAACCGAGAACGAACATGTTCTTGGCGCGGTCCCTTTCCTTGTTACCCAGCTCCGGAAAATCTTTCAGGGCTTCGCGGGTAAGTTTGGTCACATCTATTTTAATGACGTCATAACTGCTGAGGCTATCGTCTTCCAGTGGATTCACTCCATCCGGATAATTGGCCAGGCGCAGGTTCTTTACGTCAAAACCTTCTGTGTTTACGATGATCTTACCTCCCGGTTTGATCGCTTTCAGGTTTACTTTCAGGGCGGCTGCATTCATGGCAACCAGTACATCGGCGATATCGCCCGGTGTAAATACCTTGTTGGAGGAAAAGTGCAACTGAAAACCACTCACACCCGGTAATGTGCCGATCGGGGCACGGATCTCCGCCGGAAAGTCCGGAAAAGTAGCCAGGTCTATCCCCAGCATCGCGGTATTGTTGGTAAATTGTTGTCCGGTAAGCTGCATACCGTCTCCACTGTCGCCTGCAAATTTGATCACAACATCTTGCAGTAGTTCTTCTTGATTAGCCATCGAGGAATAAATTGTGCCCGCAAAGTTACTGGATAACCGGGCATGAAAAACATGATTTTTAAAGGCTTGTAAGGTCGTTATTTTTTCGCACATAACAAGCCGGTTTCTTGCAGAATCATTACAATAATTACCTTCGCCGCCAAATGAAAGATCAGGTTTTTTTACGCGTATCAAAAAATACCCTCATGGGAGGGGTATTCCTGGTGGTACTGGGAATTGCCGGGCTGCTGTATGTTACCAACAGCCTGGCCCGCTTCCATGCGGCCCCACAGGTTCCCGCCCCATCCCCTCGAACTGCGGCCAGCGGGGTTTTTACCTACGACAGCACTAAAAAATACATCTATCTTACGTTTGATGACGGCCCGCAACTCGGTACCGTCACCTGTTTCAATCTCTGCCGTACAGAAGCGGTGAAAGCCAGCTTTTTTATGGTAGGACTGCATGCCAACCTGAAATCGGACGGGCGCGAGATCGTGAATATGATCCGTTCGGCGTATCCCCGGGTAACGCTGGCCAACCACAGTTTTTCCCATGCCAATAACCAATACCTGAATTTTTATCATCATCCAGAGCAGGCAGCGGCCGATATGTTCCGGGCACAGCAGTCTTTGCAGGTACCTTACCTGATCGCTCGTTTTCCCGGTAACCGCTCCTGGGTAAGGCAAGATGAGGTAAAAGCAACCTCCCTTGCCCGACCCCTGGCCAGGCTGCTGGACAGCGCCGGGTATAATGTGATCGGTTGGGACCTGGAATGGGATTTTAACCGGAAATCGGCCCGCCCGGTACAATCACCGGTTACCCTTGCCCGTGAGGTTGACAGTGCATTTATTAAGAAAAACACCCATGTTCCCAACCACCTGGTCATTCTGACCCACGACCGGATGTTCCGCCGTCCCGGCGATTCGGATTCACTGGCCAGGTTCATCCGCATCCTGAAACAGCACCCCGATTATGTGTTCGAAACCGTGGATCATTACCCGGGACTGAAGAAACTGAAGCCGTGAGACGTGAATCGTGAGTGGTGAGTAGGGAGTGATCAGTTTACCATCACCCAATCACTGACGATTCACCACTCACCACTCACGATTGACGTGTCAATTGGCAATTGTGAATCGGCAATCCGCTCGATCGGGGGGCTGAAGAAACTGGGGCCGTAAGACGTGAATCGTAAGTAGTGAGTGGGTGGTGGACCCCCTTTCACCCTTCACCATTGACAATTCACCCTCCCTACTGACCACTCACCACTCACGACTGCCGGTTCAGGACCTCCGAATTTTAGAGTTTCCTTAAAGAATCGGCCTTCAGAAGGCTGTGCTAATTCCGTATATTTGTACTTACTAAAATTCAAACTATGGCAATTTTTAAATCAGGTAATCCTACGCTGACGGAGAAAATGTTCGACAGGAGTCTGCATATTGAATCCAATATGCAGGGCACTATGAGTGTGCGTGGTACCCTTAATAAATTCGGTTTCCTCTTACTGATGATCATCGCGGGAGCGGCGTACAGCTGGCACCTGTTCGACCAGGCACAGAATGGCCTCATGAACACGCTGATGATGGTAGGTATTTTTGGCGGATTGATCACGGCTGTGGCCATCTCTTTCAAACCCAACTGGGCGCCTTACCTGGCCCCCCTGTACGGTTTGCTGGAAGGTCTGTTCGTAGGTGGGATCTCTGCTATCCTGAATGCGGCTTTTGCTGAAAAATACCCCGGCCTGGTCATGCAGGCGGTTGGTCTCACTTTCGGTGTGGCCATGGCGGTATTCCTGCTGTATAATTTCCGCGTGATCCGCGCTACGGAAAAATTCAAATCGGTGATCTTCGCCGCTACCCTGGGTATTGCCCTGTTCTACCTGCTCACCATGATCCTCCGTTTATTCGGGGTGAATGTGAGTTTCATGTACGATAGTAGTATGCTGAGCATTGGTATCAGTCTGTTCGTGGTGGCCATCGCTGCTCTGAACCTGATCCTGGACTTTGATATGATTGAACAAGGTGCCGAAAGAGGTGCGCCCAAGTTCATGGAATGGTTCGGTGCTTTCGGTTTGATGGTGACCCTGGTATGGTTATACATTGAAATGCTGAAACTGCTGAGCAAACTGGGCAGCCGCGACTAAACAATATTGATCTGCTTACAAAAGCCATCCTTTCCGGGTGGCTTTTTTTATGCGCAGGCGAAATGCAGTAACTTGGGGGCGATCGGGAGGCGTGAATCGTCAGGCGTGAGTTGTGAGTTGTGAGTAGGGAGTGGGTTGGGAACAGCCCATTCACCATTCACGCCTCACGCTTGAAGATGCCTTCTTCGAAGGGTCTCCCCAGCGGGGGACCCTTCGCTTAGTATTACAAAACACTCAGTACAGGTCTCCTTTTTTAGAAATGCAAATTCCCTGGGTACAAACCCCAATCAACCGCTGCAGGCGGACTGCCGGAAGACTACCTGCACAGTTCAGCCCGCTATTATTATACAGGTGAACAAGGTGTATATCCTGTTATTACCTATATGGAGTTGCAGGATATTGACCTTACTTGGTTTTCTGTGCTATGATGAGTGAAACAGTGACAGAGCAGTGATTCTAAGCGTAGGGTCCCCCGCCGGGGAGACCCTTCGCAGAAGGGAAAGCGTATATCCTGTTATTGGTGATCTGATGTCAAAATGTTTTCTGTAGGCATATTTTACTTGTGATATTTGCCTGTTTGTTCTTGTTTTAGCGTCGCCTTACAATGGCCACCAACGGTTTTCGGCTTTGCGAGGGAGCGGATTTTTAGCACTAACTTTCAACCGAAGCTCGGACTTTAAAGATGGCAAAAAAGTTTCAAGCGAAGTACTTCGTCCGCTCTCTTGCAAAACCGATGTTGACGTTTCGCCCTTATTTTTCAGGTATTGTCAGCCAGTCTAATGCATTTATCTTTTTTACTCCGTTGTACGTTCCCGTGTCGTAGTCCATTGTAATTAAAAGTTTGTCGTGATGGTCGGCAATAGTGTCAAATGGTGCTAATTCACGTTCTAATGTCGTTGCGTTTTGTACAGTCTGCGAAACCTGTATGTACTGCGTAAAACCTTCGTTGTTGCGAACAACAAAATCAACTTCTAAGTTGTTTGTTTTTCCAATCCACACTTGATTGTTTCTTCGTTTCAGTTCAAGGTAAATGATGTTCTCAAGTAAATGTCCTGCATCGCTTACCAATTCTTTTCCAAGCAGTGCGTTGCGGAAACCCAGGTCCACCAAATAGTATTTTTCTTGCGTTGCCAAATGTTGTTTGCCTTTGATGTCGTAGCGATTTACCTTGTAAAACAAATATGCTTCAACTAATGTGTCAATGTATTTTGAAACGGTTTTATTGTCAATTTTCTTTTTGTTAGCAGTTAAAACTTTTGCAATGTTTCCTGCCGAAACGCTTGAACCAACTGAATCTATTAGAAAGTTTACGACTTCTTGATACGATTCTTTTCCATAAATAGTGTGTCGTTTTGAAATGTCGTTTTCGTAAATGTTTTTGAAAACGGTTTGCAAATACTCATTCGCAAAATTGTTTCCGTCTGCCGAAAGTCGCACCGCTTCGGGAAAACCGCCTATACGAATATAGTCCGCAAAAGCACGGTCAGGATTTACAGTTTTGCCTGTAAACTCTAAAAATTCGGCAAATGAAAACGGTAACACATTTATTTCATAGGCTCTGCCTGTTAACAAGGTCGCAAGTTCGCTACTCAACAAAAATGCGTTAGAACCTGTAACGTACAAATCAATGTTCGGGTGGACATACAAACCTTCCAAAAGTTTTTCAAATTCTGCAACGTTTTGCACCTCGTCAATAAACACATAATTGGTTACGTTCTTTTTTAGGTTCTTTACGATATAATCGTAAATTTCTTTCCAATGTTTTTCAGCCAAAAACCGAAATTCAGGCATATCCATATTGATTGCCAAAATGGAAACTTTCGGGTTTTCTTTACGCAACAAATCCTGAAACTGTGTCATTAAAGTTGATTTCCCACAACGCCTAACGCCTGTGGCAACTTTAATTAGATTCTTGTCTTTTAGAACACGAAGTGTATCCAAATATCGTTTTCGGGTTATTGTTTGCATAAGACAAAGATAAGTAAAATTCCTAAAACTTATCGTAAAATAGAACTTTTAGGATTTTTGCTTAGAAAACGAAATACTGAAAAAGGGGACTTTTTTGCCATTTTTTCTAATTTTCCTTCTTCGAAGGGTCTCCCCGGCGGGGGACCCTTCGCTTAGTATTACAAAGTACTCAATATAAGCCTCCGTTTTTTAGAAACACGAATTCCCCCAGCGTACAACCCGCAATCAACCGCTGCAGGCGGACTGCCGGAAGATTACCTGCACAGCTCAGCCCGCTATTATTATATGGGTGAACAAAGCGTATATCCTGTTATTACATATTGGGAGTTGCAGGATATTGACCTCACTTGGTTTTCTGTGCTATGATGTGTGGAACAATGACAGAGCGGTGATTCTAAGCGTAGGGTCCCCCGCTGGGGAGACCCTACGTAGAAGGGAAGATTGATCTGCTTACAAAAGCCATCCTTTCCGGGTGGCTTTTTTTATGCGCAAGCGAAATGCAGTAACTTGGGGGATCGATCGGTAAGCGTGAATCGGCAGTTGTGAGTGGTGACTAGGGAGTGGGAGTGAATTGACAAAAAACATTCACAATTGACTATTCACAACTGCCGACTCACCACTCACAACTCACGCCTGCCGATCGGACATTGCATAAAAATTCCCGACATGGATTTCAACAGACAAGCTTACACGAACGAAGAACTGATCAGCATTTACCGTAACCTGTTATTGCCGCGTATGATAGAGGAAAAAATGCTGGTGCTGTTGCGGCAGGGAAAGATCAGTAAGTGGTTCAGTGGTATTGGGCAGGAAGCGATCTCGGTAGGCGCCACCATGGCTTTGCAGCAGGATGAGTGGATCATGCCCCTGCACCGTAACCTGGGGGTCTTTACCTCACGCGGAATGCCGCTGCATAAACTGTTCATGCAGTGGCAGGGTAATAAGGAAGGCTACAGTAAGGGGAGGGAAAGAAGTTTTCATTTCGGGACCAGGGAACATCATATCTGTGGTATGATCTCACACCTGGGACCGCAGCTGGCCATTGCAGATGGTGTGGCATTGGCCCACCAGCTTCGCGGGGAGAAAAAAGTTTCACTTGCTTTCAGTGGCGATGGCGGCACCAGTGAGGGCGACTTTCATGAGGCACTGAATGTGGCAGCCGTGTGGAACCTGCCGGTGATCTTCATCATAGAGAACAATGGTTATGGTCTCAGTACACCTGTGAATGAACAATACCGCTGCGAAAGCCTGGTAGACAAAGCCCGTGGCTATGGCATGGAAGGAGTACGGATAGACGGTAACAACATATTATCGGTGTACGACACCATCAAAGGTGTGCGTGAATATTGCATCCGTGAACAGAAACCTTACCTGGTGGAGTGTATGACCTTCCGCATGCGCGGACACGAAGAAGCCAGCGGCACCAAATATGTTCCGAAAGAATTGTTTGAAGAGTGGGGCCGGAAAGATCCGATCAGTAACTATGAACAGTTCCTGGTAGAACAGCAGATACTTTCTGAAAGGCAGGTGGCCGATATCAGGAACGAATGCAAACACCAGATAGAAACAGAATTGCAGCTGGCGGCCCAGGTATCGGCGATAGTACCCGATACGAAAGAAGAACTGCAGGATGTGTATGCTGACAGGTCAGTCGTGAATCCTGAGTCGTCAGTGGCACCCGTCATCAACCATCACTCTCCACTCACGATTGACGACTCACGATTGACGACTCACGATTCACGATTCGTTGACGCCATCCAGTCCGCCCTCCGTCAAAGTATGGAGAAACATGCCAACCTGGTTCTGATGGGACAGGATATTGCCGAATACGGCGGCGCATTCAAGATCACCGAAGGTTTTGTGGATGTGTTTGGAAAAGCGAGGGTACGCAATACGCCTCTCTGCGAAAGCGCGATTGTCGGCAGTGCGCTGGGATTGAGCTTGGAAGGATTCAAGTCGGTGATGGAAATGCAGTTTGCTGATTTTGTGACGGTGGGTTTTAACCAGATCGTGAACAACCTTGCCAAGATCCATTACCGCTGGGGACAACATGCGGATGTGGTCATCCGTATGCCAACAGGTGCTGGCGTAGGTGCCGGTCCTTTTCATTCGCAGAGCAACGAAGCCTGGTTCACGCATGTGCCGGGTTTAAAAGTGGTATATCCTTCCACGCCGCATGATGCCAAGGGTTTGCTGATCGCAGCCATCAATGATCCTAACCCCGTGATGTTCTTTGAGCACAAGGCTTTGTACCGGAGTGTCAGTGGTCCCGTACCCGAAACCTATTATGAAGTGGAGATCGGTAAAGCAAGACTGGTTCGGGAGGGAAAGGATATTACTGTGATCACGTATGGATCTGGGGTACACTGGGCCATGGAATACCAGGAGCAGCACCCGGAGATCTCCCTGCATATACTGGACCTGAGAACTTTATTGCCACTGGACTACGCGGCCATACAGGAAGCGGTTACACAAACAGGTAAAGTGCTGTTGTTGCATGAAGACACACTGACCGGAGGTATCGGCGGAGAGATCAGCGCCTGGATCAGTGAACATTGTTTTGAGCTGCTGGATGCGCCGGTATTACGTTGTGCATCACTCGATACGCCTATTCCGTTTAATATGGAACTGGAGAAGCATTTCCTGGCCAAAAGCAGGCTGGATACTTATGTACAGAAATTGCTGAAGTATTAAGGACCAGCCTGGCTATTGAAAATCGGCAGATCCTTAATAGCATACTCATAATAACCGCGCCCTTGCGTCTTTGCGAGAAATTTTCCCGCCAAGGCGCAAGGGCGCGGTTTGTATTTTGTTATTTTATTTTCCTGTAGGCCGATGGTAGCGGATCGGTGGTGCAGGTTCTTTTTTCAGTTGAATACCTTGTGTGGGTAATAATCTCAATGCTTCCTGTACCGCTTTTTCCAGTTGCGGATCATGGCCTTCGATAATGGCTTTCGGATCCTGTAATACTTCTATGTCAGGTGACACGCCAACAGCTTCTACGGCCCATTGTCCGTCTGTATCAATAAAACCACCTCTTGGTGCTACCATGGTTCCGCCATCAATGAAGGGAGGTGTATCCCAGGTACCTACCAGTCCACCCCAGGTTCGGGTGCCTACCAATGGTCCTATTTTCATTTTATGGAACATATAGGGTAACAGGTCTCCGCCTGATCCTGCATTTTCATTAATGATCATCACTTTGGGTCCCCAGATCCCCGCCATGGGTGTGGTGGAAAGTTTGTGGCCGGCTACCCGGTTGTTAAAATAGCCCTGTAGTTTACGGCTCATGATATCGATCATATAATCGGCAGCAGAACCTCCGCCGTTATTCCTTTCATCAATGATGGCGCCTTTTTTATCCTGCTGCGAAAAATAGTAGCGGTTAAAATACGTGTATCCCGGATTTCCGGTATTGGGTACATATACATAAGCCAGTTTACCGTCTGATAAGGCATCCACTTTTTTCCGGTTATTCTCTACCCAGTTGCGTGAGCGTAAAGCACCTTCATTGGCAATGGGTACCACGGTTACCGTTCTGGCGCCTTCCATTCCGGGTTTGCTGTTTACGCGGATCTTCACCTGCCTGTTGGCAGTTGCTTCAAACAAACTATACAGGTTCATCGAGGCAGTCAGTGTTTTGCCATCCACTTCCACCAGGTAGTCGCCTTCTTTCACATCTATGCCCGGACCACTGAGCGGGGCGCGCAGTTCCGGATTCCAGTTCTCACCGGTATAGATCTTTTTGATTCTGAAGTATCCGTTGTCGATACTGTAATCAGCACCCAGCAAACCGATCGGCACATTGGGCACATCGGGGAAATCGCCGCCACGGGTGAAAGAGTGCCCTACAGATACTTCGCCGCCTAATATGTCGATGATATAATTCAGGTCTGAACGATGTTTTACATGTGCTACCCAGGGTTTGTACCAGTTGTATACCTGGTCCCAAGGTGCGCCATGCACATTGTCCACGTATAAAAAGTCGCGCTGAAAACGCCAGCCTTCCCGGTAGATCTGTTCAGCTTCCTTACCCGGATCCACCAATACTTTCATGCCCTCAACTGCCAGGCGCCCTTCACCTGGTCTGGGAGGCGCCATGGTTCCGGTGATGAACCAGCCGGCATTGTTCCGGAATAACAGGCTTTTCCTGTCGAAGCTGGTAGAGCTGCTGAAAACCGTTCTACCAAATTCAGTTCCTTTTTTGTCTTTCAGGCTGTAACGCGATAATACCACACCCGGCTCATTCTGGATGGCTTCTGAATAGAAAACGGTTCCTTCAGGGCCGGCGATCAATTCAACGTAATTCCTGGCGGGGAGATTGATGGAAAGAATGCGCTGTTCTATTCCATCAAAATCGATCTTCACTTTTACGCCACCACCGGTTGGTCTGGCGGAAGCTTTGGAAGTATCGCCTGGCTTTTTCTCTTCTTTGGCAGGCTCTTCATCACTTTTGGGTTCAAATGGTGAGGGGGCATCTTTACTTAATACCGCTACATATAAAGCGCGGTTAACGGGATAATTGTAGCTGCTCATATCCAGCCATCCGGTACTCAGACCATAATCGGTGCTCGCCAGGAAATAGAGGTATTTGCCACTCTCATCCCATTGCGGATCGATGGCATCGGACAGGCCATCTGTTAAACGGGTGCTTTTGGCTGTTTCCAGACTGTACAGTTTCACCGCTTTGAACTGGTTCTCCTGTATCTGCACATAAGCGATCCATTTGCTGTCGGGCGACCAAACGGGGTTCATGGTACGGTTCGGATGCGCCAGGCGGTCTGTATCAACCAGCTTTACCGAACCGGTGGCCAGGTCTACATACCAGATATTATAATCGGTATCGGTGAACGCGATGTATTTACCATCGGGCGACCAGGCCGGTAAGAAATAAAAAGTATGGTTGGGTATGGGATATGCTTTGGGTGCCTGCAGTCCCGACTGATCGCCTACCATGAGCTGGTATTCGCCACTGGCATCAGAGAACCAGGCGATCTTTTGTCCGTCGGGCGACCAGGCCGGGTAACGGTCGGCAGCGCCGGTGGAACGGGTGATGTTGCGCCAGTCGCCATTCTCTTTGGGTACGGTGAAAATTTCGCCCCTGCTTTCAAACAAAGCGCGTTTGCCGGTGGGTGAGAGACTTGCGTTGATAAAGGAGGCAGCTCCCAGGTTGTTCCACCTGGGCCTGCCCCAGTTCAGATCGCCCGCTGCCTGTATGGCGAGCTGTTTGCCTTTGTTGGTGGTCAGGTCGAAACTATGCAGGTAACCACCCTGTTCGTATACCAGTGTCTGGTCATGGGCAGACAGGTTCTTGATGTCAAAGTCCTTATGAAAAGTCAGTTGTTTCTGTTGTTTGCTTTTGGGGTCATACGACCATACGTTATTGATGTAATCCTGTTCCGACAAAAAATACAGGATACCATTTGCCCATACGGGACTGCTGTGTCGTTCCTTATCGCCCTGTTTGGTCTTTGCGGTCTCCTTTGTTTTCATGTCAAAGATCCAGATGGGCTGAGCCTGTCCGCCACGATAGTTGCGCCACTCAACGTCCCAGAGTGGAGAAGGCTGGTATGCCATCTGTTGCCCGTCTTCAGAGAGGCTTCCTGCATAACCGAAAGGCAGTATCATGGGTTGCGCCATTCCGCCTGTTACACTGATGGTATAAAACCGGGTAGTGGCCGTTGGAAAACCTTCCCTGCCGGAAGTGAAATAGATGGATTTGCCATCCGGTGTCCAACCCTGTACCATGTCGGCAGAAGGATGCCAGGTAAGACGTTTGGGTTCACCACCCTGCGAGGGTATCAGGTACACATCCGTATTACCATCGTACTGACCGGTGAAAGCGATCCACTTGCCGTCGGGGCTGAATTTAGGATTGCTTTCCGTGCCCAATGCACTGGTCAGTCTCCGTGCATCTCCACCCTCACGTCCCACGACCCATAGGTCATCGCCATGCACAAACACGATCTGGTCTTTACTGACATCCGGTTGTCGGAGCAGCATGGTGCCTTGTGCTATGACCATATTGGTTGCAAGCAAGAGGGCAAGACAGGAGAGTAATCCTCTGCCAAAGGCTAAACGGTATTTCATAACAGTGAGTTTTAGTCTGTCTAATGTACTCAAAGAATAGCAGAAAGTCTATCTCTGGAAAGGATAACCGGTAAAGGAAGGGGCAGCATGCTTTATTTATTTTAACGTGTTGCGCTCCTATTAACTTCTTACTATAATCGGAGACCCTCTGCGAAACCTCTGCTCCTCCTGTTCTCCGCGGTGAAAAAAACCTTACAAAAAGGCCGTTTGCAATTGTTCGGAAGGTTATTCACCGTAGAGAATAGGAGAACAGGGAGTTTTAGCAGAGGCTTCAATAGAGCAAAACACGTTATTTTTAGCTAACTTGAATGTTTGATAAAACAAAACTTATGTACCCATACCGTTTTCTCAGATCTGCATTTTCGCTGCTACTGCTGCTGTCGTCTTTTGTTGTTCTGGCCCAGAACAAAATGGTTGTTAGCAATCCCAATGCATCCTACCGTCCGCCGGTATTTACAGATGCAGACAGGCTGGAGAAGCTCTCAGCTTATTTTCCGCTGGTTGAAAAGCTGTACAAGGACTATGCGGAGAAGAATCATTTCCCAGGTTATGCATTCGGTATCATGCTCGATGGTAAACTGGTTTTCTCGGGTGGCGGAGGGTATACCGACATTGAAAAGAAGACACCGGCCACTACCCGGTCCATGTTCCGGATCGCTTCTATGAGCAAGAGCTTTACTTCCATGGCCATACTGAAGCTTCGCGATGAGGGCAAGCTGAAACTGGATGACCCCGTATATCTCTATATCCCTGAAATGAAAGGACAGAAGATAACAAAAGATGCGCCTGAGATCACCATCCGTCATTTGCTGACACATTCGGCCGGTTTTCCGGAAGACAATCCCTGGGGCGACCGCCAGCTGGCAGATACGGATGCGGAACTGATAGCCATGATCAAAAAAGGGATCTCGTTCTCCAATGCACCCGGTATTGCCTATGAATACAGCAATATGGGGTTTGCCATGCAGGGTTACATCATCAAAAAAGTAACGGGCATGCCTTACAGCGAGTATATTGAGAAAAGTATCTGGAAACCATTGGGCATGAACCAGGCGCAATGGGAATATACCAAAGTACCTGCGAACGAACTGGCACATGGGTATCGTTGGATCAATGACAACTGGAGAGAAGAAGCTTTATTACATGATGGTATTTACGGAGCCATGGGAGGTATGATCACTTCCATCGAATCGTTCAGTAAATATGTGGCTCTGCACCAGCAGGCATGGCCCGTAAGGAATGATGCAGATGCCGGACCCATAAAGAGAAGCTCACTTCGCGAAATGCACCAGCCCTGGCGTTTTGCCTCGCTGAATGCAGGATACAGGTATCCCAGCGGACGCGCCTGTGCACAGGCTGGTGCTTATGCTTATGGATTACGCTGGGCAGCGGACTGCGAGGGACGTGAAACCGTGGGGCATACCGGCGGTCTGCCCGGTTTTGGCAGTAACTGGTCCTTTGCGCCACAATATGGTTTGGGGGTTATCTTCTTTGCCAATGTGACCTATGCGCCTACAGCCTTTGCCAATGTGATGGTGATGGATACCTTGCTGCGTCTGTCCAAAATACAAGCCCGCCAATTGCCTCCTTCGGACATATTAACCAAACGGAGAGACCAGTTGGTGAAGTTATTGCCTGACTTTTCTGATGCGGAAAGCTCGGGCATCTTTGCTGAGAATTTCTTCGCTGATTATTTTACGGATGCTCTGAAGAAAGAAGCCAATGCGGTATTTGCCAAAGCCGGCAAAATACTGTCCGTGCAGGAACTGGTTCCCGAAAACCAGTTGCGCGGTTATTTCATTATGGAGGGAGAAAAGGCGAATGTTTGGGTGAGTTTTACCCTTACACCTGAAAACCCCGGATTGATACAGGAATACCATATCCGATCCTTAGAAAAATAGACACCAGGTTTGAAATTGTATATTAAGAATATGGTCTGTGCCCGCTGCATAACTGCGGTGAGCGAAATATTGCAGCAAATGCAGTTACCGGTACAGCATGTACAACTGGGTGAAGTGGTGTTGCAGGAAGAACCTACAACAGCCCAGCGCTACCAACTATCTGAACGCCTGCAGGAAATAGGCTTTGAATTACTGGATGATGCCAGGAAACAGCTGATTGACAGGGTGAAAACCATCGTAATAGAACAGATACATCACAAAGGAGATGAGAAGTTCCCTTTTCCTGAAATCCTGGCTAAATCTTTGAATAAGGAATATTCGGTGATCAGTAAACTGTTTTCAGAAACGGAAGGGGTTACCATAGAACAATATGTGATACTGCAGAAAATAGAAAAGGCCAAGGAGTTGCTTGCTTATAACGAGATGACGCTGAATGATATCTCTTTTCAATTAGGGTATAGCAGTTCCGCGCATTTGTCGGCTCAGTTTAAAAAAGTTACCGGGCTAACGCCCTCTCAATTCAAAGCGTTGGGGATTCATCTGCGTAAACCGATTGATGGTATCTGACAACAGAATATAAATCTTACCCAGTATTGTATAACGGCAAGGCCGATGGCCGAAGTTAGTTTTGTGGTAAATACCATTACTATGAAACATAACTACCATGTAACCGGAATGACCTGTGCCAGCTGTGAAAAAAAAGTGAAGACGGCATTAGCTATTGTTCCCGGTGTAAAGAACATTGAAATCGACCGAAATAGTCAAACGGTTACCGTGTCAATGAACGCCCATATTGCCACCACCACTTTGCAACAGGCTTTATACGAATACCCCAAATACCAGTTGACAGATAATATTGTCCCGCCTGTTACAGGGATTGCTGAAGAAGAGCCAAGGTCATGGTTGGCCATCTATCGTCCTTTATTACTGGTTTTTGGATATATTATCCTGGTGACCCTGATGACAGCTATCTCTTATGGTTCTTGGGACCTGATGCATTTGATGCGGGTATTTATGGCCGGTTTCTTCCTGGTTTTTTCCTTTTTCAAGATGCTGAACCTGCAAGGTTTTGCCGATAGTTATTCGATGTATGATATTGTTGCCAAAAGATTTCGTGTATGGGGTTATATATATCCTTTTGTTGAATTGGCATTGGGTATCGCCTATTCTGTAAACTTCTATGCGGTGGTCACCAACAGCCTAACATTGCTGGTAATGCTGGTAAGTATTGTGGGTGTTTTACAAAGTGTATTTAACAAAAGAAAAATCAAGTGTGCCTGTTTGGGAGCGGTCTTTAACCTTCCCATGAGTACCGTTACCATCATAGAAGATCTGCTGATGATTGGTATGAGTGCTGCAATGCTGTATCAGATATAATATTGAGCGTGTTGTAAAACGCTTTTTTATTGTTTCAGCGGTTTACCTACTTCCACGCTGCAATCATGTCCCGGCTGGCCATGTGGCGGGTTCAATTTTACGCCGGCAGCATTGGGTGCCACTGGTTGCGGGGCGCTAACAGGTGCAGCTGGTGCAGCAGTCAGAGGCGCACCCACGGCAATATCGCAGCGATGACCAGGTTGTCCATGTGCCGGGTTCAGCCTGGCGGTGGTTTTTACAGAGGGGGCTGCCGGTTTTACCGGTTTGGCGGGTACTGTTTTTTGAGCAGGAGCTGCTGGCGCCTGTGTATTGACAACGGCTGTGCCGGCAGGATTGTTTTTGGGAGGATTGATCATCATTCCAGGGTAAGGCTGTCCGGGTTTCATGGGAGCGGCAGCGGGTTTGGGTGCAGCCGGTGCTGAATTCAGCGGTGCGCCAACAGCGATATCGCAACGATGACCCGGTAAACCATGCGCCGGATTCACAGCATTTGTTTGTGCCGATGCTTGAACGGTTACCAGTAGAACAACGAGGGACAGCAGCTTACTCTTTCTCATACTTAAAGATAGGGACAATTCTCAAAACGCAGTAGTGACCGATCGGGTATAAAAAAGGCTGCAGTATTTTCACTGCAGCCTTTTTGTGTGACCGGTATGGGTCATCTATTCGCCGGGGTGATAGGTCCTTTCTGCATGTTTTACCACATCTTCCTTGTAAAACAATACGTCTTTGAATTGTCCCTTGGTGTACATGACCGCCTGGTCGCCAAAATGTTTTGACTGCATATCGCCGCTGTTACCACCTGCCAGCAAGGATTTGGCCGTTACCTTTTTGCCAAACTCTACGGCACAGATAAAACTGTTGCCATTGTATCCATACCGGAGCTTGGTTCCGGGATAGGTCCTGCTGACAAAGGAGGGCAGTGCTCCCCAGGTGGATGCCGCAAAACCGCAGGGAATGCTGGGTAACCTGTCATCGTGTTTATCTGCAATATCGGCTGTGATGCGTTGGTATCGATTGATCTCTCCCCAGGGTTTTTGCCAGGTGCCGAATTTCTGGGTAAGCTCATTCAGGGTGGCTGCCAGCGGTGCCAGTAATGCTTCGGCAGGTGCGGTTGCTGCAAATCGATGTGTTTTTTCTACCTGGTCTGCTTTATCGTCGGGCCCGTTGGGTTTCTGTATGATTGGCCAGATCTTCTGGGCCCATTCAATGGCAACGGTGGTGGCAATGGATGGCTCGGATGAGTTCCTGTCCCAGGCTTTTAACAAAGCGATCGGTTCCGCCAAAGATGCATCAACGGATGAATGATCCTCATATGCTTTTACAAGGGCCGGAATCAATACATCAAAAGCAGCCAGATGTGTATCGTAACCCGATGCGATGGTCTTGTCGAGGGTGTAGGCAGTATTGGCATCCAGTATTTTGGTAGCATTCACGCCACGGAAATTCTCACCCATGGGTGCCATGTAGGCCGGGAAATTTTCTTTTTTAGGAGAGCTGCTTCCCGATACGGTGAAGGGGGTGGAATTACAGTTCTGGATCCATCCCGTGGCCGGATTTTTTACCTGTATCAGTTCATCCAGTGTGTGCAACCCTTTCCACTCGGTAAGCGGGGTGGTGCCGTCCACGGGTTTTGACCAGTTGTATCTGGGATCACGCTTTGGCATGAAATTACCATGCCAGTAAGCGATATTACCCTTGTCATCCGCATACACGGTGTTGTTGGAGGTGTTGGCCAGCAGCTCCATGGTTTTTTTGAATTCCACATAATCCCTGGCTTTAGTCCGTTCCCAGGATTGTATGATGCCTTTTACGGAACGGTTATTGGCTTTTACGCTGATCCAGTTACCGTTTCGCCGGGCCATCACCGGACCATGATGCGTATAGTAAGTGGTGATGGTCTTGCTTTGCAACTGCCCGTTACTGAGGTACCTGAGTGTGATGTTCTTTGTGCCCACAGGTTTTGTGGTACCATCATATTCATACACCCATTGGTTGCCTTTTTTGCTCACTTTCTCTATATAAGCGTCGGCCACATCGCTGTAACTGCTGGTGTGCATCCATCCCAGGTGCTGGTTAAATCCCTGGTAGATGAAGAACTGCCCCCAGGTAACGGCCCCGTATGCATGTAAGCCCTCCTCACTCTGAACGGCCACTTCGGGACGGAAATAAAAAGTGACATGCGGATTGATATACAGTATTGCATTACCCGATGCGGTCTTAGCAGGTGCAAGGGCAAAACCATTGGAACCACCCGGTAAGGGATCCACTTCAGGTGTGATCAGGGCTGCGGTCACTGCCGGTTCACCGGAATAAAAACTTTTCAGTTCATTCACGCTGATGTCTGCCACATCAATGGCGCCAATGCTGCCATCGGTCCATAACATGGGATACCAGGGCTGGAACCGGGTTAGCAGGGCAGGTTTTACCGAAGGGTGTTTGTAGAGATAATAGTTGATGCCATCTGCATAGGCATTGAGCAGTTTCTGTAACCAGGCGGGACTGTTCCGATAATCCTTTACCGCATCGGCCGAATCGATGATCATCCGGATCTGCAGGTCGTTGTACAGGTCTTTTTCTCCGTTCACTTCTGACAGTCTGCCCAGTTTTTCAATGTAGTTCATCTCCACTCTTTTGAAATCGTCTTCGCATTGTGCGTAGAGCAGTCCGAAAACAGCATCGGCATCAGTTTTTCCGTATATATGCGGGATGCCCCAGTTGTCGCGGATGATGGTTACTTTTTTTGCCTGCTGCTCCCATTGGCTGATCTCCGTTTTTGAAAAAGGCTGTGCCAGCAAATGGATAGGTGCAATCAGCAATAAGAATAGCTTTCGCATGTTTAGTTTCTTTTCTGGTGAATCTTATTTGAGTTTTCGCATAAAGTATTCTGCTACCGCATTGTATACGGTGACCGCGTTGTTCCAGTTCATCCAGTGATGGGTATCGTCTACGACCATCATGGTCTCAAAAGGTACACTGTGTTTTTCAAGGCGGTTGATGAGGTCTACACTCTGGTTGAATCGCACGTTCCTGTCATCGTCTGCGTGGATGATCAGTACCGGCGATTTCCATGTTCTAACAGACGACACGGGTGAGGAGGCCCAGGCGGTCTGTAAGGCTTTTTCGTAATCGGGTGCTTTCTCATATTTCTCTCCCGCAGTCATCAGGGCAGCCTGTGTTCCCCAATCGTGCACACCATGAATATCTACCCCGGCGGCAAATATTTTTGAATCTCTGGCCAATGCCATAGCGGTAAGATACCCTCCGTAGGAACCGCCGTAAATGCCAATACGTTTGGCATCCACAAAGGATTGTTCCTGTAACCATTTCCCGGCAGCCTGTATGTCCTGGTATTCGGCAGCCCCGAAAGCACCGCCGTTTTTGGCCTGGTGAAATTCATACCCATAACCAATGCCCAGGCGATAATTCACTACCAGTACCACAAATCCCTGACTGGCCAGGTATTGGTTGGCCGCATAGGCATTGGAATAATAGTCTGAATAGTTCCAGCCCAGCAGCATTTGGCGCGGTGGTCCTCCATGTACGTATACAATGGCGGGTTTTTTTGAAGGGCTTGTTCCTTCGGGCATGAACAGGTCTGCATGTACCGTTACTCCATCGGCAGCTTTGAATAATACCTGTTTGGGTGTCACCAGTTTGTGACGTGGGAAATCTGCAGGAACCCTGTCTTCGCAGAGTAAGCGTATCTTTTTATCGCCGTTCAGCGGCATGACAGCTGGTAATGGACTCTGCTGTGCGGTTGCACTGATAAAAGCCAGGCTGTTACCGCCATCGGTTACAACAGGGGTCCACTCAAGTCCGCTGCCGGGTGTCAGTACCTGCATATCCGCTTTGTCTACACTTACGATGGCTGCATGCCTTCTTTCTATATCCAGCGGATCATTACCGGTATTGGCGCTGAAGGTCAGCTTTTTCCTGTCAGTGCTTAGGGTGATGTGTTCACACATGAAATTACCGGGTGTCAGCAACAACTCTTTTCCACCGGTAGCAGCTATGGAGTACAAATGCGGCCAGCCATCCTGGTAAGATAGAAAAACGATCCGGCCATTGGTAGCCCAGTGCAGGTTGGTACCACCATGTGTGGTGGGCGCAGAGCCGCGCAGGGTGGTGGGTGCTTTCCACAAAAGCGTTTCTTTACCGGTATGTACATCGGCCGTATAGATGCTCCATGGCTGGTGTTTTTTAGCCATCAAAGAATCGGGCTCTCCACCAGCCCCCGGTCTTCTTACAAAAACGATCTGTTTGCCATCCGGTGACCAGCGTGGGCTGAGGTCGCGGTAAAAAGATGCCGCGATCCATTTGATGGGACTTGCCGCATCCGTATAGATGCCGATAATGGAATGATCGCCCCGGTTGGATACGAACAGGACTGCGGTTCCGTCCGGATGCCATTCCAGTGAGCTTACCGATCCTCTTGTGGTAAATAGATTTTTGGCAGCAGCAGCGCCATCTGTCGGGGCCAGCCATACCTGCCCGTTTTTGATAAAGGCAACTGTTTTGCCGTCGGGAGAAATTTCCGGTGCATCGCCTTCTGACAGGTATTTGGTATCTCCACCGGCAAAGGGCACACTGGCTATCTGCACTTTAAAAGGGTTCACATCGTGTGAGGCGTTGATGGGCAGACCTGCATCGTAATTGGAACCATGATCGCCGCCACGAACAAATACCACCCATTTACCATCATCCGAAAGCGTAAGGCTGGTGATCTCCTGTCCGTCGTTACGGTTGAAAGCGGTCAGCTTCCTGGGTGTAAATGCGGGACCTTCTGCAACGTATACATTTCGAACACCCTGTTCGTCCAATGACCAGGCTATCCGTGAACCTTGAGCGGCAGCATGTAATTCGGTAGGGAAGGGATAGTTCTTGTAAGATCGAAAAGGAATGTCCTGTGCCCATACCTGCAGGGGCAGCAATAACAGCAGCAGTGCTTTTCTCATGTGTGTTTATTTTGGAAGAATACAATATGGCTTGGAGCGTTTGATAACGCGTTCCTGCTATTTTTCGTTCGCCTGTAAAACCCTGAGGATATTGCCGCCCATGATTTTAGTGATATCCTTTTTGCTGTATCCTCTTTCCAGCAATGCCTTGGTAATGACGGGATAGGTGGTTACATCATCCAGCTGCTGCGGGGCGGAATTGATGCCATCGAAATCAGAACCCAATCCTACATGGTCAACCCCTGCCAGCTTTACGATATAATCCAGGTGATCCAGTAACATGGATAAAGGGGCCCTGGCAGCCTGTGCCTCTTCCACATATTTATCAGCGATCAGGGTAATGGCATATTCCCGCTGCATGCCTGTTTTCACCAGTGAATCGAGTTCTGCCATGTGCGACCGGATAAACAGCGTTTCTTTTCTTTTGGAACTGCTGTCTACAAAACCGGAATAGAAATTCAGGTCGATCACCCCTCCGTTCTTACCTACGGCAATGATCTGTTCGTCTTTCAGGTTCCGGAACGAAGGACAAAGTGCATACGCATTGCTATGCGAAACGATGACGGGTTTGGTGGTGGTCTGTATGGCATCCCAGAAAGTCTGTTCGCCCACATGTGAAAGATCCACCATCATACCTAACTCATTCATCCGTTTGATCACCTGTTTGCCAAAATCGGTAAGTCCTTTGGTGGTGGCGGCCAGGCTGTCTTTTTTTCCTGTTTCCAGCATGGCCGATGTTGCCCAGGAGGGAGAATTATTCCAGGTCAGGGTCATATACCGGGTTCCACGGGCATAGAGTTTGTCCAGGTTCTCCAGTTTGTCTTCGATCATGTGCCCGCCTTCCACACCGAACATAGCCGCCAGTTTCCCCTGCCTGATAGCGCGTTTCAGCTCTTTTGTATTCTTTACGATGGCGATCTTATCTGGGTTGCGCGCCACTACTGCATCCAGTGTGTCCATTTCACGGTTGGCCCAGGCAAATGGGTTCTCTTTGCTGCCATCGCACCATACGGAAAAGATCTGTACATCCACACCTCCCTCTTTAAAACGGTTCAGATCCGAGTGGGTCCTGCCTTTCAGGTTATCATCCATACTTACTTTTTTCTCCATACAGGCAGTAAGGATATCGTTGTGCGAATCGATCACGATCGCATTCTTGTGGATCTTCTGGTACTGTTGTGCCTGAACGGTGAAAGGGATGAGGAGGAGTGCTAGTTTTTTTAACATGGTAAGTTATTAACGGGTGAGCAGGTTACGGATCTGTTGGATGGTATTCTCGAATTGGTCAGATGCATTGTTGCAGAGGATGATCAGTGTTTTCTGTTTGCCGATGAAACGCATGATCTCTGTCTTGTAGCCGGGATTGTCTCCATTGTGCCATACGATCAGACCGGATGGGTCGTTGGTGACGGGGATCCATCCAAAACCATAATTGGAGATACTTCCGTTGTTCAACACCATGGGTTTGAAGGCTTCTGCCAGCGTGGATTGTTTGACGAGTTTTTCCGTGTAGAGAGCCTGGTCCCATTTCAGCAGGTCCTGTGCAGTGGAACTGATGCGCCCGGGTCCTTTTCGGTTACCCAGCCAGATGGTGTAATCGGAGGATGGGAAAGAATCGGCACGGATAAAATCATTTTTTTCCTTCACATAGATATGCCCGATGGCGAAATTCTGTACCGCTGCTTTTTCCGCCAGCGTTCGGATGGCGGTATGTTTCATGCCGAGTTTCCGGAAGATCTCTGCCTGGCAGAATTCTATGAAGTCACGACCGCTCACTTTTTCAGCGATGCTGGCCAGTAATACATACCCGGTGTTGCTGTACTGGTATTTCTCTCCCGGCTCAAATAGCTTGGGTGGGGCATACCGGTTCAGGTATGCCAGTATATCAGGGTTCCCGGCTACCTTGCTCTTATCCCAATGGGTATCCATGATCTCCTGGTAGTCGGGTAATCCGCTGGTATGGGTAAGCAGGTGGCGTATGGTAATGCCTTTGTAAGGGATGTCCAAATATTTCTCCACCAGGTCGTCGTATTGCAGCAGGGCTTTCTCGTGCAACATCATGATCACCATGGCGGTGAACTGTTTACTTACCGAAGCCAGTTCAAATACATCGGTTTTTTGCAGGGGTTCCTTATCTGCGAATCTCCGGTACCCCATTACTTTTTCATACACGACCTTCCCTTTCTCTGCAATCAATACCACAGCATTGATAGGTTGTTTACCGGCTGCGGGAAGTAAAATGGAATCAATGCCCCTGTATTCCTGTTTCTGGGCATATCCCAGTGTACAGGCAAATAACAGTGTTGCCAAAAAGTATGTTCTCATGGTCAGTTTTTCAGACGTAAAGTAGTGCCGGCCCGGGTACCATTGTGTTTGCCCTGGTCCACCGTTACCTGCCCGTTCACCAGCACGTATTGAAAACCGGTGCTGTACTGGTGTGGTTTGTCGTAGGTGGAGAGGTCCTGCACTTTCTGCTCATCGAACAACACAATATCTGCTGCAAAACCTTCGCGAAGTAATCCACGGTCGTACAGCTGGAACTTCTGTGCGGGCAGGGATGTCATTCTGCGGATGGCTTCTTCCAGTGAGATCACTTTTTCTTCACGCACATATTTGCCCAATACCCTGGCATTGGTGCCATACCCCCTGGGATGCGGGTTGCCCGAAGCGTATACACGGATGCTGGCATCGCTGGCAAACATGTTGAAGGGATATTGCATGATGGCTTTCACATCTTCGTTACCCATACCATGGAACACCATACCTGCGCCGCCCTGCTCCATCATTTCCATAATGGTCTCGGTCTCTTCTTTGGCCTTGTGTTTTCTGCCTTTCATCAGGTTCACTTCCTCAATACTTTTTCCGTTAAAAGTGCTGTCTGCCCGGAAAGAAGCCACCACCGGGTAACTGAAATGTTTGAGTTTGCGTTTCTTCAACCGTTTCAGCATATGTTCTGCAACCTGTTTCCTGATATCGGGGCGGGCCAGTCTGGCCTTAATGGAGTCCTGCCCGTCGGCCAGCACCCAGTCCGGTAATAAGGTACTCAGTGAAGTGCTGCTGGCAGTATAGGGATACTGGTCGATGGTGACATCCAGCCCTTCCTCCCGGGCTTTGATGATCATGGGTAGGGTTTCCCTGCTGCGTCCCCAGTTCTGTTGGCCGCTCAATTTAAAATGTGAGATCTCTACCGGTATCCTGGCTTCCCTGCCAATATGCAGGGCTTCTTCAATGGCCTGGGTAACGCTGTCGCCCTCATCGCGCATATGGCTGGCATATACACCATGGTATTTGGCGGCCGCTTTGGCCAATCGAACCACTTCTTCGGTCTTGGAATAGGTTCCGGGAATATAAATGAGGCCGGTAGACAACCCTACGGCACCGTCTTTCATGGCCTGTTCCACGATCGATTCCATCTGCTGCATCTCCGCTTCGTTGGGGTCACGGTTGGCCGAGCCCATGGCGGCTTTGCGCACATCATTATGACCGATCAGGGTGGCTACATTGATGGAGAGTTGCAAACTGTCCAGCATGGAGAAATACCGGCCTATGTTCACGTTGGAGCCACCACAGTTACCGGTGACTACAGAGGTCACGCCATCATAAATGAAATTATCGGCCGTGGGTTGCCTTTTTTCTTCCCCTTCAATATGGGTGTGTACATCGATGAACCCGGGGGCAACCACCAGTCCGCTGGCATCAATGGTCCTGGGTGACGACCAGCGGCTAAGCTTGCCTACGGCTGCGATCCGTCCTTTCTGTATGGCAATATCGCCATAGAACCAGCTGTTGCCGGTACCGTCCATGATCTTGCCGTTTTTGATGAGGATATCGGCCTGCTGGCCATATCCCAGGGCCGTCAGCAGCAAACAGGTGCAAAACAGAAGCAATCGCATAATCAATCGTTGAGGGTCATGAAATTAAGTAATCTCTGAATAGTCTGCGCGCTTCCCCGGTAAAACTGTAGTTTTGCCAACTTTAATAGAAGGATATGCTGAATAAGCTTGATGCGATAAAAGCGAGATTTGAACAGGTGGGTATTGCCCTCACCAACCCGGAAGTGATTAATAACCAGAAGGAATTTGGCGCTTACAGCAAAGAATACCGTTCTCTGGAGAAGATCGTGAAACCTTACGAGGAATATAAGAAAGTACTGGCCGACTACGATTTTGCCAAAGAGGCCCAGAATGGTACCGATGAGGAGATGCGCGAACTGGCCAAAATGGAGCTGCCCGAACTGGAGCAGCGAAAGGAAACGCTGGAAAAAGAACTGACCAAACTGCTGATACCCAAAGATCCCCAGGACGATAAAAATGCGATTCTCGAGATCCGTGCCGGAACGGGTGGTGATGAGGCCAGCCTGTTTGCCGGCGACCTGCTGGGCATGTACCTCCGTTATTGTTCACGTAAGGGCTGGAAAACAGCGATCGTAAGTGAAAGCGAAGGAACGGTAGGCGGTTATAAGGAAGTGGTGGTGGAAGTGACCGGCGAAGACGTATACGGAACCCTGAAATTCGAATCTGGTGTACACCGGGTACAGCGGGTGCCGGATACAGAAACACAGGGCCGCGTGCATACCTCCGCTGCAACCGTTGCGGTGATGCCTGAAGCGGAAGAAGTGGATTTTGAACTGAAAGAGAGCGATGTAAAAATGGAGACCGCCCGAAGTGGTGGTGCGGGTGGACAGAACGTAAACAAAGTAGAGACCAAAGTATTTCTTACCCATATTCCCACAGGTGTGGTAGTGGTTTGCCAGACCGAACGTTCACAGCTGGGCAACCGCGAAAAAGCCATGGCCATGTTGCGTACCAAACTCTACGAAGAGCAGGTGCGTAAGCAGGAAGATGAGATCGCGCGGCAACGTAAAACCCTGGTCAGCACAGGAGACCGAAGTGCCAAGATCCGCACCTATAACTGGCCGCAGGGACGCGTTACCGATCACCGGATCGGGCTTACTTCCTATAACCTGGATGCCGTGATCAATGGTGATATCGATGAATTCATCGAAGCCCTGCAGATGGCAGAGAATGCCGCCAAAATGGTGAACCAATAAAAGGTTCCTGTAACTTTAGCAGTGTATCCAAAAACCTGCTGAATGAAACCTTCTGTATGCTTCTTATGGTTCCTGTTGCCTTTGCTGGGTATTGGCCAGGGACAGAACCTTCAGTTCATGAAGGAATCCAATGCTTTTTTGCAGGATGTGAACGGCCATCCACTGATGCTGCGCTCGGAGTATGCCATTGAAGGCAGCCCTTTTTTCCATAGCGAATATTGTACGGCAGAACTGAAGGTGCGTAACGGAAGATCCTACAGCGGGATCAAGGTAAAACTGAACCTGCAGGAGAACCTCGTGATCTATGATGCGGGCGACGGGAAGGAAATGGTGTCGGTACCCCCTATCGAAAGGATCCTATTCACAGACTGCAATGATGTATCTAAAAATACGATACTGCAAAGCGGTTTTCCCGCAGTGGATGCACAGACCACAAACAGTTTTTACCAGTTGCTGGACTCAGGCAGGCTGCAGTTGCTGAAACATATCGGGATCAACTATAAGGATATCAAGTATTATGGCAGCAACCAGACCACCCGCGTATTCACGCAGAAGGAAACCTATTATGTGTACAGCCCTGAGAAAGGCATGCGGAAAATAGCTGCGAAAGACAACAGCTCGGTCATCGCTTTGCTGGGCGATCATGGGCAGGAACTGGCTGCCTATGTTTCATCCAATGACCTGCGATGCAAAAAAGAGGAAGACCTGCTGAAACTGGTTCGCTATTACAACGGGTTAGCGCGTTGAATTCAGTGCTCAGTTGTTCTTTACCTGTTCTTCTGTTTCCCTGATCTTACGTTCCCATGCCCAGGCGGTCTGCATCATGTCCCGCAGGTTGTAACGGATCTTCCAGCCCAGCTCTGTAACGGCCAGGTTATTGTTGGCGTAGATGGCAATCACATCGCCTGGGCGTCGAGGACCGATCTCGTAATTCAGTTTTACGCCGCTCACTTCCTCAAACATATGAATGGCTTCGAGTACGGTCACACCATCGCCGGTGCCCAGGTTAAAGACATCGCAGCGGGTCTTGTTCTTTCTGGATGCCAGGTACTGGATCGCGAGTGTGTGTGCATGGGCAATGTCACAGACATGGATATAATCACGGACACAGCTGCCGTCACGGGTATCGTAATCATTTCCATGTACCCACATTTTCGGCAGTTTGCCGATAGCGGTCTGTGTGATCACGGGTACCAGGTTCTGGGGTTTGCCAACCGGGATCTCGCCGATCAGCGTGGAAGGATGTGCACCTACCGGGTTGAAATAACGCAGCAGGATGGTAGACAGACCAGGTAAGGCTTTGGTAAAATCCTGCAATATCTGTTCTCCCATCTGTTTGGTGGCGCCATAGGGCGATTCTGCTTTTTTGATGGGGGATGCTTCTGTTACCGGTATCTCATCAGGGTTGCCATAGACCGTACAGGAAGAGGAGAAAACGAAATTCGGGATATTGAACTCCTGCACACATTTGAGCAGGTTGATCAATCCGAAAATATTGTTCTCGTAATAACGTATGGGTTCCTCAACCGATTCGCCAACGGCTTTGTAAGCAGCAAAATGGATGATGCCGCTGATGTCAGGATTCTCCTGGAATACGGCACGTGTTTCGTCGAAATTCTTGAGGTCCACCGTATAATTCTTGACCTTTTTACCGGTGATCTGTTCAATACCGTTCAGGGCATAACTGGTTGACCTGGAATTATCATCCACAGAAACCACAGAGAAGCCGTTTTCTAACAGATCTACAATGGTGTGTGAACCAATAAAACCGCATCCGCCGGTAACGAGGATCTTAGACATACTGATAAGTTATCCTGCAAGATAATTTGATATGCAGAATAAAATTCATTTTACCGTCGGGCTTAGATAAATAGTTTCAGCAGGTAGTATACCAATGCCGCAATGGCTGCGGAAATAGGAATGGTCATGATCCAGGCCCATAACAGGTTTACGGTCACTCCCCAGCGTACGGCACTCAAACGTTTGGTGGCGCCAACGCCGATGATGGAACCGGTAATGGTATGGGTGGTAGATACCGGGATCTTGAAATGTTCTGTCATGAACAGGGTAATGGCACCTGCGGTTTCAGCGGCCACACCTTCCAGCGGGGTCACTTTGGTGATGCGGGTACCCATGGTTTTCACGATCTTCCAACCGCCGCTCATGGTTCCCAGGCCAATGGCCAGGAAGCTGCAGAAAGGCACCCAGCTGTATTCATTCACGAACTGGTTAAAGTCCATGACATTGCCTTTGACCGTCTTTTCGTAATAGATCATGGCGGCACCGATGATCCCCATCACTTTCTGGGCGTCATTGCCACCGTGGCCAAGACTGAAGGCCGCCGAAGATACCAGCTGTAGTTTCTTGAACCAGTTCTCTGCCTTATACGGGTTCGATCGTTTGCATAAGTGTACAATCAGGATCGTGATCATGAAGGCGATGAACATACCGATCAGCGGGGCCATGAAAATAAAGAGGAAAGTGGGTACCACTTTTACGTAATTGATCACATCCACCCCATTCTCACTGAAACCGCCGGCATGTGCCAGCGCAGCACCAACGAATCCACCCATCAAAGTATGCGAAGAACTGGAAGGGATACCGAACCACCAGGTAACCAGGTTCCAGATGATGGCGGCAATGATACCCGCCAGGATCACTTCCAGGGTGATGAATTCTCCATGAACCCATTTGGCTACCGTATTACCGATGCCGAATTCCTTGAAGATATATTTTGAAATGAAAAAAGCAGCGAAGTTGAAAAAAGCAGCCCAAAGCACTGCCTGGAAAGGGGTGAGTACCTTGGTAGAGACTACTGTGGCGATCGAATTGGCTGCATCATGAAACCCGTTGATATAATCGAAGATGAAAGCGAGCGCAATAATGATGATAAGGATCGTAAACATATTGTTTAATTAGTAATCAGTAGTCAGTAATGAATAATTATTGTGCTGCTGTTGATGGTAATAAGGAATGAAAGAGGCCTTATTTCTAATTATTAATTACCAATTACCCATTAAATTATGCGTATTTGATGATAATGGATTCGATCACGTTGGCCGCGTCCTCACATTTGTCGGTAACGATCTCCATTACCTGGTAGATCTCTCTTTTCTTGATCACTTCCTTGAAGTCGTTCTCCTGCTGGAAAAGCATTTCAATACTCATATCAAACACATCATCCGCCTGGTTCTCGATACTGTTCACTTTTACCATGGCTTCTGTCATCTCGCGCAGGTTCTTCATATCACGCAGACCCAAAACGGCTTTTTTGATCTCGATAGAACCCTGCAGGATCAGGTCGGCCATCTTCTGGATACCGGTATCGTTCGGGTTTACATTATAGAAATTGATTTTCTTGGCACAGGCATAGATATAATCTGCGATATCGTCAAGCGCACTGGCCAGGTAGTGTATGTCTTCACGGTCAAAAGGAGTGATGAAATTGCGGCCCAGTTCTGTGAAGATACGGTGGGTATTATCGTCGTTCTTATGCTCCAGGTCCTCTATCTGCGACAATACCGACACGCGTTTGTTGGCATCGGGTTCACTCACCATTTCTTTGAGTTTGATACCCATCTCATGCACTTTCTCGGCAACGTCTTCAAACAGTTCATAGAAGACCTTGTTCTTTGGCATGAAAAAGCGACCGAAGTTGTTGATACCCATACATTCAAAATTTAGGCAAAAGTAACATTATGGACTGCAAAGTTGACTCCATTCAATCAATTAATGATTTGGTAACATTGGATTTTCCTGTTTTTTCGTATCAAAATGACCATTTTGAGCCCTTTTGGTAATGATTTGGTCTCTTTTTGTTCATTTTCCGGTAATGTACCTATCGCAACTTTGCAACACAGTAAGCAATGGCAATAGCATTTTCTCATGTTCGGCCCCGATGTCTATCGGGGCTTTTTGAATGATGAACGCTGAACAAGGAATGATGAATGTTGAATGGGAAAGACGGTTCAACATTCATCATTCCTTGTTCAACATTCATCATTCCCTAGTCTTTTCTCGCTTCAAGGGTAAATCCTATGGTGGTACCCACGTCCAGTTTACTGCGTACGTGCATGGTCTGGCCATGTGCTTCGATGATATGTTTGCAGATGGCCAGTCCCAGGCCGGTGCCGCCTACGTCGCGGCTTCTGCCCCGGTCGGTTCGGTAAAAACGTTCAAAAATGCGGGGTAAATGTTCCTCCGAGATACCGATACCGTCATCACTGAGTTCGATGAGCACATGCCGGCCATCGGTCTTGTAGATGCTGGCTACGATGCTGCCATCCTGTTTTCCGTATTTGGTGGCATTCTCTACCAGGTTATTCAACACCTGCCGGATCTTTTCCTTGTCTGCAAAGACCGTGATGGGCGATTCGCAGCCTTTTTTGATACTGCAGCGGATATTTTTTGCATGGGTCTTGATAGAGAGTGCTTCAAAGGTTTCGCGTATCAGGTCCTGGATCACAAAATTCACCTTGTACAGTGGCTGCTGTCCGCTTTCCAGCTTCGATATCTCGTCCAGGTCCTCTACCAGGTTCACCATCCGCTCCACATTGCGTGCCGTATTTTCCAGGAAACGTTTGCTTAGTTCAGGGTTCTCCATGGCCCCGCCCAGCAAAGTATCCACGTATCCCTGTATGGCGAAAATGGGTGTTTTGAACTCGTGTGCCAGGTTTTGCAGGAATTCTTTGCGGTAGGCTTCATTGGTCTTCAGCAGTTCTATCTCAGCACTACGCTGCTCGGCCCATTGCTCCACATCCTGCCTCACTTCATCAATACCTTTCTGGGGAAGGATATATTTATAATAGGTCTCTTCCCGTTTGCTGGCCTTGGTCTGGTAAATGAACTTGTAAATGAGTTTGATCTTACGGTAGATGAAGGACTCCAATACAAAACGGATCAACAGGTAACTGCCTACAAAAGTGATGCCCAGCGAAGTCACTGCAATGACCCAATCAGGCCGTAATATCCAGATACCCACCGAGATAGGGATCGATAGGATCAGCGCTGTAAAAGCCGATAACTGTTGCGGAGATAGGTTCTTGGTCTTGAACATCTATTCAAAGTTACTGGATTCTGGTTTCTGGATGCTGGATACTAGATGCTGGATGCTGGATGTTTAACTATAATTCAAACTTATACCCCACGCCCTTCACGGTGGTGATGCAGTCTACTCCCAGTTTCTGGCGCACTTTGCGGATATGTACGTCGATGGTACGGTCGCCCACGATCACATCGTTGCCCCATACCTGGGACAGGATCTCGTTGCGGAGGAACACTCTGCCGGGGCGTGAGGCCAGCAGGTACAGCAGTTCGAACTCTTTTTTGGCCAGGACCACTTCCTGGTTGTTGATGGTGACCAGGAATTTGACCGGGTCGATGGTGATATTACCCAGTACGATGCTCTTTCCTGTATTGTTATCGTCTTTGTTCAATCTTCTGAACAATGCGTTTACGCGGCTGATCAGCACTTTGGGGCTGATGGGTTTGTTCACATAATCGTCGGCTCCGGTCTCCAGTCCTTTGATCTGGGAGGCTTCATCACTCATGGCGGTCAGGAATATGATGAGTGTATCCTGGAACATAGGTTGTGATCGGAGGATCTGGCAAACTTCCACCCCTGTTTTCCTGGGCATCATCACATCCAGGATGATGAGGTCGGGGTGAAGCTGTTTGGCACGTTCAATGGCTTCGTTGCCGTCTTTGGCGGTGTATACCTCATAGCCTTCTTTACCAAGGTTGTAACTGACTATCTCCAGAATATCGGGCTCATCATCGGCGATCAGTATCTGTTTGGGCTTTGCTTCCATGAGTTAACCTAATGTTTACACAAAATTAATTTTAAAGAACCGCAATTGCAGGTTTTGGCTTTATTATGTTATTGTTAACTGCATTTGGCCCGAAATATGGGTCTTCTTACAAATGAACCTATTTTTGACCCCGTATATGGATAGAAAAAAGATTTTCGGTACAATATCCGCTGTATTCCTCGCAATTTTTGTCATGGCGCAGGAAGAGCTGCCCATGCCTGAGATACCGGCCGCCAGAGAGTTCCATCATGAGACCATACTGATCACTCTGAACCAGATCACGCACCTGAAAAGTAAATCGGACAGCCTGATCCCGTTTACGGGCAATGTACAGCTCGACAGGCCCATCGACCGTAATCTCCGTTTGCGTATCCATAACCTGCGTGCCAGGATCGAAATGAACAAGGACCTCAACGATAATGCCAAATTCAAATGGCTACGTGGGGTGAATGAAATGCTGACCGGTTTTTTATCCGCCTACCGTTCCAGGTCCATGACCCCCGCCATGCTGCCGGTACTGGCAAAAGCCTATGAAGATGCGATGCTGGCCGACCTGTCGGGCAATTCCATCCTGCCGGTGATCGTTGAGAACAGTATCGAGGTCGGCGACATCCTGCTCAATAATTTTGCTTTGAAGAACAATGAAGGTGTGGCGGCTGCCGGCGATTACCTGGTCTTGAAAAGCTGCCAGCGCAATCCCGACGATATCCTGAAGATACTGACCCGTTATCCCGATAACCGGTTTGCCGACAGCCTCATTGTGCAGGCCGCTTTGCGCAACCAGGAGGAACTGTATACCTATGCAGCGGTGCCCAATGCATTGGGTAGAAGGATCCAATCGTCCGGCCACCCCCTGGTAAAGATCATCGGTCGCCTGGCCCTCACCAAAACGGGCCGCATGTATTTCCCCTTCCTCGATAACCTTTACCGCAACAAGATCACGATGGATTCCATCACACCGTATGTGATCAATGACTCTTCTATGGGTTATTACCAGTTGCTTGTAAAAACAAGGATCGATTATGCCATGCGCATGCAGCGGGGCGATACGCCCATGGCCGCAGAGATATTGACCAATAAACTGCGCAGCAAGGCGGTAGAACTTTTCATCAACGAGATCAATGCCCTGCATGATGTTTCGAATGAACAGGTACGTTTCCGTAAACTGGAGCACCTGGGCCCGGAAGAACTGTATTACCTGGCAGTGATGGGCGAGGAAGAGATCTATACCTCCAGTTTTGTGGTGGGTGTCTATCCAAGGATCTTCCAGCGCATGCGGGTACCGAGGGCCGATAGCCTGTTACGGATGGTGCATGGCGATTATTATAAGAAGTTCATCAAGATCTGTGCGGCCTATAACACGCTGGACAATTTCCTGGGACGGATGGACCGGTATACTGCTGAGAACCTGATGCGCAGGTTCGTGAATGGACTGGATGTTTCGCCAACACTGGAAGATGCGGTGGATGTGGCCGATTCGTACGCCAGTATCTACCAGAAAGACCTGCGTAAGCTGATCCTGGCGCAGGTTCAGGTGAACCTGGCAGCCAGTACGGAAAATCACAATAAAAGAGGAACACTGATATATGAATTACTGAATACCATTTTCCTGTCGATGGACTCGACCAGTAAAGTGAATATCGCTGAGCGCCTGGGTATCGACCCTGTATACATCATGCCCAGAAAATCATTGCAGGATGCCACAGGCCGGATCATTGTACAGCAGTTCTCATATGGCGATAAGGATGCACGCAATTATTTTGGTGCTTTCATGAGCCGTTTCAGCAATGCCAACTGGCGCATTGTGCGCAAACCGCAGTGGGTGGAGATCAGTTCGGTGAAAGGTACCCCCATCACCATTTACGCCAACCTGCCGCTGGATGAAACCAGGGAACTGGACCTGCAGGCGCAGGACAGCCTGATCAGTTATTTTGAACATAAGAACCTGGCACCCAGTATTGTGATACACCGTGGACATAGTTATTATGTTGGGGAGACCATTAAAAGGTTACCCTCCAGCGCCAAGATCGTATTGTTGGGCAGTTGCGGAGGTTACCAGAAACTGAATGATATCCTGAAGATCTGTCCGCAGGCCCATATCATCTCTTCCAAACAGGTGGCAGCAGGCGTGCTGAACCAGAGCCTGATAGATGCCATCACCGACAGGTTACGGTTGGGTAAGGACCTGAATTGGGAAGAACTCTGGAAAACGGTGAAAGGCAGGGTAGGAGCAGGTTACCGCGAGAAATTCGATGACTATATTCCCCCGCACCGGAACCTCGGAGCCATTTTCATCATGGCCTATGATAAGGCGGCAAACAGGTAGTGATTACAGGAATGGGTTATGCGTTTTCTCGTAACCAATGGTAGTGGATGGTCCATGCCCGGGGTACACCACCACTTCATCGGGTAATACAAAGAGTTTTTCGCGGATGTTTTTGAGCAGGGTCTCATGGTTCCCGCCCGGCAGGTCGGTGCGGCCAATACTTTCGCGGAACAGCACATCGCCACCTACCAGGAATCCCTGCTCCTCGCAATAGAAACAGATGCTGGCGGGTGAGTGTCCCGGAGCCAATATCACTTTCAAGGCATCATTACCCAGCCGGATCGTATCTCCTTCTTCCAGAAAATGCAGCGGACCGCTATAGTTCTGGAAGGGCAACCCCCATTTTTCGCCGGATAAGGGAGCAAGTTTTAACATTTGTTCCTCACCGGCATGCAGGTGCAGCTCCAGGTTCCAGGTTTCAGAGACCCATTTGTTCCCGAAAACATGGTCCAGGTGGCAATGGGTGTTCAGCAACCTTACCGGTTCCAGCTGCGTATCATCTATAAACTTTTTTAACGTTTCCTGTTCAGCAGTGAAGTAACATCCGGGATCAATTATAATAGCTTTGTTCTGCTCATTATACAGCACATAGGTATTTTCCTGAACAGGGCTGAACGTAAAAAACCTGACCTTGATCATAGTGTATTTTACCTGCTTTTAATGGTAAATGACTAATTTTAAAATACTAAAGTTCGGATATGCAAGTGAATCGAATCGCTCTATTTGTTTTTTTTACCGGTTTTCTTTTTCCCGCCATGCTAAACGCACAGGTGAACTCTGTGGAGTTTGGCAAGAACCGGGTTCAGCATAAGAAATTCATCTGGAAATTTTACCAGTCGCCCAACTTCAATACCTATGTGGCACAGGGTGGCGTGGAACTGGGAAAATTTGTGGCGCAGGTTGCTGAGGAAGAACTGAGACCGATCGAGAATTTCATTGAATATTCATTGCAGCGCCGCGCCAATATCGTGGTGTACAACAGCTATAACGATTTTAAAAGCAGTAATATCGGATTGGGAAGTGACTGGCAGAACTCCGGCGGACTGACCAAGCTGGTCAACAATAAACTGGTGGTGTATTTCGATGGTAATCACGAACACCTGAAACGACAGATACGCGAGGGCATTGCAAGGGTGCTGACAGATAACCTGCTTTTTGGAGATGATATCGGCGAGTTCGCCAGTAACCAGGCTTTGCTGGACCTGCCCAAATGGCTGGTTGACGGGTATGTGTCGTATGCAGCCGAACCCTGGAGCACTGCTAAAGATGACGAATTGAAAAGTGCGATACTGGGCGGCCGTTACAATTCCTTTTACCAGTTCGCTTTTGAGAAACCGGTACTGGCAGGCCATGCTTTCTGGTACTATATCGGTGAAAAATACCGTAAGGAAAATATTACCTATCTCTTATACCTGGCACGCATTTACAAGAACCTCAACAATGCCTGTTTGCGGGTTTGTAAAAGAAAATTCAAAGAAGTATTGTCCGATTTCATGCAGTACCAGCAGGAACTGTATGCCAAAGATATCCGCCAGCGCCGCAACCAGCCCAAGGGGCAGCTGAACGTATCAGAAGATGTTTCCAAGAATGATTATTTCCGGTTCCAGGCCAATCCCAATCCCAAAAGCAGTACCTATGGTGTGGTGGAATTCAAGAAAGGCCAGTACCGGGTAAAGCTGATGGAGAATTTTTATGACGCACGCACTTTATTGAAGATCGGCGTACGCACCAACCAGGGAGATATCAATCCCAATTATCCCATTCTTGCGTGGGATGGGAAGGGCACCCGCTTACTGGTGGTATACTGGGAGAGCGGAAAAGTGAAAATGTTCGTGTACGATATCATCGCCAAGATCAAACGGTACAAACAGGAGATCACCGGATTCGACCAGGTGCTCGATGCTTCGTTCATGCTGGACGCCAATACACTGGTGATGAGTGCCGTGAAGAATGGCCATTCGGATATCTATACCTATAAGATAGATGCAGATAAAGCCACCCAGATCACCAATGATGTGTATGATGACCTGGATCCCAGTTTTGTGTCTTTCCCCAACCGTTCGGGGATCATTTATGCATCCAACCGCCCCAGTCCTGATGCGCCGAACCAGGATACGGTGTTGCCCAGTAAATACCCTTTCAATATTTACATGGTGGATATCCTGAACGACAGCAAACAGAAACAACTGGCCAAACTCACCGATGTGAAAATGGGGAATGCCCGTTATCCCATGCAATACAATACCAACCATTTCACTTTTGTATCCGATGAAAATGGTATCGGCAACCGTTGGGCAGGTTTCTTTGCCACCCAGCGGAACGGACTGGATACCCTGTATTATATCGGTGATGAGTTGCTGCGTAATCCATCGCCCAAAGAATTCGATTCCACGCTGGTGGCATGGCAGAAACAGGAGCCGGACAGCGTAAGTTATTTCCAGGTGTACAAAGACTCTACCTATACCTTCCCCATCACGAATTACCAGAGCACCCTGCTCGAAACCAGGATCGCCGGTAATAATGGATTGGTGAGCGAAGTGAGAAGAGAGGGCGACTTCAAATTCCTGTACAAGCTGAAAGTGGATGAGCAGGCGCTGGCCAAACGCAATGTGAATGCAAGGCCCACGGAATATGTACGCAAGCTGACCGCAGAGAAAAAAGCCAGCGAAGGCAAAGCGATCATCTACAGCAAAAAAGCGGTGGCAGATACTACGAAAAAAGTAAAAGACTTCTTTCAGAACGAGTTCGCTGATGAAAAACCTGACAGTGCCAGTTATGCGATCCAGAATCAATTGCTGGCTGCACAGCCAAAGACTTCTGTATTGAGCCGCTCCCGTTTGTTCGATTACCGTCTTAAGTTCAGTTCCGATTATGCGTTGGTCGGGTTTACCAATAATATTCTGATCAACCGCTATCAACCTTATGGCGGAGGCTCAGGACCAATCCGGCTGAACAATGGTAATGATTTCAATTTCACATTCCGCGTGGGCGCCAGCGACCTGATGGAGGATCAGAAATTTGTAGGAGGTATCCGTTTTGGTACCAACCTGAGCGATAAAGATGTGTTCTTCTCCTACCAGAACCTGCGCAGGCGTTTTGATTGGGGACTCACTTATTACCGCAGTAACGTCAGCAATTTTTACAGCACCAGTTTCAACACCATGTTGTATACGAACCTGTACCAGTTCAACATCTCTTATCCTTTCAACGAGGTAAAGAGCTTCCGGGCAACAGTAGGTTTACGAAGCGACAGGGGGGTACTCCGTTCGTACAACAACAACTCAGGGTACCCGGATCCGAATGCACTGAAATTCAATGACACGGTTACCCGGTACATCGTATCGCGATTCGAGTATGTGCATGACAATACCATCAACCCGACACAGAACATCTGGAACGGACTCCGTTACAAGATCTATTTTGATGTGAACATGCCTACTTTCAAAACAGCGATGAATAATGGGAAATCCACGCTGAATCTTGGTTTTGATGCCAGGTATTACCATAAGATCTACCGGAACTTTATCTGGGCCGGCCGTGCCGCCGGTGATTTCTCCTGGGGCGGACAAAAGATCCTCTATTACCTGGGTGGGGTAGATGGCTGGATCAGTCCTAAGTTCAATAATAACCAGCCGGCAGCCGATCAGACCTATGCGTTCCAGTCGCTTACTTTGAATATGCGTGGTTATAACCAGAATATCGCCAACGGAAACAATGCGGTGGTGATCAACAGTGAATTCCGGTTCCCTGTGTTCTCAACCTTACTCAACCGGCCTATCAACAATGCGTTCCTGCGTAATTTCCAGCTGGTACAGTTCCTTGACCTGGGAACGGCCTGGAATGGCAAATACAATGGTATCAAACGTCCGGGTGAAGTGATCACTGCGCCCAATACGCCCATCCTGGTACGAATTGATGCAGGCGGTTTAGGACCCTTTGCCGGTGGTTATGGATTTGGCGTACGCAGTACGGCACTGGGCTATTTTGTGAAACTGGATGCGGGCTGGCCCATGAAAGGATTGTTCCTGGGCAAACCGGTATGGTATTTTTCTTTAGGGTTTGATTTCTAACAGATGACCGAACGATATATAAAAAGAGCGCATGATTGCATGCGCTCTTTTTATATGCAGTAAGTAGGCTCAGAAGATCCTCGGTATAAAAATGACCGAGCCGATGATGACAGAAAAGATGGCCGACCACACAACGGCTGCCGCTGCCACATCCTTTACGATCCGGATGCGGGGATCGATATCCGGCTGAATTTTGTTGCAGAGCTCTTCCAGTGCATGGTTCAACATTTCCAGCGAGGGTACGATGGAACAGCATAAGAGCAATGCCATCCATTCGGTAGCGGATACCTGGTAATACCATCCGGCAGCGATCACCAGCAGGATGATGCCGACATGTATCCTGCCGTTCCTGTCGTTCCGGATAAAATGGAACAGTCCGCTGAATGCGTGTTGAAAGGAACGGAGCAGGCGATTGTTTTTCATACGGGCCTTTTTAATGAGCCATATCTGAACCATTGTGCGTTGTATCGTCGCTTAAATGCGGTTCACGTAACTGTACGGGTGCCACATACTTCTTACGCATCTGCATGTTCAGCAGTTCCACGATGAAGGAGAAGGCCATGGCAAAGTATACATAGTTCTTCAGGTGCAGGTCGTGTGTGCCCTGGCTGTCCCAGCCCTCTACCAGCAGCACAAAACCGATCATCACCAGGAATGACAGTGCCAGCATTTTCAGTGTAGGGTGTCTGTGAATGAATGCGGAGATCCTGGGACTGAACAGGAACATCACGATCATAGCGATAACAACCGCTGCGATCATCACTTCCACGCGTTTGGCAGTACCGCCGGCAGTGATGATACTGTCGAAACTGAATACCATATCGATCAGCATGATCTGCGCCACTGCATTGCCAAAACCCAGGGGTTTGGTAGAAATACCAGCAGCCACATCCGCCTCGCCTTCCAGTTTGTGGTGGATCTCTTTTACGGTCTTATAGATCAGGAACAGACCACCCGCCAGCATTACCAGGCTGGCCAGGTCAAATTCTTTTCCGAATGCATTGAATAAGGGTTTGCCTTTTTGCGCCAGTAACCAGCTTAAGCCGAATAATAAAATGGTGCGGGTGATCATACCGGTGACCATCCAAATGAACCTGGATTTAGCCTGAAGCGATTTGGGTAAACGATTCATGATGATGCTCACGAAGATCACATTATCGATACCCAGCACGATTTCCAGGATCACCAGTACGAGGAAACTGATCAGATTTTCAGAAGTAAACAACGCTTCCATGAAGATTTCAGGGTTTAAGGGTTAGCAGCAAGATATTGACAAATATTTTTTACGATGCAGGGGCCTTCATAGATGAATCCGGTCCAGACCTGCACCAACGAAGCGCCGGCATCCAGTTTTTCCCTGGCATCGGCGCCGGTAAAAATACCGCCGCTGGCAATGATGGGTATATTGTTTTGTGTCTGCTGCGAAAGGTATTGCACCACTTCTGTAGCACGTTCCCGAACGGGTCTGCCGCTCAGGCCACCGGCACCGATGTGTTGCAGTTTTGCATCGGGTGTGAGCAAGTGGCTCCGGCTGATCGTGGTATTGGTGGCTACCAGACCACTCAGTTGTACTTCGAAGGAAAGAGAGACGATATCATCCAGCTGTTCCTTTGTCAGGTCCGGGGCTATTTTCAGCAACAGGGGCTTGGGTTTGTTCTTACCCTGGTTCTGATCCTGCAGTTGCGAGAGGATCTTTTTCAGGGAGTCTTTTTCCTGCAGTTCGCGTAAACCGGGTGTGTTGGGTGAACTTACGTTCACAACAAAATAATCCACTTCGTTAAACAGTCCGTCAAAACAGGCACTATAATCTTTCCAGGCATCTTCATTGGGGGTTACCTTGTTTTTGCCAATATTACCACCGATGATGAGCTGCTGCTGTTGCGATTTCCTGTTATTCCATAACACCAACCGCTCCCGGATGCTGTTGAGACCCTCGTTGTTAAAACCCATACGGTTGATCAGGGCCTTGTCGGCCGGCAAACGGAACAAACGGGGTTTGTCGTTACCGGGCTGCGCTTTCGGGGTTACCGTACCTATTTCTATGAATCCGAAACCCAGCGCCTCCAGCTCGCGCAGGTAAAGCGCATTTTTGTCAAAACCGGCGCCCAGTCCCACGGGGTTAGCGAAGGGAAGCCCGAAGACCTCTTTCTGTAAAACTTCTCCCTTGAACGAGAAACCGTTGTGTATCAATGAACGGATCGGACCAATGCTGCATCCCGCTCTTAGCAGGTTCATCGATAGATAATGGGCTTCCTCCGGTGGAAAACAGAATAGGATTTGCCGGATAAGAGGGTAGATCATACTGCGAAGATACGGAAGCCGTTTTGGGATTTAGACCTGAGAATCAGACCTGCATACCGGATAAGCCTGTTTTACGGTCTGCTGATACCCATTCAGAACGGCTGGTAAAATTCCCTCAATTTGGTTGCATAAACAACCTTTTATTGGTTTTTTCCCTACATTTGATTCAGTAAAATCCTTTCTTATGCAGGAAGCATATATTGTAGCCGGTTACCGAACCGCGGTAGCAAAGAGTAAAAGAGGCGGTTTCCGCTTTTACCGCCCGGATGACCTGGCGGTGGAAGTGATCAAAGGCCTGATGGCTTCCGTGCCACAGCTGGATGCCAAACGTGTGGATGATGTGATCGTAGGCAATGCTGTTCCGGAAGCGGAACAGGGACTGCAGTTTGGACGAATCATTTCAGCGCGGGCACTGGGTATTGATGCAGCCGGCATCACCATTAACCGGTATTGCGCCAGCGGACTCGAAAGTATCGCCATGGCTACGGCCAAGATCCGTACGGGTATGGCTGAGTGTATCATTGCAGGTGGTACGGAAAGTATGAGCCTGGTACCCACTGCGGGCTGGAAAACTGTTCCTTCCTATTCCATTGCCAAAGATGAGCCCGATTATTACCTGAGCATGGGACTGACTGCCGAAGCAGTGGCTAAAGAATACCAGGTCAGCCGCGAAGACCAGGACCTGTTTGCCTACCATTCGCACCAGAAAGCGATGAAGGCCATTGAGAATGGATACTTCAAGAGTGGTATTTTACCCATCAACGTAGAAGAGACCTATGTGAATGAAAAAGGGAAAAAAGCAACCCGCTCTTATATGGTAGATACCGATGAGGGTGTAAGGGCCGATACTACGGTAGAAGTGCTGGCAAAATTAAAACCTGCATTTGCCATGGGCGGTTCTGTTACAGCGGGCAACTCGTCACAAACCAGTGATGGTGCGGCTTTTGCGCTGGTCATGAGCGAGCGCATGGTGGTGGAACTGGGACTGAAACCGATCGGTCGTCTGGTGAACTGTGCTTCTGCAGGTGTGCATCCGCGCATTATGGGAATTGGCCCGGTTGCTGCTATTCCGAAAGTATTGAAGCAGGCCAATATGAGCCTGGCCGATATTGACCTGATCGAGTTGAATGAAGCTTTCGCTTCCCAATCGCTGGCAGTGATCCGTGAGCTGGGTCTGAATCCCGATATTGTTAACATCAATGGCGGCGCCATTGCATTGGGGCACCCCCTGGGTTGCACCGGCTGTAAACTCACCGTTCAGGTGTTGAATGATATGAAAAGACTGAATAAAAAATATGGAATGGTTTCGGCCTGCGTAGGTGGTGGGCAAGGTATTGCAGGAATTATCGAAAACTTATAACCTGAAGTAATTCAATCGTATACGAAAAAAGACCCTGCTGCAAAGCGGGGTTTTGTTTTACCAGGGCAGCCAATTGCCGTAAAATCGTCAGAATAAAGCATGATGAATATCATTTATTTGAGGTGGTATTTGGTGTAACTTTATAGTCATAAATAACAGCCATGAAAAACATTTTGGTTCCCACCGATTTTTCTGCCACCGCGCAAAATGCTGCGAAGTATGCATTGCAACTGGCAGGACAGCTGGGCACTCCCAAAGTGATCCTCTACAATGCCTACCAGGCACCGCTGATGATCGATCCCATGGTGCCCGCTGTTCAGTTGCTGGACGAGGAGCAGTTGCGTAAAAGCAGCCAGGAAGCCCTGGATAAATTCAAACTGCTGTTAACACCTTTCTGTCCGCCTAACTGCACACTGGATACTTTTTGCGAATATGCTTTGCTGAATAACGGACTGGATACGGCCTGTGTAACCAATGATGCAGGATTGATCGTGATGGGTATCACCGGTGGAGGTGTTCTCGAAGAAAAACTGATCGGCAGCAATACGGTTTCGGTTGCGCAGCATTCCAATACACCCGTGATCATTGTTCCCAGGAACACTACTTTTTCCCCGATCAAATCTGTGATGTTATTGAGTGATTTTGATAAAGCCGATAAGACCATTCCGGTAAAGGCTGTGAAAAGGGTTATAGAAGAAACCAAGGCAAAACTATTGGTGTTCAATATGGAAGAACCACCACACGAAGATGCGTTTATGTATCCCTCTAAAATGATGGGTGAAAGCTATGCAGTGCATACACTGCTGCAGGACCTGAACCCTGAATATCATTTCTCGCCGAACAAAAACTATGTAGAAGCTGTGAACAATTTCGCACTGGAATTCCAGGTCGACCTGATCATTACGATCCCGAAAAAGCACAGTTTCTTTGAGAGCCTGTTCAGTACGAGTCATACCACACAATTGGCTTTTCATACCCATGTGCCGCTGATGGTAGTGCATGGATAATAGTGTACTTATTAAGCAATCTGGTCCTACGGAAAGCCTGAATACATAGTTCAGGCTTTCTTATTTTTCCCTCTGCAGTAATCAGCTGTTTATCGTGGCTGTTAGTAAGATCCCGTTTCCTGATTTGTGTTTTATGCAATAATCGATCAACATTAAAAGAAGGGTGAGAGACATTACAGGTACAAAAAGAATGCTTGCCATTAATCTGATTGGTACGGGAGCAGAAGTGATCGATAATATAAAAATTCCCTGGATCTCGTGACTGATTCTTCCGCAATAACCGTAAGTGAAGCGAATGTTCTCGATACGGAAGCCAGCGTGGATCAGTTTGTTCGTGAGCGCTTCTTCCTGGTAGATCCTTTTTCGGTCATTGATCGTTTCGTAATGTTCGTAACGGTTAAGCAGATATTTGTAAAGCGAAAGGTGCAGTCTGCCATTAACGGGTGAATACAATAGAAATTTCCCGTTCGGTTGTAGCATGCTGGCAATGTTCTGTAACGCTGCGTCATCTTTGGCTATGTATTGCAAAACACCGACACAAGTAATAATGTCAGCTTTGTTTTGATCAGCCGAGATTTCGATATCTGAAAGAATCAGGGATGTGTTGGCAGGAGCCACCTTTGTTAAGAATTGGATATTGGATATATTGTTATCTATGCCGATCGTTTTCCAGGCCGGGAACGCTTTGCTGATAGGGATCAGGTACTGTCCTTCGCCACATCCAATATCAATCCAGGTGCCAGGGTTGGTGGCAGACCGAAGCATATGCTTGATCGCAGGAAGAACATGCCATTTGCGGAGCTGTAAAAGAAAATTGAATTGGTAAATGGCATGGATCAATCCCGGGAATCGAAACAATGCCGGCGGGTATTCAAACTTGGAAATTTTGGTAAGGGGAGGACCTGTAGGATTTTTATATTTCATGTATGGTTATGACTTTCTACCCTGCAACGTATCAGTTCAAATAGCGTATTCATCATGAATACGCTGTTAAGAAAGGTATTTCCCCACGATCGGCACCCTTCTGCCCACACCAAACGCTTTGGGCGATACGCGGATGATGGGACAGAACTGATTGCGCTTGTATTCGTTGGTGTTCACCATTTTCAGTGTTCGGTCTACCAGTGCGGCATCAAACCCCTGGGCTTTGATCTCTGCCGGTCCGAGGCGTTTTTCAATGTATTGATACAGGATCTGGTCTAAGACCGAATAGTCAGGTAAACTGTCGCTGTCCTTCTGGTTCGGCCTCAGTTCTGCACTGGGTGCTTTGGTGATGATATTCTCCGGTATGATCTCCTGGTTGCGGTTGATGTAACGTGCCAACGCATACACCTGCAGTTTGTAACAATCGCCCAGTACGCCCAGTCCGCCGGCCATATCGCCGTACAATGTTCCGTAACCGGTAGCCAGTTCACTTTTGTTGGAAGTGTTGAGCAATATATAACCGAACTTATTGGAAATGCCCATCAACAGGTTACCCCGGCTGCGGCTCTGGATATTTTCTTCTGCCAGTGAAAAAGGCAGGTCGCCAAAAACAGGTTTCAGCGTTTTCAGGACAGCATCATACACATCATTGATGCGGATAATATCATACGGGTTGCCGAGGTTTTTACTCAGTTGCACGGCATCATCCACTGAATGTTCGGTAGAGTAGGGCGAGGGCATCAGGATGGCGCGCACATGCTCTTTTCCCAAAGCATCGCAGGCAATGGCCAGGGTTACGGCAGAATCGATCCCGCCGGAAGATCCAAGGATGGCTTTGGTGAAACCCATTTTGCCAAAATAATCCCGTATGCCCATGATCAGGGCATCGTATACCTGTTGGATATTGAGTTCGGGCTCCAGGGTGGCAGGGTTCAGTTCCTTATCGGGTACACGGCTGGCAGGTTCAATAATGGGAGCATCGATACTGCCATCGTCCAGCAATACCACACTGTCCATGGCTTCCTTGAACATGGGGAAGGCTTTGCAGAGATTGGCATCTTTATCAAATATGAGCGAAGCTCCATCGAATACCACTTCTGTCTGGCTGCCGATGGCATTGCAGTAGAACATCGGTAGCCTGTATTTAAGCACATTGGCCTTGATCACCGATTTACGGTCTTCGTCGTGGGTATAATCGAATGGCGAAGCGCTCAGGTTCAGCATGATATCGGGTTGCTGCTCCATCAGTTTGTCCATGGGACAGATACGGTACAGCGGATTATCGCCCAGATTCCATATATCCTCACAGATCGTGATCGCTAATTTTTTCCCTTTGAAAGGAACTACCTGCCAGTCGAATGCGGGTTCAAAATACCGGTATTCATCAAACACATCATAGGTGGGTAACAGGGTTTTGTGGATCTCGGCCTTGATCTCTTTTTCGTACAGGAAAAAAGCGGCGTTGAACAGGCTTTTTCCCCGCTGTTTTGTATTCCTGGCCGGACTGCCTATCAGCACACCGATCGTGTCGGCCTCCTGCCTGATCTGGTCAACAGCTGCATAACATTTATGGATGAAATCGTCGAACTCTACAAAATCCCTTGCCGGATAACCGCTTACACACATTTCGCTGAAAAGGATCAGGTCACCGCCCTGTGCTTTCGCTTCCCTGATGGCGCTGATGATCTTCCGGGTGTTGCTTTCAAAATTGCCGATATGATAATTCTGCTGTGCTAAAAATACCTTCATGCCGTAAAGTTGCGTAACTTTTTGGGAGTTTTTCATTTTTCGGTCTACAACCTTCCGCCAATGGTCACCCTTTGTACCAAAAGAAAAGTACTGTTATGCTGGTCCTGTTTTGTTATGGCGATCGCGTTGCAGGCACAGACCAATGACTTTCGTTTCTTTCCTGTAAAAGAACAGGCTGTTCTGCAACAGGTTATGGCAGGTATGTTGGGCAGCCGTTTCTTTTTGATGAACCCGCAGTCACTGCCGGGCCTACGGTTACATATTTATGATACCGTTACAAAGACAGGAACTACGCATAGCTATCCGTTTCCTCAGCCCATATCTGCCGTACAGGTACAGGATACGCTGATCCGTTTCCTGGCAACTTCCCGGGAACAGGATGGCCTGGTGGCCTCTCTGCTGGAACTGGACAAAGATGGCCAGGTCATTCGCCGGCAGCAATTGCCGCTACCCGGATTACAGGGGCCTGTTCGTTTGCTCACCAGCAACGACTCGCGGTTTTGGTTATTCAGCCAGGTGGTCAGGAAAAATGCAGACTCTGCCATACTGCGTGCGGTACTTGCCGATGCGGATGGTAAGATCCGGAAACAACTACTGTACAGTTTCCGTCATCACGCAGAACTGGAAGCCGACCCGGAACTGTTCCTCGATAACCAGGGTAATACACATGTACTGGTGTATGATAAGTATACCAATTACCGCATGTCTTCCGGTCTCACCGTAAATACGGTTCCTGCCAATGAGGAACTGATCGTAAGTGAAACATTCACTTTTGAGAAAGTGAAACTGAAGACCATGCGCGTGTTCCAGAACAACAGCTGTAACTGTTTGCAGGCCGAAGGGATGTATGTGGACGGCACCACCAAGAACAATAAAGGCATTTACAGCATGGCATTCCCTGAGGGCAGGAAGAATGAACTGGTGCCCAGGTTTATTCCTTTTACTGCAGACATGATCCGATCTTTCCGGAAAGGTTTTTCGGCTACAGATGCCATGGTGCAGAACAGCCTGCAGCTGCAGGATATCCTGTATACCGATAGCGGCAGTTTTGCGATCCTGCGGTTGGCGGTTGGTATGCCGCAGCGGGTAGATGACCTGCGTTTTCAGTCGGGTGCGGGTTCGATGGATGCACTCAGCAGGTCACTGGCAATATCGCGGGCTTCTGATATTTCGGTACCGGTGTCTACGGGAACCGGTACCTCCAGGGCCAGCAGCACCACTCCCAGGGTAAGGACAGTTACGGGGGGAGATAAATATGCCAATGCGGCTCCCCTGCAAAGCGGCATGCCTGCTAAAACATCGCCCTTATCGTCGAGGTCAACAGGCAGGAATGCGCCCAAACTGCTCTTCATCAAATTGGACAAGGACCAGGGTTTTGCCTGGTACAGTGGCCGTCCACTGGATGTGTTCAGCCTGCCGGGGGAAAGTTACAACCGGCAATTCCTTTCTGCAGGATCCTCTGCAGAGATACAGGTATTGTTATACCAGGCTGATCAGCTGGAAGAACCCTATCCTTACCTGATCACGCTGCGAAACGGGCATCAGATACAGCAGAAGTTACCGGAGAAGAAAATGCTGTTCTCGCCCCTGCAGTCCTTGTACCGGAACCAGTATGTTTCACTTTACCTGAATATGGAAACGGGTGAGGGAGGTATCTTTCTGATCAGGGAAGAGGAATGAACCGCTTTAACATACCCTTGATAAAAGGAAGATTTTTGTTGACGGTCGACCATTATTTTTGTCCCTACAATACAGGATATGAAGTACAGGATCGGATTCATGATGGTGATGGTGTTGCTGCTGGCATGCCAGTCAAAAAAAAGGATCCCCGATGTTTCGGGTATTGTGGTGAAACTGCGGACAGAACGGTTTGAGAAAGATTTTTTTTCGATCGATACCCTGCAGCCGGAAATAGCTTTGCAGCAACTGAGGAGGCAGCATCCGGGTTTCACAGAGGATTTCCTGTTCAATATATTGGCAACTTCGCCCGACAGTGCTGCAAAAGATACCCGGTTGTTTATCCAAAGTTACCGCGGCATGTACCTGGCTTCGCAGCAAAAACTGAAAGATTTTGCCGTGGTGGAAGCAGCAGTTAAAAAGGGCTTACAGTTTGTGAAATATTATTTTCCGGGTTATAAACTTCCGGAAAGATTGATTACGTTCATCGGCCCCATCAACAGCTACGGCAATATCATTACACCCAATGCACTGGCTGTGGGTTTGCAGGTGTACCTGGGGAAAGACTACCCACTGTACCTGAGCAGCCAGGGACAACAGATGTATCCAACTTTCATTTCACGCAGGTTTGAACCGGAATATATTCCTGTGAACTGTATGAAGAATATCATCGACGATATGTATCCGGACCAGACCATGGGTAAACCATTGGTGGAACAGATGGTGGAAGCCGGTAAGCGGCAGTTTGTGCTCGATAAACTTTTACCTGAAACAGCGGATACACTGAAAACCGGGTACACAAAACAGCAACTGGACGGTTGTTATGCCAGTGAAAAAAATATCTGGAGTTTTTTTCTGCAGAATGATATGTTGTACAGTACAGACCCTAACCTTACCCGGGATTATATGACCGATGCGCCGAATACGCAGGCGTTAGGTGAAGCTTCTCCGGGAAATATCGGGCAGTTCGTGGGAACACAGATCGTGAACAAGTGGATGGAAAAACAAAAGGACATCAGCCTGGAGGCATTACTGCATACTCCCGCGAGAAAGATCTTTGACGAAGCAAAATACAAACCTCACTAAATAACTGTTATTAGTTCTGTCTGCCATCTGGTTGCATATAATTTTTTTCCTGATATCCCCTTTTTACATTTTCCGAAAACTCTTGTCAGTATTGGGTTTCCGCAAAATATAAATGTTGATTTTGCGTCTTATTTTATTTTGTCTACAAAAATGTAGCTGAAAGATTACAGAGAAAAACTCTACTTTTATTTCCGTAATCCTTGCTATGCCGTATAAACGTATGCATCTTCCTGAGCTTCAGCATGCGATCGCCACAGATGACGACCAGGTGGCTTATGCGGAGTTATTTGCACGTTTTAGCCCGCCGTTACTACGGTTCACTTTATCTATTGTTCACCGGAAAGAAGAAGCGGAAGAGATTGTTTCAGATGTGTTTATCCGCATCTGGGAGAAACGAAAAACATTGGACCAGGTGCAGAACCTGCGAATGTACCTTTACGTTTCTGCCAGGAATTACGCGGTGAACAAACTACGGAGCAAAAATCACCGGCTGTCCTTACAGGTAGAAGAACTGTCGGTAGACCTTCCCTGTTTTTCTGTAGATCCCCATGAGCAGGCCGTGATGGCCGAGATCCAGGAAAAACTGCATGGGGCTGTGAATGACCTCCCCGGTCGTTGTAAAATGATCTTCAAACTGGTAAAAGAAGACGGCCTGCAACAGAAAGAAGTGGCAGAACTGCTCCATCTTAGCCCAAAAACTGTTGAAAATCAACTCGCTATAGCTTTACGAAAGCTGGCAGAGACCATCCGCTCGGTTACCGGAAGAAAATTCCTGAAAAATAATTGATCCTGTTTGGGGGATTGGGCGTGAAATCTTGTCCTTGTACCTGAACAGATTGTTATGCCAGATAGGATATGGTATTTATTAAGCGTTAAATTATCAGGTGAAGCCACACAGGCGGAGCTGGATGAGTTTCATACTTTGCTGGACGAGCAGCCCGAATGGGAAGAAGCCGTTCAGCATATTACCCGTTATTGGCTCCAACCAAAAGTTCCCCCAACTTTATCTCCCACGTCCAGCTGGTTACAGCATGTAGAGCGGCTGAAAACTTCTGGCGTTGAATGGAATGAACCGGGTTTTTCTGAAGTGGAGATCATTCCGGAAGCAACTCCAGTGATCGGCAGCCCCCGCAGGTTTACCAGGTGGTGGATGGCCGCCGCCGCTGTAATGCTGATCAGTTTGGGTGTGGGATGGTTGGCATGGTACCAGTCGGTCCCTGTTTCAGCAGATTCGTTTTTACTGGCTCGTAACAAACGTAATGAAGTGGTTACCCGTCCGGCTTCCCGTTCACAACTTACCCTGCCCGATGGCAGTAAGGTATGGCTGAATGCCAGCAGTAAACTTTCTTATGGCAATGGTTTCGGAGAAGATAACCGCAATGTTTGGCTGGAAGGCGAAGGTTTCTTCGAAGTTTACAAAAACAAGTCACTTCCTTTTATCATTCACACATCCCGTATGAATATCCGGGTAACCGGTACCATATTCAACGTACGTGCTTATCCGCAGGAAGCCACTTCAGAAACAGCGCTGATAGAAGGGGCGGTTGAAGTAGCGCTTCCCGGGGAAAAAGAATGGAAATACCATCTGCGCCCGCACCAGAAACTGGTAGTGGATGATAACGGCATCTCTGCCGATAACAGTATGGCGGTCAAAGGCAAATCCTTTGTACCAGCCAAAACCATCCCTGCTTATACAGCCAGTTTGCAGAGTCTTGCCAAACCGTTGCCTGATAATCAGGTAGTGGAAACAGCCTGGGTATACAGTCTGCTTTCTTTTTCGGATGAATCGTTCCGGCAGGTGGCCAATAAAATGGAAAAATGGTATGGGGTCAGTATCCGATTCATGGAATCGGATATGGAGGGTTGGCGTTTTACCGGGAGCTTTAAAAATGAAACTCTGACTGAAGCGTTGACTGCTTTAAAGCTGTCAACATCCTTCCGTTTTGTAGTACAGGACAATACCGTATTTATTTCCAAACCAGATACTAAATAAGCAGCTGCATATGAGAAAGAATCTGCGTGAAGATTCCGGATAAAACAAAGGGGGCGGCTCTCACACCTCACCCCCCTGTTAGATGGAAAAATCACAGATAGTAAAGCCGTAATCAGCGATCCCCGCTAAGGAATCCGCCATTACACCAACCCTTTAATTTTTCAAGATGAATGTACAAAAAAGACTTTTGAAACCACGAAGAAATCCCGTTACACCAATAATTTTTAAAATTATGAAACTAACGATCGCTCTTCTTTTGTTTGTTAGCATGCATGTGTATGGTAACGGGTTTTCACAAACCAAGATCACCCTTACCCTGCAGTCGTCTAATCTGAAAGATGCGCTGAAGCAGATTGAGAAGAAGAGCCAGTTCAGGTTCCTGTACAACCAGGAAACCCTGAAAAAGGCAGGAAAAGTATCCCTTCAATTGACCAACGCCAGCCTGGCAGAGACCATGATCAAATTGCTGGATGGCACCGGGATCAGTTATCAACTGCTTGGTAATGACCTCGTTGTATTAAATACACAAACTGCTTCCGGAAAACCCACCCCCCCACCCGTGAAAGTTACCGGTAGGATTGTCGGTGCAGATGGTGTCCCGGTTGCCGGAGCAAGCGTTGTGGTAAAAGGCAGTAAAAACGGAACTGCCGCTGATGCCGACGGCCGTTTTACGCTGACTGTTGCCGATGATGCAGTACTGGTGATTTCTGCTATTGGTTATGTTACGCAGGAACTGGCTGTAGGCGGAAGATCTGAGATCAACCTGACCTTGCAAGCCGTTGCCAATAACCTGAACGAAGTAGTGGTGATCGGTTATGGTACCGCCAGCAAAAGAGACCTTACCGGTTCTATTGTAAAAGTAGATGGTAAAGAGATCGCCGATAAACCCAATGTTAACCCGGTTTCCTCCCTGCAGGGTAAAGTGGCCGGTCTGTCAGTAGTGGCTTCCGGTACCCCCGGTGCAGAACCGGATATCCGTATCCGTGGTACGGTCAGTATCGGTGCGGTAAAACCGCTGTATGTGGTAGATGGTATTTTCAATGATAATATCGATTATATCAACCCTAACGATATCGAGTCCATCGAGGTGTTGAAAGATCCTTCTTCACTCGCCATCTTCGGGGTGCGTGGTGCTTCTGGTGTGATCGCACTGACCACCAAAAAAGCGAAAGCGGGCCAGCTGGTGGTGAACTTCAACAGCAGCTTTGGTACCAAACAACTGGTAGATAAGATCAAAATGGTGGATGCAGCAGGCTTTAAACTGCTGTTCGATGAGGAGCAGACCAATATCGGCGTTCCGGTAGCGCAGCGTTTTGATTACAGTAAATGGACAGGCAATACGGATTGGGTGAAAGCCATGACACGTACTGCCCTCTTCAACAGCAACAATATCAGTCTTACTTCCAGCACTGAAAAGAATAAATTCTACATGGGTGTGGGTTATATCACCGACGAAGGTGTAGTAAAACACGAGAAACTGGATAAGCTCATCTTCAATGTGAACGATGAATTGCGCGTGAGCAAGAGCATCAAGTTCGGATTTAACCTGAATGCTTTCCGCCAGAAACTTCCGTTCAGCCAGGCCGACGGATTGCTGTACGATGCACGCCGTGTATTGCCGATCACAGAACCCTTTAATGCAGCCAATGGCGTATACACCCAGCTGGCCATCCAGGCCGCACAGATCGGTAACCCCCTGATGAACCTGGAGAACAAATGGGACAAAGAGATCCGCACAGAATTCCGCACCGTGGGTAGTGTATATGCAGAAGTTAATTTCCTGCGTAATTTTACCCTGCGTTCCACTTTCTTTGCCGATATCTCTAACCTGGAAGAAAGAAGATACAACCCCATCATCAATGTATATAACCCTACCGTAGGTGCTTCAGGTTCTGTGTTTGTTGAACCAAATAACAGAACCACTTCTGTGAACCAGGGACAGGGTAACTGGAAAAAATTCCAGCAGGACCATATTCTTACTTTCAAGAAAAGTTTTGGAGACCATGGTCTTACCGCCATTGCCGGTTTCACTACTTATTTCAGCAGCTACAATGGCCTCTTCGGAAGTGTTAGCCAGCGTGTGAACGGTGATGCGATCCCGAATGACAAACGTTTCTGGTATGTAGACAACGGATTTGGTGATCCCACCACCAAACGTTCTTCTTCTGCACAGTGGGAGCGGGCAACTGTATCGAGCCTGTTCCGCGTATTGTATAATTACAAGGGCAGATACCTGCTGAACGGTTCATTCCGTCGCGACGGTTCTTCACAGATCTCTCCGTTCAACCGTTTCAAGAACTTCTATTCAGTAGGTGCCGCATGGGAACTGACCAAAGAGAAGTTCATGGAAAAACAGAACGTATTCAACTTCTTCAAGCTGAAAGCATCATGGGGTATCCTGGGTGTACAGAATACCTATGGATATGATTATCCGTTCTATCCTGCCTTACAGTCAGGTAATACAGCGGTATTCGGAAGCAATATTGTACCTGCCTATTCACTGTCATATGAACCACAGCGTGACCTGACATGGGAAACCGTGAATGCAAAAGAGATCGGTTTCGAATTCTATGCGCTGAACAACCGTTTGCATGCAGAAGCAGCTTACTATGATAAGACCACCAAGGATATCATGACCATCGTTCCAACCGGATCAGGCCGTTACAGGCTGGATAACGTGGGCGATCTGCGCAACAAAGGTTTTGAATTCTCTGCAGGATGGAACCAGAAACTCACCAAAGACTGGTCTTTCGCTGTGAACGCCAATATCACCACTTTCAACAACAAAGTGGTTGACCTGGGAGGTAACCGTTTACCAGCCAGTGAAGAACGTCCTAACCAGACAGAAGCCGGTTATCCTATCGGTTACTTCTATGGGTATGTGGTAGAAGGTCTGTACCAGTCATATGCCGACAAACTGGCTTCACCCAAAGTGATCGGTTATGATTATGGTCCCGGGGATTTCAAATACAAAGACATTAATGGTGATGGCGTGATCGATACCAAGGACAGGACTATGATCGGTAATCCAACACCCGACTTCATGTATGGTATTTCATTACAGGCCAATTACAAAGGATTTGATTTCGGTATTGATTTCAATGGAGTATATGGTAACGAGATCTATCGTTTCTGGGGTAGTTCAGAACTGCCATTCACCACTTTCAACTATCCTGCATTCAAACTGAACCGCTGGACAGGAGAGGGTACTTCTAACTGGGATCCGATATTAGGAGCGAACCATACCATCAACCGTCTTCCTTCTACCTATGGTATCGAAGATGGAAGTTATTTCAGGATCCGGAACATCCAGCTGGGTTACAATTTCAAACCTGAGCTGCTGAAGAAAGTGAGCATCAAGAGCATCCGCGTATTCGCCAATGTACAGAACCTGAAAACGTTCAAACGCAATTCCGGTTATACACCTGAATTTGGCGGAACGGCCACTTCATTCGGTATCGATAATGGTAATGGACCGGTTCCACTTGTATTCACCGGTGGTATCAATGTAACCTTCTAAAAATTTAAAAGAGCATATACTATGAATAAGATGAAAAAAATAATAACCGGTGCCTTCTTCGCAGTTGTGTTGGCGATGATCATCCCCGGTTGTACAAAATATCTCGACAGGAAACCGCTTTCTGCAACACTGGACGACCTGAACCAGGGTGGCCTGGAAGGACAGATCTATGGTCTCTATGGCGCTATCCGTAATGGCGACGTAGCAGGGCAGGGTTTTGGAGGAATTCCCTGGCTGGCCATGAACAATTTCCGCTCGGATGATTCTGAGAAAGGAAGCAGTCCTTCAGACGGTGCCGACTGGGGTGTGATCTACGATCAGTTCCAGTATGTAAAAGACCACTGGTCATCCAACACTTACTGGGACCAGCACTATGTACTGATAGGCCAGGCGAACACAGCCCTGCAGCTGGCAGATTCACTGAAACTGACCGATGCCGCTTCGCTGGTGAATATTGCAGAAGCCAGGTTCTTCCGTGCTTTTGCCTACTTTGACCTGGTGCGTGCTTTCGGTGAGGTTCCCAAGATCGATTTCCGTGTATACAATCCTTCAGACAGTAAGAAACCCAAAGCGAAAGTGAGCGAGATCTATGCATTGATCGATGCAGACCTTGCTTATGCGGAAGCCAACCTGCCTGCTACCTGGGCTGCCAAATACATTGGCCGTTTAACCAATGGTGCCGCCAAGAGCCTGCATGCGAAAACCATGCTGTACAGGCAGAACTGGTCAGGTGCCCTGACTTTGTGCCAGCAGGTCATCAATTCGGGTCTGTATTCTTTGCAGTCTGATTATGCTAAAATATTTACCGATGCCGGAGAGAACAGTTCCGAATCTATCTGGGAGATACAGGCATATGTAGGTCCAAACGGATCTGATAACTATTTTTCCTGGTATGCCATTGCGCAGGGTGTGCGTGGTGCAGGCGAATGGGACCTGGGCTGGGGCTGGAACACGCCTACCGAAGAACTGGTGAGCGCTTTTGATGCCAATGACCCAAGAAAGAATGCCACCATCCTGTATTCAGGACAGGCCGATGGCGTGTATGGTAAAGTGTTGCCGAGCTTCCCGGGTATACCACGCAAATACTGGAACAAGAAAGTATATCCGGATCCTGCCATGCAGGCAGCCACCGGTAATCGCCAGGGAGGATGGATCAACCAGCGCGAGATACGTTATGCAGATGTATTGCTGATGGCAGCGGAAGCGGCCAATGAAGTGGGCGGTGCCGCCAATGCAGCATTAGCCGCCAATTACCTGGAGCAGATCAGGGCCAGGGCCAGAAAAGGCGCAGCCGGTGTTTTACCTCCGATTGCTTTTGTTGACCAGGCACAGATGCGTACCGCTATCCAGAACGAAAGAAGATTTGAACTGGCAATGGAAGGTGAAAGGTTTTATGACCTGGTAAGATGGGGAATGGCACAGGCCGTATTGGGTGGCCAGGGCTACCAGAATAAACACAGGTATTATCCGATACCGCAACCTGCTATTGATTTTGCAGGAGGTGTACTGGTGCAGAATCCTGAATGGCCATAAACATCCGTTACAACTACTTTACATTCAAATCAGATACAATGAAAAATAAATCATATTTACTGTTTGCCGTTCTGGTGATGCTGGCTGTGACCGCCTGTCAGAAAATGGACAAACCCGCATTAAGTAATTATCTCAAAGATGCCAACCCACCGGGTGGCCCGCTGAAATTCTATGCAGCATACGATGGCAGTGATGTAGACAGTATCCGCGCCAATTTTGCAACGGATAATCCCTATTCATTTGTGGCAGGTGTATCCGGGAAAGCAGTGAAAGCGGTGGATGGCAAAGCGATCGTGTATCCTTCGGCCAACGATTTTAAGACCGTTACCAGTTTCTCTGTTTCTTTCTGGCTCAAGAATACGGCACAGGCAGGCAGAACAGAGTTCCTGTTCTCACTGGTGGATCCAAGTTACGGGTGGCATAACAGCGCCCTCTTTCTGCTGATGGAGAACCAGACCGCCACCAAAGCTACCATGAAGCTGGGCCTGATGGACCAGTGGCTGGAAGGCGATTTTCAGAAACCGGTTTTTGATGGTAACTGGCACCATATCGTATATGCATATGACCAGACCACTTCAAAAATGACCTATTATTTTGATGGAACGGTTGTGACTGGAATGACCGCTACACAGACAGATGTGAAAAAAAGCGGTGCGGCCCGTGGTGCGGTTGATTTCTCTAAAGCTGCCCAATGGATCGTTGGCGGCTGGAACAAACATGCCAATGCAACAGGTCCTACGGATGACTGGATCAAATCCTATTCCGGCACACTGGATCAGTTCAGATTATATGGAAAAGCGCTCAGTGCAGCAGAAGTTTCAGCCTTGTATAATAGCAAATTATAGCAGCAGTTGGTTGTTTTGATTAAGGGGGTGTATCATCAGCAGATGTACACCCCTTTTTAACTCTATTGAATTTTTATTTATGCGTACTTATCCCAAGCTGTTCCTGGTTGCCTGTATAATCACCCTGTTGTTTTCCTGCAAGAAAACAGAACAGCTGTTTGAGAGCGTGCCTGCCTCCAAAAGCAATATCGATTTTATGAACACGCCCTTCCAGAAAGACACTTTCAATATTCTCTATTATCTCTATTATTATAACGGAGGTGGTGTGGCTACGGGTGATATCAACAATGACGGGTATATCGACATCTATTTTACCGGAAACAACAAAGGCATCAATAAACTGTACCTCAACAAGGGAAAAGCTTCTGCAGAAGGGGCAGGGTTTGAATTTGAAGACATCACCGAAAAAGCAGGTGTAGCCGGCAGTTCCGACTGGTGTACCGGCGCCACCATGGTAGATATCAACGCAGATGGTTTCCTGGATATCTATGTTTCTGCCGTGAACGGTATCAGGGGTTTGCAGGGTAGGAACGAACTGTTCGTCAACAAAGGCGATGGCACTTTTAAAGAAGCAGCTGCAGAATATGGACTGGATAATGCCAGTTTTGCCACACAAGCCGCTTTCTTTGATTACGATCATGACGGCGATCTCGATTGTTATATCTTAAATCATTCGCAAAAACCGCATCAGAATATTGCCGACACCAGCGCCCGCCGCTTGTATAGCAAAGATGCGGGCGACCGTTTATTGCGGAACGATATTGCCACCACCGGAAAATTTACTGATGTATCAGCTGCTGCCGGAATTTTCCAGAGCAGCCAGGGTTACGGATTGGGCATCAATACCAGCGATATCAATAACGATGGCTGGGAAGATATTTATATCGGCAACGATTTTCATGAGAACGATTACTACTATATGAACAATGGCAACGGTACTTTCACGGAAAGCGGTGCAGCGCATTTCAGGCATTACAGCCGCTTCAGCATGGGCAATGATGTGGCAGATTACGATAACGACGGCCAGCCGGATGTGATCACCGTTGATATGCTGCCTTATGATGAAAAAGTGCTCAAGACCTATGGCAGTGATGAGAACCTTGACATTTACAAGGTAAAGATCGAGAGCAATGGATACCAGCACCAGTTCTCGCATAACAGCCTTCAACACAATAATGGTAACGGTATCAGTTTCAGTGAAGTGGGTATCATGAACCAGCTATCGGCCACGGACTGGAGCTGGGCGCCGCTGTTCGCTGATTTTGATAATGACGGAGTGAAGGACCTGTTCGTATCAAGCGGTATCGTAAAAAGACCGGTGGACCTGGATTATGTCCGTTTTGTATCATCGCTGTATGCAAAACATTCTGTAGACAACACCGACATCTACGATCAGGAAGCCATCGATAAAATGCCCGATGGGGCTTCGCATCCCTTTTTCTTTAAAGGCAACCTGGCAAACGGATTCTCCGATGTGAGCAAAACCTGGGGAACCGCTGGCATGAAAGGTTATTATACCGGTGCTTCTTACGCAGACCTGGATAACGACGGCGACCTCGATGTTGTGATGAACTGTATCGGCAGTAAAGCCGTATTGCTGAAAAACAACAGTTCCAAACAGAACCAGCTTTCCATCTCATTCAAAGGAGAAGGACAGAATACATTCGGGATCGGTTGTAAGGTATACCTGTTCCAGAAAACAGGTATGCAGTACCAGCAACTGATGCTGACACGGGGTTTTCAATCCTCCGTTTCCCCGGTACTGTCCTTTGGTTTGGGTACCACCAATATCATCGACAGTATGCTGGTGATCTGGCCCGATCAGCGTTACGAGATCATGCGCAATGTGGTACCAGGCAACCATGTGCTGATGAAGCAGTCAACAGCATCCGGTCAGTTCAATTATGCGGCATTTTTCCCCCGGAAACCGTTGGCATTAAAGGATGTGACACAGGAAACAGGGTTGGGCTGGAAACACCAGGAGAATGATTTTATCGATTTCAACAAACAATACCTCATCCCTCACGAAATGTCTACACGCGGTCCCGCACTGGCCGTGGCCGATGTGAATAAAGACGGGCTTGATGATATCTATGTCAGCGGTGGCAAAGGTCAACCCGGCACCTTGCTGCTGCAAACAGCTACCGGAAAATTCCTGGCATCAGACACGGCATTGTTTGCGAGGTACCGGAATTCGGAAGGCGTAGCCGCAGTTTTCTTTGATGCCAATGGCGATAAAAACCCCGACCTCTATGTGGTAAGTGGCGGTAATGAAACAGAGGATGGCAATCCGAATCTCGCCGACCATCTTTTCCTGAATGATGGTAAGGGGCATTTTACAGAAGCAGAAAAAGCATTACCCGCACTACTGGTCAATAAAACCTCTGTGGCGGCAGCGGATATTGACCAGGATGGCGATATTGACCTGTTTGTAGGCGGTATGGCAGATGCCACCCATTATGGGATAGCACAACCTTCTTACCTGTTGCTGAACGATGGGAAAGGTGTGTTTACCCAGGCACCGGTCTCGCAGATTGGCCTGGAAAAAGCAGGGATGATCCTTTCTGCTTCGTTCGCTGATATGAACCGGGACAGCTGGCCCGACCTGGTGATCGCAGGGGAATGGACGCCGGTACAGGTGTTCATCAACCGGAAAGGGATCTTTAAAGAGGCCGCAATACCTGCATCCACAGGACTTTGGCAAACCCTGCAAACAGCCGATGTGAACGGGGATGGTAATATTGATATACTGGCTGGCAACTGGGGCTATAATTCCAAATTATATGCTGGCAAAACCGGTCCCTTGAAATTGTTTGTAAAAGATTTCGACCGTAATGGTACTCTGGAACAGATCATGACCTATTCCGTGAATGGGAAAGACTATACCTTCCTCGCCAAAGATGAATTGGAAAGGCCACTGCCTATGTTGAAAAAAGCCTATCTCACTTACGGGGAAGTGGCAGGCAAAACGGTCAACTTCATGTTTGACGATCTGTTTAAAGAGTATATTGAGCTGAAAGCGGAAACACTGGCGTCTACCTGTTTCCTGGGCGATGGCAAAGGAGGTTTTACAGCCATGGCCCTGCCAAGGGATCTGCAAATGGCACCTTTGTTCAGCTTTACACCGCTGGACGAACAACGGCCCTCGCATGGCTTCCTGGCGGGCGGAAACCTGTATGGGGTAGTACCCTATGAAGGAAGATATGATGCCATGAACCCCACCGCCGTCTCTTTTGATATAGCTGCTAAGGAATTCAGGACCCGGTTTTCACTGCCTGCTATCAGTGGGGAACTTAGAAATGCACGCTGGATCAGGACTGCAGGTGGTACGCAAACACTGGTGATGGCTAGAAATAACCAACCGTTGCTATTCTTCCGGAACTGCCAACCCTGAGTTTTACAGTTGATCATAGAAGCAGCACGATGAACCTGGCCGGAATACCCGGTCAGTTCATTTTATTAGGTACGATCATCTCAAAAGAAGGGATATTAACGGAGAATAACTGTTTGCTGTTCTCGTTCAGCATCTGGTAAGTACCATGCATCTTGCCCATTTCGGTACGGAGGTTGCAACCACTTACATACTGGTAGTTTTCGCCGGGTTTTAATACCGGCTGTACCCCTACTACTCCCTCACCCTCCACTTCCCGGCGTTCCCCATTACTGTCGAAAATGAACCATTGACGGCGCAGCAGTTTGATGGTAAAAGGATTGTGGTTTTCTATCGTGATCCGGTAGGCAAACATGTATTCACTATTCAGCGGGTTGCTGTAATCGGCCTGGTAAAAGGTCTCTACGGTTATCTCAACACCCTCTGAAATTTTGGATACCATGGCGTTTGATTGGATTGCTTTCAGTAAAAATAAGGAATTGGGGTAAAGTTTTCCGTTTAAAATTACAGCAGCGGTAAAGCCTGTTCAGACTATTGTCTGAAGCATTCGGCCGGCAGGAAATTCTCCTTTGATTTAACACTACCATGTCCGGTTTTGGCCGTAATTTTGCACCACGAAAAAATCAATTATGACCAAGATTGCCGTAGCAAATGGGGATGGGATCGGTCCAGAGATCATGGACGCCGTCCTTTCTATCTTTAAAGCAGCCAAAGTGCCCCTGGAATATGAGTTTGTGGATATGGGAAAATGGGTGTTCGACAAAGGATACAGTAATGGAATGACCCCGGAGGCGCAACAGGCCATCGAATCATTGGGTATCCTGTTCAAGGGCCCGATGGAAACCCCGAAAGGCAAAGGCGTAAAAAGTGTGAATGTTACGGCAAGAAAGACCTGGAACACTTATGCCAATAAAAGGACTTTCCAGACCTTGCACGGGGTGGATACCGTTTTCAGTAAAGCCGGTATCCCGATCGATATCACCATCGTCCGGGAGAACATTGAAGATACCTATGGGGGCGTGGAGCACCTGCTTACGCACGATGTGGCCCTGAGCCGTCGTTTCATTACCCGCCCGGGCAGTATGCAGGTGATCAGGTATGCCTTCGAAATGGCCAAGAAGAAAGGCGCCCGCCGCATTACCTGCGGTCATAAGGCCAATATCATGAAACTGACCGATGGCCTGTTCCTGGAAGTATTCTATGAAGTGGCGAAAGACTACCCCGAACTGAAAGCCGATGATGTGATTGTAGATGATCTCTGTATGAAACTGGTTAGCCGTCCCGATCTGTTCGATGTGGTGGTGCTGACCAACCTGCAGGGTGATATCGTAAGTGATCTTTGTGCCGGACTGGTGGGGGGACTGGGTTTTGCACCTTCTGCCAATATCGGCGACCATATCTCTATTTTTGAAGCCGTACACGGCACCGCACCGGATATTGCCGGTAAAAATATCGCCAATCCTACAGCCCTCCTGCTCAGCGGTTTTGGTATGCTGCACCACCTGGGACTGATGGAAGCCGCTATCATGATGGAAAATGCGTTGTTGTATACATTGGAAAGTGGGGTACATACAGGCGATTTTGGGGACCGTTCTACCAAATCGCTGAGTACCACAGAGTTCGCAGCGTCTATTATTGCTAATTTTGGAAAACTGCCGGCGCATAACCCTAAAGCCTCCATTGCTAACCAGCCCCCTACACCTACCCATTTCAAGCTGGAAAAAAACCCCATGCTGGAAAGTGAGGAATTACGTGAGGAAGTGATCGTTGGGGTGGATATGTTCATTGAAAGCAATCTCCAGCCATCTGCCATCGCCGAAAAATGTCTGGCACATACTTCTGACCTGTTCAAATTGGTAACCATCAGTAACCGGGGTACCCAGGTATGGCCCAAAGGCTCCTCTTACACCAACCTTGTGAACCAGTATACCTGCCGTTTTGAGAGCCTGGGCGAAGTACCATTGACACAGGTGGACGTATTGGAACTGTACAAGCGACTGATGCAGGACTTCAAGGTCTGCTCAACTGAACTGCTGAATATGTGGGGTGATAAAAAGGCTTACAGCCTGGCACAGGGCCAATAACCAAAGGAAACCACAGGATTATTACAATTTTTTTACGGATAACCGGGGTAGAACGCGCTTCTGTTCCGGTTATCCTTTTTTTAGCCGGGTTAGCGTAGTTCTCTTTTTTACCGTAATTTCACGGCTCATTTTAAAAGAGCAATCGAACTATGGCTGAAGCGATCTTAATGCCCCGCCTGAGCGACACCATGACCGAAGGTGTTATTGCCGCCTGGCATAAAAATATCGGGGATACCGTGAAGAAAGGTGATCTGTTGGCAGAAGTAGAAACAGACAAAGCCACGATGGAGCTGGAAAGCTACCAGGACGGCGTTTTATTACATATAGGGACCCCTACCGGCGGTAAATTACAGGTGAATGACCTGTTGGCTATTTTTGGTAAACCCGGAGAAGATATTTCAGCCCTGCTGGCAAAACATGCCGGTGGTGCCAAAGCTGCTGAAGCAGCTCCACAAGCCGCCCCTGCCACACCAGCCGCTGCTCCTGCAGCCGCTCCAGCTGCATTGGATGTGTCTGCTATGGAAGAAGTGGTGCTGATGCCCCGCTTGAGTGATACCATGACCGAAGGGGTCATTGCAGGCTGGCACAAAAATGTGGGCGATACCGTAAAAAAAGGAGAAGTACTGGCCGATATCGAAACCGATAAAGCCACTATGGAACTGGAAAGTTATAAAGATGGCGTGCTGTTGTACCAGGGTGCCCAGCCTGGTGAAAAGATACAGGTGAACGACCTGCTCTGCATCATCGGTAAACCAGGCCTGGATGTAAATGGCATTGTGGCCGCGGTGAAAGCCGGCGGTAGCCAAACAACGGAAGCGGCACCGGCAACGGCTGCAACTGCTTCTGCGCCAGTCGCTTCTCCGGCCCCTGCACCAGCTGCAGCACCTGCCGCCGTAGTGAACGAAGGAAGGATCTTTGCTTCGCCACTGGCTAAGAAGATCGCCAGTGAAAAAGGGATCGACCTGCGTTACGTAAAAGGCAGCGGTGATAATGGAAGGATCACCAAAACAGACGTAAACGCCTACACCCCTGCAGCCAGCGCAGCCCCTGCGGCCCAAAGCAGTTCACCTGTAGCGGCAGCACCAGCGGGTGTGGTAAGTTTTGATGAAGTGCCCGTATCGCAGATGCGCAAGACCATTGCCCGCCGTTTGAGCGAGAGCCTGTTCACCGCACCGCATTTCTACCTCACCATGACCATTGACATGGATGCAGCCGTAGCTGCCCGCGCCAGGATCAATGAAGTGGCCCCGGTTAAGATCAGTTTTAACGATATGGTGTTGAAAGCAACGGCACTTGCCCTGAAACAACACCCGAAAGTGAACAGCAGCTGGCTGGGCGATAAGATCCGTTACAACCATCACATCAATATCGGTGTGGCCGTAGCGGTGGAAGATGGTCTGCTGGTTCCGGTGGTTCGTTTTGCTGATACCAAATCGCTGAGCCAGATCGGAGCAGAAGTGAAAGAATACGCACAGAAAGCAAAAGATAAAAAATTACAACCCGCCGATTGGGAGGGAAGCACGTTCACGATCTCTAACCTGGGTATGTTCGGTATTGACCAGTTCACTGCCATCATCAATCCACCGGATTCCTGCATCCTGGCAGTAGGGGGTATTTCACAGGTGCCAGTGGTGAAGAACGGACAGGTGGTTCCGGGTAATATCATGAAAGTGACCATGAGCTGCGATCACCGCTCGGTGGATGGCGCTACCGGCGCCGCTTTCCTGCAAACGCTGAAAAGCCTGCTGGAAGAGCCGTTGAGGATGTTGGTGTAATGACAATGAGTGAATGAGTGGATGAGTGAATGAGTGAATGGGAATACTATGTTGTATATAAGAGAAAGGCCTTTCCGATCGGGAAGGCCTTTCTCTTATATGCAACATTCGCTATTGCCATTGAACCGTTAATGGTGAGTGGTGAGTGATTCACAATTCACCATTGCCCATTCACTTCCTACTCACCACTCACTACTCACTACTCACCATTGCCATCAATCAAGATCACAGCCGATGGGTGCTCCGGGGGCGATCTCTTTGGGTTGTGGTAATGTGATATCTTTTGGATGAGTGATCCGCTCTATGGCATAACTGTAATGCGCTTTCAGCCCGGGAATATTTTTCATCTGGGCGGCATATTGCTTCAAAGATTGCAACCTGTCGAAACAGATGGCTTTCACATTATAGTTGGCAAGGGTACTCTGGCTTAGGCCCAGTAACCAGGTAAGTACTAGCTGCTGTGTTTGTAATTGTATTTCTCCTTTCAGGCCTTTTTGTAAGGGTGTTTTCCAGGTTTTGGCAATGATGGCATCCAGCACATCATCCCAGCCGATGGTACCTGCCTGTGCTTTGAACTGGGCAAGTCGGTTGGCCCTTTCGGGATGGAATAGAAAAGATAACTCGAAATCTGCCAGGGCTTCTGCAGCGGCAACAGGGTCAAAACTCATACCGGTCCTCTTGGCAAACAATTCACCTACACCATAGTACAATGGCGGACGGGGTGGTATCATTTGCATGATCTTATCAGGCATGGTCAACTGTTCGGGTGATAAGCAATCCAATGCAGCCTGTAATGCTTTCTGCTGCTGGGCATTGGGCAATACCTGTGGAGTGGGTTGTTTGTCGCCACGCACACTGTAACTGTAATTCATGCCACCAATGAGTTTGATGGTTGCCTCCAATTGGTAACGATGGTAATTATAGACAGGCACCAGTACATCTTCCAGCTTCGACAGGGGTGTGTTTAGCTGAATAGCTTGTTCTGAAAACTGTTCCAGCGCTTTCTGCCGAACCTGTAATACATTTTTCAACTCATCTGTTGCATCAGAGCCATTGTCCCATAAATGCGCTTTTGGATGAAAACCGCCTGCGGCGCGGGCATCCGCATCGGCAATGAAGAGCAATCCATTTTGTGTGTTCTCTTCCAGTAATGCATTCAGGGCCTTGTTCTCATCGGTGCCGGGGGCAAAATGGGCATAGCCGTAGGTGATGGCGCGTTTGTCCCAATCGCCGATCTCGTTGGTATATACCTGGCTTAAATCGATCTGTCCTTTGCTGTTCAATACCACATTCGGATGCGGGTAATCCATCACCGAAGCACGGTTGTTGAAACTGGATGCATAGTTGTGCTGCAGGCCCAGCGTATGACCCACTTCATGGGCAGCCAGTTGACGCAAACGTTGTAAAGCCGCATGCTTCATGGTTTCGGGTGCGGGTTTGCCGTTCTCGTAAGGAGATAGCAGGCCTGTGAAAATGAGGTAATCCTGACGTACACGTAATGAACCCAGTGTCACCTGTCCTTTAATGATCTCGCCGGTGCGTGGGTCCGTTACGGTGGCTCCATAACTCCAGCCGCGTGTGGATCGATGTACCCAATTGATCATGTTGTACCGGATATCCATGGGGTCGGCCGAATCGGGCAATATTTTTACGATAAATGCATTTTTAAAACCGGCTGCTTCGTAAGCCTGGTTCCACCAGCGTGCACCATCCAGCAGGGCGGACCGGATGGGTTCGGGAGTACCATTATCCAGGTAATACACAATCGGTTTTACGGGTTCGCTCACTGCGGCGGAAGGATCTTTTTTCTCCAGCCTGTGCCTGGCAATGAACATTTGTTCAATGGGTTCTGTGAACGGACTGCTGTAATCGAAATAAGAGATCCCGAAATAACCGCTGCGGATATCATAACGGCGCGGCTGGTAATGGTTATCGGGTAGCTGTACAAAGGAATGGTGCATCCGTACCGTAATGGCTTCAGCTGAAGGGGTAACACTGGTCACATTACGTCCTGCATCGCTGCCGCCGGTAAATGTGATGCTTGCCTCAAACTCACTGTTCAATGGAAAATTCCTTGTATTGGCCAGGTAGATGGCAGAACGGGGTTCACTGAATGTATAGGTTCCCTGGCGCATGGTGCGGATTCGGTCAGCAACATTCTGCGCATCGCGTACAAAAAAAGAAGTGGCATCTACGAGCAGTTTATCAGCTTCCTCTTCCTCAACAGTGAAGACGGCGATGGTCGACTGGGCAAAGGATTCTTTCACCGCTTTCTGTTCATTGATATCCTGAGAACTGGCCCGGTAGCTGTAGTTAGGCTGAACCAGAAAAAGTTTTTTGCCCACTTTGTGAAAAGCCACTACCCGGGAACCACCGATCAGCCCCCGATCGAGACCGATATCGTTGGAACCCAGTCCGGCAGGAAGCGAGTTCACATAGAGGAATTCTTTGTCCAATTTATCAACCAACAACCACAGCTTACCGCTGGAAGCATCCCACCAGAAAGTGAAATACCCATCGTAGCGTTTCATGTTTTTGGTCTTCTCGGAAATCTTGGAAGGACTCTGTGCCATACCCGTCAGGCAGCACAAACATAGCAGGGCAAGAAAGAAACTGCGCATCGTAAATAGTTTTGGTAAAAAAAGCTGTCCGGTATTCGGCTTTGAAGATAAGAAGCGGAAGGGAACCGGCATAAAAAACTCCCGTCAGTTACGGACGGGAGTGAATGCTTTAGTGGGATCAGGTTGTTTATCCAAACAGCGTGCCGTCTGAAGAAGGTGTTTCAGGAGCCGGTGTTTCCACTACGGGAGCGGGAGCTGGAGCCACTGGTGCTGCAACGGGTGCAGGCGCTGGCTTCCTGGCTGCTGTTTTTTTCTTAGCTGCTGCTTTTTTGGCAACGGGTTTAGCGGCTTTTTTAGCAGGCGCTTTTTTCACTGCTTTTTTGGGAGCAGCTTTTTTAGCAGGTTTCTTGGCCGCAGCTTTCTTCACTGCTTTTTTTACGGCTGCTTTCTTTTTAGCAGGCGCTTTTTTTGCCACTTTCTTAGCAGCTTTTTTTACCGTTTTTTTAGCAACAGCTTTTTTCTTAGCGGGTGCTTTCTTTTTAGCAGGTGCTTTTTTAGCGGCCTTCTTGGCGGCTTTCTTTACTGCTTTTTTGGGAGCAGCTTTTTTGGCGGGTTTTTTAGCAGCCTTTTTTTTACTTGCTTTTGCCATGATGGTATGGATTTGTGTTTTGGTAATGATGATAGAGGGAAGTTAAAAAAATATTTCTGTAAATCACATCATTTTTCACAAGTTAAATTTTGATCCGTTCAGCGGAAGCCCTGTCTTTGCAGCCATTGCACCGCCTGCATAGGCCATTGGCTCAGCAGTGGATCAGTGGGCGCCATACCAAAACCATGGCCACCGTGGTCGTAGATGAGCATGCTGGCTTTTATATTGTTTTTTTTCAGGGCTTCGTAAAACACGATACTGTTCATGGGTGGTACGCCTTTGTCGTCATCGGCATGCACCAGGAACACGGGTGGGGTGGCGGTGTTCACCCTGTTTTCGGTGGAGAGTGACTGCGCCAGCGCCTCATCAGGTTTGGGACCCAGCAGGTTATTGCGGCTGCCGCGATGTCCAAAGCTGGTATCCATGGTGATCACCGGGTAGATGAGTATGGCAAATGAGGGCCTGGTATCTATCCGTAATAAAGGGTCTTGGGCTGAAGGGTCTCCTTTCTGGTGAATGGTGGCTGCTGTGGAAGCCAGGTGTCCGCCGGCAGAAAAACCCATTACCCCCGTTTTATCCGGATCGATGCCCCATTCCGCAGCCCTTGACCGGATGATGCGGATGGCCGTTGTAACATCAATGTACTGAGCCGGGTAACGATGCCCTTCCTGTTTTGGATTGTTCAGGCGGTACCGTAATACAAAAGCGTCCATACCGTTCTCATTGAACAAACGGGCGGGCAATACGCCTTCTTTTTCCCAGGCCAGATTCTGGTAACCACCACCCGGACAGATGAGTACAGCGGTCTTACCGGCAGACGGATTTTTGGAAGGGTAGTAGTCGATATAAGGAGCCGTTGTATCAAACCCCTTGATCACAATACCTTCTTCTGAAGGGTAGAGATAGATGCGTTGCTGCGAATTGGCAGATAGTTGGGCACACATAAGCAATAGTGCAATAATGGATCGGTACATGGATGTCTTATTTGGTTTCCAGAAAAGCTACTTTTCCGTCCATGGTGGAAACGATGAGCTGTTTACCACTGATGGCGTTAACAGTATTTACCATCGAATTATCGATACGGTTTGTCCAGAGATGTTGGCGTTTCTTCGGATCAATGGCATACACTTTTCCGTTTTTGGTGCCGAAGAATACCACGCCCTCTTTCTCAACCAGCATAGAAGGTACGTGTTCATAACCAAAACCACAATCTATTTTCCACTCCACTTGCTGCTTTTCACGCCCGGTGCGGAAGGCCACTACCAGGTCGTTCATGGTTTTGCCATAAATGTGTTGTCCATCTGCAGAGATACCGATCGATTCACGCACGGTTGCTTCATTGCTGCGCCATAAGGTGGCTCCTGTAAAAAAGTCGATAGCAGTCAGGTAACGGTCGGGGGCTGCTATGTATACCACATCATCATGGATCACCGGTATGCAGGCTGCGGGAGAGAAATTACGGACGGCAGAGCCATTGTTCCATTGCCAGGCCAGGTTGCCGGTAGCGGCATCCAGCGCATAGAGATTGCGGTCCCAAGCGCCAAAGATCAGTTTGTCTTTGTGCAATACGGGTGTGCTTACCACGGGACCATCCAATCCTGCAAACTGCCATAATTGTTCGCCCGTAGCCAGGTTCAATGCCCTGAAATGATGATCGCTGCCACCGATATAAACGGTGTTTCCGCTGATCAGCGGGCTGCCCAATACTGCTGCACCGGTTGGGTATTTCCAGAGCAGTTGTCCTTTATCAGCGGAGAAGCAATACACCGATCCATCACCCGATCCTAATACCACGCGGTTACCGCTGACTGCAGGTGAGGAATAGATAGCGCCACCGGTTTGGTACGACCATTGTTTCTTTCCTGTTTTACTATCCAGCGCATCTATCCTGCCGAGACTATTGCCGAATACCACCCGTTTACCCGCGAGAGCCGGTGTAGAGATCACATTGGCATCGGAAGCGTAGGTCCAGCGTGCTTTTACCTGGGGAAAACTGTCGTTGACAGCAAATGAAGGCCGGTAGTAGGTTTTAGAAGCATCCCAAACACGTTCACCCAGGGGTACAGCAGCCCAGGAGGCTTTGGTGAGTACGCCCGGTGTTCTTTCGGTAAAGATCATGGAGTCGGTCCTTACATCCACGAGGTTATAGCCGCCATAAGCCGCTTTGGCCCTGAGGTTGGATCGACCCATTACGGCAGGGATACCTTCGAAATTGAGTTTACGGTTGTTGTGGCCATGTCCGCAGAGCGCTGCCAAAGTGTTGTGTTGTTTTAAACGGTCAATGGCTTCGTACCAGTTGTCAAGGTCTTTATCCAATGGGTAATGGTTCAGGAAGATGACCGGTTTTTTAGGGTCTATCTTTTTCAGTTCCTGGTCCATCCAGTTCACGGCATCGCGTGGGATATGGCCATCGCTCATACGCACATAGGGACCCGAAGCGCAGCCCAGGAAAGTGATGCCGTTGTAATCGAAGATGAATTTATCGTACCCGAATACCTGTCCGAAAGTGACACCGCCGCTTTCGCTCCAGCCACTGTCGTGGTTGCCGGGGATGATATAGTAGGGAACTTTCAATCCGTCGAGTATCTCTTTGGCCAGCCTGATCTCGGCATTGGTACCCAGTTCGGTGATATCACCCGTGAGCACAACAAAAGCGATATCGGTCATCTGGTTGATATCGGCTACGGTACGGCGCAGGTCTTCTTCTGCCCCGCCATTGGGCGAACCGATATGGGTATCAGAAATGAAAGCAAAACGGAAGGGTTTCCATTGTGAAAAAGAAAGGGAAACCACGAACAGGAAACAGCATAATAGGAGGGATCTTTTCATGCAAGAAAGATAAGCAGGAATGGTGAATGAACTATTCCGGAATGCGTTATATCTCCGTGATTTTGTTTCGTAACTTCATTATATGAAAAAAACAGTGGTGCTCGGGGCATCTGAGAACCCCGAAAGATATAGTTATCTCGCCGTTGAAAAACTGAAACGTTACGGACATCCGGTGGTGGCCATCGGCCGGCAGGAAGGAAAAATCGGCGATACACCGATCATTGCAGCACATCCGGCAGAGAAGGAGGTGGATACGGTCACCTTGTACCTGAATCCGCAGCTGCAGAAGCAGTATTACGATTATATCCTGTCGCTGCATCCCAAACGGATCGTCTTTAATCCCGGTACGGAAAACACGGAACTTTCCAGTCTCGCTAAGGCCAATGGTATTGAACCACTGGAAGCCTGCACGCTGGTATTACTGGGTACCGGACAGTATTGATGACCGCTGCTGTTACGGTTCATTCAATCTAATGGAATTACTGACGGGTGATGTTCTGTTCCTTATTATAAAGATTCTCCGGTAACGACTGCAGCTGGGTTTTGTTTCTCATTAATCTGTAACTTCCGCTACACTGCTTATAAAACAGTGGCCGCATATGAGAAAATATTTCCTGCTCCTGAAAAGCTTGTTGTTACTGGCTGCTACACCTGTTTCTTTTGCACAGAACAAAAAGCCTTCGGTTCCCCAGCTTCCCATGAAGCTCTGGTACAACAAGGCATCCACTGCCTTTGAAGAGGCGTTGGTATTGGGCAATGGACAAATGGGCGCTACGGTGTATGGCGGTGCGGTAACCGACCTGATACATTTGAATGATATCACGCTTTGGTCCGGTGAACCGGTAGACCCTTACCTGAACAAAGATGCCTATCAACATTTGCCTGCGGTGCGCGAGGCACTGCAGCGGAATGATTATGCGGCGGCCGATACACTGGTAAAAAAACTGCAGGGAAAATTTTCGGAGTCCTATGCACCGCTGGGCAACCTCTATCTGGATTTTCCTGCATCAGATGTAACGCAGTATTACCGGGATCTAGACCTCGACAAAGCAGTGGCTTCCGTGCAGTATGAAGTGGCGGGCAACCGCATTAAACGTGAATACTTTGTATCGCATCCGGATAAGGTCATGGTAATCCGGTTAAGCGGTACAAAGGCAAAAGGGTTGTCATTCAGGGTGCGTTTTGATTCCCAACTGAAGTACAAAGCAATAGAGGGAAAACCGTACCTGTTTTTCCGTGGAAGCGCTCCTGTGCGGGCAGAACCCAATTATGTACGTAAGAAAGGGAATCCGATCCTATACCTGGAGAACAGGGGTACCCGTTTTTCCGCTACCGTTCTGGTGAATAGTACTGATGGAAAAATAACCCGCACCGATTCCACCTTATCTGTTGATGCCGCAACAGAAGCAACCATCTATGTTTCCCTGGCTACCAGTTTCAATGGCTTTGATAAGAACCCTGTCACACAGGGATTACCTGATACAGAAATAGCAGCCCGGCAGTTACTGGCGGCCAGCCGTAATACCTACCAGCAGTTACTGCAGCGACACCTGGCAGATTATCAGCGTTTTTTTAACAGGGTATCCCTGAAACTCGCGGATACGGATCCCGTAAACCTTCCTACGGATGAACGCCTGCGACGTTACAGTAAAGGCGCTGTGGACCCTTACCTGGAAACCCTGTATTTTCAGTTTGGCCGTTACCTGCTCATCAGCAGCTCGCGTACGAAAGGGGTTCCTGCTAACCTGCAGGGGTTGTGGAACCCGCATATCCAGCCGCCCTGGAGCAGTAACTATACCATGAACATCAATGCGGAAGAAAATTACTGGCTGGCAGAGAATACCAACCTCTCGGAAATGCATCAGCCCTTTCTCAGTTTCATAGAGAACCTGGAGAAAACAGGCCGCATCACTGCCCGTACTTTTTACAATGCACCGGGTTGGACCTGTCACCATAACTCTGATATCTGGGCCATGACCAATCCGGTGGGCGATTTTGGTAATGGTGATCCCGTATGGGCCAACTGGAATATGGGGGGTGTATGGGCAGCCACGCATTTGTGGGAGCATTATGCCTTTACGCAGGACAAACAATTTCTTGAAGAGAAAGCCTATCCCTTGATGAAAGGCGCGGCAGAATTTTCTCTTGCCATGCTGGTAGACGATGGCAAAGGGAATTACATCACGTCGCCGTCCACATCGCCGGAGAACCACTACAAAACACCGGATGGGTTCCAGGGAGCCACTTTATACGGGGGTACGGCAGATCTGGGTATGATTCGGGAATTGTTTATTGACTTGATCGCTGCGCAAAAAATACTGAAAACAGATCCTGCTTTTCAGCAACGGCTGCAACAGGCACTGGCAAAACTTTATCCGTACCAGGTAGGCAAAAATGGGAACCTGCAGGAGTGGTACCACGATTGGGAAGATGCGGATCCCAAACACCGCCACCAGAGCCATTTGTTTGGATTATATCCCGGCACGCATATCACCACAGAGCATACCCCCGCATTGGCAAACGCAGCCAAACGTACACTCGAGATCAAGGGTGATGAGACCACCGGCTGGTCAAAGGGCTGGCGCATCAATTTATGGGCGAGGCTGAAAGATGGTAACCATGCTTACAAGATGTACCGCGAACTGCTGAAATATGTAGAACCAGATAATGTAAAAGTGAACTATCGACGGGGAGGCGGCACTTATCCGAACCTCTTTGATGCACATCCTCCTTTCCAGATCGATGGTAATTTTGGTGGGGCCGCTGCAGTGGCGGAAATGCTGCTGCAGTCAACGCCCGATAGGATCGAAATATTACCTGCTCTGCCTGCTGCCTGGTCAACCGGCGAGGTTCGTGGACTAAAAGCGCGTGGCGGTTGGGAAGTGGGGATGCGATGGGCAGATGGAAAACTGACTTATCTGGAAGTAAAGGGGAGGCCCGGTACAACGGTCACCTGGTCATACCAGGGACAGGAAAGAAAAGACAAACTGGATAAAACGGGGGTATGGGTTACACCAGGTAAACGAATGGTAGCCTTCCGTTGACGTTGAGAGAAGGGGAAGCCCAGATTTGACCTGCTAAAGACCTGTATGCAGACAAATCAATACCTGCCAGGCAGCAGAAGCAAAGCCAGCCTGCATATTTTTGAAGCCTCTCAAAACAACAAAGTAATTGCTAAAAACAGGACTGGAAAATGACGGATGTCATTTTCGAAGCTGTTGTCTTTCAGTAAACTTTGTGTAGAAAATATAGATACCCTTAGCAAAAGTCTCTTTGCCATCGCGTACACATATTATCGCTTTCACTTTTAAATCTCCTTCGTATGAAAAGCGCTAATCTGGTTGTCACATTTTTCCTGCTGGTATTTTACCAAACGGCCTGTGTGCCTGTTAAGTATACCAATTATTTTAACAATGCCTATTATGCTTCCCTTGCCGAAAACCAGGGCAAACTGGATAGTGCCGTTTATTATTATACCCAGGCTTTGCAGAAAGAGCCAAAGAATGGCAACCTTTACCAGAAAAGGGCCATCGTATACAATAAGATGGGGCGCTATACAGAAGCGGGCGCCGACATTGAAACAGCCATCGGAATATCCAAACGGACCTGGGAATATTATTATACCCGTGCCAGCATCCTGGAAAAACAGGGACAGTATAACCAGGCCATCAATGATTACACGCAATACATCGATAAGGCCGATAAAAAAGTAGCCGATTATTATATGGGTTACTGGGGTCGGGGTAAATGCAACCTGTATGCAGGTAACCAGCTGCAGGCTGCAGAAGATTTTTCGCAGGCTATCAAATTCAAGCCAACCGATCTGAACCTGTTTACCTGGCGTGCCAGCTGCTATTATGGGCTGGACCGGTATGCCGACGCGGCCAAAGACTATGAGACTTACCTGGAGAAGAATCCAAAAAGTTATCGCGAATCTTTTTATCTGGGGGCCGCTTATACTAAAATGGGTGAGAAAGCCAAAGCTGTGAATGTTCTGAACAGACTGGCTGAAACAGATCTGACCATCCCCATTTATTTTACCGGGGCACAGCAGTTGGATTTTTTTGACCTGGCATTGCGCAATAAAAAAGTAAGGAGTGAACTGGATGAAGTAGCAATCAGTCTTGAAGGCATTGGCACTGCATCCAGATCATTGGCAGATATCAACCTGAATACTGCATTCGAAAGATTGCAGGTGGCATGGGGTTATGCAACCAGCATTGAAAAAGAGAGCAAACAGTTATTGGATTCCGTGATGAGCCAGATCTTTTTTGTGTACCCGAAACTGAAAGTAAAACCTCCTGTTCCGGAATACGTGCGCAAGCTGACCGTTCAGGCTACCAGTTTTGTGGAAGACAAAAACTATAGCCAGGCCATTGAGTATTATCAACGGGCATTAACGGCTTGTCCTTATTATCCGTTGGCGAGGTTCAATATGGCGATGTTACATGCCACCCTGCGCGATTTCAGGAGTGCCATCCAGCAAATGAATGCGTATATGCGGTTGGCGCCGGATGCGCCGGACATACGTGCGGCACAGGATAAGATCTATGAATGGGAATTGCGGGTAAAAAATTAGGTCATATGCCCGCATCTGCGGGTAGAAACAGTTCATGTATGCGTTCGGCCATCATTTATATTATATGGTTTTCTTTGTTACTGCCTGTAACAGCCATGACACAACAGATCAAACCGGTTTGTGCCTATTGTAACCGGTCTCAGTCGCAGATAGCTTCTTCGGGACATGCTTCCAGCTGCCCGTATTATGTGGCACCTAAAAAAACAGGTGCCGGTATCTCACCCAGCTATTCATCCAGTATGCAGATGATGGTCACCAGCACTTTGCTGCAGGGCATATTTTCCGACCTGTTCAGTTCCAACCAGCAACAGCAGCAGAAAGAGCAACAGCAGAAATTACTGGCAGAACAACAGAAAATAAAAGCGGCGGCGGAAGCGGCATGGCAGAAAAAAATCAAAGATTCACTCGATCAGTTGAATTACCTGAAGCTGATGTCATCATACAAGCTTTTGCAAGGTGGTTCAGTGGGCCTGCAGATGAAAAAACTGGATGGTGATATGGAAGCTTTGCGTGCCTGTGCCGCCAGCCAGTTTGATGGAGGCATACGGGTGAAAGATACCGTTGGTGTATCAGGCGGCACCAATTTTTTTGGTACCCGCATGGACTCTGCACAGATCAACACCCTGATAGATCCTGATAAGGATACGGTGATCGCAGACATTAACAATGCAGACCTTTTTCTGCGTGAGCGTAAAAAAGAAGATAGTGCACAATTGGCCCGTGCCGCCGATTCGGCTGCAAAGAATTCAGCTAAAGCAGGTTTTAAAAAGAGCCCGGAATGCGACAAACTGCAGACCAGGTTGAACAACTACCTGAACCAGCGCGATAAGTTCCACAAGACCATACTTACCACGCAGAAGGACCTGGCCGAATGGAAACAGAAGAACAATGATGCCCTTTGGAATGCGGCCACATCGGGTTTTGACTTACTGTTCAGTAAATTCCTGGCCAATGTATCGCTCAAGGGAATACAGGCGGAGAATATCCGGCTCAGGCTGCTGAAGCAGGAAGAAGCGCTGCGGGCCAAAGGGGTGGACTTTGATAAGTACCTGGGTGTATTGAACCAACGGATCTTTACGGCCAATAACCTGGCAAAAGATGCGTCTGAGTTCAAGGACGCTGTGGAGTACGATGCTTTTTTCCGGGACGCGGTACAGATAGGCGCTTCCCGCATTGCGGAAACAGATACGGTATATCAGCAGATCTTACAGGATACTACGGTGAAACAACTGCTGAACGACGGCGGTTTTGTAGAAGTGGATGCCGGACAGTTTGCTGCGGGAAAGACAGTGGAGAAGATCCTGTCTTCCAATTTCCTGAAGAACCTGAAAGGGTTCAGCAATAAGATACCCTACGTTACCTATGCCCAGTTTGCAACCGATATGATCTACAACGCAACCGACTGGTGGCAAAGCTACCAGCGCATCAAACAACTGCGGGACGTAAGTGGACAGGAAACCCGGGCAGCTATGAGCCTGCAGATGAATATTGATAAAACAATGGAACAGCTAAAGGGATGCCGTGAATAATTGGGGATTAGGTGACCAACAACAGCTGGGGCAGAAGCTTGCCATATACCATAGTGCTGCTATGGGGATACCATACGCCCTGGATAGGGGTAGGCGTATCATCGGCGTATCACCGGAGTATTAACGGATAGTGATTGGATGGCAATAGCTATAACTTAACTATAACTTCACTATAAGTTAGCTATAATCTCCAGCCGATGTTGGTCGCCTGAGGTAACTATATATTTGTTAGACCAACAACGGCGGATCTATAATCCGTCGGTGTTGTTTTGATCCATTATTCTGTTCTTCGTCTCCCCCTTCATCATTCCTTGCTCACCATTCATCATTCAATATTCCCTCATCCTGCCCACCCCTCTCTGTCCAGGCTCCGGAACTGTATTGCTTCCGCCAGGTGTTCTGGTTTAATGTCGGTACTTTCCGCCAGGTCTGCAATGGTGCGGCTCACTTTCAGGATACGGTCATAGGCACGGGCACTGAGGTGTAAACGTTCCATCGCTTTTTTTAACAGGTTCTCTCCCACGGTACTGATCATGCAGATCTCGCGTAACAGTTTGCTGCTCATCTGGGCGTTATTGTAGATGCCGGTATGTGCCAGGTATCTTTCTGCCTGCAGTTCTCTTGCCCTGATCACACGGTCCCGGATCGTGGCTGAATTTTCTGCTGTTTGCTGGCTGCTGAGTTCACTGAAAGCTACGGGCGTCACTTCCACATGCAGGTCAATGCGGTCGAGCAATGGGCCGGATACTTTGTTCAGGTATTTCTGTACAGCTCCCGGCGGACAGGTACATTCTTTTTCCGGGTGATTATAATACCCACAGGCGCAGGGGTTCATGGAAGCGATCAGCATGAAATTGGCCGGGAAATCAAGGGCCATTTTAGCGCGTGAAATGGTGACCCTTCTTTCTTCCATAGGTTGACGCATCACTTCCAGCACTGTGCGTTTGAATTCCGGCAGTTCGTCCAGGAATAAGACGCCGTTATGCGCCAATGAGATCTCGCCGGGTTGCGGTGTGCCACCACCACCTACCAGGGCAACATCGGAAATGGTATGGTGTGGTGAACGGAAGGGACGTTTGCTGATGAGCGCGCTGTTTTCGGGAAGTTTGCCGGCCACACTGTGTATTTTGGTGGTCTCCAGTGCTTCCTGCAGACTCAGCGGCGGTAAGATAGTGGGTAAGCGTTTGGCCAGCATCGTTTTTCCGGCGCCCGGTGGGCCTATCAGGATGGCATTATGTCCGCCAGCTGCCGCTATCTCCATGGCCCTTTTGATGTTCTCCTGACCTTTGACCTCACTGAAATCAATATCGAACTCGTATTGGTCACTGAAAAATTCTTCGCGGGTATTGACAACTACCGGTTGCAGGTAATTTTCATCCTCAAAAAAACGTACCAGATCTGTGAGGTGTTCCACACCGTACACCTGTAGGTTGTTCACCATGCCCGCTTCCCGTTCATTGGCTTTGGGTACGATCAGGCCGGTGAATCCTTCTTTGCGGGCCTGGATGGCAATGGGTAAAGCGCCTTTAATGGGTTGTATGCTTCCATCAAGACCCAGTTCACCCATGATCACATATTGTTGCAAACGTTCAGTTGCTGTTATCTGTTCGCTGGCACCCAGGATGCCAATGGCAATGGGCAGGTCAAAAGCAGAGCCGCTTTTCCGGATATCTGCCGGAGCCAGATTCACCACGATCTTGGTACGTGGCATAAAGAAGTCATTGGTCTTGATAGCGCTTTCGGTTCGTTGCAGGCTCTCCCGTACGGCATTATCGGGTAAACCCACAATGGTGTAATGCTGCCCCATGCTTACGTTCACTTCAATCGTGATAGTAATGGCTTCTACACCATATACGGCACTGCCAAATGTTTTTACCAGCATGGGAAGCTTTCTTTTCTGCTGGCAAGATAAGCTGGATGTTTGAGCTGTGATAGCGTATTTATACCTGATTTAATGCCCGTTCCGGGAGATCACCGGATGGATTCTCGTAAAATGATCATTGGTCAGTTCCATTGGATAGCAAAGTACAGACAGGGGGTGGTACCTACATTACTCAGATTGTGCAGTACATTGGACCCCAGCCATACCACATCGCCCGGATTGGCTTTCTGGTGTTCGGAGCCTATCTGCATTTCGGCATTACCATCCAGCATGAGTATAATCTCTTCGTTTTTGTGGGTATGTGGGTCGTGACTCTTCCATCCCTGGTTCAATTGCGTTACGTGTATGTCAAAACGGTTGAACATAGTGGTTTGCCTGTCGAACAATTGACGAACACCCCCTTTGTCGTGGGGTTTGAATACCATATCATTCCAGTTCATCATAAACGAAGTACCGGCTTTGCTGCCTCTGTCCGCATCGGGTTGGGCAATGGATCTGTAGCGCATTTCGTATACCTGAGCGTCTGTATTACCGGTGTTTTCCATGCTTACCCTATCGCCGGGTAATACCAATATAACAGAACCCCGATCGAGCTGGCTATGCTGTTGGTTCAGGTGAACTGTTACCGGGCCGTTTTTAATGATGAAGAAAAGTTCGTCATCGTTAGGGGCTGGCTTGTAATGGAGGGTTTTGCCTTTCTCTATTTTGATGAGGGTAATGGTCTGTTCGGCAAGAATGGCACCTGAACCGGACAAGATCTCTTTGCGGGTGCCGGTCTTTGTTTTGGTTTCGGGGTTTTTATTCAGAAGATATACCTCTGAGACAAGGGGTGCCTGCGCAAACAATTGGATGCTGAAGAGAAGAGCAGCGAAAAGGATCGGGAGCTTCATATGGCAAGTGTTTGTACCGAGGAAGATACTTATAATTTATTCAACAAATCCACCACACCTTCTTTTTTCAGGATAAGATAACCCAGTCTGTCGTTGCTGATCCCTTGTTTTAGTTGGTAGCTGAATACGAGCTGGTCTTCTTTTACCGAGGTTTCAAAATAATGGAATTGGATATTCTCATATTTTTTGAGGTCGTCCCCGATCTCGTAGAGATGGGTAGATAATACAAAAAGGGCGTTCTGCATTTTCCGTAAACCTTCGATCACCGTGGTACTGCATTTAACGGCATCCTGCTGGTTGGTGCCTTTGAACAGCTCATCGATCAGGATGAGCCAGTTCCTGCCATCACTGATCTTTTCAATGGTGTTCTTGATGCGTTGTACCTCATTAAAGAAGAAACTTTCTCCTTTGATGATATTATCGACCACCTGAATATTGCTCAGTAACCCGTCGAACAGGCTCAGCTGCATTTGTTTTGCAGGTACGCCCATTCCGAGGTGTGCCAGGTATACGGCCACTCCTACGGCTTTGATGAAAGTGCTTTTACCGGCCATGTTGGCGCCGGTAAGAAAGAGGAAATTCCTGTCTTTGGTCAATTCAATATCATATGAAACCGGCATCTGCAGTAACATGTGATACAGTCCCTTGGTTTTAATAAAAGGCTCTTTACTTTCTGCGATCTCGGGAAAACAGAACCCATATTTGCTACAGGCTTTTGCTACGCTGAGGTATGCATCAAATCGGCTGTACAGTTCTACCAGCTCAACACTCTGGTTTTTGAAGTGGTTTCGTAAAAAACCGCCATAATATAATATCTTTTCTGGCTGTAATTGTTTTTTATCCTCCCGGATCAATTCCTGGACAGCATTTTTACTAAGCAGCATCGACATGCGCGTGGTCCAGGTGGCAAGCTGTTTGCTCAGGTTGGACTGTTGCTGCAGCAGGTCAACAATTTTTTGCAGCCCGCCTGCAAAATCAATGGCATGTTCTACCGTATAACGGATCAATGAATAATCGGGATTATTGAGGATCTTATACAGCAGGCTATTGACCCGATTGGGAATTTTTGGGAAAGCATTGATCTGTGAGTCATAGAATCTCTCCATCACCATGATGGTCCCGTTGGTGACCGTAACGGGCCAGTCCTGGGTTACTTGCATCAATTGCCGGATGGTAAGCTGCGTATCGTTGATCTCCTGAAGGGTCTGCAGCGGATGTGCCAGCAGGTAACGGAGGTATTCCCTGCCCACATTGGTTTGGGTATGGTTCAGGTGAAAAAAGACAGATTGCTCCTCTTCACTGTGAAAGATGGAGAGATCGGCAAGAGTGGTTTTGTCTACCTGCATAAGGTTAGTTGGAAGTGAGAAGTCTTACCTGAAGTTAGGTGTTGTTTGGCAATCATCCATCCCGGCTTCCGGCTTCTTTATCGTTCAAACTGCATTCTTTGTCCCTTCTGTGATTCATCAAACACCCCATTTCCATAAACCAGGTGACCATTTACAAACGTGTGTGTAACGGATGCCGGGAAATGAAAACCTTCCAGCGGGCTCCAGCCGCATTTGTACAGGATATTTTCTTTAGCCACCGTATTGCCCTGGTGCATGTTGACCAATACCAGATCGGCATGGTAGCCTTCGCGGATATAACCGCGTTCTTTGATCTGGAAACAGGTTGCCACGGCATGGCTCATTTTCTCCACTACTTTCTCTATACTGATCTTCCCTTCCTTCACATAATGAAGCATGAGTTGCAATGAATGCTGCACCAGTGGCAGGCCGGCGTGTGCATGTTCGTAGTCCTCCTGTTTCTCTTCCCAGGTATGCGGTGCATGGTCGGTGGCGATGATATCCAGCCTGTCGTCGAGCAATGCCTCCCACAGTGCTTTGCGGTTATGGGGTGCTTTGATGGCGGGGTTGCATTTGATCTGGTTGCCCAGTGTTGCATAATCCTCGCTGGTAAAATGCAGGTGGTGCACACATACTTCGGCAGTGATCCTTTTTTCAGCCAGGGGCAGCATATTACCGAACAGCTGTAATTCCTTTTCTGTGCTGATATGAAGTATGTGCAAACGACTATCAAATTTTTTGGCATACTGGATAGCGCGGAAAGAGGATTCAAAACAACCTTCCTCGTTGCGGATGATCGGGTGGTCGGAAGGTTCCAGTTTTGCTTTCCGGCTCTTCAGCGCCTGCAGGTTAGCCTTGATAATGGATTCATCCTCACAATGTGTGGCTATGAGCAGTTCGGAACCGGCAAATATTTTTTCGAGTGTCAGCGGATTGTCTACCAGGAGGTTGCCGGTAGAAGAACCCATGAATATTTTTATACCGCAGATATCCTGTTTCCTTTCATTGGTGCGCAGCACTTCTTCCAGGTTATCGTTAGAAGTGCCCATGAAAAATGAATAGTTGGCAAGGGAGGTGTTTCGGCCTATTTCGTATTTGTCTTCCAGTAAAGCATGTGTAAAAGCGGGGGGATTGGTATTGGGCATTTCCATAAAACTGGTAACACCGCCCGCCACGGCCGCTTTGGCTTCTGTGTAAATGGTGGCTTTGTGCGTAAGCCCGGGCTCGCGAAAATGCACCTGGTCATCGATCACGCCCGGCAAAAGATACCGGTCGCTGGCAACCAGTTCCGTACTGTTTTCTTTGGTGGTAATGTTCGCGGCGATCTTTTCGATCCTGCCGTTCTTCACCAATACATCAGCATGTACCTGTTTTCCTTCGTTGATGATACAGGCATCTTTCAGGAGAAATGTTTTCATGACTGCAAGTTATTAAATAGTAGTGAGTGCTGAGTAGTGAGTGGGGAGGATTGTCAATTGGCAATGGATAATTGGCAATGGAGGACTGTGTTAAGGGTTTTTTCTATTTATCGCTCACTACTCACGATTGACCATTCACGATTACCCATTGCTTATATCAATCCTCAAAATGAATGGAAAACACGATCATACGGGAGAGGATCTGGTCGAGGGCGCGTGAATATTTCAGGTTGGGGTCCACTTTATGCAGGTTGCTCAGTCCGTTACTGATCTTGATCTCCGGTGAGATGGTCACGAATGGCAGGTAAAAATTAAAGCCGATACCGAGCTCAAACCCGAAATCGTTTCTTTTGATTTTGATGATATCGTCCGCATTACGGGCGGTAGAGTTGCTCGAAAGATCCGTGTCGAATTTGATACCTCCCAACAGGTAGGTCCGAAAATTGCCAATACGGTCTGAGTTGAATTTTAGCTGGAAAGGGAAACTCACCAATGTGGTAGGAAGGGTCTGGTTCTGGAAACTGGCTTCTCCTGGCTGGGTCTTGCTGAGTGTGTAGGCGATATATTTGGAGCCGCCGATGATCAGTTGCGGATTGGCACGCACCTGCCAGTGATCGCTAAGCCTGCCGGTAGCCAGCAAGCCCATGGCAATTCCGCCGCTGGAGCCAGGTTCGGCAGACATGATGGAATCGTTCTGCAGGAAATAAGGTGATTTGCTGATGTGCAGCGAGGAGAAATTATACCCCAGGGTAAGGCCGAAATAATAAGGCATATCGTCGTGGTTACGGCGATAGACTTCCTGCTGCGCAGATACGCGGGATGCACAACAAATAAGCACAAAGAAAAACAGGACTACTTGCTTCCGCAATAGATAGTGCATATTCCTAAACTAAGTTTTTTCAGATAAGTTTGGGTAAATCCTGCTTCATTCATGATGTTTATAAAGGTTTGTCCTTCGGGGAAGGCCTGAACACTATCGTTCAGGTATTGGTATGCGTCTTTGTTTCTTGCAAAAAACTTTCCGATGGCTGGTGTTACCTTGTTCATATAGAAGTTGAACAATACCGATAACATACCCGCATCGGCTTTTGAGAATTCCAGAACCACCAGTTTGCCACCGGGACGTAATACCCGGCGCATTTCCTGCAGCCCTTTTTCCAGGTTCTGGAAATTACGTACGCCAAAAGCTACAGTAATGGCATCAAAACTGTTATCGGCAAAAGGGAGTGCTTCACTATCGCCTTCCTGTAATTCGATCTTTCCGGTAAGCCCCAGTTTTTCTATTTTTTTCCTGCCCAGTTCCAGCATGCCTGCCGAAATATCAATTCCGGTGATCTTTTCCGGTTGCAGCATCCGCCAGGTCATGATGGCTACATCACCGGTGCCGGTGGCTACGTCCAGGAGCTGTTTTGGGGCCAGTTTTTTTAACTGGCTGATCGCTTTTTTCCGCCACCACACATCAATACCCACACTCAGAAAACGGTTCATGAAATCATACCGGTAAGCGATACTGTTGAACATATCGGCTACCTGTTCTTTCTTTTCCTGCCGGCTGTTTTGGTAAGGAACAACCTCATCATGCGCAAATTTCGCCATAGACAGCGAAGATATTGATTTTCTGCTGCCTGTACCTTTGTGTTCAGGTGTTTCAGGGGGCAAGGGGGTTAATATTTAGCAAAATTTGCCTGTAAACAGACTTTCTTTTCTGTAACGGATGATTTTCAGGGCAGTATCTTCGCTGTTCATGAAAGCCCGCATCTATAAATCAACCGGTTCCTGGTATGTGGCCAAAGGGTCAGACGGGAAATTGTACAATGCCCGTATCAAAGGGATCTTCAAGATAGATGAGATCACTTCTACCAATCCCATTGCCGTGGGCGATGAAGTGGAGATGGAGGTGGAGGATGTACAGGAAGAATCGGCCATGATCGATCATATTTACGACCGGAAGAATTATGTGGCACGGGTATCACCACACAACAAAAGACAGCATCATATCATCGCCTCCAACCTTGATCAAAGTATCCTGTTTGCCACGCTGAAAGAACCCAAGACCTCACAGGGTTTCATCGACAGGTTCCTGATCTCCTGCGAGTCATATCATATTCCGGCCATCATCGTTTTCAACAAAGCGGATCTCTACAAGAAAAAAGAGATGGATAAGTTCGGAATGCTCAAAGAGATCTATGAATCCATCGGGTATAACGTTGTATTGGCCAGTGTTCACACCGGGCAGGGGATTGCGGAAGTGAAACAATTGCTGCACAACAAGACCACTTTGCTCAGTGGGCATAGCGGTGTGGGTAAATCCACTTTTATCAATGCCGTGTTCCCGCAGTTCAACCTGCGTACGCAGGAAGTGAGCGGATGGAGCGGTAAGGGGATGCATACCACCACTTTTGCAGAGATGTTCGACCTGGATGGCGGACAGATCATTGACACACCGGGTGTGCGCGAGTTCGGCCTTGTAGATATCAGTAAACAGGAATTGTCGCATTTCTTTCCCGAGATGCGGGCGCTGATCAATGATTGCCAGTTTAACAACTGCATGCACATTAATGAACCGGGTTGTGCCGTAAAAGCGGCTGTGAATGCCGGAACGGTTTCGGTAGACAGGTACGCCAGTTATCTTTCCATATTGGATACCATGGAAGAGAACCTGTATTAAGCGTTTGTGCTGGTTTATTTTGTTCCGCTCACTTCATTGTAATCACTAAACCAGGAAGCATATTTTACGTAGTTATTGGCGATGCGGTCGATTTCGTCATGTACCATGTTCTGGGAAATATCTTTTACTTTTTTAGCCGGAACACCTGCGTAAATACTGCCAGCTTCCACTACGGTACCTTCCAGTACCACAGCACCAGCAGCGATGATGGCATTGCTGTGAACCACGCAACGGTCCATCACAATAGCTCCCATGCCGATCAGTACATCGTCCTGGATGGTGCAGCCATGTACCATCGCATTGTGGCCGATGGATACGTTATTGCCGATCACGGTTGGGTTTTTCTGGTAAGTGCAATGGATCACAGCACCATCCTGTATGTTCACTTTGTTACCCATTTTGATGAAATGAACATCACCCCTGATCACGGCATTGAACCATACGCTGCAATCATCACCCATCACTACATCTCCCACGATGGTGGCATTGGGTGCCACAAAACAATTTTGACCGAATTGGGGATGTTTTCCGAGAACAGGTAGTATGGTTGCCATATTTATGCGATTTTTACGGAATAAATTTCGCGTATAAATTTGAGGAATACCAAAAAAGATGAGTGGAATTTCAAATAGGCAATTATTTCTCGCACATGTGGCGCAGACCTCATCTGCCCCTATTGGTATTGAAATGGTGAAAGCCGCCGGCATTCATCTGTGGGATGCGGAAGGAAAAAAATATGTGGACCTGATTTCAGGTTTCAGTGTTTGTAATATTGGTCACTCACACCCCAAAGTGGTGAAAGCGGTGCAGGACCAGGCAACAGAATATATGCACCTGATCGTGTATGGTGAGTTTATAGAGTCACCGCAGACCGCTTATGCCAAATTGCTTACAGACCTGTTGCCTCCTTCGCTTGATTGTGTATACTTTACCAACAGCGGTGCCGAAGCCACTGAAGGTGCCATGAAACTGGCCAAACGGGTTACGGGGCGGACAAAGATCCTTGCCTGCAACAAAGCCTATCATGGCAGCACACAGGGTGCTTTGAGTGTGATGGGCGATGAATACTGGCGTAATGCATTCCGGCCATTGCTGCCGGATGTGTATCATTACGACTATAACAAACCGGAACTAACCGCTGCTATCGATACACAAACAGCTTGTGTGATTGTGGAAACCGTACAGGCTGAAAGCGGCATCATACAACCTTCTGCTGAATGGCTGCAGGCCATCCGGAAAAAATGCGATGAACAGGGCGCATTACTGATCCTCGACGAGATTCAGGCCGGTTTTGGCCGTACAGGCTCTCTCTGGGCTTTTGAACAGATGCAGTTGGTGCCCGATGTGTTGCTGCTTGGGAAAGCCCTGGGTGGCGGTATGCCCCTGGGTGCATTCATTGCAGGTCACAGCCGCATGCAAATGCTGACAAAGGATCCTGTATTGGGTCATATCACCACATTTGGCGGCCATCCTGTTTCCTGTGCTGCCGGTAAAGCTGCGCTGGAAGTATTGCTGGAGGGTCATTATATTGAAACGGTAAAAGCGAAGGAACAGTTGTTGCAGGAGAAACTGGTGCATCCCGCTATTGTTTCAAGGCGAAGTGCCGGTCTGTGGATGTCGTTGCAGTTTGCCTCAGACAAGATCGCCCAGGCAGTCGTACATGAATGTGTTCGGAACGGCCTGATCACCGACTGGTTCCTGTTCGCTCCCGATCGCATGCGTATCGCACCGCCGCTGATCATAACAGAAACAGAACTGGCCGAAGTTTGCGCAACCATCCTGCAAAGTATCGATGAGGTGATCAATAACGGCCACTAGATCAGCTCCCAGAGGACACCACGCTGAATTACTAATTATTAATTTCTAATTACTAATTAACCTTACAGGTATCCATCCGGCAAAAGCGGCTGTATAATTTCTCGTAAACGGGGATGATGTTTTTGATATCGAAACGGCAGGCCTGTTCATAAGCGGCTTCTTTCATAGCTGCCAGTTTCTTGTCGTCTTTCAGCAGTTCAATGGTATAACGGCTCATACCGCCCACATCGCCCACATCGGACATGTAACCGGTTTTTCCCTGAATATTGATTTCCGATAATCCTCCCGCATTGGTACTTACGACCACGGCCCTTGCTGCCATGGCTTCGAGTGCGGCCAGACCAAAACTTTCATATTCGGAAGGAAGCAGGAACACATCACTGACTGCCAGTATATCTTCCATCTGTTCCTGTTTGCCCAGGAAACGGATATCTTCTTCGCGGCCCAGGGCACGGGCCATTTCTTCGGCGGTATGTCTTTCGGGTCCGTCTCCCACCATCAGTAATTTGGCGGGCATTTCTTTGCGTACAGCATCAAAAACGTTGATCACATCATCCACCCTCTTCACTTTACGGAAATTGGAAGCATGCACCAGGATCTTTTCGCCGGCGGGGGCGATCACTTTCCGGAAAGCATCGATGGGTTTTTTGTTAAACCGTGCTACGTCCACGAAATTGTGGATCACGTCGATCTCTTTGGTGATGGCGAAAGATTTGTAGGTCTCATCCTTCAGGTTCTGCGAAACCGCTGTTATGGCATCACTTTCGTTGATGGAAAAAGTGACTACAGGTTCGTAGGTCTTGTCCCTCCCCACCAGCGTGATATCGGTACCATGCAGGGTGGTGATTACCGGAACATCCCTTCCGTTTTTCTTTTTTACGATCTGTTTGGCCATATAGGCAGCTGAAGCGTGCGGGATGGCGTAGTGCACATGCAACAGGTCAAGATCGTGGTTGATGATCACATCCACCATAGTGCTGGCCAGCGCCACTTCATAAGGCGGATAATCGAATAACGGATAGGTGGGGACCCGTACTTCGTGATAAAATATGTTGGCATTGAATACATTGAGCCTTACCGGTTGCTGGTAAGTGATAAAATGCACTTCATGACCCTCATCGGCCAGTGCTTTGCCCAATTCTGTGGCCAGCACACCGCTTCCACCAAAAGTGGGATAACAGACAATCCCTATACGCATGACTTTCAGAAGTTTTGGGCGCAGTACCGGAAGCAGGGTGTTTTGATCAGCCAACTGCTTCAGATAGGGCACCAATTGTATTGCAAGTAACAATTATTTCTTCATTTGGCCTCTCCGTTTATCCCGGTTGCTGAAATACCACAAATGGTTAACTTTAGCCTTATGAAAAAAACACTCACGGCATTATTGTTCTTACCACTGGTAGGTATGGCACAGACTGGCGATGAAGCCAGGATCAAAGAACTTTCAGACGAGATCATGCGTAACGGCAAAGCCTACAAACTGCTTCGCCAGCTAACCAAGGATATTGGCGGCAGGTTGTCCGGTTCGCCCCAGTTTGCCAAAGCAGTGCAGTGGAGTAAACTTTCCATGGAGCAGAATGGTGCCGATAAAGTGTACCTGCAGGAGTGTATGATACCACATTGGGTTAGGGGCGGTCAGGATAAGGCCTACCTGGTAGAGATCGATAAAAAGAAGACCAGCCAGAAGCTGGACGTGTTGGCATTGGGTAATTCGCTTGGCAGTGGAACAGTGACCGGTGAGCTGCTGGCCGTGGCTGATTTTGCGGAACTGGAAAAAAGAAAAGACGAGGTAAAAGGGAAGATCGTTTATTATAATAGCGGGTTTAATCCTACCAATATCAAACCTTTTGTTTCCTATGGTGAATCGGGTATCTATCGTCGCTGGGGCGCCAGCCGTGCCGCCAAATACGGGGCTATCGGCGTGATGATCCGCTCACTCACCGAATCAACGGCCAATGATCCGCATACAGGTGGCATGGCCTATATCGATTCGTTCCCCAAGATACCGGCCATCGCCGTAGGGCCCAGAGATGCGGATAAAGTATGGGCCATGAGCAAAGCTTCTGCCATGAAGCTGTCCATGACCACCAACGGTCATTTCCTGCCGGATACCATCGGTCATAATGTGATCGCTGAACTGACGGGTACCGAATTCCCCGATCAGATCATCACGGTGGGAGGTCACCTGGACAGCTGGGATGTGAACGAAGGGGCACATGATGATGGTACCGGCGTAGTGCAGACCATCGAGATTATGCGTGCCCTGAAAGCGATCGGATACCAGCCCAAACACACCATCCGTTTTGTACTGTTTGCCAATGAGGAGAACGGTTTACGCGGTGGTACCAAATATGCGGCGGAAGCCAAGGCTAAGGGGGAGAAACATGTGTTCGCACTGGAAAGCGATGCAGGTGGTTTTACACCCAGAGGTTTTTCTATCCAGGCCAGTAAAGCGCAGCTGGAAAAACTAAGAAGCTGGATCCCGCTGCTTTCCCCTTATGGTTCTTTCGAGATCACGGGTGATGGTGGTGGTGCGGATATCGGTCCGCTGAACAGGACCTTCGGGATACCCGTAGGTGAACTGCTGCCCGATCCGCAGCGATACTTTGACCTGCACCATGCCCGCAGCGATGTTTTTGAGAACGTGAACAAGAGGGAACTGCTGTTGGGTGCGGTAAATATGGCAGGCCTGATCTACCTGGTTGATAAATACGGGTTATAATGAAGAAGATATTCTGGACGGTTGGCGCCATCACGTTGTTGATCTTACTCATCTTCTGTTACTGGCGTTTCTATTTTGTACTGGCCGAAGGTACCCAGGCCGGTACGCTCAATATTTTCCAGAAGAAAGGTATTGTTTTCAAAACCTATGAAGGAAAGATCATTCTCAGCGGTTTTAAGGCCAACGTGCAGAGCAATGAGTTCTCTTTCAGCGTTACCAAAGAAGAAGTGGCGCAACAGTTGCTGCAGGTATCGGGTAGGGAAGTGAATGTGCATTACAAACAATATTTTGGTTCGCTGCCCTGGCGCGGAATGCAGAAATACATCGTAGACAGTATTTACGAAGTAAGGGGCGTGCCGGGCGAACCGGTGTTGAGGCCGAAGTAGGGAGTGGTGAGTAGTCAGTGGGTAGGAGTAAAGAATGCTATTTCGTATCTCTTCACCACTGACTACTCACTACTCACCAACCGCTCATATCATGCATGAAGCAGGAAGATGGCCAGCCTTTTATGGATATCCGGAATTTCCTGTTTCCATTTTTTGATGGATTTGGTTCGGATGGATTCTGAGGACGCCGTAATATCAACTGCAATGCACAAACGGGTCTCTTCGCGGCAGCTGTCTAAAATGTCTTTGATCAGCGGATTGTTGCGGTAAGGAGTTTCAATGAATATCTGTGTGCAGTTTCTTTTGTGTGAGTCGGTTTCCAGTTCGCGTAGTTTCTTTTTTCTTTCTATGGCATCGATGGGCAGGTATCCATGAAACTGGAAACATTGACCGTTCATACCACTGGCCATCAAAGCCAGCAGAATGGAGCTTGGACCAACCAGCGGTTTGATGGTGATGCCTGCCTGTTGGGCTGCTTCGGTCAATACCTGGCCGGGATCTGCTACGCCCGGACAGCCCGCTTCACTGATGATACCGATATTTTTCCCCGCTTTCAGCAACTGCAGGAACTGTGATTTTACCTCTTCTTCTGCCTTATGTATGGTAAACCACTGGTAATCATCGATGACCATTTCGCGCCAGATCTTTTTCAGGAAACGGCGGGCGGTCTTTTCATTCTCTGTAAAAAATACGGAACAGTCTTTCACGGCATCCAGCAGGTAGGCCGGAATGGTTTCCAGTGCTTCTTCGTGCAGTACGGTAGGTATCAGGTAAACTTTGCCTTGGCTCATAATTTAGCTGCCATTTATTTTTCGGCTTTTTTCAGCGGGTAGATGCTTAGTGTGGCGGCGATCACCGAATAAGCGGGGGCCAGTACCCATCCTACAATGGGTAGCAGATGCATCATGTAAAAAATGAGTCCGTTACCTACGGCCAGTCCTTTGTGGTTACCAATGAAGAAAATGCTTTGTGCCGGTGTTCGTTTGTGCCGTTCCATGCTGTAATCCAGCATGGAGAACCCGTAATAATAACATTCTACCAACACGGCAAGAATAGGAGTCAACCAGCCAATCAAGGGTATCAGACTAAGCAATAGGATGGATAATGTGTATACGGTTTGCCAGAGACTGTTTCTTGCGGCAATGATGATACCTCTTTTTATATCTTTCAGCAGTTGCTGAAAACTGAAAGGATATTCTTTACCCTCAATGATTGATTCTGTTTTTTCGCTCAGGTAGGCAAACAAGGGTGAGCCCACGATCAGGAAAACATATTTGAAAAGGGAAAAATAAAATAGCATCAGGATAAGCCATAGCAGCAGGTTGCCGATGATGAAGATAAACCCCAGAAACCCATTATCCAGTTTGTTCAGCCACTTGGCCAAACCGGTACGGTTACTCATCCATTCAAAGAATTCGCTGGATGTCTGGCTGAAGAAATACATACCCAAAACGAATAAAACCGCGTAAATGATACCTGGTATGATGATCCACTTCCACAGCTTATGCTCCCGTATGAACCGGTGAGCCTGGAAAAAAGCCTGGATACCAATGATCATTTCTTTCAGCACAGCTGGGGGATTTAGATTCGTAAAGTTAACACAATCCTTAGTTTTATGTCTATGAAAGCTATAACGCTCGGGCAGTATGATAAATTGCCTGTAGACTTTTACCAGCAAAAAGATGTTTGTGCGGTTGCCAGGGCTTTACTGGGCAAAATTGTTGTTACAGGTATAGATGGCAAACTCACCGCAGCCCGTATTGTAGAAACTGAAGCGTATAATGGTATTGTAGATAAAGCCTCCCATTCCTGGAATGGCCGCAGAACGGCACGTACTGAAGTCATGTATGCTGCCGGAAGCGTGTCTTATGTGTACCTGTGTTATGGGATACATCATTTGTTCAATGTAGTTACAGGGGAAAAAGGCGTACCACAGGCAGTGCTCATCAGGGCTGCGGAACCTGTATCGGGACTTGAACACATGTTGTTCCGGACACGTAAAAGAACGCCGGATCATTCTATCACCCGTGGACCGGGCAATTTTTCAAGGGCAATGGGTATTTGTACTGTTCATACCGGTATCAGTTTGCTCGGTGATGAGTTATTTATAGTGGATGATCGGTTACGTATCCCACCTTCATGCATATTAACTACGCCGAGAATCGGTGTGGATTATGCAGGAGAGGATGCAAGGCTGCCATATCGTTTTATACTGAAAGATAACCTGTATGTAAGCGGAAAACGATCTCAAAATATGTAATATTTATTGACAGATATATCGTTTTAATGCTATGAGTTGTATCATATAGGAGAAATATAGTTACAGGCTTCCAAATATCGCTTCCGGTGGGTGAATTTACTCTCTCAGGATAGTATAAATACGCTTGTATGGGTAGGGGGATATCTATAGATTAACGCTTATAAAATAAGCGTATGGGTAAAGTAATACAAACCTATCCCGCCCGGATAGTTCAACGAATCTTTTTTATCAGGATGCATAAAGTCATATTTGATTTTGACCTTGCAGAAATGTATGGTGTTGAAACCCGTGTATTAAAGCAGGCTGTGAGGAGAAACATTGATCGGTTCCCTAAGGATTTTATGTTTCAGCTAACTAAAAAAGAATTCAATGAGGTTATCACAAATTGTGATAACCTCATACAACTGAAATATGCCCCTGCACTACCAATGGTGTTTACAGAGCAAGGTGTTTCTATGCTTTCTTCTGTATTAAAAAGCAAACAGGCGATCAAGGTTAATATTGCAATCATGAGGGCATTTGTTCAGATGCGGCAATTGCTGGAAGGAAATAAAGATCTGGCAAAAAGGATCATTGAGCTCGAAAAGAAATATGATGGTCAGTTCAAAACAATATTTTCCGCTATCAGGTCTTTACTGCACGAAAAACAACGTCCAAGGGAACGGATCGGGTTCATAAAAGACAGAATACATTAATGGAAAAGGTTATCACAAATTGTGATAACCTTTTCCATTAATGTATTAAACAGTTGATATTGACAATCAGAACTTAGGACAATTCACAGGTTTGTCGGTAGAGGGCCTGCGTATATAGATCAGTGATAATTCGATACCTCCGCGGTTTTGTGAGGCAGTCTTTAAGGAAGAAGAGTTGTAATCATATGTGACACCCAGCCGAAAATCATCAAACTCCAAACCGAAATAGGGGATGATGGCATCTTTGAACCTGATCCAACTGCCGAAATAAAAACTGGTGGGCTTGGGTACATCCGGTGTGGCTGTCAGTTGTATGGCACCTCCGAGGATAGTGGCAGACGCACCTCCCTGAAACATTTGTTGGGCACTTACATGCAGGCTGGTATTTTGTCCGATAGGGAAATAACCACCGCCGTGAAAAGTGGTTCTGGGGTTTAGTACATACTGTGCCCCGGTAAAACTTTGCTGCGGGCGGTTGATATGATACATGCTTACACCAAAATAAAAATTATTCTGCTCAGAAGTGCTACCGTTATATAGAATACCTGCGTTCACATCAACATAGTTGGACTTCAGCGTAGCGCCGTTAAAGACCTCAGAAGTAACGCCCGTAAAACCTGAACTGGTAAGCTGGTCCTCAAATTTCAACTGAGCAGTGTTGATGAGCATATTGGCATAAGTTACCTGGAAACCACCCCCCAGCGTATGCATGCCATCTTCATCCAGTCCTTTGTGATAGGCTGTAGACAACGAAGCATAGTTAAACTTAACGGCTCCGTTGGCGCTGTTGTCATTGTAACCTACAGCACCGATCCCCCAGGTATCATTGCTGGGAATCCGGTTTTGCAGCATATGAAAATCGGCAGAAACGGTGGCAGTGGTAAATGCGTTATTTATAGAGGGCCACTGGTTACGGTAATTACCGGCAATACGGTAAGACCCAAAGAACTTACCTGTTAAAGCAGGATTCAATGTGAGCGGGGAACTGAAAAATTGTGAAAAATGCGGATCCTGTGCATTGGCAGAAACCAATACGAGGCATACCCAGCAACTAATGAACAATTTTTTTATAAACATCCGCAATATCGAATTTAGGTGAATCCGCTGAAGTTGCGGGTCCCATAACAAATATTAAAGCCGTCTTAACTATTTGCCGTTACGGGTGCAGGAGAAAGAATCAGAAGTTGATCAGGACTGCATTTTGGTACCAAAAGCGAGGTCGCCGGCATCACCCAGGCCGGGAACGATATAACCTTTGGCCGTCAGCTCTTCATCAATATCTCCGCACCAGATATAAATATCATCCCCACATTCGCGTTGGATATATTCAATGCCCATAGTGCAGGCAATGGCAACTACCACGTGAATTTCTTTGGGCGTGCCCTCATCCTTCATGTATTGGATCGTTTTTACGATGGAAGCGCCGGTAGCCAGCATGGGATCACTGATGATGACGATCCGGTTTTCTAGTGAAGGACAGCTCATGTATTCCAGGCTGATCTCAAAACTGCCATCACGGTGATGTTTCCGGTAGGCAGAAATAAAAGCGTTATCAGCCTTATCGAAATAATTCAGCATGCCATTGTGCATAGGTAAACCTGCCCTCAAAATGGTGGCCAGTATCGGTTGCAACTCCAGCACTTTGCTGTCATGTGCACCCAGGGGAGTAGGTATATCAACCGTTTTGTACGGTAAACGTTTACTGATCTCATAAGCAGCTACTTCGCCAATACGCTCCAGGTTGCGGCGGAAGCGCATGCGGTCGCCCTGCATATTCACATCTCTGAGTTCAGAAACCCAGTTGCTGACCAGGCTGTGTTGTTCGCTTAAATTAACTATCATGGCACCAGGGAATTACGGGGTAATTTGATCCCCAAAACTAAATTCTATCGGCTGGAATGGGAAATTTATGTTTTTACGACACAAAGGCGAACCGGTCACCATCAAAAAGTCCTTTGTCGCTTAATTTCAGGTGGGGTATCACCAGCAAAGCCATGAAACTGAGGGTCATGAACGGTGCACCCAGTGATGATCCCAGGGATTTGGCCATGGCGTCGATCTCCGTGTATGCCGCTGCTACCTGGTACCCATCGTTGGCGCTCATTAATCCTGCTACGGGCAGTCCCAGTACCTTTTCTGCACTGCCGTTTACACAACTGATACCTCCTCTTTCCCTGATTACCAGGTTGATGGCTTGAGCGATACTTATATCATCTGTACCTACAGCTACAATATTATGGCTATCGTGCGCTACGGAAGAAGCGATGGCCCCTTCCCTGAATCCGAAATTCCGGATAAAACATTTGGCCACCGGTGTGCTGTGGTAACGGTTAACGACCACCATCTTCAACACATCGTTGGTCACATCGCTTACCCAGGCACCATCGATCTGTTTGCCTGGCAGGTTCAGCCGGTTGGTGATGAGCTGGCCATCCAGAGCTTCCATCACCGGGATATTCCCATTGGAAGAAGGATATTCATTTGATTTGACCACCAGCTGCTCGGCTGCAATCGAAACACAGTTAAACTGGTTAATGGGTGTGGTTATAACTGAATGGATAAAGGATTTGCCGTTTTCAGCTACCAGTTTGCCATCGATAAAAGTTTTCAATATCCTGAAGTTTACCAGGTCTTCCGCCACAATAAAATCAGCCGGATCACCCTCGCGGAGCAATCCGATCGGGAGCTGGTAATGCAATACAGGATTAATACAGGCTGCACGCACCACATTGAAAATATCGTGTCCTTTGGCAATGGCACGGGCGCAGAGCTGGTTCAGATGACCTTCTACCAGACTGTCGGGATGTTTATCATCGCTACAGAACATGATCATTTTGGGATGGTCTTCCAGGAGTTCTATCAGGGCTTCGAAATTTTTAGCAGCACTTCCCTCCCGGATGAGTATCTGCATACCGTGCGCAAGTTTGTCTACCGCTTCTTCCGCTGTAAAACATTCATGGTCGGTAGAAATACCCGCTTCAATATATTGTTTGGCTTGCTCGCCCCTTAGTCCGGGTGCATGTCCATCCACTGGTTTGCCTGCCGCATGTGCTGCCGCGATCTTTTTCATTACTTCAGGATCCTTGAACAGGACCCCGGGAAAATTCATCATCTCGCTCAGGTACCGGATCTCCTTTTTCGCCAGCAGTTCAGTAATATCGTCACTGGTAATTGTGGCGCCAGCCGTTTCAAATACGGTGGCCGGAACACAGCTGGGCGCACCAAAATTGAATTTGAAAGGGGTTTGCTTCCCGTTCTCGATCATAAACTCAACACCGGGCATCCCGCATACATTGGCTATCTCATGTGGATCGCTCACTGTGCCCACGGAACCGTGTACCACGGCTAACCTGGCAAATTCGCTGGGTATGAGCATGCTGCTTTCAATGTGTACATGACTGTCTACAAATCCCGGCAGTAAAAATGTACCGACTGCAGAAGCATCTTCGCCGATTTGGGTAATGGCACTGATGATACCGTTATCTACTTTTATTTCTGCAGGGTAAATGGCTTTTTTCCAAACATCTACCAGATTGCCGGTGATCGTGAATGATGAGGATTGCATAATAAGAAAAACTTAAATGAACGATAAAACTCTGCTCCGTTTGTTCTTGCCTGTTTTTTGCAAGTACATTTGAAACCTTAACGAAATTAGACCATATGAAAAAAATATTCACAGGTTTGTTTTTACTGCTGGGGATTCTGCAGGTGCGATCGCAAACCGTAGAAGAGATCCTGACCAAATACGAAGTTGCAGCCGGTGGCCGCGAAAAACTGGAAGCCATCCGTTACCTGGAAGTACTGAGTAATGTAAAAATGGGTGTTATGGGGCAGAATATAGAACTGCCGCTGACACTGGTGAGAGAAAAAGGAAAACTATTTCGCAGGCAGGTAGGGGGAATTATGGGGATGGGGGATAGTTTTACCATGCTAACTGATACTTCGGGAGTGATTTATGTACCCCCGGTAAGGGGCTTTGGCGGTCGTGGCGGCTTCGATGGTATGCCACAAAGTAATGAACCCACTATCACCCGGATGAAACCGGAGGAAGTAATCGCACAGCAATATGAACTTGATTGCGCCGGAGCTTTTGGCGAATTGGTGAATTATGCTGCTAAAGGACATACGGCTGAGCTCAGTGGTACGGCCAAAGTGAATAAAGTGACTTGTTATAAAGTAAAACTGACTTTGAAGACCGGACAAACGGTGATGTATTATTTAGATTCCCAGACCTTCCTGGTGAAACAGGTGGAAGCTACCGGCGATATGGCCCTTAACCTGACTGGTTTTGGTCCTATGATGAAAGCTTTTGGCAGCAGGGTAGGTAAAGACACCAAAGCCAGCTTACTGGTGAAAGAATACAAAGAGTTTAAAGGTATCCAGTATCCTGTAAAAGCGATCCTGAGTTTTGGTCCGGTAGAATCGGAAGTGGAGAATGTGACGGTGAACATTAACGAAGGACTGGAAGAAAGGTGGTACCATGTGAAATAGACATCATCCATAAGAACCGTGCCTTTGCACCTTGTGAGAAAATTTTCTCGTAAGGTGCAAAGGCGCGGTTGGTTTATGGGATGAATCTGATTTTTTTCTGATAGAATAGTAAAGTAACTTACTCTCCCAATTCTAACGATTATGAGAAAATCAATCCTTCTGCTACAGGCAGTGCTTTTACTGTCTGTGGGCATGTTTGCACAGAAAGCGAACAAAGCCAAGAGCGCTTCACCTGTTACCGTTAAACAGGATAACAGTGATTCTGTTTTTCACTCCCGACAACGATATCGTTTGGTAGGTCCTTTCCGTGGAGGCCGTAGTGGTGCTGTGGCTGGTAGTTACAAGAACCGGAACACCTTTTATTTTGGTGGTACCGGTGGTGGCGTTTGGAAAACACAGGATGGTGGCAGTAACTGGAAGAATATCACTGATAAATATTTTGGCGGAACCATCGGTGCCGTAGCAGTAGCTCCAAGCGATGAAACGGTGGTGTATGTAGGCGAAGGTGAAAACACCATGCGCGGAAACGTGGCCGAAGGTCTGGGCGGCATCTGGCGCAGCGATGATGGCGGTAAGAACTGGCGAAATCTGGGACTGAAAGACGGTCGTCATATTATCCGCATTGTTGTTCATCCAAAAGACCCGAACACGGTCTGGGTGGCCGTGATGGGGCATCTGTTCGGACCCAATGAAGAACGTGGTGTATACAAAACAACCGATGGCGGTAAAACCTGGAAGAAAACCTTATTCGTCAATAACCAGACAGGTTGCTCAGACCTGGTAATGGAACCTGGTAATCCTTCCGTATGGTATGCAGGTATGTGGCGCGTGATCCGTACTCCGCACAGCATGGAAAGTGGTGGTGAGGGAAGTGGTCTGTACAAGTCTGTTGATGGTGGAGAAACCTGGACCAGCCTTTCCTCCAAAAAAGGATTGCCCAAAGGAACCTGGGGTATTGTGGGTGTGGCCGTAGCGCCATCCAACACAGATAAGATCTATACCATTATCGAAAATGCCAATGGCGGCCTGTTCATGAGTGCCGATGGCGGCGATAGCTGGACACTTACCAGCAACGATAACAATATCCGCCAGCGTGCCTGGTATTACAGCAAAGTGTTTGTAGATCCGAAAAATGAGAACCTGGTATACTGTCCCAATGTTGAGTTCATGCGCAGTCGTGACGGAGGCAGAACTTTTCAGGCGATGAATACGCCACATGGCGATCACCATGATCTCTGGATCGATCCCGAAGATGGTAACCGCATGATTGTGGCAGACGATGGCGGCGCACAGGTGAGTTTTGATGGTGCCAATAACTGGAGCACCATGAATAATCAGCCAACCGGCCAGTTCTATCGGGTATCCACCGATAATGCATTCCCTTATCGCATATTGGGGGCACAACAGGACAATTCAACGGTTCGCATCAAGAGCCGTACCTCAGGAGCAGGCATCACAGAAAGGGACTGGGATATCACCGCAGGTTCTGAAAGCGGTTATGTACAGGCTGATCCGCTGAATCCGGATATTGTGTATGGTGGTAATTATGGCGGCTACCTGTCAAGACTGGATCACAGGACCGGAGAGAACCGTGCTATCAACGTATGGCCTGATAACCCCATGGGCGCAGGTGCCGATGTGCTGAAATACCGTTTCCAGTGGAACTTCCCGTTTTTCTTTTCTCCGCATAATCCAAAAAGGTTGTATGCAGGCGGTAATCACCTGTTTGTGACCGAAAATGAGGGACAGAGCTGGGAGACCATCAGTCCGGATCTTACTACCAATGATAAATCAAGACAAGTATCCAGTGGGGGTCCTATCACCAAGGACAATACTTCGGTTGAATATTACTGTACCATCTTTACCGCTGCGGAATCCGTGCTGGAGAAAGACTTGTTGTGGACAGGCAGTGATGATGGTCTGATACATGTGAGTAAGGATGGTGGAAAGAACTGGGAAAATGTAACCCCGGCCGAAGCAGGAAAATGGATGATGTGGAACTGTATTGAAACAGACCCTTTCAAAAAGGGTACTGCTTATTTTGTGGGGACCAAATATAAACTGGACGATTTTGCACCGTACATCTTCAAAACAGAAGATTATGGTAAGACCTGGAAGCGCATCACCAATGGTATCGATAATATGCATTTCACCAGGGCGCTGCGTGCCGATAAAAAACGTCCTGGCCTGTTGTATGCAGGTACGGAATATGGTATGTACATCAGTTACGATGATGGTGCAAACTGGAAAAAGTTCCAGCTGAACCTTCCGGTCGTTCCGATCACCGACCTCACTATTAAAGAGAATGACCTGATCGTTGCTACACAGGGCCGTTCTTTCTGGGTGCTGGATGACCTAAGTGTGATACAGCAGAAAGATGCCGAACTGCTCAATAAGAATCTGCATGTATTTGCTGTGAATGACGCTTACCGAACAGAAGGAGGCGGAGGCCGGAGGATGCGCGGACAGGCCGGCACACAGGCCAATATGGGAGAGAACCCAGCTTCCGGTGTGGTGTTTAACTATTACCTGAAGGGAGCTGATGATTCTTCTAAAGTGTCTATTACCGTATTTGACAAACAGGGTAAAACCATCAAGACCTTCAGCAAAAACGCGAAAGCAGCTACTGATAAGATAGATTTCAACAACGGGATGAACCAGTTTGTGTGGGATATGAATTATCCTCCGGCAGAAACCGTAGAAGGGCTGATCTTATGGAATGGCAGGATCAGTACTGCCAAAGCGGCGCCTGGCAAGTACAGTGCACGTTTCCGGTACGGTAAAGATTCTGTGGATGTTCCTTTTGTGATCAAGGCCGATCCTAACTATAAAATGACGGAAGCTGATTATGATGCGCAGGTAGACTTTTTGCTGCAGGTCAGAGATAAGTTCAGTGAAGTGCAGGTGACCATCAAGAATATCCGCTCATTGAGAAGCCAGATCAACGAGTTCACTGCCAAACTGGAACCAGGTGAAAGCAGTAAGGAGATCAAGAAAATGGCCGACAGCATCAACAGGCAGATGACAGCGGTGGAAGAAGCCCTATACCAGACTAAATCCAAAAGCGGGCAGGATGTGTTGAACTTCCCGATACGCCTGAATGATAAGCTGGCCGGATTATATGGTGTGGCTTCCAGTGGTCAGAACCCACCGAGCAAGCAGGCTCGTGAAGTATTTGCCGACCTGGGCGCACAATCTGATGTACAGATGGCCAAACTGAAAAAGATCATGGACACAGACCTGAAAGCATTCAACAAAATGATCAATGATAAACAGCTGCCGGTGATCGGGGTGAAGAAATAAAACAATAAAGCATTTGCTGCTTGGCGGGTTAGCGGATCGATACAACGATCTGGTAACCCGCTTTTTTTGTATTGGCTGATCCGCTAGTCCTCCAACATATCTGGTCTTCTCTCTTTTGTGCGCTGCAGCGATTGCTCATGCCGCCATTCTTCTACTTTTTTAGGATCACCCTGCGTAAGGATCTCGGGCACTTTATCGCCGCGGAAATCGGCTGGGCGGGTATACACAGGTGGGGCGAGCAGATTGTCCTGGAAGGAATCGAACAGCGCCGAGGTTTCGTCATTCAATACGCCGGGGATCAACCGCCCAATGGCATCCACCACTACGGCCGCGGCCAGTTCACCGCCACTCAGTACATAATCGCCAATAGAGATCTCCATGGTTACATACCGTTGACGAATACGCTCGTCAATGCCTTTGTAATGACCGCAGATGATCAGGATATTCCCTTTCAGTGATAGGTTGTTCGCGGTTTTTTGGGTAAAGGGTTTTCCGTCAGGTGTCATGAAAATGATCTCATCGTATTTGCCATCCTGCTGCAGTTCATCAATGGCATTGGCCAGGGGCTCGGGCATGATCACCATACCGGCACCACCGCCAAACTGGTAGTCATCTACCTGCATATGTTTGTTGATGGCCCATTTGCGAAGGTTGTATACATTCACCTGCAGCAGGCCTTTTTCACGGGCGCGTTTCAGGATGCTGTGACTGAAAGGGCTTTCCAGCAGGTCGGGAACCACGGTGAGTATATCGATCTTCATGCTGCAAACATACTGAATACCTGCAGAGGCTGCAACCGACTGTGCGGCGAGCGGGTTCAGATATCCATGAACCCTTCCAGGTCGCGGCGTTCGCGTTTGGTAGGGCGGCCGATCTTACTGAGTCGTTTACCGGTATGAAAGCTGGCAGCTTCAAAACGTATGCGATCCAGCTCTTCAGCGGGTGTCAGGTCAATATAATAGTTGATGGCATCTGAATACTGCACGCGGCTGTGCAGCAGTCCGGAAACTTTTACCACCCATTTACGGGCTTCCGTTTTTACTTCATACTCATCACCGATGACTACAACGCGCGAAGCTTTCACGGCCATGCCGTTCATCTTCACCTTGCCTTTGTCACAGGCATCACCGGCCTGGCTCCTGGTTTTGAATAACCGGATGGCCCAGAGGTATTTGTCGATGCGGAGTTTTTCTTTTTGCTCGCTCATGGTAGAAAAAACTTTGGGAAAGCCAGTACACTTTCCCAAAGCAGTTTATTTATCATTATTTCATCTCAGCATAGAACTGGTGAAAATAAGGGATGGTTTCAATACCCTTATAGAAATTCACCAGGTCGTATTTTTCATTCGGACTGTGCAGATTATCACTGTCAAGACCAAAACCCATGAACACGATTTTCAGTCCCAGTTCTTTTTCAAACAGGGAACAGATAGGGATGCTGCCGCCACCCCGAACCGGGATGGGTTCTTTGCCGAATGTGGCATGGATGGCCTTGGCTGCTGCTTTGTAGGCATCTGAATCGATCGGCGTCATATACGGCTCACCACCATGATGTTCCTCGGCTTTCACCGTTACACCGGCTGGAGCAATGCTTTTGAAATAGTTCAGGATCTTTTCGGTCATTTTTACCGAAGACTGGTTAGGCACCAGGCGACAGGAGATCTTGGCAAAAGCCTTCGATGGCAATACGGTCTTTGCACCCTCACCCGTATATCCGCCCCAGATTCCATTCACTTCCAGGGTAGGACGGATCCCGGTCCTTTCATTGGTAGTATAGCCTTTTTCGCCCCAGAGTTGTTGCACACCCAGGTCGGTCTTGTATTCTTCTTCGTTGAAAGGGGCCTGTGCCATTTTCTCTCTTTCGGCAGGGGTAGATTCTACCACATCGTCGTAAAAACCGGGAATGGTGATGTGGTTATTCTCGTCGTGACAGGAAGCGATCATCCTGGCCAGCATGGTAATGGGATTGGCAACAGCGCCACCATATACGCCACTGTGCAGGTCACGGTTCGGGCCGGTCACTTCCAGCTCAATGTAACTCAGTCCGCGAACGCCGATATCAATGGAGGGCGTGTCCATACTCAGCATAGAAGTATCGCTGATCAGGATCACATCTGCCTGCAATAAACTTTTATTGGCCTTTACAAATGTGGCCAGGTTTGGACTTCCCACTTCTTCTTCGCCTTCAATCAGGAACTTCACGTTGCCGGGTAAAGTATTTGTCTTTACCATGGTTTCGAGGGCCTTTACGTGCATATAAAATTGTCCCTTGTCATCGGCAGAACCGCGGGCGAATATTTTTCCGTCTTTGATCACCGGCTCAAATGGACCGCTGTTCCAGAGTTCCAGCGGATCAGCAGGTTGTACGTCGTAGTGTCCATATACCAATACGGTGGGTTTGGAAGGGTCAATGATCTTTTCACCGTAAACGATGGGATGACCTTCGGTGGGATAGATGGTCACGGTATCGGCACCAGCTTCCAGCAAACGTTGCTTTACGGCTTCGGCGCAATGGTTCATATCTGTTTTGTGCTCGCTGCGGGCGCTAACGCTGGGGATGCGCAATAAGTCCAGCAATTCGTTCAGGAAACGCTCTTTGTGCTGTTCCTGGTACTCTTTCCAAACCTTCATGATCGTTGATTTTATATGATAGATAGTTTGATCTTATTGTTGCCCCGCAAAGGTAAGCAGGTTTTCGCGATTCATGGCCGTGACAAATGGCCTGCCCATCAGCTGATCCGGTACACTCATAACTGGTGTTTCTGGTTCGACAGGATATTCTCCAGGCTCCAGGTCAGTCTTTCTTTCATGGGCTGCTGGCGCACACTGCAATCTGTTCTGGTGCAGATGGTGCAGCTGAAAGGCAGACAGCCATCGGTATGTACAAACAGTTCAATGGCATCGCCGAACTCTTTTTTGATGAGGTCCGCAAGTGCATCGATCTCTTTATGTGCTTCGTGTACGTTCAGGTACCAGGGTACGGTCAAATGACAGTCGATATGGAGTAAAGCGCCATACTTGATCACCCGCAGGTTATGCAGATCTATCCAGTTGGCGCGCCGGTTCCGGTTCAGCACAGCAATGAAATTATTGAGCAGTTGCAGGTCAGCTTCATCCATGATACCTGCCAGTGAAGTGCGGATGATGCGGTAGCCGTTATAGATCACGAGCACGCTCATGCCCAGTGCGATCACTTTATCCAGCCAGAGCAGCCGGGTGACCAGTATGATCACAAGTCCGGCAATGATACCGATGGTGGAGTATGTATCCGTTTGTAAATGTTTGCCGCTGGCTTGTAAGGCCAGTGATGAATTCTTTTTACCGATCCTGATGCACACCATACCGGCAATGTAATTGATGATTGCTGTGGCCCCCACCAGTACCAGGCCGGTATCCAGTTTCTGTAAAGGGTTTTCGTGCAGGAAGTTCATCACGGTCTCATAAATAATCATGATACCTGCCGCCACAATCAGGCCCCCTTCAATGGCTGCAGAAACGAACTCGGCTTTACCATGGCCGTAAGGATGTTCCCTGTCGCGGGGTTTGGCCGCTACATAGAGACTGTAGAGTCCGATAAAACCGGCAATCACATTCACTATACTTTCCAGTGCATCGGAAAGTATGGCCAGGGAGTGCGTGAAATAATAGGCAATGATCTTGGTGAGGAACAATACCACGCTCAGGACGGTGATCCAGAGCTGTACGCGAAAATTCTGTTTGGCTGACTGCAGAAAAAAAGTTTCTGCAAAGGTATCTGTAAATCGGGAAGAAAGAACTGCTTATCTCAGCTTATGCGCAGCCACACCTTCCCGGGTGATGATGACAGGTTTGATGAAACCGTTCTCGTCGAAATACAGTTGCTCAATACAGGTAACCCTTGCGTTGGCATCTTTTTCTCCCTGCGGGCGGCGGTGGTAGACAATGTACCATTGGTCTGTACCCGGTACCCGTATCACTGAATGGTGTCCTGCACCGGTAGCAATGGTGGGATCCTGCTGCAAAATTTTCCCGATACGTTTAAAAGGGCCAAGCGGAGAGTCGGCTATGGCGTATGCCACTGTGTAATTGGGCCCGGTCCAGCCGCCTTCCGACCACATGAAATAATATTTGCCATTCCGTATGAACATGAATGGTCCTTCCACATACCCTTCCGGTGTGATCTCCTGGAAAGTATTGCCATCCTTGAATGGAACAAAACCGGTGAAATCAGCATTAAGCCTTCCGATATTGCAATGCCTCCATCCGCCATAGATAAGGTAATGCTGCCCGTCCTTATCTGCAAATACGAATTGGTCAATGGGTTGGGCGCCGTTGTAAAACTGGTCCACCAATGGTTTGCCCAGGTGATCCCTGAATGGCCCGGCCGGGTCATCGGCTACGGCCACACCGATGCCTCCTTTTTCCTGGTTGCTCTGGATATCGTTGGCACCAAAGAACAGGAAATACTTTTTGTTGTGCTGTATGATGGACGGTGCCCACATGGCACGCCTGGCCCATTTGATGCTGGCTGTGTCCAGAATACGACTGTGTTTTGTCCAGTTCACCAGGTCAGGAGAGGAAAAAGCATCCAGGAATACCTGTTTGTCGTAAGGAGCAGAGTAGGTAGGATAGATCCAGTAGCGGTTGCCAAAGATCGTTCCTTCCGGGTCCGCATACCAGCCCGGGAACACCGGGTTGTTTGGTTTTACAGCAGGTGGTGTTTCCTGGGCATGCAGCCATACCTGTATTGTCAGCAAAGCGGCGAGTAACAGCAGTTTGTTCGGCATGGTATACAATAACAGCCTTTTCAGTGATCAGATCAATTCAATGGTATAACTGATATCGCAATGTTTGGCCAGCATAGCAGAGATGCCGCAATATTTTTCCTGCGAAAGGTCCACGGCTCTTTTTATCTTATCCAGGTCTTCCGGTTTGGCATCAATGCGGTATGTCATTTTGATGAACGTGAAGGTCTTGGGATGGTCTTCTGTCTGCTCGGCTTCTGCCACTATTTCAAACTTGCTGAAAGCTACTTTCATCTTCTTCAGGATCTCTACCACGTCCATGCCGCTGCAGCCGTTCAATGCACCCAGTAACATTTTTTTGGGATTCATGCCACTCGCAGTTCCTCCACCTTCTACGGTGGTGTCTATTCTAACGGTCTGACCGGTATCGGCAGTGGCATCAAATGCCATTCCTCCTGCCCATTTGGTTACGGTTTTCATCTGCTTTTTTTTAAGTCAAAATTCAAAAGTAAAAAGTAATAAGTGCAATTTTGACTTTTTACTTTTAACTTTTGCATTTGTTTCATCCCAATTCATATCTTTTCTGAACAAATTCCCAGTTCACCACATTCCACCAGTTATTGATGTAGTCGGGGCGTTTGTTCTGGTATTTTAGGTAATAGGCGTGTTCCCAAACATCCAGTCCCAGCAAGGGTGTTCCTTTCAGGTCACTGATATCCATCAATGGGTTGTCCTGGTTCGGGGTTGATCCGATGGCCAGTTTTTTATCTGCGGTCAGTACCAGCCAGGCCCATCCGCTTCCGAAACGGTTTTTGCCGGCATCGGTGAACTGTGTTTTAAACGCTTCAAAAGATCCGAAACTCTGGTCAATGGCCATTGCCAGTTTGCCTTCAGGTTTGGTGGCTGCTCCGGGTTTCATACACTGCCAGAACAGTTCGTGGTTATAATGACCACCACCATTGTTGCGCATTTTGGCTGAGTATTTGGATGCGCTGCGCAATACGTCTTCCAGTTTTGCGCTGTTGGTATCTACTTTTTCAGCACTACAGGCTTCTGCCAGGTTTTTGGCATAGGCTGCTGCATGTTTGGAATAGTGGATCTCCATGGTCATGGCGTCGATCACGGGTTCCAACGCTTTATAATCGTAGGGCAGGGGTTGTTGCGAAAAGGGATTGCCTGCTGCAACAGGTGATGCCTGTAAGAAACCGGGCAGCACAGTAAGTCCAATACCGGTTACGCCCGTGGTCTTGATGAACGCACGACGGCTTTTGTTATGTGTAGTCATAAAATAGGGTTTAGGATTTTTTAGAGAAACTAAAATTAGCCAAAAAATTCCGCAACTGTTTGAAAGATCGGTAGTAGAATTCCTGGTTAAAGAGTTGTGAATCGCGCATGGCTTTGTAAGTAAGGAAAGCGCCGATAGGGATGAGGATGAAAGTGGAGAGCCACATGCCCATGAGCGGACTGGCCTGCTCCGATTTGACGAATTTTTCGCCGAATGTGTTGAATAAGTGGAAGATGACAAAGAAAATAATCGCAAATACCAAGGGAGTACCCAGTCCGCCTTTCCGGATAATGGAACCCAGCGGTGCGCCGATCAGGAACAGCACGATACAGGCAGCCGACAGGGTCAGCTTCCGGTGCCACTCGATCTCATGCAGGCGGAGTGATTTCTGGCGTTCCTTGTAATCGGCTTCCAATGCGGCAATATTTCCTTTGACACTTTGTAACTGGCTGATGGCTGCGTCGGTCACGCTTTGTTTGATCGAATCAGCGATCAACTCATCAAAATATTTGATCTTTTTTAGCGAGTCGGGTTTAATCAGGGCCCAGCCGGTATCGCGAAAACGGGTAAAACGCAGATAGGGAGATACTTCCCGCTCGGTACGCTTCAGATAAAAGCTGTCGAGACTTTGCAATGAGTCAATGGCTCCATTCAACTGTCGGAGACTCAGCATTTTGGGGTCGTAAAAAGCACTGTCGCCCGATTTGTTCATCTGGAAACTTTTCAGGTCGAACACTTTCTTGTATTCCTGGAAGCCCATACGGGTGAATTCGGTATTGGTGGTAGAACGTTGCCCTTTTTCCTCGTATCGCCAGCCTTTCTTGAGGATGAATTCCAGAAAACGTTTGTCCTGGGTGATTCGCATCACACCGCTTTCAGCGATCAGCATATTGTCCTGCAGGCCATTCTTCTTTTCAAAGATCACCACGTTGTGGATCACACTGTCGTTCTTCTCTTTCTTGCCCAGTTTGATCACATAACCTTCTATTTTATCATAAAAGATCCCTTCTTTGATGTCGAAAGCAGGCTTGGAAACGATGATGTCATATTTCAGGGCCGACAGTTTCAACTGGGTCACCGGAATGATATTGTTGGCGAACAGGAATGCTAGTCCGCTGATGAATATGGTGATGATCAGCAGGGGACGCATAAAACGAAGTAATGGGATGCCGGATGCTTTGATGGCCACCAGCTCAAAAGTTTCTCCCAGGTTACCAAAAGTCATGATGGAAGAGAATAACAGCGCCAGGGGCAAAGCGGTGGGTACCCAGAACAGGGTTACCAGTCCAACGAGTTTCAGAATGGTGAAGAGGTCAAGCCCTTTTCCCACCAGGTCATCAATATACAGCCAGAAGAACTGCATGGTAAGTACGAAGACGGAAATGGCGAATGCAGCGATAAAAGGACCGATAAAGGAGCGGATAACGAGTATATCGAGTTTTTTAATCACTGGTCCTTGCTTAATATTGTTTTATGAGCCCTGCAAAAGTAATGCTTTCACCAAAGGAACGGGAACTGGTAACCGATGCCGGTTGGATTTTAACAAAGAACCAGATTATTGCTAAAGTATACACGCTCTTTGGCAACCTGAGTGAGCAGTACAGGATAGTATGGCAACAGTACCCCATGCTGGCGGGCACGGAACCTGGTTTTCATTCTCCCAAAATATCGAAGGGAGAGCAATACAGGGGTTTGCCCTGGGTGATGCTGGACCAGCCCCGGCATTTTATTGCGGCTGAAAGTTTCGCGATCAGGAGTTTTTTCTGGTGGGGAAATTTTTGCAGCATCACATTACAGCTGTCGGGGAAATATCAGGCTCAATACGCTGCAGGACTGCAGGAATATTTCCGCTTACATCCCGAAATGCGGGCAGGCTGGTACATTGCCGTAGGTGCAGATGCCTGGGAGCACCATTTTGAAATGGATAACTATGTGGCTCTTGCTGAACAGATGGATGCCTCATGGACAGCGCTTCCTTTTTTTAAACTGGCAAAAAAAATCCCATTGCAGGAATGGGATGGATTGACTGATTTTTTTGAAGACACTTACCAGGAAATACTGCAAATGCTGTCTGGCGTTGACCATTAAGCACTACCTAAACGGTGAAACAGGTCTTTGATCTGGTAGCCCCATAATTGGCTCTGGTCTTTGATCTCGTTCTTTTCGGCAAAATCCTTGATTACCAGAATCGTCTGGTTGGAGATCTCTGTTTTTTCGATGCGGAATTCGAAATATTCGTTCTTATCGCTATGCTGCCAGTGGAAACGGATGAATTTGTCCTCCTCCTTGTCAACCACATCTGCTTTATCGGGTGTACCACCGTTCCATGAAAAGCTGTACACATTCTCCCATTCGTCTACTTTATCGGCAAACCACTCCTGCAAACCGGCAGGTGTAGCTAAAAATTCAAATAAAATCGTTGGGGAACATCTGACCGGGAATTCCAACGTAAATAGTTGCTTCTTACTCATTACAATCTCTTTAACCTACAGTCCATCGTAGGCCTGCAATAATATTAAATAATCCTTCGCTTCCAAATGTTTTTTTGACAACATAGATGAATTCCTTTATCCGAAAAAGCTGTTGTCAAAAAAGAATTATTTAATATATTGACTATCAATTGTTTGTAGAAAATATATTTTTTGATAAGTTTTCAGAATTTGTTAAATTGCTTAACAACAGACTATGTGGCGTAGTGTTTTGTTTGAATGACCCTGCAAGCTCGGTTTCTATCACCAATATAACCACTATCTAAAATCCGATTATTATGAGTATGCGCCAGCTCAAGATAACAAAGTCTATCACCAACCGCGAGTCGCAAAGTCTGGAAAAATATTTACAGGAAATCGGTAAAGTGGACCTGATCAGTCCTGAAGAAGAAGTGCAGCTGGCCATGCGTATCCGGGAGGGAAACCAGGCGGCGCTCGACAGGTTGGTGAAAGCCAATCTCCGTTTTGTGGTGTCCGTAGCCAAACAATATCAAAACCAGGGACTGACCTTACCAGACCTCATCAACGAGGGTAACCTGGGCCTGATCAAAGCCGCACTGCGTTTTGATGAGACCCGTGGTTTCAAATTTATTTCTTACGCCGTATGGTGGATACGGCAGAGCATATTACAATCCCTGGCTGAACAGAGCCGTATCGTTCGTTTACCCCTGAACAAAGTAGGACTTACCAACCGCATCAGTAAAGCGTACCAGCAGCTGGAGCAGGAATTTGAACGGGAGCCTACACCCGAAGAGCTGGCCGATCTGCTGGAGATTGGCATAGAGGAAGTTACCGCTACCATGAGCGTGGGTTTCAGGCATATAAGCATGGATACCCCTTTGTCTGATGGTGAGGACGGCACCCTGCTTGACCTGATGGAGAACCCCAATGCCGATAAGACCGATGAGAACCTGGTGCACCATGAGTCGCTCCGCATGGAAATAGAACGCAGCCTCCGTACACTTACCGAGCGGCAGAAAGATGTGGTCTGTTATTTTTTTGGGATTGGTGTAGACCATCCGCTGAGCCTGGAAGATATCGGGGAAAGGTTTCACCTCACCAGGGAAAGGGTAAGGCAGATCAAAGACAAAGCCATAACGAAGCTCAGAAGTACCAACCGGTCCAAACACCTGCGTTTTTACCTCGGTTAACGCTATCAATTAGTCATATCTATTAACTCATATCGGAACCCCAGCTTTCAGGCTGGGGTTTCTTGTACATGTTACTTACAGGGATTCGGCCATGGCCCTCAGGCTGGGTGTTTAAATAGAAAATCCTGCATTTCGTAGCTACATTTTATATTTGCACTCCTTACTGAATATGGCTTCGGTTATTATTCATTTTTATTTGTGATCATCAGAAACCCGTGAATTATGTTTAACTCTCTCAGTGAGAAGCTCGAATCGGCCTTTAAGAACCTCAAAGGGGAAGCAAGGATCAATGACCTCAATATTGCCAATACAGTAAAAGATATCCGCCGTGCCCTGATCGATGCGGACGTGAATTTCAAGATAGCCAAGGAATTCACTGATAAGGTCAAGGAAAAAGCGACCGGTGAAAAAGTGATCAATGCCATCAGTCCCGGACAACTGATGGTGAAGATCGTTCAGGATGAACTGACCGAACTGATGGGTGGATCTGAGGCGCAGTTCAACGTGTCGGGTAATCCGGCCATCATCCTGGTTGCGGGGCTGCAGGGTAGTGGTAAGACCACGTTCACCGGTAAACTGGCCAATTACCTGAAGACCAAAAAGGGTAAATCGGTATTGCTGGTGGCAGCAGATATCTACCGCCCGGCGGCGATAGACCAGCTGACCGTGCTGGCAGAACAGGTTGGTGTGGATGTGTACAGTGAAAGGGAGAACAAAGACGCGGTTGCCATTGCACAGAACGCGATCAAGGAAGCAAAAGCGAAGAATAAGAATGTGATCATCATCGATACCGCCGGCCGCCTGGCCATTGATGAGGCGATGATGACGGAAGTGGCCAATATCAAATCTGCCGTGAATCCGGCAGAGATCCTGTTCGTAGTGGATTCCATGACGGGTCAGGATGCGGTGAACACCGCCAAAGCCTTCAACGACCGGCTCGATTTCACCGGTGTGGTACTGACCAAACTGGATGGTGACACCCGGGGTGGTGCAGCGCTCTCGATCAAGTATACCGTTAACAAACCGATCAAGTTTGTGAGCAGCGGTGAGAAGATGGATACACTGGATGTGTTCTATCCCGACCGTATGGCGCAGCGTATCCTGGGTATGGGAGATATTACCAGCCTGGTAGAGAAAGCGCAGGCCCAGTACGATGAGGCAGAAGCCAAAAAACTGGAGAAGAAGATCCGGAAGAACCAGTTCGATTTTCAGGATTTCATGGACCAGTTGCAGCAGATCAAAAAAATGGGTAACCTGAAAGACCTGATGGGCATGATACCCGGTGTGGGCAAAGCCATGAAGGATATCGATATCAAGGATGACGCTTTCAAAGGGATCGAAGCAATGATCAGTTCCATGACACCTTTTGAAAGGGCCAATCCCGATTCCCTCACCCCCTCACGCAGGCAACGGATCGCGAAAGGCAGTGGCAAGGATATGGCCGAAGTGAATGCCTTCATGAAACAGTTCGACCAGATGAAGCAAATGATGAAGATGATGAACAATCTTCCGATGGGCGGCAGGTTCCCTGGGATGAAACGGTAGGGAATATTGAACAGACGAGCAAGGAACAGAGGAATGTTGAATGGAGGAGAAAGGATAAGCCTCTGCGTCATCTCCCCGCTCTCCCCGGCTCCGCGGTGAAAAATACCCCTGAATTCTCTGCAAAATGGCGCCCTTCAGCTGAAGTGTGCGACGCAAGGGACGCCCAGATGCCATGCAAGTGCCTGGATAACAATAATTTAATATTTCCTTGACAGACGGTCTTGGAAAAATTCTCTTTTCCCTTTACATTTGCCGTCCGGTTATTCTTAGCCGGATTAACCAATTTCTTTAACGCCTTTAAATTTCTATTTAACATGGCAGTCAAAATCAGACTACAGCGTCACGGTAGCAAAAAGCGTCCGTTCTACTTTATCGTAGTGGCCGATGCCCGTGCACCAAGAGATGGTAAGTTCATCCAGAAGGTTGGAACTTACAACCCGCTTACAGTACCAGCAACTATCCAGTTGGACCGTCAGAAGGCCCTGGAGTGGCTGAACAAAGGAGCTCAACCCACCGATACTGTACGCCGAATTCTCTCTTTCAAGGGAGTATTGTACCTGAAGCATCTGTTGAGAGGTGTGAGCCTGGGATTGTTCGACCAGGCTGCGGCTATGACCAAATTCCAGGCATGGCACGAAGCGCATGAAGCTAACGTTACACGTCGTTCTAGCGAGCACAAGAACACTCAGAGAGCTAAGAAAGCTTATGTTCCCGTTGTAAAAAAAGTGGAAGTTAAGCAGGAAGAAGCTCCTTCTGAAGGCGCTGCTGAAGCACCAGCTGAAGCTTAGTAAGTACGACTTACGATATTCCAGTAAAAGCCCGATTCGAAAGTTTCGGGCTTTTGTGTGTAAAACCGGGACTTGATGGGAAAACTTGCTCGCAAAGTCGTAAAAGCACGGTTTATTGAGATTCAATTAAATTGCATATCGATGAAAGATTATATCAACATAGGACGCATCGTAGCAGCTTTTGGCTTGCAGGGGGAAGTGATCCTGAAACATGCATTGGGTAAAAAAACAGTGCTGAAAGATATCGAAGCCATATTCATTGAGGAACATAAGGGGTCTTATCTGCCCTATTTTGTTGAGTCATCGAAGGCAAAGGATACCGAAGAGACCTATGTGAAACTGGAGGGTGTGCATACGCGTGAGACAGCGGCGAGACTGGTCTCAAAAAATGTATGGTTGCTGGATGTGGACTTCCGGAAACTGGCCGGCAAAACAGCACCGATCTCCTTACTGGGATTCGAAGTGATCACGGATGAGGACGAGAACCTGGGACCGATAGAGGAAGTGATAGAACAACCCCACCAGGTATTGTTGCGCATCAGTCTCGATGGCAAAGAAGCCCTGATACCCCTGCATGCAGAATCACTCGACAGGATCGACCACAAGCAAAAGCAGGTGCATGTGATTTTACCCGATGGATTACTGGATATTTACCGATAGTCTTTTTTATCATAACATTCCATGGAACCAGCCCCCGTATTTGAGTATCGCATCAAAGTGATGCAGGAGCATATCGATGAACTTGAGCACGTCAACAATGTGGTCTACGTACAGTTCATGCAGGATGTGGCTGATAAACATTGGCATAGTATAGCTTTAAGCGATCAGGAAAAAGAACTGGTCTGGGTGGTACGCCGCCATGAGATCGATTACCTGCACCCGGCCGTACTGGGTGATGAACTGTTGATCCGTACCTGGACAGGTGAACATGGTACCGTTACCTGGGACAGGCATTATGAGATCATTCGTCCTGCCGATCAAAAAAGGATTATCACAGCCAAAAGTGTATGGGTACTTCTTGATAAAATCACTGGTCGTCCCAGGCGTATAGAAGAACCGATGCTCCGACGGTTTTTATGATTTGATGGACGGATTACGGATCGTTAACCCCTTCTTCACTTATTCATCAAATTCACGATCCGCTTAGCCATCAATCATTTCATCATTTCACCCCTTACTGCAAAACCATCCAGTTTTTTTAATGGAATACCTGCATTTTGCAAGGCACGCTCAGCCTGCAGGATATGCCGGTAGTTATGGGCGATCAGGAAAAGAAAGATGTCTCCCAGCTTCAGTTTGATGAATGTGGCGATGGAGATCGGTATCCTCACTTTGTTAAGATCCACCTGCTTGGCTTTCCGTAATAAACGCAACAGTTGTTCCTGCTGCTCAATGAACTCGGCAATCGCTGCATAGCTGTCCTCATTGCTTGTGGGAGTATGATCTTTGGGTGCCGACATTTTTTTAGCGGGAAACCCGGTCTCTTTCGGAAGCATCATCTGTGTGAAATAATTGCCCAGCCAGCCGGCAGTAAAACGGATAGCAGGTTTCTGTTGCTGCTGTATGGCATCCTCAATGGCTTTTTCCATTTTGGGCAGGTAATAACGGCCATAACTGTTCAGGTGCATCAGACACTGGTTGGCGCTCCATTTTTCTGACGAGCTCTTATATGCGAACTGGTGATGGGGCAACATCTGCCACTCGCTTACGGCTTTGTTCAGAAAAGCATCTGTCTGGTCGATCAGCGAATCGGTCAGGGTTTGTGATAGGTAAACTGGCATATTGTTTTGTTTTTGATACCACAAAACTGGCATCGGCCCGGGGAATAATTCTTGGTGTAGACTAAGATTTTATTGTACTGCTGTAAATAGTTTCTATTACTCACTCCTATTTTCCTATACCCGAACCGTTCCCAGCAGTTTGCTGAAGGTAGTGGCATCGATACCCAGGTAGGAAGCCAGGTATTTATGCGGGATAAGGGTAAGCACATGCGGACTTCTTTTTAACAGTGTTCTGAATTTTTGCTCCGCCGAAAAACACTGCAGTTCTATTTGACGTTCCAATACACCTGCCATTGTATAACTGGTGGCTTTCCGGATCAGCCGCTCAAAATTGTGGTAGCGGTCAAGCAGGTCCTGCACCTGCTGGTAAGTGGTACGGATGAATTCGCTTTTGGTAAGGGTTTCCAGGTGGTATTTGGAGGGCTGCTGCAGTAAGAACGAATCTGCCACACCCGAAAAAGAAAAGGGATAGGTGAAAACAATGGTGGCTTCCTTATCATCCTCGGCCAGGTAAAAAGCGCGCTGTACCCCTTCTGTAACAAAATAGAGGTATTTCTCCGTTTCACCGGCTGCTGTCAGCAGTTCCTTACGCTTGGCAGAGAAAGGTTGCCAGATCGATGCAAATGCGGTCCATTCCTCTTCCGTTAAAGGATGGATCGGGTCTATGAACCGTTTCAGCTGTTCTATGGCGATGTTGTTATTCACAGATTGATGGATTTCGGATGGTATGATTCGGCTAATGCTTCTTCAGCCAATTTACAGCGCTTTCCAGAACCGTGTCTTTTTTTTCTTTTAGGTCCATGGAACTTGGTTTTATCAGTATATCCGGCAGTATCGGATCAAAATTCTTTTCATCACCATCGGCCCTGGTGAACATCTTGGTAGAAGCCCTGGCAATGATATGTGAATGCGGAAGCATGAACTGGTACATCTCCCCGAAATCGTTACCCGGTTCACTGGTGGGTTCCCCGAACAGGGTTGCCAGCCGGTATGATTTGATACCATCTGCCAACATATTGGCGCTTGAAAAAGTATTCGGACCGATCAGCACAGCGGTTCTGCCTGTAAATGTCAATGCTGAATTAAGCGGCTTGCGCTTTTGTTTGTTCACGTAAGAATAGGTATCGCCATCTTTAATGGAGTTATAGAAACGCGTATCCATGTTCACCCCATTTTGTTGCAGCAGCCGTTGGTATTCTTTGTAGTGTATACTGCTTTTCCATTTCATTCCGCCGGAAAGCATATAGGGTGTGGTAGAGAAATAGCCGATCAGTGAATCACCAAAGACAGAATTGCCGCCGCCATTCTCACGAAGGTCAATGATGAGACCGATGGCATTGGCTTCTCTGATCTTTGTAAAACTGTTATGCAGGAATGTGGAGAAAGGCAATGTGGATGGCGATACCATATGCCGGTAATTGATATAGGCAATATTGCCGGGCAGCATCGTGAAGGTATACGGATCACCGGGGTTACTGATGCTTGCCGCCAGTACTTTATTCAGGCTGTCTGCCTGTTGCCTGGAATATCCCTGTACCGTATAATCGATAAGGGTACCGTCTTCTTTGCGGGCTTTGATCCGGTATGGGCTTTCTATGCCGTGCAGGAATAACAATTTACGGACATACGTGGTGATCTGCTGTTTACGCCAGGTTTCCAGTCCGCCATAATATTCCCTGAACTGTTGGTTGAGCTCCGAAACAGATTTGCCATTCACTTCTAGTATCGCTGCGTTTATGCCCAGCTTTTGTTCAGTGCTGAGGTCCCGGTCTACGATCCATTGATCATCTTCCGCTTTTTGCAGCAAAAAAGGGAAACGCAGTGAGTAGGTATACAGACTGTCAGTAACGGCATTGTATAGCATACCAATATGCCCTTCATTCAGTGCAGCCGAAAGTTTACCGAAAACCAGTATGGCATCCGTTTGTGAAATGCTGTCCGGGTAACGGTTCAGCAGATCTGTTTCCATTTTTCCGAGTGTTTCCCTGCTGATCGAATGATATAGGTTCACATGCGATTCTTCCATCACTTTGTGCCAGAAACGGATATCTTCTGCCAGTTGTTCTTTGGCTATTTTTCGAAAAGCGGCCCCAGGTAACGGTTCCTTTTCGTATACGATGCCTCGCTGCGCCCGGAGGGAGCCGAGCGACAGGACCATCAAAGCCAGGAAAAATGTTTTCATAAGTAATGCTTGAAGTCACTAAAATAGAGGCTTTCCCGGCATATTCCTTTCACATAAAAGGGAGATTTACAGAAGGCGAAAACGGCGATCTTTGTTAACTTTCCCGCAGGATGAACGGTCCCCAACGTTATATTGCCCATTTTGACCTGGACTCATTTTTTGTGAGTGTGGAGGTATTGAACGACCCTTCCCTGAAAGGGAAAGCCGTGATCGTAGGGGGCTCACGTGAGCGGGGTGTGGTGACCAGCTGCAGTTATGAAGCCCGGAAATTCGGTGTACACAGTGCCATGCCTATGAACCGGGCCATGAAGTTATGCCCGCATGCCATTGTGGTTCGTGGTACGCGGGGGGAATATAGCCGTTATTCACGCTGGGTCACCGATATCATTGCCGCCAAAGCACCCTTGTTCGAAAAAGCATCCATTGATGAGTTCTACCTGGACCTTACGGGGATGGATAAATTCTTCGATCCCTATCAATGGACAATCGACCTGCGTGCGGAGATCATTGAGAAAACACAGTTACCGATCTCATTTGGTCTGGCCACCAACAAAATGATTGCCAAGATCGCTACCGATGAGGCCAAACCCAATGGTTACCTGTTTGTGCAGCCAGGTATGGAGAAACAATTCCTGGCACCCTTGCCTGTCAATAAATTTCCAGGCGTGGGTGAACATACTTTTCTTACGTTGAAGTCGATGGGAATCCATACCATCCGCGACATCGCCAATACGCCGGAGGCAGTGCTGGAGAAAAAGCTGGGGAAATACGGTGCCGATCTATGGCAAAAATCACAGGGCCTGCATTTTGGCGAAGTACATGCGTACCATGAGGCCAAGTCTATCTCAACGGAAAACACGTTCGAGGAAAATATTGCGGATGGGGAACGTTTACTGAGTGAGTTGGTTCGCATGACCGAAAAAGTGGCTTTTGAACTGCGGCAGGATGAAAAACTCACAGGTTGTATCGCCGTAAAAATCCGGTATCCTGATTTTGAGACCACTTCCCGTCAGACAACTATCGACTATACTTTGCGTGATGATGAGCTGATCCCGGTTGCCATCGACCTTTTTCATAAACTATACCGTAAGGGACAACCCGTCCGGTTGCTGGGCGTTCGTTTGAGCGAACTCACCAATCACGCCGTACAGGCCAGTTTGTTCGATGATGCGGAAAAGAAGAACAAACTCTATAAGGCCATCGATGATGTGAAGAATACATTTGGCAAAACATCCCTCAAAAAAGCCAGAACCCTGGGTTCCGGAAAACGAACCGATAAATAAGACGTAACCGGCATATGCTAACAGGTGTTATTTTCTGTTCTAAAAATTAGTCTATCTTTTTAATAGGAAATTATTATTTTTACCTCACAAAATCAAAAACACATGAGTTTACGTTTAGGGGATATTGCTCCCAACTTCAAAGCAAAAACGACTATCGGAGAGATTGATTTTCATGAATACCTGGGTAATGGATGGGGGATCCTCTTTTCTCACCCTGCAGATTATACACCGGTGTGTACCACTGAGCTGGGCAGAACTGCATCGTTACAGGCTGAGTTTGAAAAGCGTAACGTGAAAGTACTCGCGTTGAGTGTTGACTCAGTAGAGAGCCACAAAAACTGGATCAGTGATATCAATGAGACCCAGCATGTGTCTGTGGGTTTTCCCATTATTGCTGACGAAGACAAAACGATCGCACATGCTTACGATATGATCCATCCCAATGCATCCGAAACGTTTACGGTGCGTTCCCTGTTCATCATTGGTCCCGATAAAAAGATCAAACTCATGATCACTTACCCCGCTTCTACCGGAAGGAATTTTGTAGAGGTTTTACGTGTGATCGATTCACTGCAGTTAACCTCTGGCTACAGTGTGGCCACACCTGCCGACTGGAAAGAAGGTGAGGATGTGATCGTTGGTCTGAATGTGAGCACCGACGATGCGGTGAAGAAATTCCCGAAAGGAGTAAAAGTGGTGAAACCTTACCTGCGGTATACGCCGCAGCCTAATAAATAAGCAGGCAATCGTTTATTTATTTTTTCGTACTTGTTCCGGCCCCGATGTCTATCGGGGCTTTTTTATGGGCTTTCAGGCAGATATCTTTATCTTTCTGTAAAATAACTCCTCATGAGAAAATTATCCCTGTTGCTGGCATCGGTTCTGTTGATGAACCTTTTAATGGCCCAACGAACCATTCTGCATTGCGGACAACTGATCGATGTCAGGAACCTGCAGGTACAGAAAGAAATGTCTGTAGTCATTCTGGGCAACCGGATCGCCGAAGTGCAGAAAGGGTACATGACCGCGACTGCAGGTGATAAGCTGGTTGATCTGAAAAATGCAACTGTTATGCCCGGTTTGATTGATATGCATGTGCACATGGAAAGTGAAACCAATCCTGCCAATTACCTCAATGGCTTTACCTGGAACGGGCCTGACTATGCGTTCCAGTCCGTTGTATTCGCAGAAAGGACCCTGATGGCCGGTTTCACTACCGTGCGCGATCTGGGCGGAAGTGGTGCCAATATATCGCTGCGTAATGCGATCAACAAGGAATGGATCAAAGGTCCCCGCGTATACACTGCAGGGAAATCCATTGCCACCACTGGCGGACATGCAGATCCTACCAATAATTACCGCAAGGACCTGATGGGCGATCCTGGCCCGAAAGAAGGGGTGGTGAATGGTGTGGATGATTGCGCCAAAGCAGTGCGCCAGCGTTATAAGGAAGGTTCAGATGTGATCAAGATCACGGCCACCGGCGGTGTGCTGAGTATGGCCAAGGACGGCAGTGGCGCTCAGTTCACTGTGGAAGAGGTGAAAGCCATTGTTGCCACTGCTAAAGATTATGGCTTCAAGGTAGCAGCCCATGCGCATGGTGCAGAAGGCATGAAACGTGCCGTGTTAGGTGGCGTCAATTCCATTGAACACGGAACCTATATGAGCGATGAAGTGATGGAACTGATGAAAGAACGCGGTACGTACCTGGTGCCTACCATTATTGCCGGAAAATCATCGGCAGATTCCGCTAAGAAACCCGGCTACTATCCCGAGATCGTTCGGGCCAAAGCAAGCGTAGTGGGCAACTATATACAGGCCACATTCGCCAAAGCGTATAAAGCAGGCGTGAAGATCGCTTTTGGAACGGATGCCGGTGTGTATGCACATGGTAAGAACTGGATGGAATTTGTGTACATGACAGAAGCGGGTATGCCCATTCTCGAAGCCATCCGTTCGGCTACCTTGTCTGCTTCCGATCTGCTGGGAGATGACAGGCTGGGCCTGATTGAAAAAGACAAACTTGCTGATATTATTGCCGTTGACGGCGACCCGGTGAAAGATGTGAAAGCCATGGGTCGTGTGAAATTCGTTATGAAGAACGGGACGGTGTATAAGAATGAGTGAATGATAGAATGATAGAATGTGGATCATTCACTCATTCTATCATGCTATCATTCTATCATTGATTAACCTTTCCATTTACGCAGCTGCTGCAGCACGGCTTTCAGGTCTTTGGGCAGGGGGGCTTCGAGTTCGAATTTTTCTCCGTTAAGGCTGAAACTCAGACGATGTGAATGCAGGGCCAGGCGTGCGAGGATAGGTTTTTCTTCTTCAGCCGTTTTGGATAGTTTGAAATTCTTCTTGAGCGATGACAGAAGGATGGGTTTTGCATCACCATAGATCTCATCGCATACAATGGAATGACCGATATGCTGCATGTGTACCCTGATCTGGTGCGTACGTCCGGTATGGATCCGGAACTGCACCCAGGAGTAGAGGCGGAAAGATTCCAGTACTTCATAATCAGTAAGGGACGCCTTCCCTTTGGCATGTGTCATCATTTTGGATGTCTTGCCGGGGTGTTCCATGATGGGTGCGTCAATACTGCCGGAGGGGTTCACCATTTGTCCATACACCAATCCCACATAATATTTTTCCATATCCCTGCCTTCAAACAACTGGGATAATTCTTTGTGCGCTTCCTCGGTCTTGGCAAATACGATGATACCGCTGGTATCACGGTCAAGACGATGGACCGTATAGATATTCCCGAACTTCTCTTTCAGGATGTCTTTTAACGAAGGTTCCTGTCCAAGCCTGTCGGGTATACTGAGCAGACCGGAAGGTTTGTTGACCGCTATGAACCGGTCGTTCTCAAAAATGATATCGGGATGCATGATCGTAAAGTTGTGTGTCGGTTCTGACAAAGTGGTAACAAAGCAGCATTCTGTGCACTAGTGTTTATTCCTCTTCTCCTGAATGCCGTTGTTTGGTGTCTTTGTTTTTTCTCAGGAACGACTGGTTCATGAATTTTAGCAACCTTACTTCCTTCTCCTGCAGGAAACGCCATTTGCCGCGCTCCACATTTTTCTTGGTGAGGTTGGCAAACATTACCCTGTCGAGTCCTTTCACATCATAGCCCAGGTGCTCAAATATGCGGCGCACAATACGGTTACGCCCGCTGTGGATCTCGATACCGATTACATGTTTGTCCTTAGGATCGGCATACCCTGCTGCATCTGCTTTCACAAAACCATCTTCCAGGGTCACACCCTCGAGGATGGACTCCAGGTCTTTTTTGGTAACGGGTTTGTCGAGGGTTACTTCATAGATCTTTTTGATCTCGAAAGAAGGGTGGGTAAGTTTCTGCGCCAGTTCCCCATCGTTCGTCAATAACAAAACGCCGGTGGTATTCCGGTCTAAACGGCCTACGGGGTAAACTCTCTCTGGTGTTGCCTGTTTCACCAGGTCCATCACGGTTTTCCTGCCTTGCGGATCGTTGGCCGTGGTAATGAAATCTTTGGGTTTGTTAAGCAGGATGTATACGGAATTGCGCTGCAGGAAAACGGCTTTGCCTTTTACAACCACTTTGTCCTTACCGCTTACTTTATAACCTGGTTCAAAGACCTTATCGCCGTTCACGGTCACTTTGCCTTCTTTTACCAGCTCGGCTGCTTCGCGCCTTCCGCAAACACCGGAATGGGCGATGAACTTATTCAGCGGCATTAACTCAGAAGCAACCTTCTGGTTCTCCGGTCTTCCTTCATTTGTCTTCTGGGATCTTTCAGCGTAAGATTTTCCGCCGCTTCTCTCTTTTCCGGGAGCAGGCTTTCGATCTGTCTTACTATGCGCAGGTCGCGCATCGTTACGTGTTTCCCACTTCTTAGCAGGTTTTTCCTGTTTCCGGGCTCCGGTTTTTTGTGATCTGGGTTCTTCGTCCCTCACAATGCCACGCATTTTGTCGATCTTCTTTTTCCGCATCTCTTCACCTGCGGCGCGGGCTTCCTGTTTGATCTTTTTCTTTTCCTGGCGGAAAGCTTCTTTAATGGCGCTGCCTCTTGTTTTATTGGCAAACTTGTCGAAGTTGTCGGTTCTTTTTTTCATCAAGTGTGATTTATGCTGTTTTTCAACAGGAAAGGCAAAGGTAGCATATTAAGAATTAATGCTAATTATACGCAAAAGCCAAGGAATCATGAATATCGAACAAGGAATGATGAATGACGAAGTTCACCTCCGATCAACATTCATCATTCCTTGTTCAATATTCAATATTCTACCTGCCTTTGTTTGCCAGCTGTCCGCAGGCTGCGTCAATATCCTTACCCCGGCTGCGGCGTAAGCGTGCGTTTACTTTGTTGGATTCCAGGATACCCATGAACTGCTGTATGCCTTCCTCATCCGGTTTGGTGAATTTGAAAGCATCGATGGGATTGTATTCGATGATGTTCACCAGGTCGGCGGGCACCTGCCGGTAAATGCGCGTCAGCTCTTCCGCATCTTTTGCAGAATCATTCAGGTTCTTGAAGAGGATGTATTCCAGTGTGATCTCGTTACCGGTCTGTTTATAGAAATAGTTGAGTGCCTCTATCAGTACTTTGATGTTATTGCTTTCATTGATGGGCATGATCTCGTTACGCTTGGCATCATTGGCCGCATGCAGCGAGAGTGCCAGTTTAAAACGGACCTGGTCATCGCCCAGTTTTTTGATCTGTTTGGCAACTCCTGCAGTAGATACGGTGATGCGTTTGGGACTCATGAACAGTCCGTCTTCGGCAGTGATCCTTTCAATGGCTTTGAGTATGTTGCTGTAATTCATCAATGGCTCGCCCATACCCATGAAAACGATATTGGACAGTTTCTTTTCGTAAGTGGCTTCACTTTGCTGGTTGATGAGTACCACCTGGTCGTAGATCTCATCGTACGTGAGGTTTCTTTTGCGGTCGAGGTAGCCGGTTGCACAGAATTTACAGCTAAGGCTGCAACCGATCTGGGAGGATACGCAGGCGGTCTTACGTTCATCGGTAGGGATCAGTACCCCTTCTATCAGGTGGTTGTCAAAGGTTTTAAAACGGCTTTTGATGGTGCCGTCATCGCTGAACTGGGTAGCATCCACCCGCAGGGCGGGCAGGCTGAAGTCGGTGGCCAGTTTGGCACGCAGGTCCTTGCTCAGGTTCGTCATATCGTCGAAACGGTGCGCATGTTTCTGCCAGATCCATTCCCATACCTGTTTTACACGGAACTTCTTATCGCCGATGGAGGTAAAATAAGTCTCCAGGTCGGCAATACTCTGGTGGCGTATATTGGGTAATTCAGCGTTCATCCGGCAAAGATACCGCCAAAGCCCCTGAAGGAGGGAATTTTTGTGCCACAAACTCTATCTTGCGCAGGTATTTTAACGATTATACGCAACCGGAATTCCTACGAACTATGAAAACATGTTATGTGATTGATGCGGTGAGAACACCGATTGGCAGGTATGGTGGCAAACTGAGTTCTATCCGTCCAGACGACCTGCTGGCGCATACCCTTGTGTCATTGCTACAACGCAATGAGGGCATTGATGTATCCCGTATTGAAGATGTGATCGCTGGTGCGGCCAACCAGGCCGGTGAAGATAACCGCGATGTGGCCCGTATGGCGGCATTACTGGCGGGTTTGCCGGTATCTGTGGCCGGTAATACGGTTAACCGTTTGTGTGCCAGTGGTTTGCAGGCCGTAATGGATGCCGCCCGTGCCATCATGTGCGGAGAGGGTATGCTGTATATCGCCTGTGGCGTGGAAAGTATGACGCGTGCCCCTTTTGTAACGGCTAAAAGCGACGGTGCCTGGAACCGGAAAGTGGAAACTTACGATACCACCATCGGCTGGCGTTTTACCAATAAGAAACTGGCTGAAATGTACTACCCGTACAGTATGGGCGAAACTGCCGAGAACGTAGCACGCGAATGGAATATCGGCCGTGAGGAACAGGACCGTTTTGCCCTGGCTTCCCAACAGAAATATTTTGCTGCAAAGGAAGCCGGTAAATGGGATGCGGAGATTACGGCTATTGAAATGATCAACGATCGCCTGATCACCTGGTTCAATGAAGATGAACATCCGCGGCAGACCTCGCTCGAGAAATTGGCCGGTTTAAAGCCTGCATTTGCCAAAGATGGCAGTGTTACGGCAGGTAATTCTTCGGGCATCAATGACGGTGCTGCCGCTATGTTACTGGCCAGTGAAGAAGCCGTAAAATTATTTAACCTGCAGCCTATGGCACGTGTGGTCAGTATGGGCGTGGCGGGTGTGGACCCTGCCATCATGGGTATGGGACCGGTTCCTGCATCGCAGAAAGCATTGCAGCGGGGGGGACTTTCCGTTGCAGACCTTGACCTGGTGGAACTGAATGAGGCCTTCGCTTCGCAGAGCCTGGCCTGCATCAAAGAGCTGGAGCTGAATCCGGACAGAGTGAATGTGAACGGTGGCTCCATTGCCATTGGTCATCCGTTGGGATGCAGCGGTGTTCGTATCTCTGCCACTTTGCTACATGAGCTGTTCCGCAGGAAATCCAGGTATGGATTGGCTACGATGTGTGTGGGGGTGGGACAGGGCGCTGCCGTGGTATTTGAGGGCCTGTAAACAGGATGACTAAGGAAAATTTAAGGTTGCGAAAATTTTGAGATATCACAAATAGCACTAAATTGGAACCACTAAAAAGATACTATGAAGAGATTGTTGCTGTTTTTCGTTCTTTCTATGGGTCTGGTAACTATGGCCCAGGCGCAGCAGAATCCGGCTCCTGCGAAGGATACCGCTGCTTTACAACAGTATGTAGGCAAGTATGTTTTTCCTGAAGGAAGTGTTGTGCCGGATGTAACCGTGTCTATTGAAGACGGTGCACTGGTGATGGCTTCTTCACAGGGGAATTCATCATTGGAAAAACAGGGTGAAGACCTGTATACCATCGTTCAGTTCCAGGGTACGGCTAAATTCAACAGGGATGCCAATAAAAAGATCATTGGTGTCAGCATCAATGCGATGGGTTACCAGTTGGAGGGTACCAAGGGTGAGACTAAAACGATCGCATTGGCGAACCTGAAAAAATACCAGGGTCAGCAGTTGTTCACTGCACTGGCCCGTTAAGAGACCGATTGCTTGCGGTAAATACAAAAGGCTGGGATTTCTTATCCCGGCTTTTTTATTGGTAATAGGTCTCATCCAGGTAAAACAGTCCGTCCTCTTTTTGCCAGTACCAGAACTTCTTTTTAAAGATCACGTACACGCCCCGGGCGGATTTTTGTGACAGTTTTTCGGGAACATACAATACCCTCGGAGGTACCATCTGGAATCGATAGATCAGGTTTTTTCGCTGGGCAGGTGTAAAAGATCGGGTGATACTCCGGTAATTGGTTTTTTCTGCAATGGTAGGTGGTAACTGGCTGCGGGAAGTTACCACGTTGCCATTGGCATCGATCACGATCATCGGGTCCGGATAAGGATCAGGGACTTCTATTGGATTGGTGGCAGGAGGCAGTACTTCTGTCCTGGTTTCCGGAACAGTTTTCCAGGGGGCGATCACGGGACTTTTTTTGGAGGCTGCAGATGATGCTGCCGGCTGCGTTTTTCTGCTGCAGCCAGCCAATACCAATACAACCAGGAAGATCCATGGGTTTTTCATGATACCGGTTTGGTATCTGTTATGAAAAAACTATGCCAAAAAGAATCCTGACGCCCCAAAGGACTCAGGCTGTGAAACTGAAGCCAACCAGTTTGTCCTGTGCCAGGCTTTGCTGTTCACCCTTGCGCAGGTCTTTCACCAGGCAGGTACCATTGGTCAGTTCTTCACTGCCAAGGATCACCACATAGGGAATGCTTTTCTTTTCTGCGTATTTGAATTGTTTGTCGAATTTGGTGTTCTCGTGAAACAGTTCGCAGGCAATACCATGGTTCCGCAATTGTTGCATCAGCCCAAATGCCTGTTTGCTTTCTGCTTCGCCCAGGTTAAAGAACAGGACCCTTGTGCCGGCCTGTACTTCTTCCGGAAAACAGTTCAGTTCTTCCATCACATCATAGATCCTGTCTACGCCAAAACTGATCCCAACACCCGGTACATTGGGCACCCCGAATAGACCGGTCAGGTCATCATAACGCCCGCCGCCGCCGATACTTCCCATCTGCACCTGTTTTGCCTTCACTTCAAAGATGATGCCTGTGTAGTAGTTCAGTCCACGGGCAAGGGTGAAGTCGGTAGTCAGTGGTGACTGGTGAGTGGTGAGCGGGTAGTTGAGTACGTATTCGATCTCTTCAATACCTTTCAAACCTGTTTCGTTGTTTCCGATCAGTTGTTTGAGTGCAGCTATTTTTTCTTTGTTGTTACCGGATATAGAAAGGTACTGCTCAATGGTGGTGACCTGTGCATCAGACAATCCTCTGGCAGTAAGTTCTGCTTTCACTTTTTCCAATCCTATCTTATCCAGTTTGTCAATGGCAACGGTGATATCCACCATCTTATCGGCGCCGCCGCATAACTCTGCCAGGGCGGCCAATATTTTCCGGCTGTTGATCTTGATCTCCACCTCGATGCCCAATTTTTCGAATACGGTGGCATAGATGCCGGCAAGTTCCACTTCATTCAACAGCGATCTGCTGCCAACCACATCGGCGTCGCACTGGTAGAACTCGCGGTAGCGGCCTTTCTGGGGCCTGTCGGCGCGCCATACGGGCTGCACCTGGTAACGTTTGAACGGAAGGGTGAGCTGCCCGTAATTCATGGCCACATATCTGGCAAAGGGAATGGTGAGGTCGTAACGTAAGGCCCTTTCAGTGATGCCCTTGGTGTTCTTCCCCGAGAGTACTTTTTCAAAATCAGCTTTGGCCTGCTCGTGTTTCTCAGGATTATCGAGGCCATTGTTCAGGATCTTGAAGATGAGTTTATCGCCCTCTTCCCCATATTTGCCCATCAGGGTGTCCAGGTTCTCCATGGCAGGCGTTTCGAGCGGCTGAAAGCCATAACGCTCGAATACAGAACGGATGGTCTGAAAAATATAATTGCGTTTGTGTACAACAGCTGCGCTGAAATCTCTGGTTCCTTGTGGTAAGCCGGGTTTGCTCATGGGTGGGCGTTCATTAAGTAGTTAGTTCCTGTCGGGAGGCGGTTGCCATCCTTCCGTGTTCGGGTTTATGGTTCCTGCCGGTATGCTGCTATCAGTCTGTCGCAGGCTTTTTCCAGCATATCGTATACTGCATGATAATCTTTTTCGGTTCCATACCAGGGATCGGGCACTTCCCGTTGTTCTCCGGGGTACAGCAGGTCGAGGAGAAATGTCACTTTCCTGTCATTTTTTTCTGCATGCCAGCTTTCGCCGAAGATCCTTTTTACGGCTGCATAATTGTCCCGGTCCATCACAAAGATCCTGTCGAAACGATGTATATCCTCTTTCACCAATTTCCTGCATCGCTGTCCGCTGATGTCGATCCCGTGAAGCCGGGCCACCCGCTGTGATAAAATATGCGGCTGCTCCCCGATATGATATCCGTTGGTGCCCGCGCTGTCTATCTCCCAGTCAAGTCTGGCCTCACTAACTTTTTGTGCCAGTATGCCTTCTGCCAATGGACTCCTGCAGATATTCCCCAGGCAAACCATCAAAATTCTCATGTGCGCAAAGATAGTGTTGTGGCTGCAATTATCGTCTGCACAGGACCTCGCTGTGCATGCTAATGGCCGTTAGCCGGCGCAGGCTTCATATTATGGAATTGTTGCTGCGTATGCATCCTATAAAAGAGTTAACCGGCGAATTGTTTCAAATTGTCGGCCACAATTGTTGCAGACAAATAAAATTATTGCCTAAATTGCCCATCCCTGTTTTAATTGAATGTTAAATGGAAAACGATTTCAGAGCTAAACAGAAGAAAAGCTATAATTTGATGCGCATGTCATACGATTTCACCATCGCAGTGTTACTGCTGGGAATGGCGGTCGTTATGTTGTTCGCAGACAAACTGAACATCGAACAGTTGATGGACGAGGATAACGAATTTTTCAGGTATTTTTTTGGTATTCTTTGTCTTTTATATGGAAGTTTTCGATTATACAGAGGGTTCAAGCATGATGAAATAAGATGAAAAAGAGTGTGTTATACGGTTTTTTGGGGGGCATGTTATTGTTCTTTGTTTCTTGTAACAGATCGGGGAAAAAAGAGGATACCCGCGACACACCCACTTCGGGGTTCATCAGGATCAGTGTGGATGAGAGTTTCAAGCCGGTGATTGAAGAGCAGCTGAAAGTGCATCATTCCTCTTTTCCGAATACCCGGATCGAGGTTAGCTATAAATCGGAAGCAGCCTGTTTCAGGGACCTGCAGTCGGACAGCACCCGGATGATCATAGTAGCCAAGGGCTTAACGGATAAAGAAGCGGAGATTTTTGAGAACAGCCTGTCTTTCAAACCACAATATGGGATCCTGGCTTATGATGCCGTGACCGCTATTGTGAACAGGGCCGCAAAGGACAGTGTGTTCACGATCGCACAGCTGAAAGATATTCTCAGCGGAAGAAATAATATTACCGCTGTGATGGATGGGAAGAATGCAACCAGTACAATCCGGTACCTGCAGGACAGCGTATTGCGGGGCGAACCGTTGGGGAAAAATGTGGTGGCGGCTCAGAACAGTGATGAAGTGATTGAAGTCGTATCGAATAACCCCAATGTGATCGGTTTTGTAGGGTTGAGCTGGGTAGGAGACAGTTATGATCCCAAACAGGTGGCGCAATTGAAAAAGATACGAACGGCGCTGGTAGAATGTGTTAAATGTGAGGAAAAAGACCTGTTTGCCAAGCCTTCGCAGGCATCACTGGCATATGGTCAATACCCGCTGGCACGCCCCTTGTATTATATATTGAAAGAGAATTCGGCGGGACTGGGCACAGGGTTCATGAATTTTATGAGCCTGGAGCGCGGACAGCTGATATTCAGAAGATCATTCCTGGTACCGGCTAAGATGGGATTCAATAACCGGTTAGGGAAAATAAAAGAGTCAGCAGATTGACACTATAATAATAAAAAAACCAAAATGAAGAAGACCGTTTCTTTAATGTTGACAGCGATGCTTGCTGCACAGTGTTTGATGGCCCAGATACCGGCTGGGATCAAATTTCTGAACTACGAAAAGAACAAGAGTGCAAAAGAAGCATTTCAGAAAGCTTATGATGCCAATCCGAAAGATCCCCAGGCTATTTACTGGCTGGGTCAGGCCATGCTGGCAACAGACGGTGCAAGTGAACCTTCAAAAGAACAGATTGCAGAAGTTAAAGCGCTGTACCAGAAAGGGTTACAGGAAGTGGGCAGTGATGCCTGGTTACTGGTGGGAATGGGTCATGTGGGTATCCTCGAAAAAGAAGACATCAACTCTGTAAAGCAGAAATTTGAGCAGGCGATTACTTCTACCATTGAAACAAAAGGTAAGAACAAAGGCAAACCCAATCCTGCCATCCTGAACGCCATTGGTCGTGCCAATGCAGAAGTGGGCAGCGACCAGGGAGATCATAATTATGCGATCGAAAAACTGAAACAGGCGGCAGCTCTTGACCTGACTGATCCGGATATCCTGATCAATATGGGTATCAACTACCTGAAAATGGGTGGTGAAAATGGCGGTGATGCGGTAAAAGCCTACCAGGAAGCCCTGACCAGGGACCCTAAGAATGCCCGTGCCTTCTATCGTATCGGTAAGATCTACCAGAGCCAGAACAACAAAGAACTGTTCGAGCAGAACTTTGCCAGCGCTATAGAAGCCGATCCCGCATATCCGCCTGTATACTTCAATTATTACGATTATTATGCTACCCGCGATGTGAACCGCGCGAAAGAATACCTGGATAAATACATAGCCACAGCCGATAAGGACCCGATGCTGGAACTGGTGATGGCCGATTACCTGTTCCGTTCAGGTAAGAATGCCGAGTCTCTGGCCAAAGTAAAAGAGCTGGAAGCAGCCGTTGGTATCAAAGCGTTACCTAAACTGGATGTACTGTATGCATTCAACTACGACAGAACCGGTGATTCTGTACAAGCCAAAAACGCATTGACCCGTTATTTCAGCAATGCGCCTGTTAATAAAATAGCTCCCAGCGATTATGAGCTGGCGGTAAAAGTATTCTCTAAATTCCCCGGCAGTGAAATGCAGGCCGTAGGTTACCTGGAGAAGGCTTTGAACAACGATACTTCCAAAGTGAACAAACTGGAATATATGGGCCAGGCAGCAGAACTGTTTGGGAAAGCCAAGATGTATGATAAGCAGATTGAATGGTTACAGAAGCAGGCAGCTTTGAAAGGCGGTACTTTGAGTGAGTTCGATTACTACAAATTAACCAGTACCGCTTTTACTGCCAAGAATTACCCACTTACCATTGAGCTGGCAAAAAAATACATGATCGATTTCCCTGATAAACCACAGCCATTCGTTTTCTTCAAAAGGGCGGCACTGGCTTCCGATCCGGATACTACCAGTGGTTTGGCTGCCACACACCTGATGTACCTGGATTCTGTATATACTGTGCTGGATAAGGAAAAGTATAAGAAAGATATCTTCCTGAACCAGTACTATATCCTGAATTACTACATCAAGAAAATCACAATGTTAAAGAACAACCCTGACTTCAAGATCACTACCGATGGCCGTAAAACAGCTGTGGTGGACGAATACCTGGCCGTTTGCCAGAAAGCAGTGGAAGTTACTGATAGTATGATTGTGGCTTACCCCGATCCAAATGATGATAACAATAAATTCGCACAGGGAGCGAGGGCCGAGATCCAGAAAAGGATTGATTACTACAGCAAACCTCCGGTTCCCGCCAAGAAGGGTGGCAATACCGGTGGAAACAGCACTTCTGGCAAAGGATAATACAAGATACCTGAAGAAAAAACTCTCCTTAACCGGGGAGTTTTTTCTTTTATTTATATCCCCCACAAGTGTATTTTTGCAGCACTTTAATGATTTCACATGAGTTGGCTTTCCTTGTTATCTGATGCCAGTGCATCCCAGTCTGCAGCGAATTATTTTCCGATAGGGGTTCAATTGATCTTTGCGGCTGGTTTTGTGGCCCTTATGCTCGGGGTTTCTGCCTGGGTGGGACCCAAACGCCAGACCAGCGATAAACTGGAGAACTTTGCCAGCGGTATCGAAACCCATGGAAATGCCCGCCAGCCGATGGCCATCAAATACTTCCTGGTGGCGATCCTGTTCGTGTTGTTTGATGTGGAAGTGATCTTTTTCTATCCTTACGCGGTTAATTTCCGGGAACTGGGTTGGGGTGGATTCAGTGCCGTACTGATGTTCGTCGCTTTTTTCATGGTAGGCTTCATCTATATCATCAAAAAAGGGGCTTTGACCTGGGAAGACTAGTAGGGAAGGTAATTAACAGCCCATTAATCTTGAGGCCTGAACCAACGCAACGCCTAGGGGTTATTATAACGGGATCTGCTCAATTACCCATTATTAATTACTAATCATCAATTTATCATATGCGTCCTGTACGTTTCAATATTCACCCGAAAGAACCCATGATCAGGGAGGCGGTTTCCATGGTAGATGCGCCCGAGGGTTATTCAGGAGAAGGTTTTTTTACCACCAAACTGAGCGATGTGGTGGGCCTGGCCCGCAAGAATTCCATGTGGCCCCTGCCTTTTGCCACTTCCTGCTGTGGTATTGAATTCATGGCAACCATGGCATCTCACTATGACCTGGCCCGTTTTGGTTCCGAAAGGGTGGGTTTCTCTCCCCGCCAGTGCGACCTGCTGATGGTGATGGGGACCATTGCCAAAAAAATGGGACCGGTACTGCGCCAGGTATACCTGCAGATGGCAGAACCCCGCTGGGTGATCGCCGTGGGTGCCTGCGCCTCCAGTGGCGGTATCTTTGATAGCTATAGCGTATTACAGGGGATCGATCAGATCATCCCTGTGGATGTATATGTGCCCGGTTGCCCGCCCCGCCCCGAAGCCATCCTGGATGGTTTTATGAAAGTGCAGGAGCTGGTAGGACAGGAAAGTATCCGCCGCAGAAACAGCGAGCAATACAAGGCGCTCATGAACGGATACGGAATAGAATAAGGGATGCCGGCGAAAGGGTGAATGAAACGCCCCATCGCCTTACAATAGTATAAATCCTTGTTGCCCGGTACGCCAGGTAACTTGAACCTGATAGAAATGGCCTTAACCAACGAAAGAATTCAACAACGACTGACCGAAAAATTCGGAGACGCTGTCTTCGGTTTTAAAGAGTCGTATGGCCTGCTCAGTTTTGAAGCAGCCAAAGAGAATAATCTGAAAGTGCTCCAGTTCCTGAATGACGACGAGGAACTGGGTTTTCATTTCCTGACCGATCTCTGTGCAGTCAACTATCCCGACCAGGCCGGTCGTGAACTGGCCGTGGTATACCACCTGCACAACCTGGCTGAGAATGTGCGCCTGCGTTTCAAAGTATTCACCGATATCCAGACACCGGATGTGTTCACCGCATCCAAGCTGTTCAACAGCGCCAACTGGATGGAGCGTGAGACCTATGATTTCTTCGGGGTGAATTTTGTGGGGCACCCGAACCTGAAGCGGATCCTGAATGTGGACGAGATGGACTATTTCCCGATGCGCAAGGAGTTCCCGCTGGAAGACCAGACGCGTATCGACAAGGACGATGAGATGTTTGGCCGTGGCTAGGGATCGAGAGTGTTGAGACGGGAACCGATCGTTCGTATCCCCCTCACTGACGATTCACGACTCACGAAAAGCTGCAAAGCGGACTGAACGTACCAGTGAGTGACATAACGAAGTTGATTAAAGATATATAGCTGATTATATAATGACAGAGCATCACCAACATATCAAACTGCCGGAAGGCTCGATAGAGAAACAGACCACCACGCTGAACGTGGGTCCTACGCACCCGGCCACACACGGTGTGTTCCAGAATATCATGGAACTGGACGGGGAGCGTATTGTATCTACAGAGTCAACGGTAGGGTATATTCACCGTGCTTTTGAAAAGATCGCCGAGCGCAGACCTTTGTACCAGATCACGCCGCTGACAGATCGTTTGAATTATTGCAGCAGTCCCATTAATAACATGGGATGGCATCTTACCTGCGAGAAGCTGCTGAACGTGAAAACACCCAAGCGGGTGGATTACCTGCGGGTGGTCATTATGGAGCTTGCCAGGATCGCAGACCACCTGATCTGTAACTCTATCGTAGGAGTGGATACCGGTGCCTATACCGGCTTCCTGTATGTGATGCAGTACCGCGAATTAATCTATGAGATATATGAAGAAGTATGTGGGTCCCGTCTTACTACTAATATTGGGCGTATTGGCGGCTTTGAAAGGAATTTCTCAAATACAGCGTTTACGAAACTCGAGAAATTCTTAAAAGAATATCCTTCCGTGCTGAAGGAGTTCGAGAACCTGTTCACCCGCAACCGCATTTTCATGGACCGTACCATGGGTACCGGGGCCATCAGTGCCGAGCGTGCCATGAACTATGGATTTACCGGACCGAACCTGCGTGCGGCCGGTGTTGACTATGATGTACGTGTGCACGCACCTTACAGCAGTTACGAAGATTTTGATTTCAGCATACCTGTTGGTAAAACAGGCGATAACTACGACCGTTTCCTGGTGCGCAATGAGGAAATGTGGCAGAGCCTGGGCATTATCCAGCAGGCTTACCAGAAGATACAGGCATTCAAAGGAGAGGAGGCAGAAGTATACCATGCCAATGTTCCCGAATACTACCTGCCTAAAAAAGAGGACGTATACACCAAGATGGAAGCCCTGATCTGGCATTTCAAGATCATCATGGGCGAAGTGGATATGCCGAAAGGGGAAGTGTATCATTCAGTGGAAGGCGCCAACGGTGAACTGGGTTTTTACCTGATCAGTGATGGAGGACGTGCCCCGTTCCGCCTGCATTTCCGCAGACCCTGCTTTATCTATTACCAGGCCTATCCGGAACTGGTGACCGGCGGTATGCTGAGTGATGCGATCGTAACAATGAGTAGTCTGAACCTGATCGCAGGTGAGATGGATGCATAAAACATGATTTGAAAATGTGGCAATTTGAAAATTACGGCTGTTGTTCTGCCGGTTTTCAAATTTTCAAATTTTCAAATTTTCAAATTTGAAAAATAGTATGTCGAAATTTTCAGAAACACAACTGGCCGAAGTAAAACGCCTCGTGGCACGTTATCCGGAAGGCAAGCAGAAAAGCGCTTTGTTGCCGGTACTGCACCTAGCGCAGGATACTTTTGGCGGATGGCTGAGTACCGAGACGATGGATTATGTGGCAGAGCTGCTGAACATCACACCTATTGAAGTGTATGAAGTGGCCACTTTCTACAGCATGTACAACCTGAAACCGGTGGGCAAGTACCTGTTCGAAGTTTGCCAGACGGGCCCCTGCATGCTGCGCGGCAGTGATGATATTGTTGCCTATATCGGAGAGAAACTGGGCATTAAACCCGGTGAGACAACCGCAGACGGTCTGTTCACTTTAAAAACGGTTGAGTGTCTGGGCGCCTGCGGTTATGCACCGATGATGCAGTTGGGTAAACATTACCGCGAACACCTGACAAAAGAAAAAGTGGATGTGATTATAGACGAGTGCAGGAAAAACGCAGCAACGAATAATTAATGTATTAAAAGATGCAGACAAGAGTTCAATTGGTATATAATGATGTTTGTACTGTTGGCATATTGAGTTTGCTTCTTTTCGAACGGGTTCATACAAGAGATTTTTTTTGGATAGGACTACTCATATACTTTTTGATAAGGCAGTTTATCGCACACAAAGAGTATTTCAAGGTGAATAAAAAAGTGTACTAAAAAAATGCGCATTAGCCAATTTGCTAATTCGCTAATCGAATACTATGGGTGTAAAATTATTACTGGAAAAAGCACATGTAGAAGGCATCCGCTCCTACGAAGTATACCGCCGCGAAGGTGGTTACCGCAGTGTGGAGAAAGCCCTGAAGACCATGAGTCCCGAAGCCATTGTAGAGGAAGTGAAGAAGAGTGGATTGCGTGGAAGGGGTGGTGCCGGGTTCCCTGCCGGTATGAAATGGAGTTTTATTGCCAAACCGGAAGGAGTACCCCGTCACCTGGTATGTAATGCCGATGAAAGTGAGCCCGGAACCTTCAAGGACAGGTACCTGATGGAGAACATCCCGCACCTGCTGATTGAAGGATTGATCGTGGCTTCTTTTGCATTGGGCAGTAATGATACATACATTTATATCCGTGGTGAATATGCGTGGATCGTGGATATCCTGGAACAGGCCATCGGCGAAGCCAAGGCCAACGGGTTCCTGGGGAAAAATATACTGGGTACCGGTTTTGATTGTGAAATACATGTACAACGTGGTGCCGGAGCCTACATCTGCGGAGAAGAGACCGCACTGATCGAATCACTGGAAGGTAAACGGGGTAACCCGCGCATCAAACCTCCGTTCCCGGCCATACAGGGATTGTGGATGCGTCCAACGGTGGTGAACAATGTGGAAACACTTTCTGCCGTGGTGCCTATCATCAATATGGGTGGAGAGGAATATGCCAAGATCGGCGTAGGTAAATCGACCGGCACCAAGCTGATCTCGGCCTGCGGTAACATCAACAAACCCGGTGTATACGAGATCGATATGACCATCTCTGTGGAAGAGTTCATCTACAGCGATGAATATTGTGGCGGCATTGCCAATGGTAAACGCCTGAAAGCCTGTATTCCCGGTGGTTCTTCTGTACCGATTCTGCCGGCTAACCTGTTATTGAAAACAGCCAAGGGTGAGACCCGTTACATGAACTACGAGAGCCTGAGCGATGGTGGTTTTGCCACCGGAACCATGATGGGATCGGGCGGTTTCATTGTACTGGATGAAGACCAGTGTGTGGTGAAGAATACCTACACATTTGCCCGCTTCTACCGCCACGAAAGCTGCGGACAGTGTTCACCCTGTCGGGAAGGTACCGGCTGGATGGAAAAATTATTACTGCGCCTGGATAAAGGACAGGGCAAGTCAAGCGATATTGATCTGTTGTGGGATATACAACGTAAGATAGAAGGAAATACCATCTGCCCCTTGGGTGATGCAGCGGCCTGGCCGGTAGCAGCAGCCATCAGGCATTTCCGTGATGAGTTCGAATGGCATGTGACCCATCCGGAAGAAGCGCAGAAAAGGAATTTTGGATTGGCGCATTATGCGGATCCGATCCATGTTCCTACCACAGCGTAAAAAACAAGGCACGCAGAGGCGCAGAGGCGCTAAGTGTGCCGGGATGAAAACAATGTTTTAGTGAATGGCAACAGTTGCGCCTTAGCGGCTTTGCGAGAAATAAAAAAGTATGTCGGAGCAACCCTTATTGAAAGTAACCATCGACAACATCACCATCGAGGTGCCAGCCGGGACCACCATCCTGAATGCTGCCCGTAAAATTGGTGGCGATGTGGCACCGCCTGCCATGTGCTATTACAGCAAATTGCAGGGCAGTGGTGGTAAATGCCGTACCTGCCTGGTAGAAGTGAGCAAAGGTTCTGAAAAAGATCCGCGCCCCATGCCCAAGCTGGTGGCATCCTGCCGTACCACGGTGATGGATGGCATGGAGGTGAAAAATATTACCAGCCCGAAAGTACAGGACGCACGCGCGGGTGTGGTGGAATTCCTGCTGATCAATCACCCGCTGGACTGCCCTATCTGCGACCAGGCCGGTGAATGTCACCTGCAGGACCTGAGTTATGAGCACGGTTCAGAAGGTACACGTTTCGAGTTCCAGAAAAGGGTATTCAAGAAACATGACCTGGGCCCTTATATCCAGCTGCACATGACACGCTGTATACTCTGCTACCGTTGTGTATTCACGGCGGACCAGCTTACGAATAAAAGAGAACATGGTGTACTGGACAGGGGAGACCATGCAGAGATCGCTACTTTCATTGAAAAGAACCTGGATAATGACTTTATCGGCAACGTGATCGATGTTTGCCCGGTAGGTGCTTTAACCGATAAGACCTTCCGTTTCAAGAACCGTGTATGGTTCCTGAAACCGATGAATGCACACCGCGATTGCCCCAACTGTTCCGGTAAAGTCACTTTATGGAACCGGGGAGAGGAAGTGTTCCGCGTTACCGCACGTAAGGACGAATGGGGTGAGGTGGAAAATACAGAGGATGGCAAGACTGCCTGGATCTGTAATACTTGCCGCTTTGATAAAAAGAAGACCAGCGATTGGGTGATAGAAGGACCGCGCGAGATCAACCGGCATTCCGTGATCTCACAGGGACATTATGCCGGTAAGATCGGTACTACCCAACCCAAGGAGACGTTTACCGCAGTGCATGATGGCCGACAGCCGAAACTGCTGATGGACATACACTCGGTGAGTGAAGTGAACCGTCCGAATATCGAACTGAGTTTGATCAACGGCCCGGCGCATTCCGCTGATTTTAATAAGAAGAAGGACTAATAGCTATATAACACATGACACTACTTGCTATTGATTGGATATTACTGATCGAAAAACTGATCCTGATCGCGATCATCGTGTTTGCGAGCCTGGGCATTGCCCTGTATACCACATTCGCAGAACGTAAAGTGGCGGCGATCCTGCAGGACAGGCCGGGTCCGAACCGTGCAGGCCCGTTCGGATTGTTCCAGCCCTTTGCGGATGGTCTGAAACTGATCATGAAAGAAGAGATCATTCCGAATACCGCGAATAAATTTTTGTTTGTACTGGGTCCCGGACTGGCCATGACGGCTGCCCTGATGACCTGTGCCGTGATACCCTGGAGCAGCCAGGTACACCTGTTCGACAGGACCATCGATCTGCAGGTGGCCGATATCAATATCGGTATCCTGTATGTGTTTGGTGTGGTGAGTATGGGCGTATACGGTATCATGATCGGGGGCTGGGCCTCAAACAACAAGTTCTCTTTGATGGCGGCATTACGTGGCGCATCACAGGCCATCAGTTATGAGCTGGCCATGGGCCTATCCCTCATCGCTGTTCTGATGCTTTCCGGATCTCTGAGTCTGAAGACCATTGTGGACCAGCAGATGGCCCCCGGCCACTTATGGAACGTAGCTTACCAGCCACTGGGTTTCCTGATCTTTTTCATCTGCGCACTGGCAGAGTGTAACCGTACACCATTCGATCTGCCCGAGGCGGAGAATGAACTGAACTTTGGTTACCACCAGGAATACTCATCCATGAAACTGGGTTTTTACCTGTTCTCTGAATATGTGAATATGATCATGAGCAGTGCCATCATGGCTTCCCTGTTCTTCGGCGGTTTTGATATTCCGTTCCTGGACGAATCCACACTGGCGCCCAACCTGGCGGCAGGACTGGGCGTACTGGCATTACTGGTCAAGATCGTGATCTTCATATTCGTGTTCATGTGGATCCGCTGGACCGTTCCGAGGTTCCGTTATGACCAGCTGATGAACCTGGGATGGAAGAAACTGATCCCCCTGGCTTTGGTGAATATGCTGATCACAGGTGCAGTGATCCTGTGGCTGCAGGGGAAATAGGCATTAACGGATGAACGGATCCCGGATCAATGAATACACCATCCGAGATCAGTGATCCGGGTTGGCTAAAAACGATAAATCATTTTGCAGGCCTGGCCTGCCAAAAGAAAGATAAACATGCAAGCATTAACGAACAGATCAAAAGAGGTAAGTCGCAAACCCATCAGTTTCCTGGAGAGTTTGTACCTGCCGGCTATTTTTAAAGGTATGGCCATCACATTCAGCCATATGTTCAAAAAGCAGCCTACGATTCAGTATCCTGAACAGAAACGCCCGTTCAGTCCCGTATTCCGTGGCCTGCACGTGCTGAACCGTGATGAGGAAGGCCGTGAAAGATGCACCGCCTGTGGTCTGTGCGCTGTGGCTTGTCCTGCAGAAGCCATTACCATGGAAGCTGCAGAACGGTTACCCGGTGAAGAGAACAAATACCGTGAAGAGAAGTATGCAGCCCGCTATGAGATCAATATGCTGCGTTGCATTTTCTGTGGTCTGTGCGAAGAAGCCTGTCCGAAAGACGCCATCTACCTGAGTGAGACTTTTGCACCGGCTAACTTTACGCGCAAAGGATTCATTTATGGCAAGAGCGACCTGCTGATCCCGGATCCGAAAACAGAACCGGAAGCATACGCGAAAGCATTGGGAAAAGGAGAAAAAACAACTGCATCACCGAATTGATAATTACTGATTGGTAATGAGTAATTGGAAAGCCAATGATAATTACTAATTATTAATTACTAACTACTAATTAATTATGAGTACGATAGAAATATTATTCTTTTTCCTCAGTGCACTTGCCGTTTTCAGTGCCATCATGGTGCTGGTGAGCAAGAACCCGGTGCATAGTGTGCTGTGGTTGATCGCCGTATTTTTTGCCATATCCGGCCACTATGTGCTGCTCAACGCGCAGTTCCTGGCCATTGTGAACCTCATCGTGTATGCGGGAGCCATTATGGTACTGTTCCTCTTTGTGATCATGCTGATGAACCTGAATTCGGAAACCGAACCCCAGAAACATATCTGGATGAAACTGGCCGGTGTGATCTCGGGAGGTTGTTTTCTGATGATGCTGATCTCGCTGGTACGCCAGGCCGTTGAAATGGGCGGACGCAAAGCCATGATGGCAGAAGGCGATATCGGCCTGATCAAAAACCTGGGTAAAGCGCTGTTCAGCGAATATGTGGTGCCGTTCGAGATCACCAGCGTACTGTTCCTGAGTGCGATGGTGGGAGCGGTCGTTATCGGAAAGAAGAATTAAAGAGATACCTGCCGCGGAAGGCTAGCCTGAATGCGGTAACAACATATAAAGATTATAAAACTGCGGTGCGCCAACAGCGTTCCGCACCAAGCAAAGAAAATGCCGATACAATATTATATCTATCTCTGTTTGACCCTGTTCAGCATCGGAATCATCGGTGTGCTGACAAGGCGTAATGCGATCATCGTATTCATGTGCGTGGAGCTGATGCTGAATGCAGTGAACCTGTTGCTGGTGGCTTTCTCAAAAATGCACCATGCCACAGCAGCTGTGGGAAACACTGCCACCACCACCGGGATCGAAGGACAGTTATTCGTATTCTTTATCATGGTAGTGGCTGCGGCGGAAGTGAGTGTGGGACTGGCCATCATCGTCATGATGTACCGGAATACGCATTCGGTGGATATTAACTTTTTGAACAGATTAAAAAACTAAACAACGCCCAATGCCGAATGCAGGCACAGGATACATACAATGTTCCGTGTTTCGCTGCCAGCTTTGAACGTTCAGACTGATTGATATGAGCAAACTTGTTTATTTAGTTCCATTGTTTCCCCTGCTGGGTTTCCTGATCAACGGGCTTGGCAGGAAGTCGATGTCAAAATCATTGATCGGTATCGTGGGCAGCGGTTCCATCCTGGCTTCCTTCGTGGTGAGCCTGCTGATCTTTTTTGATGTGAAAGCCACTGGCGGCAGCGTGGTTACCCTGTTCAACTTCATCAAGGTGGATAGTTTCACCATACCGTTCGCATTCCAGATAGACCAGTTATCGGCCCTGTTCCTGCTGATCATCACCGGTATCGGTTTCCTGATACACCTGTATTCTTCTGCCTATATGCACGAAGAGGAGCCACAGCATTTCGGCCGCTATTTTGCCTACCTGAACCTGTTCGTATTCTCCATGTTGCTGCTGGTATTGGGCGCCAACTACGTGATCATGTTCATTGGTTGGGAAGGGGTGGGTCTCTGCTCTTATCTGCTGATCGGGTTCTGGTTCAAGAACGATAACTATAACTACGCAGCCAAAAAAGCATTCGTGATGAACCGGATCGGTGATCTTGGGTTCCTGCTCGCATTGTTCTGGCTGTTGTTGAAACTGGGTACCGCCAGTTACGGTGATGTATTCGCCAATGTTTCCAAACTCAGCAGTTTCGATATCACTGCGATCACCCTATTATTGTTCGTAGGAGCCATGGGAAAAAGCGCACAGATCCCGCTGTATACCTGGTTGCCCGATGCGATGGCCGGTCCCACACCGGTATCGGCACTGATCCACGCCGCCACCATGGTAACGGCCGGTATTTACATGATCGCCCGCAGTAATATCTTATATACGCTGGCACCGGCAACCCAAACGCTGGTGGCGGTGATCGGACTGGCTACGGCCATTTTCGCTGCGACCATTGCACTGAAACAGAACGACATTAAAAAAGTGCTGGCTTACTCTACCGTTAGCCAGTTGGGATATATGTTCTTAGGCCTGGGCGTGGGTGCTTATACAGGCGCCGTGTTCCATGTAATGACGCATGCTTTCTTCAAGGCCCTGTTGTTCCTGGCAGCCGGTTCTGTGATACATGCCATGCACCATGAACAGGATATCCGTAAAATGGGCGGACTGAAAAAATACCTACCCATCACACATATCACTTTCCTGCTGGGTTGCCTGGCCATTGCCGGTATCCCTCCGTTCTCAGGTTTCTTCTCGAAAGATGAGATCCTGACCGCAGCTTTTGCACAGAATCCACTCTATTACTTTATCGGGGTGGCAGGCGCTTTGATGACCGCTTTTTATATGTTCCGTTTGTATACCCTCACTTTCCTCGGACAGTTCCGGGGTACACACGAACAGGAGCACCACCTGCATGAGAGCCCCTGGCAGATGACATTACCACTGATCGTACTGGCAATCCTGTCCGTAGTTGGCGGATGGGTGGGTATACCTGAAGTGTTTGCCGAGCATGCACATAGCCTGGAACATTTCCTGGCGCCGATCTTTGCGGAATCAGCCAAGCTGGCTGAGCAGCATCATCTATCAGCTTCACAAGAATACCTGATGATGGGGGCTTCCACCGCAGCGATCGTTGTGGTGATCCTGCTGGCCATCAACAGCTATAAAAAATACCAGGCCAGTGATGATGCAGCAGCTAGCGGCCTGGGTAAGGTACTCGAGAACAAATGGTATATCGATGAACTCTACGATGCCGTGGTGGTGAATCCATTGCACAGCATTGCCGGATTCTTCAAGAATATCATAGAGAAGAGCGGTATCGACGGACTGGTGAACGGAGTGGGCAAATTGGTGGGCTATGGTTCACGTCAGTTGCGCCTGGTGCAGAGCGGACAGGTGGGCAATTATATCCTCATCATGGTGTTGTGCATGGTGGTGTTCTTCCTGATCTGGTTCAACGATGCCACCATAGTTCGCTTTATCAGTAAATTATTTTAAACAGCTTGTTGCGTTAAAGAAAGCATATGATCCCTGTTTCACTCATATTGATCCCATTGATTACCGGACTGGCCGCTTTTTTCCTGAAGGGAGAAAATGCTGCCAAAAACTGGGCGCTGCTGTCTTCGGCGATCACGCTGGCCGTTGCAGTTGCCGGTATCTTTTACCTGCCCGCGCAGTATCTTTCTTATGATGCGGCCTGGTTACCCCAACTGGGCAGCCGTTTCAGCCTGATGACCGATGGTATGGGCAAGATGCTGGTGTTATTGACCACCCTCTCGTTCCCGGTGATCATAATCGCAACCGCTAAGAACCAGTATCAGAACCCGGGTAGTTTCTACGGTTTACTGCTGCTGTCGCAAACAGGTCTGCTGGGTGTGTTCCTGGCGGCAGATGCGCTGGTGTTCTATTTCTTCTGGGAGCTGGCGCTGGTGCCGGTCTATTTCCTCTGTTCGATCTGGGGAGGTGAAAAAAGGATCGCTGTCACATTCAAGTTCTTCGTGTACACTTTCCTGGGTTCACTGCTGATGCTGGCGGGTATCCTGTACCTGTATTTCCAGTCGGCCGACCATTCTTTCGCTTTACAATCGTTCTACCATATCAAACTGAGCATGGGCCAGGAGGCATTGATCTTCTGGTTGTTCTTCATCGCATTTGCGATCAAGATGCCGGTGTTCCCTTTCCATACCTGGCAGCCGGATGCGTATGAGCAATCACCTACGGCTGTTACCATGATCCTGAGCGGCGTCATGGTGAAGATGGGCATTTTTGCGTTGCTGCGCTGGTTGCTGCCGGTGTTCCCGCATGCTTCCGCACAATATGCGCATCTCATCATCATCCTTTCTGTGATCGGTATGCTGTATGCATCATTGATCGCCATCCGCCAGGATGATATCAAGCGTTTGATCGCCTACTCTTCTATTGCGCATATCGGGCTGATGAGTGCTGCGATATTTGCACATGAGCAGACCGGCCTGGAGGGAGTGATGATACAGATGTTCAATCACGGTATCAATGTGATCGGTCTCTGGATCGTGGCCGATGTGATCGAACAACAATTGGGAACCCGTAAGTTCAGCGACCTTGGCGGACTGGCACAAAAGGCCCCTGCCATGGCCATTCTGCTGGTGGTGATGGCATTGGCGAACATTGCCCTGCCGCTGACCAATGCTTTTGTGGGAGAATTCCTGATGTTCAACGGACTGTTCCGCTATAATATATGGATCGCAGCTATCGCCTGTATCAGTATCATACTGGCGGCAGTGTATACTTTGAATATGGTGCAGAAAGTATTGTATGGCAGCACTACGGCAGTTACAGAGAATGCCAGGGAGATCGGAGGTAATGTGCAGTGGATGCTGGCGATACTGGTGATCATCATCATTGCGCTGGGTGTGTATCCGCAGCCGATGATCGATCTGACAAAAGATACCGTTCACGCCATACTGGCTAATCGTTAATAATGAAATCGATCCGCAGCTGATCCTGCGGGTTCAAGATAAGTTTGTTTTATGAATGCAATCATAGTTTCTGCTTTATTGGGTGTGGTCATGATGTTCAGTGGCATCATTGTAAAGAACCGCTCTTACCATACGGTGATCGCAGCCGGTGGACTGTTGCTGTTGCTGTTGGCCAACCTGCTGAACAGTTATGGCATATGGGTGATCAAAGTGGATACCCATAACATGTTCAACTTTGAGCAATTCGGCATGTACTTCAATACCATTGCCATTGCTGCTACTTTGATCTATGTGTTACTGAGCGGTAAAGCGGTTGAGAAGATCAGCTCGTACAGCGCGGACTATTATGCCCTGATCTTTTTTGTGTTGTGTGGTGTTTCCATTCTTTCGGCCTTTAACAGCCTGCTGATCCTGTTCCTGGGTATCGAGATCCTGACCATTCCTTTGTACATACTCACCGGTGCCGATAAGCGCAACCTGAAAAGTAACGAAGCTTCTCTCAAATATTTCCTGATGGGATGTTTCTCTACAGGTATCATGCTGATGGGCGTTACCCTGATCTATGGTGGTACCGGAAGTTTCATACTGGGAGAGAGCAAAGTGCCCGAAAGCGCACTGATGCCCAAAACCTCATTCCTGGAGATCGCGGGTATGATCCTGCTGTTCGTCTCCATGTCTTTCAAAGTATCCGCTGCGCCCTTCCATTTCTGGACACCTGATGTGTACGATGGGGCACCCGGCGTATTCACTTCATTTATGGCCACCATCGTAAAAGCGGCCGGATTCATTGCATTCGTGCGCCTGTTCGACCAGCATACAGAATTACTGGGCCCCAGCTGGAAGATTCTGCTGTCGTTCGTGATCATCGCCACACTGCTTGTCGGTAACATCACGGCGGTGTTCCAGCAGAGTGTGAAACGGATGTTGGCTTACTCGTCCATTGCACAGGCTGGGTTTATGTTGTTCTCTTTGTACGGCGCCAATGATTTTGCGAGGGAAGGTATTCTCTTGTATTCTTTTGCCTACAGCCTGGCTACCATCGGCATTTTTGCTGTACTCATCAAAATGAAGGATTATACTTTTGAGGGTTTCAACGGACTTGCCCAAACACAGCCGGTACTGGCATTGTCTACGGCCATCTGCCTTTTGTCATTGGCCGGTATCCCGCTGACTGCGGGTTTCTTTGCCAAATACTATATGCTGGCTTCTGCGGTAAAAGCCGGAGGCTCTTTATGGTTGGTAGTGATTGCCGTACTGTTTGCTGCGGTAAGCGTGTACTACTATTTCCGTGTGATCCAGGCCATGTACTTCAAAGAGGGCGAACCCGAAACCGAAGAGATCACCGGACCATTTAAAGCGGGCCTGCTGGTAGTGGCCGCACTGGTGATCCTGGTCGGCATATTCCCTTCCTTGGTCCTGAACTGGTTCTATTTTTAACCGCTCCTCACATTTCTTGCCTTGGGATGGCCATGTTCGGCAATCTCAATTATCTTTATAAGGTTGATCATTGGAGGAACCCTTATGAATGGCATGACTACCCTGGATTCCCTTACCCTGGCATGGCGTACGGTTCGCAGCAATAAATTGCGTACCGGTATCACTGTGGCCATTATTGCCTTTGGTATCATGGCCCTGATCGGCATTATTACGGCCATTGAAGCCATGAATCAAAGTTTGCGGGAGAGCTTTACCTCCATGGGTGCCAACGCATTCAGTATCCGCTACAAAGACTCAAGGGTTAGAATGGGTGGCGGTAATAGACAGTCATTTACTAAAACGAAACGGGGCAGACGGGAAAAGAAATCCAACCTCGATAAACCCATCCGTAAAGAAGAGGCTGAATTCTTCAAAAAGAATTTTAACTATCCCGGTGCACAGGTCAGTATTTATCGTCGCGGCCCTGGCGCGCAGGAAGTGCATTATGGCGATAAAAAAACCAATCCGCAGATCACCTTGTGGGGAGGCGATGAGAATTATCTTTCCGTGAACGGTTATTCTGTCCAGTTGGGACGTAACCTGAACAACCTCGATATTGAAAGCGGTCGCAGCGTGTGTTTGCTGGGCAGCAATGTGGCCACGAAACTGTTTGGCGACAAACCCGAGAAATGTATCGATAAAGTGATCCGTGTGGGCAGTCTGCCTTACCGTGTCATCGGTCTCCTGAAAAGCAAGGGCTCCAGTGCTATGATGCGGCAGGATGATATGATCCTCACTTCCTACACCAATGTCCGCCGTTTCGAGAATGCCAATCCTTCCTACCTGGTGGGTGTGATGGTGAGCAATGTGAAGGAACTTGATGTGGCATCGGATGAAGCCACTTCTGTTTTCCGCGCCGTTCGTAAACTGGAACCGGTGGAAGAAGTGAACTTCGTTATTGAGCGCAGCGATAAGTTCGCGGAAATGTTCATCGGGTTCCTCAGCAGCATCACCGGATCTGCCGGAGCCATTGGCCTGATCACCCTCATCGGTGCAGCCATCGGCCTGATGAATATCATGCTGGTTGCGGTGAATGAACGCACCAAGGAAGTAGGCCTGATCAAAGCCATCGGTGGTAAGAGCAAGAATGTACGCCAGCAATTCCTGTTCGAAAGTATGATCATCAGCCTGCTGGGCGCACTGTTCGGGATCCTCCTGGGTGTGCTGGTAGGTAACCTGTTCTCCATCGTATTGAAGACCGGTTTCGTAGTACCCTGGATGTGGGTACTCATCGGTATCATCATCTGTTCCGTAGTAGGCCTGGCCGCCGGTATCTACCCCGCCATGAAAGCCGCCCGCCTGAATCCGATCGTGGCATTGCGATATGAGTAGTAAGTAGTAAGTAGTAAGTAGTAAGTGGTAAGTGGTAAGTGGTAAGTGGTAAGTAGTAAGGGATGCCTGTATTGCGGTGCTATTGCCCATTCACCATTGCCCATTCACCATGAGAGCCCATATGTCATAACTACCCACTCACCACTCACGATTGACGACTCACGATTCTCAACAACCCGTCATTTCTTAAAGAACAACTTCAGTTTCTCGTTGATATAATATTTCAGGTCCTCTTCGGATCTGTTCTTGCGGAGCCAATCGCTGGTGGGGCGGTATTGTTGCATGAACTGTTGTAACTCTTCATTCTTCAAGCCACTGTATTGAGTGACCAGGGAAGCAGGAAAACGATAGTTGATATAGGCTTCCTTCTCATTGGTCTCAAAAAAAGCGAAGGCTTTGCGTTTGTTCTTCTCGTGCCTGGAAAAACGATCCAGGTTCAGTGCAATGCCAGCACCCGAATTGGCCTGTGATACGGTTGGGATGGTATAGTTGACAATGTCCTGCAGAAAGTCCTTTCTTCTTTCAATACTGTCCAGCTGATAACGGCTCATGCCTTTTGCTGTAACAGTTACATTGCCGAGGTTATGCGCTAATGGACTCAGTAACAAACTCAGGGTATCCTGCAGCAGCAACTGGTTGCTGTAATGGATCGTATCAAAATGGTAACCTACCGCGGCAAAGGACAGTACCTGGTTTTCTGCCAGTTCTATCTTAAAACGGCCGGTAGTGCTTGTCATCACTGTGGTTTGGGTGTTCAGGTTGGTCACACTGGCCAGTACAATGGGTTCACGGGTAATACTATCCCTGAGGTAACCCCAGCGTTCATTTTTTTTCTGTGCGTTGGCCATCAATCCGGTCAGCAGTAACAGAAGTCCAATACAATATTTCATAAACAGCATTTGTACAAAGGTACGTCATCGTTGCTGCTGTTACGGTAACATGAAAAAGTCCCGCCATTTGGCGGGACTTTTTTAACAATCAGGTCGGGTCTGTTGTGCAACAGCTGACCTTATTTTATTTGGGATCCAGTGCTTTTTTGATTTTTTCAGACAGGTCCTGCAGATGAATCTTACTCATACGGTCGGTGGCAGAAGCCGCAGCGGCTGATACCTGAGAACGTAACTGAACCAGCTGGGCACGGGCAATGCTGTACACATCGCTGCGGTTGGTTAAACCGGTGGCGTATGGGTTAGGACGTCCACCTGCACCAGGGAAGCTGATGGTCATGGTAGCAGTGGTTGCCGGTGGATTGATCAGGTTATCCAGTTTGTCTACATAACTCTTCTGCAACATCCTGCGGTAACCGTCAATGGCTTTGTTGGACTTCAGTTCGCTGAACAGATCGGCCTGTAATTCACTGAGCATATCCAGGGCGCTGTAGGCCTTATCGGCACCAAAACGCTCTACGCAATATTGCATGCGGTTCAGCCTGTCGCCGGAAAGAATACCTGCCAAAGCAGATTCCTGTGCACTGGCAATTGGGTCAACTGTTCCGGGAGGGTTGATCTTGTCCCAGATCTTTTTGTCGATCAGCCATTTCGGGGTCTGGAACAGCTGCCTGTTCAGGAAGCCCAATGCATCGCGCTGCATGGTTTTGGGAGTGATCTCATATACGGGTTCATCCTGCTCGGCAGTTTTGAAGGTCTCGTATACGCCACCGATGTTACGGGAAACATGACCCACATACCTGCGGAACTGGCCCAGTAACTGACCATACATTTCTTCAATATTGTCGTTCAGGTCAGCTTCTTCCTTGGTCCACTCAGGCAGTTTTACCAGGATGCGCTGCAGGTTCTTCACGCCATAGTCACTGGCTACCACAGCGTTATCACTCAGGTCTTCGCTCTGGCTTCTGGGATCCGCCTGATTACCAGATTCGTAAGTGCCAAACCAGGTGCGTGGATTGCTTTTCAGGGTCTCGGTGATCAGCTTGCTGCTGTTCTTTTTCACTTCTTCCTCAGAATTGCCGGGGATATAGCCATAACCCCATTTCATAGCCCACTGATCGTAGTCGCCGATGCGGGGGTACAGGCCCTCCTTGCTGATATTGTCTTCCGGCTGTGCCACGTAGTTGAAACGGGCATAGTCCATGATAGAAGCGGTGTGACCGTTGGCTTCCACCCAGGCTTTGTCGCGCAGTTTGGCTACCGGGGTCTTGCTGCTGCTTCCCATGTTATGGCGCAGACCCAGCGTATGGCCTACTTCGTGAGAAGAAACAAAACGGATCAGGTCGCCCATCAGCTCGTCGTCAAATTTCATTTTGCGGGCGCGTGGGTCTACGGCAGCGGTCTGTACCATGTACCAGTCGTGCACCAGTTTCATCACATTGTGGTACCAGCCAATATGGCTTTCCAGGATCTCACCGCTTCTGGGGTCGTGTACGTTGGGGCCGTAAGCGTTCTCAGTGCTGGAAGCAAAATAACGGATCACGGAATAACGGGCATCTTCCATGCTCATGGTGCTGTCGTTCTCAGGCCATTCCTTACCCATGATGGCGTTCTTGAAACCGGCTTTCTCAAAAGCTTTCTGCCAGTCGTTCACACCCAGGATCAGGTGTTTTCTCCACTGTTTGGGCGTAGCGGGATCGATATAATAAACGATGGGTTTCTTGGGTTCCACCAGTTCACCTCTTTTCCATTTCTCCACATCTTCGTCTTTGGGTTCCAGTCTCCAGCGAACGGCAAATTCCTTGTTCTCCACTTTCTGCTGGTCATCGCTGAACAGAACATAATCGTCTGTAAAGAAACCTACCCGTTTGTCGGCAATGCGCGGCGTCATGGGTTTCTCAGGCAATAACAGCAGGGAGGTATTCAGTTCCAGGGTAACGGCACCGGCTGCATTGGCAGCAGGAACGCTGGTACCACCGGGTATGCTGATAGCGCCGAAGCTGGTACCGCCCGGAGTGGCTGTAAAGGTCTTCACCGTACGTACCTCCACATTGATCGGGTAGGGGGCCAGTTTCTGGATATAGGACCTGTCTGGAGCGATCTGTGCCAGTCCCAGGCTCCTTTTCACACCACTGTTGATGCTTACCACCTGGTTGTCACCTTTGAAGAAATCGGTCACTTCGATCACTACAGCGGAACTGTCTTTTGAGAAAGCAGCGATCGGGAAAGCGGCCGTGATGGCATTCAGGTTGGAATTGGAAACGGCTTTGTAGATATCGTCTTTAGGGTCAGCGGCATTCACCAGCGTGATCACGCGGAGAAAGATGTTGTTGCTGGGTCCTTTTTCAAAAGCCAGTGTTTGCTGGTTGGCGATCTCACCACCGTATACACCGCGTCCGCCGCCATTGGCAGGCACTTTGATGTAACGGGTCACCGCCAGGATCTCGCGGCCCAGCAGGGCATTGCTGATCTCGAAATAGTACTTGTCCTCCACCTTGTGAACGGTGAACATGCCTTTTTTGGATACGGCTTTATCGGTGATTACTTCACGGTAAGGACGGGGTGTTTGTCTGGCGGCACCGGCAGCCTGGCCAAAAGCCGCGCCCAGTGCCCCTCTGGCTCCACCACCATTGGGGATCGAATCTCTCTGTTGGGCAGTGGCCAGGGTTCCGGCCAGTAATGCCACAACTAACAGTTGTTGTTTCATAAGCAGTAAGAAATAGTTTAAGATGAATCCTTAAAGATAAGTGTCCCGGGCAAAAAAGGAACAAATTAGATTGGCTGATATATGAATGGTGGAAGGTGGTTTTTTGTCGGTGAAAAACTTAGGGGGATAAGGGGTTATGCAGTATCTTACGGCCCCATGAAAAACCCCGGGGAAGGCTATATTATTTGCCGAAATCTTAATTTGCCGCTTTCGAAATAATACCTAATTTGTACTCCCTTTTTATACTGATTCCAAGAATGTTTTGTTAATTCAAAACATTTTTCAGTAGAATTGCGGAAACTTTTTTTAAATCAACTGTAATTTTTAAAAAACCAAAAATCAATTGAATCATGGCTGAGACAAAACCAACTGCAGGTGCTGCTGCAAAAAGCCCATCTTCTGCACAACCTAAGAAGAGCAGTAACTCGATTTCCTGGCTGGCGCCACTGTTATGTGTGATCATCGGTTTCATTATCTGGCGCTTCGTGTTGGGTGCTCCGAGTAACTTTACGAATCCAGACCCCGCTGGTGGTTTTTGGCCTAATCACAAAGGACCTAAAGGTACATGGCCTAAGATGTATGAAGGTGGTATCGTTGTACCTATCCTGATTGCCAACTTCCTGACCGTACTGACTTTCGTGATCGAAAGGTTCCTGACCGTTTCTAAAGCTGCCGGTAACGGAAGTATCGCTGAATTCGTGCGTACTGTACAGTTCCACCTGGCTAACAAAGAAGTAGACAAAGCGATCGCTGCCTGCGACAAACAGAAAGGTTCTGTAGGTAATGTGATGAAGTCTGGTCTGCACAAATACAAAGAAATGATCACCAATACCGAACTCACTACCGAGCAGAAGGTATTGAATATCCAGAAAGAAGTAGAAGAAGCTACCGCCCTGGAACTGCCTATGCTGGAGAAGAACCTGGTGTTCCTGTCTACCATCGCATCAGTAGCTACCCTGTTGGGTCTGTTGGGTACGGTAATGGGTATGATCAAATCATTCTCTGCCCTCGGTGATGAAGGTGGTGGTGATGCTGCCCGTGAACTGTCAAAAGGTATCTCTGAGGCCCTGTTCAACACCGCCCTGGGTATCGGTACTTCAGCAGTAGCGATCATTATGTATAACGTGTTCACAACCCGTATCGATGGTATCACTTACGGTATCGATGAATCAGGTTTCACTTTAACACAGAGCTTTGCTGCCAATTACAAATAATCTTTCAGATTTTTTGTGGAATTGACAAAGTTTTGAATCATTAATGTGAAATATTAAATAATAAACAATGGGTAGAGCCAAATTACCTCGTAAGAGTACCAGCATCGATATGACGGCGATGTGTGACGTGGCCTTTCTGTTGTTGTCATTCTTTATCTTAACAACGAAGTTCAAGCCCTCCGAGGCCATCGCTGTTACGATCCCGAAATCGGTAGCCGCCAAAGTGGCACCGACCAAGGATATTGTTCAGGTAATCATTGACAAGGACGGAAAAGTGTTTCTGGAAATGGATGACGAAGAAGTGAAGGAAACCATGGCCAATACGCTGAATACCACCAAGAACCTGGGACTGGATGTGAAAGCATTCAAAAAGAGCCCATTCTTCGGTGCTTCTTTCGGCGGCCTCAAAGCTTTCCTGGCCCTTCCGGAAGACCAGCGCAAGGGTAGCCTGCTGCCCGGTATTCCTGTAAAGGATAGTTCCAACAACGAGCTGACCGAATGGATGACACTGGTAAGGGACGCGTACCAGGGAAAAAAGCCTAACCTTCTCTTAAAAGGAGATAACCTGGCCAAGTTCCCTGCTTTTAAAAGCGTAATCACCGCTTTCAAAAAGAACGACTTCCTGAAATTCCAGATGGTGACCAATCCGGAAGCCGTTCCGGTAGGAACCGAACTGTGGAAGAAAGCCCAGTCAGGAGAGAAGCGGGAAGAGTAAATAAATTGCTAACGAAAACTAAATTCTACCGACATGGCAGAAATGGATACCTCGAGTGGTGGTGGTCATAAAAAAGGCCCCGGGGTCAAGAAAGGGAAGAAGCTGTCGACCCGAGTTGACCTGACGCCCATGGTGGACCTGGGCTTCCTACTCATCACTTTTTTTATCTTCACCACAACCATGAGCCAGGCTACAGCTATGAAGCTGATCCTGCCCAAGGACGCGGATAAACCGGAAGATCAGAATAAGGCCAAACAGTCGGGTGTGATTACCATTCTCTTAGGAAAAGACAATAATGTCTTCTACTATGAGGGAGAACTGGATAATACCGCATCTAACTTCAAGTCATCTAATTTTCATGATATCCGTGAAGTGCTGATCAATAAAAAGAACAGCGTAAGGGACGTCAAAGATTTCGTAGTGATACTGAAACCTTCAGACGAGTGTACTTACAAGAACGTGGTAGATATTTTAGATGAAATGACGATCAACGTGTGTACGCGTTACGCGCTGGTTGACATCACCGACATTGAAGCACAGCTGGTGATGAAATCAGAGGCGATGGCTGCGGCCGCACCGGCGAACTAATCGTGAAATTTCATCAAAGAAACTAATTACAAAAGAACCAGATCATGGAGATAAACAAAATTTTATCCGCTGATATTCTTGATATCCTTTTTGACGGAAGGAATAAGGACTACGGTGCTTATGAACTCCGCAAAACGTATAACAAGCGTATCAAGATCTCTATAGGCGGAATGGTACTGATCTGCGCACTTTTACTGGTGGGCTCGCTGGTAGCGAACTCAACCAAGAAAAAGCAGGCGGAGATCATTGTGGCCGATATGTCGCTGGAGAACGTAAACAAGGAGGAGAAAAAGCCGGAGCCACCACCTCCGCCACCTCCGCCAAAACAGGAGCCACCCAAAGTGGAGATCACCAAATTCACTCCTCCCAAGATCGTGAAGGATGAAGAAGTGAAACCTGATGAGGAAATCAAGGAAGTGGAAAAACTGGAAGATACCAAGATCGGTACCATTAACCAGGAAGGTGCGAAAGACGAAGGTGTTGTAGCCCCTCCCGTTGAAAAAGGAACCGGTGTGGTGGAAGCCCCTAAAGTTGAAGAAGACTACGATAAGGTATTCACCGTAGTACAGATCCCCGCGGAATTCCCCGGTGGTTTGCCTCAGTGGACCAAATACCTGGAGCGTAACCTGAACAGGGACCTCCCTGTTGAGAACGGTGCCCCTCCGGGAAAATATACCGTAGTGGTATCCTTTATCGTGGCCAAAGACGGAAGTATCAGTGATGTAGCAGCGGAGAACGATCCCGGCTACGGAACCAAAGCAGAAGCGATGCGCGTAATCACCAAAGGACCTAAATGGAAACCCGCGGTGCAGAACGGACGTAACGTTATCTACCGTCACAAACAAAGCATCACTTTCGTGGTATCAGAAGAATAATTCTGAACGACAGAAATTATAAAAGCCCTGCAATTTTTTGCGGGGCTTTTTTGTGAATGGACAATGGGCAATTGTGAATCGTCAGTTGTGAGTAGAATGAGTGAATGAGTGGATGAGTGAATGAGTGAATGGGTAGGTGTGAGTGGTCAGTGGTCAGTGGTGAGTGAATAGCCTATTCACAATTGACAATTGCCCATTCACTCATCCACTAATTGCCTCTTATGGAATTTTTGCAAAATTTACTCGTCGTTTTGCGGTGTGGATTTTTTGTTGTGGGAGAATCATAGTAGAAACTCACTACTATGGAAAAGTCACAGATCCTCTCCGCAGATATCCTGGACATCCTGTTCGATGGACGGAATAAAGGCTATGGCGCCTATGAATTGCGCAAGACCTACCAGAAACGGATCCTCTTTGCCTTGTCGGTTATGCTGTTGCTTTGTCTGCTGGCCGTGGCCGGCAGCTTACTGGCCAATGGCAAGAAGAACAGGACAACCGCAGAACTGGTGACCGTGGTGGAACTGGAGAATTTCAAACAGGAAGAACCCAAACCCGAACAGCCCAAACCCATCCCCAAACAGGAACCACCCAAAGTGGAAATGGCCAAAGTAACGCCTCCCAGGATCGTGGCCGATGACCAGGTAAAAGCCGAAGACGAAGTAAAAGAGATCGACCAGCTGGAGAATACCCGCATCGGTACCATCAACCAGGAAGGCGCCAAAGACGAAGGTTTTGTGGCCCCTCCCGTTGAAAAAAGCACTGGTGTGGTGGACAATATTTTGGAAAAGGATGATATAGACAAAGTGTTCACTTCCGTGCAGATAGAGGCACAGTTCCTGGGCGGAATAGCCGCCTGGCGCAAATACCTGGAAAGAAACCTGAACCAGGATATTGCTGCCCAGAATGGGGCTCCCCCAGCCGATTATTCGGTGATCGTATCCTTCATTGTTGACCGCGAAGGCAATATCAGCGACGTAAGGGCCGAAAACGATCCCGGCTACGGAACCAAAGCAGAAGCCATCCGCGTCATCCAGAAAAGCCCCCGCTGGATGCCCGCAGTGCAGAACGGCCGCAACGTGATCTACCGGCAGCGGCAGAAGATCACGTTCAGGGTGGGGGAACAATGATAGCATGATAGAATGAGTGAATGATAGAATGTTTTGATTCTGTTTCACATTCTATCATTCACTCATTCTATCATGCTATCATTCTCAATTCCCTCTCATTGTTCTACTTTTGCCTGTAAAGCAGACACTATGAGCACGCACTTGCGGGGTTGGGATGATACGATCGTGGCGTTGGCCACGCCGCCGGGGGTGGGGGCCATTGGGGTGATTCGGGTGAGCGGTAAAGAGACCTTCCGGGTGCTGGATGAGATGTTCCCCTCGAAAGACCTGTTCAAACAGCAGTCGCATACCATTCATGTGGGACTGTTGCAGCACCAGGGACAATTGCTGGATGAAGTGGTGCTGTCTTTGTTCAAAGGTCCCAGGTCGTATACGGGCGAAGACGTGATCGAGATCAGTTGCCACGGTTCACCATTCATACAAGAGAATATCATTCGTGCCCTTACCAGTAAGGGCGTGCGCCTGGCCAAACCGGGTGAGTTCACCCAGCGGGCCTTCCTCAACGGTAAACTGGACCTGACCCAGGCCGAAGCTGTGGCCGACCTGATCGCCAGTAATACGGAAGCCAGTCGCAGGGCCGCTTTGCACAGTATGCGCGGGGGCTTTTCCTCAGACCTGCAGCAACTGCGTGAACAGCTGATCCGCTTTTCGGCCATGATAGAACTGGAACTCGATTTTTCGCAGGAAGATGTGGAGTTTGCCGACAGGGCCGCTCTGCAGACCCTGGTGAACCAGCTGGCCCTGTCCACACACCAGCTCATCGGTTCCTTCCAGCTGGGTAATGTGATCAAGAACGGGGTGCAGGTGGCCATTATCGGTAAACCCAATGCAGGTAAATCCACCTTACTCAATACCTTACTGAACGAGAACCGCGCCATCGTGAGCGATATCGCCGGCACCACGCGCGATACCATTGAAGAAGTGCTCAACATCAAAGGTATCCTGTTCCGGCTCATCGATACGGCCGGCATACGCGAACATACCCACGATGTGATTGAAAGCATCGGCGTGGAAAAGAGCCTCGAAAAAATGCGCTCCGCCAATATCGTACTGTACCTGTTCGATGTGAATGAGATCACCGAAGCAGACCTGCAGCAGGTGGTGCACACATTTGAGAAAGAACAGATCCGCTACCTGCTGGTGGGCAATAAGGTGGACGGACAGAACACAGCGGCGCAACAGCGTTTTGCCGCTTTTACAGACACGGTATTCATCTCTGCCAAGGAACATACGCATATCGAGCACCTGAAAGAGGCCCTGGTCAGCAAAGCCATTGATGGTGATATTTATGCCGAGTCCACCATCGTTACCAATGCCCGCCACTACGAGGCTTTGCAGCACCTGGCCAAAGCACTGGCCGATGTACAGCGCGGACTGGAAGAGAAAGTGCCCGGCGACCTGCTGGCCATCGATATCCGCCAGTGCCTGCATTACCTGGGCACCATCACCGGCCAGATCACCAATGAGGATCAACTGGATTATATCTTTTCGAAGTTCTGTATCGGAAAATAAACAGCGTACGATTCATACGCGTTCTACACGATTTATATTGATTATCAGCAGATTTTATTTGCCTTTCCTTGCCTTTTACTGCCTTTAGTAGCCGGATATTAGTGACTATTCTGTTACTACTTTTTGTTTCGGAGTATTTTGAAATAAAGAGGGATGAATTATGGGCAACAATGATATAGTATGATACACAATGATGCAATAGTTAACAGGTGATTGGTTGCATTATTGCTGTTTTGCAATAATAACTGTTTGAACTCCTTGTATATATCCATTTTTATTTGCATATTGTATGCCGATTCTCCCCCTTTTAGACTGTCATATCACAAATCCAATAGCCTGCTCACACCTATTTTAAATTATTCCTGACTTACATATGGCAGACGCCGATTTTTTTAAGACACAAACTGCATCTTCAAAAATTAAAGCAAATATTGTAGCCAATTATTTTCCGAAATATTGCAAAATAATTTTAAAATCCCGACAAAAGGAGATACGTTATCTTGACTTATTCGCGGGCCCCGGAATTTATGAAGACGGGAGTTTGTCGACCCCGATTTTGATAGCAGACGCTTGCGCAAAAGATGTTGATTTAAAAAACATTGTACACCTAATGTTTAATGATAACGAACATATTGAGTCCTTAAAAAAGAATTTTGAAGCACGTTATGATGAATCCACTTTTTTATTTAAACCAAAATTTGGAGACAAAACAGTTGGGGAAGATGAAAAAATAACGGCATACTTGAGAAAAAAGAATACCACTCTTAAAAACCCATACCCTACTTTGTTGTTTTTTGACCCCTTTGGATATAAAGGGATAAATACAAAAGATTTAGCCAATTTTCTCTGTAATTGGGGGAACGAAATCTTTTTGTTCTTTAATATTAAAAGAATTCACGCTGCTGTCGAAAATGAAAAATTTGATGATTTGATGACTGAGTTGTTTCCTACTACAATCGAAACTATTAGATCTGATAGGAAATACGTTGGTAAGGTACAAGAACGGTTATCACTAATAATCGCAAACTTGGCTGACGAGTTTAAGAAGATTGTTCCGAATGTGTTTCATTGTGCTTTCAAATTTCAGGAGGAGGACAGCAATACTACAAGTCACTATATAATTCATTTTACCAAACATAATCGGGGATACGATTTAGTAAAGCAAATTTATAATGACTTTGATAATCTTGGCGCTACTTTAGGGGCAAATGGTGATTATACATTCGATGCGAAAAAATTAGATATGGGCGATGGGCAGATTGATTTTGGCGACCAAAATATCTATGTGCTTGGGAAGGAGCTTTTGGAAAAGTTCAAAAAAAGAAAACTGTCTGCGATTCAATTATTCAACGAGCACCAAGCATTGTCGAAATATTGCAGAACTCATTATTCGGACACTTTGAGAGATCTGGTTGAACAAGGTAAAGTGAAAGCTACTTTCACTGATAACAAAGAGCATAGTGTTAGCGTACTTATAAATGAATACTGTATTTTAGAATTCAATTAACCAATATGGCAAACTCTTCAATAGAATGGACAGAAATGACATGGAACCCAACTACCGGGTGTACTAAAATATCTGCAGGATGCAAGTTCTGTTATGCAGAGATTATGACACGAAGGTTAAAGGCAATGGGTCAAGAGAAATACAAAGCTGGGTTTAAAGTTGTCAAAACCCATTCCGAAACTTTGGATATTCCTTACACTTGGAAGACTCCAAAGATAGTTTTCGTTAATTCTATGAGTGATCTTTTTCATAAAGATGTATCACTAGAGTTTATTAAAAAGGTCTTTGCAGTGATGAACAAAAATCCACAGCATGTATTCCAAGTTTTAACTAAAAGAGCTAATCGGCTTTTCGAAGTTCATAAGGAACTTAAATGGACGCATAACATTTGGATGGGGGTTTCCGTTGAAGATAAAAGAGTAGTAGACAGAATTGATTTCCTACGAAATACTAGGGCTAAAGTAAAATTTCTTTCTCTTGAACCTTTGATTGGCGAACTTTCCGGGTTGAATTTAAAAAAAATTGATTGGGTTATAGTAGGTGGCGAAAGCGGGCATAATCCTAGACCGATGGATCCGGATTGGGTAATTGATATTCAGGATCAATGCGAAAAGGCAAAAGTTGCGTTTTTCTTTAAACAGTGGGGTGGTAAAAACAAAAAGGCTTCAGGTAGGATCTTAAACGGACGAACATACGATGAAATGCCTATAGTGCGAGAATTGAGTAAAGGCGATTAATTGTGGTAACTAAATAATAACTACATAGCGATAGTATTAGTTATGGATTTTAAATTTCTAATAAACTCGAAAGGACACATTCGGCAGCGTGAGAGTACTGATTTGGAATTCAAGGAAACCTTTCATTATGAAAGCATTCCGTTTTACTTACGGTCTATTGTAGGCATGGCAAACAATAAGGGAGGGCAAATAATTTTTGGAATAAAAAATTCGCCTCATATTCCAGAAGGACTCAAAAATGAAAAGTTCTTTAAATGCGATCCAAAAGAGTTCAATGAAAAGATGTTGGAATACTTTTCTCACGAATTTGAATGGCAATTAAACACGCTTGATTACGCTGGAAGGCAGTTCGGTCAAATATGGGTCCCAGAGGCAACAAGCAAACCGATTTTGTGTAAGAAGAATAACGAAAAGTGTAAGCTTCGCGAAGGTGCAATCTACTATAGATATCGTGGTGAAACCAAAGAAATAGCCTATCCAGAACTTTACAAACTTATTGAATCTGAAAAAGAAAAAGAGAAGAAACTGTGGATGGAGCATATACAGAAAATAACTTCAGTAGGGCCAAGGAATATTCAGATATTGGACTCATATAAGGGTGAAATGCAAGTGGGTGAAAAAAAGATTCTTTTAGATAAAAGCCTGCTTTCAAAAATAAAATTTATCAAAGAGGGGAAACTTGTAGAGAAGGATGGTGCGCCAGCACTAACGATAAAGGGGGAGATTGAAGGTATTGTAGATAATAATCAAGTTGTGTCATCCGACGAGTTGTATCCACTTTTGGCTAGCGATTTGATTAAAAGTTTATCTCTTAATCAACATGAGGTCAAATGTCTTCTTTGGAAATTTAATATTAAGGGCGATAGGCGGTACCATAATTCAATAAAAACAGGAAAAAATTCAGTCGTAAATAAATATTCGAAAAAGGTACTGGAAATGTTTAGTAGATACAAGGCTAAAGATAATTACATAAAAGATGTCTGCGATGAGTATGCAAAAAAGCATCCCTCAAAAGGGCGTATCGCTAAAAAAGCAAAAAAAAAATAAGCCGACTTTGTTAGCTCAATTGAAAACAAGCCTCTGTTATCTTCTCTAATTGTTTTACAAAACACACCACTGCATCCCTCTCATTGGCCTCATCATAAATAGTATTCGGCGATGTTAACGCTACCTTGTAAGTACCCCATTTCTCAAACAGTACTAAAGTGTCTTTGTGAGAGCGAATACGGCATCCCTGTAGTTCATCTCTGCCGGATCATCCATCCTTCTTATCCGAAAAAGAAGGCAGTTTCCAATGGTATTTCATGGCCAGTATACGCAGCAGTAAGCAAACCAGGAAACCTACGGGGAACACCCATGCATCCGGCAGTTCCAGGTAATTACCTGCTACCACCACAATAGCGCCCAACAGGGCGGCGGAAGCATAGATCTCTTTTTCAAAAATGGCGGGAATGCGGTTCAGGAAAATATCACGGATCACACCGCCACCTACGGCAGTTACCATACCTATCAGTATGGCCACTTCATAGTTATGACGAAAGCCCAGCGCTTTTTCTGCACCCGAAACGGCAAAAAGGGATAAGCCCAATGCATCAAACAATAATACCGGTCCGGCAAGCAACCTGTTCAGCGGAGTAACGCCAATGGTAATGAGGGCTGCGGTCATGGAAACCACCAGGTAGCGCCAGTCAGATAATCCGGCAGGAGGTATATCGCCAATGCACAGGTCCCTGATGATACCGCCGCCACAAGCTACCGTAAAAGCCACTACCAGGATGCCCAGCACATCCAGTCCCTTTTGTTTGGCAGCAGCGGCGCCACTTACGGCAAAAGCAAAAGTGCCGCCCAGATCGATCAGCGTATATAGGGTATGTAATTTATCCATTTACGATAGTTAGGGTTTATCCAGCCACGCAGCCGCGGCTGTGATCATAGCCTGCAAACCTGTTTTGAGGGTGGGATGCAGAACCGGATAAAATTTGGGTGAATGGTTTCCCGGAATGGTATTGATGCGGCCCTCGTTCCGGGCTTTGATGAAAGTATCCGGATCAGTGCCACCCACAAACCAGAAAACATAGGGCACATTCCAGCTCCTGCCGAAAATACTGAAATCTTCGCTCGCCGAAGCGGGGGGCGTTTCATAGGATCTGTCACCAAACTGCAGCAGGAACGCTTCCGCAAGTTTTGCCGTGGCGGCAACATCATTGTCGGTGATGGGGTAACTGTCCAGAGTGGTGAACTCCGGTTCTTTGGGTGCATTGGAAGCAGCCGATTCGGCACAGCAGATGCGTTTTACCGCAGAGAGAATATGATCCCGTACCCCTTCGTTGAAAGTGCGGATATTCAATTTCAAAGTGGCATCGTTGGGAATGATATTTTCTTTCACTCCGGCCTGTAAGGCGCCGATCGTTAATACGGCATTTTCAATAGGTGCTATTTCCCGTGAAACGATGGTTTGCAGCCGCATGGTGGTTGCTGCCGCCATGATCACCGGATCTATGGAAGTCTGGGGAGCCGAGCCATGTGCACCCATCCCGAATAATTTTACCCGTAAGCTATTGCCTGCTGAGAGGATGGGGCCTGCGCGATGTCCAACGGTGCCGGCTTCACCCACCATCACATGCTGCCCCAGGATAATATCCGGTTTGGGGAAGCGCTCCATCATGCCATCGTCGATCATCGACTGCGCCCCGCGGCCCACTTCTTCGCCTGGCTGAAAAACAATGAGTAAAGTACCCTTCCACGATGCTTTGTGCGTTGCCAATAACCGGGCAGCACCCATTAACCAGGTAACGTGCAGGTCATGACCACAGGCATGTGATACACCAACCTCCATTCCTTCTTCATCTTTTGCTTTCAGCGTGCTGGCATAAGGCAGGCCGGTATCTTCGGCCACCGGCAGCGCATCCATATCGGCCCGGAGCATTACTACCGGCCCTTCGCCGTTTTTCAGTAGACCCACCACACCGGTTACACCAATGCCGGTGGATACTTCATAGTGATAACGGGCTAAATACTCTGCAGCTATTCCGGCGGTGCGGAACTCCTGCATGGATAATTCAGGATGAAGGTGAATGTCTTTGTAAATGACTTCCAGTTCAGGAAGCATTGCCTCCAAGTCCTTTTCTAGTTGATCGTTCAATGATCGGATCTGTTCGGCTTGCATGATGGACAATTATTTCATGCTATAAGGTACAATATTTTATGCGTATGTCATACGGGTAGGACAGGCCTTACCGCCACAAAGATGGTGCATACTTTTATGCGTGCACCGAAGGCCCCCCTTTATAAGACATCTCCGTTCGCCAACCGCGCCTTACTGCCTCCGCGAGCCAAATTCCCCGTCATGCATAAAGCGCAGCAGCAGGAACGATCACGGTCATTCTGCCCACATCGGACTTAGTGCCTTTGTACGATACAACACCACATCTCCCCCCGGTGACTCATTTGTCACATCAACCAGGCTGCAGCTATGGTAAACATTCCTGTGATTCTGTTATACCCGTCCATCGCTCAGTCAAACAGGGAAACAGCTCACTCAAAGGGAGCTGTTTCTCCCTTTTAGAGAGCTATGGGAGTGTTTCAGAGGGCTGTAGGGCAGGTTTTGAGAGGGTCTTCCTCCAGTGTCGCCCTTCGGTGAGAGGTCTCCATTGCCAACCGCGCCTGAGTGCCTCCGCACGCAAATTCCCCGTCCGCTCATAAACTGCGGCAGAAAATAATTAAAGACAAAATTATCCTTAATTAGTACTTTCGCGACTCAATAATACCAGCAGGATGCAAGAATTATCGTTACACAGGTTCCATATACCGGTGATGGGATTGGCTTATACCATTGATTCTCCCATCAAAGTGGCCAGGTTTGGCATTTCTTCCGTGATCTCCATAGTAGAAGACCGTTTGGTTGAAATGATGCGGAAAACCTATTATCCCAGTATCAATAAAACCTATTTCCCCATTTCCGTGCAGGAAGAGGATTACCGGGCCAAAAGAATTACCGATTACCTTAACCTGGTCAATACCATTGTTCAGGAACAGGTGGAAAAACTCAGAAATGCTGCATTTGAGGCTGGTTCTGAAATAGTCAGATATTTTGAAATGCTGCCCGAAAGCAGCGCTGTTAAAAAATTGTATCGTCAAATGATGGAGCTGGACTGCCAGGCGGAGAAAGCGCAATTGCAGGAACGTTTGCGTAAGCTGATCCGGCCGGGCAGTATCGATGTCAATATCATGACCAAACTGGACCGGGAACAAACAGATAGGGAAGGCATCATTCCGCCGGATAGTTCTGAAGCAGTTACTGCATTGCGTGGGTATGTGAAAAGTGACCTGGCAGACTCTTCCGTCGTGTTTTCCGCAGGCATGAATCCCCGCCTGTATAATTACCTGGAAAACTGCCCGGAACTGGATATGAATGCGGACGGCAGTTTTACCAAAAAAATCATCATTAAGGTCAGCGATTACCGTTCCGCATTGATCCAGGGTAAATACCTGGCCAAAAAAGGCCTCTGGGTAAGTGAGTTTCGGGTAGAGTCGGGCCTCAACTGCGGCGGACATGCTTTTGCAACCGATGGGTACCTGCTGGGTCCCATACTGGAGGAGTTTCGGCAGAACCGGGCCGGGCTCACCAGCGCATTGTTCGACATCTATAACGCGGCACTGGTACGAAAAGGAAAAGCAGCACTTCAGGAACCACCCGGCATGATCTTTTCTGTGCAGGGAGGTATTGGAACCGCGGCAGAGGATCAACTGTTGCATGAGTACTACGGGATGGAAAGTACCGGCTGGGGAACTCCATTTTTACTGGTGCCCGAAGCAACCACTGTGGATGAGGATACGCTCAGGAAATTAAGTGCGGCAAGGGAGGGAGATATCACCCTGAGTCATCATTCTCCATTGGGTGTACGATTCCATTATCTCAAAGGCACCAGTTCGGACAAGGAGCGACGGGAAAGGATACAGCAGGGTAAACCGGGAAGTCCCTGTACCGAAAAACACCTGGTCAATAATACCGAATTTACTGCGGAACCTATTTGTACCGCATCCATCAAATACCAGCAACTGAAAATTGAACAACTGAAATCGATGGATCTTCCGGAACAGGAACGCAAAAAGCAAATTGACCAGGTACTGGAAAAAGAATGTTTGTGCATCGGCCTCAGTAATTCTGCTGCCATCAAACATCAGCAGACTTTTGTCAAAAACCTGGAGACGGTTACGATCTGTCCTGGTCCGAATATTGTAAATTTTTCCAAAGTTGTATCGCTGCAAACCATGGTGAATCATATTTACGGCAGAACCGATGTACTGATGAACGCCACCAGGAGTCATATGTTTGTGTCTGAGCTGAATCTGTATATCGATTATTTACAGAACGAGCTGAGTAATGAAAAACAGGAAGAGCTAACCCCTAAAAAGAAAAAGTTCTATGCGGGGTTTTACCAGAATATCAAAGAGGGAATCCATTACTATAAAGCGCTTGATTCCATTCCGGCAGCTGATCGGGAGAAATTTCTGCAGGATCTTGCTTATGCAGAAGTTGCGCTGGATGGAGTGAATTACAGGTATGCCTTAGATCTGAATTAAATCAAACAACTGCAGGCGGAAATACGGATACCGGGAGGTTCTTCGATAACTTTCCGGCTATTGAGCATGTCTTTTGCAATCAACAACGAAATGATTCCCGCAGCGTTTCTCTTTTGGGGACACCTGCGGAGAATACCCTCTCTGCAAATATCTCATGACAGCAGCAGATACCAGTTACTGGTGGTTGGTGTAAAACCCGCAAGACCTAATTTTACTATTTGGCATCCACAGGGAAATCCGATAGCGCATAAACAATAGGAATTCCGCCAGAGGTTTACTAATTTAACTTCAACAAACCGGCTTTATAGTGACCACGCAGCAGGTAAGCCAGGCATCCGGAACTTCTGCTACTTTTAGTTTTATTGCCCAGTCGTGGATGAACTCTTCAGCAATCGGGTTGTAATTACCATGCGTCGAAGAAAATTCATATTGACCACCATTGCCACAGTTCCTTTCATGGCATTTGCAAAATATAAAACAGTATATCCTATGAGAACAGAAAAACCATTTCAGGTAAAGTCGGGTGCGTCAAGGTTTGGTAAACGTTTCAGAATGAAAGGAGTGACTTCTAATACACTTGACATAAAAATATCCGGAACTGATACCAACCAGGAACTAGCCGTATTTGAACAAAGCGGGCAAACTCCGAATGGAGGTCCACCCCTGCATATTCATATAGACCAGGATGAATGGTTTTTTGTTACAGAGGGAGAATATTTGTTTCAATCTGGTGAAGACAGGTTTACGGTAAAAGCCGGCGAAACTATTTTTCTTCCGCGCAACATACCCCATGCGTTTATACAGCTTACCGAAACAGCAAAGACCCTCGTTTCTTATATGCCGGCAGGAAAAATGGAAGCCTTCTTTGCAACTACCGATCAGTGGGCATCGCTGCCATCCAAAGAAGAAATCAACAAAGTGTTTGCTGACCACGGCATGAAAGTGGTAGGCGGGCCATTGAAAATTGATTGACCGACTAATTGCAGGAGTGTCAAGAACCTTCCTGCCTAATCTGTGTGCTGGCCTGGCTCTCATATTCTGCTCCCCGCAGAGCACCCCCCTCGGGGAGTGGTCTGCGGAGAAAAGAATACGGTATGGTCAGGAATTTGCTGATCTCATAGAATTGTGTGGATCTGACCCGGTAGCTGCCATTTATTTTGTAATGGTTACAATCAGTTTAGAAGCGAAGACACTGTTATATCCATAGGCCATAACATACCAGGTTCCTGAGCGTGGACTTTGGAATGTACAGATCTCATCCTCTCTGTTGGAGTTGACACTGCCACAATCTGCAGTCCAGGTGTAACGGGGGCTGACGCTCACCGTTGGCTGGCTGCCATACCGGACAAACATATCTGCCAGATTGTAGTCGGCCTGTCCGCCATCTTCCGTAAGTTTTACCGTCAGGCTTTTAGCCCCGGCGGGTACGGTAAAAGAATACATTTTTTTGTCCAGCCTTTTGCCTGTGACCAATTCGTTTAGCAGTGTTTGAGTAGTACCTCCTGAACTGCCTCCGCTGCCGCCACTGCTTCCACCGGAGCCACCGCTACCGCCACTGCCTCCACTGCCTCCACTGCCGCTGCCGCCACCTGAACTACTGCCACTGCTCCGGACCAGTCCATAGAGTGATCCGCCGGAAGGTTTTACCGTAACCACATTACCGATGATCTGAACGGTTCCTGTAGTGAAAGAACCAAAACCGTTATTTCCTCTTACACTGCCGGTCCAGGTATCATCACCTGTTCTGGTCATGCCTGTGAAAATATAATAACCTACCAGGATTCCCAAATGAGGTATCCCGGCTTTTGAGAAAAAGCCTGAGCTGCTGGACTCATCAAGTGTTACTTCCCATCCATCATTGGTTTCAAATACACCTTCGAAGTTCAGGGCCTTATTAATCAGCTCTGCTACTTTTTTACATTGTATGTTGGAAAAACTCACCAGGCATATCAGACCTAATGCCAATATGCGATGGATACCGGACCTAAAAAATTTCATAGGGATTGTTTTAATAGGCTTGCAAGATGAGGGATTTGCCTGGCCGGAACTATACTGATAAGTAGGTATTTTTCTATCTCTGCAGAGCTCACCCGGGAGGGTGTTCTGTTGCATTACCCCGGTAGCATAAGAAGGAATAAAAGATGGCCAGCTATTGGCAATGCTCACACTGCTGGTTGGGAATCATGATCCGGGACCGACTTACCGGGGCAGTGGTTTACAAAGAAATTTTCTCTTCCACTACCAAACCGGTGGTCAGGTCAGTACCTGTTAACTCCACATATTCAATATTGGGCTTGAACAGTGTGCCACCATTTACCGAAATGAAGATGCGGCTAACCATGATTTGTTTGTTGTTAACGGTGGTGTAGATATGGTACCGCTTATCCTCGCCTTCTTTCAGGTAGAGTTTCAGTTTTTTGTAAGCAGTCAGGTAACATTCATAACTGTTCTCATCGATCGCGGTGGTTTTGATGCCGTAAGCGTATTTGCGCTGTATGTCGGTAAGTTCTTCGATCTGTCCTTTTTTGGCATAACTGATCCAGTACACATGTATGGGGTGCTTTTTGTTGAGCACGCCATTGTCCAGGTTCAGTTCATAGATCAGGGTATTGGTATTGGGCGGACGCTGCAGGTAGAACAGCTGGTTCGGATTATGCGGTGGTATGGGATATGCTATCTCCTGCGCAGACAGCGGCATGAATGTTGTTGTCCAAAATAAAGTAACCAGGTAAAACAGACTTCTGTATATCCTTCCCATAGTGAACGAAGTGATCTTTGGTTAGTGAAATAGGAGCCCTCAATGTTTACAGCAATATACTCCTGTTTGAGCAGATTTTAACGCCAGCGGGTATGGGTTAATAAGCGGCCCATCCACTATCGGCCACCAGTTCGGTGCCATAGCGCAAACTGGTTTTGTTTTTGCCCGGTTCCGAAGCCACACCGGTAACAATAGCTATTTAATCGGACAATCTGCTCAGGGAGTTTTTTTGAAAACTACCCATTTCTGCAATCCTAAAGAATGATATGCATCAACAAACGGAGCTGGATGATCTGCGGGCATGCCATTCATAAAATAAAAGAGAAAAAAGTATTTTACTAGCCAATCTTTCTTAGTTTTGCGTTCAAGAAAACTGCGTATGGTATCAAAGACCTGCGAAAATGCGATCAGGGCTTTACTGTTTGTGGCACAGAAGTCAAAGACCGGAGTCAGGGTAGGGGTTAAGGAGATCGCCAGATCGATCGACTCGCCTGAGCCTTTTATCGCCAAGATATTGCAGGACCTGGGCCGCAAGGGCCTGGTTTCATCCGCCAAGGGACCCAATGGGGGGTTTTATCTGGATGCCAATGGTTTGCGACAGAGCCTGGCCGACATTGTCAATGCCATCGATGGCGACAAACTATTCACAGGTTGTGGATTGGGTTTGCGGAGCTGCTCGGCCAAAAAACCCTGTCCCATACACGATCAATTTGTGGAAGTGCGTGCCAGGATCAAAACCATGATGCAGAATGCCACCCTGGGCGATTACAATACCGCATTAGAACTGGGAGAACGTTATTTAAGAAGATAATTTTTTTGAATCAGTAAAAGAGTAAAAGGTCTTAAATTATTTTATATGCTGAAAAGAGGGATGTATACCCGTATCAAAGCTATGCTGATAGCTGCCTGTTTCTTTCCGTTGTGGACGAATGCGCAGCAGGCAGGGGGTGTTGAAAAACCGGGAACTACATTATTGTTCGTATTGCTGGCAGTACTGGTTGCGGTATTACTGGCGGCATTTTTCTTGTCCGTCTCCGTGAGCAACCTGGTTGAAAAACGCAGGAGTCGGACCGCCGGTTCGCAAAAGCAGCAACTGAAGGATTACCTGACCAATTTCAACAGCCGGCAGATCCGGCAATTATTACACATCGCTCAGCAAAAAAGAACGGGTGGCCGGAAACTGCTCACCTGCCTGGCGATTTTGCTCCTGGGAACTTTGCATAGCAATCCTTTGCTGGCCCAGGTAACGGTTACCAAAAAAGACCTGTTCAGTGAAACCGGCATCATCATCACCATCACCCTTATCCTGGTGCCGATCCTGGCGGCGATAGGGATCATGATCGTGAAACTTTCGGCTATGTTGCGCAGGCAGCGTAACCGCGAAGAACTGGATGAAGCTGAACAACTGGCCGCATATCTGGCTACACTGACCGATGAACAGGCCCTGCAGGAACTGGCCAAAAGAAAAGAAGCCCTCGACTACCACCTGACCCATACTGAATTATCGGGCCAACAGATACCCGCAGACAACAAAGGCCTGATCAGTAATGTAAACACACGTACCTTCTTGCCCTTTGTGTCGCCGAAGAAGAAAGCGCTCAAACGTCCCAATATCGATCCGCAGCTGTCCAGGCTGATCCTGTGGTATATGGGCTGTGCTGCTTTCTGGCTGCTGTTCGGCACCACCATCGGCGAATACCTCGGTATCAAATTCGTATCACCCGATGCAGATCATCTAAGCTGGCTAAGTTTTGGCAGGTTACGTCCCGTGCATACCAATGCTGTATTCTGGGGCTGGGCATCATTGGGCATGTTGGGACTGGGATATTATATCGTTCCCATGGTCAGCAATACTCCGCTGGCCAGTATTAAAAAAGGATGGTATGCACTCTGGCTCATCAATGCGGCCGTGGTATTGGGTACGGTATGCCTGATGGCTGGCATCAATAATGGCGGCGGCGAATACCGGGAATATATCTGGCCGGTAATGCTGTTGTTTGGTCTGGGGCTGATACTGACGTTGATCAATTTCCTGCAGACCATTGCCAGGCGCAAGACCAAAGAGATTTACATTTCCAACTGGTACATCGTTTCAGCTATCATGTTTGCACTCACCATTACCGCAGTGGCATATATACCCACCTGGCAGAATGGTCTGGGCGAAACCATCATACAGGGCTATTATATGCACCAGGGAGTGGGCATGTGGTTCATGCTGTTCACGCTGGGCATCGTGTACTATATGTTACCCCAACAGTTGAACCAGCCCATCTATTCCTATAGCCTGGGTATACTGGCGTTCTGGACGCAGATCCTTTTTTACACGCTTATCGGTACACACCATTTTGTATTCAGTTCCATTCCCTGGTGGTTGCAAACCGTGGCCATTGTAGGAAGTATGGGCATGGTGATACCGGTAGTGGCGGGCACTACCAATTTCATTATGACATTCAAAGGCGCCTGGCATAAAGTGGCAGGCAGTTATACGCTTCCGTTTTTCCTGGTGGGTATTATTTTTTATTGCACGGGATCTTTGCAGGGTACGGCCGAAGCTTTCCGTTCCACCAACCTGATCTGGCATTTCACCGATTTCACGGTAGCCCATTCACACCTGACCATGTATGGCATCATCTGTTTTTTCCTGTGGGCTGGCATGTATGCCGTATTACCCAGGCTGACCGGAAGGGAAGCACCTCAGGTGACGGTAGGAGCCCATTTCTGGCTGGCGCTGATCGGACTCTTGTTTTATACCATTCCACTGATGATCGGCAGCACCCTGCGCGGGCAGATGTGGATAGAAGGCAAACCCTTTATTGAAACCGTGGTGCATATGGCGCCCTACTGGTTATGGCGGGCCATTGGCGGAAGCCTGATGTGGTTGTCGCATATCTTCTTTGCCTGGAATTTCTATAAGATGATCAGCAAACCCGAAACTGTTGATATCAAAGAGCTGGCACTGCAAAAACTGGAAGCGCAAACGGTGGCTACTATTCATTAATCATTTATCGAATCCTGTTTATGGAATTTTTCAATAATCATGTAAAACTATTCAGAACGGCATTTTTCTTTTTTGCAGGACTTACCCTGCTGGTGGCCATCCTGCCTGCCCTGAATAACCAGCAGTTTAACAAACCTCTACCCAACGCGGCGGTGATGAGCGAAGAAGCCGTCAAGGGCAAACAGGTATTCATCGCCAATGGTTGTGTGGCCTGTCATACCCAGCAGGTGCGCAATGTGGATATGGATAAGGCCTGGGGATCCAGGCCCAGTGTCGCAGCGGATTATGCGGCCATTACACGTACCGATATCTGGCGTAATACGGCTACCCTGATGGGTACCGAACGTACCGGTCCCGATCTTACAGATGTAGGCAACCGTCAACCCAGTATAGACTGGAACCTGGTGCACCTGTTCAATCCCAGGGCTGTGGTAAAAGAATCCATCATGCCTGCATACCCGTGGATGTTCACCTTCAGGAAAACATTGGCGAAAGGGGATGTGGTAGTGAATGTTCCCAAAGAATGGCTCGGCGGCAAGGAAGGTAAACTGGTGGCAAACCCGGAGGCTTTACAACTGGTGGCTTATTTGCAGTCGCTGAAACAGACCCCGCTGCCAGATGGTTCTCCTGCTCCCGAATTCCTGTATAAACGAAAGCAGGAAACAGCCAGTGGCACAGCTGCCAAAACACTGGATGGTGCTGCTATCTATACAGCCAATTGCCAAAGCTGCCACCAGGCTAATGGCGAAGGCTTACCGGGTGCATTTCCTCCGTTAAAGGGGAGTCCGATTGTTACCGGCGATAACCTGGAATTGTATGTCAACATCATCCTGAACGGCTACGATGCCCGTGCCGAATATGGCGTGATGCCTGCGGTAGGCACCAATGCTAATCTGACTGCAGCAGAAATTACAGCCATCATCAACCATGAACGCAGTTCCTGGGGTAACAGTGCCAAAGAGGTCAACGAAGCAGATGTGAAAAAACTCATGGACCTTGTCAAACAGAAAGCTCCTAAATAAAACGGTATGATAAAGAAACTTGTATTGGCGGTCGGTTTGCTGTTCCTGCGTTCCGCGGTGATGGCCTGTGCTGTCTGTGAAAAACAGCAACCCAAGATACTGCAGGGTATTACCCATGGCAGCGGTCCGCAGAGTAACTGGGATTATCTGATTATTTCGGTAACGGCAGTGATTGTGCTGGTCACACTTGTCTTGTCGGTAACCTGGCTGATACGCCCGGGAGAGCGTTCTGCAGCACATATCAAACAATGGATCTTAAAAGAGGATTATTATGGAAGATAAAAGTAGCGTAGTTGTCTTCATTGATGACGAAACACAACCGCTGGCAACTTTTATACCACCGGTAAATTTTGAAATGGATACACGCAAACTGGTGGATGGCAAACATACGTTGCGTATTGTGAGCAAAGACCCCACCGGAAAGGAAGGTATCCGCCTGATACCTTTTGAAGTGCGTAACGGGCCCGCCATTGATGTGGAAGGCATCCGCGAAAATGCCGTGGTAGATGGTATCATTCCCATTATGATCAATGCCTACGGCAAGGGTGATCAGAAACGTTTTCTCATAGAAGGAAGTGAGACTCCCAAGAGCATTCCCTCCTGGGTATGGATACTGATCATTGGTTTTGCCGGCTGGGCCTTATTTTACCTGTTCACCTATCTGACCAAACAAGCCTGAAACCATGAAGAAAGATATACTCGCCCTGGATGATGTAAAATTACTGGTAGACCGGTTTTATGAACGTGTCAGGAACGATGCCTTATTGGGTCCCATCTTCGAGGAACGTATACAGGACCGATGGCCCGCCCATCTTGCGAAAATGTATGGGTTCTGGCAAACAGTGCTGCTGGACGAACACACATATGATGGTGCACCATTTCCGCCGCATGCGCAACTGCCGGTAGATCACCAGCATTTTGAACAATGGCTGCAATTGTTTACCAGTACGGCAGACGAATTGTTCTCAGGCGATAAGAACGAAGAGGCCAAATGGCGTGCTGCCCGCATGGCCGAACTGTTTGAGCGAAGGATCGACTACCATCGTTCATCCGGAAACAAAAGCCTGATATGAGCCATGATGCTACAGTCATACAGTTCACTATCCGTCAGGACGGTGACGATACACTGGTGCGTACCCGCACCCATGGTTACCGCAACCTGATGGTGTTGCTGAATAATCATTGTTATCTTGAAAATTTCGGTGAGTGCGGTGGCATGGGCCGTTGTGCCACCTGTGTAGTGAAATTATCTGGTAAAGAACCTCCACTTACTAACCTTGCACGTAACGAGCAGGCAACGCTGAACAGATCAGGTATTACGGATCCGTCTATCCGTTTGGCCTGTCAGATACCTATTACCCCTGAATTGAATGAGAAACTGATCGAGATCATAGATGATGCCTGTTGATTTTATCTCTTGTCTGTTATCTACGTCCCTCTGTTATAATGTGTTAAGAACTTTGACCCTGACGATTGTCACCAAAGGGTAAATTCAATAAATAATAAAAGTAAATAAATACTTTTATTGGATCGGGCTCACTACCTTTGACCTATCAAATCATTTAAAACAATTTTATATGCAGACTACCATAGCTGAGAACATCCTGAATGTAACTTTACTGGAACCCAAACAAAAACACCCCACCATTTTTGCGCGTTTTGACCTGTTGGCGGAAGGGGAGAGCCTGACCATTCACAATGACCACGATCCCAAACCGCTGTATTACCAGTTACTGGGCGAAAGGGGTAATATTTTTATCTGGGAATACCTGGAAGAAGGACCGGAGTGGTGGAAAGTAAGGATCTCAAAAAGGGTTACCGGAGAGAACGATGAAACACTGGGCGAGATTGTCGCTAAGGATCTGCGTAAAGCGCAGGTATTTAAAAAGTATGGACTTGATTTTTGCTGTGGTGGAAAGAAAACGGTGAAAGAAGCCTGCGCCGAAAAAGGATTGGATGTAACCAAAGTGGAGAAGGAGTTACAGCAGGCAGATGCTTTACCCGCATCGCGGCCGTTGCCTTATGGTGATTGGAGCCTGGATTTTCTGGCGGATTATATTGTTAATACGCACCACAGTTATGTGCGGAAGAACCTGCCTGATATCAAAGCGTATGCGAACAAGGTAATGAAAGTGCATGGATCACGGCACGCTGAGCTGTTACGCATCAACCAGCTGGTGGAAGAGATTTATGCGGAGCTGACAGCGCACCTGGTGAAGGAAGAAAAAGTGCTGTTCCCATACATAAAAGAACTGGTAGCCGCTACCAATGGAACACAGCTGTTACAGGCTTCCCATTTTGGTACGGTGCAGAACCCGATCAATATGATGGAAATGGAGCACGAGATCGTGGGTAAGAACCTGGCGGAGATCAGGGTACTCTCGAACGATTACACTTTACCGGAAGATGCTTGTGCGAGTTATAGTTTATTGTTCCGCATGCTGGACGAGTTTGAAGAAGACCTGCACCTCCACATACACCTGGAAAATAATATCCTTTTCCCGAAAGCACTGGATATTGAAAAACGTTTAAACTAACTACAATGCCAAATCCTATTAAACGCCACCAGGCCATGGTGTCTTTTTCCAAAGACCACCATTTCGGCTTGCTGCTGGTATGGAAAATACGTCAGGGTCTGCAGAAGGCTGTTGCGCCGGAACGTATTGCCGGTTACGTCCGGTTCTTTTTTGAAGCGGATCTGAATAAACATTTTTCCGATGAGGAACAATTGCTGTTTTCCCGTTTGCCTGAAACAGACGTTTTGCGTGTGCAGGCCGAAAAAGAACATGCTGCCGTTTATGGGTTGGTAAAAGACATCGGTCAACAGCCAACCGATACCGCCCTGCTTACCCGTTTGGCGGATGCATTGGAACAGCATATCCGTTTTGAGGAACGTTCTTTGTTCAATCACCTGCAGCAACATATTCCGGAAGCGGAGTTGCAGGATATTGAAAACAGGATATCGAATAACAGCAAGGAGATAGAAGAACAATGGAAGGATAGTTTCTGGTTATGATCTTTCTGAAAATTTTTCACCAAATCCATCAATGATGAAATATGTATTCCTGGTATTGTTATCGACGGGTATGCTGCTGGCCTGTCGATCAGTCAATGACCGAAAAGAGAATGCTCCGGCAGACAGCGTGGCAACCACGCAGGAACAACATGCGGAACATGCCGAAGGGCTGGCTTTGAACAACGGCGCCAAATGGCAGGCCGATTCGACCACCCGCGTGAACGTGACCTTACTGCAGCGAACGATCACAGATGCCAAAACAGCGAAGACCGTCAATTACCTGCAGACCGCGGCTGCTTTGCAGGAAGGGCTCAATAAAATGGTAAAAGAATGTACCATGCAGGGGCCCGATCACGATGCGTTACACCAGTGGCTGGAGCCGCTGATGGAAAAAGTAAAAACGCTCAAGCAGGCGGATACCGCTGAGAAAGCTTCTGCCATACTTGCGGATATAGAGAAACACCTGGATCTGTTTACCCAATATTTTATGTAGCCATGACCATCAACGCCAATACCCGTATAGCAGAGTTGCTGAAAGCCAATCCCGATGCGTTGGAAGCGATCATCAGTTTATCTGCCAAGTTCAATAAACTGCGTAACCCTATCCTCCGCAAAGTGATGGCGGGCAGGACCAGTATTGCCATGGCGGCGAAAGTAGGAGGCTGCAGCATCGATGATTTTTTTGCGAAGCTGCGTCCGCTTGGATTTCAGGCGGATGTTTCCGTGGCCGCAGTTGCCGAAGAGCCCGCTGCATCAGCAAAACCATTGCCGGATTTCCTGGCAAAACTGCCGGCCGATCAGCTGGTTGACCTGGATGTGCGGCCGGTGATCGAAACCGGCAAGGATCCGCTGCATGTGATCATCAGTAAAGTGAATTCGCTGGAAACGGGCCAGGTGCTCAGGATCATCAACAGTTTTGAACCCACGCCCCTGTTGCATTTACTGGGCAAACAGGGTTTTGTTTCGTTCGTGGATACCATTGGTCCGGAACTGGTGCATGCCTATTTTTACAGGAAGGTGGATACGGCCCTGTTCACAGCTCCGGTAGCGCCAGCTGCTTCGGGTGATTGGGAGGAAGTATGGAACCGTTACAAGGACAGGCTGATCAGCATCGACGTGCGTGCGCTGGAAATGCCTTTACCCATGCATACCATACTGGAAGCATTGGAAGATCTGCCAGACAACAAAGCGCTGTTCGTACATCATAAACGCATCCCCGTTTTCCTGTTACCCGAACTGGAGGAGCGGAAGCTGAGCTATCGCATCAAAGAGATCGCTGAAGGGGATGTGAACCTGCTGATCTATAAAGACTGATATGTTTGCCACTACCGGAGATACTGCCACTGCCACCACTTCTCACAAAGTGGTACTGCCGTTTTACCTGTATGCGGCCATCGCTTTCCTGGTGGCAACGGTACTCCTGTTATTGTCGGCCAACAGTATCACCGAACATTATTTCCTGCCGCATACTTTGGCCATTGTGCATATCATGGCATTGGGCTGGGGCACCATGATCATCCTGGGAGCCAGTCACCAACTGGTGCCTGTGCTGATTGAAGGAAAACTGTATAGTGATACGCTGGCACTGCTTTCTTTTGTGCTGGCGGCATTGGGTATTCCCCTGTTATCCTATGGTTTTTATGTATTCGATATGGGATGGCCTGCACAATGGGGTGGTTGCCTGGTGGTACTGGCCATCGTGTTGTACCTGGTAAACCTGGCAGTGAGCATGCTGCAAAGCAAAAAAGAGAATGTACACGCCGTATTCATTTTTACATCGGCATTGTGGTTATTGACCACGGCCACGGTAGGGTTGTTGCTGCTGCATAATTTTACGCAGCCTATTCTGTCGCGCAACTCGCTCGACTACCTGGCGCTGCATGCGCATTTTGGCATCGTGGGTTGGTTTCTGTTGCTGGTGACCGGTGTGGGTTCAAGGCTGATTCCCATGTTCCTGATCTCAAAATACGGTAACGATCGCCAACTCTGGTGGATCTATGGTTGTATCAATAGCGGATTATTATTGTTCATGTATGTGTTCCTGTATTCCGGTAACAGGTCTTTGTTATTGCTGCCGGTATTGTTGGTGGCATCGGGTATTGTGTTATTCGGTAACTTCTGTTACAAAGCCTACCGGCAACGTATCCGTAAAAAAGTGGATGAGCAGATGCGGCTGTCGCTGTTGTCGGTAGCCATGATGGTATTGCCGGTGGTATTTTTGGTGGTGATCGTGGCGGTGCTGCTGGTTACGGACAAAGCCCAGACCAGGCTGGCCATTGCATATGGGTTCATCATTTTTTTTGGATGGATCACGGCCATTATCCTGGGTATGACTTTTAAGACCTTACCGTTTATTGTCTGGAACAAAGTCTATCATCACCTCGCTGGCAAAGGCAAAACGCCCAATCCGAAAGACCTGTTCAGTAATGGGCTATTCCAATGGATGGGTATTGCCTACCTGCTGGGTTTTGTTTTATTCACTGCCGGTATTGTTGCCGGTCATGTGTTTACTTTGCAGCTGGCGGCAGTATTGCTCATCATCTGTTCCGTTCTGTATAACTGGAACGTGTTACAACTGCTGCTGCATAAACCTGTTACAACATGAACGTGATCTCCAACAATACGCTTAGGGCCACGGTGGCATTGGCAGCTTTGCAGAACGTGGTGGATCCGGAGATCGGACTGAACGTGGTGGATCTCGGACTGATCTACCAGATAGATTTTGATGAAGCGGCTAAGAAAGTCTATTGTACCATGACACTGACCACGCAGTTCTGTCCTATGGGAGAATCCATCACCGATGCAGCCCGTACCGCTTTGCAGGAAACATTTCCGGGAGAAGATATTACGGTGACCCTTAGTTTTGACCCACCCTGGACCCATGAAAGGATCTCGGAGGAAGGGCGTGAATTTTTAAATGAAAGATAAATGCTTAGTCTAACCTGTAAAACGGCCATTAAAGCCGTTATATACCTGGCTTCCAGGTTCAGCTCGGATGAAAAAGCGGGTATCAAAGAGATCGCAGAATACATTGATGCCAGCGAACATACCGTAGGTAAGCTATTGCAGGTGCTGGTGAAGGAAGAAGTGATCAACAGTGCCAAAGGACCTACCGGTGGTTTTTTTATTACTGCCAGGCAAATGAACCAGCCCATTCTTTCGGTGATTGATGCCATTGATGGTAAGGAAGTATTCGAACAATGCGGCCTTGGCCTGAGCAAGTGCTCTGCTACACATCCCTGTCCCATACATGCCGATTACAAAACCATCCGCGACCAGTTTAAACTGCTCTGCCAGCAGAAAAAGATCAAAGACCTTTGCGAGACCGTTACGGACGGTCTGACCTACCTGATCGGCTGATATACCTGGCCAGCTTATTCTTACTGATAATCAATTATTTAGTTTTTGGAGCTAGATTATTCTCCTATGTAATTCGACGATTATCTTATATTTTTAAGTAATATCTGTGAATACCTTTGCAGGCGGTATTGTTTATTTGCCCTATTCTATCATTATGGAAAACCTTCTCTCCGGCATATCCAAAGCAAATAGTGCTTTATTGGAAACGGATGATCTGCACAATTCGCTACAAACTGTAGTAGCTACTCTGGGCTCTTCTACCGGTGTTGACCGATGTTATATTTTTACCAATAACCTGGTGGACGGTGATCTTCGTCTGTTCTATACACAAGAATGGTGTAAAGAAGGTGTGGAAGTACAGTTGGGAAACCCTGTATTGAGTAATGTGAGTTATGATATGTTTCCGGGTTTATATGATGGACTGTCGACCGGTAAAACCATTTACGGTCTGGTAAGGGAATCGGAGGACCAGTTTTTCAAGGAGGTGATGGAAAGCCAGGGCATTTTTACCTACCTTTTTGTGCCCATTTTCCAGAAAGATGACTTCTGGGGATGGATGGGCTACGACAATTGTACCGATGAAAGAAAATGGGAACTAACAGAGGTAAACGCGTTAAAAGCGGTAGCACATAATATAGGACTCCGTTTGGGCAGGGAAAGGGCGGAAGCCGAACATGCTTTATCGATAGAAAGGTTTGATATGTCGGTACAGGCTTCGCAGCAGGGATTGTGGGAATGGGATATTGAGAACAACAGGCTTTCTTTCTCCGCTATCTTCATGGAGATGATCGGGTATACACACCATGAATTCGAACATACGTATGAGAACTGGAAGAACCTGATGCATCCGGATGATTATGGTGTGGTAGAGCCCACATTGCAGGCTTATCTGAACAAGGAAACAGCAACCTATACTACGGAATTCAGACTATTGCATAAGAAGGGGTACTATGTATGGATCAGGGGCTCCGGGGTCGCCAAATGGAATGCCGAAGGTAAACCGGTTTATATGGTGGGCTCGCATCTCAATATCACCGAGCTGAAACACCAGCAGGAAACCCTCGAAATGCAACGTAACGATTTCAATAAACTGCTGAACAGCCTGGGTGAAGTGGTATTCAGGCTCAATAGCAATAATACGCTCACCTTCCTCAATCTTTACTGGGAAGATATTTCGGGCTATCTTCCTGCTGAATCCCTGTCGCGGTCCATCGAATCCTTTTTTGTACCCGAAGATGCGGCAGAAGTCCGGGAGAACCTGGTAACCCTGAAATCGGGTAAACAGGTCTCCATTTCATTTGAAGCTCGTTTGCAGCAGAAGAATGGCCAGTGGCGATGGGTACATGTGATCATGAAAGAGAATGGTATTCCGCAGGACGAAGAATATTTTATCTCCGGTAGTATCATTGATATACACGATAAAAAACTGGCAGAAGAAAAAGAAAAGGAACTGGCAGAACTGAAAGCCAGTTTTGTATCGGTTGCTTCACACCAGTTCAGAACACCGTTAACCGTGATCTTTACCAATATTGAACTCATAGAGATCATGGTAAAAAGCCTGGAAGGCAGCCTGCTGTACAGGATCGCCAAGTCTACCGAACAGATCAAGAACGAGATCAGCCGTATGACCGAGCTGATGAACAATATCTTGCTGGTAGGCAGGTATGATGCGCGCCAGATCAAGTTTAACCAAACCGTTGTTTCTATTTCGCCGCTGATCCATTCGGTGGTGAACACGTACTTCTCGAACCGGGCGGATGGGCGTATGATCCACATACATGAAACACCCTCGCAACGAAAAGTAGTGATTGATGAACTGTTGTTTACGCATGTACTGACCAACCTGATTTCAAATGCTTTCAATTATTCGGAAGGGTCAAAAGATCCGGAACTGTACATCCGTTATACGGAAGATAACCTGGAGATCTGTATACAGGATTACGGCATCGGTATCCCTGCAGATGAACTGGAGAAAGTATTCAAATCGTTTTACCGCGCCAGCAATACCATCAGCTATCGCGGTTCTGGCCTGGGACTGGTTGTAGCCAAACAGTTCATGGAGCTGCACAATGGTTCCATAAAGCTGGAGAGCGAGATCAATGTGGGTACCAAAGCCATTTTTACCCTGCCACTGGTTGAGGAAAGCAAGATCGCTTAACGCGGGTTGTTGTTGATAAAGATGACACCATCTTTGATTTCAGCGGCAAATTCCTGTATGGACTTACTCTCAAACAGGTCTTTCAACTGTTTACGTATTGGTTTGAATTGCAGGTGCATGGGGCAGGGCTGTGTTTCGGAACACTGTTTCAATCCCATGACACATTTTTCCAGCCTTTCTTCTTCACCCATGGCCTGCAGGATCATCCTTATGGGTAATTGTTTGGCTTTTTCTGTCAGATAAAATCCGCCATTAGGGCCACGCACCGAACTTACGATATGGTTGTCGCGACTCAGCAGTTGCAGGATCTTGGCGGTGAAGGATTTGGGCGAGTCGATCGCCTGCGCGATCTCATCGATGCCCAGTTTGGCCACTTCGGATCCTTTCTGCGCAATGAATATGGTAGCCCTGAGGGCGTATTCGGTAGCTTTTGAAAACATGTGAATGGTTTAGTGCATTTTCTCAGCGTGGAATGGCCGGTATAAAATTATCCTGATTTATCCATTCTGCATAGGAATTGCTGGTCTCATACAATTTCATGTACGATAACCGGGCGTTGGCAGGCACCCTGTTTTTAATTTTTTTTGCAATAAATATCAACAGGTTCTCCGCAGAAGGCTCCACTTCCCAGGTAACCAGGTTGTCCTGGGTGACAAGCGCCGGATGGGCTGCCAGAAAATCACGTGACAATACCAGCTTATGATCAAAATAACTGATCACTTCCGTCGCTACCAGGTGTTTGATATCCTTAAAGTCCACTTCGAAGCCGGGTTGGGGAATATAGTCGGAACCATCATTCAGTCCGGTAATCCCTATATGCAATTCATAGGAATGACCATGAATATGTTTACAGGGGCCTTCGTATCCAAAAATGGCATGTGCCATTTCAAAATGGAAGATTTTAGTAAGCTGAAGCATAATTGAGTATCATTGAGAGTGCCTAAATGGCAGTTTAGAGCAAATAAATAAAGGCAAAACTATCCTTTATTATTATATTTGCGGCATAAATCTACTTTATGGAGAAAAACCGACCGGCCCGAAAGGGACTGCGTAGACCGTCATTCAGTTCATCCGGATGGTTTTCAATGGGCTTGGTACAGCGTTTTCTCTTTATCTTGCAATCCTGTACGATCTGGCGATGTAGTTATTACATCGACCTTTTCAAAACGCAGGTACTGAAAATGGGTCAAGTCAGGCAGCAACGCCCCGTTTAGTTAACAAATTGGTAACCCGGCACTACCTGTACAGGATAACCGGATTAAATTATCACCCCCAGATATTGAACTATGATACAAAAAAGTTTACAGGAAAAGTTACAGGCTTTTACACTCCCCGATCAGTTGAAGAAAGCAGGTATGTATCCTTATTTCAGGCCCATTGAAGAGAACCATGATACAGAGGTAAAGATCGACGGCAGGAGGATCCTGATGTTTGGTTCGAATAGTTACATGGGGTTAACCAATCACCCGAAAGTTACCGAAGCCGCTAAAAAAGCGATCCAGCAGTATGGAAGCTGCTGCTCGGGTTCACGTTTTTTAAATGGTACCTCCAAACTGCATATTGAGCTGGAAGAGAAACTGGCCGACCATGTGGGCAAAGAAGCCGCATTGATGTTTACCACCGGTTTCCAGGCCAATTTGGGTACTGTGGCTACTTTTACAGGAAGAACAGGGGTGATCATCCTGGATGAGCTGGACCATGCATCTATTATTGAAGGCAGCCGCTTGTCATTCTCCAAAGTATTGAAGTTCGCACACAATGATATGAACGACCTGGAGCGGGTATTGAGCAAAGTGCCTACCGATACGGTGAAAATGATCGTGGTGGATGGTATCTTCAGCATGGAAGGAGATATCTGTAACCTTCCTGAAATTACCCGTCTGGCCAACCAGTACCATGCATTGGTGATGGTGGATGATGCCCATGCATTGGGTGTGATCGGCGACAAGGGAAAGGGTACTTCCAATCATTTCGGCCTCACCGAAGAATCAGACCTGATCATGGGAACTTTCAGTAAGTCATTGGCATCTGTAGGTGGTTTTATTGCTACTACCAAAGAAATGATCAACTACCTGAAACACAATGCACGTCCGATGATCTTCAGCGCCAGTGTACCGCCGTCTGCTGTGGCAGCTGCCATGGCCGCCCTGGAGATCATTCAGAATGAACCTGAAAGACTGGATGCTTTGTGGGAGAATACCAACTATATGGCCAGCTCCCTGCAGGAGTTGGGTTTTGATATCAACACATCCAAAACACCGATCATACCGGTGTATATCCGCGATAATGAACTTACTTTCCGCTTTAACCAGCGTTTGTACGAAGAAGGTATATTTGTAAACCCGGTAGTATCGCCGGCTGTGAAAAGTGATGCTTCCCTGATCCGTTTATCGATCATGGCCACACACACACGTGAACAGCTGAACGAGGCGCTGGGTAAGATCGAAAAAGTAGCCAACGAGCTCCATGTGCTTGAAATGAAACATTCATGATCCTATGGAGTGAGGCTGGCCATACACATTCCTGATCATGCCTAAATCATGCCCATGAGCATCACTGTAAAAGAGGTTACCACTAAAAAAGAGCTTGACGATTTTATACGATTCCCCCTTAGTCTGTACAGGGGGAATCCCTGTTTTGTACCCCCGCTCCACTTCGATGAGAAAGCTACATTGCGCAAGGATAAGAATCCTGCATTCGATTATTGTGAAGCCCGCTACTGGCTGGCTTACAGGAACGGGAAACCGGTAGGAAGGATCGCTGCCATCATCAACCATGCATTCATCGAAAAATGGGACAAACGATACATGCGTTTCGGCTGGGTGGATTTTGAGAATGATCCTGAAATAGCAGCCAGTCTCATCGGCGAAGTAGAAAAATGGGCAAAGGAAAAAGGCATGACAGCTGTACATGGTCCCATGGGTTTCACCGACCTGGACCATGAAGGCATGCTGGTGGAAGGCTTTGATAAACTGGGAACCCTTGCCACCATCTACAACCATCCATATTACCCGCAGTTCATGGAACAACTGGGTTATTCCAAAGATGCCGACTGGATAGAGTACCTGGTAAAAGTACCGGAAGTGATACCTGAGAAGATGGAGAAAATGGCCAGCGTGGTAGAACGACGTCTTGGTTTACGGATATTGAAGGCCAAGAGCGCTAAAGACATCCTGCCCTATGCACCGGCTATTTTTGAGCTGATCAATGAAGCTTATGCAGATCTGTATGGCGTGGTTCCTTTAACAGAAAAGCAGATCCAGTATTATACCAAACAGTATTTCTCTTTCATACGCCCTGATTTTGTTCCGCTGATCCTGGATAAGGAAGGTAAACTGGTGGCATTTGGTGTTACCATGCCATCGTTATCGGCAGCGTTACAGAAAGCAAAGGGCAGCCTGCTTCCTTTTGGTTTTGTGCATATTCTCAAAGCCTTGAAGAAAAATGACCTGGCAGATCTGTACCTGGTAGCAATCCGTAAAGACATGCAGGGAAAAGGAGTGAATGCATTGCTGATGTATGAAGTGAACAAGGCGTATATCAGGAACGGGATCCGTTATGCAGAAACCAATCCGGAGCTGGAGATGAATACCAAAGTGCAGTCTATCTGGGAGCACTTTGAAGCCGTTCAGCATAAGCGGCGGCGCTGTTTTATCAAACACTTATAATTCGCCGGATGCAAAAGAATATCCTGATCACCGGTGCCAGTGGTTTTATCGGAAGTTTTTTAGTGGAAGAAGCTATCCGGAAAGGCTATCGTGTATTTGCCGGTATCCGGGCATCCAGTAGTCGTCAATACCTGACAGATCCCTCCATCCATTTCCTGGAACTGGACCTGATGGATAGCGTGGCCATGCAACAGGCGTTGCAGCAAACGGCAGAAAAATATGGTGCCTTCGATTATGTGATACATGCGGCGGGCATCACCAAATCACTCCATCTTTCAGAATTTTACGAAGTGAATGTTGCCAGCACCCAACGCCTGGTGAACACTTTGCAGCAGCAACAGTTGCTGAAAGAAAAATTCGTGTTCATCAGCAGCCTGGCTTCCTTTGGACCGGGTGTGGGCAGTGAGCCTATTACGGCACGATCGGTACCCAACCCCATCACCGCCTATGGCCGCAGCAAGCGTGAGGCAGAGGATTTGTTGTATCAGACCACCGATTTCCCTTTTCTGGTGATCAATCCCACTGCAGTGTATGGGCCGCGTGATAAGGATTTCCTGTTTGTATTGCAAACGGTACAGCAGAAACTGGAGCTTTATGTGGGAAGCCGGGAGCAGTTGCTGAGTTTTGTGCATGTGGCAGACCTGGTAAAAGCCATATTCCTGTCCATGGAATCGGAGCGTACCCGCCAGAACGTACTGGTATCCGATCTCACCAATTATACCACCGCAGAAATGAACCGCATCATCAAACAGCAGTTGGGTGTTTCGGCCATTGCGGTCACCGTACCTACCTGGATCGCTGTATTTGCGGCCGTATTATCCGAAGCCGTAGGCAATCTGCGCGGTAAGGTTCCTTTGCTCAACCGGGAACGTTTAAAGGAATTCAGGGCCAGTAACTGGGCCGCCAGCTGTGCCGAACTGGAAAACCTGGGTTACCGGCCTGACCACAACCTGGAAAGCGGCTTGTCAGATACCATTGCCTGGTATCGTGGAAAAAATCTGTTGAAATAACTCCGATTCAATTACAACTCTGACAGCCCGGATATTGACCTATCCGGGCTGTTCTGTCAATTGTCAACTTCTTTGATCCCCTTTATCGGTCATTTGTTCAACAGAAAAGAAGTTCCTGGTATATAAAATTCAATTTTTTATAAATAGTAGTATTTATACTACTTAAAATATCATTAAAATGATTAAATATTTACATTAAAGTAGTATTAAAACTACAAAATATCGTTTATTTGTTATTGTATATCCCATGCTGTCTATTTTTTGTTTAACTGACGAAAAATAGCGGTTTGTTGACGGGATTTACTATTCACTAACTGATTTACCATATTTAATAGGACGCAAAACTTCGTTTTGTATACCTGTTTGATAAAACGATACTGCGAATGAGCGTTGTACCCCCAACAATCACTACCCAGCGCATTGACAGATCCTTTCTTCGCGCTCTCCTGGTTGTTTTTGTATCACTGTGTTCCGTAACGTCCGTTTTTGCACAGGCGTTGGACGTTGCTTCCTGCCCGATGATCGATAAAAGAAGTAATGGTAATGGTCAGGCCAGCCGCTCGCCGGGTAATTTTCCTGGTTATAACCAGAACAATCCCGTTGCCGCCAATGTGGTGGGAACCAGTTACCAGAATGTACCGTTCGATCCTGCCACCAAAACTGGTAATATCAATTTTAAATGGTCTTCGGCAACCACCATTACCAATCTGCCGGTGATCACCCGTACCTGGGTCACAGCCAGTGGCAGCAATAGTGGAACTTTGAGCGCAGTTAAATTTGGTCCGCCTCCACCGCCGGAAATTGTTGGGCAGAATTATTATGTGAGTTATTCTTTTTACGTACAGAACTTACCACCTGCCGGAAAGATCACACTTGAGTTTGCAGATCCGCAAACCAACAAACCTGTATTCCGTTGTACGTTCGATCTGCAGTCGAATGGAACTGCTACTGAACCTGTTATTTCCTGTGCACCCACCATTACCACTCAGCCGTCAAGTCAGAGCGTATGCGGAACCGGCAATGCCAGTTTTACGGTGGCCGCAGACGGGGCTTCGGGCATTCAATGGCAGGTGAATAACAGTGGCACCTGGACCAATATCAGTAATGGCGGAGATTACAGCGGTGCCACATCCAATACCTTGACCATCAGCAATCCTGCCAGTTATGATGGCAAATCATACCGTGCAGTTGCCTTGGGTGATGGTACCTGTGGCAATACCAACAGTGACGCTGCTGTATTGATCGCCAAGCTCAAACCTACTGCAGTATTTTCCGGTGCTGCTGCTTTGTGCGGAACGGGAACCCGAAGTATGGGCGTGAACCTGACTGGTACAGGTCCCTGGAGCATTACTTATACCACTACGCCTTCGGGAGGCAGCACTACCACTACTACGGTCAATAATATTGCGTCAAGTCCATTTTACTTTTCTGTAAGTCCCTCGGGCACCACTACCTATGCCATCACTTCGGTTTCTGATGCGTATTGCAGTAATGCGTCTCTATCGGGGAATGTTTCGGCTACTGTATATGCGGCGCCTACGGTTACACCAACCAATGCCATATCCTGTGTGGGAAGTGGCAGTTTCCAGCTTTCTTACACCGCTGCCGGTAACCCGGATAAATATACCCTTAGCGCAGGGGTGCGGGCAGTGCCCGGTTTTACAACGATCACCAATGGAAGTTTGTCTGCCTCGCCCTTAACAATCAGCATCCCTTCCAATACGCCGGCAGGTGTGTATGATTTTAACCTGGTGGTAAGCAACAGTGTATCGGGTTGTGCTTCAACTGTGATTCCTTTCAGTGTTACGGTAAAAGCACTGCCAGTTATGGGTGCAACAGCAGGTGATGGAACGGTTTGTGCGGGAGGTACGGCTACATTAACGGCTTCTCCGGCGGGACTGGCTTCTTATTCATGGACACTCTCAGGTGTGGCAGTGGCTTCGGGTATTACTCCAACCGTTACCGTTGGCACCAACCCCAGTTATACTTATGTGGTTACCGGAGTAGATGCTACGGGATGTGCGGCAACAGCCAGTGTTACGTTGACCACTGTGTCTGGTCCCAGTTTAGTGATTACACCTGCTTCGGCCAATATCTGTAACGGCAATTCCACTACGTTGACCGCTTCAGGCGGTAATACCTATTCCTGGAGTCCGGCTACGGGTTTATCTGCTACAACAGGAGCTTCCGTAGTAGCGTCTCCTTCTGCTACCACAACCTATACGGTAACCTCTAAAAATGCTACCGGTTGTCAATCGGTGGGTACGGTAACTGTTACCGTTACCACACCTGCCATTTCTGTTACAACCAGTGCTACGATTTGTGCAGGCACCAGTAAAACATTGACCGCAACCGGCGGAACCAGTTATTCCTGGTATCCGGCCAGCGGTTTATCTGCTACAACAGGCTCATCAGTAGTGGCTACGCCTGCTGCTACCACTACCTATTATGTGGTGGGTACGGATGCGAGTGGTTGCAGTGCCACTGCTGCTACAACCGTAACGATCGCAGCAGCACCTGTGGATGCAGCCAACAATGTGGGTTCTACCTATTCTTTTTGTTCTTCTTCCACCACATCATTCACACTGCCGATCGTATTAACGGGATCTGTCAGTTCTGCCACCTGGCAATATGCGAGTGCGCAGGGGGGGCCTTATACCAATTTGAGTACGGGCGCCACAACTGTGGGTTCGGGCGGTTCGGCCGTAACCTTTACAGTAGCAGCTTCCGGATTGTCGAATACATTGGCGGTCAGCAACTATTCCAATGGAGGATATGGCGGTCCGCGTTATCTGCGTTTGGCGATCGCGGATGCCAACTGTACCTATAATTACGATATTCTTCTCTATGATATCAAAGGTAGCGGTACGGCACCCACGCCCACTGCAATCAAAACCACTGTCTGCAGTGGTGAACCTGCTGTATTGTCTATCGGAGGCTTGAATTCAACTGTAAACATCCAATGGCAATCGGCGCCTACTTTAACGGGTACTTATACGAATATATCCGGGGCCACCAGCTCTGTCTATACTACGGGTAATCTTAACAGCGGTACCAATAATTTCTTTAAAGCCGCATTATCTACAAGTGGAGGTGGCGGTTGCTCATACACTGCCGGCCCTTTACAGATCAACATTGCATCAGCAGCGGCAAGCAATACCTTGACGCCGACCACCAGTTGCACCGACGGTGTCAGCAACCTGACCATCAATGGTTCTGCTACCAGCGGTACCTATCAGTGGCAGAAATCAACGGATAACAGTTCTTTTTCGAACATACTGGGTGCGGTGAGTCAGAATTATACTTTGCCCAACACTACGGTGCCTGTGAAGACCTACTATCAAAGGGTCTCCACAGAAGGAAGCTGTTCTGCCACCACCAGTAATACCGTGGAAGTATATGCCCCACTGGCCAGTAACCAGATCAGCAATGATGTGACTTCTTATTGTACCACGGCAGCTGCTACCGTATTGAATGGCACCACCCCTTCGGGAGGAAATGGCACTTATACGTATCAATGGCAGTCCTCCACCAACGGTACCAGCTTTTCGGATATTGTTGGCGCTAACGCTACCAACTATACCACTTCTTCACAAACACAGACCTACTGGTACCGGAGGATCGTGACCAGTGGTGGCTGCAGCTCTACCAGTGCCAGTTTCAAGATCACGGTAAACAGCACACCTTCGGTTTCTGTTACGCCCGGCTCATCGCAATGTGCCGGAACTGCCGTGAGTTTGACCGCATCGGGTGCTGTCAGCTACAGTTGGAGTCCAGCTACGGAATTGTCTGCTACCACGGGCGCTGTGGTGATAGCCACAGCCACCAGTACACGTACCTATACGGTAACCGGAACAGATGGTAATGGATGTACGGGCACCGCCACTACTACCATCACGGTTACAGCTAACCCGTCTACACCAACCGTAAGCACTGCTACTAAAACGATCTGCAGCGGAACCAGCACTGATCTTACTGCCCTCGTCACTTCAGGTGGTACTACGGAATGGTATACGGCACCTGAAGTGAATGCGGCATACCTGGTGGCTAGTCCTACCGCTGTGTCAACAGCGCGTACGTATTATGTATTCGCCAAATCAGGAAGCTGTTACAGCAACGGTTATGCTACACTGACCCTTTCTGTAACAGATATTACCGCGCCGGTAGTTGCGGCAACTTCATTGAGCTATTGTGCCCCGGCAACGGCCGATCTTACGGCACTTCAGCCAGTGGCTGCGAATGGGGTAAGCCTGGAATGGCATACGGCATCGACTGGTCCGTCGGCAGGTAACCTGGTGTCAACACCAACGGCGGTGGGTAGCGGTACTTATTACCTGTATGCCTATGCTACTACCGGAAGTTGTTACGGAACAGCTTCTTCGGCTGTAACAGTTACCATCAATACGCCTACCAATGCTTCGGTTTCAGGTACCACGGCTGCTGCCTGTGCGCCCGGTACGGTAGACCTGACAGCCTACAACAATACATCCGGCGCCAATACCTATAGCTGGTATTCGACTAATAACCCTGTTGCCGCCAACCTGGTGGCGATACCTACGGCAGTCAGTCAGTCAGGTACCTATTATCTCTACGCCACCAATGCAAGCGGTTGCCAGGGTAGTGCCTCGTCCGGCATCACGGTCACTATCAACAGTAAACCCACGGCAGCCATCAGTTCTCCAACAGCTGTCTGCGGAGGCGCTGCCAGAACCATTACGGCAACCAGTAATGCTTCGAGTCCCACTTATCAGTGGCAGGTATCTGCCAACAGTGGCGGCACATGGTCCGATCTTACCAATACGGGAGTGTACAGTGGAGTAACTACTGCGTCTTTGTCCATCTCCAATACCACAGGACTGGGAGGAAATTATTACCGGTATACGGTGACCAGTGGTGCTGCCTGTTCCACTACCAGTGAGGCGGCGATCCTGATAGAGGAAGCTACCCCCAACATTGCTACGCAGCCGACAGATATTACGGTGAATTCAGGTGCCACGGCTTCGTTCACAACAGCTATCGCGAATAGTCCTACAGCGGATTACCAGTGGCAAATCAGTGTCAATGGCGGATTGAGTTATACAGATATCACAGATTATACAACGTATTCGGGTGTAAATTCTTCTACCCTGATCATTCCTGCTGCTACATTTTCGCAGACCACCTATAAGTTCAGGGCCACGATATCCAACAGTTGTAATACGTTAACGACGGATGCCGCAACTTTAACGGTGAACAGCTGTGTGCCACCTACCCCCACTTTCTCGCCAACGGTATCGGGATCGGTTTGTGTGAATTCGGATGTGACCTATACCACCCAATCGGGAAAGACGAATTATATATGGACGGTGCCCGGCGTATTGAATACGGATTATAGCATCAGTGCAGGAGGTACCGGTACCGGTAGCAATACGGTCACCATCAAATGGCTGACGGCCGGGAGTAAAACGGTTACGGTAAACTATACAGAGACCTGCCAGGGAAATACGGCAGCTTCCAGTACGATTACGGTTACGGCAGCCAGCGTTGCGGGTACGATCAGCGGCGGTGGTGTGACGGTATGCTCCGGTTCGAATAGTACTACCTTGACCTTGACTGGATATACCGGTACGATTCAGTGGCAGTCATCTACCGATAATAATAGCTTCAATAATATTGCTGGCCAGATAGGTGCAAGTTATACGGCAACGAACTTAACTGCTACGACTTATTACCGTGCAGTGGTGACCAGCGGTGTATGTACGTCAGCAGTCAGCTCAAGTACAGCCATTACCGTTACAGCGGTCAGTGTTGCTGGAACGATCAGTGGCGGTGGAGTAACGGTATGTTCGGGTTCGAACAGTACCACATTGAATCTGACCGGTTATACGGGTACGATCCAGTGGCAATCTTCAAGTGATAATAATAGCTTCAGTGATATAGCGGGTCAGACAGGAGCAAGCTATACGGCTGCTAATTTAACAGCTACCACTTATTATCGCGCAGTAGTAACCAGTGGTGTATGTACCTCTGCGATTAGCTCAAGTACGGCTATCACCGTTACAGCGGTTAGTGTTGCGGGTACGATTAGTGGTGGTGGTATAACAGTATGTTCCGGTTCGAACAATACTAACTTGACCTTGACTGGTTATACGGGTACGATCCAGTGGCAGTCGTAAAGTGACAATAACAGTTTCAATAATATTGTAGGCGAAACCGGTGCAAGCTATACAGCGACGAACCTGACTGCTACTACGTATTACCGAGTAGTAGTTACCAGCGGTGTATGTACTTCAGCGGTTAGCTCGAGTACGGCTATTACAGTTACGGCGCTTAGCGTTGCAGGAACGATCAGTGGCGGTGGTATAACGGTATGTTCCGGCTCGAACAATACTAGCTTGACCTTGACTGGTTATACGGGTGCGATCCAGTGGCAATCGTCAAGCGACAATAACAGCTTTAATAATATCGTAGGTCAGACGGGTGCAACTTATGCAGCAACAAATCTGACTTCGACAACCTACTACCGGGCAGTAGTTACCAGTGGCGTATGTACTTCAGCGGTTAGCTCGAGTACAGCTATCACCGTTACAGCGGTCAGCGTTGCTGGAACGATCAGCGGTGGTGGAGTGACAGTATGTTCCGGTTCGAACTCTAACACCTTAACATTGACGGGCTATACGGGTACGATTCAGTGGCAGTCATCAAGTGACAATAACAGCTTTA
>NZ_JBIQXQ010000010.1:0-574 GCF_058231045.1 Sediminibacterium sp. FW305-C-269 | reverse complement strand
AGAGTTCCAGCTGTTACTGTGCCACTGGTGGTCAGGCCACTCAAGCCGCTCAGGTTCGTGATTGTTGCATTGGTCGAACTTACTGTTCCGGCAGTTACTGTGCCGCTGGTAGTCAAACCGTTCAAGCCGCTTAGGTTCGTGATCGTCGCATTGGTTGAACTTACCGTTCCGGCAGTTACTGTGCCGGATACAGTCAGGTCATTTACGCCATTGATTGTTGTAGTACTTACTGCTCCAGCAGATACTGTTCCAATAGTAGTCAAGCCACTCAAGCCATTTAAGGTAGCAATATTCGCAGTTGATGTACTCAGAGTTCCGGCTGTTACTGTACCACTCGCTGTCAGATCATTCAGACCATTTATTGTTGTAGTACTTACTGTCCCAGCAGATACGGTTCCGCTAGTAGTCAGACCACTCAAGCCACTCAGATTCGTGATCGTTGCATTGGTCGAACTTACCGTTCCGGCAGTTACTGTACCACTTGCTGTCAGATCATTCAGACCAGTAAGAGTAGTTGTACTTACTGTTCCAGCAGATACAGTTCCGCTCGTAGTCAGGCCGCTAAGACCATTTA